>CAZBFP010000059.1:0-1702 GCA_964491265.1 uncultured Leptospirales bacterium | reverse complement strand
TATTCTGAATTATTGCGCTTTATAATGATAATTTTTGCAGTGGCGCCATTAATAATTTCCCCTGATTGACTATTCTCCACTTTTGAGGTTATATATAATCACCATTTAAGTTGTATCATATTCATGATTTTCTCTCAACCCCCGGTCTCCGGGGGTTTTTTGTGTTGAAATAACCTATTCTATTCTATTACCTGTTCCAATGAAAAAAGGATACATCATATTATTAATCATATTCATGTCATGTTATTCAGGCTCTACAAAAAAGGGTCAACCCTGGGAGGGGATAGAGAACAATATTCTCCGTGTTGCAGTATATGAATTTCACCCGGAAGATGAAGATACATCCATTTACAGAGAAAGGGTTCTACTGACCGGGAAATCAAGAGCAGCCCTTATCCTTGTAAGCCATGCCAGCCTCAATATTGAGAGAAAAAAAGTAACACCCCTCACAGACGCGCTCCTGAACAGGGTAATTACAGAAATATTTGAAAATGGTAAGATTATCTCAATTGACTGCCGAGATTCCGGCTATTGTCTTACTTTGATCGAATATAATATTGAAGGATTAACAGCTGCATTACAGGAAATTAATAACTGAACCGGAATTTTTATTCCGGCAGCATAATATACTATGCCGCCGGAATAGCTCCAAAAATCTATTTTCGAACCTTTGTTAAGATAAACTCGGTTCCATTGAGGTTTAATTTACCCTTTTCAACCTTCCATGCAAAAACCCTTTGAGGACTGAAGAATGAATTTGTTTTTAATACCAGCCACTGTTCCCTGAAAGAATATGTCCCCTTGTCACCCTGCTGTTTAGCCCTGTCTTTTAAGCTGTCATTAAAGTACTTATGCTGGCTTGCGGGTATCAGTTTCAACATTGCCGCAGTGGCTTTAATTTCGTAGGTCCAGGTATTATCGCTTTTAAATGTGAAGCGATGCAGGTCATAGGGGTTTGAATTCTGGAGCCCCTCCCATATACCGATTATAGCTTTACCTGATTCATCCTTTTTTTCTGAAGCGGCAATAGTTCCCCCTTTTGATTTAAGAATATTGACTATTCTTTTATGCCCGTTCTTTGTCGCAAGGGAGAGGGCTGTATTGTTATTTTTATCCAGTTCATTTACCTTTGCACCTCTGGCAAGGAGAAGATTTACAAGTGCAGGGAAATCTTTGCTACTGCTCTTCAGATCAATAGTTGCCGCTGAAGCGGTCATTAAAGGAGTGCGCCCCTCTGCATCCTTTAGCTCAAGATCCGCCCCCCTGTCAATAAGGAGCTTTGCAGTATCCACATGTCCCCTATATGCAGCCATCTTTAATGCGGTTTCACCCTTCTTATTCTGCAGATTTACCTTTGCCCCCTTATCAAGAAGAATTTTTGCTCTTTCAGGATTCTTTGTAACTATCCCCCATCCGCTCGCGTACATCAATGCTGTATTCCCTGTGACTCCCTGAAAGTTAATATCGATTCCATTATCAATAAGAAGATTCATCATCCTGATGCTGCTTTTTTCCTGATCTTTGCGGCCGAAGTTAATTACATTCATCAAAGCATTGGCACCATTGGTAGGTGTGAACGCATTTACATTGGCCCCTCTTTTCAGTAGAGCGGAAACAGTATCATAAAAGAGACCATTTGAAGCTATCAGTAGGGCTTCCTGAAAAAGTCAAAAGCCTATAAAATACTGGACAAAACAGTATT
>CAZBFP010000058.1:0-1901 GCA_964491265.1 uncultured Leptospirales bacterium | reverse complement strand
AGAGCGGAGAAGCCTGGGAGAATATAAAAACAGGAGCAGCATCGGCCTGGGAAGGTGTAAAGGGAGCAGCAAGCTGGGTTAAGGATACTGCGGTTAGTGCCTGGAATGGGGTTAAGAATGTTGCGGCGAGTGCATGGAGTGGAGTAACTGGAGCAGTGAGCTCGGCAGTTGGGGCAGTTCAAAAAGGAGTATCTGATTTCTTTGCTCCTAAAGTGGTAATCGCACCGGAGTTCCAAACTGCAGGCTGGGTGGAGGATGTAGAAAGTAAGTTTAAAAAGGGCACTAATATGAACAACTATGCTGCGAAACTTGCCAGTTATTATTCAACAGATGAAAATCCGTTAAGCCAGGAGAGAGCATTGCAAAGGTTATGTGAAGCAAATGGAGGTTTAACACCAGCTGAATTGCAGGAAAAAGTGAACAGAGGTGAGCCGATAAAAGAACCTGGTGATATGAGCTGGAATAAAGATGTGCAGAAAATGTATGTGCCTGGAAATGAATCTGGATATAATGAAGCAATGAACTTAATGAAAAAAATAGCTGGTTGGAGTCCCTGGAGCTCAGGTGCTTCAAATAGTATTGATCCAAAGAATTTGTTTTTCCCGAATGCTATTATTTCACCAATTCAAGGCTATACATTTGATGATATAACCAAAATTACCGAAGAAGGTGGGAAATTGACTAGCCCATTCGGCCCAAGAAACCACCCAACACTAGGGGGCCCTGATAGTCATGGAGGAATAGATATAGGCGCACCTAATGGTACTAATATTTTAGCGATTGAAGATGGTAGAGTTAAATATCAGTATACTGAGGGGTATGGCTATCAGGCAATGATTGAGCATAAGAATGGAATACAGAGTTTTTATGCTCATATGACAGAGGATAGCTATAATAAGTATTCGTCTTTATTTTCGAAAGATAATATCTTTGTCAAAAAGGGTGATGTAATTGGAGAGGTCGGAAGCACGGGGCGCTCAACTGGGAACCATTTGCATTTTGCAATACGTTCATATAGTTATAGTAATTTGAGTGTACCATATATTAAGAGAGATGGTTATTATAATTATAATCCTGTTAAGGTTTTTAGAAAATAATAGATATATGGAGAAAAACTTATGATTTTAAATAAGAAATTTTTATTAGTAATTATTATTTTGATTTTTTCGTTATTACAAGTTGTTTGTTTTTCAAAAAGTAAAGATGAAATTGAATTAAAAAAAATCACTAATGAAATCATTGAGATAATAAAAGAACAAAAGACAGAAGCATTTTTGAAGTATATACCAGACATAAATATTGAAGTCTGGAATAACAAGTTTATGACGAAGGAAGAAATTGTATCAGATTTTGATGCAAAAGGGAGAATCTTTACGCTGATATTATGCAGTAGTGTTGTCGGAGAAACTGAACCGCTTTGTATCAGAGAAAGTTTAAGTGCTAATAACATTATGATAAAGAAGGTACAGATAAAAGAAAAAGATCAGATGATCCTCGCTGAAGTCTTTTTAACTTGGGTTGGAAAAGAAAAAGAAAAATCTGATATATATAATATAACATCATATCTTGATAAATTTACATTTATAAAAATTGATGGAGAATGGTTTTTGTATAATTTTAAAGTATGGGAAGGGCAATGATCTGTACGGGAATGATATTCACTTGACATCCCAAGTTCTTTCAAAACCAAACAATGACCGCCTTCCGGCGGTCTTTCCACAAAAAGTAAGTAAAACCATCCGCCAAAGGCGGATACCAATACGCTCAGACTTTCGCAGTTATTCCGCAGGAATACGCGAATGCATTGAGCGTTAGCCCCTGCCTGCGCCTGAGGCAGAGCGCGGGGGTGCAGGGGGTGATCGCTTAATCACCCCCTGCAAAAGAATAACTGTTACAAATAA
>CAZBFP010000057.1:0-2664 GCA_964491265.1 uncultured Leptospirales bacterium | reverse complement strand
AAACTGCCTGATGTTCAATTGGATTTAGGCTTCTAAAATGTATGGGACAGTAGTGGCAATTATTCTAAATTTATTATATAACTGTTTAGAAAATAAAAGCAGGAATAAAAATGCCTGAAGATAAAATAATAATTCTCCTGGTTGAAGATAACTCTATAACAGCAAAGCTGGAGAAGATGGAACTGGAGAAAGCAGGGTATATTGTTTATCTCGCGGAAACAGGAGAAAAAGCAATAGAATCTGTTCTTCAAAAGAATCTCCCTGCGGATCTCATCCTCATGGACATTGACCTTGGGGAAGGGATTGACGGAACAGAGGCTGCTGAAAAGATACTTGCCTGTAAAGATATGCCTGTTGTTTTTCTATCCACTCATACAGACCCTGCAGTAGTGGAGAAAACAGAAAAAATAACCTCCTATGGATATGCAGTTAAAAATACTGGGGTCGTTGTACTTGACGCCTCAATTAAAATGGCCTTAAAGCTCTTTAATGCAAATAGGCAGCGTCAGATAATTGAGGATGTTCTTCAGGATAGCAATTCCTGTGGGTATAATAGTTAATGAACTCCTCACCAATGTTTATAAATACGCATTTAATGGCCGCAGCTCCGGTAAAGTGTCAATTCTAATTGAAAAAAATGAAGACCTTGCATCTCTTATTATTCATGATAATGGCATCGGGATCAATGAAGAAATTGAGTCTGGTAAAATTTCCGGTTTCGGACTTACAATTGTAAAGATGCTGGCAGATCAGTTAAAGGGATCATATGCTATAAAAAAGGATAATGGCACAAAGAATGTTGTTAAGTTCCAGTGTTGATTCTCTAATAATTTTTTTACTTGAAACTCCTGGTCTCTTGTTTAATATGTATCGGTCTGGCTGAAAAACCTTCTTTTACAGAAGGCAATTTAATAGAGAAACCGGAACTGGAAAAAATAGAAGGAGAATTATTATGCTGAGTCCTGAAAACCCCGCTCACTGCCTTAAGCCGGGGGAAATAATAAACAGCGATCATGATGAGGTAATAAAATATGCCCGGGATATTCTGGGTAATGAAATTTTAACTGACAGGGAAAAGGGTGTAAAACTATATCTCAGGGTTCGGGATGATATCAGGTATAATCCCTATCTCCCCTTTTACAAGCCTGAGCATTACCTTGCAGACAATGTTATTAAAGCAGGAGAAGGATTCTGTATACCTAAGGCAGCACTCCTTTGCGCTGTTGCCCGTGCTTCCGGCATCCCCTCCCGCATCGGATTTGCCTCAGTAAAAAATCATCTTTCAACAAAGCAGATGCTGGAATACCTGGGTACAGACATTGTGGTTTACCATGGATTTTCTGAACTCTGGATAAATGAAAAGTGGGTCAGGGCAACCCCCGCTTTTAATGCAGAGCTTTGCCTTCTCCATAAAGTACCGCCTCTGGAATTTGATGGAGTAAATGACTCGATTTTTCATGAGTTCAATTCCGAGCAGAGCAGGTACATGGAGTATGTGGCATATCATGGTGTATATCATGATGTTCCTGTTGATTTAATTGTGAGTGAGTGGAAAAAAGCATACGGTGAAGAGAGGGTCAATAGCTGGGTTCGAATAATTGAAGGTGATAATGAAAAGCCCGATTTTACAAAGGAAGAGATTGTGAGTTAAAAAAAACTGCATCAAACCCCGAATTCAATGTACCCGCCCGCTTTACTGAGCCGCTTCCCCATTTTACCAGGGGAGCCGATTGAGCTGATGCGCACCTCTCTGCGGAGCCTTCAAATATTTTCCACAGTAACATGCCCCAGGCCCGGTACACGAAGGAGTTCCATTTTATCAGTGTAAATTCCTTAACTTGTATTTGAAATAAAATGCTTTAATATCCCCGCCGCTGAAGGCAGCGGGGATATTAAAAACAGCATAATTGCAATAAAAAATATCTTTAGGAATAATTACTGACAATTTTTTTATACCTGAACTACCCTGCTGGTTCCGCACATGGGGCAGAAGAGGTTATCCCCGTCCGATTCTGAGACCATATCCTCCCACTGGTTATTGCACTCTTCGCATACAAGGATTGCCTCCACCAGTTCCTCTTTTTCCCATGCTTCCTCTTCAAGGATCTCCAGCTCATCATTTTCCGGGCTGATTTCCTCAACAACATTTAATTCAGCATCATTTACAGCTAATATATCATCAATTTCTTTTTCCATGTGGCTCCCTCCGCAATTGATATTGTAAAGAAAGAATCTGTTTTAAGGGGATTATCTCGGAATTTCAGAAGAGTACGTCAACAGAAGTACAGGCGGCTATCAGCATCCCCTCATCTTCCTCTTTTTTAACATGAGAAAAAAAGTTACGTCAACCATGTTTTCCGAAAAAATTGTTTTTAATTTTTGATTAATATTAATAAAAAACAAGCTGAATCCTTCAAATCCTTTTTCCCCCTGTCTACCCCAGGAGTACTTCTTCGCTTTGCTCAGGGCGCCCCAAAGGGGGCACGAGTTTATGAATTATAATTTAGATAATTGTATTATTACCATCCCTATATCTATTTCAATATTATTCTATACATCCTCACCATTAATTTCCAATTTCACAACTCCAAAATTCTACAAAAACACGGTTATGCGTATTCCGGTGAAACCTGCCACCCATTCCGGTTTTAAGTTTACCACTTT
>CAZBFP010000056.1:0-2901 GCA_964491265.1 uncultured Leptospirales bacterium | reverse complement strand
ACACCAACGCAGTACTCACAAACATGACCCCATACGAGTTTGAAATCACCCTGGGTCTTGGCAGCAGCAATTATGAAGGTGTGCGTCCGGGCGCTGCTCTGAGCTTGTCGAAGAGTTAATGTACGCATGAGTCCTCAGTTTGCAAAGGAGTTTGCCGAGTTATTGCAGAATAATATAAAATTATTTGAGGATAAATTCGGAGAGATAAAGGTATTTAAACCGGAAGCGAATTGATTTTTAATATGTCCGTAAGTTATTTTAAAAAGTCGGATGTCTGGTTTTTTTGGAAAAGCTGATAATTTTCGGGAGTTGTTAATTGCCACTGCGGTTACTCCATTTGCAGTTACTTATGCGAAAGCTGGTTGACAAATCATCTTGAGAATAGTATTTTTAATTAAGCTTGATGGTTGGGAGAAATATTGGGAACCCCTATAGAAAAGGGATTAAGTCGGTATTCTCCAGGACAGCAAAGCCGGTTCTTTGAAGAAAACTGGAAAATTAAGGAATGAATTCGGACATATTGAGTGAAGTTATACCATATCTATGCTGCAAAACCGATAAGGAGGTGTTATGGTTAACCCGGAAATTAAAAAGAAACTTATAGAGGACTTGAAAAATTTGCCCTTTGATTCTCAGAAAAAAGTGCAGGAATTTGCGCATGCTCTTTTGATAACTCAGCACAGGGGAAAATCGGGTAAAGAGATGATTAAGTTTTCAGGGATACTAACTAATGATGAAGCGGGAGAACTGAGGCGGATTATTGAAAGCGGATGCGAAATGGTAGATATAAATGAGTGGTAGATATCTGCTTGATACCAATATTATTATTGATCTCTTCAATGGTGATGATGCTGTTATAAAAAAAATCAGCAATGCGAATGAGGTGTTTGTTCCCAATATCGCAATTGGAGAACTGTATTACGGGTCATATGGATCAAAAAAAGCAAAAAGCAATTTAAAAAGAATCGAAGAATTTATTCTATCATCAGCTGTAATTAATACCAGTATTGAAACTGCCAGAGTTTACGGATATATAAAAAATGAGTTAAAGAAAAAGGGTACTCCGATACCTGAGAATGATATATGGATAGCTGCACTTGCAAAACAGCATTCATTGAAATTATTAACACGGGATAAGCACTTTAAATCTATTGATTGTATTGATGCGGATATAATAAACCAAAAAATTCAGTGATGCAGTTTACCTTCACAATTATGCGATATTTTGTCACTGTGCGAGGCACAAAGTTTTTTAAGTTAAGCCGGTACCGATCTTAAAACCCCTTACGAGTTTGAAATTACCCAGAGCTGCGCGTTAACAGAGTGAAAAAGAAAAGACACGGGGGTACTGTCCCTACAGTAGGTGGATTGAATCGCTTTTTTATATTAAGCGCGGGCAGGGTGCAGATTAAATCAAATCCCCCTGCCCGGTTTTAAGTTAAATGTGTAACGCTATTTATTATTGGAATTCAATTCCATGAGTATGGCATGCACAGTGTCCATGTTCCCTTCCACGGCTCTCCTCATCCAGAAGGACCATTCCGGTGAACCGTAATAGGGGGAATGCCTGTCTATACCCAGCTCTGAGCAGATAAGCTCAGACAGATCCCAAGAAGAGAACCCGTATGCTGAGCCTTTAGTCTCTTCATACTTTTCCAGTCCATTTACTTTCGGGCCCATACCTGTAATGCTGTCGCATTTTTTAGCTGCTGCGAGAAGCTTTTCCCTGAAGTTTTTAACATTCTCCAGTTCGTTGTAAACTCCAAGGAGGGCTAAAACTTTTCTGCTTATGCCGTAGCTTTCGTAATGGGCCGGTGTAAGATACTGTCTGATAAAAGGGCGTGCATATTCGAATAGTTTTTCAATGTTTTCCGGGCTTCTGTCAATGCGGTAAATGGCATAAGCCATTAGCCTCTCCTGAGCGCTCCCTTTAGCTTCTTCCATGTAATAACCCTGGTGGCGCTCATTGGGGTCAACAAAATCGGGCAGCGCATTGTATATGTAGAGAAAATAGTTTGATGTAATATCCCTGCCGAAAGGGGATTCGCTTCGTAAAAGTTTATTCTCCAGAAACTTTGCCATAACGATTATGCTTTTTTTCTCCAGTGAGTCAGGAGTGGATGTCATGAGCAGTGACTGGAGTGCTGCTTTTTCAGATTCAGGCAGGTCTTTGTATGCGGTTTTAATCTGATCCTGTTCCGCCCCCTTTTTGATTGCAGGTTTTTTCGGGCTCATGCTGATGAGGTTGTCCTCTATCTGGAGAGGGTATATTTCCGATGTAAAGGTAAATGATATTGCAAGGAGGAGTATTATCAAAATAGAGTATTTAATTTTCTTCATGATTTTTTCCCTCTGGAGTTTTATGTTTTATTAGCATAATACAGCTTCCTGATCTGTCAATTTTATTATTAAAAACCTGCCTTCATCCAGCCTGTGAAAAAAAGATGTTGCGCCCATGCCGGGTACGCTTTCAGCGCATAATCAACGTCAGGCAAATATGTATGATTAAATCCGGGATGATGGGAAAATGAAAAAAATTTCTCTCCGGGAAAAAAAATTCAAAAAAAATCAGCAGAAAAACGTATATATATGCAGAAGCATATTTTATGAAAAAGTTATTATACATATTATCTATAATACTTCTCTCAGCTCCGGCAGCCTTTGCTCAGGGGGAGGAGCCTGGAGATGCTGTATTTACCTCTCTTTTCTCTACCTTCGATTGGGAGCGGGAGGCTGACGCGCGCATATGGAGCAACCGTGTTGTGAGTGACTTTAAAAGCGGCTCTTCCCGGGGATTCCGTTTAAACTCCCTTTGTGATGAATCTGCCATAAACGAGATAGAAAATATAAAAAGCATCTCCCTTGATATAATAAAAAGCGACATAGATTCAGGAAGGAGCA
>CAZBFP010000055.1:0-3482 GCA_964491265.1 uncultured Leptospirales bacterium | reverse complement strand
ACACCAACGCAGTACTCACAAACATGACCCCATACGAGTTTGAAATCACCCTGGGCCTTGGCAGCAGCAATTATGAAGGTGTGCGCCCTGTGGTAAATGTACGCATGAGTCCTCAGTTTGCAAAGGAGTTTGCCGAGTTATTGCAGAATAATATAAAATTATTTGAGGATAAATTCGGAGAGATAAAGGTATTTAAAGAAGGTCATTGATGCGGAATTTTGATGTATAATAAAAAGTTTTGTACCGGTGTTCACTGCCGCTCAAAGTCCCCGTGCTGACGATAAGTTGACTTATGTCGACGAAAGAACAGGGGCGGGCTGCTCCCCGCCTGCAGTGATTGAGTGGACATTGCCGTGCAATGCGCACATAAGTACACTTATCGGCAGACCGGGGGTTCGTAAGGGGGGAGTTTGGTAGCTCTCTTTTTCTGTTTATGTGATGGTTAAAGTTTGTATTAATGATCTATATTATTTTTGCACTGCCACTAACCAGGCAATTCTAAACAGAAGGGTTCCGATATTGGGACGCGATATTTTGGCCAGTGCGGGCAGGCATGGGCTTAGGGTGATTTGGTAAAATGACTTATTCTGTTTAAGTAAACCGGATCTTTGAAAACATACAAGTCATTTTTCAGAACATACGGTACATTTTATGTTGTCTTTGTCATGGCTAAGCCTTATCCCTCCTTTAAGATTAACAGATTTCAAATGATTCGGATTGTCAGGACGTAATCCGGCTAGGACTTCTGAAGGAGTTAGTCCTTTGAGAGAACAGTGAGGACGGATGTCGTTATAAAGAGGAACAAATTTTTCCAGATGTTTCTCCAGGGCGCAAATATCAGGAATGTTATGAAGAAAAAGGGACCTGTACTTGACAATTTTGTTCACAGCTTCAACAAGGCTGTTAGAGAAAATAACATCATGCTGAGCAATAATTTTTTTAATAGAAATACCGGGAGAATTAATATATTCATCAACGGTAGAATTATTGTTTTCAGAGCCGCCGTCAACAATGAGGTGAACATCTTCGGCAGATGAACAATTGATATCAGTACTGATATAACGTTTGTGAGCTTCTCTGATTGTATCAAGTCTTGTTGCTGCAGATAGTTTGAGAGAAACTCTCCATGAAAGAATGGCACGGGAATAGTTATCAACAACGAAATAAATATAAGCTTTAATATTATCAGTAGTTCTAAATAAGGTAACATCAGCATGCCAGAACCGGTGAGGTTTATCCGCTCTTATCCCGGTTTTCTGTTTTTTCAAACACCGGGGAGTTTTACTTGTAATGCCAATGAGCCTTGTATATTTATACCATGTGTTTACGGAAACATTAAGAATTTTTTCTTTCTTCGCATATAAAGCAATGGAGACCATAGGTCATCCTTTGAAAATATCATTATTACATAAAGATTTAATTATTTCAACAGAAGAAAGAGGCAGCTGGTTAGGCCATCTTCTGATACACTTCCCGAAGAAAGAATCATGGCAGTAGTGTTTAACCTGAAAACTCCATGAATAGAAGGTAGATTTTGAGATATTGAAGTGATGAAGAGCAATGTCAAGACCTGTAGAATCTTTGGCATCATTGATAACAGAAATGATTTCTTTCATTCGCTGGAAAGAGGACAAAGAGAACTCTTTGATTTTTATAAGAGAATTTTTAATTTTAATAATTCCTTTAGCAGCAGCAAGTGCGGATTTGCAATGAAGAAGTTCTTTGATAAGTAATTCATTGGATTCAAGAGACTCAGCGAGTTCAATGCCGAAGATATCAGAGTAATCGGAATTTTTGAATCTGTGAAGAGATGATTTGGGAATAAGTCTAGCTGCATCAGGAGGAAGAAGATTCATTTTGCATGCGATTTTAATGCTGGTGTGGTATCTGTTTCTGCCTGAAAAGATCATATTTAACCCTGAAAGAATAGTTTATAATTAATACGAATCTGAAGAGTTAATTTTTAAAAAATTTTTTTATCTGGAACAATCCGTGATCGTGTAATAAACGGGAGTTCACTGAGAGGGGAAAAAGTCCCGGAAATCCGCGCCAGGGATGGAGGCGTTACCCCGCAGCGGGCGGGAATAACCGAAGGGGCGCATGGCAATGCGTCCCTGGAATGACAATACGTTTCAGCAATGGTGATGCGTATCTGCAATGGCGATAAAGCCCGCGAGGAGTTTAAGCCGAGAGCCCGGCCATGGGACGGAAAGCAGTAATTATAATTAAACAGAAAATAAATGAAATCACTGTAGGGACGCGGGGCACCGCGTCCTTATCAGTTTAAAGAGAGCATGGGGCGCCCAATGAAAACAGCACAGTATTTCTAAAGCCTCTAAAGGGTATAGGACAGGAAATAGACTTTACAAAGCCTTCGAGCTATATTAATATAGATAAGGAAGAGCTCGATGTATATGTGGGACTTGCAGGTGAATTCCTGAACAGGGAAATCGAGGAAGTATTCAAAGATGGAGGATACTTCAGCGGGCACCAGGAGAGCGAATTTGACCGCTTGGGCGGAAGATTCGGCAAATATTACCAGCAGTGGGAAGCAGGTGAAGCATTAAGGAGCGCAGGATTTTACAGCAAGCCCATGTTTCCCAATGGGCCGAATATGCTGCAGACAGCAGCAATAGCAGCAAGCTTTACAGGCCAGGCCTGGCTCGCAGTTGCTGTAAGTGTAGCTACATCAGGGATACAGGTTGCAGATGGGACCATGAACTGGAAACAGGCCGGATTTCAGGTAGGGATGAGTGCGGCCACATCAGCCCTGGGAGCAGGGGCAGGTCAGGTGGGAGGACTTGCCGGAAAAGCAGGAACCTTTGCCAATGCGGCAGCAAAGTCTGCCACAATGACAGTGGGAAACACCCTTCTTTCAGGAGTAAACCTTGAAGGGGGAAAACTCGGATATGACACAAAGAAAATAACAAGCGCAAAAACCTGGACATCAGCAGGAGTTAATATAGCAGCAGGAACAATAACAGGCGGAATAAAGATGAGCGGTATGAGCACATCTCTTGTAAACGGAGTAGCCGGAGGATTATCCGGAGGGATTACAACAGGAGACTGGAAAGGGAGCATGGTTGACAGCATGAGAAACAGTGTAGCCAGCTACCTTGGCGGAAATTTAGGCGGAGGAAATGATGCATTAACAAACGCCAGTTCCATGCTTTTTAGAAAAATGCTGGGAAGCAAGGAGGATTTCAGCTGGGATACAGTAGCTCAGAATGATGCTATAGGTAAGCTTGTGGGTGGTTACCTTAATGAAATGCTAATGAGTGATGAGCAGAGGGCAGCCCGTGCAGCAGATGAACAGAAGAGGCAGCAGGAGCAGGGGAGTACTGCTCAGGGATTTAAATTTATGAATATGTTTGAAAATACCATAGGCGGATTCTTCTCCAGGCTGGGTGAGGATATGAACGCACTTGCCTCAGATGTGGGCAATGCAGCATCCGGAGTAAAGAGCGCCTGGGGGAGCATAA
>CAZBFP010000054.1:0-4154 GCA_964491265.1 uncultured Leptospirales bacterium | reverse complement strand
TACCTCATTCCTGTTACCGTCAACGAATTATTGATTGTCATCATAAAAACGAAGTGCGGTGAGCGCAGCGAACCGGGGGGATATGGTTCAGGCCGCAGAAATTATAATTAAAAGAAAAAAATTCATGCAGCACCGCGCCAGGGACCGCAGCGTTACCCCGCAGCGGGCGGCCAGCCCGCGAGGAGTTTAAGCGTAGGGCCCGGCCCGATGCGGCATGTAAGAAATGCAGGGGCGCATGGCAATGCGCCTATGAAACACCGCAATTGGGGAAATGAAAACATTGATTATCAGTATTAAAAGAGCAGAGGGGGCGCCTGAAGTAATAGTATTGACAAATAGATATAAAATGATTATTCTTTAAATAGAGAACTTAAAATTTTTTTACCGGTATAGATATGGACAGGACTGTTGCGAAATTTAAGAGCTTCAAGGATGCTGAAGAAGCTGAAATTCTGAGTCAGATAAAACTTTCACCTGAAGAGAGGCAGGATATTGCCCGTATTCTTAAAATCAAAGTTTATGGTGAAAAGAATCCTGATATACGCGATATTAGAAAATCAGTAAAACGCAGATGAGTGTTCCTTATTTCTCAAAAGATACTCTGGAGTTATTAACACTGCTGGGTAAGCATGATGTCAGGTATGTTATTGTCGGAGGAGAAGCTGTAATATTTTATGGTTATTCCCGGGTTACTGGTGATATTGATATTTTTTATGAATATTCAGAAGAGAATACGCAAAAGCTTTATTATGCACTGCTCGAATTCTGGGGAGGAGACATTCCCGGAATAGATTCTTCAGAAGAATTTATGGAGCAGGGAGCAATTATCCAATTCGGGCAGCCTCCTAATAGAATTGATCTTATGAATAATATTGACGGTATCAGTTTTAAAGAGGCCTGGGAAGCAAAGTTAAGGCATGTGCTTGAATCAGGTGATACTGAAATCAGCATTTATTACATTGGACTTGAAGCGCTGATTAAAAACAAAAAAGCCTCCGGCAGGCACAAAGATATGGATGACCTTCGTTTTCTTAATAAACTGATGTAACCGGGGCCCTACGTGTGCAGAAAATTATATTTATAAAACATTCATGCAGCACCGCACCGGTTATGAATTGATTCCCCACAGCTTCAGCATTATGCCAGGTTCTTAGGACCGAAAAGTATAGATTCACAGGACGGCACATAATGGTATGCAAAAGCCTTATCGTTCAGGTCTATTGCTTTAAGCTCACTGCAGATAGGGTGATCATCGCCTATTAGAAGTTTAACCTTTTCAGTATTCCTGGTTTCAGCATACTCGCTGTAATAGTCAATCACGTCCGCCCTGATGGTAATCCCCTTTCATAATCTCTGCCTCCAATATATTAATATTTATTGAGGCGGCTGTCGGAATGAACGTCTTTTAATTAGTTCTTAATTCGGGGATTCATATTGAAGCAGATATTATTTCACACCCCAGGATTCTTTTAGTATTTTCCCTGTATCAAAAATAAAGTCCTGAATAAAGTAGGCTTTCCCGAGTTTTGTTTGAGTAATTGAGCTGCCTCCTTTTATTTTTATTCTAGCAGCTACCAGGGGTGAAGTCAAAATTAATTAAAAAGAGAATTTTTTTTGAATTTTTTGCTCTATTTTGTTTAATTGTAAATATGGGAGAAATACATATCATGACCGGCTTTTGTCAATAACTGGCCATGGCATTGGAAATTACATGGAAGTTATTTTATCCGCAGTGGAGGAGAGTTCAATGAAAGGATCAGAAAAAGCAACAGACCTTGAGGGGAAGGCCGGCAGGATTATAATTAAAAGAAATGAACATGGCATACCTGTTATATCCGCTTCATCTTTTGATGATGCGCTTTTCGGGCAGGGCTGGGTAAATGCCATGGACAGGCAGGTGCAGGCCATTCTTATGAGGGTGATTCTCCAGGGGAGGACCGCTGAGGTACTGGCCGGAACAGAGGAGCTTATTGCTGTTGACCGGTATATGAGAAGGCTGAATCTAATGCCTGACAGCGAGACTGAAGTGCTGCGCCTGAAGCCTCATATACGTGAGAGACTTGAGGCTTATTGTAAGGGATTTAATTCATATATCAGCAGTAATGGGGTGCCCTGGGAACTTAAGCTGCTGGGGTACAGGCATGAACCATGGACAATTAAAGACTGCATGGTAATGGCAAAAAGTTTAGGCTTTTTCGGGCAGATGGACTCTATAGGGCTTACTAAAAAGTTAATAATAGAGATGGTGCAGAATAAGATCCCTGAGAAGAAAATCCGGGAATTATTTCCCGGGATAAAGGGGAAGATAGATTATGATCTTATGGGGAAGATAAGACTGGAGGATAGTACAGTTCCCATGCAGATTAAATGGCTTAACCTTGTCCCTTCATTTACAGCCAGCAACAACTGGGTAATTTCCGGTAAAAGGAGTGAAACATCGGGGGCGCTATTCTGTAATGACCCTCACCTTGAAGCAAACAGGCTCCCCGCTATATGGGCTGAATCTGTAATGAGAATCCCTGATAATTACTTTGCCGGGGCGAATGTTCCCGGAATACCGGGTCTGATAATAGGGCGAAACAGAGACGTAGCATGGGGTACCACTTTTTCATATATGGATATGATCGATTTTTCAATTGAGCATTGCAGAGACGGGAAATACAGGCGGGGCAATAAGTGGCTCCCGTTTAAAGTGCGTGAGGAGATTATCAGGGTAAAGAAAAAAGAACCTGTTGTTCTGCGGTGTTATGAAAATGATGAGGGGATACTTGAGGGGGAACCAGGTGAAGAGGGTTATTACCTGCTTATGAAATGGGCCGCGCAGAAGGGCTGCGGATCGGAAAGCTTTAACGGCTCACTGGCCATTGATTCTGTGAAGAACGTGAAGAGCCTGATGAAAATTTTCAGGTCCTTTGATATTGCGCCAATTAACTGGGTAATGGCTGACAGAGAGGGTAATATAGGATACCAGATGAGCGGAAGGCTTTTTAAGAGAGCGGCGGGTTCAGAGACCCTCCTTCCTCTGCCGGCCTGGGAGGAGAGTAATAAAAGCAGGGGGTATGCGGACAGCTCCCTTTACCCATCCTCATATAATCCTCCTGAGGGATTTATTGTTACTGCCAATAATGATCTCAATCATCTGGGGGAATGCCATGCCATAAGTCTATGCTGGGCCTCATACAGGGTTGACAGGGCTGCGGATCTGATTAAATCAATAAAGAAATGCTCAATAGCAGATATGAAGATGATACAGCTGGATAAGTATTCAATTCAGGCTGAGAAGTTTATGAAGATTATAAGACCCCATCTTCCTGATTCAGAGAAAGGTGATATTCTGAAAAACTGGGACTTCAGCTACACCGGAGATTCTGTCGGGGCTGCACTTTTTGAATCTGTATACAGGAGTTTAAAGTATATTGTCTTTGGAGACAACGGCATGGGGAGGGATGTGATGAAACACCTCCTTGAAGAGACACCGGTTGTAACAGATTTTCATGGCAACTTTGATGCTGTTCTGTTAAAGAAAAAGTCGGCCTGGTTTAACGGTAAAAGTGCGGATGAGATTATTAGAATGGGAGTTGAGGAGGGGCTTGCTTCTGATGCTGTGCCTTACGGTAAGATAAACAGGATCAACATGTCGCACATTCTATTCGGCGGCAAATTACCCCGATTCATGGGCTTTGATTACGGCCCGGTTGTCTTAGAGGGATCCAGGGCAACTCTGAATCAGGGACAGATTTTCCGCAGTGCAGGTAGAACCAGCACCTTCTGCCCATCCTACAGAATTATAACTGATATGACAACAGATGAGCTGCATACAAATCTCCCCGGGGGGCCGTCTGAAAGGAGATTTTCTAAATTATATACCAGTGATATCAATAACTGGATCGCGGGTATTTATAAGGTTATTTCACCTGCAAAGGAGGTGTAGGGCGCTTGAAGGTTTAGGGACACGGTGGGGACCGCAAAAAATTATATTTATAAAAAAAATATGAAACACCGCGCCAGGGGGGGGATGACAATTCCCATTAGTAGAATGCGGATCAGGCATCAATTCCTCCTGTTAATCCTTCACCTTCCAGTATCCCGCCTTGTCGGACAGACTGTGTGAATAATATTTTCCGGGGACAAATTTTTTAGTTGCAAAAGGAGAA
>CAZBFP010000053.1:0-4554 GCA_964491265.1 uncultured Leptospirales bacterium | reverse complement strand
TAAAAGTGGTAAACTTAAAACCGGAATGGGTGGCAGGTTTCACCGGAATACGCAAATGTAATGTTAGCTTTAATAATACTGGTCAACTTATATAAAAGCGAACATATACTTAATTACTTCATCGTTCATACTTTAGAAATAATTTTATTGATAGGTAATATGGTCTGCATGGGAATTTCAGTTATGAGCAATAAATTGCCAGATTATAGCCATAAAGAAAATGGAGCTATTATTGTTGCATTATTACTAACTATATTTACAGGTTTTAAATATGAAGAGTATCGTTTTAATAAACATCTATCAGGTCTCATTAGAAAAAGAAAAATAGATTTAGATAATGGTGTAATCGATTTTTTAATGTGGACTTATCCAGCTTCTAATAAAATTTCTGAAAGAGTAATACAGCTTGGTAGTGTTGGATTACTGCCAGTAGTGTTTGTTGTGCTTGGTATTATTTCCGTATACATTCAAATGAATTATAGTTTTGATAAATATACTTCAAAAGATATAACAGTAGCATTACTTGCTATTATCGGTGGAATTTATGGATTTCTTATAATTGGGTTTATGTCTTTTAGATATAAATATTTCTATCAATGGCAGAAAAAAAATAATCGAACTATACATACACCCTTATTTCAATATTTAGAGCTACAAAAAGAGATTAACCTGAACAGAATATATCAAGGCCTGAAGCCTCTGAATATTAAAAAACCGTATTTAACAGATAAGTTTTATGGATTGAAAAAGAAAAAATAAAATAAGGATTGTATAATGAAAAATAAAAATGATCAATCACCTTCAAATTTAAATTTAAACAATAATCAGGGAACGTCGATCCCTGAAGTATACACCAACGCAGTACTCACGAACATGACCCCATACGAGTTTGAAATAACCCTGGGTCTTGGCAGCAGCAATTATGAAGGTGTGCGCCCTGTGGTTAATGTACGTATGAGTCCCCAGTTTGCAAAGGAGTTTGCCGAGTTATTGCAGAATAATATAAAATTATTTGAGGATAAATTCGGAGAGATAAAGGTATTTAAAGAAGGTCATTGATGCGGAATTCTGATGTATAATAAAAAGTTTTGTATTAAAGTTCTGTATCACAACCAGTCCCCCATATCGAATAATTGCCTGAGTTAAGCGACGTCGCCGGGAACTGGAGTAATTCCTGACACAGAGATTCGCCGATGTGCGACAGCGGACGCTTAACGTCAATTATGCGATGTGGGGTCGAAGGGGGGAGTTTTTAACAGGACTCTATTTTTTATTTTTAAGGTTATACGGAAATTCTTAACTGGATCTTGTGACGAGGTCGGTGACTTACGGATTCAAGGACTATACTTTAATCGCCATCCCATTATCAAGTAACTGCTGATTAAGAAAGATCCCTTCAGTGATTATTTTGTGAGGATCCATTTCTCCGGGGAGATAAAAGATATCGGCAAGATAGCGGGAGTATTTGTCGGCTCTGTAGGTTTTGATGCCGATTACAGGTGAATTTTTAAGAGCCCTAACAACAAAGGCACGGGCTTTTATCCCTTCCTCTGTGTCTATTTCGGGCGCATCGATCCCTTTAAGGCGCAGCCTCATGCGCAATGCAGTATGAAAGCCGCAGTCAATTACAGCAAGAAGTGTATCAGCATCAATTATTCTTTCTATGAATGCGGTAAAGGTATATAACTGGTGAGGTAAAATATCGGAGGCATTTTCGAGTCTGTATATTTCATTATCTTTAAATGACTGAATGATGGTATTGCTTTTAAGGCGGATACCTTCGAACTTGATTGTTTTATGAATATTGAAGCCGCAGTCAATTGTGACCCTGTCTTTGAAAGAAGGGAGCAGGGGATTGTTTACAAGGGTGTATGTGTAAAGGGAGCCGCGATTAAACTTTAATTGAAAAGGGGGGATGTTTTCATTTGCCTCCATAGCTTGAAGAAGCCGCCAGGTTGATATTTCCTGTTTCAGCTGACGATGGGAAAGGGACTCGTCTATTATTTTATTTTCAAATTCCTTCCTTGCTCCCGGATCTTTAACAGAAAGCAGAAGAGTATAACAGCTCCAGTCAATTTGCGGAGAGAGTTTGTCGTGATCGTACACCTGACAAAAGGCACGCATTTTTCTTAAATTGGTTACAGAGTAGCCTTTGCCGAACTGCTGTACCAGATCTTTTGAAAATAAAGGGATCATGCTGCTTCCGTAGCCTGACGGGATATGGGGGCTTTTTTCAATCCGGCGAATATAGTGACCTATATTCCAGTAGGTTTGTACATGGGTGAGCCTGGAGGAACGGCAGATATTAAATAATTCTTTTAAGTGCTGCCGGTAAACAGATATTTTAAGGCCCGATTGTTTTGTATTCATTGATTAAGGGGTTCTTATATCCAGGTTGTTTGAATGTGTCACACCTTAGCCTGACTCGTCAGGCTAAGGTGTTTTGGTTGGGAAGTCAACTCTTTTTCGGGATTTGAAAACGACAGACTGTCTGTCGTTTTTAGATTAAAATATAATTGGGACTATTAAATTTTTAAAACAGAAAAGTAAGTAAATCCATCCGCCAAAGGCGGATACCATACAAGCGCAGCCCTTCCACAGTCATTCCGGAGGAATGCGTGGAACGATCTGCGCGTTAGCCTCTGCCGGCGCCTGAGGCAGAGCGCGGGGGTGCAGGGGGTGATCGCTTAATCACCCCCTGCAAAAGAATTATATTATAAGAAAAGTATTATACAGTAAAAAAAGTTTCAGGGTCCACCTGCCAGAGTGAAGGGGGAGTATAATATTTAATTTACAGGAAAAGTTGCCGGAAGCTGCGCCAGGGATGGAGGCGTTACCCCGCAGCGGGCGGGAATAACCGAAGGGGCGCATGGCAATGCGTCCCTGGAATGACAATACGTTTCAGCAATGGTGATGCGTATCTGCAATGGCGATAAAGCCCGCGAGGAGTTTAAGCCGAGAGCCCGGCCATGGGACGGAAAGCAGTAATTATAATTAAACAGAAAATAAATGAAATCACTGTAGGGACGCGGGGCACCGCGTCCTTATCAGTTTAAAGAGAGCATGGGGCGCCCAATGAAAACAGCACAGTATTTCTAAAGCCTCTAAAGGGTATAGGACAGGAAATAGACTTTACAAAGCCTTCGAGCTATATTAATATAGATAAGGAAGAGCTTGATGTATATGTGGGACTTGCAGGTGAGTTCCTAAACCGGGAAATTGAGGAAGTATTCAAGGATGGAGGATACTTCAGCGGACACCAGGAGAGCGAATTTGACCGCTTAGGCGGAAGATTCGGCAAGTATCACGGTGAGTGGATGGCGGGTGAAGCGCTGCAGAGCACCGGATTCTATGCCAAGCCCATGTTCCCTAATGGGCCGAATATGATGGTTGCAGCAGCAATAGCCGCATCAATGACAGGGCAGGTGTGGCTTGCAGTTCTTGTAAGTGTAGCTACATCAGGGATACAGGTTGCAGATGGAAGCATGGACTGGAAACAGGCCGGCTTTCAGGTGGGGATGAGCGCGGCTACAGCAGCCCTGGGAGCTGGAGCCGGGGAAATGGGGAAACTTGCCGGAGAAGCAGGAACCTTTGCCAATGCAGCAGCAAAGTCTGCCACAATGCAGATTGGAAACACCCTCCTCTCAGGAGTAAACCTTGAAGGGGGAAAACTCGGATATGACACAAAGAAAATAACAAGCGCAAAAACCTGGACATCAGCAGGTATAAATATAGCAGCAGGAACAATAACAGGCGGAATAAAGATGAGCGGCATGAGCACATCTCTTGTAAATGGAGTTGCCGGAGGATTATCCGGAGGGATAACAACAGGAGACTGGAAAGGGAGCATGGTTGACAGCATGAGAAACAGCGCAGCGGGCTACCTTGGCGGAAATCTTGGCGGAGGAAACGACGCACTCACAAATGCCAGTTCCATGCTTTTTAGAAAAATGCTGGGAAGCAAGGAGGATTTCAGCTGGGATACAGTAGCTCAGAATGATGCTATAGGGAAGCTTGTGGGCGGTTACCTTAATGAAATGCTAATGAGCGATGAGCAGAAGGAAGCCCGTGCAGCAGATGAACAGAAGAGGCAGCAGGAGCAGGGGAGCACTGCTCAGGGATTTAAATTTATGAATATGGTTGAAAATACTATAGGGGGATTTTTTACAAATATTGGAAAAGATTTAAAAGCATTAGCTTCAGACGTGGGCAATGCAGCATCCGGAGTAAAGAGCGCCTGGGGGAGCATACAGAGCGGAGAAGCCTGGGAGAATATAAAAACAGGAGCAGCATCGGCCTGGGAAGGTGTAAAGGGAGCAGCAAGCTGGGTTAAGGATACTGCTGCAAGCGCATGGAACGGAGTGAAGGATGCTGCAGCGAGTGCATGGAGTGGAGTAACTGGCGCAGTGAGCTCGGCAGTCGGGGCAGTGGGTACATTTGCTCAGAGCGCAAAGAACTGGATAAAATACGATGAGTTTGCAACAAATGACAGCCCTGTAGTGCAGTCGAGAAAATATCTGGAAGATTACGAAAAAGCAAAAGATAGCGGCCAGC
>CAZBFP010000052.1:0-5204 GCA_964491265.1 uncultured Leptospirales bacterium | reverse complement strand
ACTATAGCATTTAACTTGATTTATTTCAAGATGGGGTTAATTTTGCGCTTACATTATTATTGTCTTTGAGGATATGAACAAAAAAGGAAGAATTAAGGTTAAGTTACAAAGTGGTAATGAAGGATGGGTCGAAGAAAAATATACATCATATATTCCAAATAATTGGCAGAAGCTCCAGTTGATTGATAATTATTATTTTTTCATGCTACCAGATTTGAAAATGGACCTTCAAAAAGAAGAAGGTAAAAATATTAGGATCTATCGGTATAGGAGTATTCAATATTATATAAGTATGGGAATAATCTTGATAAATGATTATAAGACACGTGTGAAAAATAGACTGGATGATGTAACTAGAGAAATTTCAATAGGTAAAGATAAAATGTTAAATTGGAATAAAGAATTTACTTTTGGGAATTATAAGATAAATTATACAATAACAACCATGCATCATGACGGTGATATAAGTGAATCATTTGATTTTGTTAAATTAGATGAAATGAATTTAACAAAATATTACTATGTTACTGTCGATTATAGCCCAGATGCATCGGCAGAGAAGAAGCTTATGCAAAGAAAAATTTTGTTCTCTGCACTTCAGAGTTTACGGTGAAAGGAAAGTGCGCAGGGTACAGAGATTTGTCAGTGTCAACACGGTGTTTTATTGTCACTTTTACTTAATTGTACAGTGAAGATATTTACCTGACACCCGAAGTTCTTTCAAAACACTCAACAATGACCGCCCTCCGGCGGTTCTGCCACAAAAAGTAAGTAAAACCATCCGCCAAAGGCGGATACCAAATAAGCGCAGCCCTTCCACTGCCATTCCGCAGCCATTCCGCAGGAATGCGTGGAACGATCTGCGCGTTAGCCCCTGCCGGCGTTTGAGGCAGAGCGCGGGGGATCGTAAGGGGGTGGTCGCGAAACCACCCCCTTACAAAAGAGTATAGGATAGAAAAAAATAATTGTAAAATAATATAAATTCATTACAGTAATAGTAAAAAAGTCCAGCCCTTATCCAATGACCATGTGCGCATAGCGCTGGAAGCAAAAAGACAGCTTGGACTCCCTATAGATGAAAGTGATTATGCGGATCTGCAGACAAAGGAGACAAAACTCCGTGAAGTAACAAACATGGAGAATTATGTAAAAAATGCAGCTTCAAGCTACGGCAGGGATTCCGGAGCAATGATGGAGGAGATGCTTAAGCTTAACGGATGCAGCAGCGTTGCTGAGCTGCAGGAAAAGGTAGCCAATGGGGAAAAAATAATAGAAGCGGTAGATACAGCCTGGAGTAAGGATATTCAGAAGCAGCATTACGCGGGCTATGATGCGATGATTGCAGCGCGGAATGCGGAGGCAAGTCTTATGAACCTCAACGCCAGTTTAAGAGGCGCGGAACTTGGGACTCATGGGGATACAAATGCCTTGTGGGCAAAGCAGAATATTCAGGGTGGTAATGTTGGAGCACCTATTCCAGAATGGGTTAAATACTCTGCTGATTTATCTATGACTGCACCCCTGGCAGTAGCAGAAGCTTTTCCTATAGGATCTAAGGGCCCAATTCCTCAACCTGCAATAGGGGGAGCTGTAATTAGTTATGTAACCCATACGGGTATTGATACGCTTAATTATATAGCAGGTCATGGTGACGGTTATACACTCGGAGGTAACGCTTTAGCAAATGTAATTAGCACTACAGCAGGTACAGGTGCGCAGCTTGTTGTAGCGAATGCTTATGGTAAGGTGTTCGGAGCATGGGGTGCTCCTCTTGGACCTGTAGGTGTAGGGATAGGATATGTAGCAGGTTTTGGTGTCAGTTGGGGTGTCTCTCGTATGGGATTGAATGAGCCGATTGAACAGGGGTTGCGAGATCTTCAAAAAAATAGGGCGCGGATGCAGCGGGAACAGTTAAGAAATTCAAATTCATGGACAGGTGTAAGGGGGTAAAAAGAGGTGTTTCAAGTGCTGAATGTTGATGAAAAAGAGGAGCTTAAGCATTATAAATCTCGCCTGAAAGCTGCTTCAGGAGGATTTTTGCTTTCGTTTGCACTATCTGTTTTTTTGATAGCAGTAGCGGATAATATTTTAACAAGCGTTATGTTTAAAGTAATTGTCGTCATTTTTATTGCTTGTGTCGTTGTTGAACTGTTATTAGAAAAGATAGATTATAAATCCCATTCCAGAATGATGGGGTTCTTCTTGCTGTGGTTTACCTTGACTCTCTTTATTTTTACAGGTTCTTTTTATGCTGTAAATACGGATATAATAAAGTGGCAAATGATGCCAAATGCTGTAATGTATTCCATGGCTGTATTGCTATTTTTTGTTTCCCTTGCCTATAATTTAAGCAAAAGAGACTTTATAGATGAAGCTGTTAAAGAGGGTAAGCTCAATCTGGAAGAGAAAATCTACTATGTATTTCAGAAGGGGCATAGTGAAGTGATAAAACAGACTGCCCGATTGACAGGGAGGATGGGGTTACTCGCTGCAGTAACCCCTGGGATTGGAGTCTCAATTATTTTCATGCTGGGTTTTGAGGTTAATGCTGTTGATGCAAAACAGATAATACGTGGAGTTGGTATGCTGATAGGTTTATATTTTCTTATACCAAAGACTGCATCAGAACTCGCTAGGGCGATTCAATTTTATCAATATGAAAAAAAGAACGGCGAACCTATCTATACCAATCTTATAAAATATATAAGGCTTGAAGATGAAATAAATCTGTGGAGAAAAGGTAAAAGACTGGGGCCTGTTAAAATTAAAAGCCCATTCTTTTTCGGCGACATAGAAAAATAGCAGAGAAGTTTTATGGTAATAAGAATCAATATAGTTTGAATTATCTTAATGGAGAAAAAATAAATGAAAAATAAACCGGAATCACAAATAAAAACAAACACCGACACGCAGTCGATCCCTGAAGTATACACCAACGCGGTGCTGACAAACATGACCCCATACGAGTTTGAAATAACCCTGGGTCTTGGCAGCAGCAATTATGAAGGGGTACGCCCTGTGGTTAATGTAAGGATGAGTCCCCAGTTTGCAAAAGAATTTGCAGAGCTTCTGCAGAATAATATAAAGATGTTTGAGGATAAATTCGGAGAGATAAAGGTATTTAAAGAAGGTCATTGATTTTCGATAATCCCTGAATGATGTTTTGAAAAAGCCGGAAATCTGACCTTTTTGATGGAATTGAAGATTGTCGGGAGATGTTTATTGCGGCGGGAGTTATCCCATCTGTTATAACTGATACGAATGCGGATTGACAAATCGTCTTTAGAATTGTTTATTTAAATAATTTGAATGAGTACAAAAAAGATTATGAAAACAGCTTTTTTAAGAGAGCATCTATACAGGATGGGGATTAGAATCTGCTTTATCTATAGTGTGATTTTAATCTCAGCATCTCAGTTCTTAAGATGAAACAAGATGAACACCAAAATTTGTGAAATCCTGAACATTTAATGTTGCGATAGCATCCGCATTGTGAGCGAGAGCAGCTGCAGCTATTCTCGCATCGTGCGCCCGTTTCCCGTAAACACCCTGAGAAACAAGATTCTTCCAGTGAGTAAAAATTGATTCATTATCAGGAAGCATTAAAAAAATATTCTGAAGTTTTTCAAGTTCAGTAATAGTAAATGATGCATCCCAGCCAAATCCATTGGACTCAACTGGGCGGGTTGCTACAACCCAGAATTCAATAAGAACCTGCGGGATAATGCAGATTTCATAACCTTCAGATATTAAACGTTTAACGATTGAATAGGAAAGGTTATGATCTGGACCGGTTTTGTCTGCAATACGCAGAATAATATTAGTATCAAGAATAACCCGTTTCATTTATAGAGTTCACCTCTGTCTATTGACGAGAGAGGAATGTGAGGGACTGGCGGTATCTGGTTTATCCATTCATCAAGCCTGCTGATTAATCTGTTAGAATTTGATCCGGCAGTATTAATTTCCGGTTTGCTGTCTGAAATAATAATTATCTCCGCATTCCCTTCCGGAATGTCGTTTGGGAGTTTTATTACCAGTTCCCGGTTATTTGAAATTTTTACATGGGATTTATAGGCATACATAAAATTCTCCTTTTCCAGCATTAATTATTTCATTATACTCACTTGATGTGATATTATAAAATTACAGTTAAATTTCAACTGTTTTATTATCCTGGGCAATATCGGAGGAGCTATAGGCACCGGGATGATGGGAGCAGTGTTGCTGAGCTGCAGGCTATAACTATCCTGGCATAGATGGAGGTTATGGATTTTCGATAATACCTGAATGATGTTTTGAAAAATCCGGAAATCTGACCTTTTTGATGGGATTGAAGATTGTCGAGAGATGTTTATTGCGGCAGGAGTTATCTCATCTGTTATAACTGATACGAATGCTGGTTGACAAATCGTCTTTAGAATTGTATTTTTGAATAAATTGAATGAGGAGAAAACAGGTAATGGGAACAGCGTTAAAAAAAGAGGATGCGAAAGCATTAATCGACAATCTTCCTGATAACGCAACATGGGAAGATTTAATGTATAAAATATATGTCCGTGAAGCCGTTGAGGCCGATATTGAAGACAGCAAGGCCGGACGTGTAACGGAAGTAGGCAAATTAAGGGAAGAATTCGGACTGCCGGAGTGAAGGTATACTGGACCGATATAGCAAAAGAGCATCTATACGGGATCAGGGATTATATCTCCCGACATTCAGAGACCTATGCGAAAAGAGTAATTGACCGGTTAACCAAGAGATCACGGCAGATTGGCGATTTCCCAATGTCCGGCAGGGTGGTTGCAGAATTCAGGATTGATCAGATATGGGAGGTCTTTGAAGGACCTTACCGCAGTATTTATTATATTAAAGCTGATTGTATTGAAGTAATTGCGGTTATTCACTGATCACAAAATGTTTTGAGAGATGATACTTCGGAGTGATTAAAATACTTCTTTTCAGGGTTACCCGCATAATCGCATCCACTACGGCTGCTGCTGATTAAAGTATTGAAATTATATTTCTGTGGTCTAAGATTCTGAGAAATTGAATTTCTGTTATAAAAATTGAACTTTATTTTGAAAGCATATAGGGAAAAACCTCGCGCGGGGAATCTAATCCATACAATGCACTATGCAAAGAACTGGGTAAAATACGATGAGTTTGCAACAAATGACAGCCCTGTGGTGCAGTCGAGAAAATA
>CAZBFP010000051.1:0-5925 GCA_964491265.1 uncultured Leptospirales bacterium | reverse complement strand
AAACTGCCTGATGTTCAATTGGATTTAGGCTTCTAAAATGTATGGGACAGTAGTGATAAATTATATTAAAATATATAAGGCTCTTTCCGGATTATTATGGAAAGTAATAATATTATTTGTTCCTGCATATTCCGGAGTCAGCCCCCTGTCCCCCAAAGGGTACTTCTTCGCTGTGCTAAGGAGAAACAGCGTGTAAATTTCACTTCCCCCTGAAAATTTCCTTCATCCTCACAAGATTTTTCCGGAAAATTTCCAGCTCCTCTTCACTGAATTCAGCTTCAATTTTTTTATTCATACTCCGCACTGTTGATTTCGTTTTTTTAATCTCTTTAAGGCCCTGATCAGTTATCATTACATGAAACTCGCGCCTGTCATTCAGATTAAGCTCTCTTCTAACAAAACCGGATCTTTCCAGCCTGTCAACTATTCTTGTAGCTGCTGAATTATCCATTTCAAGAGATGAACTCAACTCGCTCATTCTCATCTTACCCCCCTTTTCCAGAAGATAAAGAATCCCTGTCTGCCCTGGCGTAACAGTTAATCCCTCCATGCCAAGCTGCTGCCTGAAATATGAAGTTATTGCCTGTTCAGCTTTTACTATAAGGAAAAAAATTCGCTTATCCATAATCACCTTTTTAAACTGTTTTTACCATATTCAGTGTAGACCACTCCCCTTTGGAGACAAGAGCCCACATATTTTTCTTAGGAAAAAGACGCCTGTCTATCTCCTCCAGGCTTAACCCCTCTTTGCGGAGAGTATTTACACTATCTCTCAGCTGCAGAAAAATCTCGAGCTTCTCCCGGAATTTTTCCTTCCCGTTTTCAACAACACCGGAATGCCCGCAGAAGATTGTATCAAAGTCCAGTGTTAAAAGCTTCTCTATTGTATTTATAGAATCTGAAATACTCTCATCTTTAAAAGCAACCGCCTGGCGTCTCCCGATATAAAGATCGCCTGTAAAGACCCACCCCTTATTTTTTTCATGAAAAACCACATGATGGGGGTGATGCCCCGGTGCATTAATTACATCAAACCTGTATTTATCTGTTTCAATAAACTCAGGCATTAGATCTGCGGTAAAAGCCTTTCTGTCTCCCCAGGTTAGATATCTGTAAAGTGGTATGGAACTGTCAGCAGCAGCTTCCTCAATTGAAGCCTCATGAAGATATACCGGTACATTAAATTTTTCTTTTATCCATGCCACAGCCCCGGTGTGATCTTCATGAACATGAGTAAGCCCCGCACTATGCAGATATTTCTCCTCCAGGAATCTTTTTGTCTTTTTTAAAATTCTGGCCGAACCTGCATCAATCAAAAATCCGTCAGCAAGATAAAGACAAATACCCATCCTGAAAGGATATATCCCCGATTCCCCTGTTGCTGCATAAAAATTATTATCAATCTTTTCTATTTTCATTGCACACCCTCTGAATTCCGGATTACTTGACTACAACAATATTTGTCGCGTCCAATATTGTCAAGATAAATAATTAATTATCCTGCATCTTCCACCATTAAGAATCTTCTGTATTTCAGTAATTATCCCTGAACTTATTTTTGTTAAAAAATGCTCAATCATTCCCGCAGCTGATTATCTGCTGCAAATCCGGGATTAAAGAATAAAAAAAGAGGAGGAAATCTCTACATTGAGACAACCTCCTCTTTTTTATGCGCGTCTGGCAGGATTCGAACCTGCGACCAACGGATTCGTAGTCCGCTACTCTATCCAGCTGAGCCACAGACGCTTTTTATACTTCGATACGCTGAGCTATCTTTTCAAAAAAAGGGATACCCTTTTCAGTTTTTTTAATTATATATCCTGTACCTGCTGCAGCAAGAACAAAATAAACGAGATAGTTAAGATAAATTATCATCACAATAATAAATTTAATAATCCCTCCGCCTGAAGGGACAAGGGCAGTAAGAAAATACAACAACGTGGTTATAGCGAAGAAAAAAGCTGCAAGGACAAAACCCTGCACTGCATGAAACATAAAAAACCGGTCATCTTTCCTGTAATACATAGGGAAAAACCAGCCGATAAAAGGGAAGTAGGCTGCATAGGGGAGAGCTTTTGCAAGCTTCTCTTTCAAAGGGATAAACTTTGAAGAAACACTCCCCCTCAACACTATTAAACGTTTTTTTATCAGCTCTGCTTTTTCTTTTATAAATCCCATTTTAACTCATTCGGAGAAGGGGGGATTCGAACCCCCGGTACCTAAACGATACAATTGCTTAGCAGGCAACCCCCTTCGGCCACTCGGGCACCTCTCCAGCTCTGTGTAAATAAAAAAAATCGGAGAGTGAGGGATTCGAACCCCCGGGGCTATGAACCCAACGGTTTTCAAGACCGCCTCCATCGACCACTCGGACAACTCTCCGAGAGCAAATCTATTTATTTAAGGATTCATGTCAAATAAAAAAATTAAAAAAAGGGGATTCTGATGATTTCAGGAACTATTGCCATGCTAATACGAGGGTTTTTCTCCGATCTTCGCCGCTTCTCCGCTCTATTCCGCCGGGAACTGCACTTGAATAATGCGATCTTCTAACAACAGTGCGTCTCTCTTTTTTCTTTATCTCAGTCTTCAGCTTAAATCTGACGTAATCTTTAACTTCTTTAAGGGCGGATTCATTAATCCCTTTGATTACTTTAATATCCTGCATTATACTTTTTGAATTATCGCATAACCTGAAAACAGCAGCAAAATCTGCAAATTCATCAGATTCGCCTCTCACCGGTTCATTTTCGAATATATCCCCTTTACCTGAAAGGAGCCAGTGAGGATTAACCTTGAAATTATCAATAATTTTCACTATAGCCTGGTATGATGGCTTGTACCTGTTATTCTCCAGATCACTTAGATTACCTTTTGAAATACCTATCATATCACAAAATTCAGCCTGTTTTAAACCATAGGAGAGGCGAATGGTTGTAATCCTTCCCCCAATCTCATCAACAAGCTCTCTGGACATCTGTTCTTTTTCTGATGTATGTTTTTTCATAAGTTTTATTGAACAAAATAAAGATGATGCATTGATAACAGGAACAGTATGCTTTGTCAAGCATCTAAAGTTATCAGGAAGAATTCTTATTAATTTTTTACTGCTGTCCAACTCCACCGAGAATTCTGCTGTTACAGATGAATGGGGCGCCCCATGCTCTCTTTAAACTGACAGGGACGCGGTGCCCCGCGTCCCTACGGTGACTTCATTTATTTTCTGTTTAATAATAACTACTCTTTCCCTTCCCATGGCCGGGCTCTCGGCTTAAACTCCTCGCGGGCTTTATTGCTCTCCCTTCGGCTACGCTCAGGGAGCGCTTCGGATACGCTCAGGAGCTTGATGTAATCGGGTACTCGCTGATGATTTTTTCTACCTGCCCGCTGCGGGGTAACGCCTCCATCCCTGGCGCGGATTAAGGCAACAACCCCTCCATGCCCCCGTACGGACAAACCCCCGTGTCTGTCCTGCATCTATTTATTGAAAAAAATACCTAACTCCATATTGATTTCATTCTCACCCGCTCATTGAGCGTACTCGTAATGAGCGCAGCCGAATCAGCCGAAATGAGCGCACTCGTGATGAGCGTAGCCGAATCAGCCGAATCAGCCGAATCAGCCGATTCAGCCGAAACGAGCATGAAAACGACAGACAGTCTGTCGTTTTCAAATCCCGAAAAAGAGTTGACTATCCAGTCAAAACACCTTAGCCTGACAAAGTCAGGCTACGGTGTGACACACTAAAACAACCTGGATATAAGAACCCCTTAATCAATGAGTAGAAAACAATCGGGCCTTAAAATATCTGTCTACAGGCAGCACTTAAAAGAGTTAATCAATATCTGCCGTTCCTCCAGGCTCACCCATGTACAAACCTACTGGAATATAGGTCACTATATTCGCCGGATTGAAAAAAGCCCCCATATCCCGTCAGGCTACGGAAGCAGCATGATCCCTTTATTTTCAAAAGATCTGGTACAGCAGTTCGGCAAAGGCTACTCTGTAACCAATTTAAGAAAAATGCGTGCCTTTTGTCAGGCATACGATCAAGACAAACTCTCTCCCCAAATTGACTGGAGCTGTTATACTCTTCTGCTATCTGTTAAAGATCCCGAAGCAAGGAAGGAATTCGAAAATAAAACAATAAACGAATCACTTTCCCACCGTCAGCTTAAAAAGGAAATCTCAACCTGGCGTATTCTTCAGACTATTGAGGAAAATGAAAAGATCCCCCCTTTTCAGTTAAAATACAACCGCGGCTCCCTCTATACATATACCCTTGTAAATAACCCGCTTCTCCCTCCTGTTAAAGGGAGAGTAACAATAGACTGCGGATTCAATTTTCATAAAACAATTATGCTGGAAAATTCCGGACTAAAAAAGAACAGCATAATTCAGTCATTTAAAGATAAGGATTCATACCGGCTCGAAAACGCTCATGATATATTACCGGATAAATTATATACTTACACCGCATTGATTGAAAGAATAATAGACGCCGACACTCTCATTGCTGTAATTGACTGCGGGTTTCACACAGCAGCCCGCATGAGGCTCCGTCTCAAAGGTATAGATGCGCCCGAAATCGACACAGAGGAAGGGATCAAAGCCCGCGTATTTGTTGAAAAGGCGCTTAAAAAATCACCTCTAATCGGTATCAAAACCTACAGGGCCGACAAATACTCCCGCTATCTTGCCGATATCTTTTATCTACCCGGTGAAAAAGACCCGCACAAAATAATCAGTGATGGAATCTTTCTAAATCAGCAGTTGCTGGATAATGGCCTGGCTATTAAGGCATAATTACACATAAATTTTTTTCAGCTCTGTCTAACATCAATAATCCCGCTTATCGTTGAAGGGGCCGGCCTCCTACAGTATTAAGGTATAGAAAAAATCCATCCCCGGAAGCTGAGCGGACAAAAATGTGCGCTAAATTAATGTTGACGGGATTTTTTTAAAGTAGTATAGGTTGCTTATACAAATTTTGAATAAATGCTATCAGCTGGATATTATTAATTATTGATGTGATATAAAAAAATTTATGCAGATAATAATAGTTAGCGGTCAGGCTAAAAAAGGACAACGATGAACATTACTTGGAACATAACAGATAAAGATATTCAAAAAATAAAGAAAGTTCTGATTGATAATGAAAACCCTTTTCTCATTAAACGTAGAGAACGGAATGTTAATAGACAAAATATTGTGATTAATGAAGATGTAATAATTAAAACCATGATTGCATGTCTATTGACTTCACAACAGAGGTCGGGACCAAATTCTGTTGTAGGACGATTTCTAAGTAAAGAACCTTTTCCTATAAATTTTGAAAGTATTTCCAAAGTTGACAAAATTGAGGATTATTTAAAGCAGAAACTCAAGAAAAACGAATTAACAAGATACATAAATAGAATAAGTCATTTTTTCGCATCAAATATTAAGAAAATAGAAAAAGACAATTGGTTAATTATAAAAAAATTAGAAAACCTAAAGGACATAGATTCCAAAGAGGAAGAGCGAAAAATTGCAGATAAATTGAATAATGATTTTGATGGGTTCGGACCTAAACAATCAAGAAACTTCCTTCAATCGCTTGGACTTACCAGATATGAAATACCAATTGATTCAAGAATTACAAATTGGTTGAATGACTTTGGTTTTCCTGTGACACTGACATCATCACCTCTTGGAGACAAAGGATATTATCATTTTGTATCAGATGGAATACAAGAACTATGCAGAAAAGCTGAAATTTATCCTTGTATTTTGGACGCAGCAATATTTTCAAGCTATGACAATGGAGAATGGACAGAAGAAAACACAATATTTTGACTATGAAAAAGCCCGAACCGCTAACATCGTATATAAAACATTTGGCAGTCAGTGGGTTATCGAGCGTTTCAGCTCGTATCAAAAGTA
>CAZBFP010000050.1:0-9187 GCA_964491265.1 uncultured Leptospirales bacterium | reverse complement strand
AATCACTATATGTCAAGCATTAATCCTACTTTTTGCAGTAGCACCATTAATAGATTCAATTAGTATCCAGAAACAGAGAACAATCCATAACATATTCAGGTAATCTACCATAATATTCTCCTTATTCCTGTTTTATTAATCATCACAACTATTCTATACAGATTATACATGCAGATTTTATGCCAAAATTATAAATTTTTTGTTTATTTTTCAATCAAGACCTAACCCCAAAATTTCGGCAGGCTCACCGCACATGGCTTACATCTACCCGCTTCTTAAACAGTACCTGGTTGATCCACTGTGCCCTCACCCCCGGCCCCTCTCCCATGAATAAGCTTTAATGTTAATTCATGTATTGATACTGGGGAGAGGGGTGACCGCATAAAAAAATGAACACTTATTTGTTTTTATCCTAATTCTCCCCCTTCTCCCTCGGGAAAATAAGTACAAGGTATTATTTTTTATTATGGGAGAAGGGGGCCGGGGGGATGAGGGCATAAAAAAACTCATAATATCGGTTTATTCAAAAGAGATTATTTATTTAAACTGACTTATGGATAGTAGTAAGCTCCACGTGGAGAGGGCTCTTTTAAAAGATAATTTACTTAGTGAAAATTATAAAAGAACCCAAAAAAAAGTACTCCAGCTTCATAGAAAAACCTGTTTCCTGCAACACAGTGTATCATTAATGCAACACAAAGATGTAATTTATTCTACACTCAAGTACACTTTTGTATTATATTAGTTCTATGTAACAGCTGCTCCCTTTATAATTGACAGGAATACTCTCCGGTGAAACAGCTGTTACATTAAAGAGTGATGAGGGGAAATGAAAAACGATAAGCAGAGCATTATGAATGATCAGCGTGAAAAAATGATCAATAACCACCTTATTGCAAGGGGAATCTCTGACAAAAGGGTAATTGAAGCAATGCGCAGAATCGACAGGGAGCTCTTTATCCCTGATCAGTATATGATTGATGCTTACGGCGATCACCCTCTACCCATTGGAGAGGGGCAGACAATCTCCCAGCCCTATATTGTGGCTTTAATGAGCCAGCTCTGTTCATTCAAAGGGGATGAAAAGGTACTGGAAATAGGATGCGGCTCCGGATATCAGGCAGCAGTACTCTCAATCCTTGCTGCTCAGGTATACAGTATAGAGCGGATTAAAAATCTTTATAACTCATCCAAAGCACTCCTTAAAAATCTGGGATATTCCAATGTAGAAGTTATACCGGGTGACGGATACCTGGGACTCCCGGATAAGGCCCCATTTGATGTTATAATCCTTACTGCAGCGCCCGGGGAGATCCCCCCTGCACTTCTTGAGCAGCTTGCGCCAGGCGGCCGGATGATTGCACCTGTGGGAGGCTCTGTTCAGCAGCTTATAAAAGTCACCAGCACTGAAAAGGGTTTACAGACTGAAGAGATTATACATGTCCGCTTTGTCCCCATGGTTCCCGGGTACAATAAATAATTGACAAATTAACCTTTAACATGAACAAATATATTAATATCAGTGTTAATTCCTTAACTTTCACTTATAATGAAATGATTTAATATCGGGGTTGTCTAAAAAGTTGGATTTATCTATAATTGTCATTCCGGTTTTGCAGCTTCATTTTTTTGCAAATACCGGAATCTCCTGACTGAATCAGCTGTATGAGATACCGGCATTTTGCTTCGCTACAGCCGGTATGACAAAAAGACTACTTTCTGGTCAGCCCCAGTATTGAAAACAGAATTATTACATTAAAAAAATTTTAAAAAATAATTACTGATAATGGTCAATAAAAATACCGGGGTTTCTTTTTACAGATGAATAAAAATAAGAGCTATCACTTTTTACACGACAGGCTCACCAGGGAACCTTACATCACTGAAGTCCTTTCAGAAGTGGACAATATGCAGTCCAGATGGGTGAAACACCGTTCCGGCGACCTTGCCACAATAGAATATCTGAATGACTCACGGAATATCCGCATACCCTTTACCCCCAAGAGGATGCTGAACATAGAATATATAATTGAAGAGCTTATTAAATATCATCCGGAAGAGGTAAAACCGGTATACTCCTTCAGCTTTGAAATAGACCAGGAGAGCAAAAATCTATCCATAAATGAAAAAACTGAAATAACCCTGCAGATGAAGGAGAATGACTTTAATTTTCTTTTCACAGACCGTGAAAAAAAATCACAGGATGCGCTTATTGACCTTCTTTCAAAATACAGGCTTTTTAATCTTACAAAATTGATAAAAAAATCTAAAAAACGTAACCAGCTATCCCAGCTTGTGAAAACCAAGCTTGGTAAAGATGTTTTCACCTTTAAAAATTACTCCCTTGATAAAAACGGCTTTGAAATAAATGAAGACTACTGTTTCCACAGCAGCAACTATGAACATGTAAAGAAAAAAATAGATATTGAAATGATCAAAAATATTGTAGATGCTCATTCTGCAGCAATAAACCGGAGGCTGAAAGCATTTGGTATACTAAATACATATATAAGCGACTACCGTGACTCTAAACTCGATTACCTGATGAATATACTCACAGGTGAAATGTCTCCGGCATTTGATAAAAAAGAGATAATAAGTATTAAAAATTTCAAGTCACTGAGGGATTGCCTGATAAAAGTCGATAAGCTCCTCGATCCGGTTAAACTTCTTGATAATGATATAATGAAATATATCCAGTCACAGTTTATTGCCACTGACAAGGATATCCTGAATATATTTGAAAAAGTTACACCTGAAATTTTCACCAGATGGGAACTTGAAGCTGCTGAATCGGGTAAAATCATTATATACACCGGACAGGACAGCATAAAATATCTAATCGACAGCAGCCTGTACCCGAAAAAATTCAATGAAATTATTCAGCTTATTGTATATAATCCTGATGCTTTCATGTCATTATATGAGTCTGATCAGGATAATAAAATTTTTACAGCAGAAATACTCTCTGAAGCAGGGAAAAAGATTACCTCCAGAGAGGGGAATGCCTTAAAGCTTCTGAAAAGCCAGGAAAATATTGCCAAAGTAAATGAACTAATAAAAGATTTTGAATTCTATAAAATGAGCAGAGCAGCAGAAAACAGCAGCAGCTATAACGAAGGGAGTGAGGAAGGCTCCTCAATCTTTGCTGCAATAATTAACCTCTTTAAATCGATCTTTTCACGTGACAGTAAAGCAGAATCGGGCACAGGCCAGGCCGGCAGGAAAGATGGAGGGACAGGGGTTTCGAGACAGGGGAAAAAAGAGATTTCAAAAACAGCACGTGACCTTTACAGGCAGATTCAAAGTAAACCATCTCCACTGGCAGCACTCTCCGATCTTATTGAAATAAAACCGGAAAACGAGAAAATGATAGATCAGCTGATTGCAGAAATAAGATCCACTAATCTGAAAATAGTAATCCCCATATTTAACGCACGGCAGGTTCTCTACCCTGTAAGGAGTAAAAAATATCTTATAGCTGATGTTGAATACCTTATGGTGGACCCTGAAATACCGCGAAGCCCTGAAGCGATTAGAGACTTTACAGATTCAATAACAGGATTCAGCCTGAAGGATGATGTTATTTCAGGGAATGCCCTGTTTCAGATTGAAAAATATCTTATGACAATCTACAGACAAAACAGGGCAAAAATGAAGAGGAAAAAGAAATAATTCTATTCAGATCCGGCAAGGCTGCAGCCGCCGCATCCACCCTGGCATGAAGCTGGTGCAGGCTGGGAATCACCACCCTTCTGCTTATAATCATTCACATAAAATCCTGAACCTTTAAAAATAATCCCTGTGGAAGTGAATAGCTTCCTTACAGACTTTCCGCATTTTTCGCAGATTTTTACAGGCTCATCACTCATTGACTGAAAAACTTCAAAATTATGTTTACACTCTAGACATTCATATTGATATGTGGGCATTTCTTCACCTCTGAATTCACTGGTTACAATAAAGACAAATCATATTTAATGATTCAATTAGTCAATGAAAAATCAAAATTCCAAAACCGGTTTTTCCACGATAGCGATAGAATTTTGGTGGTATTGTCATTCCCGCGTATGCGGGAATCTCATATCCTTGATTCTTTCAGAAGATTCCGGCACTACGTTATCACTACGGCCGGAATGATAGACTTTTCCCCCTAAAATTCTACGACTACCTTTTCCACAGCTCTGATGGAATATTTCAGCTTCTTTAAGCCGAATTGATCTTTCAGGTAATCAATATTCCCCTTTTTCATGCCGATATACTCCTCTGCACAGTCTGATGGTATTATCAGAGTTATCCCCTCCCCTGCATCTGCAATGCTGCTCTGACCCCTCATAAGGCTCTGACCCCTCATAAGCCGCTCCAGAATAGCCCTTCTATACCTGGCCTTTACCAGAAAGCCCAGGGCTGTGTGATACGGCCCTGCAACCACAGTACCGCTCCCAAGATCAACAGGGTGAAGTCCTATCCTTATTACATTAACATTATTATCACTATAAATCCTGTAAATCTCTGCAGAAACCTCCACAGCCTCTTCAAGGGTCAGGGGTGTATATTCACCCTTTAAATACATCTGCTCAAGTGCGGTATCCTTTAATACAACCACAGGGTAAATTCGTGCATCATCCGCACCAAGGGAAACTACAGTTTCTGCAGATCTGATGGAGGTATTAAAATCATCCCCCGGCAGCCCCGGCATAAGCTGAATCCCGGTACTGAATCTGTACTCCTTTAAAAGCTCCATTGCCCGGAATACATCATCAGCACTATGGCCCCGCCCGGAAAGCTCCAGGACCCTGCTGCTGAAGGACTGGACTCCCAGCTCCACAGTTTCCACGCCATATTGCAAGAGGAGGTCAAGTATTTCATCATTAATAGCATCAGGCCTGGTGGAGATGCGTATTGACTGGATAACTCCATCATCCAGATAGGGCTTTATTACAGAAAGATACCCTCTCTGCTCATCCATGGGGATGGCTGTAAAACTCCCCCCGAAAAAAGCAGCCTCCACCCTTTCCACGCTTCTGCTTAAGCGGGAGAGGTAAAGCGCAATAGTATCTTTTATGCTCCCGGGATCGGGGATTTGAGATGCAGAGCTTACACGCCACTGGTTGCAGAATACGCAGCAGTTAGGGCACCCCTCATGGGGTATAAAGAAGGGTATGGTAACCTGTTTTTTAGACATTTCTTCTATAAATCACTTAAATCGAATTTCCAGTATGGGCCCTCTTTCTTAAAATCGAGCTCAACACCATTATCGAGGCGCAGTATCGCCTTTTTACCGTAAATATCCGCTGCAACAATTTCTCTGGTGAAAAGCTCCCTCAATGAATTTTTCCCCTCACCTCTGAAATAAAGGGAGAGTGCTCCATTGAAATCGATATTACGCAATCTTTCAGCATCATATTTATAAAATTGAGATAATGTGCCAATCTGCGAATTATCGAGCCTGGAAATTATAAGGCGGAAGTTTTCCACCTTCACCCTGCTTCCGCTGGTAATATTATCCGCTATTATTTTAATATCATTACTCCGGAGCGCTTCCTGAATATTTTTAAAAGACTCATACGGTGTAAGGGGCCCTCCGCTTCCGCAGCCGGCAGCAGCCAGAACAGAGATTATAGAAAGCATAAATATAATCCTGATTAATAAATGCATTTAAAACCATCTCCATGAGGTTCGATAATCATATTATCTATAAGCCTTGTTGTGCCCCAGAAAGCAGCCACAGCAATTACTGTTTTCCCCGTAATTTTTTCAGCAATAGAAAGATCATCATAATTCACTGCAGTAACATAATCTATTGAATCGGGATTGCCGGTTTTAATTACATCAATCATTAAAGAGATTATCCTCTCCACATCCCGCTCACCATCAGTAATGGCAGATTCCCCCCTTTTTAAGCTCCTGTAAATAGACAGAGCTGAAACACGCTGCTCCTCGCTCAAATGTTTATTGCGCGAGCTCATAGCCAGGCCATCCTCCTCCCGCACAATCGGAGCAATTATAATTTTTACAGGAAAATTAAGGTCGGAAACCATTTTTTCAATGCTCACAGCCTGCTGAATATCCTTTTGCCCAAAGACTGCCGCATGGGGCTGAATAATGTTAAAAAGTTTACTCACCACTGTAAAAACCCCTTCAAAATGTCCGGGCCTGTGAGCCCCGCAAAGATTAAGGGTAAGAAGATCCACATTCACGTGTGTAAGATTATTACTGTACATTTCAGTGTCATCGGGAATAAAAAGGAGATCAACACCTGCAGCCTTAGCCATTTCTATATCCTTTTCAATACTCTTGGGGTAGTTTTTAAAATCACCCGGATCATTAAACTGGAGCCTGTTTACAAAAATACTCATTACCTGGTATCCGGTGCTCTCTCTGGAAATCTCCACCAGGCTTATATGCCCCTTGTGGAGAAATCCCATGGTAGGGACAAAACCTACAAGCTTCCCCTCCCCCCTTGCCTCTGCAACAGCGCTTCGGACTTCCTCTATTTTATGAACAATTTTCATGGACTACTCCCTTAGTGCACGGTATGGATACTCATATTATTACAAATCTTATTAAATATTCTTTCCATACAATACTGGATAATATTGTCAACAAACTCAAGTTGGTTTTTAAATAAAATTGGACCCCACCCCGCGTAGTTCGGCAGGCTCACCACATCGCTATCGCGCCGCCCCTCCCCCCAGTGCTTACTACTACCCACAAGTCAGTTTAAATAAATAATCTCTTTTGAATAAACCGATATTATGAACTTTTTTATGCCCTCATCCCCCCGGCCCCCTTCTCCCATAATAAAAAATAATACCTTGTACTTATTTTTCCGAGGGAGAAGGGGGAGAATTCGGATAAAAACAAACAAATGTTCATTTTTTATACGGTCACCCCTCTCCCCGGCATCAATACATGAATTATCATTAAAGTTTATTCATGGGAGAGGGGCCGGGGGTGAGGGCACAATGGATCAGCCGGGTACTGTTTGAGAAGTGGGTAGAAGTAAGCCGCTGCGGGGTGGGGTCTAAACAGGTTTATGAAACTGAAAATTCCCTCCTCCGGAAGATTTACCGGCAAACTCTCATTGTGAAGGCAGGTTCGCATATACCAGAACAAGGGGTTGCAACCCCTTGTTCTACTCACTTCCGTAGCGCAGGATGGCTCCTGTCCATGTTTTTTTATCAGGCTGCGATGTTATAATCAACAAAGCCCATTTTTACACCTTCTGCTTCAAGTTTATCGAGTAAAATTTCAATTTTTCTGGTAATTTTAATATCTATAAAATCATCACCGCACTGCTCGCAAATAAGAGCTGGTACTTTATTGATTACAATAATTGAATTTTCACCTCTTTCAATAAGTAAATGAGTGGTACCGGGATTCATTTCCCCTCTACATAATGGACAATTCATCTTTTTCTCCTTTCTTTAAATTCATTAACCCACAATTCAATATGCAGCGGCCTGCTGTCTGAATAACCGAGCATAAGACAGCTGGGAAAGGGTCTGTCGTCATCATAATTCTCTATTATCTCTGCGGCTGATAGAGAATCAATAATTTCTCCCGATTTTATTCTTCTCTCAAATTTCCAGTATTACCTTTTCAACATCAATTGCAGAAAGCCTAAATTTTTTAAACAGAACATTTGAAACTTCATTTATGACCTGTGTAGAAATAATGGTATTATTGTGTATATCAAGTATTTCCTGAGCTTTATGCTGCTTAAATAATTCATCTTCAGAATAAAGATAGAGAATAATATTTGAATCAATAAAAACCTTATCTGGCATTTGCTTTGTTCCTGTCGAATTTCCACCCGGCAGTTTTAAGTTTTACAGCCTTGAATTTTTTGTCAGTTTCGAAGGATGGAGTACTGGTATCCAGTATAATTTCAATTTCATCATTCGGGAATTGAGATAAAATATTAATTACTTTATCATAGGCACTCTCTTTGATGTTTAAATGTATCAATGGCATATTTTTCTTCCCCCCTAAGCCAGAAACTTGAATATGGTCATCATTGCGGCCAGCACAGTAAAACCCAGTGACATGAAGGTGAACATCATAGTAAATTTGCTGTTTACATCTTCAAAGCGCTTATCCACCTGCTCAAAGCGCTTATCTATCTGCTCAAAGCGCTTGTCTATCTGCTCAAAGCGCTTATCCATATATTTTTGCATATCTTCAAAACGCTTATCTGCCTGCTCAAAGCCGGCCTGCATAAGTTCTCTCCGCCTTTTAAGCTCCTCTTCAATCCGCACAATTCCTTCAACAAATTTCATTCCATTCAGGAACTGAGCTTTAGTCAAAGGAATATCCCCTATCCAGGAGGCAATATTATTCTTTATATGATCTTCTATCTGCTGAAGGTCTTTCTTTGCAAGAGCCATTGATTAACTCCATTAATTATTGCTTATTATCATATTGTAGATAAAAGCAAAGGTCAATAAATTTTTGACCCCACCCCCATCAATACAAAATTTCAAAGATTTTTTATTTGATCAGGTTATCATATTCGGAGTGAGTTCCTATCCAGAACCATAATAATCCTTCATTAATTTCAACAGCAAGTGCTCTGTATCTAATTCCAACTCGTACTGAGCAATAATTATTAACTTTTTTAAAATGCAAAGATGGATGATATTGATTTTCTTTCAATAATTCAAAATTTTTATCTGCTAATTTTTGAATTTCAACTGGTAATTTGCCAAAACATTCCCAGAAAAAAGGGGATGTAAAATGGTTCATATTTTTTTAAACTTTCCGCTTTTAAAATCTTTTATTGCATCTTTTGCAAGATTATCAAGTTTTCCAGATCCTGCATCAATTTCAAATTGCCTGTCCCAATGTTCAGAATCGAATTTTTCAAACCATGCACGAAATACAGTAAGATCTTGAGGAGGGAGTTGCTTAATCTCATTTTCTATTTTTTCTAAATTTCTCATAATGAATCCTTTCTAAATAAAAGATATAAAATTCTTAACAATATTCAGGTTTTTTTACCTGAGATTAAGGTTTAATTTATTTAAATTATTATAAGTCAACTATAGAGCATTTATTCGTTTAGTCAATATTTTTTAATTTTTCATTTTTTTTGAATTTTTAGATAATCAGAACAGGGGGCTGCAGCCCCTAAGCCAGAAACTTGAATATGGTCATCATTGCGGCCAGCACAGTAAAACCC
>CAZBFP010000049.1:0-9372 GCA_964491265.1 uncultured Leptospirales bacterium | reverse complement strand
TTTATTGATGACATTGAGAGGGTAATTTCTTTTTTAGATAAGATTTAACAATCCCTCCGCCCTGCGGGTCCGCTTCTTTCAACGAACAATTAATTCGGCTAAGCCCCCGGCGGAATGAATTCTTTTCCCCCGGGAAATCATTTCCCGCCACCCCCGAAGGGGGTTAATTAACTTTTTTTAACTTGTTTTTTACTCCAGCATTAATTAAATAAAAATATGAGTAGAATTTTTTCATCCCCCTTCGGGAGAAGCCGGAATAAGTTCATTCAGAACTTCAGGTTAATCTGCTGGGGGGCGGGAGCATAAATGTGGGTAGTAGTAAGCACCACGGTGAGATGGAGGAAGCAGTTAGCTTTATTTTTATGCTGAGATTTTACTTATAGTTTAATGTATATGCCATCTCAACGATCCGGAACAAGGGTCTGCAGCCTATGGGATTAGATCAGGATAAGAATTTCCTTAATAATTTTATCCAAACCTGCGTCAAAATCATCTAAAAAAGTCTTATCTGTTATTTTTATCTTCTCTAATAACTCTTTTGGAAAACTTTTAAGCCTTATAATGAGCTCATCATTTGTAAAACCAGCTTTCGCATGTGCTGCATCCAGAATCTCTTCCCAGTCAAAATTATAATATTTCCAGATTAAAAAAATATCAAATATATCTTTTGGATTATCCCTGCCCATTACTGCTGTGATTTTATTGCTGAGTATATTTTCAATATTATCATATAAAAAATTTTCTTCATTCAAGAGAGGCTCTTTATATCTGCATGCCATATCATTGACAAAATCAACCTGCAAAATACCTTCAATTTTAAATCTGGTGAAATCTTTTGATTCCACTTCAACGCTCAAATTAAAGATTTTCTGCAAAGCCATTTTGATATTTTTAACAGCAAAGCTGTATCTGCGGGATTGATTTGTAAAAAAATCCAAATCATCTGAATATCTTTTTTCTACATAAAAACGGCTAATACAAGTTCCGCCGGTGAGATAAAACTCCCGCTCAACGGCAAAAACTACCTCTAAAACTTTATCCTGAAGTTCGTATAGTTTTTTATAATCTATATTATCCATTTCAATTCATCTATCAGCGATGGCTTATTAAAAAAATAAACTTCAGCCATATTTTTTCTTCTAAATACATATTCAGCGTTAAATTCCGGGATTTTATAATTTTCCAAAAATTCTTTTAACTGGTTTTTATTAAAAATTTCCAGATCATTAAACAAAGATGTACTATTGAGAAGAATCTTCTCAAAAAGCATGGCTTTTTTTCGCATATCTTCGTCTCTTAAGATAGAATCAATCTCTTTATCAGAGATATTCAAATCCCAGAAACAATCTTTTTTTATTCTTTCATAATTAATCATTTTTTGCCATCTTTGCCATTTAACATATCAGCCTGGTTTATAATAATTTATCAGTGTTAATTCCTTAACTTTTATTTGAAATAAAATGCTCTAATATCCCCGCCGCCTACGGCGGCGGGGATATGGAAATCATTATTATTGCACTAAAAAATATCTTTAAGAATAATTACTGATAATTTATTATAGTTATTTAACTTTTCCGGGTCAATTCAAAAATGTGGCCCCGATTTAGACGAATGATAAATATCCTTGATTCTTTGGGAAGATTCCGGCAGTGTGTTTTCACTTCGGCCGGAATGAAACAAGGGTCTGCAACCCCTTGTTCTATAAAAATTTCCATAGATCTCCTTATGGTATATAGAGAAATATATAAAAGGGTTTCAACCGGAATGGGTGGCAACTTTGCACCGCATACTTCTGCAGCAGATGAAATATTCTTAACACTGGCAGAGTTAACAGCAAATGCTTTATCGTATTATGAGACCAACTGTTTTTTCGGTCTCGCCCGCCCCCTCCCGGCCTCCCCCTTGATGAGAAGGTGGAGAAGATTAGACGACCAGGTTATTCAATTCCGGTTTTAACAAAAACATATTTTTTAAACACCATTCAACATCTCTACCAGACTAATAAAAAACTCCTTCCCCCACAATTCAAGTTCCTGATCATCTTTAATAAACGGAAGAATATCATTTTTTGCACGGACAAAATCTACACTATTAAAATGATCTACCAGCATCACTTTAAGATTATCCAGGTTAAAATCTTTACAGGTAATCAAAAGGGTGTTTGGGGAGTTTAAATATTAAATTATCCATTTTAACCAGTATGTGGAATATAAATCAACATACTGGTTGTTATATTGGATATCGATTGTTTTTTCAATAATTATTTATTAAATTTCAGTTTTTTTAATCAAATCTCCACGATATATTGAAAAAGTCTGAATCAGGATTTGCAGGATTAGAGGATTTCCAGGATTGAGATTACACAGTATCGACTTCGAATCCCCCCGCCCTTCGGGCACCCCCCATTTTGATTAAAGGTTAATGACAAAGGGTTAAGGATCACTTATCACTAACCCTTAACCCCTAATCCCTAATCCCTAATCCCTAATCCTTAACCCCTAATCCCTAATCCTTAATCCCTTCACCTACATCCTGTTATCCAGAAATTTTCCTGTTTCTTTATGGCCAAAATCGGGTATCATCTCATTAAACAGCCTTATTAGATCATCTCTGGTCCAGTTTCCCTGTGATTTAAACCGGTTTATCTCAGCAGTAAACATATCAAGCTTTGCCGGATCAAATTCGGCTTCATTTTTTATTATTCCCAGGTTTTCAAAGCGTGCCATATCCAGAACTTCCGTGTCTGTAAAAAACTCCTCAAAATCCTTTTCACCAGTTGTATCACTTGCGAAAAAATAACAGGGCCATTTTTTTTGAGCTGAAAGCTCAATCACCCGGGACCTTGCCTCATCTTCACTTGCGCATAAATATGGCTCATATCCTATAGCATGTAAATATTTTACAGCTATATCTGAAAATGTTATAAGGTGGAGCTGTTCACTCAGTTTCGGGAAAAATATATCCCGGTTTTCACCAAGGAGGCACGACATAAGACATAACTCACCTGACTCCTGTGGTGTTACAAAATATCTTTTAACATCATCTGGTGCGGCTATGGGCTGCAGTTTCTGTATCCGCTGGTTAAATCCGTGGAGCAGAGACCCGTCGGAAAAGGCCACATTGGCAAACCTGGCTGTGGACACAGGCTGTTCAATACTGCGGCGCATCAGATACATTTCCATTATGCGCTTTGACGCGCCCATCATATTTACAGGGTTTGCAGCCTTGTCGGTTGATACTGCAAAATATTTTGCAGCTCCTCCCTGACGGGCAATAGAGATGGTTTTATCAGTGTTTAAAATATTTACATCTATCATACGCATAAGGGTATATGGGTCTTTTTCACTGCGGACATGCTTTAGAGCAGAAAGATTAAGTACATAATCGAAGGGGCCCTCTGCAGCTATGTATGCCTCATATTCCAGTGAGCCGGCATCTATTGCAAAGGTGCGGAAATCGCCGTCAATATAACCTATCGAGCTTCGTATGTCCCGTACCAGTTCAACCATATTGTTTTCACTTATGTCAACAACGTGGAGTTTTTGAGGGTTTCTCTTAAATATCTCTTTTGTTACTGCCTGCCCTATGGAGCCGGCTCCGCCGATTACAAGAAATGAAGATTGTGAGATTATTTTACAGAGCTCCTTCTCATGCCTGTTTATATCTGCATTAAAGAGCTCTTTATCACGGCCGATTAGGTTTAGAATGTTCATTTTTACTCCTTTGTTATCCCCCCCTTAGGAGGGGGAGCAGATTTGGTGATAAAAACAAAACCATCTGGTTTGCATATTCAAGGACCTGATCCCAAAGTCCCTATATGCACAAGTAATATTAATTTTATGTTCTACGAAAAATTACTACCGTGAAAGAAGCTGTATCCGTTTCAAATACCGGTTGTTTAAGCTTTAATTCATCCGATCTTCTAATCACCTTTAGAAGCCCGCGTCCCATTTTATCTGAATATCCATAGTCTTTAATAATCTGTGAAAGGAGAGGATTTCTATAAAAAGAATTACCGTACAATATATTTTTAAGGTTAAGAGTATTAGGGATTTTTCCCGGAGAAAAAACCTCGATCCTATCTGAAAACATGCGTATTCTTATCTTTTGTCCAAAAATTGACCAGTCCCTGTGCTGAAACGCGTTAACAATGATTTCTTTAACAATTAATGGATCATAATCATTCAAATCGATTCTCTGTCCCCCATCTTCTGGAACAGTACTGCTGACAGATGTATTGGATGCAACGAATTTGATTGCTGAATCAATTAAAAAAGGGATAGTTCCTTCCATCTCCCTGTTTTCCAGAACATCACTTGTTACATCGGTACCTGAAAAGCGGTGAAGCTGAATACCAGACTGCGGCAGAAACCGGGAAATATTTTTACCAAAACACAAAAGGCCCGCTATGGTTGAGTATCCTTCATCACTTAAAAACTGCAGATTCGTCAGCAATGAAACAGAATCCTCATCTGTTACAGGGTAATTTCTATAATTTTTACAATAGTCATAAAACAGATTAAGATTCAAATCGGCTTCTGATGTCCCCGGAACAGGTTTTACTTCAAAATGGAAAATTTCTCCCTCCTGAAATAATCTAACCAGTTCCTCTGTTGTGGGCTCTATGGAAACACTTCCCGCCCTGATGTAGAATTTATTGGAAGTCCTGACTTTATAGGGTTTATTTCTTCCTCGATCTATTATAACCTCAAAGATTACTTTATCATTTATATTATACTTTTCAATGACAGGAATAATTGAGGGAATAATATTATTTCTGCATATTTGAATAATTTTTTCTTCAAATTTTTCTTCAGAAATACCGGTAATTTCACCGTTATCTTCCACACCTATAAACAATGAGCCGCCGGCTGTATTTGAAAATGCCGCAACTTCCTTTGCGATGCTGTCGCTATGCACAAGTGATGACTTAAACTCTACCAGAGAATTTTCACCATTTTTTATAATTTTAATCAAGTCCTGATCTTTCATTTGCTGTTAACCGGTTAATATGTAATTTCATGTAACATTAATAATTGTTTAATTCATCAAGTGTTTCTCCCTGACTATGAGCACCTGGAAATCCGGGGACATGACCCGCATATAATTCCGTATCTGAACATTTTTCAATTACTGCTGAAAACGTCTGCATTACTCCCCTCCTTAGTTCGAATCTACTAATGATATGAATTAAAGACAGGGATGTCAAATAAAAATAGATGATACTCAGATACGATGAAATGAATTATATCCTTAACCACCCGCTGCGTTCGGCTTCAAATCCCGCCAGCCTTGCGGAGAATAGTGAATGGTTATGGGGTATACAAACTCAATTTATTTCCGTTTTATTACTTTTTAAATTATCCATAATCAGTTTTACGGCGGCATTGAGTATTTCTATACTGCCGTATCTGGTTTCTATAAAGGCTTTCACTCTCTCCGCGTTGGATTCAATCAAAGAAGATACCTCTTGAATAGAATCAAAAACGAAAGATGGTTTTATTCCAGTTTCACCGGCAAATCTTTCCCAGTGTCTTTTGCGGATCCAGGAAAAACGGTTTTCTCCGCCGATCTTCATAGACATCTTCCGGGACAGATGAGGCCATACCATAGTGCAGACGAGATCATAGAAAGGAGCCAGAGAGGGCTTGCCATTCCTGTATAAAAAAGATATGTTTTTGGCATGGGCATCAGCATTGCCTGTTAAATAGTTGAATATAACCCATCTTAAAAGCTGCTCCCTGTCTGGTGCAGGCCGGGTACTGTATCTGTCTATGAGCGAAAAACAATGGGCCAGCCCCGGGCCGCCCTCCGCTTCATATTTCTCTTCAGGCATCAATCCCGAGGCCTGACAGAAGTCCTCCTGGTGAAGCCTTTTGAGTACCCCATTATGCACTATCCGGTCATATCTTTTTATAATATACACCCGGTTTTTGCCTGTATCAAAGAGTTCAACATCAGGTACATTTAGACCTGTAGAGTCTGCAAGCATCTGGCAGAAGAGTTCATTATAGATGAGGCCCTGAAAATATCTGTTATCAGGTTTTAATATATGAGAACTTGGTGAATTTCCCAAAGGGAGACAGAGTCTCTCTTCATTAAAGAAAACCGGCAGTTTATCCTGCATTCCTGCCAGCGACAAACGCAGCTCTTTATGCCGGGCAAGCAGGGGCATACTGTTTTTTTCTGAGAGCATCTCATCCAGTTCGATTCCGGTTATCTCGCGATAATTGGTATCAGCAGAGGGTGTGCCCCCCGGGGGCATAAGAGAAACAGCACCGGCGCATTCTCCGCCGATCTTTTCAAGAAGATCCATATCATTTGTTTCTGAAATACCGCTAATTCTCGCAATAAGAGCCCTGATATCACCCTCAGGAAGAATGTTTACGAAAAATGATCTTACAGCATTGCCTGAATAAGGTTCTCTCCTCAATGGAAGATTGCATGAAAGGGGATAAGCCGATGGCTGTTCAATATAGAGCGGATCATACTCAAAGACAAAGCCCCCGGTTTTGTCAAAATCGAGAAACCCGACTGAAATATTATTAAGATAAACAGATAATCTCTTCACGCGTCCTCTCTGTCTATCATATACAGATCAATACCAAAGGCTCTGAGCACATGTATTGCTTTTCCCAGATGAAGAGCTGATTTGCCGTTTTCAAGGTCAGAGATAAACCTGACGCCCACATTACAGATACCGGCCGCCCTTTTCTGGGTAAGCCCCATCGCCTTACGTCTTAACCTGACATGAGCCCCGATTGCTTTCGCATCTACGGCTTTAATCCCTTTCGGTATTATTTTATCATTCAAACTAATTTCTCCCTTTAGTATTACCGTTAGGGAATAAATAATTAAAAACAGTTGGCTTTGTCAAGTATTTTACCGATCGGGAATATTTGTTTGTTAGAAAAAGAGGGGGCTCTGACCATCAACCCTTATTAACCGCCTAGGTGCTCGACTTCAAATCCCCCCGCCCTGCGGGCACCCCCCTTAAGGAAGGGGGGAATTAGATTCGGTGTAGAAATCTCACCTATCTGTGTTCATGGTTCGACATGCTTGCTTCGGCTCCGCTTGCTTCGGCTTCGCTTGCTTCGGCTTCGCTCAGCACAAGCAGCACAAGCAGCACAAGCAGCACAAGCAGCACAAGCAGCACAAGTCTGCGGCTAATAAATAATTCAGAAAATACGGAATTTACTAAAGCAAATTATAATCTATTCCTGACTTCGATTATCTTCATTTTCAATGAGGGTAATTCATTTTTACAAATATCATAAATAATTTCAGTATCTATATCAATATAATGATGTGATATTATTTCACGAAATTTGATGATACTGCTCCAGTAATCCTTTTCGCATATCCTGTACAGAGTCTCGGGATCTCTTTTTACAATATTTTTTATAGCCTCCCCGATACTTTGCAGGCGCATCGAAATTGAATCCAGCTTCTCCAATCCTTCATCAGTGTCAGTAAAATATTCACTCTTGTTTATTTTAGAAAACCTTGATTCTATTAGAATAATACTGGATTCAATAAAATCTATAAGCTCACTGGTATTTTTTTTATCCATAGATAATCTCAGCAAGTATATTATTCTTAAAACTTTCTCTCATATTTTTATGCCCATGAACAAAATCCACTTTAGTCCCTAATTGTCTTTCCAGATAACTCCAGGCCCCTGCAACATTTCTGAAACTGTTTTCCTCAAACTCCGCATAAATATCTATATCACTTTTTTCAGATTCACAACCTCTGGCATAGCTTCCGAAAATGCCTATTTTTTTTATGCTGAAATTCTTCTTCAAGTGAGATTTATTATTCTTTATTATTTGCAGAATTTCTTCTCTTTTTTTCATATCACTTTCTAACTCATTGTTATCAAAATATATATTATGCCATTTACTATTTCATTTATTAAGTAATAATTCAGCCAGCTGTATTATTACTTATAAAGTTATTAAAAGTCAAGGGTATCTTTAAATTTTTTAACAATTGAGTCTCTGTTACTGGTAATTCAATACCTACGCACTGCGGGCCCACTTCTTGAGACCTCACCCTCCTAACCTCCCGAGCAAAGGGCTCACTACCCACTTCTTTCAACGAACAATTAATTCGGCTAAGCCCCCGGCGGAATAAATTCTTTTCCCCCGGGAAATATTTTCCCGCCACCCCCGAAGGGGGTTAATTAACTTTTTTTGACTTGTTTGTTTTACTCCAGCATTAATTAAATAAAAATATGAGTAGAATTTTTTCATCCCCCTCCGGGGGAAGCCGGAATAAGTTCATTCAGAACTTCAGGTTAATCGGCTGGGGGCCAATGCGGGTAGTAGTAAGCACCACGGTGAGATGGAGGAAGTAGTTAGCTTTTTTTTTATTGTAATTATTACATACTTTCTATCATAAAGCTTATATATTATCTTTACTCTTTGCTTTCTTGTAAAATGTAAAATGAGTTTTTACCTTTACCTTCCCGATTAATAATTCCCTTTTTTATCATATCAGAAAGTAACTCTTTAGCTCTTGTTTCCCTGATACTCAAAAGACTCATGACATCGGAACGTTCAATTTTACCATTTTTATACAATAATTCTATTATTTGCTGTTCCTGATCCGTAAAAATGATACTTATGGCCGGTATTCGGTCGGTATTCGGCCGGTCTCGATATATTTCCACACTGAAAAAACCACCCTTTTCTATAAATTGAGGCCTTTTAAAACCATAACTCTCACATGATTTAATAATTTTATTGATTCCAATTCCCCATTGTTCAATATAGTTGAACTCCTTAAATATTCTGGAAATAACTTTATTCCGTATTTCAGATCTTCCCTCGTCTATCTGGTCAATTGCAGCAATCTTGTCTGGATAATTGTTAATTTGATCTTCAGATAAACCTTTGACATTACCTTTATCATCAACACCAATTAATATTTCACCGCCTGCGCCATTTGCAAAGGCGACAGCAGTTCTGGATAACTGATTACCTTCAGGAATATCAACTTTAAATTCCAGAGTCCGGCTTTCACCTTTCTTTATTTTTTCCTGAAGTGGCATATTGCTTTTAAGTATTACCCTTATGTTTTTTTAAAATATGATTAGGGGGTTAATGATAAAGGGGGTATGGGTTAAGGATGATGGGTTAAGGATCACTTATCACTAACCCCTAATCCCTAATCCATAACCCTTATCAACCGCCCGCTGCGCTCGGCTTCGAATCCCCCCGCCCTGCGGGCACCCCCCTTAAGGAAGGGGGGAATTAGATTCGGTGTTTAAAACCTCACCTATCTGCGTTCATGGTTCGACATGCTTGCTTCGGCTTCGCTTGCTTCGGCTTCGCTTGCTTCGGCTTCGCTTGCTTCGGCTTCGCT
>CAZBFP010000048.1:0-12701 GCA_964491265.1 uncultured Leptospirales bacterium | reverse complement strand
CCCCTTTGGGGGACAGGGGGAAAATGTTTCGAAGAGATCTGATTTCTCTTCCAACATTCCGGGAAGAGTTTAGTTTTATAATTCAATAATAAAAACATGGTATGAAATATGGAAAAACAGCGAAAAGTGATGATTGCGATTCTTACAATGCTTGTATTGATAGGAGTAATTGCTGTAATTGATGTAAGTCTGAGAATCGATAAAACCGCAGGACCTGAAATTAAGCTTAAGATGCCGCAGTTTGGACCTGGTATAGCCATTGTAAGGGTTGATGGTCCCATTGAGATGACAGGGCCCTCAGGATTCTCCGGTGTTCCAAAAGGTGCTGAGTCAGTGATAAAACGGCTTGATGAGCTTGGAAAAAACAGCGACATCAGGGGAATTGTTCTAAGAATTAATTCCCCGGGCGGAACTGTTGCTGCAACTCAGGAGATTTATGAAAAATTATGGAAACTTCGTAAAAAAAATATAATCCTTACAGCATCTATGGGTGATGTCGCTGCTTCGGGGGGCTACTATATAGCTTCGGCATGTAATCATATAGTAGCAAATTATGGTACAGTAACCGGCTCAATTGGTGTAATTGCCTATTCTCCTAATTTAAAAAAGCTTTTTGATAAGCTTGGTATAGGGATGAATGTTATTAAAAGCGGGAAGTATAAAGATATACTTGCCTCGCATAGAGATTTGGCGCCGGAAGAGAGGAAGCTGCTGCAGGAAATGATCGATTCATCCTACGATAAGTTTATTAAGGATATTGCCCGTGGAAGAAACATGAACGAATCGGAAATCATCCCTGTTGCTGACGGAAGAATAATGAATGGTGAAACAGCATTAAGGCACGGGCTGATTGACCAGACCGGTACATTTGAGGATGCAATCCTAAAAGCGAAGGAGCTTGCGGGATTAAAGGAGGATGCTCCTGTTTATGATGATATTTTATCTCCTTTTGACAGTGTACTGGGCATATTGGGGAATTATTTCAGCGGAGGTTCTCTCTCTTTTGATAAACTATTAGGCCCCGGAAAAGCTGTTGAGTACAGGTATCAGCAATGATTATGGATAAAATTAAATCGCTGGTATGGGCAGATTATTTTATTTATGCTCTGGCAGATCCGAGAGAGCTTTACAGGCTTATAAGTTCGAGAAAACCGGTGGGAATCTATGTAAGTTTTGCTGTTCCCGCTATTGTTGTAATTGCGGATATTCTTGCTCTTTCATTACTGGGCGAGGCAACAGGTTTTTTCTTTTATAAGATCACCTATGGCTGGATACTTATTTTGATTTATACAATCGTGAAAATTGCTGTCTATGCTTCATTAATCGACACTGTTTCCCAGTTCAAGGGTTATGAGGGGAGAGCAGGGGAGGTGATTGCAATGGTGAGTTACTCCATGTTTCCCAAAGTATTTATTCTTCCCCTTGTTTATTTCTTTTCTATTATTAATTTCGCCCCAGGTTTTTTTTATGTATTCTTTATCTTTCTTCTTTTTGTCTGGTATGTTATGATCCTTGTTCAGGGGATTTCTGAAATGCATTCAATTGAGTTCAGCAGAGCACTTGCATTATATATAATTCCCGGTCTTCTTGCAGGTCTTGCTTTTTTCTTTATGTTTGTGCTGATTGTTATTTCAGGTGCGGGGATGCTTTTTGGATGATATTCCGGAAGGGATCATAAATCAGTTTTTTTATAATCCCCATTTAAGATGGAGATAAGTAATAGTTCAGCTTATCTCCATCAATTAGAAATCAGGTTTTTCCGGTCTTAATCTGACAATATGCCGATTTTTATCTTGCCTGTTTCGCTGTTTCTGTAAACCATAATGCAGTTGCGCCATCACCTTCAAGTTTAAGTTTTCCTGACTGAAGTGCTTCCATTCTCTTAGCCTGATCCTGTGATGAAAGGACTTCAAAAGCGATGGAAGCGTTTTCCCATACAAGTGAAACTGTAGGGTCAGCAGCTATACCTTTATTTGTGGTTATTTCACCATTGTTAAAAGTATAGTATCTTCCTCTTGAGTTATCAGCTGTTTTAATCTGTACTGTACAGTTTTTCTCTGATACTCTTTTTTTGAACTCAGGATCCTTCTTAAGTTTTGCCTTAAGTTTTCTCCCCAGTAAGTAAAGCAGAATCTGAAATTTCATAAATTTCCCCCCTTCATATTTTTTGCGGGTAAACGCATTAAAGGCCCTTCTTATAAGTGGTAATTACTGAATTTTTTTATAGTATAAAATATATTATATATCATCGCCGTCAAAGGCGGCGGTGATATATAATATACATGTTAAGCAATTAACACTATTTTATAATAGTTTTTCAATAGCTCCCCGTATCCTGATTAATCCTTCTTTAAGGATTTCATCCGAGGTGGCAAATGAAATGCGGAAGTAATTGTCATTCCCGAATCCAATCCCCGGTACAACAGCACACTTTGCCTCTTCCAGCAGATATGCGCTGAGGGATGAGGATTTATATTCGTCATTGTACTTTTCTTCAACTTTTCCCCACCCGGGAAATTTATAGACTTCTTCTACTTTAGGAAAAACATAAAATGAGCCTTCAGGGTTGTAGCAGTCGAACCCGGGTATGCTGTTAAGACCTTCAACTACGAATTTTCTCCTTCTGTCAAAAGCTTTAACCATTTCAGCTACAACAGACTGGTCGCCGGAAAGAGCTTCAACCGCAGCGTATTGGGATATTGATGCCGGATTGGATGTTGACTGTCCCTGGAGGGTGTCTACCATTTTAATAATATCCTCATCCCCGGCCATATAACCTATGCGCCATCCTGTCATTGAGTATGACTTTGAAACACCATTAAGTACCATGGTGTTTCTGCGCATTTCTTCTGAAACATTAGCTATGCTGGTGAACTTAAAATCACCATAGACGATTGACTCATATATATCATCGGATATGGCCAGTATTCCCGCTTCCAGGATAACCTCTGATAAAGCTTTAAGTTCATTAAATGAGTATGCTGCGCCGGTGGGGTTTGATGGTGAATTTATTACCACTGCCCGTGTTTTAGGAGTAATACTGTTTTTCAGCTGCTCAGGCGTAATCTTGAAATCTGCTTCAGCGTCTGTATCAATTATTACCGGGATTCCCCCGGCAAGTTCGGTCATTGCAGGGAATGATACCCAGTATGGAGAGGGGATGATTACCTCATCTCCATCATTTAAGAGTACCTGCATAAGATTGTAGAAAGAGTGCTTTCCGCCGCAGTTGACTATTATTTCAGACAGCTTGTAGTCCAGATTATTATCTCTTCTGAATTTATCAGCAATTGCTTTTTTAAGTTCAGGTATTCCGCCTGAGGGTGTGTATTTTGTTTTACCTGAAGCGATTGCTTTAATTGCCGCATCTTTAATATTCTGCGGTGTGTCAAAATCGGGTTCACCTGATCCGAAGCTGAGTACATCTATACCCTGAGCTTTCAGCCGGGCTGACATTGCGGATACAGCAAGCGTTGGAGATGGTTTAACCTTCAGTATTCTGTCTGAAAATTTCATAGTTGATTATACCTGATTATAGATTTAGAAAATTTTTTATAATTCAAAGTGCTTCGTTCTCAACACCGCAGGATGCGGCGGAGAGATATAATCTTTTATTTTATACTAAAAAACCTGTTGTTAGATTAACATTGTAGAAATTTAATTTAAAAGATCAATATCATAATTATCCCATGTCAAGTTTTTTATGGAGAGAATGAATTTTTATTGAAATTAAAATTGAAATGAATAGCATCGACGCTAATATATTAAAAACAGGAATGTGTGATTATAATGAAAGTAAAACTCTGGGGAGTCAGAGGTTCTCATCCCACACCGCTGAATTCTGAAACAATAGAAAATAAGATTATCAGAGCCATGACACTGGCAAGACCGGGGGATATCTCCTCAGAGGAATCAGTAAAGGAGTTTGTCGGTAATCTCCCTATTTCTGTTAAAGGTACATATGGCGGGAATACTACCTGTATTGAGGTTCGTACTTCATCGGGTGAAATAATAATTATTGATTGCGGTTCAGGTATTATCAATCTGGGTAAGTCGCTTATGCGGGAGGATTTTGCATCGGGCAGGGGCGCTGCCAATATTATTCTTACTCACACTCATTGGGATCATGTACAGGGGATACCTTTTTTTACACCCTTTTATATTAAGGGGAACAGATTTAATATCTACTCCCCTTTACCGGATATTAAGGAGCGGGTAGAGTATCAGCAGGCTGAAACACATTTTCCTATAACATTTGATAGTATGGCTGCAGTCAAAAGATTCTTTTCTGTAAAATATGATGAAGTCTTTTTTATAAATGATGTGAAAATATTTACCAAGAGTATGCCGCACCCTGGCGGTGCATATGGTGTTCGTATCGAAGATGGTGAGAGCGTTTTTGTGTACACAAGCGACTGTGAGTTCAGTATAAATGAAATCGATCTTATTCATTCATTTAAAGAACTTTTTGAGAATGCCGATCTTCTGCTATTTGACGCGCAGTATACTTTTCATGAATCGATAACTGAAAAAATATCATGGGGGCATTCGTCAGCTTCAATCGCAATAGATATTGCCACGATGAATAAGGTGAAGAAGCTTATACTCTTTCATCATGACCCTAACTATGATGATGACAAGCTGGACAGCGTTCTTTCCAATGCTTTAACCTATGTGAGTGTTAATAAAAAAGCATCAAATGAGCTTGTTCTCGGTCTTGCCTGTGAAGGGGATGAATATAATATATAGTAACCTGCTGAAGTAGTTTTAAATATACTCTAATTTGAATAGGATTACTCCATCTTCTGGATTTTATCCAGAGATGAGGTTTTTCCCAAAACAATCAGTGTATAATTCTCTCTTATGATTTCATCTGCCGGAGGCGCTATAATAGTTCGGATATGAGTATCATCATAAGTATCCTGGATTGCAGGTGTTTCAGAATATTTCATCCCCAGTATCTGACATCTGAATCTGGCCGCGATGTTCAGTTCCCGCAGATTTTTACCTATAAAGCTTGCCGGAGGATGCATTTCTATGATGGAGTAATCCTCTGTCATGGGGAGATAGTCCAGAGCATTTTTCATCGAAATCATTTTACCCATACGTATTGCCATGTCCCGTTCGGGGAAAACAATATCGTCAATACCCAGATGTCGCAGGATTTTTTCATGATCTTCAGAAATAGCTCTGACTATTATCCTTTTTGCACCAGCTTCTTTTACATATAAAGCTATTAATATGCTGGAAGACATTTCCTGCCCGATACTGATGATGATACCGTCATATTCCCGGATGCCGAGAGAATTAAGTACAGATTTATTTGCCGGGTTGCCTGTAATAGCATGAGTGATATAATCTTTTGCCCGGTCGACAGCTTCTTTGTCCAGGTCTACTCCCAGAACTTCACACTTACTATTCATAAGACTTCTGGCTATGTTAAAGCCGAAATTACCAAGCCCTATTACCATAAATTTTTTCATAATTTTATCCTATCATGATGTTTTCTTCTGCAGTTACATAAGGAGTTGATTTATTGTCTGCAGTGATTGCCGTTATTATGGCCAAAAGACCAATTCTACCGGTGAACATTATCAGTGAAATAAGTATTTTACCGTCATCAGGTATTGAAGATGTTATTCCATTTGACAGGCCTACAGTGCTGAAGGCTGAAATTACTTCAAACAGAACGGATAAAAATGAGTTATGAAGGTCAAATGAGTGTAGTGACAGCAGGATTATTGTTGATATGTATATTACAGTGAACGAGAGAATAACCAGAGTGGTGCTTTTAGTAATAAGCTCATCACTTATTCGTCTGTGCCAGAAAACAATTTCATTTTTCTTTTTAAATTTGGCCAGTATTACTCCGGAAATAACTGCAAAAGTGGTAACTTTTATCCCGCCAGCCATAGATCCGGGGGAACCTCCAATAAACATTAAAAGCATCATAACTGTTAAAGTGCTTTCTCTTAACGCGGATATTTCAACAGTATTAAATCCGGCAGTTCTGCAGGTAATAGACTGGAAAAATGATATCAGCAGCTTTGTGCTGAAAGGGTCTTTGTTTATACTGTGAGACCATTCAAGAGCAAGAATCAGTATTGCGCCGGTTATGATGAGAATGAAGGTGGTGAAAAGAACAATCTTTGAGTGAAGAGAAAACTTTTTAAAAGTCCTTTCTTTTTTTCTTTTTTCAGTACTGATAATTTCTGTGAGGACGATGAATCCTAAACCGCCCGAAATTACTGCAGCCATTATAGTCAGGTTTACAATCGGGTCGCTTTTGAAGTCCATAAGACTGTTGCTGAAAGTGGAAAACCCGGCATTGCAGAATGCGGATATAGAATGAAATATGGAGTGCCAGAGAGCGGTTTTAAAGTCAAAATGTTTTATAAAACGTGTAAAAAGAATGGCCGCAATGATAGTTTCAATTGTTAAAGTGTAAATAATGATACGCTTTAAAATTGCGCCTACAGGTATGGTTTGCAGGTTGTTATAAATTGAACCGAAGGTAAAACGCCATTTAATAGAAAAACCAGAACCGAAAAATGAGAATATTGCAATTGAAAATGTCATTATGCCGAAGCCGCCGAATTGGATGAGCATAAGTATAACTGACTGTCCGAAGAATGTAAAGTCTGATGCTGTATCAAGTACAATTAATCCTGTAACACAGACTGCAGATGTTGAGGTAAAAAGGGCGTCAATTACTGAAATGCCCTCTATTGTTGACCAGGGGAGGAGCAGCAGTACAGTACCTGCAGTAATCAGTCCTATAAAGCTTATGACAAACTGTCGTAATGGGGATCTGAAGAATGTTCTAATTTTTCCCTGTTTCTTTAACATAAGCGTCCGGTGTTGTGATTTAATTAATCAATGGAACTGTCCATTATTCTGTCAAGATTAAATTAAGCTGTATCTGATCCGGTTAATAATTATTCAGGGAGCTTCGAATCCCTGGGGTAGTTACTGATCATGTCAAATATTATCTCTGCCAGCGACTTCATATGTTTAATCCGGCTTTCAGGATTTATCCCGGGGAGTTTGTTGTAGGATACTGAGACACCTATCATGCTTGAGTAGATATATCTGGAGAGCGGCCTGGGGTTCTCTTCAAATTTCATAAGTTTGAAAAGTCTGTCAATTCTTGTAAGAGTTTCATTCATTACAGCAACTATAGCTTTGCTCGATTCAGGATTAAGATTTCCCTGAGACATGAGGATTGTCATCATTCTGAAATATGTATCATTATCAGAAATAAAATCAATATATTTGTTTAGAAGATTTCTGAGGCTCTCCTCCGGCCTGGTTTCATCAATCAGTTTATCAAGGATCTCGTTGAATATTCCCTGAGATCGTACAGCTGCAGCAACAAGGATTGCCTCCTGATTGGAGAAAAATCTGTATATTGAGGATGTGGCCATCCCCGCTTCACCTGCGATTTCTCTCATAGTCGCTTTATCAACAGGTTTGGTGGCAAATACACGCTCTGCCGCGTCAATGATAAGATCTTTACGGGCTTCCTTTTCATGCTGCTTCAATGTCTTTAAAGTGACTTTCTCTTTCATGTGGATAAAACTCCCTGATGCAAATATAAATGTTAAATTCTTAACCTGAACTTAGAATAAAATGGTTTAATACTATTCTGACGTAGTCGGAAAGGTATTAAAAGCATCATTATTGCGAAAAAAATACTGAATTTCTTTGTCATAATAGTGATTAAAAAAAATAAATCAAGAAGAAAAGATGATGATTGTCAGATAAATAATGTTATTATTCATTTGTGCGTATTTATGTTCATTAAAAAGTCAGCTTGTGAATAAATAACCGGAAATCGGTAATTATTCTTATCGATATTTTTTAGTGCAATATGATTTTTTAATATCCCCGCTGCCTTCGGCGGTGGGGATATTAGAGCATTTTATTCTAAATAAAAGTTAAGAAATTAACGCTGATTAATTTTTGAAGAGGTTACTAATTTCATCTGTAAGACTGTTTATTTCATAGGGTTTGCTGAAAATTTTTAAAGGATTGGTAAGGAGCGCCTGTTCCATGAGCCTGTTGTCATTAAGTGCGGTAATGTATATAAATGGTATTTTTTTATTTTTTAATACCTCATTCATTACATCAACACCTGTCATAGAATCTTTTAAAAGGATATCTGAAATTATCAGATCAGGTTCGTGTTCTATGGCTTTGAGAATTGCATCCTTCCCCCTGGAAACAAGGTCTATTACATTGTGGCCGCATTCCTCCATAACAGCTTTTAAGAACATCCCATGAATCATTTCATCTTCTATAATCAGTATTTTTTTTTCGTCCATCGCTCTTCTTCTTTGATCTCTCTCTTGAGTATTATGCTGTATTTCAGCCCGGAGTCAGATTCTATATTAACCGATCCGTCAAGCTGCTTTACAAGATTCCATATTATATCCATGCCAAGATTGCTGTTCTTGTCTTTTTCGAAATCCAGGGGGAGACCGGCTCCATTATCAGCAATATTGATAAAGTACCACTCCTTCTCCTGTTTAATTATAATATCTATTACACCTTTTGCACCATCAGGGAAGCCATGTTTTATAGAGTTAATAATTATTTCATTTATTATAAGGCCGCATGGAATGGCGGTATCAATATTAAGAATAATGTCATCACAATTAATGTTGAAAATAATTTTCTCTTTATTTATTGAAAAGACATTGCGTATTTCATCAATGAGAAAACGTAAATATTTTCTTAAATCAATATTTTCCAGATCATCATACCTGTAAAGTTTATTATGTATAATCCCCATAGATTTTACACGCATTACAGCGTTTAACAGGTGATCCTTTGTATTGCGGTCCCTGAGCTTCATGGCCTGCAGTGCAAGGAGACTTGATATGGTTGTAAGATTGTTCTTTATTCTGTGGTGCATCTCCTGGACAATAGTTTCTTTTGATTTAAGTGCTTTGAGGTATTCCATGGTCCTTTCTTCAACCATCTGCTCAAGATTCCGGTTTGTGCTGTTAATTTTCTCTTCATTGATTTTTTGTGTTAAGGCAATCCCCATGAGTGTTCCCAGTGATTCAAAAAAACTGATAAGATCCCGGGTGAATTTATTTTTTGTTCTGCTGTTAAGCTGCAGAAGCCCGATTATAGTTTTCCCGTCATGAAGAGGGATAAGCGCTATTGATTCAAATCCGCTGCTGCTGCAGGTATTTCTTATGCAGAATCCCATATGTTTAAGGAATCTATTTTCCGGAAAAGAACCGGTGCTGTTTGTCCAGAAACTCCCTTTTGCTGTAAATCCGGGTACACCCTTTATCTTCTCACCTTTCAGTACCAGGCCGCAGATGCAGTCAAGTGTGGAATTACTGCAGCTCCATTGAGGGTTATGTTGATGATGATCTCTGCTGATCAGAGAGTTCTCTTTTTTTAGAAAAGATGGGTTAAATCCATGGCTCGCATAATAGGGGAAGTCATTACCGGCTCTAAGCCTGATTGCTGCTGCATCAATAGAAGAATATTCTTTTATAATCTTCAGAATTTTTTTGATGGCACCCTGTTCAATCCCGGATTTGTTTAATATTGCTAATACAGACAGGAATAGATCATGTTTAACAAAGGGTGAAGGCATTTATTACTCTCTCTGAATTATTTTTTATAATTTTTTTAGAATTTTAGTGGGGAATGTGAATCTTTTAAACTGTTTCCCCCCTGTCCCCCAGAGGGGGCACGAGTTAATTTACTATAACTTTAAAAATTTATTTTTAAAATTTCTTTAACTGGCTAAATCTAAAAATGCCTGCAGCTTTTTTCTGATTCAGTTATATTGTTCGGCATATTTTTTTCAATCTCAACAATATAAACGGGTTTTATAATACTTCGATTCATCAACTTGCTCAAGTATTCCTTCTGCGTGCCCCCTTTGGTAGACAGGGGGCTGACTCCAGAGTATGAGGAAACAAATAATATTATTACTTTTTCCAAAAATCCGGAATGAGCCATATTTTTAAAATTCTTTTCCCCCTGAGAGGACAGGGGGACTATAACAATTGATCAATTCTATTCAGGCAGTCAAGAACTTTTAGGCTGGAAACTGACCTGCCGGTCAGAAGGGGAACTCATCTTCTATAATAACTTTCTGTTTTTCATCTTCAGGGAGGTCAGCTGTTTTGTGTGATCTAATGCCGTGGACATAAATCGCACGCACCGGACGTACAGGACATACATGCTCACAGGCGCCGCATCCGATGCAGATATTAACATCAGTATCCGGGATAACAAGATCGTCTCTGAATGGTTTCATGTATACCGCTTTGGTAGGGCAGTGTTCCGAGCAGGCTCCGCATACAATGCCGTCAGTATAGGTAATGCAGTTTTCAAGTATAAAATGAACCTCTCCGATTTTAGTTACCCGTTTGGTTTTTACATCAAGAGGCTTTATTGCCCCTGTGGGGCATGCTTCGCCGCATTTAGTACAGTCGTAATTACAATACCCTGAATCATAGTCCATAAAGGGCTGTGTAATGCCTGATAATCCATACTGCATAACAGCAGGCTGCAGAACCCTTGTGGGGCACACAGATATGCATAGAGAGCAGGCAGTGCAGCTGGAATTGAATCTTTTTCTATCGATCGAACCGGGTGCTGTGGCTATATCTTTACGGCTAAATTTTACCTGCGATTTTTCATCTTTGTAGTAGATAAGGGGTGAATTCTCCCCTGCAAAGACTATCCCTGAGGGGAGAAGAGCCAGGCCTGCAAGAAATTTTCCCCTGCTTATTTGCGGAGTAAATATGCTGTATTGAGTAACTGATTCCTCATCCGCAGATTCCTCATTATCTGATCGGGCTTTTTTTGTAAATGATACGCTTCCGTTGGGACATTTATCTATGCAGTTAAAGCAGGCAACACACCTGGTAAAGTCAACATTATGATTTCTGTAATCTATGCATGAACTTTTGCATACATTTTCACACTTTCCGCAGGCAATACATTTCTCACTATCTATTCCGATTTTAAAAAATGAAAATTTTGCCGCAAGTGCCAGAAGAGCGCCCACCGGGCAGATGGTGTTGCAGTATAATCTGCCGTATCTGATGCTTATGAACGAAAGGGCAATAATGGGAATAAGTGCTGCTGCAAATGCAAAATAGCTGATACTCCTGAAATTGATTACCGGTAAAGAATATATATTCATGGAGGCCAGAAATTTACCTGTGAAGTTATTAATCTGAACTGCAGCAGGAGCAATAACATGTCCTGCAAAGCGCCCGAAAAAACTGAATGGTTCAATCCACTGGAAAAGAAGAGTTCCTGTAAAAAGGATACTGATCCCCGTTCCAATAAAAATTCCGAAATGGAGCCTGGTCCATGGAGCTGAAAAACTGTATTTTCTTTTTTTATTCATCCCTGATGCAGCGTCCTGTAGGGCGCCAATTGGGCAGAGGAATGAACAGAACAATCTTCCCCATATAATAGTGAGTCCGATAATAAATATAAAACCTGCAGCTGCGAGAGCAGGCCTGTTGATAAAGTTTATAAAGGATGGGCCGGGCTGTAAAAAAAGGAGGGCGCTTCTTAAAGAGAGGGGGATAATCTCATGGAAATCAATAAATGAAAAAGCAATAAGCCCGGTTACTGCAGCAGAAAAAATTATTCTTAGTAATCTTAATCTCTTCATTTCAGAATCAGATGACGATCCTTTTAATATTAAGTGAATCAAGATCTGCTGATCCGAGCCCCGCCTTTTCCGCGATCCTTATATGTCCTATGTCTCGGGGTGTTTTTATCCCTGATGACTGTGCCAGAACCATGGCTCCGGCAGCATCTGCAGCAACCTGATCTGCAGACATGAAAAGATATTTATACTCAACCAGATCCGATTTGCTGTATCCCCTGGGGCCGTTTCGTGTCATTACATTGTATGCATCTATTGCTACCAGATCCGGTTTCCTCAGTGCTGCAAAATCAGCAATACACTGATGCAGGCCCATTCTGTGCCAGGCATACCTGTCCCATATCACACCCATGAGATTTTTCATTGATGCAGTTATCATTGTAGATGAGTGGTGCTTTAATATAGGAACATTTATTACTGTATCCGCTTCAAGGTATACCCTGTGGACAAGGGCTTTTTTAAGGGTTACTCCTCCCGGTATTGGAACCTCCCTGTAGTAGCTCTTTGAGTTTGCAGGGATCATTTCCCCCCCTGCAGCTTTTACACTCGCCTCAATTCCGCTGTTTTTGTATGTATTTCTCCAGTGATCGCAGGTGTGATCAAAAACATAAACCTTTGATGCTCCAGCTTTTCTGCAGCTTTCAACTATTGCTTTAATAAGATCGGGATTTGTGTTTGCTCCGTATTCCGGGGTTCTGTCCCAGCCGATATTGGGCTTAACAAGTACAGTACCTCCACGTTTAACAAATCTGTTTATTCCGCCAAGATGTTCAATCCCTCTGCTGAAGAGGTCATCCGGTCCTTTACCTCCCCGCATTGCTACTAACTCGGGAAGACTGCTTCCGGATCGCTGCGCATTAAGATTTTTAATTATCAGAGGAAGAGATAATCCTGTAAGTGCAAGGGCTTTTATTTTTTCAGCAGACCTGTAAAGGAATGATTTTCTGGTGTGCATTAGTTCCTCTCTTTAAGTGTTAAATAGGGCTTCCTGAAAAAGTCCATTTGTTTAAAATATAACCGGATGCATATTAAA
>CAZBFP010000047.1:0-13737 GCA_964491265.1 uncultured Leptospirales bacterium | reverse complement strand
ATAATCACTATATGTCAAGCATTAATCCTACTTTTTGCAGTAGCACCATTAATTTGTTTGTAAGGGAAACCCTTATGATGATAAAAGAGCTTTTATCTGCTGGCTATTTTTTCAATGAATGTTTTAATTCTTGGATGGTCAGGATTGCTGAAAAGTTTTACAGGTTCTGTATCTTCTATTATTCTGCCTTCATCCATAAAAATAATACGGTTGGCAACTTCCCCTGCAAATCTCATCTCGTGTGTTACAATAAGCATTGTCATTTTTTCCAGAGCCAGATCCATTATTACTTTCTGCACTTCACCGATCAGTTCAGGGTCCAGAGCGGATGTGGGTTCATCAAAGAGCATAATATCGGGGTTCATCCCCAGGGCGCGTGCTATAGCTACTCTCTGTTTCTGCCCCCCGGAAATTCTCGATGGGAAGGCATTTTTTTTATCAAGAAGTCCGACTTTATCCAGAAGTGCTTCTGCCATGGCAACTGCCTCATCTCTCTTCATCCCACCCACTGTTAAAGGAGCCTCAATTACGTTTTCAAGAACTGTGCGGTGGGGGAATAAATTAAAATGCTGGAATACCATGCCCAGCTTTCTTGCAGTCTGCCTTTTTGATCCCGGGCTTATGCGGTCTTTCTGGTTTATCGGCTTATCAGCGTATACATCACCTTCGATAATTATCCTGCCTGAATCTATCTCTTCAAGGCCGTTAAAGCATCTTAAAAGGGTACTTTTGCCGGAACCGGAGGGGCCGATAATTGCAAGCACATCACCCTTTGATACCTCAAGTGTGGCATCAATGAGTACTTCATGAGTGCCGAAGGTTTTACATACATTTTCTGCCTGAAGAATTACCATATTCTGCTGCCTATTCGTAAATTGAGTATTTTTCTTCGAGTTTTTTGAAAAAGTAGACAATCACTGTTGTCATTAGTAGATATATTACTGCAGCAATAACAAATGGTGTTATTGCAAAATCCCTTGTGAATATCTCCTTCGCTGTTCTTAAAAGGTCACCCATGCCTATAACTACAACAAGGGCTGTATCCTTTACAAGTGATATTGCTTCATTACATGTGGGGGGTATAGTCCTGCGCACAACCTGGGGGAGAATAATTCTCCTCATTGTCTGGAAGTAATTCATATTAAGGGCTTTTGCAGCTTCATACTGTCCCTTATCAATCGATTCTATCCCGGCCCTGTATATTTCTGTAAGATATGCTGAATAATTTATAACAAATGTAAGGGCTGCAGCTGTAAAAGGCTGAAGTGAGATCCCGATAACAGCAAGTCCGTAATATGTGAAAAATAGCTGCAAAAGAAGGGGTGTTCCACGGAACACCCATGTATAAAAGCCTATTGCCAGCCTTAATGAACGGTATTTGGAAATTTTCATTAAGGCCAGCATTATACCAAGGGGGATTGAAAATAGAATTGTAACTGTGTACAGTTCTACTGTAAGAACACTCCCCTTGAGTATAAAGACTGTGGAATTTAAAACATAATTAAAATAACTTTCCATTATTTAACGAGTATATTTTCTCCAAACCATTTTCTGGAAATTTTGTCACCAGTTTCGTCATTCTTAATTTCATCAAGAACTTTGTCCAGTGCTTCTTTAAGGGAACCGTCAGTTTTTCTTATACCAACGCCATACTCTTCTTTTCCAAGATCTTCTTCAAGAACCACATATACGCCAGGTTTTTGAGCCATGCTCCATCTGCCGACGATTTCATCAACTATAACAGCGTCTGTTCTTTTGGAAGCAAGGTCCATAAGAGCCAGTGTATTGTTTTCATATTTTTTAAGCTCTTTAAGTTCCTTTACAACTTCAGGCTTTGTGTTCAGGGCTTTTTCACTGCTGCTTCCAAGCTGGAGGCCCGCAATTTTACCTTTAAGGTCGGCAATAGTTTTGATTTCGCTATCCTTATTAACCATAATAATCTGTTTATTGTTCATGTAGGGTTTTGAAAAAAGAATCTGCTTTGATCTCTCTTCTGTGATAGTCATTCCGTTCCATACAACGTCAATATCACCTTTGTTTAAGCTGAAGATGATTCCGTCCCATGCAACTGATTTGAATTCCGCTTTAACGCCCAGTCTTTTTGCAGCTTCATTTGCAAGGTCAATGTCGAAACCTATGATCTCGTTTTTATCCTTGCTTCTGAAACCCATTGGAGGGAATGCATCATCAAGACCGACAATAAAAAATCCCTGCTCTTTAATTTTTTCAAAAGCCTTGTCATCAGCTGCTTTCTTACCGCATCCTGTCACCATAAAAACAGAAACTGCCAGCATGAGAATAAAAGTTAAAATTCTGCTTTTCATTGAAACTCTCCTTGAAATTATTAGTAAAAATTTTGTTTACATAATGTTAAGTCAATATATGGACTTAAAGTAATTTAATTCAATAATTATTTATGGATCATTCCTGATTTTTGGGAAAAGTAATAATATATAGGGACATGCAGATAGAGGGGGAGCAATGGGGAGAGTTAAGCTTAAGGAGCTTGATGAGTACAGATTTAAACATGAGTTAAGGATATCGATTTCTCATTTAAATTTCGGCGGTCATGTGGGGAATTCGCAGATGGCAGACCTGGTTCATGACGGCAGGTATCAGATGCTGCAAAGCCTTGGGTTAAGCGAGGCAAATTTCGGAGACGGGAGAAGCGGTATAATTATGGGGGACCTTGTGATTAATTTCAAGGCTGAACTTTTTATGGATGATATAGTTCTGATAGAGTCAGATGCAGGTGAGATAAGTGAGAAGGGGGTAAGGTTTTTTCACCGCATCTCCAAAAACGGGGTAACCGCTGCTGTTGCGGAAACCGGCTTTGCCGCATTTGATTATATGGAGAGGCGTGTGAGCAGACTTCCCGATTTTTTTGTTCAGAAGCTGAATGAGTATAAGGGATGAAAATTAACCGATATTTATTCATATGCCCTCACCCGCACTTCGCTATCGCTTGTGCACCCTCTCCCATCAAGTTGGGAGAGGGTTTTATTACACTTTTCAAAATTTTCATTAAGTAAATTTTTTTTCAAAAGAGCCCTCTCCGTGCGGGGAGGGCGCGCCGGTAGGCGGGGTGGGGTCACTTTGAAGTTAATGAAAAAACTCCGTCCCATTTTTGAGTTGGCGGTTTTTTCATAAAATCCTCACAGCGTTTGATGTATGTTTTTAACGGGCCGTCATCAGGAATTATTATAAGAGCATCCTGAAAAGATTTATGAGCCTTCTTCCACTGTCTTGAAGCAAAAAGCTCCAGTCCCTGATTATATAATTCAATCATATCGTACACTTTCTGCGGCAGGTCACCCTTTCTGCTTAAAAGTTCATATATATTAATCGCTTCAGTTTTACCCATTACACGGATAGTGTCGAGCTTCCTGGCTTCAATATGATCTTTAGCGCCATTAAGAGTAAATTCACTTATCATGGCAGTGGTGCTGTAGAACTTGTTAGCCCCTTCAAGCCTCGAAGCAAGGTTTACAGAATCCCCCATTGCAGTATAGTCCATTCGCATGCGGGAACCCATATTTCCTACAACCGCGTCCCCTGTATTCATGCCCATACGAACAAAAAGTTCATGCTGGCCAACCTCTCTCCAGTGCTCCTGCATCTCCCGCAGTCTTTTTTTCATGTCAATTGCAGCCATGCAGGCCCTTATTTCATGATCAGGATATGACTGTGGTGCGCCGTAAAATGCCATAATGGCATCACCTTCATACTTGTCTATTGTACCGCCATGAGAGATTATAATATCTGTCATTTCAGAGAGATATTCATTAAGGAGAGCAACAAGCTCAGGGGGAGCGAGTTTTTCAGAAAGTGTGGAAAATCCCGCCACGTCTGAAAAGAAAATAGTTATGGGCCTGTTTTCTCCGCCAAGCTCCAGGGATTCAGGGTGTTCAAGAATCTGGTTAATTACATCAGGGGCGATATAGCGGGAAAAGGCCCCTTTGATAAACTTTTTCTGTTTCTCTTCACTTATAAGCTTTATAGAAATAATGGAGAAAGAAGGGATAAGGAGGGCCAGGTTTGATCCCAGCTGCTCTATCCAGATATTTGCAAAATCGAAAAGAAGAAATATAATTATATTGAGAAAAACAAATGAGAGAATCCCTGTTAGGAGGGATCTTCTTGCAGGGAGTTTCTGAATAACAAAACCTGCTGCAAGCGCTATTACGAGGAAGAGTAAAATTGAAAAAAAGAATCCCGGTTTGGAGATATACTCTCTGTGGATTATTGTGTTGATGGTATTAAGATATGTGCCTACGCCGGGATACTCATTATGAAGGGGTATGGAGGCAATATCATGGGTGCCGGTTGCTGTTAAGCCTATTATGAGAACCTTGTCCCTCACACTTTCAGCCATAAGAACAAGTTCAACAGCCTTTATATCGCCATTTACAAGTGCCAGCTCATTTTTCAGTTCATCAGAAGGTGAGATTTCCAGTTCTTTTTCTATCTCCTTCTTTTCCTCAAAAAGCATATTGAGGTAGCTTTTTTTAATTTCAGTAAGTTCTTTCTGAAGAGATGTAATCTGAAGAAGCAGTTCTTTCTTCTCAGCGTCATCAGCTGTTCTGCTTAGTTTGTTCCTCGCCTCATTAATGGTGCCGGAAAGCTCAGCCCTTTTCTGGATTCCGGCAATTCCCCCTGCGTTATCGAAAAATTCATAAACTGCATCAGCAAACCTGGGATATTCAAGAAGAGAGTAAAATGGGATAAGTGTGAATGATTCCTCCCTTGGGCCGGGACCTGCCCAGTTTACAAAAACCATCCCCTCTCTGTCTACAGGTATAACAATATCTTCTGTAATGTTGTCTTTTGCATTATAGGCTTCCCGGAGTATAATATTTTTTCCTGGATTTACAATGATATTCTCTTTTTTTACATTGCAGTTATCTATGAGCATTGCAAGTGCAAGGTTGAAGTAAAGCCTCCCTTCAAAAGCCTGGACAAGGCGTACTCTTCTGATTGTTCCGTCAATGTCGGTAAATCTGTTTACAAAGCCGAAGTTTTTAGCTGAATCCATAAGTGACGGTATGGGGTATACTATGGTTTTTGTATTTTCATCTGTAAGATTGACAAACTCCTTCTCTCTCCCGGGAGGTACAGGTATGGATGCCAGATTAATAAAACGCTCCCTGGCTTTTTTAAACTCATTTGTATTTTGCCTTTTTGCAACATCATCTGTGACCTTATCCTGTGAAAAAGTATATGATAGAATTACAGATCCATTCCCCTTTATACCCTGTGAGAAAATTTCATCATTGTCCCGTATAAGGGAGGGGAATTCATCAGGGTTAATGGTTGTTCCGGCAGAAATTTTACCCGTTAAAGTGCTGTATGCCTCATCATTTATCTGTTTTGGTGAAGCATCAGGATACATAATATCAAAGGAAACCTGTGAGGCACCAAGCTCTTTTAATACTTTAAGCCCTTCAGCATAGATGTCTCTGGTCCAGGGAAACTGCCCCAGGGCTGTGGTACTGTGTTCATCAATATCGAGGAAATATAATTTGTTCCACTCTTTAACAGAAGGTTTACCCTGGAAGCGGAGATCGTATAGTTTCAGCTCAAAGAAATTATAGGCATCTGTAAAACTGAATGGTACTATTATTAAAAATGCAGCTAAACCGATCAGGGGGCCTGAGAACCTGTTCTGGTCAAAGAAATGGTTGATTTTCTCAAAGAATTCGGTTCTGTTAAAGTTTTTTAGAAATTTCAATTATGGCCTCCGGAATTGGGTTGTGGTTTATTAAGGGTTTAATTTTAAAGGGGCTGTCTTAAAAGTCGGATTTGTAAAGGATTTGTCATTCCGGTTTTGCAACTTCAATTTTTGCAAATACCGGAATCTTCTGATATAATCAGGCATTAAAGATACCGGCATTCCGCTTCGCTACAGCCGGTATGACAAGGAAATTACTTTTTGGACAGGCTCATGTGTCATCAGAAGCTGAAATTAAATCCGGACTGGATATAGTGAATGTCCTCCTGTGCGTCTGAGTATGCATCTCCCGGGAGAAAAATTCCGTAATTAAGATAAAAAGACATGTCATAGAATATCTGCCATCTAAGTGAAAGATCAACACCGTGTCCGATATGCTTATTATCTTCACCGGCTGCACCGGACTTAATTGAAGATTCTGCTACATCCTTCATGTAATAGGCGTATTTAACACCTGCAGTCATCTTTTTAATGTATGGTGACTGAGCTTCAGCAAAGGGTGTAAAAGATGCCCCGCCTCTGAAAATATGAATATTACTCAGTGTTGGCTTTAATGCAAATCCCCCTGAGAATGTTCCAAAAGAGATAAAACCGCTATCATCCTCTGTGGAACTTCCCCTGTTCCCTGTTGTGTAATCATTTCTGTCTTTATCTCCGGAACCGTAGGCATACTGGAGTGAAAGTACAGGGTTAAGTTTAACAGGTATATAATAATTTAAACCGGTGTTTACAGCATAGGCAGCTATTGTAGATTTTTCATATGTATCGGAAACATAGCTTTCACCGGTTTCATAAATAAATTCACCGTAGTAAAAAAAATCTTTAAGAAAAACCCCGTTGGCGCCTGCGCCGTAATACTGGGAATTATAGCGCGATTTTGTCCCTGCATCTTCATCTGCCTGGTCGATCTGTGCCATGCCGAAGATATAGAGGTTCTGGTTAGAAACAGATGTTGCTAGCTGACCTCCTGCAAAGATTCTTTCAGCACCGTCTGCAATATCCCTGGTACTGAGGCCGTAGGGGTTATTGTCTTTTAGTAAAAGGCCTGTGTATAGTCCGAAAACCTTTACATCAACCAGGCGTGAGAAATAGAGGAGCTCTGCACCATCACCCCTGCCGTTTAATACTACACCTGTGCCCAGGTTGTAATATTTTCTCCCTGCGGAGAAAACTATATTTCCTGAGGCAGTTGACTGGGAAAAATAGGCCAGGTCAAGGTCGAGAACATTGTCATTCTCTATGCCGCCATATGCTGTTCCTGTGTCAGCAAGTACTGCAAGATATGAATTTTTTACCCGTATATAGAGGAAGCTGTTATTCCATAGAGCTGATTTCCCCCAGACACGTGCATTGATAATTGATGAAGTGAGTGAACTGCCGCTGTCCTTTTCATATACCAGCACAGGATTTAAAATAACTCCATATTGAAAGCCTTTTGTTTTATAGGATGTGTCAGGCGTAAGAAATGCCATATCCTCACTGGCATCCTCGCTGTAGAAGAAGCGGTCTTCATCTGAAACAGGGGCCTGCGCTAAAAGTCCTGTGGAAACAAGTAGAAGAGATATAATTAGAAACAGATCAATTTTTTTCATGATTATTCACCTTTTTTATCGCTTATAAGCGACATCAGTTCAAGAAGTTCAGGCCCGCTCAATCTGTCCAGTTCACTGGCATCACCAGGCATAAGTGAATCAGCAGCACATGCCCTGTAAGCGTATCTTTCCGATTTAAAGATACGGTACATAAAGCTCCCTTTAAGGTTTAGATATCTTGCAGTCATAAGAGCTGCCATACCTCTGGTAAGGGGGGCGTCTTCACTGTATTTCAGTGCAATTCCCTGCTCATTAAGGTATGCAGATTCTGATGTAAAATTCCCGGCCCTTGCACCGGCAGATGCGGCAAAAAGCTTAACAGCATCCCCGTATGTGGCGGAAGCTTTGCTGTCAAGTGAGTGAATAAAATCGAGCTGGCTTATATTCTGGGCTGATGCAGCAGAAAATATAAGAATAAAAAGTGGTATTATTATTTTCTTGAAATAATTTCTCATAATAGATGTCCTTTTTGTAAATTTACTTTATATCCTTAATAAGGCTAAGGCCATGTTATTTCAATAATAGTGGTTGCGTCACCACCACCAGAGCCGGCCAGATTATCAATAACCGATGTATCTCCATCGGGCGAACCTGTCTGGTCTGTTCCTGTGAAAAGGGCTGTTTCAAGCTCATCCGGTGTGAGTCCCTGTCCATATACAGAAGCAAAGGATTTATCCTTAACATCGCCCAGAATGTGCCCTGGCTTCCCTTTACCTTTTTCCTGAGTAAATTTCTGCCGTCCTGAAATATTATTGCTCTTGCCGAGCCTGTTTTTTCCTTCAATTTCACCACTCACAACCTCAACGGTCATTCCTGTGCCCGGCCCGTAGCCTATATTCTCCTCTGTGCCCCGCACACTGGAAGTTGCAACCGGAGTGGAGACCTTGAAAACAGTTTTAACATTACTGTCCCTTGGAACACGGGCATTAACCCCTCCGCGTTTGAGGCCGATATGTGTATCTGTTGATGTGGCTGATTCTTTGCTGAAAACCTGAATCATTGAAAGGGGCTTTACCGTAACTGTGTGGTTTAGTCTGTTGAGCCGTATTTCAGCTGATGAGTTTGCGCCTGTACTTATGCGTGAACCCTCTTTAAGAACCTGGTTAACCTTTAGCGGCACCCAGTTTCTGCCGTCCCTGTATGCAACAGTCCCTTTTACACTGACGGCTTTAATTTCAGCAAAGAGAGAAGTGCTGAAAAGGAGGAGAAATGAAAGTGATATGGCGATTTTTATAGTTTTCATAAAAAGAGCTCCTTTGTAAAAAATTGTTGCAAATATGGAATAGTTATTTTATTTTTTCAATTATTAAATATAAAAAAAGTAATATTTAAACACTATTTTATTTGCAATTACTCTTCTGTAATGTATTAATATACATTAATAATTAAGATTATTGCAAACTTTTTGAGGTGAATAGGTGAATATATGAAAAAGATAATAATATCATTAGCAGCAGCATCAGTGCTTCTTTTTACAGGGTGCTTTATAGATTCAGATACAGCAACAGTTCGGATTAATCTGGGGAATATCCCTGTTGCAAAGGTGGAGAAGAAGTCGCTTATTGACAGGTTTTTGATGATTTTTGCGAAAGAGGCAGTGGCGCAGAGTGTGCCTGGAGATTTAGGAATAAGTGAAATTAATTTTAAAGTTTTTGAAGGAGATTCGCTTCTTGTTGAAAAAAATATATTAATTAGTGAATACCCCGTTGATAATATTGTAGAATTAACTGTACCTGCCGGAACTAACCGTGTAATCAGAATAAGTGCTAAAGATATAGGGGGCGCTTTACCAGCAAAAGTTGTGTATGGTGTAATGATTACAACTGATTTGCCTTCGGGACAAACTAAAGAAATAAAAGCATATATGCAGGGAGTGCCTTATGAGTTATATTTCACATTTGTCGAAGAGTCTTTTATGATATACTGGATGATGGAAGGGCCAGAAAAAAACGATATAGATTCTTTTGTTATTGAATGGTCTGTTGATAATGAAATTTATGTTAATTTGTTGCAAGTGTTAGAAGAAGGTACTTTTGGAATAGAGCCTATTTCAGAAGGAATGTATTCTTGTAGTATTAGTTCTGGTTCACCAGTTTTGCCTTCGCATTTTATACGGATCAAAACAGTGGATGGAGAAAATATCGGGATATTTAGTGCATCTGTTCCGGTTACTGGAACTTGATATTTATAAAAATAACTTTATCCATTAATAATATAAAGAGCTCATCCTCCAAAAAGGGATGAGCTCTTTTATTCATTGACCCCTTCCCCACAGTGGAGAAGGGGGAATAGTGACCAGTATATTCTGCAGATGGTGAATTTATAGTTTGATGAATTTGTTCAGACCTCACCCTCCTAACCTCCCTCTCCACAGTGGAGAGGGAGGAATAGTGACTAATATTTTCTGGAGGTTCTAAAATATTAGTTTGATAAATCTTAAAGTATTATGTGAAACCTGCAATTTCATGCTTCGAAGCCCTCTCTACTGTGGCTCACTTCTACCCACTTCTCGACAGCCCCCTAAATCCCCCGGAGGGGGACTTAAAAAATAAGTTTGGAAATTAATTTTAACTTAAAAAACGCTTTATTTTAGAATTGTTTGTTATTCAACTTAAACCAAGTCCCCCTCCGGGGGATTTAGGGGGCCAATACACCGGATAAAGGCACTCACTAAAAGAATTTTCGCAAAATATCTTTTATCATTTTGATGGATCTCGACTTGTGGGTAGTAATGAGCCACTGTGGGGAGGGGCGGCCCGGAGGGCGGGGTGGGGTCAACAATAAGGGCTCTGACCCACCTCTTGTATTTTTTCTATTGTAAACGGTGTAACTAATTACTGTAATCTGATAGAATAGAAAGAGTCAGTTATATATTAGCATTGACTGGGGAGAAGAGACCGGTTAATATAAGTGTAAGAAACAGGGATATAAATATTTCCGGCAATGAATTTAAGGATTAATCAGCTTGATGCACTAAGGGGTTTTGCTGTAATTTTAATGGTACAGCAGCACCTTATTTCATGGCTCTGGGAAGTAAGGTGGGTTTCCTATTCACTTACATTTCCTGAATATCCTGTAATGATGATTTTAAATTTTTTCGGGAATTTTGCTGCTCCGCTTTTTCTTCTCCTTTCCGGTACAGGTGCATTTTTATTATTTGAAAAAACTGAAATAAGAAAATTTGAATTTCTTAAGCGCGGTTTATTTATTATTTCTTCCGGATACCTGCTCAACATTCTTTCTCCCCACTGGTTCAGTCCGGGATCATGGTATATTCTTCACACGATCGGAATCGGGATAATTCTTGCGCCATTCTTCATCAGATTACGGATATTATATCTTTTGGTTTTGAGTTTATCTGTAATAGCTGCTGCTCCGCTTATTATGACTTTCCTGAACACTCCCCTTAATATGGGAAATAATTTCATGAATGATATCGCAAGGACTGGCGGAATTATCCGACTTGCAGCAGCAGAGGGGCATTTTCCTCTATTCCCATGGACAGGTTTTTTTATAACAGGTATTATTTGCGGGAAGTGGATTAAAAAAGAGAGATTTTTAAATATTCTTATGTTATCAGGTTTTTCTCTGGCAGCAGGGATATTTCTCGCATTTTGCTATAAATACGGCTTCTTTTTTGCTACAGGCGGGACCTTTTTCCGGTTTTTTGTTTTTACTCCATTTATTTATCCGTCGCATATTTCATTTATTTTAATGCTTCTGGCAATTTCTTTGCTCATTCTTTTGTTATTCTATAGGATACTTTACCGCAGAGATTTTCTTCCTTTCAGCTTATTCAATGCAGTGGGCAGATTATCCCTTACCTGGTTTTTTGTTCACATAATACTATTCAATGAAATTTTTCGTGCTGCAGGTTTTCATGGGAATCTGACAGCATGGAAGGCAATAATTACCAGCGCTCTTTTTATGATAATAATGCTTTTCCTTTCGCTAAAATGGCAGAAGTATAATTATTTCATGAGCCTGGAATGGGTAATGAGAAAAGTTGTAAAATCCAAAAAATAATTTTGTTTTTTCAATTTTTTTATTAAACTGAATTTATAAACTCTTTATGGGAGGGGGATATGAATTTCAAAAAATCTGGTGTTATAATATCTATTTTAATTATTTCATTTCTTACTGCAGGTATTTTTAATTCAGGGTGTTACCTCAGTGATGATGAAACACGGGTTACAATCAGGCTCCAAAGGAATGATTTAGGAATGAACTATTATATTCCTGAAAAGAGAATGATTGACAGGGTGCTGGAATTTTTCAGTACGCCGTCGTACGCATTTTTTGGCTGGAATAGTGTGATAGGTGATCTCACTTTAAAAGTTAGAAGTTCATCATTTAATGAAATTATTTTTGAAATTCCTTCAGATGCGACTTCTTATACTGTTGTTGTACCAGCTGTTAGCAATGTGACATTTGAAATAACGTCTTTAATAACAGAGGGAGAAACGGGTGATGTTCCTCAAAATTGGGGTGGGCATACAACTGTTTCTCTTTCTCCGGGAGAGCAGGAAATATCAATAAGCATGATTCCAATGACTAAGATTACATTTGTTTCAGGATCGACTCATCTTACAGTTAATTGGATAATAGACAACATTCCTGCATATGTTACTTCATATAATGTTTATAGATCTGACACTGAAGCTGGCCCTTATGGCTATAAAGGTTTATCTGGAACATCATCCTTTGATGATTTTGATGTAGATTATGGACGAACCTATTATTACAGGGTAAGTACTGTTTCAACTTATGGGGAAGGGGTAATGAGTGATCCCGTTTCTGGAACATCTGAATAATTTGGATATTGAATTAATCTTTAACAATGTTTGAAGAATATTAACGTTCATATCTCAATAAATATTTCTCAGGCTGCTCAAGCGCTTCAAGCTCAATATCTTCATCAATCTTAAATTTGATCATGACACTTTCTGTGATATAGGAAGAATCCGTTCTTTAGCAAGATCAGCAGCATAGGTGATAGATGCTATAATATCTTCCGGATTAAGAGAAGGATAGCTGGCAATAATCTCTTCTGTAGATATGCCTGCTGCAAGATTATCGAGAATTACAGAGACCATAATTCTTGTCCCCTTTATACAGGCTTTCCCATGGCAAATATATGGATCAGTAATAATTTTTTCTCTCCAGTCCATAAAACCTCTTTGAGAATTTTTCTCTTTTTTCAATTATTAATCCCTCTAAATCCTGCTGACTTCACGCAAGGAGTGAACCTTTTTTTAATCCTAAATAATATAATCACAAGTAAGCGCTAGTAATCAAATATCCTGGAACAGGATTTGACCTCCAAATATTAAATAGATACAATAATTGCTGGTGAAAAAACAATTATTGTCAAGAAATCATAAATTGTAATTAAGGATATAATTGACGGCAAGGTGATTAATCTCAGTAAAATAATATTGACTTTCATAATTTTAGATATAAAGTTAATTTGTTTATCAGTTTACAGATATAAGACTTGAATGCAAAGAATTTTGTTATATATTTCATTTATTACATAATCTGAATACTCCAGGGGGATATATATGATAGCAATAAGGGAAATAAAAAAGCCTATAAATCAGCAGATAATAATAGATCTTCCTGATGATTTTAATGCCAGTGAAGTTGAGGTCATTATTATACCTCTTGAAAATGAAAAGGAACCTGGAAAGTTAAGGATTTTTGGTGTGGGGAAAGATCATATGAAAATCAATGAGTCATTTTATGAATCAGCAGATGATTTCGGGGAATATATGTGATGCAGTATTTACTCGATACTAATGTATTACTATGGTATATTCAGGGAGATAAACGTCTTCCTCAATCAATTCAAAGTTTTATTAGTAATCCGGAAAATGATATTTTAATCAGTGCAGCAAGCATCTGGGAGATTTCTATAAAATATAGCCTTAAACAGATTGAGTTGTTTCCGGATCTGGAATCCTATATGGAGAAGTATATTCTGAACGGATTGTATAAGATAATTAATATTGGAAGTGAACATGCAATGTATGTATCAAAACTTCCCTTCCATCATCGAGATCCTTTTGACCGATTAATTTTTGCACAGAGCGTTATTGAAAGAATTGAACTGTTATATACGGATCATATTTTCGATAAATATAAGTCTGATCTATAAGTTTCAATAGAGTTGTAAACATACCATTTTAACAGTCATTTTGTTAACTTTGAGTCGAATAAGGGCTATAATCGACTCAAGAATTGATTCAATTAAGGCGGCATATGGCTGGTATATTGATGGGGCTTTACCTGATAACAGGTTAAATAAAAACAGATGGCAAAAACCCCCTGTTTTTATTAAAATCTATAAAACGATTATCTATTAATGGTGCTACTGCAAAAAGTAGGATTAATGCTTGACATATAGTGATT
>CAZBFP010000046.1:0-16445 GCA_964491265.1 uncultured Leptospirales bacterium | reverse complement strand
GTGAGATTTCAGACTGTGTAAATATCAAATTTTATTCATTACTCACACAGTCTGCGCCCCGGAGGGGGGCTTAAAGGCTTTGATATTAAAATTTTAATTTGTTAAAAGAGTTTAAAAGTCCCCCTCCGGGCGGTGTACTTAACTAGTCGAAGTAGGATTTAGGGGGCTTAGCTTAACTTTGGGGAACAGGGGGGAAAGCGAAGAAGTACTACCTTTGTATCCCATAAATCCGGAATGAGCTATTTTTTAAATTTATGGTTAATAATCAGTGTTAATTCCTTAACTTTTTTTTGAAATAAAATGCTCTATTATCCCCGCCGCCATAGGCGGCGGGGATATGGAAAACATCATTATTGCACTAAAAAATATCTTTAGGAATAATTACTGTTTAATAATAAAATTCAGGGAGGGGAAAAATATGTCCACGGAAATCTACAATCAGCTTAGAGAAAAAATCGACAACTATTCAGTGGGGATGTTCCCCACTAAGTCGGGTGTGGAGATTGAAATACTGAAAAGACTTTTCACTGAAGAGGAAGCTTCTGTTTACATAGAGATGACACGAAGCCTTGAACCGCCGGAAACTATTGCCGCCAGAGCCGGTATAGATAGCGTAAAAGCAAAAGAGATTCTGGATTCAATGACCGAAAAGGGTCTCACCTTCCCTAAAACAAAGGAGGGGAAAAGATACTATGCTGCAGCCCCTTTTATGCACGGTTTTTTTGAACACCAGATATTCCGGAAAGAGAGGGACCCGGAGATCGCCCCGCTATTTGAAAAGTATATAATGGGGGGATTTATTCCCAGGAAAGGATCACTCCGCACTGTTCCAGTAATGACAGATGTTAACACAAAGGATATGGTACTCCCCTTTGATGATGTTAAAGCTATAATTAATTCCAAGGAGAGAATCGGACTTTTCCAGTGTGCCTGTAATTACCAGTACAACCTGGCACAGGGGGGATGCGGCAAAGATGGAGAAGTATGCATTGCCTTTGATTTTTATGCTGAATATGTTATTGAAGAAATGAAATTCGGCAGATGGATAACAAGAGAGGAGGCATTGAAGGTTCTGGAAAAATCTGAAGAGCTGGGATTTGTTCACCAGACAGCAGGGGATACCCGGAATGTGGAAGCTATCTGCAACTGCTGCCCCGACTGCTGCACAATACTGCGAAAAATTAAAATGCTCCCTAACCCGGCCATGTTTAAACAGAGCAATTACATATTAAATTTAGATTCTACAAAATGCACATCCTGTGAAGCCTGTATTGATAAATGCCCCATGAATGCACTTTCAATGAATGATGTATCATTTGTTGATATTGACAGGGGGAAATGTATAGGATGCGGAATCTGCTCCAGGGCATGCCCCTCAAACGCTCTTTCATTATCACGGAAGCCGGACAATGAAATAAAAGGGCCGCCGGAAAAATTTGAATTTATGCGCTCAACAATTGACCTGATGAATGAACTTGACAGGATAAGCTGATTGCAGTAATAATCTCCCGAGTATTAAACTGATAAAATAGAATCAGTATTAATTTCTTAACTTTTGTTTGGAATATAATGTTTTAATATCTCCGCCGCCGAAGGCGTCGGGGATATCAGGAACAGCATTATTACACTAAAAAATATCTTTAGAAATAATTGCGGAAACAGAATATTTACTCCGGAGCTCCCCTATGAATATTAAAAAAAGAATAATTCTGATTTTATTATTAATTTACATACCTTCAGCACTTACAGCACAATGGCATTCAGGAATCAGCACTCCGGTTGAAAAAATAAGCGCCGGCATACAGGAATTTCACGAATCAATAAAAGAAACAAAGGAGCTTTTTACTTCTATAAATAAATTTCTTACTACAGTTTCATCTGCTGTAAAAAAAGTCTCTTCACTGGTTGGAGGTACCACACTTCTTCTCTTATTTTTTGTTTTAATTATTTCATCAGGCCTGGGAGCTCTCGGTTTACCAAAAGGGAGGATTACTTTTTTTACAGCACTTTTTATTTCTGATATACTCTGGCTGGTATGGGGAAGCAGCACCGGTGCTCATATGCTGAGCTATTTTCTGATGATCGCAAAAACAAATGGAATTGTTCTGTCACCATTTATTATCTATCTTATTTTAAAAAAGTTTTCCCCGCCGCTATTCAGCAGGTTAAGAAAAGCACTCCCCTTTTCAGCCGGGAAAAGCCTGCACCTTAAAGAGGCGGAATTTTTAACTGAAAGGTTCAGCGATGAATCTCTTAATCTGATAAAAAATATTTCAGGAGACATCGAAACAGGAAGATTAAATGGAGAAATATTTCTGTCAGATGCAAGCCGCAGCTCACTGGCTAACATAAAAAAGCTGCTGGAAAAATATCCGGTTTAAAGCAGCCCGGATATTCAGGAAAAGAATATTTTCAGCGAACCGCTATTCCAGGTTTCCCCGCAGCATCCACTCTCCCTATAATGCGGGCCCACCTGTTACCGGAATCAATAATCTCTTTTAAGAGCATATCCGCTTCATTTTCAGGAACTGCAATAATAAGCCCGCCGGAAGTCTGGGGATCAAATATAATATCAGCCATTTCTCTGGAAACAGATTCATCAATACTGCACCGGTTACCAATATAATCCCTGTTCCTGTAAAGTCCCCCCGGGATTAATCCAATTGCAGCATTCTCCAGCGCCCCGTCAAGGAGCGGCAGATTCGCTGAGTTGACTGTAATTGTATAATCGGAATCACCAATCATTTCAATAAGATGTCCCGCAAGGCCGAAACCTGTAACATCAGTACAGGCGCTTACATTATACTTAAGCATAATCTCTGCCGCGCTTTTATTAAGAGTACTCATAGACTCAAGGAATTCATCGAGAATAGACTTATCAGCAAAATCAGCTTTAAGTGCAGTGGAAATAATACCTGTTCCCAGCGGCTTTGTAAGAATGAGTATATCCTTATCTTTTATTGTATTATTTTTTATAACTCTCTTTGGATCAACATATCCGGTAACAGAGAGGCCATATTTCAGCTCATTATCCTCAACACTGTGCCCTCCAAGAAGCTGAACTCCGGCTTCCCGCATTACAGATATTCCACCCTCCAATATCTTCTGCATAATAGAAAGGGAAAACTTCTGAGTAGGGAATGCAATAATATTCATAGCAGTAACCGGCCTGCCGCCCATGGCGTAGACATCGGAGAGGCTGTTTGATGCTGCTATTCTGCCGAATATAAATGGATCATCACATACAGGTGTAATGAAGTCGAGTGTCTGCACCAGTGCAAGTTCTTCATTTACCCGGTATACACCCGCGTCATCCTTCCCGTCACTCCCCACAAGTACATTATCATCATAGGGAATTTTCAGCTGATCAATTACAGTGAAAAGGTCCTCCGGACCTATCTTGGCAGCTCAGCCGGAACCTGTAACAGATTCTGTTAAGCGCTGAATATTCAGCGGCCTGCATATCTTATCTGTCATTTGTTATCCTCTACCCTGAAATATTAATCTATATAGCAACAATCTCATCAAACTCGATCCCCTTTTCAATTAGAACCGATTTGATAGATTCTGTTTCATCTCTTTTTATCCTCACGCAGTATCCGCAATCTGAACTTAGATGGCGCGGCACTGGAACCATTTTATGATCGATACCGCGCTTTTTCAACTCCTTTGATGTCCAGATAGAGTAGCTGTTTGAAAAAAATAAAATTACTGAATATTCTGTCATAATTGCTGTTCCTGAAATAATTCCTCTGATATTAATGATGATTAGTTATGATTGCGGTTTTAAAACAAGTATTTTATTAGGGAAAATCTGCATTTCTTAAGATTAATGGGGCTGTCTTAAAAGTCGGATTCGACAGAATGTGTCATTCCGGTTTTGCAACTTCAATTTGTGCAAATACCGGAAACTCCTGAAATAATCATGCCTAAGAGATACCGGCATTTCGCTTCGCTACAGCCGGTATGACAAGTAAATTACTTTTTAGACAGCCCATTAAAATAAAAACTTTATTTAGAAACTATTATTTTAAATTCATCGCCATCTTCTACCACTTCCGCCTTCATTTTATTATTCTGAACGCAGCGGATTACATTCTCTTTTGAAACTACATTGCTTACAAGAACCTCAAAAGATGTTTTCCCTTCTTTGATTGCTTTTTGTGTTAATACAACAGGCTGAGGACATGAAAGTCCTCTTGCGTCTACTTGACTTGACATATAACTCTCCTTTTAACTCATTTTCTCTTTCATGGTAAAACCTATGACAGCGCAGAAAACAAGCCCTATCACAACTGCAGCAGGGCCGTATGCGCCTGTTCCCGCAGGGGAGCTGGCAAGGAGAAAATTGTGGCTTATTCCTGCTCCAACGATCATTCCAACAACAAAGACTGCCGCGTCAGAATCACCTTCACCGGAAAGTATAAGCTGCCTCCCCGGACAACCCCCTGCAAGTGCAAAGGCAAGACCGGCAAGAACCATACCGAGAAAATTCCACAAATGCACAGTATGAGCTATTGGCTGCGACTCAAAGCCCGGTTTAAACTGTCCGTATACAAGATTCAGCAGAGTTGCAGAAACCAGCAAAGCAATAACGCCTGTCATAAGATGGAAATCTCTTGCCATAATTATATCACGAATAGCCCCCATTGTACAGAATCTGCTCCTCTGAACTATACCGCCTATGAAGATGCCTGCAGCAATACTTACAGCAACCGGAGCAAATTGAGATCCCGGACCTTTTTCACTGAAAAAAAGAGGGCCTGCATCAGAAACTTTGAACTGAAAAATAAGCATAGCAAAGAGTCCAAGCATAATTGCAGGGAAAACCCATCCTGCAGCCTTATTTACCTTGTAGGTTCTTCCAAGATTATAACCGTTTTTAAGAAATAATACACCTGCACCGATACCAACGGCTAAACCAGCAATGCCGACTATTGCATTCCAGTCCCCCCCTGCCAGCCTCAGCAAAGCTCTCCATGGACATCCGAGAAAAACAAGAGCACCTATCATTGCAAAAACACCAAGGAAAAAACGGATAATTGTGGAGGAACCGGCTCTTGGCTGATACTCCTTTGTAAATATTGAAACAAAAAATGCGCCAAGTACAAGGCCAATAATTTCCGGTCTCATGTACTGAACAACAGCTGCTCTGTGAAAACCTAATGAACCGGCAATATCCCGTTCAAAACATGCAACACAAATACCCATATTTGCAGGATTACCAAGTTTCTGAAGTGTAACAGCTATAACACCAATAACCAGTCCCACAAGGATTATCCCCTTGCGCGAAGCTAAAAAATTCCCCATAAAAACCTCACGTATTATTTATTATATTTAATATCAATATTTTCAATAAACGAAAATTAATCAAGCGTAATTTATTAAAAACATTAATTTAATAAATCAACAATTCTGAAGCTGAAAGCATTTTCCAATCAGGAGGGATTACACAGTGGTTTAATCAGAGTTTAAGCGAGAGAAGATAAAGACTCTCTATTTTTTATTCGGGAGCACTATAATTTTAAGGGTGGCGCCATTCCCGCACATACTTCGATGCGCTCAGTACAGATGCGGGATTCTCATAACTCCTGATTTTCACAGGAGATCCCGGCAGAGCAGTTACAATGACTCCCTGCCTGTGTTATCACTTCGGCCGGAATGACAGGTTTCTCCCTCTAAAATTATAGTGCTATTTTTTATATTTTGAAGCATATTCGAGGAAAAGCCTTACAGGCTCATGCTGTGCCCTGATATTGGAAGTAACAATATAGAAAGGTCTTATAATGCTCATCCCTTTAACCTTGATTACTTTCAGGTTTTTAAGCTTTAAATCTTTTTCAATCGCCATAGAGGAAATCAAAGCCAGGCCAAGACCGCTGATTACAGCCTCCCTGAGGCTTTCGGAGGATGATGATTCCATAATAATATTAAGCTCAGAGGGGATTATACCCAGCCTGTTAAGATATGCCTCCACAATATTCCTTGTACCGGAACCGCTTTCCCGTGTAATAAAAGGAATTTTCCTGAGATCCTCAATCTGAATACTCCCCTTGTAATCTGAGGGAGCAATAAGAACAATTTCATCATTCACCAGTTCTCTGTAAGTGAGGGCAGGATGCTTTATCTCACGGCCAACTATGGCAAGATCAGCATCACCCTGCTTAATTTTTTCTATAGCCTCTCTGCTGTTGCCCACCTCAAGCTTATAATAAAAACCTTCACTGTCCCGGTTCAAAGCTGATACTATAGATGGAACAATGTAGGTTCCGGGGATTGAACTTGCAATTATCTTAATTGTTCCTCCGAAAGTACCGGCTTTAATCTCGGTTTTTAAAAGCTCCACATCACCTTTTAACTTATTGCAGTACGTGAGAAAAATTTCCCCCTCCCTTGTTAAAGCAAAATCCTGACTGTTCCGTATAATCAGTTTTACACCCAGCATCTTTTCAATCTGTCCGATCTGATGACTGATTGATGCCTGGCTTATTTTCAGTTTAAGTGATGCATTTGTAAAACTCTTCTCATGAACAACTTCCATAAATGTGCGTATCTGTTTAAGATCAAAATTAAAATCTTTAATTGTCATAAAATTGTTCCCCCTCTGTAATCACGGGGAACAGTGAAATAAAACTCAGCCCCCATATCCGGTTCAGACTCAAAGCCGATGCTCCCGCCCATAAGGGTTACAAGCTCCCTCACAATAGAGAGCCCCAGCCCGATCCCTCCAAAAGTTCTGGCTACACCTTCGTCCCCCTGGCGGAATCTCTCAAATATGAGATCTCTCTTTTCTTCGTCAATACCGATTCCGGTATCAGAAACTCTGAAAGTAACGGCTTTTGGATTTAATTCATAGCTCAAGGTTATTTCACCTGCTTCAGTAAATTTCACTGAATTATTGAGAAGATTATTTAGTATCTGCCTTAGCCTTGCATGATCAGATATAATTTCGCAGCTCCCATCTCTCCCTTTAAGCACATTAAAAGCGATATGCCCCTTGTTACCAGATCGCAGCCGGATTTTATAGAGCTCATCCATCTCATCAAAGAGCTGATTTAAATCAACTTTTTCATAATTAAGCTGGAACTGATCCTCATCAATACGTGCAATATCAATCAAATCCGACACAACTGAAAGTATCTGATTTGACGAGCTCCCTATAATACCTGTGTATAGTTCAATTTTAGCTTTATCATGTACATGCTCTTTCAGCATTCTGGAAAAACCCATAATACTATCCAGAGGAGTTCTTATCTCATGACTGAGATTATCTATGAAAGCTGACTTGAGTCTGTCACTCTCTTCAGCTCTCCGCTTCTGCTCCAGGAGCTCAAATTCAAACCGTTTTTTTTCTGAGATGAGAATGATGAAGCCGAAAATCTCCATGTCAGCCCCGGAAAAACCTGACTCAATCACGATGCATCTCAGGTTAACCCACTCATATACACCTGCATAATCCTTGATTCTGAATTCATAATCAACTATATCGCTTTCAGGTCTTCTCAGATTATCAAGTGCATACCTGTCATCAGGATGAACCAGCGATTCCCAAGCATCAATATAATCGGATGATTCATCCTGCTGGTATCCCAGATTAGAAAACCATCGGCCCGATAACCTCATCCGCCCGGTTTTTAAATCGATGCGGCATAGCCCGCAGTTTATGGCATTAATTAACTTTATCATTTTTCTTCTGTCGAATTTCAGAAGCTGCTCAGATGCAATAATTTTTTCAACAGGCCTGCTTATGCCGGCTATAAAAACTCCATTACAGAGAAAATAATATGACATGGTCTTGATTAAATGACCTGCAAAACTTACAAGATTAATATTTTCATCAAAACAAAGAAAAATAACCTCTGCGGCTATTGTTAGAGAAAGAAATAAAATGATAGAAAGATACATCAATGGATCAAAACTCACCTTCTGCTTAAATAACAGATAAAAGGAAGCAAAGAAAAGAAGAAGAATAATTCTCTCAGCCCATATCTTAAAATATGTTCCGCCGGTAATATAAGCATGGCTCAGGGGAAATATTTCAAAAACAAGAATGGAAAGAATAATAAATATTACAGAAATGAAAATTAAAAATCGAAGAAGAGAGATATTTATATCCCTCCCCTTAAACAGCAGCAGGAGGAAAAGAGCCATAGATTCGAGAAAACGCGCACCGAGCCAGAACTGCAGAGAAACATTGAAGTCATAAAAATCGATAAGAGTCATCCCCTTGAAAGTGAATGCATGTAATATATCAAGAACTGCTATTATCAATAAGGCATTTACAAGAAGTATTACAAAATTTCTATCATGAAATCTGTACATTTTAGTAGAGTAAGAGAACATCAGAAGTATGAGTAAAACCGCATATCCAGTTAAAAGAATATGAGCTATGAGATAATTATAAATAGAAATAAAAATCAGAAGAATAACAAAAGCCATCCACAGAATAATTTTTTCTGCGGACAATTCAAGAGAAGAAAATTTCAAAACCGGATTCTTCATTATGATATAAGGCTCAATCCGGATTTTTGGGATATAAATAAATACTTCCCCCCTCGAGAGTACCTCTTCGCTTTGCCCCCTGTCCCCCGAAGGGGGCACGAGTTACCTGTATATCGCTTATATAATTTAATTTCCATCATTCCTGCAACTTTTCCAGTTTTCAATACATCTTCAATGTTAATTCCTAAAAATATATTTTAGTGTAAAAATGGACTATTTTACATACCCGCCACCTTCGGCGGCGGGGATAATAGAGCATATCGCCACAATAATAAGTTCAGGAATAAATACTGATACATCTTTATCTTTAATTCGCAATTTTTGAATTCCACCAAAATTTTTTTATGATCTGATCATAGCTGTCACAGATAAAAAATTATTTATATTCTAAAGTATAAGTGTTGTCAATTACTATTCGAAGATAGAGCTGCCCGGGCATCTAACATTAAAAAAGGCGTCACCTGCCGGATCGCCGTCATCCGTTAGTGCCGCCTTTTTTATAAATATACCATTTAAGTCTGTCAGATAAAGAGTATCGTTTAAGATCAGAAAAAACAAACATTTACAAATACATTTATTACCATTAGCTGAAACAATCGACAAGACTCTAATCCTGTATAAGGCTGTGAAAACTGAAGTAAAAAAAATGTGGTGAAAATCCCGATTTTCACGTAGTCCTTATTATCAAAGAAAAGTTATATTATAAGGTTTTCTAAGCGATTGTTTAACAAACTTAACATCACAATAACCTGCTGCAATTACAGCATGAACCCTGTGAGACAAAGGGATACCAAGCTTCAGTTTAATCTCTTTGCTCCGGTTTATAGATTCAACAGCATAACCTATCAGGCATGTCCCTATATTCATATAATGAGCCAGAAGACATAAGTTATAAGCAGCATAAGTACCATCTTCAACAGGAGTACTCCCCTCCATGGACCCATGAATTATTATCACTGCAGGGGCTCCATGAAACAGAAGATCTCTCCCCCTGGAAGATTCATTAATTGCCATCTCAACTGAATCATAATTATCCCTGTAGTAATTAAGCAGTGACCTCCCCATAAAAAAAAGGGAGAGATATCTTACCAGGGGATTCCGTGCCAGTCTGTTAATCTTTATAAAAAACTTTTTAACCTCAAGAGCCAGGTCCCACACTTTAGGACGTCCGTTAAGCACTGAAAAATGCCAGTTCTGACAGTTACTCCCTGATGGAGCCGTTACCGCAAATTCAATAAGATCACGGATCTCCCCGTCTTTGAGAGCTTCATCTTTAAAAAGCCGCACACTCCTTCTTGACCGGAAAATGTTCACAATCTCACCACAGGAGTAATCCCCCGGACCGGCGCACACCTCTTTATAATCGAATGTGGCAAAATCAATTCTCTTTAAGCTTTCCGCAAAACCAATTGCATCAACAGGGCAGATATTATAACAGTGGGAACAGAGCATGCAGTCATTCCCTGTAAGGGCTATTTTATTTACGCTGTTAAAAACAAAAACATCCTTTGGGCATACATCGATGCATTTGCCGCAGGATATACACTTACTATTGTTGACTATGGGCCCCTCTTCCATTTAACACCTCATCAAAGCTATTGATTAATTCTTATTAAACCAGTCACCACTGCCTATTCTATTCAAATTATCCCCCGGAAAATCCTCCGCTGCAGTGTAAATAAATCCACTGTACCCTTTTAGAGTGGCAGCAGTAACTCTATCATATTCGTTATTCATTCCCGGCCCCGCATACCCTTCCAGTTCATCTATTTTAGTAAGATGACAACCGCTTACTCTGTATAATTCAACAAAAACAGTATCACCCTTATTTTCAGATTTTTTTATTACAGGATAATTCCCCGCCTGCAGCATGACAAAACCCTCAAGGAAATCATCACCGATAAACTCCGCTCCGGAAAGATAATGATGGAACTCCCCACCCCGCCGAAGAGAACCGTAAACAATAAGAAAGTGCATAAATCATTTACTCTTATATTTTTATATTAAATTTCACTGTTAATTCCTTAACTATTATTAAAAATAAAATGCTCTAATACCTCCGCTGCCGAAGAAATCGGGGTATTGACAACAGCATTACTACTCTAAAAAATATTTTCCAGGATAACTGATGCTTAAATTTATAGATTAATTTAAACATGTCAATATCAATTCAAAAAAACATTGACACAATTCATCCGTATTATAGGTTGACATTCGTCCAACGGGGCGTGGCTCAGTCCGGTAGAGCGCGTGGTTTGGGACCATGAGATCGGAGGTTCGAATCCTCTCGCCCCGAATAGTAAAACAATAAATGCGCCCGTAGCTCAGCTGGACAGAGCAACGGCCTTCTAAGCCGTGGGTCACACGTTCGAATCGTGTCGGGCGTGCATAAAAGGTGTTTCTCCGGAAGCACCTTTTTTATAAGATGCATCAGCTTTTTCCGCTGGAATGCGTAATAAAAACATCTTGACAATAAGCCATGATTTTTTTTATGTTCTGATGCATCAGCAAATGGTGACCGTAGTTCAATGGTAGAGCCCTGGATTGTGGTTCCAGTCGTTGCGGGTTCGAGCCCCGTCGGTCACCCGTTAAGTACGTTGTCCGAACTCGCTGTCACATGTGGCAGCGAGTTCTTTATTTTTATGAACCCCCGAGACAAAGACAATGATCAAAGTGGTTGACAATTTATATTTATTTATTAAACTGTAGCATATATTCAACAAAGAGGTATCGGCATGAATACAGTATGTATTGAAAATAAATGTGTAACCAGCATTGAGATGGCCGAACTGCTTGAGCTGAGCAAAGACACTTCTCATCCCTATTTCTATAAATTCAAATACGACCTTGAACAAAAAGTGATAAAAGCTGACCGTGTAAGAAAATCAGCTTTAAGCTTTTCACCATTGCGCAGGCAATTCCACTCAATAGATGTTTCGGCTCACAAATCTTTAAAAAGAGCACTCAATTTACTCGAAGAAAAAAAAAGAATCCTGGGTAGGTTTTAGATAAAATTATGGCAAATGAATCAAAAAATCAGGAGATGCTATTAAAAACCGCCTTGTCTGCCCATATCTCCCTTTAGTGCCCGTTACAGTTAACTCCACCGGCACATCCGATGCTTGACGGGTAACAACACCATCATCGGCAACCACCACCTGATTGCTCGACTCCCAGACAGATGTAACATCATAATCCCCGGTTGCAGGGAGAAGAAGGTTCGTATCAACAATATAAACGCCGGAAACAAAAGGAACGGGACCATCTATATCAGTAAGCACGATCTCTCCAAGTGCGGCATGAATGTCGTGAAGCTCGGTATAATCATCGCCAAACTCACATCCGGTGAAAATTAAAATAGCGATTAAAATATATAAGACTTTTCTCATCTCTCTCAATTCCTCACGATAAACTAATTAATAATTTGAAGCCTATAGAGCAAAGTCAAATCTTTTATACTCTTTTTATTAAACAAAAAAGCGGGTATGCCCTACCCTGCAGTAGAATTGATTGAAGCTATATGCAGAATATTTAATATACCACTTTCCCGATTTTTTACAGATCTCGACAATGACAGCACTGTAGATATCACGCCCCGGGAGGCCCGGCTGATTAAAATATTTAATGAATTCCCGGAAAAGAAAAGTGAGGTTGTGCTGAGGATTCTGGAGAGGATGCTGGAGCTGCGATTAAATTTTATCGATGTTAATTCCTTAACTTTTATTTGAAATAAAATGCTCCAATATCCCCGCCGCCAAAGGCGGCGGGGATATTGAAAACAGCATAATTACTCTAAAAGATATCTTTAGGAATAATTACTGAAATTTTATTCACAATTAATTGCTGTTTTTGTTGACAACTAAGAAATAAATTACGATAATATAAACAACATCGCTACGGTTGTATATATCGTAGCTCCCCGGTTGCCAGTGCTCCGGGGTTTGTTATTTTTTAACTATAGTTTCAACCGGTACTCTAATATTTTAAATACAGAATTTACTAAAAAAGGAGGTCGTCATGATTACATTTAAATTTGACATTGACAAAATGATTCAAATTACCGATTACCTTCTTAAAAAATTCGGTGGCAAAGTAAATTATACAAAATTAATAAAAATGCTTTATATTGCGGATAAAGAAGCCTTAAGAGCATACGGTTTTATTATTTCTAACGACAAGCACTACTCTCTTCCTAAAGGCCCCATATTAAGCAACCTGTATTCTTTAATTCAGGATACTATCCGGGGTGATATCAAAGAAGATCAGCTTTTTTACTGGAAAACCTTTTTCCAGAAAGATGGATATGAGATTAAACATGTAAATACAAACAATCTTTCATATACCAAGCTTTGTAAAGCTGACAAAAAGATTCTCGATAAAATTTATGAAGAGCACAAAGATAAAACTTTTACCGAACTGATTGAATTAACTCATAACAAGGAACTGTTCCCTGAAGTAAAATGGGAGCAGGCTGAAGCAGCAGTAACTCCTGAAGGGAAGAACATTCCTATCGCTATTGAGGAAATACTTAAAGCTGTTGGTGTCCCCGATAACGAAATAGAACTCATTGCTGCTGAAAATTTAGCACAAAATAAAAACGCTGAATTTATAAGCCTCAATCTTATGTAATGAAAGGGCGCACTTTTTTTATCGAAGGCAATTCTCACTTGTGGTTTGCAATCTCCAACCCTGACCCTGAAGACAAAGTTTTAATCGTCAATGCTACATCGAGGCACGGCGTACCAAGGGAAGATAGCTCATGTTTGCTATTTAAAGGGGATCATTCCTGCATTACTCATGATTCTTATATCGCATACAAGCACGCAATGGAAATAAATGTTTTAAAAATAGGACAAATGCAGCACTACTCACAAATACAGTGCAAAGAGATTGCACCAGACTGCTTAATTAAAAGAATTCAGGATGGTGCGAAAATAACTGATTTCCTTAATTCTGAATATGAAAAGTATTTTGATTATTTTGACTAAACATTAAGCACTTCTCGCATAATAACTCTGCCACGCCGGAGACAGCTCCTTGAACACCAGCTGGCGAAGGTTCGAGTAAGGGTGCGTCATCGACCCGGAATAAAGAAGTAAAACTGACATACATACCCGGAACCCATCTTCATAAGCAAAGATCGCTTTTTATCTGTGAATTACTTTTTTTTATAGTGTTTATTTAAAAACTTATTTTTATTAAAAAATGCTCTATTATCCCCGCCGCCGGTGGCGGCGGGGATATAAAACTCTCTATTTTTACACAAAAATATATTTTTAGGAATTAACATTGATTTTTTTACGATATTTTTTTGACAAAAATGTTTTTATTATTATATTAAAAATAGGATGACCACAAAAAACAGGGGGAAGGATATGTCAGAAGATCTTAATTTAATAGAAGAGCAGATATTAAAAATATTTAAGGCTCAAAAGAAAAAAGCGAATGAGCCTCTTTCCAATTCGAAGGTTCTTGAAGAAGCACAAAAGGGTCTTGCCACAATTCTTCAGAATATTCTCAAGGACCTTAAAGAAAAGGGAATGATAGTAGAAAAGGAGAATTCACTTGTTCTTACTGCTAAAGGTGATGACTATCTTTACAAATACAACTTTTATGCAGACTATTGATAAAGAAGCTGGAACCATAAAGGAAGTATTTATTTTATAAGAAGCGGCAGAATTATCTGCCGCTTCTTATAAAAAAGTATAAATTTAACCAATGTTAATTCCTTAACTTTTATTTGGAATAAAATGCTCTAATATCCCCGCCGCCAAAGGCGGCGGGGATATTAAAAACAGTATAATTACTCTAAAAGATATCTTTAGGAATAATTACTGAAATTTAACTAATATAGTATATAATATTTATTCCCTGATAATTCTCACTCTTTATTTATTCAGAAAATATTGATATCGATTGAGCCGGTTGAAGTTGATTAATTAAACTCACATAACTTATTGATTATCATCCTGGAGACAGACCATGACTTTTTTATACAACCTGAGGGGAAGCTTCTGCCTTACCTGCATATTCCTTAACACCCTTTTCTGGTATCCCCTCCTTTTGATCTTTGCCTTTATAAGGCTTATCCCCTTTAAACCTACACAGTACATTTCAACGAAAATACTAAGCAGGATTGCTATTATATGGATAGGATTCAACAATCTCTGCCTTTCATTAATAATAAGAATAAAGATTGATGCCCGGGGTCTTGAAGGCCTGAGTAAAAATGAATGGTACCTTGTAATATCGAATCATCAGGCATGGAGCGATATTATGATACTTCAAAAATTACTAAACAGCAGAATACCTTTTCTCAAGTTCTTTCTGAAAAAAGAACTCATATGGGTCCCGCTTTTAGGCTTTGCCTGGTGGGCTCTTGACTTCCCTTTTATGAAAAGATATTCATCTGAATTTATAAAGAAAAACCCCCACCTCAAAGGGAAAGACATAGAGATAACCAAAAAGGCCTGTGAAAAATTTAAAACAATGCCGGTGTCTATCATGAATTTTGTTGAAGGTACCAGGTTTACATCTGAAAAGCATAAAAGAAAGAATTCCCCTTATACCAACCTGCTTCCCCCGCGAGCCGGAGGTGCGGGATTTGTTTTCACAACAATGGGACAGCAAATAAAGATGGTACTTGATATCACAATCATTTATCCCGCAGGACCTAAAGATTTCTGGAGCTTTCTCTGCGGCAGAGTTAAATCTGTAAAAGTAATAATTGAAAGGATACCGGTAACTGATGAGCTGATCGGTGATTACATTAATGATAAAGTTTATCACGAAAAGTTCAAGAACTGGATAAATGAACTCTGGCAGGAGAAGGATAAACTAATTGAGCAGCATAAATACTGAACCCCGAAGGCTGATTCATGGAATATAAAATATTACTCTGGTCGAATCTGAGCCTCTTTATACTGCATGAGATGGACGCAATCTACCGCAAAGAGTGGATGATGCTTTATCCTGTGAACAGGCTTGATGAAACAAATGCCCATATCCTTTTCACAGGGATGCACTTTTTTCTTTTTTTAACAATATTTTTTATGCTGGACCAGTACTTCTATTACATCTTCTGGATAATGAATATTTTCGGCATTCTTCATTTTGCAGCTCATATCATATTTATAAAACATAAACACAATAAAATGAACAATGTTTTTTCAATGGGGATAGTCCTTCTTATAGCCCTCATATCGGCTCTATCTCTGATTCTCTATTTTTTCATAAATCAGTGAAACAGTGAGATAATATACTAATAATCATCGGAAATCTGAATATAAATCCAAGCTTTATTAAAAAAATATACTTTTTATTACCACAAATCCGAACTATTTGTTTGACAAAAAATTTCTATTAAAGGTTAGTTAATATTATATTGCAACTTACTGGAGAAGTCTTTTTATGAAATATATTGCAGCTTTCTTTAATAGAATGAAAATTTCAACAAAATTTATTTTAATGAATGTGGCTTTCATCATAGTCATACTTATGATTATTCTATTTTCAATGCATATGATAGTAGAACGGGCACTTGGCGATCATTTTAAAAAAGAGATTATTAAAAAATCTGAAGTCCTTAATAACAACATTGCGCAACTTTATAAAACTGCAGAGAATGCTAATTCTTTTTTTTCAGAATACCCCCAGTTGATAGATATAATTGAGAACAAGAGGCATGATGAAGGAGCAAGGTTGGCCCAACTTACAATGAAATCTGTTGGCTTTGATCTTCTGGTCATTACGGACAATAGAGGCAGGGTAATATCGAAAGGGCATGCTCCAGAAGAGTATGGAGACAGTATTGCAAATCAGCTTACCATCCAAAAGGCATTAAAAGGGGAAAGTTTTACCGGCATTGAAGAGGGAACAGTATTAAAATATACACTCTGTTCTGCGGCTCCTGTTTTCAACAAAGGCGGTGAACTAATTGGGGC
>CAZBFP010000045.1:0-16748 GCA_964491265.1 uncultured Leptospirales bacterium | reverse complement strand
CTGAGAATTAATAGCATTTTTTTATTTTTTTCGAATTTCTATGGGACAGTAGTGAATAATTGCAATAATAAAATAGGAATAAAAATACATAAAAAACCGGCATAATACTGCATCAATAATCAATATGTCTTTCACATATTTCTCTTCCGGAAAATCAGGATATATAAATGATCACAGAGAGGTGACAGAACTGTTCAATGATATGGCAGAAGCAGCTGAGGCTTTTAAGCGGTAGGAGCAGGGTAAACTATATCACTTGAAAAAACAGAGAAATAAACCGGAACAATGATCATCCTTAATACATCTATATGGATTGAATTCCTCAAAAATAATCCGCTATTGACAAGCACTCCATCGTGATCCCACAGTATATATTTTTTATTCATAAATTTTCTGTTTATAATTGATAGATACTGCCAGTAATAATTTCTAAAGATATCCTTCACTGTAATAATGATGCTTTGTATACCCCGCCGCCGAAGGCGGCGGAGATATATATGAAAAAATAATCTTTCTTGACACCTTCATATCTGCTGACTTTTATTCTTTTAAAATAATAATACTGTTTTTAATATCAAATAAGAGTTAAGGAATTAACACTTAAACTTTATACCAGAAAGGAAAATCATGAGATACGAAGGAAATATATTCAGGCCATTCAGCGAGGCTGACAGCTATCTGCTTCAATGCACTGTGGGGTGTTCCCATAACAAGTGTACTTTCTGCGGCATGTACAAGGACAAGAAATACAGGGTGCGCACCCTTTCTGATATTAAAGAGGATATTGCTATGGCTAAAAAGTCCATGGGTGATGTGCAGAAGGTTTTTTTGTGCGACGGGGATGCAATTGATATTGAAACACCCATGCTCCTTGAAATTCTTGCAGAGCTTAAAGAAGCATTCCCATCTCTGCGTCATGTGGGGACCTATGTGGGGCCTGTGAGTGTACTGCGCAAAAGTATGGATGAACTGAAATCACTTACTAAAGCTGGACTTAAAAAGGCATACCTGGGGGTTGAAACCGGTGATGACGCGCTCCTTCATGAAGTGAACAAGGGGGCCGGTTATGCTGAAATGCTTCAGGCAGGGCTTAATCTTAATGAAGCGGGATTTAATCTTTCATCTATGGTTCTGCTGGGACTTGCAGGGAGGGGGAAAAGATCTGAGGAGCATGCCCTGGCCACTGCAAAAATTACAAATGAGATGAAGCCAAAATACCTGGCTGCGCTTACTGTAACACCTGTGCCTGGAACTGTTTTTTACAACAGGGTGCAAAAGGGTGAGATTAAAATTCTCTCCCCCCTGGAAACGCTGAATGAGATGAAAATTATTTTTGAGAATATTACAATTGATGACCTTAAATTTGTAGGTGTTCACGCATCAAATTATCTGCCGATTAACGGGACTCTTCAAAGGGATAAGGAGAAGATGCTCGGTGTAATTAATGGGATTCTCGATTCAGGTGATACAAAAATGCTTAAGCCGGAGAATATGCGGGGGTTGTAGGTTCAGGCCACTCATTAGAGGTGTCAGACAGTATATCCTCATGATATTTAACCTTACCCTGAAAGTCTCCGAAAACCTCCTGAGGGGTCTTCCTTTTTTTCAAGAGGGAAACCTTCAGGACAGGAACCCTATTGCTTGTAACAATTAATTCCTCTCCGGTCTGTTCAACCTTCCTGAAATATTCGAGCATCTTTGCCTTCAGTTCAGATTTTGATACTTTAATCATTTTAATTCTCCGTGACCATGGGTATGACTATAGTAATAAAATTTATTATAAAGTCAAGAAAATGACTTCAAAAGAATGTTAAATTCTGAAAATATATTTTCAGGAATCAACATTACATTTTTTTTGAATTTTTTCAGGAAAAAATGAATTTTATTGCTTCAGAATTTGACTATTTTATTAAAATCTTATATATTATAATTATAGATTTAGAATGGAGGCAGTTATCATGAAAAAAGAAAATTTAAAAGATGAACAATTAGATATTAAAAAAAAGAAAAATCTGGACCAGTGCTTAAGTGCCCCCCATGCGGAAATGGCAAGAAATACAGACACTGACGAACCTTGCGATGACAACAGAGCGTAATTATTGACATTACTTAGAAACTCCTTAAAGTGTTTTCAAAGGGCTTCCTGAAATGGGGCCCTTTTTTTTATAATTTTATATCCTATAAAATATTTGACACTGAAAGATCTGCTGATTTCATCTGATACAAGAAATATAAAAAAGGATAATATTCTTATGAATGTATACACGCTGGCAAACGGTCCATTTATGGTTAATTCATACCTTATTATTAATGATACAAGCGGAATTATTATTGACCCGGGATCAGGTATTGACCCCCTCTTAAATAAGGCTGAATCTGAAGGGGTTAAAATTGAGGCTATAATTGCGACACATGGGCATATTGATCATATTGATGGTGTAAATAAGGCAAAAGATAAAACCGGTGCCCCATTTTACATCTCCTCTATTGATCTCCCCCTTGTTGAAAATGTGCAGATGCAGGCAAACATGTTCGGGCTTCGTCCCATTGGTGCTGTTACAGTAGAAAAGGAGCTCCCCATAACCGGTAATATTAAAATCGCAGGCCTTGACCTGGCTCTATTTCACACGCCAGGGCACTCTAAGGGATCTGTTTCAATTTTAATAGAGGACTCCCTTTTTTCAGGGGATGTGCTTTTCAATTACTCAATCGGGAGAACCGATCTTCCGGGTGGTGATTATACTGAGCTGATCAACTCAATAAGGAAAAACCTTTTCATTATGCCTGATGATACAAGGGTACTTTCCGGCCATGGACCGGAAACAACTATCGGGAGAGAAAAAAAGAGCAACCCCTTTCTTCAGTAAAGGAGAAGGGGTCTCCTGCTTAGAATTCCTGTATCGCCTCATCAACAGTTTTATAAAGCTTTATCACAGATGTTACTTTTGTAAGCTCAAGAACCTTTTTAACATCTTCGTTTGGTGCGGCAAGTTTCAGCTTCGATTTTAAAGCCTGGTTTATATTAAGAAAAATCCCTATCCCTGTACTTGTTATTATTTTTACATCTGACAGGTCAAGAACCAGCTTTTGAATCCCCTTTTCTACAATAGTCTGCTGGATTTTTTCCTTCAAATCGGGTACATCAAGTGTATGCACCTCTTTCATGATTATTTTTATTACACAGAGACCATTACCTCTCTCATCAAGTTGTATCATAGGAAATCCCCTACCTTAAATTATACATTTCAGCTTAAGCTGCTGATCATATCAGCAATATGTTGAATAAAATTCATGTTCCAGTCAAGCAGATTTTACCCTGATTTCAGGGATTAAAAATAACTGCATGTAAAGAAAGAAATTATTCCCCCTGAATTATTATTTCAATAAGACTTGACGAATATTGATTTATTCATACAATTACCTTAAGTTATAACCATTCAGGAGATGAATGGTATTTTTTCGTATAATGCTCAAAAAAATATAAAGATAAAAAGAAAGAGAAAATGAGCCTGCAGGAAAATATTAAGAAAAATAACATAATTATTAAAACCGCAGCGAAAGACAGATGGGGGATCATTGAAGAGATGGTTGACCATGCTGTTAAGGCAAAAGAAATTGCTCCTGAAGATGCTGAGTCAATTACCAACGCTCTTATAGAGCGTGAAAAGTCCATGAGCACAGGGATCGGGCACGGTGTGGCAATACCTCACTGCTCCACAACAAAGGTTAACAGTATTATCACAGTAATGGCCATTACCCCTAAAGGGATTAATTTTGAATCCATTGATAATGAACCTGTAAAGATAGTTATCCTCCTGATTGTACCAAAGGATAAGCTTACACACCATATTAAGACCCTCGCTAATATTGCGAAAATGATGAATGATCAGGAATTGAGAGAAAAAATTCTCTGCCTTAAGACACCTGAATCGATTCTAAAGACATTAAAAACCTACTCCATACAATAGATATGAATGAGACTCCGAGACTGGTAGATTCCAAATTTATCCCTGAAGATGACCAGGGGGTTGAATTAACCTTAAGGCCTGTTCATTTAACCGGGTTTATAGGGCAGAAAAACATTACTGACAACCTTAAGGTTTTTATTGAATCTGCCAGAATACAGAAAAAATCCCTTGATCATGTACTCCTTTCAGGCCCGCCAGGCCTGGGAAAAACCACCCTGGCTTTTATTATTGCCCATGAGCTTGGAGTAAATATTAAAGCAACATCTGCCCCTATTATTGACAAGGCCGGGGATCTTGCCTCTATCCTAACCGGTCTTGAAGAGAATGACGTGCTTTTTATTGATGAGATTCACAGGCTCTCACCTGCCATTGAGGAGATTCTTTACCCTGCAATGGAGGACAAATCGATTGACATTATCATAGGCCAGGGTATTGGAGCAAAGAGCATTAAGCTGAACCTTGCTAATTTTACCCTTATTGGCGCAACTACACGCACCGGGCTCCTTACAGCTGCACTGAGGGACAGGTTCGGCATACCGCTCAGGCTCAATTACTATGAACCTGAGGATTTACAAAAAATAGCAATGAGAACAGCCGGAATTCTCCAGATAGATATGGATGAAACTGCAGGGCTGGAAATCGCAAGACGGGCAAGAAGAACCCCCCGTATTGTAAACAGGCTTGTTAAGAGGGTGGCCGATTTTTCAATTGTGGGGAATAGAAATGGGATTGACCTTGATATTACCAGATTTGCCCTGGAAAAACTTGATATTGATGAACTGGGCCTTGATGAGATGGACAGGCGCATACTTGCGGCGATTATTGAAAAATACAGCGGCGGGCCTGTGGGGCTCAAAACTATTGCCATTTCCGTGGGTGAGGAGACCGATACCCTTGAAGATTATTACGAGCCCTTTCTTGTACAGACCGGACTTCTCAAAAGGACACCGAGAGGGCGCATGGCCACGCTCAATGCCTACAGGCACCTGGGGATTGAATGCAGGGAATCAGGCTTTGATAATGGCGCAACACTCTTTGACGACTAGCCGCCGGTTACTTTAACATATACCTTCCTGCTTCCGGGGCCGTCAAATTCACAAAAAAAATCCCCTGCTTTTCATTTTTGGCTCATTCAGGATTATCTGGAAAATAATAATATTATTTGTTCACCGCATCTACCGTAGCCAGCCCCCTGTCCCCCAGCTCATTACTACCCACAAGTCGAGATCCATCAAAATGACAAAAGATATTTCGCGAAAAATCATTTAGTGAGTGCCTTTACCCGGTGTATTGGCCCCCTAAATCCCCCGGAGGGGGACTTCCTTTAAGTTGAATAACAAACAATTATAAAATAAAAGCGTTTTTGAAGTTAAGATTTATTTCAAAGCTTCTTTTTTTAAGTCCCCCTCCGGGGGATTTAGGGGGCTTTTGAGAAGTGGGTAGAAGTGAGGTCCCCCAGAGGGTAAACAGGATTTATTTTTTATCCAAAATCCGAAATTGACTCAGTTTAATTATTCAATAAGCTTACCCTGTACAAATTCCCCCTTTCTGTCAATAGTACCGTCAGGCCTGTAGAGTGTTCCCTTGCCATGGAATACTCCCCCCTGGAACTGCCCCACATACATTATTCCGCCTGCTGTTGTATATGTACCGCTGCCGTCATATTTACCATCTTTAAATGTACCCTCATATTTCGCGCCGCTCTGGAACTCGTAAACCCCTTTACCGTTAAACATGCCGGCCTTAAAATCGCCTGTATACTTATTCCCCACCGGGTCAGTAAATTCTCCTTTCCCTTCATATCCCCCCTCTTTGAAACCGCCGATATAAAGTGCTCCCCCGGCAATTTCAAATTTACCGGAGCCATCGAATAGGCCATTTTTAAAACTGCCGGTATAAACATTCCCCTCTTTATCAGTAAAAATCCCTTTACCGGTCCTGCTCCCCTTTACGAAGTCACCTTCATATATTCCTCCAGCACTGAACTTCAGAATACCTTTGCCGTGAAACACACCATTCCTGAAATCCCCTGAATACTCATCCTTTTCAGAATTTATATAAACACCTTTGCCGTGCATTCTCCCTTTAACAAATTCACCTTTATAAAAATCTCCATTAACAAAAGTATAGGCACCTTCACCTTCAAGAAGTCCATTTACATAATCCCCTTCAGATAATTCCCCGCTTTTAAATGTAACCTTACCTTTCCCGTTAAGCTTACCGCCGCGGAACTCCCCTTCATACTGATCACCTTTTGGATCAATATAGAAACCTTTCCCCTGCATCTGCCCCTTCTGAAATTCCCCGCTATAGCTTGCGCCATTAGCCCACTCATATTTTCCGCTTCCATCCCTGCAGTCACCCTCAATACAGTTTGAGGAAGCATGAACAAAAGGGATAGATACAATAAAAAATAACATTAAAATTTTCCCGATTCGCATTATGATGCTCCTTTTATAATTTCAGTATTTAATTAACGAATAGCCTATATGTTAATTATAATATTAAATCTATTTTCAAGTCAATAAATAATATAATAATAAGAAACCGGAACCTGGAAGGTAAAACTTTTCTCAGCGCGCCTCCGCCGCCTGATATGGATTGCTCCCCGCTTTCCAGGATGATAAAGAAAATCCTTGTATATCAAAAATATTATAATTCTTGACACGTAGCAGAATAGATGCCTTAACTATTCCGGAGCATGGCGGACTTTCATTGTGATAATTCATGCCATGACTTCAATCCCGTTAAACACGAACATAACATACGGCATTATATTAAGCGGCTTTACAGAAAAAATCCGCTTTCTGCCGCCTGTAAAATCAGCGGTTTTACAGATAATACAGTTAAATTATAAAGGGTAATTTATGATTCAGATTCCAACACTTGTAACATTTGGTATTTACTTTCTGTTTCTTCTTGCTGTGGGTATCTATTTCTACAGAAAAACCACCAGCATTGAAGGATACCTCCTTGGAGGGAGGGGACTTGGCACATGGGTAACAGCCTTTTCCGCACAGGCCAGTGACATGAGCGGATGGCTCTTAATGGGATTGCCCGGGGCAGTCTACCTTTCGGGGATGTCCGAGGCATGGATTGCTGTAGGTCTTTTTGTAGGTACTTTCTGCAACTGGAAGTATGTGGCAATACGCCTCCGTATCTACACTGCCAATACAGATTCACTAACCCTTTCCACTTTTTTTGAGAACAGATTTAAAGACCCCACAGGTCTTTTACGCACCCTCTCAGCTATCATTACTCTTATTTTCTTCACAATCTACGCCTCCTCCGGCCTTGTGGCTGCAGGAAAACTTTTCGAATCAATGTTCAGTATGGATTACAAGCTGGCTGTTATTGCCGGAGCTTTTGTAATTATTCTCTACACATTCCTGGGCGGATTCCTTGCTGTATGCTGGACAGATTTAATACAGGGCTCACTTATGATTGCAGCAATAGTTATTGTACCTATCCTTGCATATAATGGTGTGGGCGGATCAGAGGGAATTGCAGCAGCAATGGCAGAGGGGAATATCTCCATGAGCTTTTTACCTGTTACAGGTATAGGGATTCTGGGGGTAATATCCACAATGGCCTGGGGACTGGGGTATTTTGGTCAGCCCCACATCCTTGCCCGTTTTATGGGGATCAATGATGCAAAATCTCTCCCCAGGTCAATGACAATCGCCATAATCTGGGTTTTCATCTCACTTGCCGGTGCTGTGATTATTGGTCTCATTGCTATACCCATGTTCCCGGGACTTGCAGCAGGCGACCAGGAAAAAGTGTTTATTTTAATGATAACAAAAACGTTTACACCCTGGATTGGCGGCGTTTTCCTTGCAGCTATTCTTGCAGCAATAATGTCAACAATCGACTCCCAGCTCCTTGTATCATCTTCCGCACTTACTGAGGACTTCTACCAGAAGGTAATCAAAAAAGAAGCATCCCAGAAGGAGCTGGTATTTATAGGGCGCCTTTCACTGGTAATCATTTCCGTGATTGCACTAACCCTTGCCATCAACCCGAGTACCACAGTCTTCGGCCTTGTGTCATACGCATGGGGGGGATTTGGCGCGGCATTTGGTCCTCTTGTACTTTTTGCACTCTTCTCCAGAGACACCACATGGCAGTCAGCACTGGCAGGGATGCTGGTTGGAACAATTGTGCTGGTAATATGGAAGCAGATGGGGCTTGGAGCGCAGATGTATGAAATAGTTCCCGGATTTATTGCAAACACAGCAACAATCCTTCTGATTAACATTTTTATAAAGCAGACAAACCAGGAGATTCTGGATGAATTTGACAGCATTGTAGCTGAGGCAAATTCCTGATAATTATACAGAAGGCCTCTTTTTAAGGGGCCTTCTGTTTTCATCGATATAAATCATATTATAATTCCCCCGATTCAGCCCTGACATTTATGTAATTCCCTGCGCTTACTGCTGTCATTTAACACCTTTATCAGAATCAGTTCATTTTATAAATAAGCACAGTAATTATTCCTAAAGATACCTTTTAGTGCAACTATACTGTTTTCAATATCCCCGCCGCCTTCGGCGGCGGGGATATTAGAGCATTATATTACAAATAAAAGTTAAGGAATTAACATTGAAATAAACAATTGTTCAAGGGAAGTCAAGAATCTTATTTCCGCTTTTTGCTCGACAAAAAAATCTTACAATTTAATTTGCCCTGTGAATTTAAACTGACAAGAGGCTCTGATGAACAGCGGCAGAAAAATTGTACCAATAACAAACCATGGTCACCCGGGCACTTTATCATACAGATGGTTCTACCTTAAGGCAGCCATATTTTCAGTAATGAGGCCCCATAAACTCCGCTTCACCGGAGCGCGCTACGGCAGAGACGAAAGCTTTATCTATCACCTCTCCACATGGAGAAGATGGCACAGGCTCTGCGGTGTGCCTGAGAATCTCAAAGTCCCCTTTACTGTTTACGGATACTCTGCAGCTGTAGGGATAATGAAGGTCCTTAAAGAGCTTGGTGTAAACTTTCGTCATCTCCTTCACCTTAAAAGCGAAATTACCATACATAAACTTATGGAGCCGGGAGAGTCATATATCATTGATTATACCTTTGAAGAGGCGCTGCGGATTAAAGCTGACAAGGCTGCGCTGGTGGGATCCTCACGGTCAATTAAGGATGGCCGCACATATATGGAGATTAAGGATCACTTTGTAATAAAGGACGTTGCTCAGGAATACCTTGCAGCACTCAGGGAGGACAGTACAGGACAGTTTAAAGGGATTACCCGCATCCCCGCTGCAGAGATGGAGGGTGCAGTGACTGAGGAGATTTTTATTGCAGGGAACCTGGCAAGAGATTACGGCCACGCATCAGGGGACAGAAATATTGTACACACAACCCTATTTGCAGCAAGAATTTTCGGATACAGGAGGCCCTTTGTCCAGGGTTTATGCACAGCCAATCTTATCATGTCAAAACTATGCTGCAGAGGTTTTAATCTTAAATACTTTTCAATAGTATTCTGCAGGCCTGTATATTTAAAGAGCAGAACATTTTTAACATACAACGCCGATGAATACAGGCTCCAGGATGGAAAAGGGAGAGTTCTCTGCTTCGGTAAAATCGGGTGAAGCAGAGAACTTTTTCAGTACCGGTTCATCACTAAAACATCATCCCTGCTTCAACAAAAAACATTATATTCCCGAACCCGAAAATCGATTCTTCACCAGATAGAGCTGCCGAATCCTTAAATGTGGCGGCATTGATCTCACCGCGGAACCCGCCGATTACTGAGAAGCCTAAATTCTGCATAGCCACCCCGGAACCCGGTTCCATACCCGGGCTCAGAGAATCCTTAACAGGATAGGACTGGTCAGCACCATTCAACAATCTCCTGCTTGCGGCTGGAGCTCCGGTAACGCTTTCCGGCAAAAAATAAACCCTTATTATATGCACTCAATTTTTTACCGCTGCAAATTTCATAAATTTTCCGGTTCATTCCGGAAATAGTGTATAATATAATATGATTTACAAATTCCGACCTGAAATTTATCATCACCTGGAATTATTAAAAGCAATATAATAAAGGAAAACAAATGAACCCAGAAGAAAGACTTATAACAATAGAAACAAAGCTTGCATACCTGGAGAATTATATAAATGAGCTTAACCAGGTAATTATTGAACAGAATGAAACAATAAAGAAACTTACCCTGGAAACAGAGCAGATTAAAAAAAAGATAGAAGACAGAGATGCGGAGAAACTCCCGGAAAATGAAAAGCCCCCCCACTATTAATATGCATCACCAGGCCCTTACGGGGCAGCATACTTGAAATAGAATAACTATTGACATAAATAAATAAAAGTGCCATACTCCTGTTTAAAATAAAAAATCCGGATTGCGCCATGGACAGCAGAACAGCCGCATACTATAAAGAGCAGGCAGATACTGTTTCAGAACTTTATAACACCGCTGAAGAGGGTGTGAGCATATATTTTGAGCGCTCCTTCCCTGCAGAAACTTCAGTGCTCGACATAGGGTGCGGCTCAGGGAGGGATCTGCGCATACTCCTGGGCATGGGATATGACGCCTGCGGAATCGACTCCTCACCTGAAATGATAGAAGCAGCAGTAAAATCAGACCCGAAGCTGAAAGAGCGCACAGCAGAGGGGACAATCCCCCATGAAGGCCTTTTCTTTAACAGAAAATTTCAGTGCATACTCTGCTCCGCAGTATTAATGCATATCACTGATGAAACAATAGGTGATGCAGCATTAACCCTGAAAAATAACTTAAAACCCCGGGGACGCCTTCTCATATCAGTACCTCTAGAGCGGGGCGGCCTTGACAGGGAGAGCCGTGCCCCTGACGGCAGGCTCTTTGTAATGCGAAAACCGGAGTATTACAATACCCTCTTTATAAATCTCGGCTTCACTAAAACCGCATGGTATGAGGATGAGGACAGCCTGGGGCGGAGAGGTGTAAAATGGGGAGCAGGATTATATACACTTGAATTGAATTAAATATCAAAGGGCGGGATTACAAAACTGCAGGAGTCAACAGCCGGCAGCTCACAGCAGAAATAAATTATCAGAATAAAAGTACATCAAAGAGGGGGGAACATGAGCATATACACAAGATTAAGGGAGCGCCTGGATACATATTCACTTGGCTTCCCTGCAACAGAGTCTGGGGTGGAAATAACACTCCTTAAAAAACTTTTCACTGAAGCTGATGCGGAATTTTTTCTTAACCTGTCGCCAAAACTTGAAGAGCCTCACGATATTGCAGCAAGGCTCAATATTACAGCAGAGTCAGCAGCAGAAAAGCTTGAGGATCTAACAGGGCGCGGACTCATATTCAGGCAGAAATCGGGAAGTACTGTGCGCTACGGGGCCATACCCTTTATGCACGGCATAGCCGAGTTTCAGATAAGGAGCCTTGACAAAGAGCTCTCAACACTCCTTGAGCAGTATTTTGCAGAAGGATTTAACAGAAGTATTGCCGACAACCTATCCACGTTTCTCCGCGTAATACCGGTACAGAAATATGTGGATGTGGAGCGCCACATCGCCTCCTACAATGATGTGGAGGCAATTCTCGATAATACCGATGTAATAGCAGTTACAGACTGTTTATGCAGAACACAGAAAAAAACAATAGATCAGGGGTGCGCAAGGCCCCTTGAAGCATGCTTCATGTTCGGATCAATGGCGCAGTACTACATAGACAAAAACATGGGGCGCAGGGTAGACAAGGATGAAGCCCTTAAAATTGTAGCCGAAGCGCAGAAAGCGGGGCTTGTAACCCAGCCCTCCACATCGCAGAACCCGGCGGGGATGTGCAACTGCTGCGGAGACTGCTGCGCAGTACTGGGTGCTATCAAAAAAAATCCCAAACCTGCAGAGTTTGTATTCTCCAACTATTACGCATCAATCATCAGTGAAAACTGTACCGGGTGCAGCGCCTGCGCAGAGATGTGCCCCATGGAAGCAATAACAATGGATGATGCGAATACAGCAGAGATAAACCTGGACCGATGCATAGGCTGCGGCATATGCCTCATGGCATGCGAATTTGACGCGGTTAAACTCAATGAAAAACCTGAAGGGAGCAGAAAATCAGTACCTGAAAACACCAGGGCTCAGATGATTCAGATGGCAAAAAACAGGGGATTTATATAAAAGTCCCCCCTTTCTACCCCAGGGGTCCTTCTTCGCTTTGCAGAGGGCGCCCCGGAGGGGGCACGAGTTAATCTATTATGACCGTGAGAATAATTTATTTTTCCATCTATTCTAATCGCAAGACGTTTATTGCCATATTTTACCGAAAATCATTTGTAAGCTCAAAAATATAAACGTGTTTTTTAATACTTTGATTTTTCAACTTACTCAAGTGTTACTTTTACGTGCCCCCTTTGGGGGACAGGGGGGAACCCGTTCCCCTGTAGCACTCCTCAATCCTATCCTTAAACCTTGCAAGGACCGCCATGCGCTTCAGCTTAAGGGTCTGGGTAAGCATGCCGTTATCAAGGGTAAAAGGGGCTGCATCAAAAATATATTTTCTCGGAATCTCATAGCCGTGAAAGCTGTTTTTAATAGTTTCACTTATCTGCTCTTCAAGAAATTTTATGCATTCATCATGCTTAATAAGCTCCACAGGATCCTGCGTCAAACCGCGGGATTCCGCCCATTTGCCGAGAGTAACAAAATCGGGAACAGCAATGCATATATTAAAGGCGCGGCCGTCACCATAAATATAGGCAAACTCAATATAATGATTAAGCGTAATAACCTCTTCCAGCATTGCAGGGAAAACATACTTGCCGTTTTCAAGCTTATACTGCTCCTTTAAGCGCCCCGCAATATAGAGGAAACCATCCTCATCAAGATACCCCCTGTCACCTGTACGGAACCCGCCGTCAGGGGTCATCACCGCAGCAGTAGCTTCAGGTTTTTTATGGTACCCCTGCATCACCCCTGCGCTGTAGACAATCACCTCCCCGTCAGGGGAATTATCCCCAGTAAGGGACTTATCAATCACAACCCTGCACTTATCCTGAACCTTACCCACACTCCCTATACGCCAGCAGGCAGGGATATTCATGGTCACACCTGGAGAGGTTTCAGTAAGCCCGTATGCATCGTAAAGGGGGATACCAATATCCCAGAAAAACCTGGAAATATGAGGGTTCATTGCAGCGCTCCCGGTCATGGAGCCAATAAGCCTCCCCCCCATCCTGGCGCGTACTTTGCGGAAAACAATCAGGTCAGCAATTGCAAATTTCAGATTAGTAATAAAAGATGATTCCCCCGACTCAGCAAGAATACGTTTCTTTTTCGCAGCCTCAACACCCATAACAAAAACAGCCCGGGCAATCCCCCCCTCCTCATTCATCCTGGTCCATAGCCCGTCATAAATCCGGTTAAAAACACGGGGCACTGCAATAAGGAAAGTGGGCTTCACCTTAATAATATCCTCAGCAATAGTAGCAGGTCCGCCGGCAAGGCCTATGGAAGCGCCTATCTGCGCCATAGTAAGGAGTTCCCCAAGGCCGAAGGAGTGGGCCCATGGGAGAATATTCAAAGTCCTGTCATTATTGCTGAACTCAGGGTAGGCCTTTACCCTGGCATGTGAATTGCTTGTAAGGTTACCGTGTGAAAGGAGCACACCCTTCGGTTCCCCGGTGGTGCCTGAAGTATAAATTAAAACAGCAATTTCAGAATGCTCCGGGCTTACTGCAGGCACAGGCTTTTCACTACCAAGCCTCTCCAGCTCCATCATGGAACCGGGCCCCTCACCCTCAATAATAATAACCTTTTCAAGCCTGGGAGATGAATCTAAAATATCCTTAATCTTCTCATAAATCTCTCTTTTGGAAATAAAGAGAACCTTAATATCAGCATCATTTATAATATATTTCCAGGTCTTTTCCAGTTCAGATTCATACATGGGAACATAGCGTGCGCCCAGCCCCCCTGCAGCAAAGAAAGCGACAGCCCAGTCAATACTGTTTGCAGAGATAATACCAACAGCATCCCCCCTCCCCGCACCAGGAAGGGCAAGCCCTGCGCGGCAATTATCCACTCTCTCTTTGAAATCCGCATAGCTGATCCATTGGAAATCACCGCTTGCAAGCCTTTTACCCAGAAAAGGCTCTGCCGGGAATTTCTCCGCAGAATTATTCAGAAAATCAACAGTGTTGTCAGGCTTATCCGGAATATACATGTATCACCTCAAGGGATAAAATTAAGCAGCAAAGGATATTCCATCCTTTGCAAATTCGCGGCATATCAGGGGAATAGATTCAGCAAGGTTCATTGATCATTTACACCTGAATTAATATTTTTAATTCTCCGCACCTCTTTCCAGAAAGCAGACCCGGCCTCTTTTCTGCTCATACAGGGATTTTCCTGCATAATCCGCGCAATGGAAAGATCCTTAGTAACTTCAATAAGCTCAAAGGTCTTAATTAAATTGTCGTGCATTCGTTTCTGTTCAGGGTTCATTTATATTCTATAATAAAGATTAATTAAAACTGATAGGGCATTTTTAAAATATACCGGAATAAAGTCTCCAGTCAAGTTAAAATATTAATCTTTTAAGTATAGGCCAAACCCTTAAAGCGGTAATTCACCAGCTATCCTGCTAAATGGGATCACACAGTTCCGGCCGCCACGTTTTCCGTAATACAGCGCCATATCCGCCTTCTTAATTGTCATGTTAATAGAATCAGCAGGGTTAAAAACAGCAACCCCGATTGTTATTGTTAAGGGGGCTGCCCTGTCCCCTGAAACAGATATCTCATCCTCCACTCTTTTCCTGATCCTTTCACAAAGCTGCATAGCCTGTTCTTCATTTGCTTCAGGAAAGAGAAAAAGAAACTCCTCCCCGCCCCATCTTGCGGCAGTATCATAAGCCCGGATAGATTCCATAAAAATGCGGGAAATATCTTTCAGTATTAAGTCACCTGAATCATGACCATGCAGATCATTTACTTTTTTAAAAAAGTCGATATCAGCGCAAGCCAGGGCAAAGCCTGTACCGGATCTGAGGCAGTGCTGAAACTCCTGCTTTATCTTATTATCCATGTAGCGCCTGTTATAAAGACCGGTAAGGCTGTCAGTCATTGATATCTGTTCCAGTTCGTGAAGACGCTTTGCAGCGGATATTGAAGTGGCAGTCAGGTAGTAGGCAAAGAAAATCAGCAATGTGGACAGTACAAGAGTGATAAATGTAGTGAGCCGGTAATTATCCTCCAGGCCGTAGACCGCAAGGAGCATAAATGACAGAATAGGGAAGAGTGTAAAAACCGGGTTCTGCATATCCATAATCTCAAGGATACTTCTTAAAGGCTTCCTGGCATGGCGGTAAATAAAAGGTATAAGTGAAAGTTCAATGAGCATCCCGATCAAAACAAAGGTGTAAGGAACCGGAGGGACAAAAAACCGGTCTATATGTATAAATACAAGATATGTAAACTGAGTCAGGGAATAGATCATAAAGAAGACAAAAATCTTCGCCCGCAGAGTTTCCTTAAAAATCAGGAGGCACGGGATCAGATAAAAAAAACCGGTAATATAGCTCAGCATGGCATGGTCCGGGAAAATGAACATGAGAAAATAGCGAACGCTGTTCCCCGCAGTCCATGTTGCAGCAAAAATCAGAACCTGGAAAAGACGGGTTCTCCCTGGAGTTAAAAAGACATAAAGGAGCAGAATGTTTTCCAGAAGAAAAACCGTTTTGCTCAAATACATCATTATAAATAAAGATTCTGGCATCTGTTACCCGAAGTGGTGATTTTATCATCTGATCCAGAATTAATTAAAGGAGTGTCAGATCAAGTAATATTCTTAGAACATTTCAGTAAAATATCAGTATGAGGCTGATTTTAAGAATACGGGCAATATCCTGCCTCTCCTCAGGGGAAAGCTTTATCTGACTCAGGATTTCAGCTTCTTCAGCATCCTTGAAGCTCTTAAATTTCGCAACAGTCCTGTCCATATATATACCGCTAAAAATTATTAAATTCTTTGTTTAAAAGAATAACCATTTTATATCTATTTGCCAATACTATTGCTTCGGGGCGCCCCCTCTGCTCTTTTAAACCGGTAAGGACGCGGCCCTGGGCGGTGCTGCATATATTTTTTTCCTTTTAATTTAATTTTCTGCAGCCTGAACCATATCCCCCCGGTTCGCTGCGCTCACCGCACTTCGACAAAGCTCACTTCGACAATCTTACTTCGGTAAGCTCAGTACAGGCAGTGACCGCCCCCCTTAAAAAAGGGGGGTTTTCTATTCAGCAATGGTTGGCGTTCATTAAACCGGCTGTGTCATTTATTTTCTGCAATTAATTCCAGCATATAAATTAACCCCCTTGTTAAGGGGGTCACATGCACCGCATGCGGGGGGATTAAAGGATTTGCATGATTCAGCAGAAGTCCATGTAAAGTAAATCCTGTAAATCCTCTAATCATGCAAATCATGGTTCAAAGATTAAGGGAACAGATATGCTTAATGAAATCCTTTCAACACTCAAAAAGCGGCAGGGAGAGTCCCTGAAAAAAAACAATGGTAACACTGTAAATGACACTGTAAGTGACATTGTAAATCTCATTAGGGCAGATCCCAAAATAACTCTTGATGAACTTGCCCTCAGATTAAATAAATCGCGCAGAACAATAACCCGTCACATGAAAAAGTTTCAGGATGAGGGGATTATTTCACGCACAGGCTCCCAGACTGTGTGAGTAATGAATAAAATTTGATATTTACACAGTCTGAAATCTCA
>CAZBFP010000044.1:0-18001 GCA_964491265.1 uncultured Leptospirales bacterium | reverse complement strand
TATGCATCCGGTTATATTTTAAACAAATGGACTTTTTCAGGAAGCCCTATATAGTCGCCGAATACTGCCGGAGTGCTCCGGTCTTCAAGGTCAACTGGTGTTCCAGTAAATCCAATAAATGAAGCATTGGGGAGAGCGTCACGCATATGTTTTGCGTAACCGTATTTAACATCAGTAGTGTCGGCATTTTTGCTGGAAACCTCTGCCTGAAAACCGTACTGGCTTCTGTGCGCTTCATCAGCTATTACTATTACATTTTTACGTTCTGTTAAAACAGGGAATGAATCCTCCTCTTCAAAGGGGGAAAACTTCTGTATTGTTGTGAATATTATACCGCCCGATTCCACAGAGAGCAGTTCACGGAGTTTTGCCCTGCTGGTTGCCTGTCTTGGAGTCTGTCGCAGAATAGCTTCAGATTTGGAGAATGTGCCGAAGAGCTGTTCATCAAGATCGTTTCTGTCTGTAAGGACTATAATTGTAGGATTGCCGAATGTTTGAACAGCCTTTGCAGCATAGAATACCATTGTAAGGCTTTTACCTGAACCTTGAGTGTGCCATACTATTCCAATCCGCCTGTCGCTCTTTTGGGCAAGTGCTGTATGGGTATTTTCAACAGCCTTGTTAACCGCATGATACTGATGATAACCGGCAATAATCTTTGTTATTGAACTTCCGTCATCCTGAAATAATATAAAGTTTTTTATAATGTCCAGAAACCGATTCTTCTCGAACATACCCTTTATCATGGTTTCAAGCTGAGGTTCGGTGATTTTTAATATTTTATCTCCATTCTCTGTTCGCCATGACATAAACCGCTCAAAGCTTGATGTCATTGAACCAGCTTTAGCAAGAAGGCCGTCACTGATTACACAGAAGCTGTTGTATGTAAATATGGATGAAATGTCTTTAATGTATGTATCTATCTGATGGAAAGCCTTTTGAATATCGGTATCTTCATGCGAAGCGCTTTTAAGCTCAAATATTACAAGAGGGATGCCATTGAGAAATATCATTATATCGGGTCTGCGGTTTACACCGTTTTCAATAACAGTAAACTGGTTTATAACGGCCCAGTCGTTGTTGTCGGCATTTTCAAAGTCGAATAGATAAACCTTCTCTGTCTTAAGAGTGCCGTCGGGCCTGTTAAACTGAACGTCTATACCGTCAGTAATCATTTTCTGGAAGTTTCTGTTATTAATTATAAGTGAAGGGCTTTCTGTTATAAGTATTTTACGAATTGCATCATCTATTGCAGAGGGAGGGGCTTTTTTATTTATGCTGGAAAGAGCATCCCGTAAACGACTTTCAAGAATAACTTCACCATAATTTTTTCTTTCCGGTGAATCACCGTCACAGGCGATATTAGGTCCGAATACTACACTGTACCCCAGGGACTCAAACCACGATAGAGCTGCCTGCTCAAGGGTGTCTTCGGTGAAAAGGTTCATGGATTATCTCCAGAGAGCCATTTTTTCAGGATTATAACTTCATGATCCTGTAATTCAAGAAGTTTATTAATCAGTAACTCATAATTGGGATCTTTATCATACCTGAACCTGTCATGAAGTTTTTCACCATTATCAGGTATTGAATACTCTGATAAATTTATACCCGCGATTTGAGCACGGGATATAATCCACTCCTCAAGGCGCGGTGAGAGCATGACAATTGATATATCTTTTTTTATAGTATGACGAAATAGTTTCACATTACCGGATGATTCGATCTCTTTATAGTCATTTCTAAATCTACGGGGTTGTGTGCTTTCAGGATCTTCATCCACAAGACCTATTGCTGAAAGAGTTTGTTTTTTATGCAGATAGTTGAAGATATTCCCCTTGCCGCTTTGATGAAGAATTTTTGGTTTATTTTTATATACAAGAATCTGAACGAGCTTCTCATCCGCATAGCATTCAACCGCAATATTCATATTTATTTACCTGTGAAATGATCAAGAGCCAAAAAAGGGTCCTGCTCAAGAAGATTTTCAATATCAGATTCGCTGAGCTGCTTCACCTTTGTTTGATAATTTTCATAATAAACAGCGAATATATTTACGTCTTCGGTTTTCCCCTGTTCAACAACCGCATTAAGCAGATAGGGGTTATGGGTTGCTATGAAATACTGATTGGAAATATCCTTTGCAATAACCTCGCCAAGATGCTTTGTGTAATATGGGAACGCGTGAGCTTCAGGTTCTTCAAATACAAGGGTTGAGTCTTTATTTGATTTTATTGCAAGCATATAGAATATTATGCGAAGAAGGGTGTCGGACATCATACTATACGGATATGCAACTACAATGTCATCCTGCTGTTTCTGAATTTCAATTGATTTATCTTGTGGCTTAAACACCGCTTTTAATCCGTAGGGCTTAAAAAGAGAGGCAATCATTTCACGGTTCTCTTTACTGGAATAGGCAGTCATGAAAAGATTATCGCCTGAGGGGGTTCTCAACTTCCCACCATAATTTTGTGATATTTGTGAATTTTTATTATACTTGTAAAACAAAACTTCGGACTTATAGGCAGAATTCAGCCCATTAAAGTGCCCCGAACTATCCATTGAGCAGATTGGCTTGATTTTATCTGAAGCAAATATATTATAAAAATTCTCATGAAAGTTTATTGAGATATCTTGATTATTATTTTCAGAACTTTTTAAATGTATTTCAATAGGACTATCAAGAATTCCATCGTAGAAAAGATTGTGCATGAATTCAAACCTTACATAATCTTTCAGTCCCAGGCCAGGGTTTGAAGTGAAATAATTAAAAAGGCCAAGGGCTTCAAGGATATTGGATTTCCCTGTGTTAGGTTCGCCAATGAAGAGATTAACCCTTTTGCACTGGAGGTCCAGGGATTTAATTGATTTAAAATTTTTTATGGTTAATGCTTTTATCATGGTTTTCTCCAGGTTACATTGAGTTATATTACACTCTAAATATTATCTGAATCAGGATTCCGGTTTTCTATTACTGTTTAGTCTTTTAATAATTCAGCTAATTCACCAATCAGAACAGAAAATTTTTTAGAATCTGGATTTTTCAACACGTATAATTCTTCACTGGATCTGTTTGAACGATTGTTAAACATATCAATCACTTTTCTCTTTGTCAATCTTTCGAAAAAGAAAGGTGCAATTATAATTTTATCTTCATAACAATTAATTATACAACTTTCACCTGAAGAATCTATTAAGTCGTAACTTTCATCAGGAGCTAAATTATATTTTAGCATATTTTTCGTCATATCCCGAGAATTTTTGAATGAAACAAGTGTATTATTAAAATCACAAATTACCGGGAATACAGGTTTACGTATTGCAAATATTATTTCCATAAATATCCTTTTATAAAAAATTTGATCATTCAGGAATGCCCACAGCTATATTAAATTTAATGCCCTCACCCGGCCTACTGGCCAGCCTCTCCCATTTTGATGAAAGGATGAGGGAGAGGGTTTCTGTTTTATAAAAATTTTATCTATAATTATGTTCAACGCCCTCACCCCCCGGCCCCCTCTCCCATATTGATTCAAAATAAATTTTGATGGGAGAGGGGGGTGTTTTTATCTCAGGTTTTCCTTTATTCTTTTCAGTAATATATTGATATCTTGATGCACCTCATCATTAGTTACCCGTATAAACCTTATGTCTTTTGATTCAATCAGCATCTGCCTCAATGCATCATAATCCTTTTGCTTATTATGAACAGCGCCATCTATTTCTATGGCAAGACGTAATTGATGACAATAAAAATCTACTACAAAGCCCTCAATAACATGCTGGCGCCTGAACTTTAAATCCATGAATTTTCTGTTACGCAATTGTTCCCATACTATTGCTTCTTCAGGTGTCTGTTCTTTACGCAGCTCTCTGGCAAAAACTTTTTTTATGTATTCCAAAACAATTTTCCTGTTTGTATAATTAACGCCCTCACCCAGCCTATCGGCCACCCTCTCCCATCTTGATGAATGGATGAGGGAGAGGGTTTCTGTACTGCTATACTTTCTGTATTACGACCTCCTCCTCTCCCATCATTAATCCTTTATAATTAATATGGGAGAGGTCGCCTCCTGCGCATCCTGCGCCCGGCGACACTTGCACTTCCATGATGCATCGGGGGCCGGGGGGTGAGGGCATGTTCAGTTCATTTACTCACCGCTTCCTCATACCTCTTCACAATCTCCTCCGGAACACGAAGTTCACCGGACATCAGTTTTGGGAGGAGTGTGTCACGGAGGGTTGAGAGAGTTTGGGATTCTTTATTATTAATCTCTATTTTATCAAATATTGAATTTGTTACAGTTTCATAAAACACTAAACACTCATTATCAGGAATTAGAATTCTAATATTCTTCATATCTGTTTGAGTTATCAGAGGTTGAGTTGAACCTCTGTTTAGTTCACTAAAGTTTACATTATTAAGAATTTGATATGAATAATTATAATAATCTGATTTAAACACTAATGTATTATCAGAAGGCCATGTAGGCAGACTAAATCGCTGGATGACACCATGCGTACCCACTCTGCCAATTACTATAATTTTTTCATCGAACAACCATTCACTCACATAACCCATTATTTTACTTGCACCGATTAATGGATAACGGTATAGACTGGTTTTTATATCTGATATTTCCTTCGGTCTTTTACCACTGGTAATTTCAACTACATCATTCAAAATACCAACTCTCCACCCTTCCGGTATCGGTCCAAGTTCGCTGTCGATCATTTTACCGCCGGAGGATTTGTAACCGCTCATTTCGGCTACGCTCAATGAGCGTTGTGTATTTGAACTTTCCTTTTTTGCTTCACTACGCTGGCTGAGCGTAGCCGAAGCCTGAGTTATCGGCTTGCCTTGAGCGTAGCCGAGGGGAAACTCGAAGTCTACAAACCACTGCTTGAATATGGCCTGCGCTGTTGCTTCGAGGGTTCGGTTCATCTGGTTGTTCAGTTCTATTTTCTCGTCTATAGATGACAGTATTTCTGCTATTGCTCGTTGTTCAGGGAGAGGGGGGAGAGGGATATCAATATTTTCCGAAAATTTAGTAAATTGAAATCTGGCAACACCAGTATGCTGTATTTGATGCTGTTCCATTATGCCTTCAAAATATAAATACTGAAAATACCAGAATAAATATGAAGGATATATCCTTAGCTTATCCATTCTAAGAAAACGACTAAAACTTGCACAAGTTAATGGGATCTCACTTTTTGAAACAATTGATTTTGTAACAAGTAAGGAACGACCAGTAGGTTGGTCTTTTGTACCTCCTGCTGTTTCTAACAAAATATCATCTGCTTGTAATTTTTTTTGTTCAGCTACTGTTTTCTTAATAAATCTTTGTGGTACTGATTTGGCATAACCATTCCGTAAAGAGTTAAAATCTGTTCCTCTGATAATACCCATTTTTATATAATCATAGAAAGGCTGATCTTTACCCCATTCACCATCTCTTGTAAAAAGAATAAGATTCTTTAATTTATCCGTTTTCCAGTTTATATCTAGATACATTCTTTTATCGGAGGTTATAATTTAGGAGTTCATAATATCTATTATTCTTTAACATTTAAAAGTCACTATCCATAAGTACACTCACAAATTTTTTAAAGCCCTCAAACTATATTAAGATTTTCTTTTAAATCTTCTATGCTTTTCTTATGTTTAATCAAGTTTCTTCTGATCTGAATACAAGCATCAGCATCAAATTCAAAATCATCTTTACCTAATTGCGCTTTTATTATCACTTTATCCCCATTTTTTTCGGCCTTTGCGTGTGCAAATTTATTTCTTATTTCAATTACTTCATCCTGATAAGACCTATTGGCATCTAAAAAATATTTTATTTTCTCTTGCTTTATATCGATTTTAAGCAAATCTCTAAAAATTTCCCATTTTTTTACAGCATCAATCCTATGAAAATAATTTTGAAAAGAATCATAATTCCCCCAAAATGATTTCAATCTTTTTTCCATTGGTAAAACAACTTTTGAATTGATAACTTCCTTTAAATTATCTTGATTGATTTGTTGTTTTTCAACCAAATACATTACAATTTTTTCAATTTCGATATCTAAATCACTAGTTGCTGCAGTTATCAAGCCTCTTGTTGCATTTAACTCAAAAAGCTTCCGGACAGTGAGCTCAATAACCTTCTCAATTTTATCTAAAAGTCTGTCACGACCTACATGAATATTTATTCGTTCCATAAAAGCCAAACGGTCTTTTACGGTTTTATCATTAATAAAATTTGTTCTAGCAGAATAAAATAATATTTCCGTATCTAATCTTTTTTCCTCTCGCAGTCTGTAAATAACTATATCTCCAGATTCATTATTCAAATTAAAATCCGAAATTATTAAATCATAACTTATGTCCAAATAACTATCAATATCGGCTTCATCAAAAACCGTTACTATCCTTGGTTCAAATCCAAAATCTTTGAGGTAATCTTCTATACTAGCAACATCACCATTATCAATGTAGTCTTTCAGGTCATTATCTAGCCAGAGTATGTTGTATTCAAGTTTCATGTTTAACCTTTCTTAAAAGAGATAATAAACTCAACGCCCTTATTGGTTTTATTATTTACCTTTATTTCACCATTCAAAGTCTCAATAATTTCCTTTACATGGTAAAGTCCAATTCCCGAACCTCTTCTTGATGTAGTGAAACCAAAATCAAATATATTATTAAGTATATTGTCATTAATCCCCTTACCATCATCCTTGAAAGATAACTGTATCGATTTATCAAATTTACTCCAGGAAAGCTCAACTTTTGATGCATCGTGTTTGAATGAGTTGCTGATTAGGTTATCGAGTACAATAATCATGTCAATAGGATTAAATTTTATTCTATATTCAAGGTGTTGGGGTGTACTAATTTTAACATTAAGCAATTCCCGATTTCTACGTAAATCATCTCGAAGTTTATATACATTTTCCATGTATTCATTGGTAAATGATACAAGATCAACATCCAGCTTTTTCGAATGAATATTAAAATTTACTTTCTTAAAATATTTTGAAAATGATGTAATTTTTTCATTTTGTTGACTTAATCTTTTTACAATGGTTTGTAATTCACTTTTTGAAGCATCTTTATTTATTGCTTTCACCAAGTTTTCAATATCAGTTTTAATTAAGTTGGTTGTTAATCCGATGTGGTGCAATATGCTTTCCAAGTTTTTGGTATCGTCACTAATATCATTCTGTAGAAAATTTTTCTGACTGGTAATATAGTCTAATTTTTTTTCTGTTTCTTTTCGTAGAGATTCTTCTTTAATTGCCTTAGCTGTTGCTCTATCTGAATCTGCTTTAGTCTCCCTTACAGCTTTTTCAATTTTTTTTGCTTCATTTATCATTTCCGGATTTCCGGTTTTTGTTGCTACTTTTGAGATGTTTTTTATAATCTTATCAACACTTTGATCTTGTTTTTCAGAAATAATTTTAAGAAAATTTTTGTCATACTTAATATCAATAATATCTTTAGAATTGATAAAACCAGATATCAATTCTAATATTTGAATTTTAACATCTTTCGCCCAAAGCTCAGGAGAAACTTCTCCTGATTCTTTATTAACTCTTTCATCTCCCCATTGAATAATATTTACGACATAGTTCTCTAATCTTTTTAAAACATAGTCATAAAAAAAATCAACCAAGTCTTTATATGTATTGGTCTTGACAAGCCCACCATCTCTACTGGTTGTTTCTTTTAACTCAGGTTGATCTCCATTGATTTCGATTCGACCTATTAGATCGCGCGTGCCTAAAAATCTATTGAAACCTTGCGCTTTTCTCCTATCTATTTGTAATAAATCTTCACCTTCTTCACCATAAGGGTATATTCTAAATCCATTTTTATACATAAATACAGATCCGTATCCAACAGAGTGCATCCCCATTATTCGATGAAAGTTATATTTTGAACTTCTATTTAATTGAAATAAATAAACAGTAATGTTATATAAATTCTTATATGGATTTTTTTCTTTTAGATAATAAATTCTATCTCCTCTATCCTGCAGTACTGTTTCAATAAAGTCACCATCCTGACTTATTTTAACGAAAATATTTGAAGTTTTAATGTTAAGCGTTTCAAATATTGGATTTTTAATAATCCCATTTACTAACTCTAAATCATTTTTTTTCTCACCTTTTTTATTTGGTTCTTTATCTAATAATTGTTCATCCGATGCTATAATTTCAATAGAAAAATTATTACTATCATTTTCCTGATTAGGATTAATTAATTTTGCTAAAGATTTCTTGAGTTTAAGAATGCGATCCCTGTCCCAATTATCACGCAGCCCGGATATTTCTAGTACTGTTCCTTTTTTGAGTTTATATGTATTTTCTTTGAGAACATTATGAGTAACATTAATTTTTACAAATTCTTTATTATCGACATTTTCAAAGTCTTCCCAATTTACTACAAGGTTTTCAATTTTCGGATTTATTTCGTCTTTTATTGTTATCAAGTTTAAATAACGACCTAACCTATCGCATGAAAAACGCCCCACTCCTTTGGCGCCAGCGAAGACTCGTTTTGATTTAATTTTATCCCGATAGTCTTCATTTTCTTTACCCAACCTTTTAGCTGAATAAGCAACAAACAACCATTTGTTTTTAAGATCGATATAGTTCATACCTATACCATTATCTTTGATAATAATACGTGAATTGATAAGTTGGTGATTGTTTTCAAAAATTATTTCAACTTTTGAAGCATTCGCATCAAAAGAATTCTTTACTAATTCAAAAACAGCAACGAATTCATCGGTAATCAATTCTTTACCAATTATATCTTTTAAAGCAGCACTAATTTTAAAAGTTTCTATATTACCCATTTAGCATTATCTTTAACGCTTCACCTACTTGCTCTCCGAACAAAGGTGGTATTGCGTTACCTACTTGTGTATATCTGGGGACTTCAATAATTCGAAGTTTTCCACCGGTTGTATATTTTTCTTTAAATTCAAACCAATCCGGAAATGTTTGAATTCTTGCATATTCCCTTACACTTAGTATTCTTGGCTCACAATAATGAATATAATCATCGGGATGTGATGTTAATGTAGGTGCCGGTTTTTCGGGATCTAATACGACAATACCTCTTTTCTTAATGTTAAATTTTTCACGATCATTACCTACAATTTTTCTTCCTTTAGGAGCTTCTAATAAAAGTCTTTGAAAAAGTTTTACTGTCTCAACTCCATGATTGGCAAAACGATGACTATCCGGAATAACATTAGATAAAGTATTTATTCGCATTAATTTCTGATATGGACTTTGAATTTCACTATAAGCAGAAGAATGAAATCCTTTAGAATCTGGACAGTCTATTCTTCCATTTTGTTCTAACAAATCTGAAATGGCATCCTTCAATCCTTGAGTTAATCCAATACCCTTTCTTACTAAAAATGACATACGGTTTTTTTTCAATACATCAAAAAATACTAAAGGCTTGTAGTTCATTTCTTCAACTATATCTTTTCGAATACCGACTAAAATGAAACGTGTTCTTTTTTGTGGTATCCCAAATTCAGAAAAATCGATTAACTGTCCATGAGCTTCATAACCAATAAAGTTTTTTCCTGAGCGTGCCAACGCCTTTTGTACGTATTCTGAATATTTTATACCCTTGTCCCTATTTTTACCAAAACGTTGAGTAAACCCTTTAACGTTTTCAAAAAAAATTATTTTAGGTTGAACTAGACGAATGAATTTAATGTAAGAATTAACTAGCTCATTTCTATGGTCACTCTCTTCTCTTCGACCAGCTGATGAAAAACCCTGACAAGGTGGGCCACCTGCGACTAAATCAACCATACTTCTTAATTCTTTTAATTCTTTGCGTTTAGAGATCAAGATTGTATCAATGTCATGTTCTTTTTTCTCCAACCAATCGGGCCACTCAAAATGATTTAAATTATTAACTAAATTATGCTTAAGTGTAGTAAAAGCATATGGATTTTTTTCAATTGCAAATAAGCCCTTCCAACCAGATTGATTGAAACCAAGAGAAAGTCCCCCGCAACCTGCAAAAAGATCTATGTATGTAAATTTTTTTTCTATCATATAGTGATTACTTAACAAAACCCATTATTTTATTTTTTTAATAAGTATAATATTTTTCATATCAAAAAAAATAGCAACCATAAAAAAGAGAATTTTAATTCATTTAGATAATATCAAAAAACAATTCCTTAGTCTCTCCATTATTTTTAAATCCATATATCAATACTGTAAAGTATCTGATCTCTGTACTTTATCGTAAAGACAATATGGACTAGTACTAAATTGTGTATTATATACATGAATCATTCAATTATATCTCAAACCCAATCCCCTTCAAATTCTCTTTAATCCTCTTCTCCAAATGCTCACTCTTAACAAACTGCTCCGCAAGCTCCTCGGTCAGCCGCTGCATCTTAAGCTCAAAGGGCTCCCCGTCATCGGCCTTCTCTTCAATCCCAACATACCGGCCCGGAGTTAATATATATTCATGCTCCCGAATCTCATCAATCATCACAGATTTACAGAACCCTGCAATATCAATATAACTTTCTGTTTCGGTCCCTGAGTAATCGCCGCCTCTTATCAAATCAGTTTTATCCTTACTTTTAGCTGGCGGCGATTGTATCGAAGGGCCCGCTTTCCACGCATGGTAAGCATCCGCTATCTTCTTTACATCTTCATCGGAAAGCTCCCTATGAACCCTATCAACCAGAGCCCCCATCTTCCGAGCATCAATAAACAGAGTCTCCCCCTTTCTGTTTCTAAACTTAGGATTTTCTTTGTTCCGGTTTACAAACCATAGCGACACTGGAATACCTGTAGAATAAAACAACTGCCCAGGCATTGCAATAATGCAGTCAATAAGATCATCTTCAATAATGTTCTTTCGAATTAACCCTTCACTGGAAGTGCTGGTGCTTAAACTGCCATTAGCAAGAACAAACCCGGCAATACCATTGGGGGCAAGGTGATGAATGAAGTGCTGAATCCAGGCATAGTTTGCATTACCTGCAGGAGGCGTACCATATTTCCAACGCGCGTCATCTGTGAGTTTCTCTCCACCCCAGTCGCTTATGTTAAATGGAGGGTTTGCAAGAATAAAATCGGCTTTAAGTGTCTTGTGTAAATTGTTGTGAAAAGTATCAGCATGGTTTGGCCCGATGTTCCCGTCAATACCACGAATGGCAAGGTTCATGTTGCACAAACGCCATGTTGTGGGGTTAGATTCCTGTCCATAAATAGATATATCCCCTTTGCGTCCCTGGTGCTCTTCAACAAAGGTTTCGCTCTGGACAAACATTCCGCCCGATCCGCAGCAGGGGTCATATACGCGCCCCTTGTAAGGTTCGATCATCTCTACAAGCACCTTGACAATCGACTTGGGTGTATAGAACTCACCTCCACCCTTACCCTCAGCACCTGCAAAGCGCGCAAGAAAGTATTCGTAAATACGCCCAAGAATATCGGTTGATCTGCTCTCTTTATCTCCAACCATTATTGAAGAGAAGAGGTCTACTATTTCGCCAAGTCTTGATTTATCAAGGTCGGGACGGGCGAATGTTTTAGGGAGTACACCTTTAAGTCTGGCGTTTTCCTTTTCTATTACAACCATTGCGTCATCAATGATCTGGCCGATGTTGGGCTTTTTTGCGTTCTCTTTTATATACTCCCAACGAGCTGTTTTGGGAACCCAGAATACATTCTCTGCCAGGTATTCATCCCTGTCTTCCGGATCGGCAAACTCCTGTTTTTTAAGCTCGATGTATCTCTCTTCAAAGGAGTCGGATATATATTTGAGGAATATGAGCCCAAGTACAGTATGCTTGTACTCCGCAGGGTCCATGTTGTTCCGCATCTTATCTGCTGCAAGCCATAGCTTCTCTTCAAAACCTATATTGGCGGCATTTCCATTGGTCTTTTTTACCGGTTTAGTTTGTGTTTCTATTTTTGACATAATTTTCCTGAAAAGAAATATTGAATTAGATTACACATTATTAAATATAAAAAATATTATGTCAACCCCAATGTGCTAAAAAAGCGCATCGATTATTGAATCAACAAATAAAGATTTTTTCAAAAAGGTTTATTATACCACACCACCTGTGACAAATAATGACCTACACGTTTGTTAGTGTCGGGAGGATGCGGGTTTCAGGATGGGCGTGGTGGTCAAGGCCAGGCGTGGGGGTTAGGATGGGCGCGGGTTAAGGACAGACACGGGGGTCTGTCCGTACGTACCGGTGTGGGAGCGGGGTTGGTTTGTATGCGGAAAATTTTCCGGGAAAATATATGATATATAAAAATTCCCTGCACACACAAAAGGGGGCTGGAGCCCCATGCCTGCAACATTCCTGTAAGCTTTAAATTATTTCAATACAGAAAGTACGTAAAAAATCCGCCAAAGGCGGACACATAACAAGCGCAGCCCTTCCGCTGCCATTCCGAAGGAATGCGCGGAACGATCTGCGCGTAAGGCCCTCTGCCGTTTGATGACGGTCATGGATGACCTAATGCAGAACGCGGACAGGAGGTCCGATAAGCGTTCTGCTGAGCCGGGGGGATCGATAAGGGGCGTCCGGCAACGCCCCTTATCACGTACAGGTTAAGGTCACTAAAAATCCCATTAGTAGAATGTGGATCAGGCACCGCGCAGAGTTTTTTCACAGGTAAGAACTATTTTTTCTCTGGTAGCTTTTTCATAAAGTGTTTCAGGCGCAATATCAATATCTCCATCCTTCCATACAATTGTGCCGAATTCCACCTTGAACCTGCTGAACTCACCGGGTGTTCTTATATCCTTATATATCTCGCCAACACTGATATAATCGGACAGATCGACAGTCCCGGTTTTCCCATCCTTAAATATCAGACTCAATTTATAGTCTTCGATGTAATCAGCTTTAACTATGTTGAAAAACATAAAAGCCTCCTATACCAGTGGTTCAATTTTAAATGTATGTTTTCTGCTGCTTGCAAGTTCCCAGTTCTGTAATAATTCATCTTTATGCAGAGTTGCCCATTCCATAACAAGTCCCACAGCTTTGGGCGGAAAATTTCCAGCTATTATACTGAAATTATTAATATCCACAAGAATCTCATTTTCATTATAATAGGCATGGAAGTGTGGAGGATAATGGTCGTCAACATACATTCTGATAACGACTCCGTAAAATCTGGACAATTCGGGCATCGATTACTTCCTATAGAATATTTTAATCAAAAATTGCTTTTAAAAAATCATCCTTGTTAAGGCTTTTTTGCCACTCTCTGTGCCTTTTAACAGATTTGACCCTTTTTTCTCTGGGGATATTCAGAAACCTGGCTGTTTCTACAGGCCCCGGTTCTTTCATTAATATTTTCATCCCTTTCTCAAGGACTTCTTCTTCATTCATATATTTTAAAGCTTTCATTTATTACCGTTTATATTTGTTTATTCTGATAATATATAAGACAGCTATCAAAATCAACCAGTTTTTTATCTGATTATGCAGTGATATTATTGTTACCTGTTATAGGTGTAGTTTTTATGACAGATACGTTGGGGCTGCCCTTCGGTGTCGCTCAGGGGCCACCCTTCGACGTCGCTCAGGGACCACCCTTCGACTGATTCGGCTCCGCTCATCACAAGTTCGCTCGGGAACCGGTTTAGGTCAGCAACATTCATGTAAGCTTAGAATTATTTCAATACAGAAAGTACGTCAAAAATCCGCCAAAGGCGGACACCAAACAAGCGCAGCCCTTCCGCTGCCATTCCAAAGGAATGCGCGGAATCTTTGTTAAGCCTGAATTTTATGACACGAAGCCCTCTCCACGTGGAGAGGGCGCGCCGGAGGCGGGGTGAGGTCACGTAAAGGTTAAGGTTTCTAAAAATCCCATAGGGGAAAAAAGATTCAGACAACACCAGAGTAACAAAATCCAGGCCGCAGCAAATTAAAATTAAAAGAAAAAAATATATGCAGCACCGCGCCAGAAGGTTATGGATTTTTTATTGATAAATTGCAGAAATATTTCCGGATAATAAGGGATAGAATCTGTTAATATTTTAACTTGACTATAGAATTTATCCCGATATATTTAAAAATATGGATTACAGATTAACAACTCATGCTGAAATAGTTCTCAAAGAAAGAGAAATCCCTGTTGAATTTCTGGAAAGAGCATTGGCTGAACCTGAATTAATACTTGATGACAATGATGATCCTGAACTTGAACACAGATTACGGCGTATAGAAGAATATGATAACAGGGTTTTGAGGGTGATATACAATAAAACAGTTGATCCTGCTGCTGTTATAACAGTATATTTTGATAGAAGGATGAAGGGGAAACTATGAAAATAAAAGTTGATGCAAAGACAGATGCTTTATATTTCAGGCTTGATGAATCAAAGATCATTGAATCTGAGGAGGTTTCTCCGGGGATTATTCTGGACTTTAATGATCAGGATCAGGTAGTGGGGATTGAGATACTAAATTTATCTAAAAGGACGGATAAAATTAATCTTAATTCCCTGCATTATGAAGCAGTATAGTTTATTGCAGATTGCAGGAGAACTATCAGGATGGCTGAAAACTCAATTGAAGAAATAATCAGAAAATATATATCTGAGCTGAAATTATCCGGATTTCCGGTTGAAAAGGTAGTTTTGTTCGGCTCATGCAATAAAGGTAATTGCCACTCCAGTAGTGATATAGACCTGATTGTTGTGTCACCGGTTTTTGACAGTAATTTTACACGTGATGATATTCTGAAATTATGGGAAGCTGCCTCAATAGTTGACAGCAGGATTGAACCTGTACATTGCGGCTCAATACAATGGTACTCGGATGACGGAAGCGCAATAATTGAAATAGCCCGCCGTGAAGGGACTGATATAAGTGCCGCCTGAAGAGAAGGTTCACTGTACAGACTGTAAAATTTTCCGGAAAGATATATGATACAAAAAAATTCCTGCATCCACACAAAGGGGGCTGGAGCCCCATGCCTGCAACGTATATGTAAGCAGTGAATTATATAACTGCAAAGAGTAAGTCAAAAATCCGCCAAAGGCGGACACCAAACAAGCGCAGCCCTTCCGCTGCCATTCCAAAGGAATGCGCGGAATCTTTGTTAAGCCTGAATTTTATGACACGAAGCCCTCTCCACGTGGAGAGGGCGCGCCGGAGGCGGGGTGAGGTCACGTACAGGTTAAGGTTTCTAAAAATCCCATAAAGGGAAAAAGATTCAGACCACACCAGAGTAAAAAAATCCAGGCTGCAGCAAATTTAATTAAAAGGAAAAAAATATATGCAGCACCGCGCCAGGGCCGCCTCCTTGCCATCCATGGCACCGGCGGCATTAGACCCTCCATGCTCGTCAGACCGCAGCGTTACCCCGCAGCGGGCGGCGGAGATTCCATGACTATTTTCATTTGATTACAAAGATATATTGCCCTGCTTTGCAGAAATTGCATTTACGCCCGCGAGGAGTTTAAGCGTAGGGCCCGGCCCGATGCGGCATGTAAGAAATGCAGGGGCGCATGGCAATGCGCCTATGAAGAAACGCAGTTTTTGAAAAAGAAAAAGTTTTATCAACAGGGAGAAAAGAGCAGAGGGGGCGCCCGAAGTAATAGTATTAAAAAATCAGTAAAACGCGGATGAGTGTTCCATTTTTCTCAAGATTTATTTTTTGTTTAAGCAGCATTTCTTATATTTGAGGCTGCTTCCGCAGTGGCAGGGGTCATTTCTTCCAGGTTCTTGATCCGCTTTTTTAATTTTCCCGGCTTCTGATAATTCCTTTTCCCTCAGGATGTTCATGCTGAAAACCAGATCTACAACATTCAGAAATAGAGCTCCGGTTTTTAATTTGTCAAACTTTTCCGGTGAGTCTTTATATTCCTGGAGAAAACCGGAAAGGTTCAATATCCGGTTAGTATTATTCTCCCCTACTTTGCCTCTTAAATCCTGAATAATTTCTTCATCAGTAGTATCAGTAATAATCCGGTATTTATCAAATATTACATCTGTAACTTCAATTGTATTTGCGTGAATTATTGAACGCATTTTATCAAAATCGGTATCGTAAATATTAAGGAATACTTCATAAATATTGATAATGCTCTTAATTCTTTTATCTTCGCTTCTTTCTTTTTCCAGTTTGCTGAAATAGCTTATTATTGAATTGGTGTACTTAAAATATTCTGAAAAAAATGCATTCGCTTCTTCTATGGAATTCAGCTCCATCCCGTCAACCATGTGCTGGATATTTTTAGTGGTATTAAGATTTTCATCAGGATCAATAAGGGTAATGATGTTGAAAAAGAAATCATCGAGTATTTCAATGTCAGCTTTTTTTTCGAGAAAGTAGTCGTAGTATTTTATTAATGAATAGGGGAATATATTACTGTTCATAGATTTTTTATCCTCTTAATTACAGCATAAGTCTGGAGTGCGATTTTATCAATTTATAAATAAATTTTTTGTGACACCAGTCAAGCAGGAATTCCATGGAGAATAATATACCCTTAATCTTTGAACCCTGATTTGCATGATTACAGGATTTACTGTTAATGTACTCCTGCTGAATCATGGTAATCCTTTAATCCCCCCGCATGCTGCGCATGCGACCCCCTTAACAAGGGGGTTAATTTATATGCTGAAATTAATTGCTAAAAATAAATGATACAGCCGATTTAATGACCGCCAACCAGTGCTGAATAGAAAACCCCCCTTTTTTAAGGGGGGCGGTGAGCGCAGCGAACCGGGGGGATATGGTACAGGCCACAGCAAATTAAATTAAAAGAAAAAATACATGAGACACCGCGCCAGGGCCGCCTCCTTGCCATCCATGGCACCGGCGGCATTAGACCCTCCATGCTCGTCAGACCGCAGCGTTACCCCGCAGCGGGCGGCCAGCCCGCGAGGAGTTTAAGCGTAGGGCCCGGCCCGATGCGATTCATGATTCGGCTCCGCTCATCACCCGTCCGCTCGGGAATCGCCCAGGGCCGCATCCTTATCAGTTTAAAATAGCAGAGGGGGCGCCCTAATGGATGAAAGAGAGTCTGCGGGAAATAAATTCCTTGCTTTAGTTAATGTATTAATATACTATAAGTTATTAATATAGATAAAAAAACAGGTAACTTATGCTTAAGCTTGAAGAAATAAAATCCATATTAAAAGCAGAGAAAAAAGAACTCGCCTCTCTTGGCATAAAGGATATTGGAATATTCGGATCATATATCCGCGGTGATGCTGAAGAAACCAGCGATATTGACATACTGGTGGATGTTTCACCCGACTCCGATCTTACACTTTTTTCCCTTATAGATATTGAGATTAAGCTTTCTGAAAAACTAAACCGGAAAGTTGATCTTGTAATAAAATCGGACCTTAAGCCTAATATAGGGAAGCGGATACTCCGGGAGGTGGAGTATGTCTGAGAGGGATTACAGGGATTATATAGATGACATTATAAATTCTGTAAAATATATTAAAGAATTTACTGATAATATCAATTTTGAGTCTTTCCGGAACGATATTAAAACTCAGTATGCGGTGATTAGATGTTTTGAAGTAATGGGGGAAGCTTCCAAAAGAATCCCCGATAATTATAAGGAGAAATATCCGCTTATCCCCTGGAGGGTTATGGCCGGGATGCGGGACAGACTTATACATGGATACGACGTAGTGGATGTGACAATTCTCTGGCGTACTATCAGAACAGATATACCTTCACTTGAAAAAAGTCTTGAAAGCCTGAAGTAGAGGATAAAAAGTTTAATCCCCCCGCATGCTGCGCATGCGACCCCCTTAACAAGGGGGTTAATTTATATGCTGGAATTAATTGCTAAAAATAAATGACACAGCCGATTTTATGACCGCCAACCATTGCTGAATAGAACCCCCCCCTTCCTTAAGGGGGGCGGTCACTGAGCTTTGTCGTCTATGATGAAAATCAACTCTTTTTATAAAAAAATCATGCAGCTAATAGT
>CAZBFP010000043.1:0-18677 GCA_964491265.1 uncultured Leptospirales bacterium | reverse complement strand
AAAATACTGTTTTGTCCAGTATTTTATAGGCTTTTGACTTTTTCAGGAAGCCCTACTTACACATAAATTATTAATACGTGCCCCCTCTGGGGGACAGGGGGTGACTCCAATCAATATCAGGTCAAAAAAATTTCAATGCCATTTCCCTCAATTTCCGGGGATTAATCAATAAAATCTCACCCGGAAATCCCTGCCAGAGCAGTTACTGTTTTTTCAGGGACAAGGATAAATCTTTCTGTAAGTTTGATACTCATTTCATCAAGCTGGAGCAGATCATAAAAAAGACTCTGATACTCAAGTTTAAAATCTCCGTAACCGGGGGAGAACCTCATAGAAGTTATACTCTCCCCTTTTTTCTTAATAATGCTTCCTATATATTCGTTAAGCCACTCTATTGCAGCCTCAGCAGTTTCACTCCCCACAGCATCATAAATTATTGCAGACCCGCCATCACCCGATTTTACCGCTTCAGAAGCCATGTCAACAATTTGCGCTCCCACAGTTGCTGACATAAATACTGCAGAATGAGATCCGGAGAGAAGTTGAGCTATGGAAGCACTCCTTATTTCAATACCTGATTCGAAAACAACCCTCTCTTCTGCTGTTTCAGCAATTCCCAGTCTCCCCCACACCCCCTGAGGCTCACAGGCGCGGAAACCCTTATTCATAATACCCTTAATCCTGGCCAGAGAATCATGATCAATAACAGTTTTATGTATATTATACTTAAGCCTGAAGAGAATATCCCTCTCCGGAAGCTGAACATTTACGGGATTAATTCTATTTATCCTCATTACTCCTCACCGGTAACCTTCAGAAAGCGGAATAAAGACAGGATTGTACTTTATTCTGTTAAATCAATAATAATTCTCCGGTTAAACATGTTTTTTGAGATCCGGATAAATTAAATCATTTCAACATTTTACCATATTAAAATTTTATTAAATAGCCTGCACACAAACATAAAATTTTTTTATTTTTGATTGACATTTATATAAAAAGATTTTAGTTATTTGAATTGAAAAAATATAAAAAGATGAAACATCATTAGTTTCATAACCGGTTCATTAATAAAAAACTTTTCAGGTGTAAAGAATTACAACTCTTTCAAAAATAAAAACAAAGGAGAATTTTTGTGAGACGTTCATTGCTGCTTTTTTTTACCCCTTTTATAATCTTTACTGTCGGTTCTTATGTGCTTTCTGTAAAAGGATGCGATAGTCTGATGCAGGCAAAAGCTGTCAAGGAAATTCCGTTTAACCATAAGGTTCACGTGGAAAAATACGGCCTTGATGACTGCGATACCTGTCATGGATATGAAGAAAACGGTAGATTTAAGGGAATACCGACTGTAGGTGTATGTACAGGCTGCCACGCTCGTGATGCGGCTCTTACCTCAACTGATCCGAATGTGCCTAGAAGGAAACCCATGTTCGACAATTATGAGGATACGGACAAACCATGGACTGCTTTTGCACAACAACCCGATCTTGTCTATTTTAGTCATAAGGCTGTAATGGAAGCGGAATATGAAGACGGCAGAAAAAAGGCCAGATGCGCCTCCTGTCATGGGGACAAAGCCGGTTCTGTTAACACTGCCATGATTAAAGGGAAAATGCCCATGGGCCCCTGCATGGACTGCCATACGGCTCTCAACATCAGCAATAAATGTGCTGTATGTCACGACTAATAATGAAACTTTGAGAGGAGTAAGTTAATCTTATGAAGAAAATAGAAAGAAAGGACTTTTTAAAGATCAGCGGGGGCGTCCTCGCGGGCGGTCTCACAGGTTGGGTTTTTTCCGGAGCTCCTTTCCTGGGATTCCAGATGTCTGTTGAATGGACACAGGATCAGCATGTACCGCCCAAGGGCCTGGAAAAATTTGTTTCCGCCGTTAATGACGCCTGCCCCAACGGATGCGATGTTACAGTACGGAAAATAGGCGAAAGGGCTCTACAGCTCAAATCAGATAAAGGACTCTGCCCCTCCTGTCAGGTCTCTCTGCAGCTCCTTTACCACCCCGAGAGAATCACAAGCCCTCTTAAAAGAGTAGGCTCTAAAGGATCGGGTAAATTTGAACCTGTAACATGGGACCAGGCTTTAAAGGAGATAGCATCTCGCATCAACACCCTTTCCAGCGAAGGGAAAAGCAATAGTATTGCTGTAATTAATAAGGATGAATCCATATCAGCAATAATGCTCGATAAATTTATTTCTGCTTCAGGAAGCAAAAACGTCTATTACGAATCGGGCATTAAATCAGTTACAACTCCGGTACTTGACGGATATGTTGATTATGACTTCAATAATACTGACTATATTTTAAGCTTTGGATCAAGGCTCATCGAAGGGTGGGGAGATATCCCCGCAATGCGCCAGTCGTATATCAACTGGAAGAAAAAAGGTGTTAAGCTTGTTCATGCCGACACTGTAAGTACAAGGACCGCATCATCAGCTGACAAATGGCTCCCTATAAAAGCGGGGACTGAAGCTGTACTGGCTTTTGGAATCGCCAATTATTTCATTACCGCAAAAAGGCTCAACTCAAGCGGGGCGGAATTCGGCAGATGGGCACAGATGATAATCAACAGCTACCCACTTGCAAGAACTGCAACCCTTACAGGCCTCTCTGAGGATCAGATAAAAGAAACTGCTGAAGAATTCCTGAAAGCAAAAAACCCAATAGCAGTAGCCGGTAAAGGGGGGATTGGAATAAGCACATCATCAGCGGAAATACTTGCGGTATACTGCCTCAATTCACTTGTAAAAACCAGAGCAGCATCAATTAAGAGAAACAGCGCAATTACATATAAGGCGGAATTTAACGGTCTTGATGCTTTTATAAAAGATGGTGAGATCAACATGCTTTTTCTCAACAATTCCAACCCGGTATTTAAAAGCGTTCTTGGTGATGAATTGAAGAAAAAGATGGACAAAGCCTTTGTTGTGTCACTTAACCCTATAATGAATGACAGCGCAAACTATGCTGACTATATTCTGCCATCCATGACATATTTCGAAACAGGTGCTGCTGAGAGCAAACCTGTAGTAAATCCTTATAAAGAATCTATGGATGCAAGAGACATTATAATCTCCCTTTCCGGTATGGTTGACAAAACAAAAAATCTCTTCCCCTTTGCCAAAGGGATAAACGCAGATTCTCTGGCAGGGAAAGTAACAGCAACAGACGGCAGATTTTCATTCAATATTGAAAAAGTAAAAGGGAGTATTGAAACTCTCGAAAAGAAAATAGCGCAGAATAATGAATTCCCTCTTACACTTGTGCCGCTGGAAATACCTATGGTTGGTGATGGAGACGGCCTGGCATTCCCCTATGTTCTTAAAACTATTGATCCCGGTTTCTTCTTCAAAGGAAAACTTCTTGTTCAGATCAATAGAGAGACAGGGAAAAGATTCGGCCTTTCTAATAACACACCGATTGTATTGCAGTCAGCCAGAGGAAAACTCGGGAAAGTATATGTTCGTTTAACAGATACTGTTGCGCCCGATACTATAGCCATACCGCTTGGCTTTGGACATGAATCATACACCAGATACGGCAACAAAAAAGGTGTTAATCCAAAGACAATCATGTCCAGTGAAGTTGACCAACTGACCGGAACAGCTGACTGGTGGTCAACTCGTGTTAAAATTAGTTAAGAGGTGAAATATGACAGTCAAAGACGTAGCTATGAAAAGACGCTGGGGTATGGCAATAGACCTTGACAAATGTATTGGCTGCGGCCAGTGCGCGGTTGCCTGCAGCCAGGAAAACAATATGCCGATTTTCGAAGATGACTCTGATGTTCCCAAAAGAGTTGCCTTTCTTGAACTTATGAAAGTGACAAACGACAGAGACGCTAAATTCCCTGATGTTAGAACAGCTTTCATCCCTAAAATGTGCCAGATGTGCGAAGGGAATGACCCTGCAAATCCTGATCCGCCATGTGTATCAGTTTGTCCGGTTGTTGCAACTGACGTGGGTGATGACGGTGTTGTAAGCCAGATATGGTCAAGATGTATCGGATGCAGATACTGTCAGGCTGCATGCCCCTACGAAGCAAGGGTATTCAACTGGTGGAAACCGAGATATGAAGGGAGTTTCAAAAATTCATTAAACTCTGATGTATCCATATCATCACGCGGTACAATAGTAAAATGCACATTCTGCAGCCACAAATGGAAACAGGCTAGAGATAAAGCTGTTGCAGAGGGGAATCTGGACATTAATGCCCCTGTATACAAAACAGCATGTCAGACAGCATGCCCTGTGGGAGCAATAGTTTTCGGAGATCTTGATGAAGCAGGATCAGAACTGGCTGAACTTGTGGCGAGCGACAGAGCTGTAAGACTTACTAACAGCATTGATGACCTGCCGGAAGACAAGCAGAAGGCCTTTCTTAAGGTTAAGCAGTTCCCGAATCCTAAAGTATACTATCTGACAAGCCAGAGCTGGCTCCGCGATATGATGCGGTTCAAGAAGAACTCCTGAAATTGGAGAGTGAGGAGATTTTATAATGATACAAAATATCATACAGTTTATAAAAAGCATTTTTACTGACGCCTCAAAGAATATGAGGATAACCCTCTATATCCTTTTAGGGCTTACAGCTCTCTTTGGAATATTCGCTGTCCAGATTCTTGGCTGGGGTCTTGGTTACACAGACATGGACAACAACTTTGCCTGGGGCGCCTGGATTATCGGCGACCTGGTTCTTGTTGCCCTTGGAGGCGGGGCCTTTACAACAGGTTACCTGCTTTATATTTTCAGAGTGGACAAACTGAAGCCGATTATTAACTCAACAGTTCTTCTCGGTTTCCTGTGCTACCTCTTTACATTTGTATTCCTGCTGTTCGACCTTGGACAGCCCATAAGGGCATGGTTCGGTTTTGCCTATCCAAACTGGGGTACAGGGGTTTATCCGGTTTCCATGCTTACAGAAGTATTCTTCTGTTTATCACTATACTTCTGTATTCTTGTTGTGGAGCTGATACCTACAATTCTTGAACACAAGGTACTGATTCAGAACAAAATTATAAAAGCTATTGCCCACTATATGCACCTTCTTATGTGGACTATGGCTGCGGCGGGTACATTCCTATCCTTCTTCCACCAGGCATCTCTGGGCGGCGGCATGTGGGGAGCTCTATATGGGAAAGCTGTATGGTACTCTCCCTACTTCTTCTACCTTGCAGTAGTTGCCGCAATAGCAGGTGGAACATCATTTATGGTAATGGTCCCATATGTTGCAGGTAAATTGATGAAAAAAGAATATGTTCCAATGGAAACCTATCAGACACTTACCCGTGTTTCAGGTATGGTGTTTATCGGGTATCTTTCATTCAGACTATTTGACATCTACAAGGCGATCACACATTACGCGCCAATGTCAGGAAGAGAATACTTTGACATGTGGGGCGGATACTACGGCGTATGGATGCTTGCAATTGAGCTTATTCTATGTGTTGTTGCAATAGTATTGCTGAACCCTGCGAAACTGAGAAACCAGGAAAAATTCATGGTTATCGGAGCGTCAAGTGCTATTGGAGCTATTGTTATGAGTAAGCTCAGTGTACTTCTACACGGTTTTTCTGCTCCAAACTTTCCATGGAAAGGCTTTACTTCATACTGGCCTACAATCCAGGAATGGTTTATTACACTCGGGGCCCTGTCAATAATGGTCCTTGTTTATATGGCCTTTGTAAAATGGTTCCCCCTCTTCCCTCATGTGGAAGAACATGATGAACATCATTGATTAAATTAGAAATATAATAGAAAAGGCTGCCTTAGGGCAGCCTTTCTTATTATTCCGGAATATCGGGATAGAACAAAAATTCATTCTTTCCTCCAGGTTAATTCTTCGCTTTTCCCCCTGTCCCCCAGAGGGGGCACGAGTTATTTATTATCACTTTGATAATTTAATTTTTTTTATTATTTTTGCAATTATTACATTTTTTAATACATCTGCATCTATAATTCGTCATGCTTGAATTAAACCACATTTTTCTCTTATCTGGCCATATTGTTCCGCAGTTCTTATGCAAGCTCAACAACTTAAAAAATGTTTCAATACTCTAATTCATCTACTAACTGAAGTTTCTTTTTACGTGCCCCCTTTGGGGGACAGGGGGCTGAACTGGATAGATGCGATAAACAAAAGATTATGATTGTTCCCACAAATACAGGATGAGCATATATCTATCTCTTCATCTTCATTTCAAAAGCCTTAACTGTATTCTGCAGAAGCATGGCGATAGTCATGGGCCCTACACCGCCCGGGACAGGTGTAATTGCAGATGCTTTGGCAGAAACCTCATCAAAAAGGACATCCCCCACAAGCTTTGTCTTTTCCGGATTTGCCGGATCAGTAATTCTGTTTACGCCCACATCAATTACAACCGCACCTTCCTTTACCATGTCTGCAGTTATAGCCCCGGGGCTCCCTGCTGCTACAACAAGTATATCCGCCTCCCTGGTGAATGGAGCGAGTTCTTTTGCTCCTGTATGACAGATAGTTACCACGCAGTTTGCCCTGTCATTTTTCTGGAGCATCATATTTGCTACAGGCTTGCCTACAATATTACTTCTACCAACTACAACCAGGTGTTTCCCTTTAAGATCCTTAACATTTCTGTATATCATCTCCTGACAGCCAAGGGGGGTACATGGGAAAAGGCAGTCATCCCCTATTACCATTTTACCGGTATTTACAGGATGGAAGCCGTCAACATCCTTATCCGGGTTAATCGCATATATAACAGACTTTTCATCAATATGCTCAGGGAGAGGAAGCTGAACAAGGATACCGTCCACTTCATCCTGATTATTGAGCTCATCTACAAGGGAAAGGAGTTCCTTCTCTGTGGTAGTCTCAGGGAGTATGTACTGAAAAGATTTTAATCCAACCTCTTCACACCCCTTCCCCTTCATCCTCACATAAACTGCTGAAGCAGGATCATCACCAACAAGTACAACTGCAAGGCCGGGCACTGCATCATACCTTTTTTTAAGATCTGCTACTTTTACTTTCAACTCCTCTTTAATTTCAGAGGCTATTGCTTTTCCGTCTATTATTTTCGCCATTCATCTCTCCATAATTTTTTACTATTTAAGTTCTCCCCGGTAGTACTTCTTCGGTTTGCCCACTGTCCCCCGGCTTACTCCTACCCACTTCTCCAAAGCCCCCTAAATCCTACTTCAACAAGCTCAGTACACCGCCCGGAGTGGGACTTTTAAACTCTTTTAAAAGATTAAAAGTTTAATAACAGAGCCTTTAAGCCCCCCTCCGGGGGGTTTGGGGGGCAGTTGCGAAACTGTGAATCCCTTAACTTTTCTCCATGCCCCCTCCGGGGGACAGGGGGCCGAGATGTGGAATTACTTCTATACCGATTTCCCTGTCCGGATACTTTTCTGCAATCATCCCGTTTAGACTGGAAGGCTTTGAAATGATTCTATACTTCTCTTCTCTGGTATTAGACTTGATAAATGCTTCTACCCTCATGGCATCACCTTTTGTTCCATTGATCTGCCATGCGGCAATGAGTTTAAGGGGGGGGAACCCGCGGGTAAACTTTGCCCCCCCTTTGCCTGAAAAGTGCTCTTTTATTCTTTTATCTATATCAACTGTATAACCGGTATAATACCTGCCATCACGGCACTCCAGGATATAGACAAAATATGACATATTCACTAATCAGAAAAGCCCTATGATACGCCCTTCATCATCAACATCAATATCCTCCGCAGCTGGACGTTTCGGCAGGCCCGGCATTGTCATTATTTCACCTGTATGGACAATAAGAAATCCCGCACCGGCAGCAAGGGTTACATCTCTTACTGCGATTTTGTAGTTACGCGGCCTACCCACCAGAAGGGGATCATCGGAAAGGGATGCCTGGGTTTTAGCTGTACAAACCGGAAGATCAGCATATCCTTTAGCAGTATAGTCATCAATCTTTTTAAGCGCAGGGCTGCTGAAAGTAACTCCATCCGCACCATAAATTTCTGTGGCAAGAATCTCAATCTTCTCACGAATTGGGATATCAAGGGGATATATATAATTGAAATCTTTTTTGTTTCCATTTTCAACAATAGCAGCAACTTTACGGGCCAGATCCTCTCCACCCTCTCCACCTTTTGCCCATACTTCAGAGAGAGAGAACTCAACATTTTTCCCTGCACAGAAATCGATGATAACTTTCAGTTCCGCATCTGTATCATCAGGAAATCTGTTTATAGCCACAACAAGAGGTAATCCGAATTTATGTATATTCTCCAGATGCTTTTCAAGATTCTCCAGCCCCTTTTCAAGGGCGGCGGTATTCTCTTTTTTAAGATCATTTTTTGCCACACCGCCGTGCATTTTAAGGGCTCGTGCTGTTGCAACAAGAACCACGCAGTCAGGTTTTAATCCGCCATACCTGCACTTGATATCGATAAATTTCTCTGCACCAAGGTCGGCGCCGAAACCCGCCTCAGTAACAACATAGTCCGATAGGGCCATTGCCATTTTGGTTGCAATCAGCGAATTGCAGCCGTGAGCAATATTGGCAAAAGGGCCGCCATGAATTATTGCCGGTGTATTTTCAATTGTCTGTACAAGATTGGGCTTGAGCGCATCTTTAAGCAGTGCTGCCATTGCCCCGTGGACCTTGATGTCTGCAGCGGAAACAGGCTTCCCCTCCCTGGTATCAGCAACAATAATGCTCCCCAGTCTCTTTTTCAAATCTGCAATGCTGTCTGCCAGACAGAGTATGGCCATAACCTCAGAGGCTACAGTTATTGTAAAACCATCCTCCCTGGGCATGCCGTTTATAGTTCCGCCAAGACCCACGATTATATCTCTTAATGCGCGGTCATTCATATCCATAGCGCGCTTCCAGTAGACTTTTGTGATATCTATATTCAGTTCATTCCCATGCTTAATGTGATTGTCAATTGCAGCAGAAAGGAGATTATGGGCCGCCCCGATTGCATGAATATCCCCTGTAAAATGAAGGTTAATATCCTCCATTGGAACAACCTGGGAATATCCACCACCTGCAGCTCCACCCTTTATACCGAAGCATGGGCCGAGAGATGGTTCGCGAAGAGCTATTGTACACTTTTTCCCTATACGATTTAATGCCTGCCCCAGGCCGACAGTAGTTGTGGACTTCCCCTCACCTGCCGGTGTCGGAGTAATTGCAGTGGTTAAAATTAACTTTGCATCAGGCTTCTTCTCTTTTAATACATCAAGATTTATTTTGGCTTTATACTTGCCGTAATACTCTATATCATCTTCGGTTAAATTAAGGATAGCTGCAATCTCCTTAATATGCTTCAACTCAGCTTTTTGCGCTATTTCAATATCTGATAAATATACTTTTCCCAATTTCTCTAATCTCCTTCTATCAAGCTTGTTTTTACGTACTTCTACTCTTCGCCTTTAAGTATAAACAGCAGGAGCAGTGCACCTGCTGCATAAGCTGCCATGCCCAGTAAAAAAGTAAATAAAAAACCGTAGGTAATATTAAAATAAATAGCGGAAACAGCTGCAACTGCCCCTGCACCGCCGCTGATTGCATACATCAATGTAGCATACTCCCGGGAAATATCTTTTTTAATCTTTTCCATGGCCCTGGGGAATGGCACACCCATTAAGAATGAAATGGGGATCATCATAATTACTGCAAGATAGAGCCTTGCTTCAAAAGAAAATGGTGCAAAAAAAGCAAATACTGTATCAAGCCATGTATGATAAAGATATAGTACTGCCGGAATCAGGAATACAGCGATATGAACTCCCAGTCTGCTCCACCCTGAAGAAACAATACTCCCCAGTCCGCTGAAAAAGAGGAGCCCCCCCAGTGTTATTATTACAGAGTAGACAGGGGCACCTATAAATCTCTGAAAAAACTGCATTAGAACTATTTCAACCAGCATAAAGCCTATTCCTGTAAATGAAAAAAACAGAGTATGATTCAGAAGAGTGAACCTGTAAGATTTATACTTCCGGATCATGAGAAGAAAAACCGGAAAAAATATTAAAAGAGAAAGATAACCGGTAATTTTCAGTATTTTCAGGACCTCTTTCTTTTCTTCAAAAACATTATACGGAAATGGGCTGTCATCAGTTATAGGGGTGATATCCATTTTATATGAATAATCTGTTTTATCAAGCAGCTCTTTATATCTGGATTCATCCTCTGCGGAAATCCCCCTTTTTAATATATAGCGCCCCTGCCTGAAATTATGGACAGTATTAACAAAATCGAATCCTCTGGTGATCTCCTCTTTAGGATAAAAATTATATAATGACTTAACAAAGTCCCGATCATACTGTTTCTCCAGCCTGGACAATACATCTTTTTCGAAATCATCAAACCAGTAATAGTCAGGGAGCTGATAATTCTCAATGGGGAGACCCCGGATAATATCACCAACCTTCCCCCGTATATTTTTCCCGGGGAAAGCGAGTATGGGCTGCCTGCTCGACATAAGAGGAAGCTTTTTGTTTGTCAGATAATAGTTAAGATTTTTATTAATAAGCCTTTTCTCTTCTTCAGTAAAAGGTGTTCTTTTAATTACTACAGACCTTACTGCAGGCCTGGAGTAATTCCAGTAGTCCCACTGATACACCAGAATATGGTCCCCTGGATTCTCAACCCCCATCCCCTTCAGGGCATGAACAATGGTATTGATAAACTTATAAAAAAACCAGTGAGCCCTGGTGGTCCACAAAATCTCCTCATATACAAGGATCCCCCTGTCGGTAAGACAACCAAGCATCTCCTGTATCGCCTCAACAGTGTGGAGATATTCAGGGGCTATTGTACATATGGCGCCATGTTCTGCATGATTATTCATGTGGGTAATCATATCATAGCGTTCATCACTGCTTCGTAAAAAGGCCCTCCCCTCTGTGCGGTGGATCAATGTATTTTCATAAGCCCTTTCCGATTTTTCAAAAAAATAACCGGAAGACATTGTTTCATGAATTATCGGATTAAACTCCACACCTGTGATTTCAGGCTTTCCAGGGAGTCTTTTAAGAGACTTTACTATTCCGTCTGCTGAAGCGCCCACAATAAACACTTTTGCATCCTCAATATAATTTGGGAACCGGATATCGTACTTTGAACCCCTATAACGAAATATTACCCTGTCGAAAAATGACCCGTTATTGATATAAAAATAATCAAAATCGGTCTTTGTTATATACTCAACACGCCCCACCAGACTGTCCCTTGAGTAGAGAAAAGTGTAGCTGGAAAGTTTCTCAGTATAAATTTTGTAATTCTTTTCCGCAGAAAAGGATGGTTTAAAATTCCGGTTTAAATCCATAACAAAGGGGTAGTAGGGTGTGCTGTTGAGCACACTCTTTGCCATAAGGGCTTTATCCGGATCATCAGTACTTAAAATATATTTTGTCCCGTCATGGTTTTTACTGTATACACTGCTGATTATTTCTCTCTCCAGATCCTTTGAAAGTGAGGGAATAATTTTTTCCTCATAGTCCAGAGCATTAATCACTGTGGGGATACGGATATTCATTATAAGAAAGAGAATTATAAAAACAATAGATAAAGCGGAAATTATCTGCCCTGTTAACCTTACTGTCATGTTTTTGACTGTGAAAAGCTGAAGAATAATATAGACTATAGGGAGGATCATGAGCATAATAAGGGTATTTTCTGATTTAAAAAAATAGACAGCTATAATAGGGAAAACTACCCCCAGAGCAGAGGCTGTTAGATCAACAAAGTATACCCGATGAGAGTTTGCCCTGGAAAAAACTGCTGATGCAACCAGGGAAGCTGAGAAAAAAGGGAAAATCATCATCCAGGGGAAATTGAAATTATCGAGTCTTACAATACTGTAATAGGAAAGCCCGACTGAAAAGACAAAGGAAATTGAAGCAAGGATCATTACCAGAGACTGATTAAAGCGGAGAAGATAAAAACTCACAAGGCCGCCAAAGGCAATGCCGAAAAGAGCAATAGAAATTATTATTGAAGCCTGCTGATAATTAGAGACAATCATGAGGAGATGAAACAGCACAGCCTGAAGAGCAATAATAGAAAAGGGGAATATAATAACCGCGGAATAATTAAGAAAAATCTCAATGCTTTGACTATGTTTTAAAATACTGTTTTTATTGTTCATCTATAATTCCGGGATTTTTCCAATTGATGCTGAATATAATTTTACTCTATCTGGGGACTTCCTATTTGGAATCCCTTATTTAATATCAGAGTCTTCATTAATATTGACATAAAAACACAATGATATTTAATTGTGTCAGATTTGTTTTTTTTAAGAATTAATCAACCTATTTTTAAACTGTAAAATTTTAATAATCCCTTTCCCGGGGTATGGATATAATATGAAAAGAGAACTGATTATAAAACTGACACAGCACCTGCAGAAACGCAATATAGATAATGAAGTGAGGATTATGGAGGTATGCGGAACCCATACTGCCCAGTTTTTTAAAACCGGGGTAAAAGATATGCTCCCCCCCGGCCTTACACTTATTGACGGCCCGGGATGTCCGGTCTGTGTAACCCCGAACAGTTATCTTGACAGGGGAATTGCAATAGCAAAATATAAGGATGCTATTATTGCCACATTCGGCGACATGATAAAAGTCCCATCATCATACAGCTCTCTGGCGATGGAGAAGAGCGAGGGCATGGATGTACGGATAATATACTCCCCTCTTGATGCCATTGATATTGCAGAGAAAAATCAGGACAGGGAAGTTCTCCTTATAAGCGTAGGTTTTGAAACTACCGCACCTTCGGAGGCGTTGACTCTCCTTGAGGCAGAAAAAAGAGGGATAAAAAACTTCTCTCTACTTTGCGGAAATAAACTGACCCCCCCTGCGGTTGATGCTCTCCTGAATGCTGATGAGGTTAAAATTGACGGCTTTATAATCCCGGGTCATGTGAGCACAATTATAGGGAAGTCACCCTGGAATTTTATTGCAGAGAAATACGGGAAACCGGGTGTTATTTCCGGTTTTGAAACAGAAGACCTTATTACCGGTGTTATATCTCTTCTTGATATGATTAAAAATCAGGATATTTCCATTAAAAACGGCTACACCTCCGCAGTAAGGGATGGCGGGAATATCCGCGCCATGGAAATTATAAATTCAGTGTTTGACATTACAGACAGCGAATGGAGGGGACTCGGGATTGTGCCAGGGAGCGGTCTTTCTATTAAGGATAAATACAGCAGCTTTGACGCGGGGAAAAAATTCGATGTTGCAGTCCCCCCCTCGAAGGAACACCCGGGATGCAGATGCGGCGATCTTTTAAGAGGCCTCATCCTCCCTCCGGAATGCCCCCTCTTTGATAAAGGATGCTCCCCTGAACATGCTATCGGCCCATGCATGGTTTCAAGCGAAGGCCCCTGTTCAGCTTACTACAGATACTGGAGGAAGTAATGAAAAAAATTATGCCGGGCCACGGAAGCGGCGGCAAACTTATGAATGACATGATAAACAACGTTATAAAAGAGAAACTGGGTAAAGACTCTGTACAGATAGATGACTCAGCTGTACTTGATCTTCCGGGATCAAAAATTGCATTTACCACAGATTCATACACTATAACACCGATTTTCTTCCCCGGCGGTGATATCGGGAAACTTGCTGTAAACGGCACAGTAAACGATCTTGCTGTAATGGGTGCGGTGCCGCTTTATCTCTCCTGCTCCCTGATTCTTGAAGAGGGATTTGACTTTGATTCTCTGGGAAAGATACTTGAGTCAATGAGAATTGAAGCTGACGCGGCAGGTGTAAAAATTGTAACAGGGGACACAAAAATTGTCCCAAAGGGGAAGGGTGATAAAATTTTTATTAATACATCGGGGATTGGTGTTTTTAAAAACCGGCTCCTTAGAGATGAGATAAAAACCGGTGATAAAATAATAGTGAGCGGCACACTGGGAGACCATGGGATTACCATAATGTCTTTAAGAAATGAACTTAAATTTTCCGGGGATCTTAAATCGGATTGCGCAAGTCTTAACAGTATGATTGAAAAAATATCATTAAAACATGGGAACGGGATTAAGTTTATAAGGGACGCTACACGGGGAGGATTGGCATCAGTGCTCAATGAAATCACCCTTGACAAACCCTTTTCTGCATGTATAGAAGAGGAAGCGGTTCCTGTAAAAGATGAAGTCAGGGGTATTTGTGATCTTCTGGGCCTTGATCCTTTATATGTGGCAAATGAAGGAAAGATTGTTATTGTTGCAGAGAAAGATGCAGCAGAGGGAATAGTGAATGAATTAAGAAGAGACAAATCGGGGAGAGAGGCGGCTGTTATAGGAGAAATTGATGCTGCATATCCGGGAAAGGTTTATGTTAAAACATATATCGGAGGCAAAAGACTCCTCCCTCTTCTTATAGAGGAGCAGCTCCCGCGCATCTGTTAAAAATTAGGCTGGCGCAGCCAATTTATTATTTAAGCAATAGAGTTAAAAAGGAGAAAAAACATGTGCCTTGCAATACCAATGACTATAAACAAAATTGAAGGGAGCTATGCCACGGCTGAAGCGAGAGGGATTGAAACTTCTGTAAATTGCGCAATGGTGCCCGATATTACCATAGGGGACAAGGTGCTTGTACATGCCGGGTTCATTATTGAAAAGCTCAAAGAAGAGGATGCAAAGGATATTGAAGCAGCATGGGAAGAGTACTATAAAATCATGGAAAATGAAGGAGAGACAAGGCCTGTCTGATACAGCCCCCGGCTGAAATAACCTGCGGATTAACAAATTCGACTCTTTCCGGAATATTGGGAAACATAACAAGCTTCATTCCCCCTGTCCCCCAAAGGGGGCACGTAAAATAAAAACTTGAGCAAGTTGATGAATTAAAGTATTAAAACATCCTTTTATATTGTTGAGCTTGTAAAAGATTTTCGGAACAATATAAAGGGAGTAGTTATCAAAATGGTAACAGCTATATTTTCAGAGTGAGAATAGATAACTCCTGCCCCCTTTGGGGGACAGGGGGAAAACTTCAATAGATGTGGATAAAAATAATATTACTTTTACCAAAAATTCGGATTGAGTCATAAATTTTAAACTGTCTCCGTAAACGGGTTGAACTATTATTAGCACCCGTTGAGAACATGGTCAAGGATTGCTGTCAGCTCTTCGAAGGTATAGGGTTTTTTTAAAACGCCGGAAAAACCGTATTCACTATACCCTGACATGAGTGAATCAACAGAATATCCGCTTGAAACAACTGCCCTGATACCGGGATCAATACTTTTCATTATATCAAAAGTCTCCTTCCCCCCCATTCCCCCTTTAATTGTCAGGTCAAGGATAACCAGGTCGAAGTGAAGACCCATATTCCTGTATTCACGATAAAGTGAAACAGCCTCTTCACCATTTGATGCTGTCACCACATTAAGCCCAAGTGTGGAGAGGAGATTACCCCCGATATCTCTTATCATATCATCATCATCCATGAGGAGAACACGGCCCGAAAATCCGGCAGTACCATTCTTTTCTTCACTGCAATTATCCGCATATTCATCTGCTGCGGGAAGAAGAATAGAAAATTGAGCCCCCCCTTTTTCACTATTTCCGGCGAAAATAGCACCGCCATGCTTTACAATAATTGAGTAGGCCACAGAAAGCCCAAGGCCTGTGCCGCTCTCCTTAGTGGTAAAAAAGGGATCAAAAATATTTTCTGCCAGCTCAGGATCGATCCCTTTTCCGCAGTCTGAGACTTCAATTTTTACATAACCGCCGGCAGGGAGGGAGTGCCTGTTATTCTCATTAAGGATGATATTTGTCACAGATAGAGAAACTTCACCTCCATCAGGCATGGCCTGTGCAGCGTTAATAATAAGATTATTGATTACCTGCATAATCTGCGATTCATCAACATCGGTATGCCATAAATCATTTGTAATATTACAATGATAGGTTATACTTGTGCCGCTCAAAATAAAATCAAGGGAATTCCGGATTATCTCTTTAACAGATATAACCTTTTTTACAGGCTCACCCCCCTTTGCAAAAGTGAGGAGCTGTTCGGTGAGACCCTTTGCCCTGTAGACGATTGTTTCAGCATCATGGAGATATTTAAAACTGTCACTCCCCTCCTCAATTGCCCTGTCCCTCTTAACAAGGCCGAGACAGCCGAGCATTGAAGTTAAAAAGTTATTAAAATCGTGAGCAATCCCTCCGGCAAAAATACCGATGGAATCGAGTTTGGATGACTGAATCATCTGTTCCTTCATCTTCTTAAGCTCAGTAACATCACCTATAACTATTACATATCCATGAACAGTATCATCAACCATAATGGGGGAAGATTTTACCGCTATATCTCTGGCTGATCCGTCACTCCTTTTAAAGGTACCGCTGTTGTATAGATTTAGAGAATCAGTTCCTGATAGAAAATCGGGGGAGGTTATATTGAGCATAGTCCCATCGGGCTTTGTTATTCTTATAATATCCGATGCATCATCCCCGACTGCGCTGCTGCAAACTGCACCGAGTATTGCGCAGGCTTTGTTATTTATAGTTTCGACCTTCATGGAAGAAGAGATGGCAACTATTCCTTCATCAACGGAATCGAGGGTTGTTGAGAGTATCCTCTTCTCCCTTATGAGATCATCATTGCTTTTAAGAATCTCACGCTGTGCCTCTTCCATCTCCTCATTCATCTGCTCTATCTCTTCGTACTGAGCCTCAAGCTCCTCATATTGTGCCTGGAGATGTTCGCTCATCTGCGCCTGTTCTGCAGCATATTCACGTATAAGATTCTCCTGGTATGATGAAAGCCTTTCAAACTTCTCCACCTCTTCTATATTTCTGTAGGAGAGAAAAACAATAATTGTCATCATGAGTATGGAATAGATCTCCCTGGAACTCATGACCCCGTAATTCACAGTGCCGTTGCTGTATGTATGGAAAGGCATTTCCACACCATTGAGCCATGCCAGAATGTAGAAAAGAACAATATTTAAAAGAACAAGAATAATCATAAACTTATAAATACGCTTGTTATAAAGGAACTGAAAAGCAATGAGGTTGGTTATGAGCATCCAGTTAATATGACCGCTTTGTGCAGCATAAAGCCAGTCAACATTTACCGTGTAATTATAACGCGCCAGCACGGGTATGGAAAACATAATTAGCGCAACAAGGGAGGCATACATATTGCTGTTCCGCTTATTCAGCTTACGCAGAAAGAGCCTGTATGAAAAATATATGGCAGCTGAATAAAGAAGAATTGTGGGGAGAAGAATCTGCAGATTATGCCCTGCAAAATACTGAAAAATAACACCGATTACGGAGGTAGCTGAAGTGACTGATATAAAGATAATTGCTCCGCGGAGCTCCAGTATCTCCTTTGAAGTGAAGTTATCTGTATTTATCCCGGCAAGTCGGGTGATTTTATTCTGCAAAGCATCTATCAGTTTCAAACAATTCACCCTGTATAATAAATAAAGAACTGCCTAATTTATTATATTATATACAGGATTAAAATATAATACAAGAAAAATTTTAAAAAAAGCCTGTTTGCATTGAAATTTCCCTCACCCGCGCATTGCTGACGCTCGCGCACCCTCTCCCGTCTAGCCGGGAGAGGGTTTTGCCTGGAATTGATCTGACTTATTTAATTTTTTCTATAATTTACATTCAATGTTAATTACTTAACTATACGCTCTACCACGCCCCATACCATTTGATATACCACTGAATCATGGCTTCGATTTCATCTGACTGGGCAATGCTTATCTCTTTTGCAAGTTTTCTCATCTCCGCCCGTCTGCTGTCAATAATCATGCCGGACATCATTACAGCCATTTTGTGATGGTCCACCATCATCTCCAGAAACCTTTTATCAAAATCGGGAGCTTTTTCCAGTTCCTTAAGGTCCATGAGCATCATGCTCATATTCATAGACATGCCGTGCCCCATTGAAACATTTCCTTTTTTAAAAGAAGGGACATCAGTACTGTACCATTCTTTATACCATCTTTTCATCATCCCGATTTCCGATTCCTGGGCTTTTATTATTTCTGCTGCCAGTTTTTTTATTTCATCCTTCTGCGATTTTTCCAGGGCCATTTTTGCCATGTCTATTGCATCAGCATGATGAGGTATCATCCCCTGAATAAAAAGCTGATCCATGCCGGTCTTTGATGAGTGGTGGCCTCCAGTCATGTCGCCGGAACATGCTGCCACAGATAAAATTACTGCGATTAATGCCGCGAAGTGGAATCTGCTTCTTTTCATATTGGTACCCCTTTTAACTTTTGTTTATTTAATATAATATGGAAATTGACTTTGTGGTTTTTTTTGTTGTGTTATTTTAAACATTTTTAAGCACCTATTTTGAGGATATTTTACAATATTATTTTTCCTTTATAATCAATTTTAGAAATCAATATGTATATATTTCCCTTTGACAATTATATGCTATATTTGCTAATATTTTACTATAAACGCTTGTAATCAATTGCTCCTCAAGTCAAAAATTAAAAGTGCCTTCACATAACCAGGGGATTTTTAATTTTTGACTTGAGGGTGACTATATCGCTTTAGATAACGAAATCCACACGCCCGCGTGGGGCGTGACTTTTGATTTATTGTTATTTTAAACATTTCTAAGCACCTATTTTGAGGGTATTTTACAATATTATTT
>CAZBFP010000042.1:0-19566 GCA_964491265.1 uncultured Leptospirales bacterium | reverse complement strand
GAATTATTTGTTATTAAAACTAAACAAAGTCCCCCTCCGGGGGATTTAGGGGGCCAATACACCGGGCAAAGGCACTCACTAAATGATTGTTCGCGAAATATCTTTTGTCATTTTGATAGATCTCGATTTGTGGGTAGAAGTGAGCTACCTTAAAGAAAAAGATTCTTCTTCTTTTTATATATCATTCTTATGTAATTTTTTAATGATCCGATAATTAAAATATCCGGTTATTTCCGGAAGATTATTTTACCGGGGAAGTATTATGAAAAGGGCTTTATTCGCAGCACTCTCCATCTTAATTCTCTTCTCAGGCATAAGCTATGGGGCTGATGCCAGATTTGTTAGATGGGAAAACCGTCTTGAGAATCTTAAAGGGCTTAAAAGTTCAGTAGAGAAGAGTAAGTATAAAGATAAACAACTCCTGAGTTTAATTGATAATGAAATAAAGGAGAGTGATAAATTTCTTGATATATTAATCAGGGTGAAAGCGGGTGATGGTTCGCTTCAGGCTGCAGAGAGAGAGTATTCTATCCCGGAAATAGAAAAGCGGGTAAATGAGCTTGCCGGGCCTGTCATATCTCTCTATTACCTTTCCGCACTTTTAAACAGGCCCCTTAATACTCCATTGAAGGATCAGATCAGGGGGGAAATATTAAAATATATTACAGAGAAAAACCGCGGTTTATCATTCAGGCCCGGGAATGATGAACTGGAGACCCTGACTCTTCAATATATAAATGAAGAGGGGATGGGGGAGTTTGATAATACCAGGAAAAAGCTGATAAGGGATATACTGAGTAAAACCGAGTATGATCTGAGCAGAAGCGATTATGTGTCTAATGATATTAATTTTGAGCATATGATTTTTAAAAATGCATTAATTATTGCTGAAGCATATGATTTTAATTCACAGGTGAAATTTCTGGAGAATTATCTTATCTCTGCACCTGACTGGAATTTTACAGCAAAGAAAATTTTAACAAAAGATAAAATGTACAAAGCAATGAGAGATTTTGCCGGGGAAAGGGATGTTGTTCTACCCGCAGATTTCACCGGTACAGATATAGGGAGTTTTGAAAAACTTATTTTTGATTCAAACAGGGAAATTTTAACTTCCTCCCTTGGGCATGGCGCCCCTTCAGGTGCAAAAAGCTATAATACGCCCCTTTATGAAATTCCCGATTTTTCCAGATTTAATGAGGCTGTCAACGAGATTGACAGGTACAGGGGTTCTGTGATCAGGGTTCTGTCGGGGACTGAAGGGGAGGTTTATGTAAAGAGGGTCCGGAATAATAATTCAGGAATAGCAGCAAGATATATTAAGCATTACGAAAATGTTATTAAAAGAGAGGAGGCGCGGATTGGAAGGCTTAAGAGCGGCAACTCAGCTTTAATTATATATAATGAAGAGATATTTTTTACAGCAAAGAAGCATTTTGGAGAGATTAAAGAACTTCTAAACAGCTACTCTGAACTCTCATCCGATTTTATTGAGAGGATATGCCTTGCAGGTGTAATGACACCTGCAGAATATACAGCTTTTCACCGGTATAGAAATCACCGGTCACTGGAGCAGGGTCTCTTTTTCCAGAGCCTCACAGAAAGTGCTGTGCCGCTGTCACAATCGGGGATAGAAAGAATAAATGGAATCTATAGATCCGCTTATTTGAGGGGTGTTAATTTTATAAGGGGACTTTTTAAAATTGAAGCAATACCTGCTCATATCAGAGGGGGAATGACCAGCGAAATTCTGAAGGAGTATTCAACAATCAATCGTGACCTGAGAACCCGGGGCTCGCTTATTGCAGAGTCAATAAGGGGGGACTACAGTAAATATGATGCTGCCCGGGCTGAGCATGAGAGGATAAGGAGTGAGAGGGTGGGGAAACTTGAAGGGAAAATTGCCCAGGAGGAGATTAATGTTCTGCTCGATTATGCAGCAGCCTGTGCTGAGCTTCTGCTCCAGATGAATTACACAGAGAGGGCTTTGCTGAATTACAGAGAAAAATACAGTTTGATCGAATCTGAACTTAAGAACAATAATTTAAAGGGCTATGAAAAAATTATTACCGGGGGGAGTCTGATCCCTGCTGTTGAGGATTTTAACCCGGAACTGATTGACAGGGAAATGTATATCAGGTCTGTTCTGGCTAAAGAGGGGGAGGATGCCCTTGTTACAGCAGTATCGCTTAATACCTTTCACAGGAGACATGGGGTGGAGATGAAATTTTTCCCCCCGGCCGGGGATATTGCCGAGTTGAGGCGGAATCTCAAGTCTGCATATAATGTAAAAGTTTCAGCATGGATTATGGACGGGAGCAACTTCAGGGATATTGATCTCAATGCATCTGAAGCATTGAAGAAAATGCTTTCACGTAAAGCCTGGCTTCCGGGGAGCATGGAGAGCAGCGGTGCAGGGGTGACCTTCTCTACAGGGAGTGGGAGCGGTTTTTCAGCAGTAATACCTGCAGGATGGCGGGAGGGGGTTCCCGGAGAAAAAAGAGAGGGTAATTTTCTTTTATATAAAGTTTATGTGAGTCCTGATGGTTCAGGGAGAATTGAAGTGTCAGCTGTTAAAAAGGGGGAAGATAGGCTGAATGATCTCTCCAGGGAGTGGCTCAGGCGAGGAAGGTTCTCCATGGTTCAGCAGAGATGGGGAAAAAAAGATGGGAGTGATTACTATCGGGCAGTTTCGAAAAACAGGCATGATCATGTTATGGAGCTTTTTATTATTGAAAGGGATGATTATATTATTATACTTTCAGGGAGAACAACAGGGGATAGATATAATAATCTGAGCAGGCATCTGGATGAGATTTTCGCATCTGTTAAAAGTGAAGATAAATTAACAACAGCCTCAGCAGTTAAGGCTAATTGAAATTGAAAAGCCCATTCTGTGACCAGTCCCCCCGGATGGTTTCTTTAGCAAGGGAATATTTAAGTATGGCGCAGAATTCATCACGGGGTATTTCCTCAGCTCCAAGGCTTTCAAGGTGTGCAGTGTAGACCTGGCAGTCGATTAAGTCAAAATCGAGTTCTTTTAATTTTTCTGCAAGCATAATGAATGCGGCTTTTGAAGCGTTTGTCTCTTTTGTAAACATCGATTCACCGAAAAAACATCTCCCCAGTGATACGCCGTAAAGTCCGCCTGCAAGCTCTCCATCTCTCCATGCTTCAATAGAATGTGCAAATCCCTCTTTATGGAGTTCAGTGTATCCTTTAACAATTTCTCCGGTTATCCATGTTCCGGTTTCATGTTTCCGCGGTTTTCTGCACTCCTGGATAACCTGTTCAAATGCGGTGTCTGCTGTAATTGTAAATGTTCTGCGGCGAAGCTCCTGCTTCATAGATTTTGATATTTTTATCTCTTCAGGGAAAAGAACAAATCGGGGATCGGGGGACCACCAGATTATGGGGTCACCTTCGGAAAACCAGGGGAAAATTCCCTTTTTATATGCTTCAATGAGTCTGGCCGGACAGAGGTCCCCCCCCACGGCAATAATACCATTTTCCTCTGCCAGTGAAACCGGGGGGAAAGTATCTTTATTATTCAGATAAAAAACAGGCATATTTATCAGTTATCAACCACGTTTATCCTGATTTCATCATCCTCAATATCAGCAATAGCGTAGCCCCCTTCCATTAGTCTGCCGAAAAGAACTTCATCTACAAAAAAGCTTTTCAGTTTTTCCTGTATAAGGCGGCTGATCTGTCTTGCACCGAATTCACGTGAATAGCCTTTTGAAGCAAGCCATTTTCTGCACTCTTCAGTTACCTCAAGTGTAACATTTTTATTCTTAAGCTGAGCAGCGAATATATCAATTTCCTTACCCACAATATCAAGAACAACCGTTTCATCCAGATCATTGAAGGTGACAATAGAATCGAGCCTGTTCCGGAACTCCGGTGAGAATATACGGTCCACAGCGCTGTCAATTGCATCCTCTTTTACATGGCGCTCCTGGAATCCCAGCTGTTTTTTCCCTATATCCCTGGCTCCGGCATTTGATGTCATAATAATTATCACATTTCTGAAATCGGCTTTCTTGCCGGTATTGTCTGTAAGTGTGGCATAATCCATAACCTGCAGGAGTGTATTGAAAATATCGGAATGAGCCTTTTCGATTTCATCCAGCAGCAGAACCGCGTGGGGTGTTTTTCGTACAGCCTCTGTAAGGAGTCCCCCCTCTTCGTAGCCCACATATCCGGGGGGCGCGCCTATGAGCCTTGCAACAGTGTGTTTCTCCTGATATTCACTCATGTCAAAGCGGTGAATTTCCACACCCATGTTTGCGGCGAGCTGACGGGCAAGTTCCGTTTTACCCACCCCTGTGGGGCCCACAAAAAGGAATGATGCAATGGGCCTGTCAGGATTGCCAAATCCCGCCCTGCTTCGTTTAATAGCATCAACTACCAGCTCAACAGCCTTTTCCTGGCCGAAAATCTTCAATTTAAGGCCTGCTGCCAGATCCTTAAGTTTTACCTTCTCAGATGAGGAAACACTCTTCTCCGGCAGTTTGGCAATACGTGCCACAACCTTTTCCACATCTTCAGGTCTTATCTCAATAATCTCCCCTTCCCCGGAGCGGTATATGCGTGCAAATGCGCCAGCCTCATCAATTACGTCAATAGCCTTATCAGGGAGATGCCTGTCATTTATATACTTTGATGAGAGTTCCGCAGCTGCTGTAATAGACTCGTCAGTATAATTTACAGCATGATATTTTTCGTATCTCTCCCTTAAGCCTTTAAGGATCTCAACAGTCTCCTCAATGGTAGGCTCAGGTATCTCTATTTTCTGGAATCGTCTTGACAGGGCCCTGTCCTTGTCAAAATGCTTCTTGTACTCCTCGTATGTGGTGGAGCCTATACATTTAACCTCACCTGAAGTTAAAACCGGTTTAAGCATATTTGAAGCGTCCATTGAACCGCCCGAAACCGCCCCTGCCCCCACAACAGTATGTATTTCATCAATGAAAAGAATAACATCATTCATCTTCTTCAGTTCCTGAACAACCCTTTTCATACGCTCTTCAAAATCACCCCTGAATTTGGTGCCGGCTAAAAGCGCCCCCATATCAAGTGAAAATATTTTGAGACCTTTTAGCTTCTCCGGAACATTGCCGTCTGCGATTCTCTGTGCCAGGCCTTCAGTAATTGCTGTTTTCCCCACACCCGGGTCACCCACGTGTATAGGATTATTCTTTGTCCGCCTGGCAAGGACCTGGATAGTCCGTTCTATTATATCCTCTCTCCCGATAAGGGGGTCGATTTCGTTGCGTGCCGCCTTTTCTGTAAGCTCAACTGTGAAGGCTTCCAGAAATTTTTTACCTTTATCCTGCTCCGGCTCCGCTTCCTTTTTATCGCTGTGGGAATTGTCAACATATTCATCATTGTCATACTGTTCAGGGAAAACAGAAACCCCGTGGGAAATATATTTTAAAAGCTCATATCTTGTAATCCCTTCAAGTCCGAGGAAATAGGCAGCATATGATTCCTCCTCATCAAGGATGGAAACAAAAACATCACCCAGGTCGAGAATATCCTTCTGCGCTGAGGCGGTGTGCCATATGGCCCTTTCCATTACATTCTGAAAACCTACAGACTGCCTGGGCTCATCGGTTTCCACCTTCTCCATTTTTTTATCGAAAAAGTCTTCAATATTCGATTTGAGATTATTAATATCCCCGCCCATCCCTTCTATAATTGTTTTCCCTTCGTCAAAAAAGAGGGAAGCATAGAGTATATGTTCAGGGGTAAGGTATTCATGCTTATTTTTAGTGGCCTCATTAAATGCAGCCATTAGAACTTCATTTAATACAGAATTAAGTTCCATAAACCGTCCTCTTTAAAAATTTTTCAGGCCTTTTCATAAGAACTCCTCAAGGGAAATTTCCTCTCCCTTGCCATAAGGTGTACCTGCTCCACCTTTGTTACAGCAACATCGTAAATATATACACCGCATACACCCATACCTTTTTTGTGAACATCAAGCATTATCTGCGTGGCTTTAGCTGCGGGCATATGAAAGACAGTCATGAGTACCTCCACTACAAAATCCATTGTACTGTAATGGTCGTTATGGAGCAGAACCCGGTACATATCGGGCTCCTTCAGCTTTTTGTCAGATTCAAGCCTTAAATCACCTTCGAAATATTCATCAGGACCTGACGACATTGACAGAACCTCCATCTAATAAATAAAAAAATAAGCACCAGGGGGAAACTAAACAACTTTAATTTTACCGTTACGGGCAATCGCCTTAATGAGGAAAAACCCGAAAATAGGGAGTTCCTCCCCTCTTGTTATATAGATCCTTTTAATTATAAATGCGCAGGCATACTGTTTCATGTCAAGACTTCTTATAATACGAAAGAGTGATGTAAAATTTTCTTCGAAAAAAACATTAAAAAGCGTGGTGACAAAGTCTTCCGCAGCCTCTTTGTTTTCGCTGTGGAACCTGCTGAAAGGGATTTTTCTGTCTATGTGGAGATATTTTTCCATGAATTTTTTCATCCCGTAGTCCCGGGTGAGAAGAAAATTCACAAGATCAATAACACTCTTCTTGTTTGGATTAACCACAAGTGATCCGGGGAGTGTTTTATAGACATGGAAGAGGGATCTGGAAATTGATTCTATCTCCTCATCATTTTTTGACTCCCATGCTTTGAGGCGTTCAGAATCAAAAATATCATTCAGGATTGAATCAATTTTTGTACCGTACTGCCTCCCGAAGGGTGTCATGAGGAGCTTGTCCGAATACCGTGCAGTATAGTCATTTTTCGGAGTATCATTAAAATCGGGCTGACTCTCATTATCTACAGCAAAATCAGCTTTCGGCCTAAACTTTGCCAGGTTTAATTCATTAAAATAGTTTAGAACCTTTTTTACATTGCCGGAGATTTCGGCAAGGGAGAGCCTCGGTTCCCTTGTAAGGAGGTTGAGATTCCGCTTCGAAATTTCATCTTCATTAAAGAAGTATTTCATGTATGTCCTGTCATCCCACCAGTCGGGCCTGTTCTGTATTGTAAGGTAGGCATCGTGAAGAGATGCTGCAATATAACCGTGCTGCGCCTTGTGGGAGATGGTTACATTATTGATGCTCAGGTCGCGGTATGTTTTTACATGGCCATGAATTTCATTTACAGGTATTGCCAGGGTGGTATTGCTTTTATTCATATTCATGTTGTACTGCTGAACCTGGTTGTTGAGCCTGTTTTCCAGTGTGTTGCGTATGCTTACATAGGATGAGCTGCTGGATGGATTACTTCCGTCGGGGAAAATATTTGAAATATACTCCTCTTCCAGGTCACGTTTACCCTTCTGTGCTATGTCATATATTCTCGATAAAGCCTGCATGGAGCATAAGAGATCGATTATCAGATTGGTCTGGGTACTGTTCATGCGGAAATTATTATTAATTATACCGGAAAGTTTCCCTTCTGTGAGAATTTCTGCATAATCAGTAAGCTTATTGATAATTTTGCTTAAGCTGTTGAAGTCTGCAAAGGGGGTGATTTTTTTTATTATATCTGTTATGCGGCTGTTTATTATTTCTTCCATGTAAATCCTTTCCTTTTTTTTATTCCAAGTCCGCTTGAAAAAGGATAGCAGTTTAATTTTGTGGGTAATGTCATTCCTGCGCATGCAGGAATCTCGTAACTTTGATTCTTGCAGGAGATTCCGGCACTACGTTATCACTTCGGCCGGAATGACAAATTTTTCCCCCTAAAATTATACTACTACCTTGAAAAAGGATATTTTTAGCTATAAATTTATATTGACTTATAAAATTTAATGTATAGAATAAACTACTTCAAGTATAATTCTTTTTCTTTTTAAGGATATTCTTTTTTTTAGCAAATACTTTCAGGGCAGGGCTATAATGATCAAAATACTCGTGGTAGAAGATGATAAACCATCCGGTCTTATTCTGCAGAAACTGCTCCTGAAATCGGGTTATACTGTTTCTGCCATTGTTGACACAGGTGAAGAGGCGATAAAAATTATTGAAAAGAGCAGGCCCGACCTTATTCTTATGGATATAGCCCTGGCCGGTGAAATTGACGGGATTGAAACCGCAGAAAAGATATACAATAAGCATCAGATCCCCTTTATTTATATAACCTCATCAACAGATGAATTAACCTTTGACAGGGCTAAAAAATCACTCCCCCAGAGCTACATTGTTAAGCCATTTAACGGCCATTCCCTTAAAACTGCCATTGATATGGCGCTTTTTAAATATGACATGGAAAACCGGCTTAGAGAGAGTGAGGCGCATAATAAAAAAATTCTATCAGCCATACCTGACACTATCTTTGAGATTGATATAAACGGGACTCCGCTGAGTGAAGAATATATACCTGTTGTTAAAAAGTTCTGGAGTAGTGAAATAAATTCCAGGGCCCTTAATTATTTCTACAAGGCCATGGAAACCGGGCGGGTGCAGTTTTTTGAGCATGAAATGAGGTCAAATGAAAAAAGCCGTTTTTATGAATCGAGAGTAATACATACAGGGGGGGAGAACTTCCTTGTAATAATCAGGGAGATAACAGATAAGAAAAAGGCTGAGGCTGTAATCACCCGGCAGGTGGAGAATCTTGAAGGGGTGGTTAAGGATAGGGCAGGGGAGCTGCAGAAGCTTAATACATCACTGCTGCAGGAGATTGAAAAGAGAAATGTGGTGGAGGAGGAGATACGCCTTTTTATAGATGCCACAGAGCAGAGCAGCAATGCAATAGTAATTACTGAAACCGGGGGAGTGGTAAAATATGTTAACAGGCGCTTTTGTGAAATTTCAGGTTATTCCAGGGAGGATCTGGTAGGGCTTGTTATTACAGAGGGGGCAAATCCCATAATCCCTGAACCGGAAACAATAAAGGCAATAATCAGATCTGACACCTGGGAGGGGGAGATTTACAATGTAAGCAAGAGCGGATCAGTATATTTCCTTAAAGCTTCAATCTCCAAGATAAAAGATAAAAATGGAGAAGCAAAGCATTATCTTTTAACCGGTGAGGATATTACTGCTAAAAAGAGGGAACAGGCAGAGCTTGAAAAGGCGGAAGAGCAGATTAAAAAATCGGGAACAGAATCGATTGACAGGGATATGGACTGGCAGTCCTGGAAGGAGAAGATGCTCGAAAGAAATATCTCCCGTACAGACCGGTCAATATTCAGCAATATAAATAACAGTTTTACCCAGGGCGCCGGTTTCGGCACACTTATCACCTTTATGGAGATGATGGCCAGGACCGCAAAAGATAAAAACGGGCAGCTCCTGGTTGATTCTGAGCTTTTTAATGAAGCCATGAAAAATGTGGGGATTGCCCAGGATGCATTTAAAATTTTTGCCAGTATTGACTGGATTATTTCAAATGATATTGAGCTTAAACCAGCCACTGTACGCGACCTGTATAATCTTATTAAAAGAGCAATCAAAAAGGCTGAGCCCTTTACCGGGATAAATAAAAACCGTGTAATTATTAATGAATTTCCGGTTTCTCTGCAGAGCGTTAAGATTAATATAAATCCCGAGTATTTCAGTGACGCGGTTTATGAGCTTATTATTAATGCACTGAAGTTTTCAAGAAAAGGGACTTCTATAGCTATTCTTCTTTTTGCTCAGGGGAAGAGCCTGCGCCTTTCTGTGCTTAATGATCCGCAAAAAACAGGTGATGACATACTCGGTATCCCTGCTGAGTATGAGAAGGTTGTGTTTGAGCCTTTTTACAGGATTTCCAAAATGGTTTATGAGAAATATAATACCCTGGATTTCGGTATCGGCCTTACTTATGTTGATAAGATTGTTGCAAGGCATGGCGGGGAAATATTTGCTGAAAATATTACAGACTATAGTGATGTAAAAAAAGACCCTGTTACTAGGGTGAACCTTATGATGGCACTTCCATTTGTAATGGAATAAAAGGAGAAAAAGAATGCCCTATGTAAATGTAAAAACCGCAGGACCCTTAAGCGGCGAGCAGAAGAAAGAGCTTGCCGAGAGGATATCTGCCGCACTTAAAGATGTTGCAGGTAAAAACCCTGATTCAACCTATATTGTTTTTGAAGAGATTGAAAGAGAGAACTGGGCAGTAGGCGGGAGGCTTTTGTCGGAAAAGTAGAATGCTCGTAAGCCTGAAAAAATAAGTAAAAATTTTAAAATCGCAGGTCGGGGGGTGCCGGTGCTGCAGTCCCTCGACTTTTTTATTGACCGGGGTGAAATTGTTTCTATTACAGGGCGGTCCGGGTGCGGAAAAACCACTCTCCTCAATATTAATGGCGTTCCTGCAAAAAGTAACTTATTTTGCCACAGAGGCTCAGAGGCGCAGAGAAAGATGAACTAATTATATAGATATATGAAATCGTACATAAATATATTTACAATTTTTTGCAAATATGTATTATTGATTACTAATTTCTATAAAATTCCGTACCTCTGTGACTCTGTGTCTCTGTGGCAGACTTTTTGTAGTAGCGCCATTAATTAAAAAAGCCGGCCCTGCGGGACGGCCTTTTAACAGAGATTTATTACAGGTTATTAACCGGCAGAAATAGCATCAGCCGGACAAACGCTTTCACATGCGCCGCAGTCGATACATTCGTCAGCATTAATTGCATGTACATCCCCTTTTTCGCTGATGCAGTCTACGGGACACTCAGGTGCACAGGCGCCGCAGTTTGTACAGGCGTCTTTATTGATTACGTAAGCCATTTTGTTCCTCCTGAAATTCTGAATATGAGAAATGTAAACTCAACAAAGATATTTATCTGCTCATAAAATACAATATTATTAAAAAATCAAGTTAAATAATGTCAAGATTTTAATAAATAATATTCCGGAAACCGGAACCTCTTGCTATAAGGTTTATCATTATTAAAGCTTTTAACCGCTCCGGCAGGGAGCGGTTAAAGAACCGGAATTACCAGACAATACCTGCTGAAAGGCCTACAGCATATCCATTATCAAGATAAATTGTGGCAGGCATATCTATAAATACAGGGCCAAGGCTTAAGCCTATATTGGCCATAAGCTTGCCGCGGAATTTGTCTGCATCATCCTTGCTGGATGTGTCAATAGTGATTGTGCCTTTTTCGCCTACTAATCCACTTGTTCCAGCTGCTACTCCGTCATTAGTTATTGTAACACCGCCCGCACTGCCGAGTGTGAGTTTTGAACTTCCGCCCGCAACATAATCAAAACCTGCACCAACGCCAAGGTTAACAATGTAGAGGAGTCTTAGTGAAGTATAGACTTCCACAGGGATAATATACGATTTGTTATCTATGATAAAGTCAATGGAAGGGTCAACCTCGTAGTCTATAGTTAATGCATCAGCTGTCCCGCTTCCAGTAACAGCGTTTAATTCTTTATAAAAAGCTGTTTTATTCTTTGTAAAAATAAAACCTGATTCAATGGAAACACCTCTCCAGAGCATGGACCTGGCAAGTATCGATTTCTGCCCTATAAACTGGTAATTGAGGAGGATGCCGAATATATTTGTATCATAATTTACTTTATAGTCATCATTCTCTCCACCCAGGGTTGTGTCGAATTTACCGAAGCGGAATGCCATATAAAGGTCGTCTACAAGGAAGCTCAGGTTTAACCCCACCTGCCCCACAAGGGGGTTCGCACCCATACCTGCGTAAACGTCACCTGCATCAAGATCGTCCTGAAGATCTTCGTAGAATGTGGGGTCACTCGAAGGGGCCTGCACAGAGAACATTGTGCCCACAGATACTGCAAAGAGGTCGTATCCCTGGTAGCCCCTCATATTTCCAGCCCCTGAAGCATAGGTGTTTGCATTTGCAAAACCGCGTGTCAGTTTTGGCATGTTCTCATATTGGCCAATTTCTCCTAGTACGCTACTTTCGATGTTTGTTTTCAAATCACCAGCCATAGAGTCAAGTGTTGGGTCATTAAATTTGACTGTTAAATTAATAGCTGAATATGCTGTTGTTACTGCAAAAAGAACAGTAAATAATACTAATATTTTTTTCATAATTATTTTCCTCTTTTCTTATTTTTTTGACAGAAACAATTTACTGAATTTCTTTCAAGCTTACAAGGGTTTTTTTCTGAAATCTGAATAATTTATCAATGTTAATTTCTAAATATATTTAGTGTAAAAATGGAGAGTTTTGTATCCCCGCCGCCTCCGGCGGCGGGGATAATAGAGCATTTTTAAATAATAAGTTTAGGAATAAATACTGTTTATTTTTCCTTATTTATTCAACAGATTGTATTTGTTTGTGCAGTTTTGCAGCTACTGCTCCTCTCTTATCTTTTTCTGCACTTCCTGTATAATCTCATCATCGCTCTTTTTTTTCCTTAATACTACCCTGTAAACAATATCGAATTTTAAAGGTTCAATAACATTTTTAGGGAAATTGAAGGACCATCTCATTATATCATCATTTATAAGTGAATCGATCTCCTTAAAGTAGGTGGGCCTTTGGGATCTTATACGCATTATTCTCCCTGAATCGGGGTAGAGCCACACTGATACAATCCCTATGCGCGCTTCATCGAGCATATCGTATCTCCCCATTTCACTTGAAATATATTTATCTCCCCCCGGATCGGGATTTCTTTCAATACTGTTTGAGTAGTTCATCTGCACTACCCTGTATTCATCAGATGTGAGGAGTACCCTGAAAGCCTCTTTTATATGGGGGATCTCTTTAAATAATTTATCACCCTCATCAGGGACCGGTTTTAAAAATGCCTCATTATCCTCTGTAAATATATCTTTCTCTTTAAAGTCCTTATCCATTGTGGCGCAGGAAATAAATAGAAGGGCTGCTGCTGAAATAAGAAGGAGAAGTTTTTTCATTAGAATATTCCTATTTTAAAAAAATTTTGATTAGTTAACTAAAAAATAGTATACCTTTCAAGGCTTTTTTTTGAACATTTTATTAATTATTCCTGATAATATCTTTTTCTGTAATAATATATTCTCTGTATTTCCGCCGCCCTGGCTGCCGGTTATACCAGGGCATTATATATTGAATGGAAGTTAAGGAATTAACATTGATTTTAAGAGGTAATTTATATGAGTTTTGCAATTTTTGCCCTGATTTTTCTACTGGTTTTTCTTGCCCTTGCAAAGTACAGGGGTCTCCTTTCTGTGGCAGGGGCATTTGTCTTAATATACGGGTTAACAACCATGTTTCTTCTTTACGGGCTAAACAGCTTTGGAGCAGATGATACATTTCTGCTCATGGGTACTGATATAGGGAGGATGTCATTTTACCATCTTACAGCCGCCTGGTACGCGGGTAATATTATTACTTCTCTCCTTATAATAAGGAATTACAGAAGATACCTGGAGGTTAACTGCAAAGCCTGATTCAGGTTCAGAGAAATTCCACAGGCACAGGTATAAATGTGAGGGCCAGTATTACCATGCAGGCCCAGCCTGTGATTCTCTCACCTCTGGTTAATGGAATAATCTCCGGTACCGGCGGGTGGGCTATCATCAGTATAAGGAGTGAGATGATTATCCATACTATCCATCCGGGCCAGAAAAAGCTGAGTACTATTAAACATGCAAAGGCTGCCCATCCTGCATAGACCTGTTTTCTCCCTATGAGGGCGTAGAGTATATGCCCGCCGTCGAGCTGCCCTATTGGTATAAGATTGAGTGAAGTAATAAGAAATCCGATCCACCCTGCCCATGCAAGGGGGTGGAGATATATGTCATATCCCGGCGGTATAGGGCCGTGAAAAAGATAAACTATTGCTCCATAGAGTATTGAATCGCCGAAAATTACTAATGGAAAATTTCCCGGATCAGGGAGTATTTCCACCTGCGACAGGTAGATTCCGATTGCTGATGCTGCAATGCTTACAATAAAACCGGGTATGGGCCCCATTGCCCCTATGTAGAAAAGGGCTTTTCTGTGGGGGATGGGTGAGCGGGTTTTAATTACAGCCCCCATTGTCCCTACAATTGAGGGGAAGGGGATAAAATAGGGGAGTGTGCAGTCAACTCCGAATTTTTTTGATGCCAGGTAGTGGCCCATTTCGTGTGTTCCCAGTATAAGCATTAGGGAGAGGGAGTAGGGCAGACCGCTTATTACTACTTCCCCTATTGTTCCACCGCCATGTGAGCCTGCAAGTGTGGTGGTTATAAATGTGGCTGTAAAAAGCACCAGGTTTATCCAGGGGAATTTCTTTTTTCCCGGTTCTTCTGCCTGGTTTTCCTCAGAGGTTTCAATGTATATATAAGGATCATATTCAGGAGGGGGCTCAGGGGCGTAATTATAGGGGACCCCGTTATTGAGTCTGTATTTGTAGAGCTGAAACATGAGTTTTAGTTTTTTTAACATTTTATTCCCGGCCGGCTGATATATTTTTATAGAGATTAATTTTCAGTTTTATATAGTTCTGCGTGTAATCGTTTTCATGGACAGATTTATTCTCTAAAGCCCCGGTGTAGAGATTCACCATGGACCGGGCATGCCTCCTTATTTCAATGCTTCTGCGGAGGAGCATGTTAATGTTTGTGAGCCAGAGTTTCCCCAGGTATATGGAAGTAAATCTGCTGCTGTCGGGTGAAAAATAGACTACTTCACCCTCCAGCCCTGTGTGGATATTGCGCCCTGTTTTTGTGCTGTATACATTTATTACCTGGTTATTAAGAAAGGTGATAATACCAGCCTCATGGGAATAGTGGATATCGGGGTTAAGGGTGCTGCTGATGAGTGTTCTATCCCTCTTTTCCGCTGTTTCGTAGATTTTTACGCTGTAATTTCCCGCATAGCCCGACCTGTAGACAAACCTGTTATTGTCGAGCCACTGCAGGTCAAGGCTGGATGATATTCCTGTAAGGTTCCCGGCCCCCCTTTCTGTAAAAAGCTTACCTCTGTATTGTCCTCCGCCTCCGGCTATTACCGCTTTTTTACGGCTGTCCGGCGACAGGTGGGCTGTTACTGTTGAGCCTGCTTCTATTATGTCGCTGTATTGTGACGCGGCGAGTATGAGTTCCCTGGTGCCGGTAAAGGGGGAGTATTTTACTATTCCCCTCCTTTCATGTACAAGGAGTGAATCCCCTGCGGGATAGAATGTCATGTCTTTAAACATTGCTCTGGAATTTTCAGTTTTAACAGTTCCTGCTGCAGTATTTATGTAGATATTCTGCGACAGGGGCTTCCCTGATGAGTAGAATAGATTTTTTACTGCAAGGAGGGTGCCTGCAGGGTTGAGCATTGCTGCAGTTACATTACCCCTGAAGCGGTGGATCTCCCTGCTCCTGGAGGAACTTCTGCTGTATTCATATACAATATTAAGGGTATCTATTTCTTTTATATATATTACTTTTCCATTACCAGCCCATGAGGAGAATATTACCCCTGTGTCGATCTGGAGGGAGAATATCTTGCTGTAGAGGCGCTCCTTTGTTTCTGTAATTTCCTTATATATCTGTGATGATGGATTAATGTATATGCGGTCTAAGTCAATGTCCCTCGAAAAAAGAGGGACATTGACCATTAAAAGAGCTGTTAATAGTAATATTATTTTTTTCATCTATTCGGTTTTTACTGCCTCTTTGTCTCTGGTTCTTTTAAATTCAGGGCGCTTATCCGGTTTTGGCGGAATTTTAAATTTCTGTCCGGGGAAAATAAGGTCAGGGTCTTTGATCTGCTCCTTATTTGCTATGTAAATTGCAGGCCAGAGGCTGGCGTCATTATATACTGCAAGTGATATGCGCCAGAGGCAGTCGGTATCTTTTTTCCGCCACTGTACTACATATATTTTTTCCTCTTCAGCCGGCTTTTCTTCAAAAACCTTCTCTTCAGTTACAGCTGTTTCTTCATCTGCTTTGCTTTCAACAGCGATCTCTTTTGCTGCTCTTTCAATTGAGTTTTTTACTGCAGCAATAATTGTTTCAGCTTCATCTACTGTTTCTTCACTCCTGTCGAATCTGCGGTTTTTCAGCTCATTTGAACTCTCTTCAAGGAGAGATGCTGCTATGCCCAGGTTTTTTTCATGGGCGGAATCGCTGTCCATGGCTTCAGCCTCTTTCATCTCTGCACGTGCTGCTGCAATTCTGGCAAGGAGGATTGTTTCTTTTGATTTTATTTTTGATTCTGCCAGGAGTTTTTCCGCTTCTGCAACTGCTGCTCTTGAAGCAGGGAAGTCGGGCTGTTCAATTAATGTTTCAGCCCTGTTCAGCGCCAGTGCAGCTTTATCAAGGTTCGCCCTTACTGCGGGGTTTTTTTCATCTGCAAGTGCGCTGTTTATTTCAGCTCTCAGCTTTGTGATTTGAGCATAGATTGTATTAGCCTCAACTATCCTTTCAGCAGATGCTATCTCTTCACGCGCTGCAGCGATGGATGCCACTGTTTCGCGGAAGTCATTCTCTGCCAGATGTTTTTCAGCGCTATCAACAGCAGCATCTGCACCTCTGATCTGATCTGCTGCTGCATCGCTTATGGGGCTCTTTTTTATATTATCAAGCCTTGTTTTAAGGGAGTTTATTTCATTCTGCAGTGCACTGCTGTTTCTAAGAGATTCCGCTTTAGCCTGTTCTGCAGATGCAATTGCTGCAGATGAAAGGTCCAGTGATTTCCTGTAGTCAGGTTCATTGAATGCTTCTCTGGAGAGGGAGAGTTTCTCCTCAGCCTCTCGAAACTTTTCAGGGGAAAACCTTGCGGCAAAAAGTTTTTCCGCTTCATTGTAGGAGTTCTCCGCTGCTTTAATCATATCAGCAGAGTAGAGGGGGAGCGCCTTATTCAGGGCTGCATCTGACAGGGCCTTTGACTCTTCTGCTGCTTTTTTTGCATCATCAGCTTTTTCATTTTTTATAAATTCGTTGCTTTGCAGAAGCTTCATTTCCGCGCTTTTCAGTTCCTCAGGGCTGTACCGGTCAGCCTTGTATTTATAGGCTTCTTCAATGCCGATTTTTGCCTCAACCATTTCCCGGACAGGTACATCCAGGTCGCATGCAGATGCGAAAAGAAGAAGCGCAGGGAGGAATATTGATAATTTTTTTAAATTGATTCTCATAACTGTTTACCCCTTATGTTTAGAAATCAGGTATATTTCAAATATATAGTATTTACCGGTGAAAAAAATATTTATTCATGCGATTATTTTAAAGGTGGAGATACTTCTTGACAAGAATATTTTTTATATTAATTTAATGTGTAAGGATGTATAATATACAGGATTGACAGATATGAGAGAAATTAACGCCAATATCAATAAAATAATAAATCTATGCAATGATAACAGGGTGGTGTTTCTCTTTGCTTTCGGTTCTGTGATTAAAGATAATTTAAAGCCGGATAGTGATATTGATCTTTTTGTTGATATTGACGAAAATGATCCATTAAAATATTCAGATTATTATTTTAATGTTAAATTTGAACTTGAGAAAATTTTTGATAGAGATGTGGACCTGCTTGAGAAGAAAGGTATCAGAAATCCTTATTTGAAAAAGCAGATTGAGAAAACAGGCGTTCTCATCTATGAAAAATGAAATTCTGGTCTGGTTGTCTGATATTCACAGAGCACTTGATGAAATAGAACTGTTTTTCCCTGGCGGGAAAATTTTTGAAGATTTTAATAATGACATTAAAACACAAAGGGCTGTTGAGCGTAATATAGAAATTATCGGGGAAGCTATAAACCGGATTTTGAAAATTGATTCTGACTTTCCTATAAAGAATGCGAGAAGAATAGTTGATACCAGAAATCGGATTATACATGGATATGATACGGTTTCCTCTGATATAATATGGGCAATTGTTGTAAAGTATTTACCGGTATTGAAAGAAGAGGTAGCTGCAATTTCAGGTGAAGCCGCTAGAAGAAAAAAGAGCCCTGATTAATTTTAATTTTTTAATTCACTCTTGGAGCTCGCTGCTACCCGCATTTTTGCTTCCGGTCAACGGCCGATAAACCCGGGGCACACACTCACAGAAAAAACTTGATATATTTTAATATACCAATATATTATAAACAAAATCGTTAAACTGATGGAGAAATACATGAATCAGACACTGACAATCGAATATCCACAGGAGCTGCCGGATGAGGTTTTTTGTTTCTAATTATTATTCCCAGGGAGGTCTGCTATGATTTTGAAAGAAAAAATAATCGAAGAAATTAATAAAATGGATGTGCGCAGGCTTTCTGTGGTATATGATAATATAATTAATCTGAAAAAAACCGATGAACATCCACGGTTGGGGCCGGATAATGTTAAATCACTTGAAGAGATTCATGCAATTTTGTCCTCCACACCCGGCAACTGGTCATCAGATATAATAAGTCAGCGTGAGGACAGAGTTTGAACTTTTTCTTTGATTCTTCAGCTTTAATAAAGATATATCATTATGAGCATGGTTCCGAAGAGATAGTCAAAATATATAATTCTGATCAAACCATATTTATTACTGAGTTATCAAAAGTTGAATTTTTATCAGCTATTCATAGAAAATATAGAGAGGAAATTATCAGCGAAAGCACCCTTGAAATTCTTATAAACAGAATAAATTTTGATATAGAAAACCGCTACACGATGCTTTGTTTTTCAACCGCGGTTATTGAAACAGCGGCAGACATAATAAAAAAATATAATCGAAAAAACTTTTTAAGAACACTTGACGTTATTCAAGTCAGCTTTTTTGAGCTTCATTGCGAAAAAGATGATCTATTCGTTTGTTTTGATGATAGATTGAATCTGGTTCTTAAGGAGAATAATTATCGAATTTATGATAATCAACAACAACCCGGGAAGCCGGAATAAGTTTATTCAGCATTCCTTTACCCCCCTTAATTCCACTCTTCCTAAAAAAATATTGACAAAAAACCGTGTGCGCAGACTTTTTTAATACTTTATAGAGCTGACTTTGAACAATGCTGTTTATTGTTCAAATATTTTATTTATGATGCACCACATTAAAAAGAGGACAAAATGGACTATTCTAAAACCGTAAATCTTCCGGCAACCGATTTCCCCATGAGAGGGAACCTGCCTCAGAAAGAGCCTGCAATAGCGGCAAAATGGCAGGATGAAAATATATACAGCAGAATTATTGAATCACGGGAAGGTTCTCCGGTTTATATTCTTCATGACGGCCCCCCATATGCCAACGGGCATCTGCACCTGGGGCACGCCTTAAACAAGATTCTGAAAGATATGATTGTAAAACATAAAAGTATGATGGGCTTCCAGGCTCCATATGTTCCGGGGTGGGACTGTCACGGCCTCCCTATTGAACTTAATGTTACAAGGGAGCTGGGGAAAAAGAATGAGGAAACCCCTAAAATTGAGGTGAGAAAAAAGTGCAGGGAATATGCCCGTAAGTTTGTGGATATTCAGATGGATGAGTTTAAGCGCCTGGGTGTTTTTGGAGATTATGAAAACCCCTACCTTACAATGTCACCGAATTTTGAGGCCCGCATTGTTGAGGTTTTTGGTGAAATTTTTGAAAAGGGGTATATTTATAAACACAAAAAGCCGATCTACTGGTGCCCCACCTGTGTTACAGCCCTTGCTGAAGCTGAAGTTGAATATGATAATCATACATCATCATCCATATATG
>CAZBFP010000041.1:0-23731 GCA_964491265.1 uncultured Leptospirales bacterium | reverse complement strand
ATTATTCTGAATTATTGCGCTTTATAATGATAATTTTTGCAGTGGCGCCATTAATGCTAGAGTAGAACAAACAAGTCAAAAATAGCACAAAAAAAAGTTAATTAACCCCCTTCGGGGGTGGCGGGAAATGATTTCCTGGGGGAAAAGAATTTATTCCGCCGGGGGCTTAGCCGAATTAATTGTTCGTTGAAAGAAGTGGGTAGTAGTGAGCCGATTTAGGGGGCTCCCCCCTCTCCCCAATAACAAGTCTGTTATTGATTTATAACAGCGCTGTTATAAATAAATAACATTCAGTGTTTATTAAAATTAATTTAAAGATTGATGAAATCGTTGATGATCTGATTATTTTATATAGATTTCACAATCTGAATCAGCCGGTTCAGGAGCATCATGAAAAACATAAATATCAGGGGTCATTTAATCTGATCATCCTGAAGCAGCTTTTATATTGTGCATCTTTTTGAAAAAAATATATACAAAATTTATTAACAAAGAGGGCCCTATGGGTAATATGTCTGAAGTTGTAAAAAAGTCTGTGAACAATTATCAGAAAGACCCTGCCAGAATGCTTGACGTAATACGCGATGTTCAGGCGGAGCTGGGTAAGGTTTCTGACGCGGCTATCAGCGAGATAGCCAGGGAGATGAATGTCTCCTCTGTTGATGTTGAAGGTGTGGTAACATTTTATCACTTCTTCTCAAAAGATTCGGTCGGTAAGTATTCTGTTTATCTCAATAACAGCGCAGTATCAGTAATGATGGGCTGTTATGAGGTTGCAAAGGCTTTTGAAAAAGAAGCAGGCTGTAAGTTCGGTGAAGTAACTTCTGATGGGGAGATTGGACTTCATTATACTGCTGACATGGGGATGAATGATCAGGAACCATCCGCAATTATCAACGGGGTGGTATTTACAAGTCTTACAGCTGACAAAGTTAAAGCTATCGTTGCTGACATGAAAGCGGGTAAAGCTGCAAGAGACATGGTTAAAGAGGCGGGTGAAGGTAAGAACCAGTCCAGCCTTATAAAAGCTATGGTGAAAAACAATATTCAGAAGAAAGGGGCTGTGCTTTTCGCCCCCTTTACTCCAGGTTCAGCGCTTAAGAAAGCTCTTTCAATGTCTCCTGAAGATGTAATTGAAGAGATGAAAATCTCCAGTCTCAGGGGTAGAGGGGGAGCCGGTTTCCCTACAGGTATGAAGTGGGATTATACACGCCAGTCTGCAGGTGACAAAAAATACATTATCTGTAACGGTGACGAGGGTGAGCCAGGAACATTTAAAGACAGGGTAATCTTTACCGAAATACCTGAAATGATGTTCGAAGGAATGGCAATTGCCGGATACGCTGTGGGCGCAGATGAAGGACTCCTTTATCTCAGGGCTGAATACATGTACCTGAAAAATTATCTTGAAGATGTGCTTTCAAAGATGAGGCAGGCTGGTACATTAGGCCGAAACGCAGGCGGAAAGGATGGCTTCAGCTTTGACATTAAAATAAAGATGGGTGCAGGCGCATATGTATGCGGTGAGGAATCAGCATTAATTGAATCCGCTGAAGGGAAAAGGGGCGAGCCGAGAAACAGGCCTCCATTCCCTGCACAGAGGGGTTACATGGGTAAACCCACGTCAGTGAATAATGTAGAAAGCTTCTGTTCCGCAGCAAGGATTATCCTCGAAGGGGGGGAGTGGTTCGCAAAAATGGGTACAGCCCAGTCTAAGGGGACAAAACTTCTAAGCGTATCAGGTGACTGCAAAAAGCCAGGTATATATGAAGTGGAATATGGTACAACAGTACAGACTCTACTTGAAGAGTGTGAAGGGAGAACAGCTATGGCGGTTCAGGTTGGCGGACCTTCAGGTACATGCGTTGACAAGTCTAAATTCGGACAGAGAATCTGCTATGATGATCTGTCAACAGGCGGGTCAATAATAGTTATAGGCCCTGATAGAGATCTCTTCGAAGTGGTTAAAAACTTTATGGAGTTTTTTGAAGAGGAATCATGCGGATGGTGTACGCCATGTCGTGCCGGTAATCAGCTCCTAATTCATAAGCTGGACAAAATAATGCACGGCCACGGAACAGAGTCTGATCTTAAAGAGATGGAAGAGTGGTGTGTTACTGTTAAAAGTATGAGCAGGTGCGGTCTGGGGCAGACATCACCCAATCCTATCTACACAACACTACAGAATTTCAGGCCCATGTACGAGGCGAAAATTCAGAAGGGTAAGGATTTTGTTTCTGAATTTGACCTTGCTGCAGCTGTTAAAGATTCATGCGAGGCTGCCGGAAGAAAACCAACTGTAGAGGGATATTAAGATGAGTGATATAAAATTTAAGATAGATGGAAAAGATTGTACTGCTAAAAGCGGCCAGACTATAGTTGAGGCAGCTAAGGAAAACGGCATCTATATTCCGGTTCTCTGTCATTTTGACGGCCTTAAACCTGCCGGGACCTGCCGTATCTGTACAGTAAAAGTAGGGGGAAGATTTATGGCAGCATGCACAACCCCTGTGGCAGAGGGGATGCTTGTTGATAACATAACTCCGGAAATTGAAGATATGAGGAAGCAGCTTGTTGAGATGCTCTTTGTTGAAGGGAACCATATGTGCCCTACATGCGAAAAGAGCGGGAACTGCGAACTCCAGGCTCTGGGCTACAGATATCAGATGATGGTGCCCAGGTTCCCATATCTCTGGCCTGTAAGGACAGTTATAGCAGACACACCGAAGATCTATCTGGACAGAAACAGATGCGTTCAGTGTCTGCGATGCGTCAGGGATATAGTTTCTTCTGATGGTAAACATGTATTTGCTGTTACAGAGCGTGGCGGTAAGACTATCATCACTATAGACAGGACTCTGGCTGCGGATCTAAGTGAAGAAATGGCAATGAAAGCTATGGCACAGTGCCCTGTGGGATGTATCCTCAGAAAAGAAGTGGGATATGTAGTACCTATTGGTCAGAGAAAATTCGACAGCAGGCCTATCGGTAGTGAAATCGAAGGCAGATAAGAAGCTATAAGTTAATTTGGAGGCTTAAAATGAGTAAACCGGTTGTGGCCACAGCGTCGCTGGCAGGATGTTTCGGATGCCACATGTCAATACTTGACATTGACGATAGAATATTACAGCTTATCGATCTGGTGGAGTTTAATAAATCACCTATAGACGATATAAAAACTTTTACAAAGATGTGCGATATAGGGATTATTGAGGGGGGATGCTGCAACAGTGAAAATGTTCATGTGCTCCAGGATTTCAGGAAGAACTGTAAAATCCTTATCTCTCTCGGTGAGTGCGCGATTATGGGGGGTCTCCCTGCCATGAGAAACGGCATTCCTGTAAAGGATTGTCTTGAAGAAGCATACCTGAACGGGCCTACTGTAGATGAAAATGTCGGGAAGATTATCCCCAATGATGATGAACTCCCTATGATTCTGGACAGGGTTTATACCTGCCACGAGATAGTTAAAATTGACTATCATATTCCGGGGTGTCCGCCCAGGGCTGACCTCATATGGGAAGCGCTTGTAGCCCTTGTAACAGGGAACGAGCTTAAAATTCCTTATGAAGTATTAAAGTTTGATTAATTGGAGCGCTTAATATGGGAAGAAAAATAACGATAGAACCGGTAACAAGGGTTGAAGGTCACGGTAAAGTAACTATTCAGCTCGATGATGCGGGAAATGTATCTCAGTCAAGACTGCATATTGTAGAATTCCGCGGTTTTGAAAAATTTATTCAGGGACGGCCATACTGGGAAGCACCGGTACTGGTACAGAGGCTCTGCGGAATCTGCCCTGTGAGCCATCATCTTGCTGCTGCTAAAGCCCTTGATGTGATTGTTGGTGCAGGTACAGGGGATGGTCTTACACCAGTTGGAGAAAAAATGAGAAGGCTTATGCATTACGGACAGATGTTCCAGTCACATGCCCTCCATTTTTTTCATCTTGCCTCACCCGATCTTCTTTTCGGCGCAGATGGTGACCCGGCAATAAGAAACGTAATAGGTGTTGCACTTGAGCATAAGGATCTTGCTGTTCAGGGTGTTATGATGAGAAAATTCGGCCAGGAGATAATCAGGGCCACAGCAGGGAAGAAGATTCACGGTACAGGCGCAATCCCCGGCGGAATCAACAAGAATCTTTCAGTTGAAGAGAGAGATGAGTTTCTTAAAGGTGCGGACCCTCTTAATATAGACAAGATGATTGAATGGTCACAGGCTGCTCTTGATTTCTTCAAAGGGTATCATGCGCAGAATAAGGATTATATTGATAATTTCTCTGTATTCCCTTCAAGTCATCTGTCACTTGTCCGTAAAGATGGAGCAATGGATCTTTATCATGGGGTTATACGCTGCATCGATGCTGATGGAAACAGACTCCTTGATGATATTGATTATCAGGATTATCATAAGCATATAGGTGAAGAGGTTAAAAACTGGAGCTATATGAAGTTCCCCTATCTGAGAAAGATTGGAATGGAGAAGGGGTGGTACACTGTAGGTCCGCTTTCAAGGTGTAATACAGCTGATTTTATTCCAACTCCTCTTGCGCAGAAAGAGCTGGAGTTATTCAAAGCCTATACAAACGGTAAGCCTAATCATATGTCTATGCACATGCACTGGGCAAGGCTGATTGAGCTTCTTCACTCTGCGGAGGTTATCAAGGAGCTTCTCAATGACCCTGATCTGCAGAAGGATAATCTTGTAGTTAAAGGGACCAAGCAGAAAGAGGGTGTTGGCCTTATTGAGGCGCCAAGGGGAACTCTTTTCCATCACTATAGAATCAATGACCTTGATCAGGTTGAAATGGCGAACCTTATTGTTTCCACAACAAATAATAATGAGCCTATGAACAGGGGCGTTAATTATGTTGCCAAAGCTAATTTCACAGGACAGAAAGAAATTACTGAAGGTATGATGAACAGGGTGGAGATGGTAATCAGGGCTTATGATCCATGCCTCAGCTGTGCTACTCATGCTCTGGGAAAGATGCCTATGGAGATTACACTCCTTGATTCAAATGGCGATATTCTTGATCAGAACAGGAAATAAGCTCTTTGAAAAATAAGAGTATTTATGTGTATGGTTTCGGTAACCCGGGCCGTCAGGATGACGGTCTGGGCCCCATGATTATAGATAAACTGGAGACAGAAAATATTGCCGGTATAACAACTGACAGTAATTATCAGCTCAATATTGAAGATGCTGATAATATCTCCGGGAGTGATATTGTAATTTTTGTGGATGCTTCTATCGATGCTGATGAACCTTTCTCATTTAAAAGGATTGAACCGTCAGCTGAGATTACTTTCACTACACACTCCATGTCACCGGAATCTGTCATTGCTCTTTGCGGTGATATTTACGGCAGGGTCCCTGAGTCTTATGTACTGGCTATCAGGGGTTATGAGTGGGAAATGTTCGAAGGTTTATCAGAAAAGGCTATGAAAAACTTTAATGAGGCTTATCGATTCCTTCTTGAAAAGATTGATGATATGCTGAAGCAGTGATAATTTAAAATGATTTAATCCAGGGGATGATTAAAAATCAATTTTTTGTCATACCGGCTGCAGCGAAGCGAAATGCCGGTATCTCATATAACTGATTCATTCAGGAGATTCCGGTATTTGCAAAAAAAAGAATTTGCAAAACCGGAATGACAAATACAGATAAATTCGACTTTTTAGACAGCCTTGAGATATAATCTTTTACTTTGAATTAATATAGATTCTTTGAAAATAACACTGATATTTAAAAGAAAATAATAGCTCAAAATCAAATAAGGAGAAATTTATGTCTGACAAAAAGATACTTGTAATAGATGATGATCCCGATATTCTTGATGCGGTTTCTGTTGTTCTGAAATCGGAGAATTACATTGTTGTTACAGCAATGGACGGGAAAGAGGGTGTTGAGAAATTTAAATCTGAAAAACCTGACCTGGTTCTTTGCGATATGATGATGGAGCGTATTGACGCAGGTGCAAAAGCGGCTGAGGCTATCAGGAAAGAGGATAAGGATGTGCCTGTTTACCTCTTGAGCAGCATCGGGAGCGTAACAGATATTAATGTTGATATTACTGCAAAAGGATTTAGCGGAGTATTGCAGAAACCGCTTGATATTGAAAATCTTAAATCTGAAATGCAGAAAGCTTTGAATAAGTAAGAGGGAAGTTTTTAACCCCTCTTAATTTAATGAATTATGGAACCGGTTCGACCCGTCATTTTAATGAATTATGAAACCGGTTCAATCCCCCCGGTTCGCTTTGCTCACCACCCCCCTTAAGAAAGGGGGGAAATCGAATTATGAATCTTTTAAGGGTATAGAATTTACAGTATCATGAACTATTCCGTATTATGTGAAACCTGAATCTTATGTTTCACAGTCCTCCCTTGTTAAGGGAGGTGGCCGAAGCGATGCGGTGAGCCTGTCGAACTGGCCGGAGGGATTAAACAGATTCATGAACCTGATAATTCAATACCTGCAGAAAATATCTGCTGTCATTTCCCCCTTCATCGACGCTTTTTGCGACCTCCTGTCGCGCGTCGAAACGCACACTTCCTGTGTGCAGTCCATGTGGGGAAGGGGGTTAGGGGGATGGGGTCGGGCGGCCCGGAGCGATGCTGCCTGTGCTGAGCCTGCCGAAGTAAGCCTGTCGAACCGGGCGTGGTGAGGTCAAAGAGCCTTGTCCACTGCCTCTAAAATTCTTTCCGACCACTTCCCTCCGCTTTTTACAAATGCTGCAGGTGTACCTAAAGGAGCCTTAACAGCAGCACTTTTCCCCCCTTCAACGGTTTCACCTGTAAAAATATTCTTCCATGTCCCTTCAGGGAAATAACCCTCTACTTTGTCAGTACCCTTTTTTATTACAGGTATTACAAGGAGGTCCTCTCCCAGCATAAACTGGTATTTTAAATTATATGTATTTTTGTCTTCCGGGAAATTCAGGTATGGGTGCCTCACAATGGGATACCCCTTTTCTGCAGCCTCTTTTGAGAGGTGTGCAATGTAATCTTTTAAGGCATAATGGACCTTACCCATGCGTGCGAATTTTTCCGCTGAATCTCTGTCTCTGTAGACCTGATGAAATCTCCCCGGCAGATTCCCCTCGTGGGTCCTGAAAATTGCAGTAAAGGCATTCGCCTCTGCCCATCTTTCTGTAAGCTCCTTTACCCTGTCGTATGGGGAGATCCATGCAGGGAGGGCTTTTATACCGGTGTAGCCGCCTACATCGCTATGGTTAACAGCAATACCGCTCATACCCGATGAGTTAAGGCCAAGTATGGCAGATGGGAGCCCGTCATTCTTTTTAAAGTCCACCATCTGGTCACCAAGCCAGAAAGCTGTTGAATACTTATTGGAATAGCTGTATCCTGCCCTGGTGAAGAAAACAATTTTACCCTCCATCCCTGCCTCAGCAATGGCCTCCCTGTTTACCCTGGCCCAGTCAACAGGATAAACATTGTGATACAGGGCAGCATCCCTTTTGTCGTGAAGAATAGCATCGTACGGGAGCCACTCGCCGAAATCGGCCATCCATCCTGAAAGCCCCATATCTATCATATTTTTCTTTATAATATTTTTAATCCATCTCACTGCATCAGGATTTGTAAGGTCTATAAGGTATGCGGGGAACCCCACTGTTCTAATAAGATAATCTCCACCTTCCGGGTTTTTGACAAGATAGCCTTTAGCTTTAGCTTCATCAAGCATGGGGTTGGTGAATGTGTCATTCTTTACATCAGGATTTGTATCCGCAAGAAATGAGCTCACATAGCCGAGAACTTTTACACCATCCCTGTTCATATCCGCGCAGAAATTTTTAAAGTCAGGGTATGATGGTTCCGGTTTACCGTCGCTGTCAACATGTTCAGATTTCTCCTGAGCATACCATCTCCACTTAAGCTGGTCACCGAAATTTGTAGTACGCTTCCCCACCCAGTCCTGAATCCATATAGCAGTAACCGGATTGCCCGCCTCCTTTGCCTCCTTTACCACACGCTTAACCTTCTCAGCTCCACCCTGCAGGCCGAGCCATGTGCCGTATGCCCAGTCAGGGAGTAGAGGGAACCTGCCGGTTTTAAGTGTATATTTTTCTATTAAGTCAAGAGGGTTTGATCCAAGCCAGATGGTCCCTTTGATATTATTCTCTCTGAACCGTACAGTAACTTCATCTTTTTTTCTCAGATCAAATTCACCGTAGGAGGTGTTGTCGTAAAATACCGATCTGTTTTCTGTTGTTATATAATGAGGAATGGGGGCGTAGCTGGTAAACTCATCCCCCCCTGCGCCGTTTGTTACATCTGCCAGAAATGTAATCGGCTGGTCACCTCTGCCGATACCCTGTTCCTCTGTAAAAGTGAAAAGCTTTTTACCCTTTAAGTTAAAATTACTGTACTGGGTACCGAATCCGAAAAACTGCTCATCCTTATGGGAACCGTAGGTGAGGATTATCCGGTTGTACTTATCTGTTTTAAGTGCAACATCAAAAGTCACAGCCACGGGGGAGTGGGGCTTAATTATAAATTCATAACCTGTGGAGCCCTCCCGATCTGAAAGCTCACCTTTAATTATCACAGTATTGCCAGATGCAGTTATAGAATCAATACTCTGGTTTACAGATTCATTTATTATCTTTTCCTTAAATTTGAAAGATGCCATCCTGTATGACACGGTCATATCAGCAGTTTCACCTTTAAGAAAGGGCCTGTCAATGGGGAGCTTCATGAAAGAGCGCCCCGATGCGCTATCTGTAATATCGATAAAGGATTTGTCTGATGTTACTTTTATACTCCCTGCAGTAATATCTTCAGCAGGTGAATATTTTAATTCCCCCTGAGAAGAGCAGGAGATAAAAAACATCAATGCTGTAGCTGAAAATAAAAGAATAATTTTTCTGTTCACGGTTCCACCTTTTAATGAGTGTTGAAAACCTCTAATTTTTTTATGAAGATTCGTCATGTTGCCTCTCTTGAAATATTCTGGCCCCCGGCCCACTGTCCCCCAAAGGGGGCACGAGTACATGAATTCTCGTATTAGTATTTTTATCCCGAATTTTCGGGCTACAAAACAAATCCTGTCTCCTTCCAGAAGTAGTTCTTTGCTTTGCCCCCTGTCCCCCAAAGGGGGCACGAGTTATTTATTATGACGTTAATAATTTAATTTGTATCATTTTTACGACTATTCTAATATTCTTTAAGAGATCTTCATCATAATTTAACAATGTGTGAATAAAATACTCTCTTTATGATCCAGTCATAATTCTTCTTAAATCTTTTTCCGGCTCAACAATATAAATGAGTCTTTTATTCTTTCTCTTTATTTATCTACTTGCCAACAGTTCCTTAATACGTGCCCCCATCCGGGGGACAGGGGGCATTCATTTTTACTTAACACCACCCTCAATTTTGTTCAATTCTATGAAAAAAATTAAATAAAATTCAGAATTTGAAAAACAAAATTGTATTAATGCTTGCAATATTTAAAACCGTCTGTATATACTGTTAATATGATTAATTATATTAAAGACATTAACAAATGTCAATTTTATTAATCATTTTTTTTGCTTCTTAATAAAGTAACTGTTTCTAAAAAACCGGTAAATATGTCTCCGCCGCGCTTCCTGCGCTGTGCAGAATTTTTTTACCGCAAATTTACAGGCATTTACTAAAGAAAAAAGTCTTATTAAAAAAACTAATTTAAACAGGAGATTGTTTAAGATGAAAAAAATTAAATTTTTAGCAGTACTTGCTGCACTTGCAATTGCAGTTCCTGCAATGTCAGCACCAACAGTTACATGGAGCGGTGAGGCAAAGGCACGTTACGGGATGCAGTATATGGAAGTTGATAAGACTTCTATGGAATCTGTTGCTTTCCTTGCAGGCCTTAAAGAGGATTCCACCCTGGCAACTCAGGCAGGATTATTTGCTGTACAGCCCGAACTTTTCGCAGGTATTGAAGCTACTATGGCGGGGTTCGGATTGCCACTTGGTGCTGCTGCAGATACTGTTTATGGCACATTGACAGACGATCAAAAAGCAGATCTTACAGCAGCAGGATTTCCAGATGCCGCAAGTCTTGCAAGTGCTTATACTGCAGTTACAGATTCTGATGCATCAAAAGGTATGTTCGCAGGTCAGAAAAATGAGCAGTCTGTTAGAATCAATGCAAAGATTGAAGATGATAAACTCACAGCTGTAATTGGTGTTGAACTTGACGCAAACAATGGTGTTAAGGCAAAACAGGCTGATATATCCTTTGATTATGGTGTAGGTAAGGTTACCTATTCCACAATCGGCGTACAGAACAGATGGGATGCTAATATCTTCTATGTTGGGAACTATGAAGGTGATCTTGGTGATTCCAATGTAAAAAGCTCCCTTGATTTTACCTATAAGCCAGGCGACAATATGGGTAATGTATTCTTTACACTCATAAGCGACAAGGCTGTAGGAACACCTGTACAGTATGAAAACACAGACAACCGTATTATACCAATAATGCAGCTCGGTTATGAGTATTCATCATCTACGCTTGACGCAAAAGTCGGCGGCGTTTTTGACAAGTATAAGGGCGATGTAAAGGATGACGGCTACACCGGTTATCTGGCTTTTGGTAATGTAACATATAAAATGGGTAATATTGGCGAGCTTCAGACAGGTTCCATGGCATTCGGTATTTCCGGAGTATATGGACAGAATGTTTCAGCATTTGCCGCAAATGATCCTGTAGATATGGACTCTGTAACAATTTCTGTTTCACGGATAGCTGAAATGAAAAATCCGGCTGAAGAACCCATGCTTGTAGGCAGTGACGGCAAAGAGGACTCTACAGTATACGGCGGGCTTATATTCTTTGCAGGAAGCTTCTGGAAGGGGGGCCTTGTTTATACAGACTTCCGCTATTCAGAAGTTAAACTTTATGGTGAGTCCGATCCGTTCTCAGCTTATAAATTCCAGGTTGCAGTTACACAGTATTTAACAAAGAATTTCTATGTAATGCTTGGAACAGGATATGAGTCTTATTCTGTTGTTCCTGATGATGACGGAATAGACAGAGCATGGGGATATGAAGTTGTTCTTGAAGCAGGTTATAAATTCTAATTACAGCCTCCTTTTTTTAAAAAAAATATAATCACATAAAAAAGCCGGCCCCTTGGGGCCGGTTTTTCTTTACCCCACCCCGCCCTCCGGGCCGCCCCTCCCCCCAGTGAGAGGGGCTTCGTGGTATTAATTTCAGGTTTTGCATGGGATTACATTGTTTCATGTAACTGCTCAGACCCCACCCCGTCCCCTCTCCCGGGAATAAACTTCAGAGTGAATCCATGTATTGATACCGGGGAGAGGGGTGACTGTTATTAAATTTCCTGTTTTGGATAGGGCTTTCCGGTTAATGTGACTGCTCTGACCCCACCCCCTAACCCCCTCCCCACAAGGAGAGGGGGAATAGCAGCAAATATTTTCTGCAGGTAAGAAAAGTGTAGTTTCATAAATCTTAAATTCTTATGTGAAACCTGAAATTTTATGTTACGGAGCCCTCTCCACTGTGGGGATTAGCCACAGGATGTGGCTATGTCGAGCGAGGACAGGAAGTCCGTATAACGCTCGACTGGCGCGCCGGTAGGCGGGGTGGGGTCTGAACTGTTTCCTGTATCTTAAAGTCGTATGTGAAACCTGTAATTTATGTTACGGAGCCCTCTCACTGGGGGGAGGGGCGGCGCGGTAGGCGGGGTGGGGTCTGAACAGTTTCATAAACCTTAAAATTTTATGTGAAACCTGTAATTCCATACCACGGAGCCCTCTCAGTGGGGAGAGCGTGCCAGTCCGGTACAGGATGCAGAAAATAGAATAATTGCTTTACAAATATTATTATATAATCAATAATTATTGTATAATTCATACATTAAGGTATAACCGGATGCATAAAATAATTAAAAATAACCTTTCTTCTCTAAGTAATCTATGCAGAAAGTATAATGTTAAAACTATGCATATTTTCGGATCAGTCTGCACAGACTATTTTTCCGATAATAGCGACATAGATATATTAATCTCATTCAATGAACTTTCCATAGAAGAATATACAGATAATTACTTTAATCTTCACTATGAATTAGAAAAATTATTTGATAGGAAAATTGATCTCTTAACAGAACGTTCAATAAAAAATCCATATTTACTCGAAGGCATAAATAAAACCAGAGAATTGATATATGCCGCATAATTTAAAAAAATACTTGTTGAATCTAAGACATCTATTAATTCCATAAATGACTATTTAGGGACTGAGCGGAATTTTTATCAGTATCAAAAAAACAAAATTCTCCGCAGAGCAATAGAAAGAGAACTTGAAATTATTGGTGAAGCTGTTAATAGGATTCTAAAAATAGATAATTGCGAAATCAATATACAGGACGCAAGAAGAATAGTTGATCTGCGCAATTGGATTATTCATGGATATGATCGGGTTGATGATATAGTCATCTGGGGGATAATATCAAAGGATATTCCAGCCCTGGAAAAAGAGATTAACAAGTTGCTCAATGATTGACCTGTAAAGCCGGGCGAAAAACTCACATGAATTAACATAAAAGTTTATTTAAAACCAGAAATTTTATTCTTCACAGCCCTCCCTTGTTAAGGGAGGTGGCCGAAGCGATGCGGTGAGCCTGTCGAACTGGCCGGAGGGATTAAACAGCTTCATAAATCTTAAATTCTTATGTGAAACCTGAAATTTATGCTTCGGAGCCCTCTCCACCGTGGGGATTAGCCACAGGATGTGGCTATGTCGAGCGAGGACAGGAAGTCCGTATAACGCTCGACTGGCGCGCCGGTAGGCGGGGTGGGGTCTGAACTGTTTCATAAACCAGAGATTTTATTCTTCACAGCCCTCCCTTGTTAAGGGAGGTGGCCGAAGCGGCCGGAGGGATTAAACAGTTTCCTGAATCTTAAATTCTAATGTGAAACCTGTAATTCATGCTGTTATTTTAAACATTTCTAAGCACCTATTTTGAGGGTATTTTACAATATTATTTTTCCTTTATAATCAATTTTAGAAATCAATATGAATATATTTCCCTTTGACAATTATATGCTATATTTGCTAATATTTTACTATAAACGCTTGTAATCAATTGCTCCTCAAGTCAAAAATTAAAAGTGCCTTCACATAACCAGGGGATTTTTAATTTTTGACTTGAGGGTGACTATATCGCTTTAGATAACATCATGCTTCGGAGCCCATCTCACTGGGGGGAGGGGCGGCGCAGTAGCGATGTGGTGAGCCTGCCGAACTGCGATGTGGTGAGCCTGCCGAACTGCGATGTGGTGAGCCTGCCGAACTGCGCGGGGTGGGGTCAAAACAGTTGCCGGCTGATCTGCTGTGCCCTCACCCCGTCCCCTCTCCCATGAATAAACTTCAGAGTGAATCCATGTATTGATACCGGGGAGAGGGGTGACTGCATGAATTCCAGGTTTTGCATAGAATGACATTGTTACATGTGATTGCTCTGACCCCACCCCCTAACCCCCTCCCCACAAGGAGAGGGGGAATAGCAGCAAATATTTTCTGCAGGTAAGAAAAGTGTAGTTTCATAAATCTTAAATTCTTATGTGAAACCTGAAATTTTATGTTACGGAGCCCTCTCCACTGTGGGGATTAGCCACAGGATGTGGCTATGTCGAGCGAGGACAGGAAGTCCGTATAACGCTCGACTGGCGCGCCGGTAGGCGGGGTGGGGTCTGAACAGTTTTATAAAACTAATAATTCAATGTCTGCAGAAAATGATAAGTGGTGTATTCTACAAAAAAGGATTTATTATCTTAACTTTTTCATAATAGAAGTTGTGCTGCATATCTTCACTATAAAGTATTTCACAACCCCCTTCTGATGCGGCAGATAAAATTAAACTGTCATAATATGAAAATTTATAATTTGCCCTTATACTTGAAGCAGTTATAAATATCTCTTTTTTTAAATCGATTATCTCATACCTGTTATAACAGCTTATAATAAAATCAGTAACTTGATTTTCACTTAGACCTAATTTCTTTATCATATTAACAGATACTTCATTTATTACCTGCGGACTTATTACAGTCCCGGCCAGAACAATATCTTTTGCCTTCTTCTGCTTGTCTGCATCCGCTGTTGAAAAAGCATAAAGAAATATATTTGAGTCAATAAATGTTTTATCGCTCATTAGCGGCATCTCTGGTTAAAAAAGATGTCCTGTCATCAAGAGGGAGAGGATTATCAGCCAGGTACTGGATAAAATCTTTTTCACATCCGTTTTTAACCGATTCTCTGTCAATATCATACGGTAATATCAATATTTCGATTTTTCTATTCATATACTCGCCAGGAATTTTTAGTTTATATTCACCAGATTTAACTTCAATTATTTCTCTTACCATTAAGGCCTCCGGATTAATATTATTATCTATGCTATAATAATATTATATCAAGAATAAAATCAAGTCAAGTTTCATTTATAATAAGATGGCATCAAAGGGATACTGCAACTATATATATATATGAAAAATGTTTAAGAAGTGACTGCATGAATTTCAGGTTTTGCATAGGGCTTTCCGGTTAATGTGACTGCTCAATCCCCCCGGTTCGCTTTGCTCACCACCCCCCTTGAGGAAGGGGGGTAATTGTAGCATATATCGCCTGCAGGCAGGGGCTTTACTGTTCTATGAATCATAAAAGTTTATTTAAAACCAGAAATTTTATTCTTCACAGCCCTCCCTTGTTAAGGGAGGTGGCCGAAGCGATGCTGCCTGTGCTGAGCTCGCCGAAGTAAGCCTGTCGAACTGGCCGGAGGGATTAAACTGTTTCATAAATCTTAAATTTTCATGTGAAACTTGTAATTCATGCTTCGGAGCCCCTCTCACTGGGGGGAGGGGCGGCGCAGTAGCGATGTGGTGAGCCTGCCGAACTGCGATGTGGTGAGCCTGCCGAACTGCGATGTGGTGAGCCTGCCGAACTGCGCGGGGTGGGGTCAAAACAGTTCATGAATCTCATAATCCGTATGCGCCCTGCTCCTGCTGAAAAAAAGTTTCCTTCTTTTTTTACCATCCAAGTGAATTTATAAAATCCAGGGTCTCTTTTTCAACTATATCATAATCGGGAGGGGAGTAGGCGTATTCGCTGAAAAGGAGATGTCCCCCTTTGGTAAAGGCTGTCTCTCTGCTCTGTTTATGCGCTATTCCATTGTTGAATCCCTTGTATGCTTTCTGCATATGAGCAACAGATGCTGCATTGTCCTGATTATCTTTATCTTTGTAGTAATACTGAAGCATTACAGGCTGAGTTACTTTATTGAAAATTTTTTCATTGCCAGCTATTGCCTGAAGCTGGTATAGTTGCCGCAGTGCTCTGAGGTAACCGTTTTTGTACCAGTAAAGGTAGAAGTCATTCCCTTCCGGAGCAGGCTCTGAAGGGCTTCTTTCCATAAATGTTGTAATAACCTTAAAGAGCGGATAAAAGCCTGCAGCCCTGGGCATAAGCTGGGCAAACTGGTATGCAGGTGCGCTTAATATGAGGGCATCCACAAGTTCCGGATATTCCGCTGCCAGATAAGTCCCGGCCACACCGCCCATACTTGTCCCTACGACAATTATTTTATCCCCGAGAAGCTGCATCATTTTAAGGGCAGTTAAAGCTTCATCAAGGTGATCTTTCCCTTCAGTATCCGCATGCTCTTCCACATTGGTGCCGTGGCCCGGAAGGCGCAGGTAATAGGTGTTGGCCTTTAAAGTTTTAGATATACGGTCAATAACATATTCACCCTCAGCCCGGGAAGCCCCGTATCCGTGAATATATAGTATGGCAATATCTGTCTTAGCCTTATATCGTATAAGCCTCTCCTCATTGCCGGGCCGTACATTCAGCTCTTTGCTTAGTTTAAGTTTTTCTTGATAATATTCATCAAATGTCTGCGGTAATTCAACCGGGGTATAGGTATATGACCCGTCAGTCATTACCATATGCCATCCTGTGAGGACTATAATCAAAAATGCCAGGATAAAAATACTTTTTCTTTTCACTTCTCTGCTCCTATGCTGCCTGTTTATATTAATTTTTTTGGTTTTCCCGGAAATTGGGAATCGAATTAAATCCTTTTCCCTTTCGGGATTACTTCTTCACTTTTCCCCCTCTCCCCCAAAGGGGGCACGAGTTATCTATTATCATTCTGAAATATATTTTTTATAACTTATATAACTATTACAGTACTATTTAATCGATCTTAATATTTAATCCACAATTAATAATCACATTTTTTTTGATCCAGTCATATTATTCATAAAATCTTTTACAAGCTCAACAGTATAAACGGGTGTTTTATAATTCGATTCACATGCTTACCCAAGTGTTCTTTTTTACGTGCCCCCTTTGGGGGACAGGGGGCTTACTCCGGAATATGTGGGGAAAATAATGTTATTACTTATCCCAAAAATCCGGAATGATTCCTTTATAATTATTTGTTATTCAACATATACCAAGTCCCCCTCCGGGCGGTGTACTGAGCTCGTTGAAGTAGGATTTAGGGGGCCAAATGTAATGTTTACTCTGAGATCAGGAATGAACCTGTCTCTTCTCCACATCAAACTCAATCGATCTTTCCCCGAATCGTGAAGTACTTACAGTTACTACCCCTTTCCCCGACTCCCCCTTTGTCTTAATATAAAAGGCTGCAGCACCTCCAATAAGGGGGATAGTTTCATCACCCATAAGAATAACCGCTCCTTCACATTTAATCTTTACAATTTCATGGGCGTAGGGGAGGGGATTATCATTTTCACATACCATCTGCAGCACCACACGTACAGCATCCCATGTTTTATCTTCTATAAGTCTGTATCTGTCAGCATAGACTTTTAAGCGAGGCTTATTCACAGATGACTTGATAACAGTTTTGACAAGCTCTCCATTTTTGTATCCTTCAAAGCGGTATGCGGTTTTTTTACTCCCCCAGTTTCCAATATATGTGCTGTACAAACGGTATCCGTCAGAAGGGCGGAGTTTTGTGCGGAACATTACCCATAGCATTTTAAGCTTATCCTTAAGGCGCAGAGGGGCCCCTGTTGAGGCTGTATAATTGAGAACATCTTTTACAATATCTGCGTGAGATTTTTTAAGATTTTCATTCTCCTGAAGATATGGACCAACCAGGTCATCAATAAGAACAGGGGGGTGTGGGAGGTTGGGGAAGTTTTTTCTGTCAGGATAAAAATCCCCTATGAGGGAATCATTTTTATAAAAGCGGATAGAGTCAAGGTTTGTAAATACATATACCGGGCCTGTAACGCTCCCAGGGTGTTCACCCATATCCATTGAGGAGATAACCTCCATTACAGGTCTTTTATCCTGCTGTGAGCTGTATGCGTATGCAGCAGGCTTTGCTACGCGGAACATGTCTGTAACACCATGATAGCAGATTCTGTCGCCGCTGCCGAAATCTTTATGTGTGTTGTAATCACTCATGCACCAGCCGATTGCTCCGCTGATGCGGTCATCCCCATACATTGCATTCATTACATGGAGGTGGCGCAGAGCATGTTCAAGACGCTTCTCCTCATGGTCAAATCTCTTTGTGGGGAACATATGCCCGTTATGCTCAGCAACAAGGTAGGGTGCGTCAGCAGATCGGGTGATTTTTTTCGGCTCTGCCAGGGGTCTGCTTTTTCCGCTGAATAAAAAATCGTTATAGGTGTAAACATCTTCTAAAAGATTACTCCCTGCAATGCAGCGCACACCCCCGGTCTGCCGTGAAGGGTCAAGGGTGCGGGCTATCCGGTTGGCTTCGCTGTAAAGTTTATCATCGTCACCCGATTCATTTATACGCACACCCCATAAAACTATGGACGGGTGATTCCGGTTCTGCAGAATCATCTCTTCAATATTTTTCAGAACAAGTTCTCTCCACTCCCGGTTTTCACTTATATGCTGCCATCCAGGTATCTCAGTAAAAACTGTGAGGCCTAGCCTGTCGCATTCACTGATAAAATGCTTTGACTGGGGGTAGTGGGATGTTCTTGCCATATTAACGCCCAGCTCCTCTTTCAGTATGCGGGCATCATCTCCCTGAACTGAAGCGGGCATTGCATACCCTGCATAGGGGTAGCTCTGATGCCGGTTTAAGCCCCTCAGTTTCACCTTCCTGCCGTTCAGATAAAAACCGTCCTTTTTAAAAACCGCTTCCCTGAAGCCGGTATTTTCAGAAACTTCGTCAATGGGGCTGGCCCATTTTTTTAATGTAAAAGTGAATGTATAGAGATTCGGATCATCAATACCCCAGTTTTTTAATCCGCTCATATTCTGTTTAATCGTCATCTCTTCACTGGTGACAGGAATATCCTTGCAGGAATAGACACGGTTTTTCTCAGAATCTGCAACATCTATATCAATGGTAATCCCGTGAGAGAAGGTGGAGAGCAGAATATCCATTTCAATAGTTTTTAAATCCTCCAGGGGATTTAATGCTTTAATGAATATATCTTTAATGTGTGTTTTATTTACAACCTTGAGATATACTTCACGATATATGCCGCCAAAGGTAAGGTAATCTACAACATTCCCGAATGGGGGGATTTCATTACGCTCTTTAGAGTCAAGGTGAACTGCTATAAGATTGTCCTGTCCAAAGAAAAGTCTTTCATCTATTTTAACGTCAAAGCCTGTATATCCCCCTTTATGCTCATCAACAAAGGTGCCGTTTATAAAAACCCTGGCATACTGCGCTGCACCTTCAAAGCATATGAAAATATCTTTATCGCTGTATTTCTGTGGAATAAAAATTTCCTTCCTGTAGCAGCTGTCAAAGGCGTAGATCGATTCATCAAAATAGTTGTATGGAATTTCAATATTTGTATGAGGTATGGAAACAGGGGTAAAGTCAGATGGATTAAATCCGGGGTAAATATATTCCTCTTTGTAATCATCTTTAAAAAGCCATCCGAAATTTATATGCTCAATTATTCTCATAATTACCCCGTTATAATTATAAAGTCCCCATGGCCCCGGTTTTCAGGGGAAAGACCTGATTATTCTGTTAACCCATATCCGCTTAAGCCCCCCTCCGGGGGGTTTGGGGGGCAGTTGCGAAACGGTGAAGCTTGAACTTAATGACATTGCCTCTCCGGGGGTCGCGCCGGAAAATTCATATTAATCTTCTAACCCTTTGCGCGTGATACAGCAATTTCAACAGCTTTGTATGCCCCATTATAAATTCCCGCTTTGTCTGCATTCAATATTGATTCATTCATCATCATGAGCATCGACTTTTCATTGAGCATAAGATATAACATCTGGAGTGACAGGTCAACTGTTCCGCATTCAATCGTACCGTCACCCATCTCTGCAGACCTTATTGCTCCCCAGGCTTCATGCCCTCCCACCCGTTTTATTAATAGTTTCGGTACCGGGTAAAATGCCAGTTCACTCGGTTTTGTAATAAGTATATCTGTATGACGCATAAGTAGATTTGTTGCATAAACTGCGGAGAAAATATTATCATCACAGAACATATAAATACCGCTCTCTCTCCCTGCGGTAAGTTTTTTTACAAATTTATTTACGCCGCTCCAGTCATTCTTAAAGAGGGAGGCATTTTTGAGTTCCGGGATTTCTTTAGTAAGATCATTGAGTAAACCCTCATGATCCCCCACATTTATTAGAAGGAGAATTTTTTCTGCTTCAATCTCCGGCAGGAGCCCTTTTATAATCTTTACAAAGATCTCCTTCTGCGCCCCTGCGCCCCCCACAGAGAGGAGCACCCTCTTTGGTTTACTGTTTTTTATCCTGTCAACTCTTCTGCTGCAGTCATCCTTAATGTTTGATACCAGTTCATGGTCAATGTAGTGCCCTGTATAAACTATCTCCTTTTCCGGAATGGGGTTAAGTATTTTATCCCCGTCCATTCCCTTAAGTGTCTTATATGAAAAGTAGGCAGATGGGGTCTGTACTGCGTGTATTGAGCCCTCTGCAAGGTGAAGCCCCATGGCCCAGTTGTCAGGGATTACATTGACTACTCTTTCCATTTTACTCAAAACTGCTGCATGTGCCGGCCATACATGTGTTGCTATAAGGGGGACATTTTTAGGAATATTTTTAAAGAGCGGTGTCATAAGTTCACACATCTTTATATCTGAAGCATTGTAACTTAATTTTTTAAAACCTGTTGTGTTTAAGGGCTCCCAGTAAAATCTGTCAAATAGAGAAAATTTCTGGGAGAGTCTTGATCCCAGTGAATAGAGGTCATTGAGGTGGGAAATGATCTTCCCTCCTGCTGTTTCCTTATATGCATTTAAATCAAGCCATAAAGGCCTGTACCCCATATAATTTGCAGCTGAAGCAATTGCCATGGAAATACGGTAATGGCCGTAGCCCATGCGGATGTTCCCTATAATTATCGCCTTTGACCAGTCTGTTTTTCGGGGGCTCTCAGCAAGCTCCATATTCTCAACTCCAAGGGGCGGTCCTATAATTTCATTAACCCCGGAAGTAAAATAGTAATCCTTCCCTGAATCATCGCCGAATTTTTTTTTCAGTTTTTTCTGATTTTTCAGAGCTTTTCTTTCATCTGATTTTTTTATCCGGTTTTTAAATATTTCCATTAGATTTGTCTCCTTGTTGTTTTATAAGTTAATTCCGGAATGTCAGGATGAAATAGTAAATCAACCTTTCCTCCCTGTCCCCCGGAGGGGGACTTTTAGACTTTTTTTAAAAACTAAAATTTCAATATCACATCCTTAACATATCCTTTAAGCCCCCCTCCGGGGGGTTTGGGGGGCAGTTACGAAATTGTGAATCTCTTAACTTAACGACATTCCCCAGGGATAGAGGGGCTGATAAACCGGCTTTCATAAGGTTCAATTATTAGGCCTTCAAGTTTTACGGCCTTACTGTTAAGATTAACAATCACCCTGAAGGGGCTCCCTTTCCCGGTATAAGTTATATCAAAGAGCAAATGCTCTAGAGATTTTACTGTTATATCTTTTATTCCTGAAAAGTCTGTGAGCCTTTTTAAAAGTTTAAATTGATCCTCTTTATAATGGTTAAGATTATCAGATGTAAAAACAAGTGAACCAAAAATATTATTAATTATAAAAAGAGTTTCCTTCTGAATATTTGTAAGATCATTATTCTCTTCTCTTAAAAGAAAAACATCCGGGTCATTCAAAAATGCCCGTCCATCAAGATGCCTTCTGCTGATGGTATTTATTATGGCATTTAAAGTTGATATCCTTTCACTGTGAAGGCGCCTCATATGGAATTTGTCATCCCAGTCAAGGCCCGCATCACATCCTATGCGGCAGTAATCGACAAGGCCGAATGCTGAACCAAGGGGGACGCCGCATCCCAGAACAAGTTTCTCCTTTGCACACTTTCTTATAAACTCCAGGGCATCACTCATAACCTCGCCGCGGCTTTTACCATGCTGCGGAATAAGGGATACAGCGTAGAGAAAATCGAGCTTAACCATGTCGTATCCCCATACATTAAATACTGTATCAAAAATTTCTTCCAGGTATTTGCGCACTTCCGTGTTATAAAAATCGAGGGCATAGAACTTACTCCAGTTCCCTCCGGCTAAAACAGGGTTCCCCTTTTTATCTTTTAATATCCAGTCATATCTGTTCCTGAAGATTTCTGAATCTGTTTCCGCTGCAAAGGGGGCAAGCCATATCCCTGCCATCATCCCTGCTTTATGAATTTCTGAAGCAATAAATTTCATTCCCCGGGGGAACTTTTTTTCATCAATACTGAACCAGTCGCCAACCGCCTGCTGAAAGCCGTCATCAATCTGAAATACTGAAAAACCGGGGGCCTTATCTTTTACAGCGGAAATATTTTCCAGAATAATATCCTCATTTATATCCTGATAATAGTTATACCAGCTTGTCCAGCCTGTAACCGGTTTGGATTCCGGCGGGGAAATTCCGCATGCTGAAAAGTATGAATCAAATACACGATTTTCATCCCCCTCTATAACGAAAAATTTCAGCAGGGTTAAGTCTTTTTCCCATATTGCGCCTTCACAATCCTTTATTATCTTTATCTGTTTATCGGGGATATGAGATTCAATTATGGTAAAACCGTTTTTTTCAGATAAGGAGCCTATGAAGTGCAGATTATTATTTTCTTTGAAATAAGTGTAGGTGTGACTGTGGAATATCCCCTTTTTACCTGTCTGCTTATAGATATGTGCATCGCCATATTTATCAAGTGTGTATTTTTTCATCACTCTGCGGGCGAAAACCCCCGGTTTTCTAATATGCTCATGAGGCTCATATTCCCGGCTGAGCGACCATGACTGGAAACCGTTTGCAAATATTTTATTGACAGCGGAAAAATCGTAATTAAAAATTAATTCAAGTTTTACAGCTTCCACTTTTTTTTTCGGGGAAAATTTTATACTGTATTCAGTTCCTCCGTAAAGGGGGGAAGAGTGAAGTTTCAGGGAGAAAAAGGGGGTAGAAAAATCGGTACCTGTTATGTGCTGATATATTTTATCCTCAAGGATATACGATATTGAGATTTTTATATTCTGTATTGGTATAACCATTTTTTTAAGCCCTGAACAAAATTAATATGCTTAATATTTTTAAATTGCATTAATATTTGATTGAAAAATAAACTTTAATCAGGGACAATGTCAACTATTATTGTTGTCATTATGCGATAAATGTGTGGTATTAGTAGAATTTTTATGGGGAAAGTCTGTCATTCCGGCCGAAGTGATAACGTAGGCAAGCATTATTGAAACATCATGTTTCATGCTTGCAGGCAGTCATCGTGCCTGCACTGCCGGAATCTCCTGAAAGAATCAGAAGTTATGAGATTCCCGCCTGCGCGGGAATGACAACACCTGCAAAATTATACTGCTACCAATTTACTGAAAAAATATAATCACACAATATTTTACCGGAATAGAAAGCTATGGATAAAAAAGAGCTTCAGCGTTCAAGAATGATCGGTTATTTTACTGAAAGCACCGTAAAGCTTATTAAATCTGAAGGGCTTGCAAATATTACCACAAAAAAAATCGGGGATATGGCCGGCTACTCCTATGCTACCATATATAATTACTTTGAAAACATTAATGATTTAATCTGTGTTGCCATTGAAGAGATTGCAAAAGAGTGCGGCGAATATGTCAAAGCAAATCTTAGAGGGAAAACCCTTAAGGAAAGAATGGTAAACTTTATTCTTCTTATGACTGAATTTAATATAGCAAACCCCAATGTTTATTACCCCTTCCTTTCCACTTCAGTTGATTTCACATACTTCTGGGAAAAAACCGGGAACCATTTCTTCCATCCCGCATATGACCTCCTTGTACAGGAGCTGAAGAGCGCAAAGGAGTTTGCAAAAAAGAAGGATGAGGAAATTATGATTATATGCAATATCCTCACAAATATATTTCATGCAAAGATGCATTTCTATCTCCTTATGAAATCCCCTTCCACACTTGAGGAGCTTAATAAAGAGGTAATAACAGAGGTGTCTTATCTTTTTGATATGGTTTTAAAGAAATGACTTATTCCCCCCTCTCCATTGTGGCTGACTACTACCCACAAGTCTATATCTATCAAAATGACAAAAGATATTTCACGAAAAATAATTTAGTGAGTGCCATTATTCGGTGCATTGGCCCCCTAAATTCTACTTCGTTTTTATGATGACAATCAATAATTCGTTGACGGTAACAGGAATGAGG
>CAZBFP010000040.1:0-24465 GCA_964491265.1 uncultured Leptospirales bacterium | reverse complement strand
GAACAGGTGGCAGGCATGTTCCGGAATGAGTGGCAGGTTTGGACCGGAATATGCAGTTATATCCTTCCGTGATTCATTTGCTGGTTTGGCTATATAAACGGGTGTTTTAATACCTTGATTTGCATACTTACTTCTGTGTTCCTTTATACGTGCCCCCTTTGGGGGACAGGGGGCCAATACACCGGGTAAAGGCACTCACTAAATGATTGTTCGCGAAATATCTTTTATCATTTTGATGGATCTTGACTTGTGGGTAGTAGTGAGCCTTTGGGGGACAGGGGGATGAGTATAGCAGATGTGGATTAATCTGTGATTATCGTAATTCATAAAAATACTGGGAGGTGAAAATCTTTCTAAAAAAAATATTTATTAATTTCTGTTTTCTTATGGAAAAATCAGAGCTTGAAGTTTAATAATGTCCCATGGAAAAAAGAGCAGTCTTTGATGTTACAGTAACACCTAAATCATCAAGAAGCCTTGTAGCAGCTGATGAGCATGGTAATATCAAAGTATATCTCAATTCCCCGCCCGTTGAAGGGAAAGCTAATAAAGAATGTATTGCTCTTATTTCAAAGAAATTGGGCATTCCGAAATCAAAGATTACAATCGAAAAAGGTGAAAAGGGGCGGAGTAAAAGGATTGCAGTTGAAGGAATTGATGCGGATGATGTTCTGGAATTATTAAAGGGATAATCATCTTAAATTTTTAATATGTATTTTAGTGTATAATACTTGATTATATTTCCCCGCCCCCATCGGCAGCGGGTAAGCCGGAGCATTTTTTATTATCAGCAAATTCAGCTATTATCAAAAAAAGGACTGTAAATTATTATGAATAGAATAAGAAAAACCGGTTTTCATCTCTCCATATCAGGGGGTGTATACAAAGCTGTAATTGAAGCAAACAAAGAGGGCTATGACGCCCTGCAGGTATTTCTTAAAAATTCCAACAGGTGGGAAGGCCCCCCTTTAAAAGATAAGGATATTGAGATTTTTAAAGCAGAGTGGGGGAAAAATCCCGGCCTTGAAATATACGCACACACAGGCTACCTCATAAACATCGGTGGGGAAGGGGAGAACCTGGTAAAGTCAATGAACCTTCTCAATGACGAGATGCAGAGGAGCTCACTTCTCGGTATAAAGTATCTTGTGCTTCACCCGGGGAACCATCTTGGCGCCGGCGATGAGGAGGGGATAAAGCGTATTGCTGCTAATCTGGACCGCACATTTGAAGAGAGCGCTGCTTCAACTGAAATACTCCTGGAAACAACTGCAGGGCAGGGTACATCAGTGGGGCACAGGTTTGAACATATACGGGATATTATGGCTTTATCATCATACAGAAGCAGGCTTACAGTATGCCTTGACACCTGTCATATTTTTGCAGCAGGGTATGACATTACCACGCCCCGGGGGTATGATGAAATGATTACCGCCTTTGACTCGATTATCGGTATTGAGAAACTGCGCCTTATTCATCTCAATGATTCAAAAAAGGATATGGGCTCTCATGTGGACAGGCATGACCATATTGGCAAAGGGATTATCGGTGAAAAGGGTTTTGAGCTTCTCCTCACAGATGAGCGTATCAAACATGTTGATATTGTTCTTGAAACACCTGTAGATGATGAATCATCCAACAGTATTAATCTGGAAACTGTTAAGAGGCTCAGCGGTAAATAGTAATGAAAAAACAGCTATGGGCAGATGGCGCCCTCCTTGCAGTTGTGATAATGTGGGGCTACACCTTTGTGGCAATAAAAAACGCCCTTCATGAGATTGAGCCCTTTAATTTTATAATGATACGCTTTGTAATCGCCTTTCTTATTCTTGCTCTGATTTTTTATAAACGCCTTTTATCAGCAGGGAGAGAAACATATATGGCGGGATTCAAAGTGGGATTTTTTCTTTTCCTTGCCTATGCTTTCCAGACTGTGGGGCTTAAATATACCACAGCGTCTAATGCAGGTTTCATTACAGGATTCAGCGTTGTGCTGGTTCCGGTTTTCTCTGCTCTGGTATTGAAGTCTTTCCCTTCGCGGGAGAGCACTATCGGTGTTATCCTTGCAATGACCGGGCTCTTCCTTTTATCATGGAATGACACTGCGCCGTTTAATCCGGGTGATATACTTGTAATCTTCTGCGCTGTATCTGTGGCATTTCATATTCTTTCGGTGGGGTACTATACCAGGCGTACAGATTCAATTGCACTCACAGTTATTCAGATCGGGGTAGTTGCTCTCTTTTCAATTGCCGGAGCTTTTATTTTTGAGAAACCGGAAATACCATCATCACCCCTTGTGTGGCAGGCAATAATTGTAACTGCACTCTTTGCCACAGTAGGTGCATACCTGGTGCAGAATATTATGCAGAGATTTACATCTGCAACGCATACTGCTTTAATATTTACAGGGGAGCCTGTTTTTGCGGGGATCTTCGGGTATATGCTTCTTGGTGAGACTCTCGGGAGAATGGCGGGCCTGGGCTGTATTCTCATTTTATGCGGCATGGTAGTAAGTGAGCTTAAACTATTCAGGGGGGAGCCTGTCCGGGAAACGGTTTGAAACTAGGGGGAACCTGCCGATTTTTTAAATAACTCAGGTTTATTATACTGCTACTTTTTCATAGCTCCCTGCCAGGAGACTTTGCACATGGATGTCTTCATCAAGGTCATCCCAGTGGATCCCATATCCACCCCCGCTTAATTCATAATTTTCCCGCTCATCTTTTGATGCTTTGTGCAGGCTGGGGAAATATGTCAGGGGTACTGAAAGCTGTCTGCCGTCAGTAAATAAAACCCACATGTTATATTCATCAAACCATATTCTGCTTGCCCTGGCATCATTTGCTAAAGAACTCATTCCATTCCTCCTGAATAAGGTTTTGATTCTCTATTATTTTTTTTTGAAGTAAGTTCAACTCTTTTGACGACATTCCCCATGATGAGTCAAGAGTAACTTCGGGTAATAACCAGTATTTTGCAATACTCTTATTTTTTCTTACATGAACGTGGCACGGCTCAGTAGGATTCCCTTCATTGGAAAAAAAGAAAAATTTATATCCTTCCCATTCAAAAATCTTCGGCATATCTTTTACGCTACCATGCTCCCGGTTCAATCAAATAAATAGCTTTCTATAATATCATACTAATAATAATTAATAAAATCAATCATATTTTATGCGGCATGGTGGTAAGTGAGCTTAAACTATTCAGGGGGAGAGCTGATTCAGAAACAGTGTGAATCTTCATTAAATCGTATTTTTATTAAAGAACCCGGGAGAGTGAAGGTTTCACTTCCCAGGCATTGAGTCTGAATTTTTAAATATTTTCAGGTAAATTCCATTATAATAGACCGCATAAAATAATATCATTTAATATTGTATGCTGATCTGATGAAAGGTAATCGCAGAATAATCTGTTTTATACTATTCTGACAATAACTATTACAAGGATTACTACAACTAATAAACCAACTATACCGATATACATGGCAACCTCCTTAAAAAATTTGTTCTATAAAGTCCTTTAAACTCTGAATCGAATCCGGATTCTACTGTTAATGAACCCGGTATTCGAAATCATAAAATATTATCCCACCCGGATACTGGAGAGCGATCCGATAACTCCAAAAACATTTAGAAGCCAGAGAACAACTACTATAATAACAACAACATTTAAAATTGTTTTTATAGTCTTTTCCATGGGGATATAACGATTAATTAGCCAGAGGGCAACACCCGCGACTATGAGAACCAGTACTACATTAATTAGTGGCATTTTAACACACTCCATCTTTATTTAACATCTGTATAGTTATAATATAAGTGCAAAAAAAGAAAAAACAACTATTATATAGAATATTTATTTGTTTAAAAGTAAAATTATGTATTATTAACCTCATTAAAAAAGAATTAAACGCATAAATACAGTAAGAAAGAGTAAAAATAAATAAAATTACAATATAAAGTAGTTATGTTAATATAGAGTAATGTTTCTAAACAAAAAGGAGATTCATAATGAGAAAAATTTTTATTTCAATAGCCTTACTTTTTATGGCTGCAACATCAGTTACGGCTCAGCCTTTCATGACAGATACGCTGGCCGGGATTAATTTAAGCTATGGGGTTCCATGGTATGTTCAGGAGAAGGGGAGCAGTAAACTTACAGAATCGCAGCCCATGCTTTCTGCAGGGGTATTTTTTGACGCAACTATTCTAAGGTTAAGCGCAGATTATTCCAGGTCTTTTGGAGACTATAAAGTCAAAGGTGAGAGCACAATATTTGGACAAACTGATATGTCCTCTAATAAATATGAGAAATCCTCTCTCGATTTGACTGCTATTGGAAAATTCCCCATTGATCTTGGTTTAGTGAAATTATGGGGCGGGGGCGGTATTATGTACTCCCTTAATCTGACAGAAAAATATGACGGGGATGATATAAGCAAAAACAGTAAGCTTAACGACTTTTATTTAGTTGTTGCCGGCGGTGTAGATATTACTCTTAATGATGAAGTTTATCTCTGCCCTGCTTTAACTGTCGGGTATAATTTAACCCCGAATCCATGGGATTATAAAGTTTCCGGTGCTGATTATTCAGGCTATATGGTGAAGCTTTCTCTTGGCGTAGCAATGAGAATATAGGTATATCATAATAGCGGTAAATGGGAGCAAGAGCTCCCGTTTGCTGCCATTATTATAAAAAGGGTGAAAGAAAACTCACTTTATTGAAGATTTAATTAAAAATTAAAGTAGTGGTTGACTTTTGTGGTATAATGGAGTCTGGTATAATTATCAGTAACCAATTTTTGAAAGAAAGTAATATACTATATGATCCCATTTAACGGAGTCAGCCCCCTTTGGGGGACAGGGGGAAAAGCGAAGATGTACTCCTAGGGTAGACAGGGGGAAAGGATTGAATCTTATCTATTTTTTCTAAATGAGCTATAATCATCAGTAACCAATTTTTAAAAGAAATAAAAGTGAAATGAATTATGATAGATAAAAACGTAAATAAAAAAGAAAATAAATCAAAGACAGATCGCAACATTAAAAAACCGGAGAAAAAGAAATCTGCTTCTGCCGGTTTTCCTATTGTGGGGATAGGAGCTTCTGCGGGCGGCCTTGAAGCCCTGGAACAGTTTTTTTCTAAAATGCCTGAAGATTGCGGCATGGCCTTTGTTGTGATACAGCATCTTGATCCGACTCATAAAGGGATTATGCCTGAACTGCTTCAGCGGATAACTCCGATGAAGGTATTGCAGGCAGATGACGGACTTGCAGTAAAACCAGGCAGTGTCTATGTGATTCCGCCGAATAAAAGTCTTTCTATGCTCAATCACAGGCTCCATCTTTTTGACCCTGTTGAATCCAGGGGTCTGCGTCTTCCGGTCGATTTTTTTCTCCGCTCTCTTGCTCTTGATCAGCTTGATAAGAGTATAGGGATTATCCTTTCAGGAATGGGGAGTGACGGCTCCCTGGGTGTAAAAGCTGTTAAAGAAAAAAACGGGCTTGTTCTGGTTCAGACTCCTGGTGATGCCAAATTTGACAGCATGCCCCGCAGTGCTGTAGAATCAGTAATAGCAGATGCAGTTGCACCGGCTGCAGAATTACCAGCTATGCTGATTGATCTCCTGAAATTTATCCCGCCTGCTGAAGCAGAATCAGACCTGGAATTAGATGGAAAAGTTGCGGGTAATCTTGAAAAAATAATAATACTGCTTCGTGAGCACACAGGGCATGATTTTTCCCAATATAAAAGGAGCACTCTGCTAAGAAGAATAGAAAGGCGTAAAGGGGTTCACCAGATAGATAAAATCAGCAATTATGTGCGGTTCCTTCAGGAAAATCCCTTTGAAATAGATATTCTCTTCAAGGAGCTTCTTATCGGCGTAACAGCTTTTTTCCGTGATCCAAAAGTCTGGGAAAAAGTTGGAAAGAGTGTTCTTACTGAACTGATGAATGAACTTCCATCCGGATATATACTCCGGACATGGGTTGCCGGCTGCTCAACAGGTGAAGAGGCCTATTCCCTTGCTATGATTTTTCATGAAGCCCTTGATGATTTGAAGAAGCATAAAAAACTGACCATGCAGATATTTGCCACAGATATTGATGTTGACGCAATTGAAAAAGCACGGGGGGGGTTTTTCCCCTCCAATATTGTTGCCGATGTTTCACCCGAAAGATTGGCCCGTTTTTTTATTCCTGAGGGGGAGGGATTCCGGGTTAAACCTGCAATCCGCGAGATGATTGTTTTTGCGAATCAGAATGCGATAAAAGACCCCCCTTTTACAAAACTCGATATTCTTACATGCCGCAATATGCTTATTTATATGGAGCCGGAACTTCAGAAAAAACTGATGACACTTTTCCGTTACAGCCTTAATCCCGGAGGGATAATGATATTAGGATCTGCAGAAACAATCGGCCCCAATAACGAAGAATTTGACGAGATAGATTCCAGACTGAAAATATTCAGGCGATCATTGTCAGCGGCTCCATCCATGCTGTCAGATTTTCCCAGCTCCTTTTCCCGGAAAAACAGCCGCTTACCTGAGAGAAGATCTGTTCAGAAAACTGATGTAAATATTCAGTCAGTGGCTGATCAGGTTTTACTCCAGCGTTTTGCCCCGGCAAGCGTTATGGTTAACAGCAAAGGTGATATACTTTATATTACCGGGCGTACAGGTAAATACCTGGAACCATCAGCAGGTAAGGCTAACATGAATATTCATGCCATGGCTCGTGAAGGTCTCAGGGAAGCGCTTCCCGGGGCATTACGCAAAGCAATGCAGATTCTGAAACCGGTTAAGCTGTCCGGGGTGAGGATCGGATCAAACGGGGGTACACAATTAGTTGATGTCACACTGCAGCGGCTCGATTCCCCTGAAGCAGTCAGCGGGATGATTATTGTTATCTTTGCAGATGTTGCGTCTCCAGTTAAACACGATACAGAAAATCTGAAAACAGGTCCAAATAAAAGCACATTAAAGCTGAAGGAACTGGAGATTGAGCTGAAGCGCAGCTATGAAGATCTGCAGAGCGCTCATGAAGAGATGCAGACATCCCAGGAGGAGCTTAAATCGACCAATGAGGAACTTCAGTCGTCCAATGAAGAACTTCAGTCTTCCAATGAGGAACTTACAACATCTAAAGAGGAGATGCAGAGCCTTAATGAAGAGCTTCAGACGGTCAACATTGAGCTTCAGAACAAGATTTCTGATTATGTCCAGGCAAACAATGACATGAAAAATCTTCTGAATAGTACAGAAATTGCCACACTCTTTCTGGATAAGGGGCTGAATATACGCAGATTCACAGACAACCTTACTGATATAATTAAAATAAGAAATTCTGATATAAACAGACCCTTTACAGATCTGGTAACAGATCTGCAGTATCCGGAAATAGAAAGTCATGCCAGGCAGGTGCTTAAAACCCTTATATCCATTGAGACCTCTATCTCAACTAATGACGGAAGATGGTATAGAATACGGGTAATGCCTTACCGTACATATGATGACCGTATAGACGGAATTGTGATGACTTTTAGTGATATAACCGCGGCAAAACATGTGGAAGCAGAACTTGCTATTGCTGAAAGCCGTTTACTTTATATCACCGGATCTGTAAAGTACGGGATTCTTCTTGTTGATGGTAATAGCGGTGAAATTATTGAAGCAAATCCGTTTTTCCTTGAACTGTTCGGTTATCCCCTGCTGTCATTCATGGGGAAGCATTTCTGGGAAATGAAGATGTTTAAAGATATTGCAGCAGATAAGGATAGTTTTTTTAAGCTCTGGCAGAATCAAAAAGTCTGCTATGAGAATCTGCCTCTTGAAAAATCAGGGGGCGGGACTATTATTGTTGAATTTACCGGCAATGTTTATTCTGCAGATAAGCATAAGCTGATCCAGTGTATGATCCGTGAAAAAGATACAGCTTAGTATTTGAGAATTAATCATGGACATGCTGTTAACCCCTGCAGCCTCATAAATAGGAAGGAAAATATGGCTGGTCCAATAAAAAATGACTCAGCTTTAAAACTACGGCAGAGAGCGGAGGCGCTGATAAAAAAGAAGCCTTCGAAAATCTCCCCGCACGATTCAGATTCTGAATTAATCAAACTGGCTCACGAACTTGAAGTATACCAGGTAGAACTGGAAATGCAGAATGAGGAGCTTCTTAGAGCCGCAAATGCTGCAGAGACTGCAGCTGAAAGATACACTGAATTATATGATTTCGCGCCTGCCGGTTATTTTACAATATCACGCGAAGGGGTAATCACCGAACTGAACCTGGCTGGGGCACAGATGCTTGGTAAAGACCGGTTAATGCTGATCGAAGGGCAGTTCGGTTTTTTTGTAACTGATGATACCAGGCCTCTTTTTAATAATTTTCTGGAAAGGGTTTTTATAAGTAAAGTTAAGGAATACTGTGAAGTTACCATCTCAGGATACGGCGGACTCCCCATATTTGTACAGCTCACAGGAATTGTTAAAGGCAGCGGAACATTATGCTTTCTGATAGTAAATAATATTACCAGGCAAAAGATGGCAGAGGCTGAAAAACTCGAGTTTCAGAAACAGCTGCTGCAGTTTGCAAATCTCCAGAGCCTGGGAATTTTAACCGGCGGCATTGCTCATGATTTCAACAATCTTATGTCAGTTGTACTGGGGAATCTGGAATACATGGATTTTCTCATAGCAGACAATTCCGCTGTTACAGAGCGGATTGTTACAGCGAAAGATGCGGTAATGAAAACAGCCGCTCTGATCAAGCAGCTCAGGGCTTATGCGGGGAATGCCAGATATGAACGGCAGGAACTGGAAATAGGTTCTCTTCTCAGTACTCATCTGGAACTTTTCAGAAAAATTCTGGGGGAGAAGAGTATTCTTGAGACAGATTTTTCAGACAGAATTCTGACTATTAAAGGTGACAGAAATGAACTGCTCAAGGTGATTATAAACATCATCTATAATGCATCGGAAGCTATCGGGGAAAAGAGCGGAGTAGTTCGAATTTCCACCGGTCTCAGATACTATGATAAAAAAGATCTGGTGAAGAACCGGCTCCCGGGAAAGTCGGAACCTGGATATTATGTTTATATTGAAGTGTCCGATAACGGCTGCGGAATGGATGAGGTTACTGTGAGCAAAGTATTTGAACCATTTTTTACAACCAAGCTTGTTGGCCGCGGCTTGAGCATGTCTGCTGTTCAGGGTGTTTTAACGGCTCATCTGGGCGGTATATTAATTGAGTCAGAAGTGAATCAGGGGAGTTTGATAACTGTTCTGATACCGGCGCTTTATTCTGCCATCCCGGAAAAAATTCCTGCTGCCGGAAAGGAAATTCCAAAAACTGATAATATTAAATTTAAGGGAAGAGTGATAGTTGCTGATGATGAATTATTAGTACTCGATATAACTTCTTCAATGATAGAATTGCTTGGATTTGAAGTTATTAAGGCAGGTAACGGGTTAGAGGCGCTTGAAATTTACAGAGAGAACAGGGGAGAGATTGACGGTTTTATACTCGACATTTTAATGCCTGGAATGGGGGGTGTTGCCGCAGCACAGGAGATACGTAAGATAGATAAAGATATAAGGATTATTTTCGCCAGCGGCTATGATCAGGCTGATAAGTCTTTACATCTTGATGAGGTAAGTTATAACGCTTTTCTGCAGAAACCCTATGAGTTTTTTAATTTAAAAGAGATACTGGTTACTGTTTTTAAGGATTTAATAATAGATGGAAAACTTACTGAGCGCGGAGCAGATTATGAAGCCTGAAATGAAAAAAAATGCTGATTCTCTGCTGCGGCGGAAAGCTGAAGATCTGTTGAAAGCTAAAAAATCAAATAGTACTTCCGGACCCCGGGATATTGAAACATTGAAGCTTATTCATGAACTTGAAGTTCACCAGATAGAACTGGAACTGCAGAATGATGAGCTTCTTGCGGCAAAAGAAATTGCTGAAAAGGCTGCACTTAAATATACTGAATTATATGAGTATGCACCAACAGGTTATTTTACAATTTCGCAGGATGGAAATATTATTGATCTGAATAATTATGGCGCGCAGATGCTCAGTGGGGACAGTTCCTATTTGTTGAATAAACGTTTTGGATTTTTTATTTCGCATGAGTCGCTGGAGCCGTTTAATTCTTTTATTGATAAAGTTTTCAAGAGCGGTGTTCTGGAAACCTGTGATATTTCTATAGAAAAGAAGAGCCTCCCCGCTGTTTATCTGAGGCTTTCCGGGATCACAACAGGGGGAGGTCGTCAATGTCTTGTAACTGCTGTTGACTGGACAGGGCGTAAAGAGGCGGAGGATAAGGTCGCGGCCCTCCTTGCTGAGAAGGAGCTTCTTTTACAGGAGGTTCATCATCGGGTAAAAAATAATATGAATACTATCAGGTGGCTCCTCTTTATGCATTCTGAATCAGCAGAAGATCCCTCAGTGGCAGCTTCAATAAATGAAGCAGAAAACTGTATAATCAGCATGATGACCTTATACGATAAATTGTACTGTTCCGATGGTTTCGGCAGCCTGTCAGTACATGAATATTTCTATTCTCTGGTAGATGAAATTATTTTAAATTTCCCTAACAGATCAATTGTAAAAGTTGTAAAGAATATTGAAGACTTTATCATGGATGTTAAGATACTGGCTCCACTCGGTATTATTGTAAATGAGCTTCTTGCAAATATGATGAAATACGCTTTCAAAGGGAGAGAGAGCGGGGTAATAACCTTTTCAGCCTCAGAAAAAGATGGACTGGCAACTATGATAATCGAAGATAATGGCATAGGGATTCCGGAATCGGTAGATTTTAACAATTCAACCGGATTCGGAATACGCCTGGTCAGTATGCTTGCAGATCAGATTAGCGGAAATATACGGATTGAGCGTGCGGGAGGGACTAAGTTTATTATTGAATTTCCATTGGAGTAGTTCCCGGCTTTTTTAAGCCGGCAACTCAATACTATTTCCGCTGCTCCATTGCAGTCACTCCGGCGCTGTCAAAAGTGATGCGAAGAATTTCTCTCTCATTCCAATTATCCCCCCCTACTGTGACACCTCCGCCAAAAGCGCTTCGTCCCTGCATTGTTCCCATACCAAGTCCGAAAGAAACATTGGATTTTTTTTCTTCATATACCCATGCTTCAGCCACACCGCTATCAGTGGTCAGGGTAATTATCCGCTGCGGTTTGCCAAGCGCCATCCGGGTCATCTCACGGGTAAATCCTATCTCCACTTCTCCTGCCCGGACTTTTTTCTGTACATCCGCTGGCCAGGAATCAAAGGCAGCCTGGTCCTCGTCAATTCGGTTATCTACACTTGAGCACCCTGTAATCAGTATCAGTAAAGACCCTATAAGAAGCAGAAGGAATTTACCGGTTATAAAGGGTTTATTTTTTTTCCGGTTATCCTTTATCGGGATAAGACAACCAGTTTTTGCGGATAAATACTCTTGTTTGATCTGCATAATTTTATTCTCCTGTACGCTATAATAGTACAGGGAATCCCGGTAAAAAACAAGTTTTTCTACTTAAATTATTTTTGAAGCTTTATGGCTGTCTTTATTGAGAGGTTAAAATAGATTATAAAAGCGAATTTTTTGTGTGAGACCTTTCACTCCTTACTGCGCCGGGTGTAATATGCGGCTATAAATTTTTCAGCTTCATCTGCAGGCATGGGCTTTGAAAAGAAATAACCCTGTCCATAGTCGCATTTGAAATCGCAAAGCATCCCAATATGCTCCACATCATCTATCCCTTCAGCTACTACCTTCATGTCAAGGGAGTGGGCAAGGCTGATTATCGACTTTACTATCTTTTCACTCGATTCGTCTATATGCATCCACTTAACAAAGGACTGGTCAATCTTTATTATGTTAACAGGGAAGTGCATAAGGTAACTGAGTGATGAGTAGCCTGTTCCAAAGTCATCCATATAAATGGGGAAGTGCCTGGATCTTAATTCCAGAAGGGAAAGGTTGGCCTTTTCCATATCATCCATAAATGCGCTTTCAGTTAATTCAAAGCCTATATCTTCAGGTTCAATGCCGTATTTTCCGGTAATTTCAAAAATGTGCTCTGTCAGTCCCGGATGGAGAAACTGCTTTGAAGAGAGATTTATATTTATCCTCACAGGGCGTGTAAAAGCAAATTCCTTTTTCCACAGGCTGATCTGTCTGCATGCCTCATCAATAATCCATATACCCAGAGGAAATATAATAGCGGAGTTTTCTGCTGTTTCAATAAATTCAGCCGGTGATATTATACCCCTTTCCGGATCATTGATTCGTATAAGAGATTCAAACCCTGCCAGGGTATTTTCACCCATGTCCATTACAGGCTGGTAAAAGAGGCGGAAATTATTCTCCTCCAGGGTTTTCCATAGGAACTCTTCAATTTCTCTCCCCTTTTTATTTCCGCTGCTTTTCGGTGTTTTTTCTTTTTTAAGCTTTTTTGTACGTCTCAGATTCTCCTTTGAAAAATGGATCTGATTTTCAAGATTTATTAAAAGTGAGTTTATGACCGGTCCAATTTGTTTCTCTTCGATTTCGATGTTGAGATTCTCAGTTCCATGTGAAAAATCGAGGGGGATTTTTTTTATATTATCAATATCTCCGCTGCAGCATGGATTGAAATCAGAAATCCGTTTCAGGAAATCCTTTTCCAGAACAGGGGATGTAATAATATTGCATATACCTTTCTCAATAAGCGAGAGATAGGTTTTTCGGCTGTTTAATCCTGTTATTACAAAAAGGGGGAGAGCCCTTTCTGTGCAGAGGCTTATCAGTTCATGAAAATCGGGTGAAAAAGATTCAGATTCATTTTTCAGCGCGATCACTATATCAGGGAATTTATCTTCAGAAATTTCAATTGTGTGATTATGGGAAAAGGATAGGGAGTAATTATTCTTCTCCAGGGTTTTCCTGAAAAGGGAATGATTTTTTTCATGTACCCCGGTTATTAGAATTTCTCTTTTAGTATCCACTTAATTCCTGTGAGAAACATTTTTCTTAATATTTATTCTTAATATAATATAATATCTGTATTGTAAATTGTTTTTTATAGCCTTTCCGGAATATGAAGCTGGATAGACTTGTTATAAAAAAACTTGTTTTCGTTTGATTTTTCTTGATTCTTTTTATAAGTTCTTTAATGTAGAGAAATATTCAGGAGAGATGGAAATGAATGCATATAAACTAATAACCAACATCCCCGGCAACAGAAAAATTTCACTTAATGTCCCTGCTGATATTCCGGTCGGGCCTGTGGAAATTATTCTGGTTTATCAGTCTCCATCAAAACAGGCAGGGAATAATAGTATTGAAAGATTGTGCGGATCTTTGCAGGGGAGCAGATTTAATTCTGAAAGATATTTAAATCTGAAGAGAGCTGAAAAGGAGCTTGAGCGTTAGTGGAAATATTTGTTTTTGATGCCTGCTCAGTAATTGCCTTTTTTGAAAAAGAATCCGGTTTTGATAAGGTAAAAGTAATTCTTGAAAAAGCGTATTCCGGCCAGTGTCAGATATATATGAATAAGATCAATGTGCTCGAAATTTATTATGGCTTCTATCGTGACGATAGTCCTGTTATTGCAGCAAAATTCTATGCGGATATTTTACTACTTCCTATTATAATTGTGGATACAATAAGTGATCAACTGCTCTTTGAGGCAGGTAAATTAAAAGCTCTTTATAGAATATCACTGGCAGATTCTATAGCACTTGCAGAAGCAAAAATCAGGAACGCCTTTCTTGTAACATCTGATCATCATGAATTTGATATAATTGATAATGATAAAGAGATCTGTTTTTTTTGGATAAGGTGAGTTCTGATAGAATTTCTCGCAGTTTTGTTTCAAACTTTAGTATCTTCAGGAAGTGCAGCAATCGTGAAATATCATCACATTTTTATCAATAATCAGGATTTATGAAAAAAGAATTCAAAGTTGTTTCCCCATATAAAACATCCCCTGATCAGGAAAAGGCTCTGCAGAGCCTTGTTAAGGGGATCAAGTCAGGTAAAAAGTACCAGACCCTCCTTGGTGTTACAGGCTCAGGTAAAACCTTTACAATGGCAAAGATGATAGAGAGCATCGGCAAGCCTTCTCTGGTGCTTACTCATAATAAGACCCTGGCAGCGCAGCTTTACAGGGAGTTTAAAGAGTTTTTTCCTGACAATGCTGTGGAGTATTTTGTCTCCTATTACGATTACTACCAGCCTGAAGCTTACGTGGTATCATCAGACCTTTACATTGAAAAGGATGCATCTATAAATGATGAGCTCGACAGGCTCCGCCTCAAGGCTTCATCCTCCATACTTGAGAGGAGGGATGTGATAGTTGTTTCATCTGTCTCCTGCATCTACGGACTTGGCAGGCCTGAGGATTTTGAAAAATCCCATATTGTGCTCAAGGCAGGGATGGAAATAGAGAGGGATGATCTTTTAAGGAAGCTGATTGCTGTTTACTACGAAAGGAACGATATCGCATTTGAGCGGGGCATGTTCAGGGTCAAGGGTGATATTGTGGATATCTATCCTGCCTATTTAAAGCAGGAGGCATTCAGGATTGAGTTTTTCGGAGATGAGGTTGAAAGGATAAGCCACTTTAATCCTGTAAGCGGAGAGGTTCTGGGAATAACTGATGCATGCGTAATTTATCCTGCCAAGCATTTTGTCTCACCACCTGAGGAGATGGCTGTAACAATAAAGCTCATTGAAGAGGAGCTTGAATCGCGCCTTCATGAGCTGAGAAAATCGGGAAAGCTTCTTGAAGCGCAGCGCCTTGAATCGCGCACCAGGTATGACATGGAGATGCTCATAGAAACAGGCTACTGTAGCGGAATTGAAAACTACTCCAGGATTGTTGAAAGGAGAAACTCCGGTGACCGCCCCTCATGCCTCCTCGATTATTTCAAGGGGGATTACCTTCTCCTTGTTGATGAGTCCCATGTAACACTCCCTCAGGTGCGGGGGATGTATGCCGGTGACAGGTCGCGGAAGGAGAACCTGGTGAATTTCGGGTTCAGGCTTCCATCAGCCCTGGACAACAGGCCCCTTGTTTTTGAGGAGTTTGAAAATATAATTGATAAGGCGGTTTTTGTATCAGCCACACCTGCAGATTTTGAACTGGAAAAATCTGAAAATATTGTAGAGCAGGTAATAAGGCCCACAGGTCTCCTTGACCCGGAGATTGAAATCCGGCCTGCCTTAAACCAGGTGGATAACCTTATCGGCGAGGTGAATAAACGGGTTGAAGCAGGGGAGAGGGTCCTTGTTACAACACTTACAAAAAAGATGTCTGAGGATCTTGCTGCATATTTTGACGAGGTGGGGATTAAGGCCAGGTATCTTCATTCGGAGATTGAAACAATAGAGAGGGTTGAGATAATCCGTGATCTCCGCAAGGGGGTATTTGACTGTCTCATAGGTATTAACCTGCTCCGTGAGGGGCTCGATATCCCTGAGGTTTCACTTGTGGCAATACTCGACGCGGACAAGGAGGGATTTCTCCGTTCAAAGCGTTCACTAATACAGACAGCGGGGAGGGCGGCAAGGAACCTTAATGGAAAGGTTATTATGTATGCTGATAAAATTACCGATTCCATGAAGTACGCAATTGATGAAACTGACAGAAGAAGAAAGATCCAGCAGGAGCACAACAGAACGCATAATATTACACCACAGTCTATAAAGAAGGAGATATTCGATATTATTGAAAGGGAGTATTTAAGGGAGAATTCCATATTAAGCTATGTGGCTGAAACCCCGGTGAGCTACAAAAGTGGTAATCTTAAGGATCTTCAGGAGTTCAGGGAGAAGCTTAAAAATGAAATGCTTGAGGCTGCAGATAATCTGGAGTTTGAAAAAGCAGCAGTTTTAAGGGATCAAATGTCTGATATAGAAAAGAAGATTGACCTTTTAAAGAGGAAAAAATGAAATATCATTCAAACCATAATAATGGAGCAGGTTTATGCAAAAAATTATATTTGTTTTTATTCTTCTTCTTTTAGCTGGTGTAGTGGCATGTAAAGGGGAGAGTGGAAAGTCGGAGGTTAAGGTGAGCGATTTAGCAGGAACTGGCACAGTAGTTGTAATGAAAACATCAATGGGTGAAATTGAACTGGAGCTTTACAGGGATAAAGCCCCTGATACTGTTGATAATTTTCTCAAGTATGTGGATGAAGGATTTTATGATGGAACTATTTTTCACAGGGTAATCAGCAATTTTATGATTCAGGGTGGCGGATTTACACCTGATATGGAACAGAAAAAGACCAATCCCCCTGTAAAGAATGAGGCGGACAACGGGCTTAAAAATAATCTTGGAACAGTTGCAATGGCAAGAACATCTGATGTTCACAGCGCCACAGCACAGTTCTTTATCAATGTAAAGGATAACGATTTCCTTAATTACCGCAGCAGCGATTCCCAGGGATTCGGATATTGTGTATTCGGCCAGGTTGTAAGCGGAATGGATGTTGTTGATGCAATCAAAGGGGTGCAGACAGGTAATAAAGGTTATTTCCAGGATGTGCCTGTTAAAACAGTAACAATTGAATCTGTTAAGAGAAAATAAAATTAAGTAGATACTCATTTAAAAACCCGCAGTTTAAAACTGCGGGTTTTTTATGTTAATCCTGAGATTTTTTTACTTTCACCAGTTTCCAGTTACCCCTGGTCCTGTTAAAGTAGAGTGTGAAGAATTGCGCCTCATATCCGTAATGGACTAATATTACATTCTCTCCATCTACCTCGTATCTCAGGGGATACATAATAGGCTCCTCAATTGTAACTTCATTAAAGAAAGATGCTGCAGTAAGTTTCTTCTCACGGCTGCTCCCTTCAAAAGATGTTTCCAGAGTTAAAGGGAAAACTATATCCCCGGATGTTGAGCCCTTATCACCCTTCTGCCACTTCTCTTTAAAGGTGCTGAAAAAAGTCATGAATGAAGGATCAATCTCCGGGTCAGATGCTTTCAGTGTAAACCCGCTCTGCTCACCGGACATGCTTAACCTTTTTCCGGAGCTGTCAACTTTCCCGTTATATACATAATCTGTACCTGATGTGTAAAGGCCATCACCCTTGTGGGTTAGAACCATATCAAACTTGCGTCTCCTGGTCTCCATACCTCTTGGCCCTTCACTTGTGGAAACAGTATCAATCTCAATGGTTACTTCATTGCCCTCTACTGATTTTACCCTGGCATTCCCCTTTGAATGGCCAACAAGTGTTCCTGAGGAATATTCAAATGAACTGTTTTCCATAAAGAATTTCGGAGCTTTTCTTTCTGCAACTATCTTATGCATATCAGCCGGATCACCAAGATATGGCACCCTGTTTATAGAGGAGCCGGGGAGCAGCACAGCTTCAAAGGGCTTTTTGTAATCATATGCTCCGCCGTCCCTGTTTAAAACAGGACTGTTAAAGTCTGCAAGTGAGTTAAACCTTAATGCTCTGTTGTGCTGGGGATCAATAGAATACCATCTGCCCCCTACATTTATAGCTATTACCCAGTGTTCAACAATCCAGCTCATATCATAGTTGAATTTTGCCACAAAGAATTTGTCAGAGGGGATACCTGCAGCATAGAGGAGAGTTGCTGTAAGGTGTGACCATGCTGTACAGTTCCCTGTGGGGATAAAACCGAACCTGCTGTAGGTTGCCGCATATTCGTCAAAGGTGGGCCACCTTGTCAGGGGGTGATTCGGGCTTGTTCTGCAGTTTGCGAATAATGCATTGGCAGCATCCGTAATTGTTTTATCATTTGTACCCATGGAATTTTTAGTTTTAGTTCTGAGGAACTGAAACACATTTTCCATTTTTGCGGCGATTTCATTGTCATTTTGTGCAGCGGCACCTGCTTTTATTTCACTTAACAGTTTTGCAGATGATGGATTTGTCCCTGATATTGACGTGAGTCGGGGGAAGAAGAAATTGTCTCTTCTTGTAACAATCCCCGATTTTAAATAAAAGTATCCATTGTCCAGATGGTAATACTGTTTCCCCCTGTGGAAAGTATCAACAAGGGCGTAATTGTCCGAATCATATTTTTCTGAAACAAAATTTTTTATTCCAGCCGCTCCCGATTTAGGAGTTACAACAGTATAGGCTGATGATCGTTCATCATTTTCTGACATAATAAAAATAGCTGATTCATTATCAAATTCAGTACCCAGGTTAAAGTTCCCTGAGGGGTCTGTTTTAACGGTTTTCTTCTTAATATATTTATCTTTTGGAGCTGAGGGGTTGTATACCCACACTCCAATATCTGATTTTCCCGGATTAACTTTTATTTTCCTGCCGCTGCTGTCGTAATTATAAGCTTCAAGTTTTCCCTGAATTCCGGATATCGCAGGCTCAGGTATATAGATTCTGCCGTTTGATACGCTTTTAAAATACCATTCAGTTGAGGCGCCCTTATGGTCTGCCCATGTGTGTATATTGGAACCGTTATTGTGCTTCCTTCCCGCAAGGCAGATGATTCGTCCCCATGCAGTGTATATTTTCCATCTGCCGTTACCAATGTGGCGGAAGCGGAATTTCTGGTTACTGTTATTCGATGTTTTACGTGTCCATATAAGGATGTTTGTTCCATTAGCATTCCTCGATCCGGCCACGTCCACGTATCCGCCATTTTGTGACACAATATGGTAGAATCCCCCTCCTGCAGACACAAAGCGGAATCGCTGATCACGGCCATTATCCTTTGCCCAGGCCATAATATTTGCACCTCTTTTGAATGGCGCGTTATTGCCCGGCTGATCCCAGTAACCTGCGTTCTGATTTCCTGCCTGTACTGATTTAATGTAGAAAAAACCATTTGGTGGAGTATCAAACCCGGCCTGTGCAGGCGCCTGGGTTAAAGTAAGTGTTAATATAAAAAGTGATATGATTGCGCTTTTAAGTATTCTAATTTTTTTCATAGTGCTGACCTGTTTAGTATTTGTCATAAATACAGGGCCGAATTAGCCCTGTATTTATGTATAAATTCAGATTATATTGTTTTTTTAATATTTGCTCACAAGTGTCGAGAGGTACCTTTTAGCTGCAGCATCCTTTTCGCTGCGTTCTATATCCCGAATCTGCTTAACATACTGGCCCTTAAGAAGATTTTCAGCAAAATTGCTCCCTTTCTTTACGTTTGCTTCTGATACTGCCTTGTACATGCTTCTTCTTGCATTTACATCTTTATTGTCCTTAATCGCTTTTACGATGTTAAGAATGGATACCCACTGATCAGAGGTATCGCTTTTGTCATTTAAGTAAGCCTGGAGTTTGTTCCCTTCATTTTCGCTGTCGAATTGCGCTCTTACAGCAAGTTCAAAATATTGTGTTCCCACATGCTTGGATGCAATGGCATCTTCAAGTTTACCCTTGTAGGAATAATTCCCTCCTGAAGTTGAAGTAGAGGCTGATGCAGGTATAAAAGATCTGTTTGTGGCAGTATCAAAAAATACCCACTGAACATGGGGGCTGTTCTGGTCAGGAAGAAGAATCAGCTTTGTGCCGTTTTTTGTAGAGTTGCCTGCAGGCGCAACAATAATCCCATTCTTATAGTAAATTTTCCATCTGCCATTACCCATATGCTTCAGTTCAAAGTGGTCTGCCCTGGAGCGTGCTTCAATTTTACCTGTGCCGTCAATTGCGTTTACACCCCAGTTTCCTGAACGGCCTATATAGATGAAATACCTTCCAGCACCGCCAGCCTGTCCCGGCCTGAATCTGAAGAGTCTGTCTTCCGGATCTCCTTTTTCTCTCTGCCATAATCCCATATGCTGCCATTTTGTTCCTTTAAGATTGCCGTCGGTCTTTTTCGGCTGTCCTGGTATATCCCATAAGCCGTTTGCTGATTTTCCCACTTCAGGGGCTGACTGTATTAGAAAAACCCTGTTTCCAAACCCGTACTGGTCATGGGCCTGCTGTGCAATACCTGCTGCTGCTGATAAAATGAGCATTAATGCTGAAACAGCTGCAAGTTTTAAAATTTTCTTTTTCATAGAAACCTCTATATTTTTTTTTAGAAATTTGAGCTTAATTAAAAACAGTTTAAATATTATCAATCAGTTAATCTTTTGTTATTTAACCGCCTTAAAGGTTTTGCCGCCTCCGTCATTAGTGAGCCGGAGATAAAGACCTGATGGGTCAACCTTTCCCGAAGAAGCCATATCACCGTTTTTCTCTTTATCAATAAAGTAGGTATCACCTTTACGAGTAAATTTTGCTTCGAAAGTACTTTTACCTTTTTTCACAATTCCTCTTCCTTTTTCCCCTTCACTTTCAGATTCGCTTATATTTACTGTTACGTACGCGACATCCCCTTCAATTTTTGTAACTTCAGCGGTACCTTTTGCTTTATAATAAAAAAAATTACCCTCTGCTGAGTATTCAAATTTCTGATTTTTTATGAAAAAGTCAGGAATGGCTGAAACCGGTTCAGGTTTGATAATCCTGGCAGGTATAAACGATCTTAGTGTCGCAAGATCATAAAAAACCCATAATGCATCCTTGCCGTTATGATCAGGTTTCGCTGTCAGCTTTGTTCCGTTTTTCGATGTATTTTTTTCAAGACAGAGAACGTATCCCGGTTTAACATAGATCTTCCACTTATCTCCGCCCATGTGTTTGATTTCGAATGAATCCTTAATAAAACGGACCTCGATTTTGCCTGTTCCTTCTATATAATTTACACCCCAGTGTCTTTGACGGGCAAATCCTATCGAATATTTTCCAGCCTGACTACCCACACCAGCACCAAAAGTGTACACTCTGTCATCAGGATCACCCTTCTGCCTATCCCAAATCTGCATTTCAAGAAATTTTTTCACTTTACGATTGTCTGTAAAATTACCATTAGTTTTTCCCGGCGTACCGGGAATATCCCAGAACCCCTTTGCCGATTTTCCAGACTCAAGTGCCGATTGAACAAGAAATGCTCTGTCCCCGAAACCATACTGATCAAACGCCTCCTGAGCCATACCTGCTGTTGCTGATAAAATGAGTATTAATGCGGAAACTGCTGCAAGTTTAAGAATTTTCTTTTTCATAGAAACCTCTATTAAAATTTTAAATTAGACCTTCTTTTTTTTATACTGGTTCCAAAAAAAGCCTTGTCAGGTCTATATTTTTGTTCTTTTTTAAAGCCTTATCCAGACAACATTACTCCCTATATTGGCGGTTCCATACTTCATCCAGACATAGCCCCCTTCTCCCCAGTTTTCACTCCAGGAATTCTTTACAAGCCATGCATTTTTGCTGTCATCCCAGCCCACAATAACCATTGCATGGTTCGTATCCCGGCGGTCTTTTACCGGAACATTTTCGTCATAGACTCCCCCGCCGTATGCCTGAAACAATGCAGTTGCCTTCATGTTTGAGAATACCGGGCCGTATTTACATATTGCTTCTTTAACCTGTTTAACAGTGGGAGGATCATATGCGACATATCCGTGCTGCTTAACTTTATATGGCATATTATCAGCATTTTTGCGTGAACAGGCGCTGTTCTGCGCTTTGTATGGGACCTGTGACTCAAGTGGAACACCATTGTCTATCATTGTTTTTAATGTAAAGGGGGTATTCCCTCCGTTGCAGCTTCCCACATCTGCTTTTACACCTGCGGCTGTTACACCTTCAAGGCAGTCTACAATATACTGTTCCGAAAGGTCTATCTCCTTCCCGTGCATAATTTTGTAGACACCTTCATAAACAGCAGCAGCTGAGAATGCCCAGCAGCTGCCGCATTTTTTCTGGTATTTTACAGATGACATCATGTTAATATCGCGCCAGTTAAAAGCCTTCATATTCGCATTTCTATCTATAGACGCGGAAAGATCGGATGGCGCCTTGTCATCTTTCATGTAAACAGCTGAGGCAGGATCGTGGGGAACATCAAAGGCGCCGGTGATTTCTTCTATAGTGTTGTTAATAACCTCAGTTGCCCTGACTGTGAATTTATAACCCTTCTTTTTTACTTCCTCAGCCAGCTTATTAACTTTCTTGTTTATTTCATCAGTCCTTTTCATTACAAGCTCTTCTGTGCTCTTCTTTTCATCACCCTTTGAGATAATAATAAATTCCCATTGTGAGTTGGCTGTTTTATTCTGTGATGTGGTAAGTGAAGAACCATTGTCTGATGCTTTCCCGGAGGCAGTTATAAATGAACCATCCATCCTTGACGCAAAGGTAAAACGGTTTTTACCTGTATTTTCTATTTTCCAGTGATAGCCCGGATCAGTATTGATATTTGAGGAATTGTTTGTTTCAATCTGCGCAGCTGTTCTTACTGTTATTTCTTTATTGAAACCCTTATGATTTTCAACTCTGGCGGGTTTATGATTAATATAATAACCTGTGCTGCATCGAATCAGGTAATAACCGAAATCTTCAATTTTGCCGGTTCTTTGCCATAGGGGGAAGAATTTGTATTTTCTGTCAATGTCAGGGTTTTTCTGAAATTTATATTCCATCTCCCAGAGCTGAAGCTTTTTCCCCGCGCCTTTTGTGAGTTCCCCTTCACCGGGGATATCCCAGAAGTTTCCCATGTCCGTACTGTTTTTCTTGAATGGGGTTCTAATCGCTGTCCATCTCTCTGTGTCAGGGATATCATGTTCACCCCAGGCGTAGATGTATCTGTCCCATCCCCCTGTAATTTCAACTTTATTTACAACAGATGCTCCAGCTCCGTATAGAATGCCTGCATTCCCAGCCTCGATAATCCGCCACTGGCATGCGGGTCTGTTGTTGTCATCCCATGGAACAACCCTTGTTCCGTTTTTATCTGAATTATTTGCCGCACAGAGGATTTTTTTCCCGCCACCCCGGTTTACGTATATTTTGTACTTACCGCCGCCAATATCTTTAAACTTGAACTGCTGGTTTGAGTTGTCTCTGAGTTTAACATCCCACATGTGGACCTTTGAGCCGTTTTTCATGCTTCTGTCTGAAACATCAACATTCCCTCTGAAGATCCTGCCAAAGGATGCGTTTTTTGGTGAAATATAGTTCCAGCCGTTCCCTGCAGGAGTTATCATGTATTTTCTGTCATCACCTTTGTCAAATGACCATAGCTGCAGAATGGCGCCTTTTTTATATCCTGTATTTCCAGGGAGGTCCCAGAAACCTCTATCCTCGTCTCCGGAAAGAACGGACTTTATGTGATAATACTTACTTCTATCTATTGTCATGGCAGATATTGAAAAAAATGTTATTATAGTAATAAGGATTATTATCTTTAGAATTGATCTATTCATTGAAAACCCCGCAATTTTTTGTAATGCTGTAGTTTCACAGTTGTTTAGTTGTTAAAGTCCAGGATTAATCGTTGTATTTTTCTGAATCGAAAAAGCCCGGCTTGGCTGAATTCAGTAGTAAAATTAAATGATTATAAAATTATATCAACACTTATTTTTAATTGCATGTAAAGTTTTTGTTAAAACTGACTGAACTTCTTTTTAGAAGTGCAGTAAAGAAGCCGGGGAGGCCTCTTATCTTTTTTTTCTATCAGTACTTTCCCTGTGCTCCTGGCAGAGGCGGTAGAGTTTCCCTGAACGCGGGTTTTTATCAGTTACCTTTATTCCGCACCTTACGCATAATCCCTGTTCCCGCCTGTTGCGGTAGAGTCTCATATAGCGTTCAGTACCTGAAGATTTATATTTGCTTATCTGGATTCTGAACCCTTTAAAAAGATAATTGCCGATTGCATTTTCAGACCCGTTTTTAAGATCCTCAAGAATTTTCTCCAGAAACTTGGCGGTTACTTTTTTAGGTTCCATATTACTTTCCTGTGTTTTCAATTTTAGGTTCATTTAAAAAAGGGGATAGTATCATTTCAATAAAAAAAAATCAATTAAAGGGTCTGGAGAGTTAGAAGATGAAAAAAATAACTTTATGGGATTAAAGGGTTATATATTAATGATAATGAGCAGAATAATTTAACTTGACTCTTGAATATTTATTTTGGTTAGTGTGATAAATATATAGTAATGGAGGGATTAATAGTGGAATGGTGGATTCTATACTCAATACTGGCAGTTATAATAGCCGCACTGGTTGCAGGTTATTTTATATTAAAGAAAAGAATGCAGAAAAAAATGGAAGAGCAGAAGGTGCTTGTTGATCAGCATAAAATCAGTACACCCATACTTGTTCTTGAAAAAAGAATGGCAAAAGTTAAAGATGCTAATATACCGAAAAATGTTATGGCTCAGATCCCTAAGATTTATAAAATCAGAAAAGTGCCGATTATAAAAGCTAAAATAGGCCCTCAGGTTATGGATCTTCTTTGTGATGAGGATCTTTACGATAAAATTCCTGTAAAAAAGATGGTTCAGGCAGAGCTGGCAGGTATTTTTATAGCAGGAATTAAGCCGATTAAGGGTAGAAAATAATTTTTTAAAATTTTTCAAATATGTTAATTTTTTTTCATTGACATTAATAGGTGA
>CAZBFP010000039.1:0-28949 GCA_964491265.1 uncultured Leptospirales bacterium | reverse complement strand
TATTCTGAATTATTGCGCTTTATAATGATAATTTTTGCAGTGGCGCCATTAATAAGTTTAGGAATAAATAGAGAAATTTCATATAAATTTTTAAATTAATATTTATTTGGAATGACAGATATTTCCCGTTATTACCTTATAAACTAGATAGTATTAAAAATAGTTTTCCCCCATTCTTTGAATAAAACTTGCAACCCGGACTGTAGTTTAATTGTTTTAATTAGACCATGAACATTGTTAGCGGTAGAGCTGAATCTGAGCAATATCCCTTTAAAAAATTTTTAAAATCAGTGATTAGATCATATAGGAAATTATATAATGAAGATGACTATTTTTAATATGCCGGTTATAAAAACTGCAGCACACTGGTTAGCACGTTTAATCGTGAAAATTCTGGGATGGAAAATTAAAGGTGAGCTCCCGGATGTTAAAAAATATGTAATGATTGCTGCGCCCCATACAACAAACTGGGATTTTTTTTACGGCCTCCTGATGATTCTTTATTTTAAAAATGATGTTTACTGGATGGGAAAAGAACAGATTTTCCGCTTCCCCTTTAGCGGAATAATGAAGTGGTTCGGCGGACTCCCTGTTGACAGGAGCCGGTCAAACAATCTTGTCCAGGCAACTATTGAACAATTTAATAATAGCGAGAAACTGGTTGTTGTTATCCCGCCGGAGGGGAGCAGATCAAAGGTAAACTCATGGAAAACAGGATTTTATCACATAGCTGTTGGAGCAGATGTGCCTATACTTCTTGGATTTCTGGACTACAAAAAAAAACTTGCTGGTTACGGGCCGCTGCTATCTCTAAGTGGAGATAAAGAGGTAGATATGCTTAAGCTTCAGGAATTTTATAAAGATATAAGCGGGAAATTTGATAATTGATTCTGATTACAATTTATCAGTAATTGTATCTCAATAGAATTACAATCTACGACCAAATTAATCCCGGCAAGCCGGGACTCTACCGAAGATGCTGAGATTCCATCGCAAATAAAAAAAGCAGCCTTTATCTGGCTACTTTTTGTTTAATGCTCCCCCGGTAGGATTCGAACCTACGACAAATTGGTTAACAGCCAACTGCTCTACCGACTGAGCTACAGGGGAATAATTATGAAGACAAGAAGGTTAATAGCAAATTAACAGTGTCTGTGTCAACAATATTTTTTTAAAAAATTTTTTCCTTGAACTTTTTTTGATTTAATAGTATTGATTATTATCTTTGTTAAGGGAGAATGATTTTTTACCGTTAATATCCTATATGCGGGATTGCAGATAAGAGAGGAAAATTGGGAGCCAATAAATCATCAAACAGCGGCACCGGACTCACCATGATAATGGGTCATGAGCTCGATGCGCATGAAGGAAAAGCGGTACCTGAAGAGGTAAACTTCCTCAGGGAAAAAACATTTACCAGGGAACTCTCCACCCTGGTGAGCAGAATTTTTAATAATGAGTCTGGAAAACCTGCTGCTACTGAGAATGAAGAAGTTTTAAAAATATCAGAAAAAAACAGAACTCTGCTTGAGTATGAAAATCTCATATATTCAATTAAACATGGTAAAGACCCGGGGGGAATATACTCTCAGTATAACCCTTTCAATCTTGATATTGATGTGCATGATGATATTGACGACACCTGCGATTATATCAGTGCCGGGATGGAGCAGTGCGGTTTCAATGAATATGGAATTTTTAAATATATACTCAAAGAGAGTGCTTTCAGATACCATATGGGGAACTTCAGCGAGTCTCTGACCGGGGACTGCTTCTTCGGTATAAGTGATCCTGTTTTTAAGGGGGGATTCCCGGAAGAGGGAATACTTCTAACAGGTGAAACTATTACCTCTGATCCCTTCCTTGCAAAAAAGTTTCCTCCTCAATCTCACAATGGAAGCAGAGAAAATTCTTATTATATAAACAGAATTTCAAATTACTGCAGAAACCTGTTCAGCAGTACAGCTGATCCGGAGCTTACAAGACTGGAGATTTTTACATCACCTCTTCTTGCAGCAGCTATCCCGGGCGGAAAATATGCAGATGCATCTGATATACACTCAATTATAAGAAAAAATCTCTCTATTCCATTTTCTGTATATCTGGCTCATAACAGGCTTACACCTTTAATGAATGATTTTAACTATGATGAGAGCATCCTCTTAATCGAAATTTTTCAGAAGCTTTCACAAAAATCTGCTTTAAAATGGTGTATAATCAAAGGGGAGGAATTCAGATCAATTGAAAACTTTTTTATGCTTAAATACCTGCTCTCGAAAATACGTCAACAGGCGGGGAAGAATACCCTTATTATGCGTGTTGCCTCAAACAATATTGTTATGGCATTAGAAGATAAAGATGTGGATAATGTAAAAAAAAGCGTTGATGAGTTTAACATGAGAAGCGGCCTGACAATCAGCTTCTCTTATATTGATTATAATAAGCTGGCCAGCAAAAATAAGCTGATTGAGCTTTTCATATAAAAGCAGGTAAAATGCAGAAGATAATTTTCAGCGCAATTTTAATTCTCTCTTTTATCTTGTATGTTCCGGATATATTCCCGGCAGGATCTATAGGTACTTCCGGGGCGGATTTTCTTGAGCTGGGTGTGGGGAGCCGCCCCCTTGGTATGGGTGAAGCATTCACAGCTGAAATCAACGATATTAACTCAATCTATTACAATCCGGCAGGTCTTGCAACATTGAGATTCCCTGTTTTGTCAATAGTCCACCAGGAACTTATTCTTGATTCAAGATTTGAAAATATCAGTGCTGCATTCCCGCTTTATGAAGGGCGTATCGCTTTTTCTAATTCATTATTCTGGGTTCCTGCTTTTGATAAAATCGATATTGACGGCAATACAACAGGGAAGGTGAATTACTATAACGGAAACTTTACTACAGGTTACGGTTATGATTTCGGATTTGTTTATCTTGGAGCATCTGTTAAATATATTTACCAGAGAATTGACACACTATTTGTAAGCTCAGTGGCAATGGATTTTGGTATACTCAAGGGGATGTATCTTTACTCACCATTTGACAGCCCTATCAGAAATTTTCATCTCGGTTTTTCTATTCTTAATCTGGGAACAAAAGCCAAGGATGATCCGCTCCCCAGGATGATCCGCTTCGGTATGTCCTACAAGCCCACGTACTGGCTCGGGCTTAATCTTGATATTACAGAAAATTTTATTGATTCATCAGACCTTTATGACTTTACCTACGGCTTTGAAGAGAGTTTCAGGGTAAATGCGGGAGTCGAATTTAATTATCTTGAACTGCTCTATTTCAGAACAGGGTGGAGGTTTAATGACGGGGGAAAATATTCACTCGGTTTCGGCTTTAACTATGTTGTGCAGAATGTATCTTTCAACATTGATACATCTTTTTCCGATAACGGCATCTTCGGGCCGGTCTACTCTATTGGTGCTACTTTTAAGCTTATTCCAAAAGTAATTACTGTTGAGGACAAACTTAAAGCGGAAGTACATTACAAGCGGGGGATAAGGCATTATATCGCTGATGATATAGATTCAGCCATTAATGAGTTTAAACTCACAAAAGATTATAACCCCTATCACAAAAACATTGACAAAAAGATAGATGATCTCATCGAACTGAAGAAAATGAGAATAAAAAATGAGGAACTTGAAGATGAGCTTAAGAAAATCCAGCCGGACGAATTCTTCTATTAGAGAAATAACAGTAACACCCGATTTCTGCCCCAATGCCGCAGGTTCAGTACTCTTCGGCATGGGGAACACCAGAGTAATATGCGCTGTGCATATTAGTGACGATGTTCCTCCGCACGCTGCATCTAAGAATAAGGGATGGCTTTCTGCGGAGTATACAATGCTCCCTTATTCAACGTCACCACGAAAACCGAGGGAATTCCAGAAAAGGGATGGACGCTCTGTTGAGATACAAAGGCTCATAGGCCGTTCTTTGCGTGCCGGTATTGACCTCTCAAAAATGCCGGGAATATCGATGTCAGTTGACTGCGATGTGGTTGAGGCTGATGGAGGAACACGGACAGCAGCGATTACCGGGGGGTACCTTGCAATGATGCTGGCTGTAAAAAAAATACTGAATAATGGTACTTTAAGTGTAAACCCTCTTACAAAAAATATCGCTGCAATTTCTGTTGGTATGCTAAAAGGTGAAATGCTTCTGGATCTCGATTTTTCTGAAGACTCTGCAGCAGATGTTGACATGAATGTGGTTATGACAGATCTATTTGAAATTGTAGAAATTCAGGGAACAGGTGAAGGCTCAACTTTTACAATAGATGAAATGAACCGCCTTGTTACATTAACAAAAGAGGGTATTGCTCAGCTGATAGAGATTCAGAATCGATACGCCATCTGATCGGGAATAACAGGGAAACCCCCTTTCTCAAATAAATATATGTTCTTCAGTGTTTATTCCTAAACTTATTATTGTTAAAAAATGCTCTATTATCCCCGCCGTTGAAGGGGGCTGGAATATAAAATTGTCTATTTTTATATTAAAATAAAATTTAAGGAATTAAAATTATATGTTCCTTAAATTTTCTGAAATGAGTAAGAGTTTAAACCGGAATGTCCGATAAAATAATAAAGATTTTAACGGACGGGGCGGGAATGAATTCTGCATGTAGATTTTTTATATCAGCACTTTTAGTTTTGATTTCAATAAACCTGTATAGTCAGGGGAAACAGACTGTAGTTATAGATACCCCTACTGCTTTCACTATCCCGAGAGGGACATATAAAGTATCACTGCTCCAGTATGACAATGGCGGCATGGAATTAAAGTCATTCCTGGGACTTCATGATATTCTCTTTCTTGGAGCCTCTGTTGATGTGCAGAATGCAATAGGGAAGGATGATCCGGAATTCAATATCCCCGGTGTAATTGGAAGAATCCGCTTTACTGACGGCTGGGATCAATTCCCCATTGCAATCTCAGCAGGATATGATTCCTTTTATATTGGGAATGAAGGTTTTGAAGATAACCGTGATAATGAATTAGACAGGCTTATATACGGCCCCTACCTTGTTTTTACCGGCTCAATATATCTTTTTTATTCTGAACAATTTCTAAGCATGGGAATCCGCACCCCGACTCAGCCCCATTATGAGCCTGATAAAACATCATATTTCGCTTCACTTGATGTTCCTGCCGGGGATTTTTTCCGGTTCCAGGTGGAAACAGAAAGAATTTACTGGAACTTCAAAGATAAAGAGGATTGGCTTCTTAATCTGGGTATTAAATATAACTACTTTGATCAGATCGGTTTCACCTTTGCGGTTATACTTCAGGAGGATGAAAAGCCGAACAGAATATTCAGGATAGAGTACCATGGGGAATTTTAAACTTATAATCATCTTAACACTTATTTTTATTTCCTCATCTCTGGATATATATTCTGAAAATAATCTTAAAACCTGCAGAATTAAACTCACATCTGACAATGGAGCAAAAATATCCATCAATGTGGAAATAGCTGACAATGATAAATCCCGCAATCGGGGACTTATGTTCAGAGATGAGCTCCCATCGGAGAATGGGATGCTCTTTGTTTTCCCTGACAGCAAGAAAAGAGCCTTCTGGATGAAAAATACATATATACCCCTTGATATTGCCTATATCGACAGCAGGGGAATTATTAATGAAATATATACCATGAAACCGCTTGACTATTCAATCATATATAATTCTATCAAACCTGCCAGATACGCACTGGAAGTTAATGCAGGCTGGTTCAGGAAAAATAATATTTCACCAGGGTCAAAGATAGAATTATATGGATGCTTCAGTAAATAGAATTGCCTCTTCAAAAGATGAAAAAACACTCCTTATCGGTATCAGACTCTCCAATCAGAATAAAGAGGAAGTAACATACTCCCTTGAGGAACTTAAGCTCCTTGTAGATACTGCAGGTGCTGTTATTGTTGATTCAATAACGATTAAAAGAGATTTCATTGACGCTTCTCAAATTATCGGGAAAGGCTATATTGAAACAATTAAAGAAATGATTGAAGAGAAAGAGATTAAACTTATTGTTTTTGATCTTAATAATATAAGACCTGCTCAGATACGGAATCTTGAAGAAGCACTCAAATGCAGAGTCATAGGAAGAAACGAAGTGATTCTCGACATTTTTGCAAGGCGTGCCAGGAGTGCTGAAGCGCAGATACAGGTGGAACTGGCTCAGCTTAAATATATTCTTCCCCGTCTTAAAGGGCTGGGGGGTGTTCTCTCAAGGCTGGGGGGCGGCATCGGAACAAGGGGGCCTGGTGAGAAGATGCTCGAAACAGACAGAAGACATGTACTCAGGAGGATTGACACTCTCAGCAGAAAGCTCACCAAATTTGAAAAACACAGGGAGAGAACCAGGAGAGGGAGATCTGCGGCATTTATAGGCGCGGTGGTAGGATATACAAATGCAGGGAAATCGACCCTCTTAAATCTTCTGGCAAAGGATGACCTTTTTGTTGAAGACAGACTCTTTGCTACTCTTGATTCATACACCAGAAGCGTATATCTTTCCCCTGAATTTAAAACACTCATGACCGATACTGTGGGATTTATCCGTAATCTCCCTGCAAATCTCATAGAATCTTTCCGATCTACACTGGAGGATATCGGCAATTCCGACTATATTGTCCATGTTATTGACATAAATGCTTTTGATCTGGATACCAACATTGCAACCGTAGAGAGGGAGCTTTCACAGCTTGCAATTAAAGAGAAGCCAGTAATAATGTTTTTTAATAAATCGGATCTGGCAGATGAGTCTCTCATCAGCAAAGTGAAATTATTATTCCCTGAAGCAATAATAGGATCTGCAAAGTCCAGAAAGGGAACTGATGAATTAAAGAATGAAATTATAAGGTTACATGAATTCTACTCAGCCCGTTCCGCCGCTACTCCACAGGAAGATGATATTTCATCCTTCGAAAAACCGGATGATTACCTCTATCACTAGAAATAAGCTTCTCTTTTTATAAAATTTGTTTGGAATATCAGTCTTAACTTTTAAACTTTTATGCCTCTTCCCGGATTTTTGAAAAAAGTAATAATATTGTTTATTCCCACATATTCTGGAGTCAGCCCCCTGTCTACCCCGGGAGTACTTTGTCGCTTCGCTCGGGCGCCCCAAAGGGGGCACGTAAAATAAAAACTTAAGCACGTTGATAAATCAAAGAAAAAAAAATCATTTATATTATTGAGCTTGCAAAAGATTTGCAGAACAATAGTACCGGATCAAATAATAACAGAATTGGAATTCAAACATTGCGGTATAAAGATGAAGATGTATTCAATAATTTTGAAATAGTTATGGAAATGATAAAATTAAATTATCTGAGTGAAAATATATGGCTACGTGCCCCCTTTGGGGGACAGGGGGCAAAGCGAAGAAGTACTCCCTTTGTATCCAAAAAATCCGGAATGAGCTGATTTTAATCAGAATAAAGTGCTCCCGTTAATATTTAACTGTTAAAAAAATATTTTCTTGATAAAATTACACATAATATAGAAGGTGCATTATCAGGAAGAAAAGTTAAAATTTAATCTTTTACATATTAATAATACAGAAATTATTGAAAAAATAATCCTCAACACAAGAAGGAAAAAATAATGATAGAAAAAGTACTCAACCTCCTTTTCGGGACAAAACCTGAAAGGGACAGGAAACGGCTTCAGCCTTATGCAGATAAAGTTAATGCCCTTGAATCCTACATGCAGAGCCTTACACCGGATCAGATGCTTTCTAAAACTGCTGAATTTAAATCCCGGATCGGAAACGGGGAATCCCTTGACTCTATTCTCCCTGAAGCCTTTGCGCTTGTAAGGGAAGCCTCTATAAGAACTCTCGGCATGAGACATTTTGATGTTCAGATCATGGGGGGGGTTGTTCTTCATCATGGGCAGATTGCAGAGATGAAAACCGGTGAAGGTAAAACACTTGTTGCAACACTTCCGGTTTACCTTAACGCCCTGACCGGCCTTGGTGTACATGTTGTTACTGTAAATGACTATCTGGCAAAACGGGATGCTGAATGGATGTCACCCATATATAAATACCTTGGGCTGTCTGTAGGAATTATTCAGCATCACATGGGGCCCATGGACAGACAGCAGTCTTATTCGCGGGATATTACATACGGAACAAATAATGAATTCGGTTTCGATTATCTCCGGGACAACATGGTTGATCATAAAAGCCTTAAGGTTCAGAAAAAACTTAATTTCTGTATTGTTGATGAGGTTGACTCAATACTTATTGATGAAGCACGTACACCTCTTATCATTTCCGGATCAATTGAGGAATCGACCAAAAAATATACTCAGATCGACAAGATTATCCCCCGCTTAAAAGAGGGAATAGATTATGAAATAAAAGAGAAGGATAAAAACGCCACACTTACAGAGGATGGCGTAAAGCATATTGAACAGATGCTTAAAATAGACAATCTCTACGACAACAGGCATATAGATATAATACACCATATATACCAGGCATTAAAGGCGCATACAGTATTTCAGAAGGATGTTGATTATATAGTAAAAGACGGCCAGGTAATTATTGTTGATGAGTTTACAGGGAGGCTTATGCCGGGGCGGAGATTTTCCGACGGCCTTCACCAGGCACTTGAGGCAAAGGAGAATGTTACAGTTGCCCGGGAAAGCCAGACCCTTGCGTCCATTACATTCCAGAACTATTTCCGAATGTACAAAAAGCTTTCAGGTATGACAGGAACAGCTGAAACAGAATCTGTAGAATTCAAAAAAATATATGGTCTGGATGTTGCTGTAATCCCGACAAACCTCCCTCTTATTAGACGAGATTTCCCTGATATGGTATTTAAAACCGAGAAGGAAAAGTTTAATGCTATAGCTGAGGAGATAAAGGAATACAGCTCCAAAGGTAGACCAATACTTGTTGGTACCATTTCAATTGAGAAGTCGGAAAAGCTCTCAGCAGCATTAAAGGCAAAGGGTGTAATACATAATGTACTTAATGCCAAGTATCATGAAAAGGAAGCGCAGATTGTAGCAGAAGCAGGTAGCCCCGGTTCAGTAACAATCGCGACAAACATGGCAGGCCGTGGTACTGACATTGTACTTGGCGGACGGAAAACTTTTATTGATGAACTTGAGAAGCATAAGGTTGTGCACGATCATGAATTGTGGGATAAATTCCAGATGGAAGTAATAACCTCAAGGTTTGATGAAGCGGCAAAATATTGCGAGGAAATGCAGGGACAGGATAAAGCCAGGGCTTTATCTGTAGTTAAAAGCGGCAGTGACTGGAATAAAAGACATGAACTTGTTGTAGAGGCTGGCGGGCTTCATATTCTTGGAACAGAGCGGCACGAGTCAAGAAGGATTGACAACCAGTTAAGAGGGCGTTCCGGAAGACAGGGGGACCCCGGATCATCAAGATTTTATCTTTCTCTGCAGGATGATCTCATGAGGCTTTTCGGCTCAGAAAAAATCGGGCGGGTAATGGATAGACTCGGCATGGAAGAGGGGCAGGAAATTGAAAGCCCCATGGTATCAAAAGCAATAGCCAGTGCCCAGAAAAGGGTTGAAGGGAGAAACTTCGAAATAAGAAAGCATCTTCTTGAGTATGATGATGTAATGAACTCGCAGAGGGAATATATATATGGTGAACGTAACCTGATTCTCGAAGGAGCGGACATATCACATAAAATAAAGGGTTATTTTCAGGATACTGTTAAAAACAGAATTGAATTCTTTTCAAACGGTGAGCGGCACCCTGAGCAGTGGGACCTTGAAGGACTAAGGGAGTGGATTAAACAGAAATTTACCGTAGATGTAGATTTTAACGAAATTGACCCGATAGAACTTTCCTACAGGGAATTTGAAGAGCAGCTGGCATCCTTTCTTCTTGATAAATATCATAGAAAAGAGGAAACAAACAGGGCTGAAGATATGCGGATTGTTGAAAGACTAATATCTTTACAGGTAATAGATAATAAATGGAGAGACCATCTTCTTGCAATGGATCAGCTGAGAGACGGTATATGGGCAGTTGGATACGGGGAGAAAAATCCACTTGTTGAATATAAACTTGAAGGTTCAAGACTATTTAACGAAATGATAAACAACCTGAAAGAAGATATACTTGAATATATGATGAAAGTTGAAATCCGTAAAGTGGAAGAGGAGATCCCCGATAACTTCGCACCAACAGGTGATGAATTTCATCCGGAGGTTGAACAATTCGGGACCGGCGGTATACCCTATCATGGAGGGGGAGGGCAAAAGCCTAAAAAAAGTGATAAACCGGTCGAAGGGAGCGTAAAGAGGAAAAAAACCAGAAGGAGTAAAAGGTACTGATTATGTCAGGGACTTTAATGAAGAGTGTTTCCGGTATCAGGGGGATTGTTGGTGAAAGCTTTACTCCGGAGCTGATCTGCAAAGCAGCCCCTGCATTTGCAAAGTACGCTGGCGGCGGAACAGTGATAGTGGGCCGGGACTCAAGGCCCACAGGTGAAGCATTATCAATGAACATTATTTCATCTCTTCTCCTTTCCGGGTGCGATGTTGTAGATATAGGAATTGTACCAACACCTACTGTACAGATAATGGTGGAGGAACTGAAAGCTGCAGCAGGTATTGTTGTTTCCGCATCTCACAATCCTGTGGAATGGAATGCGCTGAAATTAATAAATAAAGAGGGGACTTTCCTTTTCCCGGGTGAAGTAAAAAAGTTTTTCGCACTTATGGAGGGGCAGCTCCCCTTTAAAAAATGGGATAAAGTCGGTTCACTCACAAAACGGAGTGATGCTTCTGAAATCCATATTAATAAAATCCTTAAAGAAATAGATTCTGCCGGAATAAAAAAGAAAAAACTTCATGTGGTAATTGATTCAGTTAACGGTGCCGGTTCACTTATTACACCTGAACTGCTTGAAAAGCTTGGATGCAAAGTAACCTGTATAAACTGCATACCTGACGGGATCTTCCCCAGGGGCGCGGAACCGTTACCGGAAAATCTGGACATGCTCTCAAAAGCAGTAATTAAAAATAAAGCTCATATCGGTTTTGCACAGGATCCGGATGCTGACAGGCTTGCCATAGTTGATGAAAAAGGTGTACCTCTGGGTGAAGAATATACAATTACCATGGTTGCGGATCACCTGCTAAGCAAAAAGAAGGGGAGGGTTGTGGTAAATCTTTCCACAACCAGGGCTGTTGAGGATATTGCTGCAAGGTATGGGGTCCCCTTTACCCGCACAAAAGTGGGTGAAATCAATGTTGTTGAGAATATGAAGAAGAAAGGAGCAAGGATAGGTGGAGAGGGTAATGGCGGGGTTATTTCACCCGATCTTCATCTCGGGAGAGACAGTCTTGCCGGGATAGGGTATATTCTGGAAATGATAGCAGAGCGGAATATCCCTGTTTCTGAAATTAAGAAGTCCATGCCTCAGTACTATATGAAAAAAGGGAAGCTGAAGCTGAAAAGCATGGCTCAGGTACCTGCTATAATTGAAAAGATCAAAGCTGAATATGCCGGTGAAAAAATTTCCACACTGGATGGATTGAGGATCGATTTTGTCAAATCAGGGGAATTACTTAATGGATGGATTCATCTCAGGTCATCAAATACTGAACCGGTATTTCGGGTGATTGCTGAATCTGATTCACCGGAAAAGACTGAAATGATCTACAGGTTGTTTGCAAAAATGATCAAATAGGAGATTATACTCAGAATCACCAGTACCAGTCCTTCGAGCCTTGAAAGGATCATACCGGTACGGAAGAGGAAGAGCATAATAAACGACATTACACATAAAATTCCCATTGATATTACAGCTTCAGAAGATACAATAAGAGGGCTAAGAGCACCGGCAACTCCGAGCACACCGAGAATATTAAAAATATTACTCCCGATTAAGTTCCCTGCGGACATTCCGTGCTTACCTTTGAGAAGCGCAGCCAGTGAGGTTGCCATCTCAGGGGCGGAGGTTCCAAATGCTACAATTGTTACACCGATTATCCAGTCTGAAAGCCCTATAAACCTTGCAATATAAGATGCGGATTCAACAAGATAATGCCCCCCGGCAATTACAACAGCAATACTAATTGGAAGAATTAAATAATCAACCCTGCGTGCTCCTTCATGATGTTCAATTTCTTCAAGCGGTTCTTTTTTAATAAATAGAAAAGCAAGATAAAGGGAAATAAGGATTATAAAAATCAATGCTTCAAACCTGTCCAGGGTATAGTCTCTGAAGAAAAAGAGGAGAAGCAGGGATGATCCAAGCATAAAAGCGCCGTCACGATATATAATCTTCTTTGTTGCTTTTATGCTTGTAAAAAGTGCAACAAATCCGAGTATAAAGCCGGTATTAAATATATTGGAACCTACAATATTGCCGACAGATATTGCTGACTGATCTTTAAGAGCTGCATTTATTGTTACTGCAAATTCAGGAGCTGAAGTGCCAAAGGCCACAATAGTGAGCCCCACAACAAGATCAGATACTCCGAATTTTACTGCTATACGGCTCGCAGAGTCCACAAGTGAATCCGCTCCTTTCCAGAGAAATATAATCGAAAGAAGAAGTACTGATGTATTCAGCAGCATATCGATCATTATGTTCCCTGAAAAAAGCATTATATTTTTTCCACCTGGCCCGATTTTAAAGATCTGTAAGCTGCTTCAACAGTTTTAAGCTCCATGCCGATCCGGTCAAGTCCAGGATTCCAGGGTCTCCCTTCAATATAATCATCTATAAAAGATTTAAGCATACCCTTAAACCCGAGAAAATCGGCAGGATTAAGAAGATACTTTTTCTTTTTAAGACCGGAGACAGAAGTAAAGAGGCCGTTACTTTCAAAAGTTACAACACCATCTGTACCGTAAATTTTGGAAAGTGAAATACCTTTAAACCTGTTAGGGATACGCCATGAATGAAGAAGTTTCCCCACAGTGCCGTTTTTAAATTTCACATTAAGTATAATTGTATCTTCAAAGGGGACATTGGTTGTATATTCCACATCCGGTTTGAAAGCGATTACACTTACAGGATCACTCTGAGCAAGGGAAACCAGCAGGTTTACCCAGTGGACACCACCTTCCAGGAGAGCCCCGCCCCCCATAAGATCAGGATCGGTACGCCATCCGATAATAGTATCCCTGTTATGTTTGTTTATTTCAACAATAAGCGGCTTTCCGATTGCTCCGCTGTTTATATTGTCTGTAATTTTTTTGACAAAACCTTTATACATATAGTTTTCAGCAACAGTACATCTGACACCATATTTTTTAACTGCATCGCTGATTTTTTTAAACTCTGCGGAATTTCTTGCTATCGGCTTTTCAATTATCAGATGCTTCCCTTTTTTTGCAGCTGCGCATGCAATTTCGGAATGGAAGGCATGAGGGGTGGTTATAAAAAGAATATCAAAATCGGGACTATCGAGAGCATGTTCAATATCGGGGAAAGCGTGAATCCCGTTAAACTTTGTTTTCAGTTCCAGAGCCTTTGAAGAATCGGTATCAACAAAAGAAAGGCTTATATTTTTATAAGCCTTTCTTAAATTCTTCGCATGTCTGGAAGCTATCATACCACACCCGGCAAAACATATTCCCGGAATTTTTTTTGACATATTAAACTTCCTTTAATCAGTTATCTGATAAATATCAGCAGCCTGAACAGCTGCTGCATCCGTCTCCGCATCCGCCTTGATTAAGGCCGAATTCAAGCTCCTCTGCTGTTGCCTCACGGATACCGATTACTTCCACATCAAAATGGAGAGTCTCACCTGCAAGGGGGTGATTAGCGTCAAGAGTTACCTCTTTATCATTAACACCAACAACTGTAAGAATCTGAAGTCCATTCCCGTCATGAGCCTGAAGCTGCATCCCTTCCTGTATATTGTCAAGATGTGCAAGATGCTCTCTTTCAATTATCTTTACAAGCTCATCATGTCTTACACCATAAGCATTTTCCGGATCGATTACAGCCTTAAACTTGTCTCCAACATTTTTCCCCAGAAGTTCAGCTTCAAGTCCTGGAATAATCTGACCGGATCCATGAATATATGCAAGTGGAGCATGATTTGCAGAAGTGTCAATCACATCACCGCCATCATTAGTAAGTGTATATTCGAAGGTTACCACCCTGTTTTCTTCAATTGTAAGCATTGAAATACCCCTATCATTTAAATTGTTGCACTAAATATATTAATTTAAGCAAATATTAGAAATTTTCACGAAAATTATTTTATAATCAATTTCGATCAAAAAAAATAGTGCAAATTACACTTATAATAAATAAGTCAAATAATACAAGAAAATAATTTAAAAAATTCCTTATGTCTTGCAAGTTGCAGTATAATTTTATGGGAGGCTTGTCATTCCGGCCGAAGTGACAACGTAGTGCCGGAATCTCCAGAATAAAGTAGAAGTTATGAGATTCCCGCCTGCGCGGGAATGACACCACCTGCATAATTAAACTACTAGATGCCTTGCAGAAATTCAAAATGTTTCGATAATCTGCATATTTGGGATTATTACCGATGCTTTTTTATTATTATTGTGGACATTTTAGGTTCCCTTTTTTAACAAATCTACATATCAATGGAGAAATGAATAATGCCACAGTTAAATACAGCAAAATACAGAATAGAGTTATACTATCTTTACAGTGACCCCAGAGGGGCTGCAATTAAGAAGCGCTTTAATTCTCTAGGGCTCCAGATTGAATCTGTGATTATGACAGATAATTATCTGGTAAATACTGAACTCAATGAAGAGGAAATCAAAAATCTTGCTGAAATGCTTATTCAGCCTGTAACCCAGAATTACTGCTTAAACAGCCCCTATACACCTGAAAACTTTGACTTCTCTATCGAAATCGGATACCTCCCTGGTGTTACAGATAATATTGCACATACAGTAAGGGAATCGATAGAGGACCTTTTAAAAAGAAAAATTGATCATGAAAAATCGGTTTTCTATACAACTTCATATTTCTTCAAAAGTTCTGCTGACAAGAGTACCCGCGAGACAATCGGGAAGGAGCTTTTTAACCCCCTGATTCAGCGGATTAAAATTTTAACAAAAGATGAATATATTAATAATAAAGGGATGGGGTATGAAATCCCTGTGGTGACAATATCTGAAAAACCGGATGCTGAAACGGTTGAATTAAACATACCTGATAATGAACTTGCAGCTCTCGGTAAAGAGGGGATAAAAAATAATGACGGATCGAGAAGAGGCCCCCTTGCACTTGATATGCATTCCATGAATGTTATCCGCGATTATTTTAATAACAATGAAAAAAGAGCTCCAAGAGATATTGAAATTGAATCGATTGCACAGACCTGGAGTGAACATTGCAAACATACAATCTTTGCTTCAGCCCTTGATGATGATGTTCCTGAAGGTATTTACAAAAGATATATAAAAGAAGCCACAATTAAGATCAGGAAAGATAAAGGTGAAAAGGACTTTTGTGTTTCTGTTTTCACAGACAATTCAGGCGGGATTGAGTTCGACGAGAACTATATTGTATCGGACAAGGTTGAAACGCATAACAGCCCCAGCGCACTCGATCCATTCGGTGGTGCAATTACCGGTATTGTGGGTGTAAACAGAGATTCAATGGGTTTCGGCATGGGTGCAAAACCTGTTGCAAACAGATACGGTTTCTGTTTTGCCGATCCCCGGGATAATAACCCCCTTTACAAGCAGAAGAACATCAGCTCAGCCATGCTCCCTCCAAGAAGAATAATGGAAGGGGTTATTCATGGGGTTAACGCAGGGGGGAATACCTCCGGGATCCCCACACCCCAGGGTTTTATTTACTTCGATGAAAGATATAAGGGGAAACCTCTTGTATTTGTCGGCACAATAGGATTAATCCCCAGGGAGATTGCCGGGAAATCTTCAGTATTAAAAAAAGCAATGCCTGGTGATCTAATTGTAATGACAGGTGGAAGAGTGGGGCGTGACGGAATACATGGAGCCACTTTTTCTTCCGAAGCCCTCACTTCGGGGAGCCCTGCAACAGCTGTACAGATAGGTGATCCTATAACACAGAAGAAGATGTCTGATGCAATAATAAAGGAAGCCCGCGACATGGGGCTTTATAATTCAATTACGGATAATGGAGCAGGGGGCCTGTCCTGTTCTGTTGCAGAGATGGCCAGAGAATGCGGCGGTTTTACTGTTGAACTGGAGAAAATTCCATTGAAGTATCCGGGCCTCTCTCCATGGCAGATATGGGTAAGTGAATCTCAGGAGAGGATGACACTTTCTGTTCCTGAAGATAAAATTGATGCTTTTATTAAACTTATGAATAAAAGGGGTGTTGAGGCTACTGTAATCGGTAAATTTAATTCAACTGACCGGGGTATTGTATTGTACAATGGGCAGGAGATATTCAATCTTGACATGAATTTCCTCCACGACGGCCTCCCGAAAAAAGAGCTGAAAACAGAAAAACCTGTGAGCAGAATTGAAGAAGCAGATTTCAATGAGCCTTCAGATTATACAGATATTTTCATGAGAATGATAGGACGCCTTAACCTCTGTAGTTATGAATTTATATCATCGCAATATGACCATGAAGTGCAGGGTAATTCAGTTATAAAACCGCTGCAGGGTAAAGGGAGATGCAATTCTAATGTTTCCGTAATAAGGCCTGTTTTAGACTCATGGAAGGGTGTTGTACTCTCCCAGGGCCTCTACCCCTCATACAGCGAAATCGACCCTTACTGGATGGCTGCATGCTCTATTGATACTGCAGTAAGAAATGCAGTCTCTGCAGGATGTTCCCTTGATCATCTTGCCATACTGGACAACTTCTGCTGGTGCGACTCCAATAATCCGGAGAAGCTGTGGCAGCTTAAGAATGCGGCTAAAGGGTGCTACGATTTTGCAGTTGCATACGGTACACCCTTTATATCCGGGAAAGACAGCATGTTTAACGACTTCAGCGGTTATGATGAAAATTTTAATGAAGTTCATATCTCGATCCCTCCAACACTATTAATTTCATCAATCGGAATAATCCCGGATATAAGAAAAGCAGAGACAATGGATTTCAAATTCGCAGATGATTTAATATACATTATCGGGGAAACTCATGAAGAGACGGGCGGGAGCGAATACTTTGCTCTTCTTGGTGAAATGACAGATGCCCAGGAAAAGAGAGGGACAAAAATACCACAGGTAAACACCGCTCTTTTTAAAAAAATCTACTATGCTGTAGAAAAAGCTATTTCAGCGGAAACAATCGCGTCATGCATCAGTATTGAGAGAGGGGGGCTTGCTGCGGCTATTGCAAAATCTTCTATATCGGGTGAAATGGGAGCAGATATCGATATTTCCGGTATACCCGGTTCAGCCAATATAAGGGATGATTATAAGCTCTATTCCGAATCACAGGGGAGATTCATTGTTTCAGTAAATCCATCCTCTAAGGCAGAATTTGAGGCTTTTTTTAAGGGGCTTCCGGTTGCTCAGATAGGATATGTCAGGAAAGATAGTACATTCCGGTTAAGGGGTGATGAAGGGAAAATTATAATTGAGACAGACATTGAAGCTCTTGGCCGGTCCTACAGGGATACATTTAAGAATTACTAAGGTAGAAAAAAAATGGCAAATGTAAAAACGCTTGTAATTACAGGTTACGGAATAAACTGCGAAGAGGAGACTGCATACGCTTTTACAAAAGCAGGTTCTTCTGCAGACATCGTTCATATAAATGATCTTATAGAAAATAAGGATAAGCTGAAAGAATATCAGATACTTGTTTTCCCCGGTGGTTTTTCATATGGTGATGACACCGGCAGCGGGAGAGCCATTGCCAATAGAATAAAGAATAATCTCCTAGGTGAAGTGCAGGAGTTTATCGAAAGGGATACACTTATACTGGGGATCTGCAACGGATTTCAGGTTCTGGTTAATCTGGGAGTTATACCTTTACTCAAAGGAACAGCGGGGAAAGCTGAAGTTTCCCTTGAACATAATGCAGGATACAGGTACCAGTGCAGATGGGTATATCTTAATATAGAAAAGGATTCACCTTCAATTTTTACAAAGGGGATTGAGGGGATGTATATCCCTGTTGCTCATGGGGAGGGGAACTTTTTTGCCCGCCCTGAAACACTGGATAAAATAGAAAATTTAAAACTTGTGACAATGAGATACAGCCGCCCTGACGGAAATACAGCTTCAGGAGAATTCCCGCATAATCCAAATGGATCAATGAATGATATTGCTTCAATATGCAGTATTAATGGCAGAATTATGGGAATGATGCCCCATCCTGAGAGGGGGATGTTTTTTACTCAAAGAAATGACTGGACACTCCTCCGTGAAAAGTATAAACGTGGAAACTTGGATATGCCTATTGAAAGTGACGGAATAAAAATTTTCCGCAATGCAGTAGATTATTTCAAGTAGAAAGAGGTATTTATATTGATCCTGATTTGCAGGAAAAAGTAAATAATTATCTCTTGCTGTAAAAATAATAATAATTAAACTGGTAAACTATGAAACTTAAAGCTGCAGTCTACATATTCGCCCTCAGCATCTTCGCCTCCTGTGCCTACTGGAACGTAAGCTCACTGAGCTCAAAAGTAATCGCTGATATAGGAAACGGTGAAGGGGCAGGTCAGATCCAGATAATAAAAGATGAGTACGCACTTAATGATCTCTCTTTCAGAATCGAAATTTTCAGAAAAAATATTATTGTAGCGGACAATTCTCTTAAAAGGGTTCAGGTTCTCGATATGAACGGAAAACCTGAACTTGTTATAGGCTCTCTTACGGGAATAGACAAAAGCAGCTACAGCACATCCCCTTTTAATTTCGGAGTAATAGGATCATTTACCCAGGATTACGACAATAACCTTTATATTCAGAACAGGCTTCAGATTAGAGGGAGAGGGTCTGACAGCACGAGTTTCTCTCCATCATATATACTTGTTTTTAATGATAAGGGTGAACTGCAGTACACTATGGGTAAGACTGGCACCCCGGATATACCATTCTTTTATATAGAAAAGCTCTTTGTTGATTCCAGTGACAGGTTATTTGTTATATCAAGGACTTTCAATACCTGGGAACTTTACAGATTTAACAAAAAGAAGAGGGAAAAATATATAGATTTTTCCAGACTTGAATTTAAAGAGAAGGATAACAATGAAACATATGAAGGGAAAATCGAAAATATTGAAATATTAAGAAATGGCGAAAAAATTCTTCTTTCAGTTGCATACTATCATGATATTCGATTCAAATACAGAAAGATATATGAATTCAGTCTAGAAAAAGATAAAATTACAAGAGAGATTTCAACTATTCCTGATCCGAAAAATGTTCTTTTCAAAGTTGTAGATGATAAAATTATGTATTTCTGGAATATAGATGGTAAAGATGTGAAGTTTATGCTTCAGAATACTGAAGGTAGTATCATAAACAACATAAAGCTCGATTTTGATAATAAAAATTATTTTTCAAAAATAATTTCAAATGAGAACGGCAGATTTTTTTCATATCATGTTGCCAGTGATTCCATACAGATTTATGAATGGGAATAGTGCTGTGAAAGTTGTAAGCGCCGGACAGATGAGAGATATCGACAGCGGCGCAATTGAGGATTATGCTATCCCGGCTTATATTCTTATGAACAATGCAGGAAGAAGTATTGCTGATTTTATTACAGAGAGATTCCCGGGATCACCTGTAGTAATATTCTGCGGTAAAGGGAACAACGGAGGTGACGGCTTTGCTGCTGCCTATTATCTCCACAACACCGGCTTTAATGTTAAAATTATTCTTTCAGGAAAAAAGGAAGAGGTTTCTGAAACTTCCATACTCTTTCTGACTATATGCGAAAAGTCAGGTCTTAACATTAATGAGTACAGCAGTGAAGCTGAACTATTGCAGAATAATGACAGCTCCTCTGTCATTATTGACGCACTCACAGGTACAGGTTTTTCCGGTTCAGCATCAGGCAATCTTCTAGAATTTATTAATATAATCAACTCTTCTAAAGGGACAGTTATATCAGCTGATATACCCTCAGGACTCCCTTCAGACGGTACTGCACCTTCAGGTGAAGTTGTTAAAGCCGCATATACCATAACCATGGGGCTCCCAAAAATATCTCTTGTAACCTATCCCGGGGCGTCCTATTGCGGAGAGATTATTACAGCAGATATAGGATTCCCGTCAGAACTTATAGAAAAATCTGATATTAAAATCTCTTTAACAGAAAACTCACTGGTGAAGGATCTCCCGTTCCCGGGATATTTTGACACATATAAGGGGTTAAGAGGGCATACACTTATTATCGGGGGATTTTCCGGAATGGAGGGTGCAGGAATTTTAACTTCATCAGCCCTCTTTGAAACCGGTGCCGGCCTTGTTACGCTTATGACAGACCTTGAAGGGAGAAGGGTAATTGCAGGTAAAGTCCCGGAACTGATGACTATTGCATTCCCGGAAATTCCTGAAAGAAGTAAAATTATTAATATCATTGATCCGGCAAAGTTTTCATCCCTGATAATTGGTCCCGGCATGGGGAGAACCGGATACTCTTCCATGATTTTTACAATAGCCATGGAGACTCTTGAAAAAACCGCTATAAATAAAGTTCTTATTGATGGTGACGGACTTTACCATTTGGCTGCATATCTGCGTCATAAAAAACTTCCGGATAATATTCAGTTTATAATAACACCTCACTTTATGGAGGCTTCAGTTATATCCGGGAAAACTGTGGATGAAATCCGTTCTTCAAGACTTGATTCATGCATTGAACTTGCAAAAAGTACAGGTGCAGTATGTCTTTTAAAAGGACCTGCGTCGATTATTTCTGATGGAGAGTTCTCAATTATTAATACTACAGGGAACAGCTCCCTGGCAACAGCAGGTTCAGGTGACGTGCTTTCCGGAATTATAGGTTCTTTCATGAGTATGGATCTTCCCCTTATCAACGCCGGTGCATCTGCAATGTATATACATGGCAGATGTGCAGAAATTTACTGCTCAAAGAAGAGAGGATCCACAATGAAAGCCGGGGATATTATCACATTTATCCGTAATTCCATTAACCTGTCCTTAACGGGAGAGATGTAGAAGTGGATAATTTTTCTCCCCCCTGTGATGAATGCGGCGGTAAATGCTGTGACTATGTAGCCATAGAAATGCCGCAGCCCAAAAATAAGGCAGATTATGATCATATGCGCTGGTATCTGGTACACGAGAATGTGCATGTTTTTATTGATCATGAGAAAAAATGGTATGTGCAGTTTATAACCTCCTGCAGCGAAAAAAATGAAAATGGCAGGTGCAATATCTATCCGGAAAGACCGAGAATCTGTTCAGGTCACGGTAACATCAAAGGTGAGTGCGAATTTTATTCATCCCCATACAGGGAATATTTTACCAGTACCTCCGATTTTGAAAACTATCTGAAAAAAAGAAATATTGTCTGGAAATACAAAAAGTAACCCCTCTGATTTAATTCAATTCCACCTGGAAATAAAAAAAGCTCTGTCAAGAAAATCGGACTTTTTACCGATTTTAATAGTATGAAGATATCACTATTGAATATAATATTCCCCCTTTTCGCATTTATGCTGATTTTTGTTCCTTCCGGAGCAACCATAATAAATTCTCCTGATGATCCGATTCAGCATTCATATATTATAAACTTCCTTGAAATGGAAACAGATATTGTACCTTCTCCGGAAATTGAAGAAGATGCCATGGGGGAGATAATATATGATCCCTCCTTTTATGATTCCAGGGGGAGGATTATACATGAAAAAAAAGAATATATTAAAGAACTGAAAAAAGAAGACAGCAGATGGTATATTAAAAAATACAGGGTACGCAAGAATGAATCTCTATGGACAATCGCACGGAAATTTAACGTGAGCCATTCAATGCTTATAAGGGTTAACAATCTTCCTAACCCTGATATGATAAGAGAGGGTACATTAATCGACATCCCCTCACGGGATGGTATTACCTACAGAATAAATAAAGGGGACACCTTAAGCGGAATTGCCGTAAAATATAAAGTAAATATGAAATCCATTGCTGATCACAACGATATAAAAGAAGGGAAAATTATTGCAGGGAGAGAAATTTTTATCCCCGGCGCTGTAGAGAGAAAAACACCCATTCCCGCTGACAGAACTGATAGAAGAAAGAGTGAAATTGCAGATTCTTCCCCACCAAAAGAGACTGGCAGGGAAATTAATAAAACTGAAATAAAAGAAAAAAAAGTTGATGAAAAAATTGTACTTTCATGGCCTCTAAAAGGGCCGATTACATCAGGATTCGGCTATCGTGCTCATCCCCTTTCAGGTGAGAAAAGATTCCATAGCGGACTCGATATCGGCGCAGAAGAGGGGTCTCAGGTTAAAGCAGCGGGTGACGGGAAGGTCATATTTGAAGGCTGGAAAGACATTTACGGCAAAATGATTGTTGTAGCCCATAAAAATAATTACATTACAGTATATGCTCATAACAGCAAAAATCTTGTTAAGCTTGACGATATTATAAAAAGGGGGCAGCCCATAGCATTATCCGGCAAAACCGGCGCTGTGACAGGTGCTCATCTCCATTTTGAAATAAGAAAAGGGATTGTACCTCTCAATCCCATAAGGATATTAAAATAGTGAAAAAAATTATTATCTGTCTATTACTTCTTCAAATTGCCATAGCCAATGTTTACGGGAATATGCTCTATGAAAGAGATAATCTTAGAACAAGGGTATTTTTCACCCGTTCCGATGAGCTGGGGAGAGATGTTGTTATTAAAGGTAAAATTATTTCCATTTCAGCGAGTGAATCCCTTCCGGAAAATGATATTTCAGGGATTGCCAGGGAAAAGACCCGTGCCACAATCCGCCTCTTCAGCAATGAAGGTGTAAAAATCAACGATATCTTATACGTTATAGACAACAATAATCTTGTTGTCTCCAAACTTGAGGTTAAACAGTTTTTCAGCAACAGAACTTTCGGTAATATGCTTATGGGATATGGTAATCTTAAGCTTAGCATTGAAGGATACCGTGTTGTGCAGATTTTGAGAGACCATAATGCACAGTGGGCATTTATACATAAATCAAATGGTGACAAACATTTGCGAAACGGCAGAAAGGGGGAGGCCATTTCAGAATATAGAAAAGCCCTGGAAATGGACTCGGAAAGCCCTGAAGCAAGGCTGGCCCTTGGTTTAGTATATTTTAGTGATAAAATTTATAATTTTGCATACAGTGAACTGAAAAAATCATATGATAATATTCAGAGATTATACGACAATGAGGACCGCTTTACTCTGCTCAGTACTCTTGCGGAACTGAGTTATATTGAGGCTTATACAAATTATAATACTTCTGCAATCAGAATCCGTTTTAGAAATGAAGGCATAAAGTACAGCAGGGAAGCATTAAAAGTAAATGATCTTTCAGCTGATCTGCACTTTCTTCTTGGAGAATTCTATTATAAAACTTTTGACAGAAGCGATGGTAACGATAAAGAGGCGCGTGACTCATATCTTAAAGCTGTTGCTGCAAATCCCGGGCATAGTATGGCAAATTTAAGACTGGCAATGCTCTATATAAAACACAGTAATCTTGAAAAAGGTGTCTTTTATGCAGGGAAAGCGGTGGAGGCAGATCCTGATAATGCTGAAGCCCTGGAACTTCTGCGTAGACACAAATAATGGTATCGTTATAATTTCAGGAGTGATGTCATCCCGCGTATACTTCGACGCGCTCAGTACAGGTGCGGGAATCTCATATCCTTGATTCTTTCAGGAGATTCCGGCTCTACATTATCACTTCGGCCGGAATGACAAGCTTAAAACTAAAAATTCTGCTGCTTCCCCAATAATTGGTCTCTAATTAAGTTTACTTTCTTGACATTTCCTGCAGGCCCTTCTAATTTACTGCAGGTACACATTTATGATAATTACAATAATGATCCTGACACTATCCTTTTCTTTCTGTTTCCAGATTCTGGTTATTATACTGTATCTGCTTAATAAAAGCATCCGATATTACAGAATGTTCCTTGGAACATTTCTGAGTAATACAATACTTATGATAATTATAGGGATTGTCGCAATTCGTGATCCGGATGCTGTGAAAAAAATTGATATAAGCCTCCTGCTCTGGGCAATATCAGGCTTTATAAATATAATACTGGTAAGTGTAAAAATTTCGATTATCCGTAAAGTATATATCAGATCAAAAGATCCACAATATTATGATCTGAATTTCTTCGGTAAAAAAGTATATAGACCTGATATTTTACAAAAAAGTGAACTTGCAGCTATGTTCCTCACCATGCCCCTGTTCCTCATCATGGGATCATACTTTGTGGCCAGACTTATAAATCTGATTCTTTACGGGTCACTTTAAACTTTTACAAGCCTTGTAATGATCTCTATATGATGAGTGCCGGGGAACATGTCGATCATTGTGAGCCTGTCAAGCTTATAGCCCCTGCAGATGAAATCACGAATATCTCTTGCATAGGTGGATGGATTACAGGATACATAAATTATTTTTTCAGGACTCATAGCGTTTATGGTCTGCCTCGTCTTCTTTGTCAAACCCATGCGCGGCGGGTCAACTATTACAGATTCTGCTTTAACCTTATGAGGGTGTATTTCAGAAGAGGAGAGGGTGTAAAATTTTACATTTTCAATACTGTTAAGAACTCCGTTTTTTACTGCATGTTCAATCCCTTTTCTATCAACATCAAATCCGTAACCCATAGCAGCATCAGGGGCTAAGTATAGTGTAAAAAAACCACAGCCGCAGCCGATATCGATAAAAGTATCTTTGGAAGTAAGATCTGAATACTCCCTGACAATATCAAGCATTCTACTGCGCAAATACCTGTTAGCCTGGAAGAAGCCGTTAAGCTCCCTTTTGTAATGAATACCGCATTCATACTCATCAATCTCACCAGGGGCATCACTTTTATCATATAAGAAGTTACCAGATCGGTCTATTGCAATGCGTGTCTCCTGGCTGATCTTTTTATGATCAAGATTTTTAATACTTTTGTTAAGCTGAGGCGACAGTATGCCGCAGCCGATTCCGGGAAAAGGTACAACATCATTTGTTCTCTTTTTATATAAGCCGAATCCTTCACCTTCACTTTTAATCAGGGAATGACTTCTATAACCGGATCTTTCCGCTTTTTCAACATTAACCTCCGGGATATCCTTTTCCTCTAAACCCCCGGGTCTATGAAGCAGCTCCTTTAAAATATTAACTTTATATTCGATTTCTCTGTCATATTCGATATTCAGGTATGAACATCCTCCGCATATTCCAAAAATAGGGCAGGAGGGTTCTATTCTGAACTCAGAGGGTTTAACAATCTCCCTGATTTTTGCGTAGGAAAAACTTTTACGGTCTTTAAAGCTTTCTATAATCAGTGTGTCACCCGGTACCGAGTAATCGACAAAGTAGACTTTCCCTTCTACTCTCCCTATTCCGCTGCCGCCAAAGGTTGTATCAGTAATCGATATTTTCATTTTTTTATTGCTTATTCCTGAAAAATATTTTTATATGACTTTATTGTTTAATAAATATAAAAGAGTTAAGTCCTTAACTTTTATTTGGAAACAGCATTATTGCACTAAAAGATATCTTTAAGAAGTAATACTGTAAATTTTATAACAATCTATATCATTCTTTATCTAAACAGGTATCCATAATAATAGCAATAAAATTTTAAGAGTAAAATAGAAATATTATAAGTACGCTAAATAAATTAAGAATTCAGATCAGGAATAAGTGAAATACATGTTGAGAAGATTAATAAAAACAATATTTTTTATATTACTCATTATTTTTGCATTCTCATGCAAAAAATCGAAACTTTTCGAAACTGAGCCGAATAATACATTCAGCCAGGCAAACAAAATTGAGCTTAACAGTGAAATATACGGATATCTTGATAGCGAAACAGACATTGACAATTTCATTTTTGAAAGCCTGGAAAATCAGGTTGTTCGAATTGAACTTTCAGGTGTTAAAGGCGTTAACCATGCAATGCAGATATGGAGAGTGGAGAATTCAAGAGTAACCCCTCTAAAAATTATTGACGACAACAGAAAATCCTCTCCTGAAGAATTTGCGAATCTTCATATTCCTCCAGGGATTTATATAATAACTGTAATGCACGGCAACAGGGATGAAAAAAAGGGTAATACTGAAAACCCCTATATGCTCCGGCTTACTTCACGACATTATATCAGTGAAGAGGAGGAGCCTAATGACAGCCCTGCTAATGCCAATCATATATCCGATGCTGTACAGATAACCGGTTATTTTTCTCCGGGGCAGAACCTGGTGAATGAGCAGGGTGAATACAGGGAAGAGGACTGGTTCAAATTCATAATTGATGAAACCGAAAATCTTCCGCTTCTTGCAGATATTCAATTAAAGGGTGTTTCCGGTGTTGACCCGGTTCTCCAGGTTCTTGATTCAGGGCTGAATCTCATAGCCTCATCTGACAATTCAGGCCCCGGAGGGGATGAGTCTATACAGAATATCGGGATAAAAGATCCCGGCACATTTTATATCCTCCTTTATTCAAAAAATTATCAGTACAATAACAATGAAGCTTATTTTCTGAATTTCAGATTAAAGCAGCATGAACCTGGAACAGAAATTGAGAATAATGATACAATAGAGAGAGCGAATACCATATCGGGAAATGAAATAAGGGGGCGCATAAGTTCTGCAGATGATGTGGACTATTTCCTTTTTAAGCCGGATAGTAAAAATAATCTCTTTAGAGTTGAACTGACAACGCCGGCTGCAATGGATACTGTTATTGAAGTTTATGATAACAGAATGAGTAAAATAATGGAAGTTGATAATTCCGGACCTGGAGGGAATGAAATAATACCAAACCTCTTTATTAATGAAGGAGTATATTTTAAAGTATCTTCAAAGTCAGGATTTGACAGCAATGCTGAATATGTACTGAGAATAGCTCCAATGCACATAGAAGGCCCTGTTGAAAAAGAACCGAATAACAATTTGAGGGATGCTAACATAATCAATAAAAGTATATCCGGTTTTATTTCTTATAAGGATGATATCGATTATTTCCTGATAAAATCTGATTCAAGGAAAAAACTGAGTCTGACAATCAGAGGCGTAAAGGATGGAATAGTAAAAGTATCCACTACAGACCCGCTTGGATATATTATCAGGACAGTTGAAGTTAAAGGTGACCAGACAATTTCCATGGTCGAAATGTTTGATAAAAAAGGGTATATTATTGTTGAACCAGTTAAAGCAGCATATAATGATCCATATCATATCACTATTGAGGAAGCCCGATGAAAACATGCATTCTATTCTTTACAGCTCTGCTTTCACTGATGCTGATCCAATGTTCATCAGTTGACAGGGGATCCCTCATCCCTGAAAGAGAGAGTTCAGATATTAATTTTATACTTACCGCCTATGATACCGATATAGATGATCCGTCAAAAGACAGACGCAGTTACTACAGAGTATATATAAATAAAATAGACTCCGGCAGAACAACCACAGGACTGGAATCGCAGGCGAAATTTTTTGAAACTCAACTCCCTCCCAACAGACACCTTGTAAAACTCGAGAAATGGGTTCTTGACGAGGAACTTGGGAGATATGTTAAGTTGAATAACATTGAACAGCCCAAACCGGACTTTATATATGTAACAGCAGATAAAACAGGTATTATAAAAGTTACAATGAAATCTACGAAATTCGGTAATGCGGCATTCAGTAAAGTCGTGGAGTAGAGGTGAGGGATCCGGTTTTATACCCGGATCCCCATATATACTTAATCCTGAGCTATACTCTTTTCCTGAGATTTATAATATTCTTTAACTACACGGAAGGGAACAACATAATCCTGTCTCGCGTTCCAGAGGAGATAACCCCGTATACCGGCGTCATGCACAGCTCTTATCTGTTCATTTATATATTTATCATAAGGCATACCGTAAAGCTTCATCTGAAATGCCTGAATCCATGTAACTATTTCCGCATTCTTAGCTCTCTCTTTTGCCCTCTTTGAAGTAATATAAACAGTATGATAGGGGTCAGTCTGAAGATTTTTACTCCATGTGTAGTGTGAAGGATATGCCATTGGACAGATAAAATCTACAACTTTGTCCATGCTCTCCATCTGCTGTCCTATTATATCATTTTTGTTCAATGGTATCCGCCCAAAAACATCTGCTGCAATTTTCACATTATGAGGCTCAAGCTGTTTACGGGCCCTTATGAGAAAATCTTCAATAAATTTATATCTCTGGGCATTAGTAAGATGCCTGTTTTTGTTTGAATCATCAAAACGGATATAGTCGAACTGGATTTCTTTAAATCCGCTTTTACTTGCACTTTCAGCAATATCAAGTTTACCCCGGAGATACTCTTCAGAAACAGGCCAGTTTTTGAGTCCATCGGGGAATATAACGACGCGGGCAATGGGGTGTATACCATTGTCTATGCAGTACTGAACATTCTCAATTGGAACAATACTTTTCCTATAGTTTGATCCCTGCACATCCATTACAAAGGCATTAATATTGGAATCCTTTGCAAGCTCGACAAATTCTTTTAACTTGTCCAGATTTCTTGATGATACAATATTCAGATAAATTCCGCGGTAAAATTCGGGGAACTTATACTCACCCTTAACAATAAGCGGCGATTCACTTTTGCCAGGCTCTGTCTCCATATTTTGAGCACTAATATATCTATAACTGAAATTTGCGGCAACTACAAGCACAACTAGTGCGGAAAACAGTACAACAGTTTTTTTCATGTTTACCTCAGTATTTGATTGTTATATCTTATTAGGGCTTCCTGAAAAAGTCCATTTGTTTAAAATATAACCGGATGCATATTAAA
>CAZBFP010000038.1:0-29543 GCA_964491265.1 uncultured Leptospirales bacterium | reverse complement strand
CTAATTGGGGCAGTCTCAATAGGCTTTAACCTGGCAAATGATACTTTTGTGGACAGACAGAAGGCTCTACTCGGCTCAGATATTACCATATTCCATGGAGACGAAAGAATTACCACCACAATTACACGGGAAGGAGAAAGACTTACTGGAACAAAACTTGAACATAACGAGATTATTGAAACAGTACTAATTAATGGAGAAAATTTTTATGGTGAAGCCACTATACTGGGGGAACTTTTCTTCACAGCATATATGCCCATAGTAACTGTAGAAGATAAAATTACCGGGATACTCTTTCTGGGATTAAATGCTAACATTATAAACACTCTTATCTCAAACTTATTCTTTTACCTGCACTTAATTCTGGCAATAGTCGGAACTATCGGCATAATAGGGTTTTACCTGGCAATGAAAAAAATTCTAATCACTAAGCTCAATGTGCTTACCAGAAGACTTCGGGACATCTCAGAGGGTGAAGGTGATTTAACCAGAAAAATCGAAATTACATCTTCTGATGAACTTGGAATACTTTCCGGTTTCTTTAACAGCTTTGTTGAAAAGATCCGGGGAGTTATTGACGGAATTAAAACTTTATCGGACGAACTCACTGTAATGTCCAACGAGCTTTCAGCATCGTCACTCACCTTCTCAGATAATGCCCAGAGCCAGGCATCCTCTGTTGAAGAGGTTACTGCTACTACCGAAGAGCTCTCTGCCGGAACAGAGAGCATTGCTGACAATACAATGATACAATCGGATAATCTTACTGAAATGGTTTCAAGGATGCAAGAGCTTTCCGGTATGATAAAAGATATGGGAATGAAAATAACTGAATCAAAAAAAATTACAGAACAGATGAATTCGAATGCTATGACCGGTGAAAACTCACTCAGGTTAATGAATGAAAGTATGACCAAAATTAATGATAGCTCAAAACAGATGAACAACATTGTTAAAATGATTAACGAAATATCAGAGCAGATAAACCTGCTCTCACTGAATGCAGCTATAGAATCTGCCAGAGCAGGAGAAGCTGGCCGGGGATTTGCAGTAGTAGCAGATGAAATCTCAAAACTTGCTGACCAGACCGCAGGGAGTATTAAAGAGATAGATTCTCTTATAAAACTGAATGATTCAGAAATTAAAAAAGGGATCAGCAGTGCGGCAGATACAAACAGAATAATCGGCTTTATCATAGATGGTGTTGAATCCCTTAGCAGCATGATGACCAATATTTCAGGCTTCATGGATAAACAGCTTGATGCGAATGAAAAGATGAATTCAATTACCGGAACTGTTACAGCTAAAACTGAAGAGATCAGAAATGCAACTTCAGAGCATAAAACTTCAACAATGGAAATAGTCCGTGCCACTTCAAGCATCAATGACATGACACAGGCAATAGCATCTGCTGCGGAAGAAATGGCATCTACAACTGAAGAGATATTCAGCATGGCTGAAACCCTCAAGTCCAGAGTTGATTTTTTTAAAACCTGATTCAACCGTATCAGCCCGGACGTAGTAATAGAATTCTAAGGGGAAAAATTTGTCATTCCGGCCGAAGTGATAACGTAGTGCCGGAATCTCCTGAAAGAATTAAAGTTACGAGATTCCTGCATGCGCAGGAATGACATTACCCGCAAAATTACACTGCTATCAGCCCGGAGTTCAGATACATCTGAAAAACTGCTTGTTTTTTCAGATGTACCTTTTAATCAGATACAACCCTAATTAAATCCGGAAATCTAATGAATAAAATCTATCTGATAATAATCATCTCTTTCCTCACAGTCTGCACTTTACCCGGATTGAGTCAGCAGAATCCTTCCGGCACAGAGTGGAAAAGTATCAATGCCGGGAACTATGAGATAATATTCCCTCAAGAGCTTACACCCCTGGGGCAGCGTGTTGCCAATCTAATGATCCACTATGAAAATTATAATTACATCAGTATAAAAGCAGAATCTTCCCCTATTTCAATCGTTTTAGTAAACAACATCACCGACCCTAACGGTTTCGTCGCACCGGCCCCCTTTTATTCACACTGGTTTACCACACCTTCATCTTTCAGTTCTATTGAATGGTTTCAGAGCCTGTCAATTCATGAAGGGAGACACATGGTGCAGATGAATAAACTGAAACAGGGCCCGGGAAAACAGACCTGGCGTGTTCTCCTTGGTGATACAGGGAGCGCTCTGTTCCAGATGTTCTATATCCCCCCCTGGTTTATGGAGGGTGATGCAATAAATATGGAGACAGCATTAACATGGGGCGGCAGAGGGAGGCTTCCATGGTTTTCACTCTGGCACAGAACCCTTGAACTTTCAGATACACGCTACTCCTACTACAGATCGTACCTTGGTTCATACGACGATCTTTATCCATACTCCGACTTTTACAGACTGGGCTACCTGTTGAGTACATATATAAGAACTCGTTATGGGAAAGATGTGTGGGACAGGGTTTTAAATAATACGGGGAAATATTTTATATTTCACAACTTCGATCGTTCTCTACAAATCGAAACCGGAAAAACTATTACTGAACTTTACAGGGATGCAATGAATCAATACAGCGGCATCTGGGCTATGCAGCTTGCAGGATTGGATATCACTGAAGTTAATAAAATTTCCAGTGAGAGAGAAGGGAAATGGGACAGTTTTTATTACCCTCATTTTCTGGATAATGATACAATAGCCGCGATTCACTTTACCCGGGACAGAGAAATTAGGCTGGTTAAAATTAATAGCCGGGGTGAAACAGGTGAAATCATCCGCCTCCCCTTTGAAACTGTTACTCCTGCCCTGATGGCTGAAAAAAGCATCTCAATTGCTCAGGGTAAAATTTTATGGAGAGAGCAGCAGCCCGATGCAAGATGGGGTTACAGAAATTACTCCAATCTGAAAATTTATGATATTCTCACAGAAGAATATAAAACAGTAACCAGTAAAGGGAAGTATATTTCTTCAGCACTTTCACCTGACGGGACAGCTGCTGCTGCAGTTGAATATACTCCGGATATGAAATATTATATTAATATAATCAGAACTGATAATGGTAAAATTTTAAAAAGAACTGATGTAACAGATACAGGATATATTTATGATCCTGCATTTTCTGATAATGGGGAACGTATAGCTTTTTCGTCACTCAGCATAAAAGGGAACAGGCTTCTGCTCTTCGACATTGAATCTGAATCATTTAAAACCATTATTGATTATAGAAAAGATGATCAGATGAAAGCCCCGGTCTTTTACAGAGATTATATTATTTACAGCTCACACTATTCAGGTATAGATAATATATATGCGGTAAATATTAATAGCGGGAAAAAGTTCCAGATTACTTCCAGGCCATATGGTGCTTACTACCCTTCAGTATCACCTGACGGAGAAACACTTTACTTTAATGATTATAGTATAAACGGATATTCTGCAGTATCTATAAAACTCGATCCATCATCATGGATACCGATAGAAAAGCTTGAGCGTAAAATAATAAATGATATTCAACCTATTGTTAATCAGGAATTAAGCGGGATAGCCCCCGATGAAGATGACATAACGGAAGTGGAATATGAAGTGAAGGACTATTACCCTCAGTTTAACTTTGTTAATGTATATGGCTGGCTCCCTTCTTTCGATTCCACCTCAAATGAATTCTATTTTTCAGTTTATTCCCGGGATGTTCTTCACACTACAGATATTTCTGTTTCATATATCCGCAACTTCAACGAGAATACAAATGCCGGAGCTGTAACAGCCATATTCAGCGGATTGTATCCGGTAATAACGCTGACCGGAGGATACGGCAGCAGAACCCTTCTCCTTGATAAAGATGAGTCTGAATCGGGACGTAAGGGTGAGTACGCCCGGTGGAATGAAGCTAAAGGGAGTGCAAGAATATCGCTACCGTTAAATTATTCCAGAGGAATTCACAAGAACTTTTTAAGGCTGGCTATTGACGGCGGATTAATACATATAATGAATAAGGACCATGAGAATATTTATATATATGAAGATATAAACAGGGATGGTACTCTCAATTACCTCAGCTATTCAGCCCGGGCTTCACACATTGTTGAGAACAACATGAATGCTGTTGCACCCCGCATGGGTCAGGTAATAAATATTGCCTATTATCATACACCGGGAAATTCAGATTACGACGGCAGCCTTTTCTCAAGTGACCTGACTTTATATTTCCCCGGTATTATTAAATCACACAGTATAATTCTTACAGGTGCGTTTGAAAATACATATTATGAAAACTATGCCTTCCCTTCCATGTTTCTATTCCCCAGAGGGTATGACGCGGTAAGGCATGAATATCTCTATAAAGGCGGAATTGATTATGTTTTCCCAATATTAAATCTATCTTCAAATATCTGGAAATTAACATACATTAAAAGAATTAACGGTGCCATCTTTTTTGATTACGGTACGGGCGAAACAGGGGGGAACAGAACAGTCTATCCTTCAGCAGGATTTGAATTAACCGCAAGGCAGAATTTAATATCAAACATATATCTTGATCTTGAGATAGGCCTTCGTTATTCACGATGTTTTGAAACGGATGAAAATAAATATGACTTTATATTAAAATCGCCCATGTAAAATGGGCGAATTTTCAGTTCCTCTATATCTTACCTGTCCCGCCACACTGCATCCGGATCACGGAAAAGAATGTCTGCTGCTTCAAAATCTTCAGGATCATAATCCTTTCCGAGCCAGCTTACCACTTCACCATGCTCTTCATGATTTTTATTCTTTAATGCTTCAAGAATATCTTCATATTCCCAGGGGCCGCCGCTGTTTTCAGGGGGGGATGATCTTTTACCGTCAAGACAGACAGGGTACTCCTTTTTATTATCAGCCGGGAGTATCTTCTCAAGAACTACCAGATGCTCCCATCCATCTTCAAAATCGTAAAGATACTCAAACTCCTGTTTCTCTTTTTTAATGTGATCCGATATTTTCTCTTCACGTTCGTTAAGAGCATCGTAAATCATTTCATCATCCGGAAGAGCGATAATATATATTGAATCAGCATCCTTTTCATTTAATACAAATTCATGAAGCTGAGAATCTGACCATTCCATTACATCCTGAATTGCACAATGGAGATCCCAGAATGTATAAGTATCAGGTACCTGGATCCGTCTCCAGATTTCAGGCTTTATATCTTTCAGAGTAATTTTAAACTGATAAACATTATTCATTTTCTCTTTCATGGTATAATAGCTCTTCCTTTAAAATAGATAATAAACTCCTATACTCTGATAACTACTTACCCCATTCAAGTGAATGGGGCAAGTAGAATTTTACTTTTTTAATATTTTTCTAAAACCGGGCCGGTTAAACTAATGAATCAGTCCGTCAGCCATTTTCAGAACCCTCCCTGCAGCAGAAGCACAATCGCTGCTGTGAGTAACCATAATAATTGTCATTCCTTTCCGGTTGAATTCAGAAAAAAGTTCCATTATAACTCTCCCTGTTTTTGAATCAAGATTCCCTGTGGGCTCATCTGCAAGAAGCAGTGATGGACTATTGACAAGAGCCCTGGCAATTGCAGCCCGCTCCATCTCCCCCCCTGAAACCTCTCCCGGAAGATTGCCCCTCTTTGAATAGATACCCACCATTTCCAGGGCATTTTTTGTCATTTCTCTCTTAACTTTCCCGGATATCTCAAGCGGAGCAAGGGGGACCATAACATTCTCTTCAATATTCAGATATGGAACAAGAAAAAAACTCTGGAACACAAATCCAAGTTCCATATTACGGAAAACCGAACGCTCCTCCTGATTTAAAGCATATATATCCCTGCCATTAATTTTAACTATCCCGCTGCATGGAGTATTCATCCCCCCTGCCACAGATAGAAGGGTTGACTTACCCGAACCTGACTCGCCGGTAAGTGCAAGAAATTCACCCTCTTCCACATCGATCGATATCCCTCTCAATGCTGTAAAGGCACTGCTGCCTGTACCATATGTTTTAGTAATATTTTCTATTTTTACCATAATCCCCCCTATACATGTCTCAATGCCTGAACAGGATCGAGCCTGGAAGCCGCAATTGCAGGATATATACCAGCACTTATCCCTGTAGCCATTGTTATTAACATCGCCAGAAATAATGTGGTAATATTAAAATGCACTATAAAATCTTCCCCGGCAGGTACAAATATCCCCCAAAGATAAACTGACAGCATACCTGCCGCATACCCGGTAATACCTGCCAATGATGAGAGAAGAAGAGCCTCAGATATTATCATCTTAATAATATGCGCCCTGGTAAAACCGATTGCCCGGAATATACCGATTTCACCCGATCTTTCTCGTATATTATTCATCATTGTGGTAAGAACAACAAGTCCGCATATAATAAGGAGAACAGATAGTATTCCGTATATCATTGACTCCACCTGATCAATATATTCAGAGCGGCTGTCAATCACCTGCTTAATCCCCCTCACATCCGCTTGCGGGAAAACTCCGGTCAGCTGCAGCACCATTTCTTCAATAGGACATCCGCTGCACAATGCAGCTATTTCTATCATCGAAAGACGCCCCTCTTTATTGAGAATCATCTGCGCGTTTTTTAAATCAGTAAAAATTATGTTGTCATCACCTGAACCGGTTTTCTCCAGAATTCCCTCCACAGTCAGGGATCGTCCTTTTACCTTAATCATATCCCCCTGACTGATACCAAGAACTGATGCTGCAGTCGCACCGGCAATTACCCCCCCCGGCTTCGGCTCAATACCTGCCAGATCCCACCAGGGTCGGAGTATATAAAGCTTGCTGAAATCGATCCCTGTAAGAACAACCCTTTTACCGGAGATTGCCGTAATCCCGGATACTGAAGCTCCTGCAGCAGCAATGTTAGCGTAATTCTTGATATACTTTATTCTTTCAAAATCTTTTTCACTTATCTCCTCACCGGCAATTGAGAAAGGCGCCATATCCAGTCCGTTATACGGGAGATCAAGTACATCCGATCCTGGTGTGATGATTATATTAGCGCCGTATTTCTCCATTCTGTGAGTTATACTCATTTTCATGACATCGCTGTATGTTTTTACAGCCACAAATGATGCGGAGGCAATCACCATTGCCATTACTATAAAAAAGGATCTGCTCTTTCTTCTTATCAGATTTTTTAATGATATTGTTAGAGGCGTCATTTGTCACCACCGGATTTGAAATCAAAATAAGTTTCTCCTTCAGCAAGATCGGTTTTTGAAATAACAATATATTCACCATCAATCTTCGATGTAAGAGGTGCGGGGTTGCATCCGCCTCTAATAATATTAATACCGGTAGACCTGAAGTTCATTCCGCAATTCCGGCATATCATGTAATCATCCTGTTGGGCATACCCTTTACCCGATCTCCAGCATACATCACAGGCATCGAATGCAGTTCTTATTACACCATCAGAACTTCTCAGTATAAAAAATCTGGTGTGGATGCCATTATTTTCAAATAGATAATATCTCGCTTTACCGTCATCAAAATCTGACACCGGGAACCGGACCAGACCCTCTTCAGATAAAACAACTTTTTCCGGGGAGATATCCCCACCCTTACTGCATCCTGAAGCAGAGATTATCAATAAAGCTATTGCCATAATCAGCATAAAAGCTGACATATATTTTTTATTCTTATTCATTTTTTCCTCGTTAGAATTATTCAGTTTTTAGATGTAACAGCCCCTAACGAACATTCAGCATATGATTGAAATCCATTAATTTTATAAAGGACTAATCAACTACACTGATAGCGCCGGAAGATAGATCATAACAATATAATCTATTACGCAATAGCTCACGGGCCGGTAAGATGAACAGAATTATTCTAACAAAGCATGGAGGACTTGAGTCGGTAGATGGGGATTTTCGAAATGAAATCGCCTGTAATAATTTCCGGAGGCGGATCTTTAAAAATCAGTGCAAAAATATTAAATACTGCAAAATAATTATCTCCGTATACCGGAAAATCGGGAGCTGCATGAACCTTAAGAACTCCATTGAGCGGAATATCTGCAGGCAATTTATCCTTAAAGGCGCATCTGCATACACCGGAGCAGCAGGAGCATCCATTACCTGCATATTCATTAATAGCTGAATCGTTTTCATCTAAAATACTGCAGCACGATTTAGCAGAATTGCTGAATGCTGCATCAAGCGGTATAGATGAAAAATATGCAGATGAAATAAATAGAATGACCAGAAAAGATATTATCTGCTGCGCAAATTTAATTTTGATATTATTTTTTTTATTTAACATAAGTTTTATCATAGAATGCTAAAGAATCACCCTATATTATATACAACATAAGAAAAAAAAAGATACAAATAAAATTCCTCTTAAACTATTTATTATCTGAATAAAGTTTAAGAGGGAAACGATTCTGCATCTCCTCAATAGACATTGGAATAAATGTATTTACTCCTACCCATATTTCATCATTATTTTTTTTATCACTGCATTTTTCTCTTAAACTGGCTCTTGATTCAATGGGTTCGGAATTTTCATGAGTAAAAAATTCCCCCTCTTCATCTTTATGCTTTTTATAAACTGCTTTATAGTCTTTGCTGAAAAAGAATTTTGTATCAAACTCTCTCTGAAGAATATCCCTGTGAATATTGCCAGCATCATCATATGCTGTCATCTCCTCAGCCCTGTGAAAAATAATTTTTTCATCTTTGGATGTACACTTTCCAATAATAACACCCCTTTCCGGACTGCCGGGATCAGGATAATCTTCAATATATACCGGAAGAACATAGTACTCTCCAATAATATAGGGAGAAAACTGAAAGGCGCATGAAAAACCTCCGCAAATCACATTACACATAATAATTTCCGAACTGAAGTAACCTGTCTTATCTTTAATATAGTCTGTACGTAATAAATATCCTCCGAAGAGCCACGCGCCGCTTTTTTTATCCCTGTACCAGTAATCCTCAATCCCGCTGATTTTCTCCTTATTCTCTGAAACAGCGTCAATTTCAACAGGTGTACCAAAATCGTAGTACCTTATAATTTTCCCTTCCAGGGAAGGGGTTTCCCTTAAAGCAAGTTTAGAGGCTTTTACAATCCCTGCCCCCATGGTGCCATCTGTCATCTTTTTACCGCATCCGGTATAAAGAAATGCTATTAAAATTAATACAAAAATATATTTAATACTTTTCATAAGCCACTCCCTACTCTGTCGCATAATTGTCAAAGTATCCCTGAATAAGAATAACCGGGGTTCCCTTATCTCCGCTCCCGCTTGTAAGATCACACAAACTACCAAGAAGATCTGTAAGATCCCGGGGCGTTGTCCCCTGGGCTTCAATTTTGCCCGTAAGGTCTGCATCCTTTGATTTAATGCATTCTTTCATAGCTTTATTAATTTCATCACCCTTTAAATCACCAAGCTGATTATCCGCGAAATATTTCAGCTTTATCTCATTTGGTATCCCCTTTAGGCCTGAAGTAAAGGCAGGAGAGATTACCGGATCAGCAAGCTCCCATATTTTCCCCCGGGGATCCTTAAATGCACCGTCTCCATATATCATAACCTCTACGTTTTTCCCGGTAATTTCCTTTATCCTCTTCTGTATACCATCAACAACAGGCTGGCCGTTTCGCGGGAAAAGCTTTATTTTGTCATCTGTAGCTTTGTTTGACCCAAGCAGACCATATTCTTCATTATAACCGCTGCTGCTCTTTGGTGTACTGCATATTTCATCAAGGCCGAAAACAATCTCTGCTCCTGCTTTTTTCAGAAGCCTCTTTGTCCGTATCCTTGAATGTATATCTGCGGTTAAAACATTTTTAGTATATTTTAAAATTTCCCTGGGATCATTGGCAAGAATAACAGTGATATTGCCATTTACACCCTGTTCCTTATAATATTCAATATAATCCACCCCTGTAAACTCATGTTTATAGGAACCGAAGAGTCCGAGTAAATCCTCCTCTGTCAGCACCCTTGTATATGGATCGATATCAAGCTCATCCATCTTTTCCAGATCCATAAGATGATTCCCCACTTCATCAGCGGGATAGCTTAACAGAAGAAATACCTGGTCAGCCCCCTTTGCAATCGCTTTAAGTATCATGGAAAATCTGTTTCTGCTGAGAATGGGGAATACAATCCCCACTTCACCATTAAATTTCTCTCTCACTTCTTCAGCTATATCATCAATAGTAACATAGTTCCCCTGTGATCTTGCTACAATAGACTCTGTTATACCAATTACATCCCTGTCACGTATTTCAAAATTTTCACTCTCCCATGCAGCTTTAAGAGCAGTGATTACAATCTCAACAACATCATCACCATCTTTCAGTATGGGCGCTCTTATCCCCCGCACCACAGTACCTAAAGTTCTTGCCATAGCTATACCCCGCTTCACCCGGATTTAATTTTAGAATCACAGCTGAATAGAATTTCTGTTTTAATTATAACAGTCAATTGATTTTTTTATTCTAAAAGCCGGGAGGCAGATTGATGATGGATGAGATTTATAAAAAATCCAGATCAGACAAAGAACGAATTGAAAAACAGGTTAATTATTCACCGATCAGTTCCTGGTAAATAATTAACCTGAAACTAATTAAGATTATGCAGCTTTTCTGTCTCATTCACTATCCGCAAGGCCTCTTCGATGTAAATAGGCACATCAGGACTAACTGCCTCTAAATGTGGTTTTTCTATCTTTTTGTGACCGAAACGGGTAATTACCAGCTTATGCGCAGGGAAGGAGATACAAAATTGCCCCGAATGCCCTGACTGATAATAAAAGCGCTCCCCCATATACAAGCCTGTCCAAATACCGAAAGCATAGGTTTTGTTGTTATATGGAATAGTTTTCAGGATTTTCATCTGTGCAGAATTTAGGATTGGAGTTCCATCCCAGTATCCATCATTGGCAATAACCATTCCTAAGCGTGAAATATCACGGGCTGTGGCCACCAGACCTCCATAAGTTTTTTCGTTCCGGTGTTTACTGCTATCAAGAATATATAAAGCATCGTTTTGTGCGCCAAGGGGCTGCCAGAATTTCTCTGCCATATATTGTGAAATGCTTTTATCGCCAAGCACCCGGTTCAGGAGCGTCCCTAAAAGCTGCATTCCGCCTGAATCGTAATGCTGTTTTTCTCCAGGTTCTCCAACAGCATAGAGATCGTTAATGGTAAACTTCTCCAGATTGTCGTAAAAATTAAGTTTGGCTATTAGAGACAAGGGTGTTTGATCCATTTCGTCCCAGAACAAGCCGGTTGACATGGAGCACAAATGTCTAATGGTTAAAGTGTTTTCCTGATTAATATTCCATTCCGGCAGATATAGGGACACAGGGTCATCGATACTTTTAATCAGACCATCCTCAACAGCTTTCAGTATCATAAGTGCTGTGTATGTTTTACTGACCGACCATACTCCTGAAACTCTATCCGGACTCCCCTCATTAAAATATGACTCCGAAAGGATTTTACCATCTTTTGCTATGATAAAAGCCGTGGTTTTGAGCTGTTCATGCATATCCAGAATAGTGCCTGACAAGGGTATTTTATTGTATTGAGGATGCAGTAACCATTGATCACCCGGTCGGGCGGATACAGTTCGGGTGGCCTGCACGGTAAAATCATAAATTCCGACCCCGGTTTGTCCACGCAGGTAAGTAGTCCGGACTCCCCTTAATAAATAATCCATATCAGCGGCCACAAGCAGGGCACCTGCCAATAAAAAAACTGATGATACAATTATGAATACTTTTTTCATAGTAAAACTGCCTCCCTTACCGGTCTCAAAAGTATTTAAGCAGCATTTCTCATCAGAGCAGAGGGCACTTTCAGCAGATCAGTGCCGTATCCCTTTTCTCCTGTTCAAGAGACTCCCTGTACATGGACAGGTAATAACTCCGTAAGGTTAGAAAAAGCTGATTTTCCAGATACTCCAGATATGATTTAAATAAAACTTTAATGTCATACCTGAGGGTAAAAACACCCTCAACAAATTCCTCTGTATTTAAAAGATTTATAAACTCAAATTTCTGTTTTGACTTTTCTGTTACAATATCACCATAGGTTATATTTCTGAACTTTTCCCTGTTATCCTCATCAAAGACCCCGTATTCAGATTCAGGAAAATTGAATTCATAATGTATTCCTGTTTCAAGTTTTCTCTTTACTTCAAAATCATCTTCACTAATAACATTTTCATCAAAAAAACGGACTAAGTGGTAATAGCCCTGAATATTGTTTTCATATTTTTTGTAAAAATGCTCCCTGCAGAGCCCGGTGTATTCATCAAGGGAGTAATCAACATAAATATCTTTTGTAGGAATCATAATACCGCAGAAACTGCACATGGTATACTTTTTATTAAGATCTATCATGACAACCCTCCTTTTAATATAATCTGAAAAATTGAATCACAAAACTTGAATTCTAAATAAAAGGCACAGGTTAATTTAATAAAAAATTTAATTGAAGCAGATGTGCTAAAGGAATATAAACATCATTCATTAAAAGATAATAAAGTATTACCATATAGTCTAACTAAATATTAGAAAAAAAGAGTAATAAAAGGTAATCCGCTACAGGGGTACAACATTGTTATTGTAAATTTTGCAGACGATGACGTAAATTACTTTTTTTAATTATTTCAGCGACTGAATACTGAAAAAACTCTCGTTCCATTCTAAAAATAGTTGCCTTTTCTTTATTTTTATCATTAAAATATAGTATTGCCGTTAAAAGAAAATACAAAATTTCAATGATAAAAGAGGCCAAAATGAAAAAGAGTCTATTTCTCATCCCCATGATACTTCTTCTTGCTTTCACAATATCGTGCAAAAAAACCGCGGAATCACAGAAAAAGGCATTTGAGAATAATGTAAAAAAAGCCAATGAACTTATTTATGAATACCCCTCCTTTGCTGAAATGATAAAGGAACAGATATCAGCTGCTGAAGCAGTAATGAATGAAGCAGAGGCAATTGCTGAGGAAAAAGCGAAAATTGATAAAATGACCATAGCCAATTCTCTACTGAGAACAAAATTTATGGCAAATCTGGACAGCATCAGGACCCTTACACAGTCCATTAAAACCAAATCTATTGAAACCCGCGCCCTTAAAATGGTATATAATGAAAGGGTAAGTGCTGATCAGGCAATTTCCAACGGTGAATCGGTTATCAATAATTCTATTGAGAAACTGAAAAGCCCTGTAAATAGCAGAAGCGATGCAGAAGCCCTCTCCGGCCTTGTACTTTCTGATTTAAAAGCAGCAGAGGATAACATCAATAGAGTGATTAAAATTGTAAAAGACAGGGAAGCTAAAGATAAGCAGGCAGCTGACAAAAAAGTAGAGGAGAAAAAAGCGGAAGAAGCAAAAGTTGAAGCAGTAAAACAGGAACAGAACAAACTGATAAAGTGTGAGTACTGCGGAACGGAAAACCTTGCTACTGCTGTAAACTGCAAAAACTGCGGTGCGCCGATAAAAAAATAAAACTTAAAGAGAAAGGTTATCATCATACTTAAAAAAAAGGGCTCCCGTTAAAGGAAGCCCTTTCTGCTATACTAATCTATTTTTTTGCAATTACTCAGCAGTAGCGCCTGTAAAAATAGCGTCATTTGCCTTGATTACCGCACCGTCATTAAACTTAATAGCCCTTGATCTTCCGAAAAATTTAGGAAGCTCTGTTCCAAGATAGAACTGAGATGAAATAACTTTACCTGCATAGAAAGCAGCTTCATTATTATCATCAAGAATTTTATCCCTCTCCTCACCTTTTGCATCACCAAGAAGCTCTTTCATCTTAGGCTGACATAGTGTGAGTGTCCATATATGCATCCAGCCGATAGCAACCATATACATTGCATCCTGGAATGGTGTAGCCTGTGCAAAAATGTTAAGAAATTTCCCGCCTGCCATCTGGCCTTTGAAGAATTCAACAAGCTCATCAAGCTCTTTTACAGATTCAACAAAAAGATCAAGATACTTGTCATCAACAATACCCTTAGCAGTGGCAACAGTTGCATCAATTCTCTTTCTCAGAGCTGTATAGTTTTTCTGCTCCTTATTCATGAGAATTTTTCTCATCATAAGGTCCATAGCCTGGATACCGTTTGCCCCTTCCCATATACAGAGAATTTTGGAATCCTCCATAAACCTGGCTATGGGATAATCTTTACAGTATCCGTATCCGCCGTAAACCTGCATAGCAGTTGATGTTATTTCCACACCCTTATCTGTACATCCCGACTTACAGATTGGTGTAAGTATTTCGATAAGAGCGTTAGCCTCTTTTTTATCCTCTTCGCTTGCAGAGCCTCTCATAATATCGAACTGGTTGTACATAAAGTAAACAAGAGCTCTCTGACCTTCAACATGAGACTTCATCCATAGAAGCATTCTTTTTACATCAGGATGCTTGCTGATTGATACTGAAGGAGCATCAGGATTAAGCATCTGTGTAACATCAACTCCCTGGAGCCTGTTTTTTGCATAAGTTACAGCGTGCATATATGCTGTTGAGGCATTTGCCTGGCCCATAAGGGCAGTACCCATACGTGCAAGGTTCATCATTTTAAACATGATCTTCATACCCTGACGCTCTTCACCAAGGAGGTATCCCACACAATTCCCATTATCTCCAAAAGCAAGCTGGGATGTGGACTGTCCATGTATACCCATTTTATGCTCGATACCGGGGCATATAACATCGTTGAACTCACCCATTGATCCGTCAGGATTTACACGATATTTTGGAACTATAAAGATTGATATACCCTTTGTTCCTTTAGGGTCACCTTCAATTCTTGCAAGTACAGGGTGAATCATGTTAGGATAGTAATCGTTCTCTCCGCCGGAGATGAATATCTTCTGTCCTACAATTTTAAATGTTCCGTCAGGCTGTCTGATGGCCTTGGTTTTAAGGGCTCCAACATCAGAACCGGCATCAGCCTCTGTGAGACACATAGTTCCGCCCCACTCCCCTGAAAGAATTTTTTCTCCATAAAGCTTCCACTGCTCTTCTGTGCCGTACTCTTCAATCAGCTCCATTGCACCATGAGAAAGACCGGGGTACATGAAAAGTGAATAGTTGGCAGCCATTGCATATTCCATGGCAGCCATTGCCACAGCAAAAGGCATACCCATGCCGCCGATTTCAGGATTGTCATAAACACTTCCGAATCCTGCTTCAAAATATGCATCCAGTGCAGCATGATAAGTTGGAGGGATAGTAACTTTCTTGCTTTCAGGATCCCATTTAGCAGGATTTTTCTCTGCGTCTTCAGCAGTAGGATAGATAATGTCTACAGCAATCTGCTCAGCAAGATCTATTGTTGCTTCAAATGTGTCGCGATCGAAATCTTTGTAAAAATCAAATTCTGTAAGCTTATCAGCCTGGAGAAGTTCGAATAATACAAATCTCACATCTCTTGTGTCAATTAATTGATTAAGCATTTTTGCCCCCTGATATTTTATATGTTTTCCGGTATTCTGATCAGATATAATAAGATTAATTCAACACACACCTGATTATATCAGAAATACCATAAGTTCACGCATAAGGAGTTTTTTTTGTCAAAACCGGTATACTTTCTATTTTTGTATAAGTTTTTACCACAGCAATGTAAAGTGTCAAGTATTTTGTCTATAATAATAAAAATAAACAGTGTGAATTAGCGTGTAATCTACAATCTCATCCCAAGCATAAGGCGCACCATATTTATCATCATCCTTTTTTTCCCCGCTTTTCTCATGAGGATCCGAAGATAAAGAAGTTCAATATTAGCCGGGGGCTTTACCCTTTTACTCTTCTTCTTTAATACAATCCCTCCGGTTTTACATTTAGTTACACAGAGACCGCAGCCGATACATTTCCCCATATCAAGTATTATCTTTTTACCATCCCTCAGTTTACTATAGTGTTCCTTTTACGTGCCCCCTTCGGGGGACAGGGGGCTGACTCCGGTACAGGCCGTAATAAAGAATAATATTAATCTCCCTAAAATTCCGGGAAATACTATTTTCTCTCTTCCGTCTCTGAATCAATCCCAGGAGCAGGTACTTGTCCGGAAAAGCTCACATACTTCAGCAACCTGCTCCGGCATACCTACAAGCATCACAATATCATCAGGCATAATCACAGTTTCCGGATCGGGATTCTGCATATTTACTCCGCCGCGATTTATTACAAGTATTGTCACACCATATTTTTTTCTTATTTCAAGATCCATAATGTTTCTTCCCTCAGCTGCAGAACCGGCTTCAATCTTGTAGCTCGCCATCTCCATCCCCTTTACCAGCTTCCGCTGCTCTAAAGTTGTAATCGACTCTATGGAAGCTGTTCTGAACATTTTATACCCGTCAGCCCTTATAAGCTCTACAAAGTTATTTATTTCATTAAGGGGAATATTAAATCTTTTCAAAAGACGTGTAAATATCTCCACTGATGTTTCAAACTCTTCAGGTATAACCTCGCTGGCGCCCAGCAGAAAGAGGTCATTCACCTCCTTGACAAAGCGTGTCCTTGCAATAATATGAACTTCAGGATTAAGTTTCCTTGTTGTAAAAATAACTCTTCTCGTTGATGGAGCGTCCGGGATTGTTATAACAAGAACCCTTGCTTCAAGAATATTGGCGTGTTTAAGAACCTCTTCATTGGAAGCATCTCCATAAATAATTTTTTCACCTTTGGCAGCCTCCTTTTTTACTGTCTCGGGATTTGTCTCTATAATAGTATAGGGGATACCTGCTATACTGGCAGACCTTGCAACATTTCTGCCGTTTATGCCGAATCCGATAATAATAAGATGGTCAACCGGCTTCTCTCCTTCAGGATCAACCGGCAGCCTGTTTAAATTATATGTTTTATTATCAAGCCATTTAAAAAATCTTCTTTTCATTAAAAAGTCAGTTATTGGGCCTGAATAGTTAATTACAAATGATGAAATAACCATGGTTATGATTGCCATAGCAAGGATTGTCTGATACTCCACTGAGGATAATATCTTATTGTCAAATCCTACTTTGGATAAAATAAATGAAAATTCACCAATCTGACAGAGGGAAAACCCCACAATAAGAGCTGTTGGAAGAGAAAATCCGAGGAAAAGAACCACAAGGGCTGCTATAAAAAATTTCAATATAATTATGGCGATTCCGCCACCAAGTATAAGCTGCCATGCTTCAACAAGAAAATTCAGGTCAAGCATCATACCTATGGAAATAAAAAATATACTGGCAAATACATCACGGAATGGTACAATGTTACCTATGGTTTCGTAACTGTATTCAGTTTCGGAGATTATCAGGCCGGCAATAAATGCCCCCAGTTCAAGGGACAATCCCATAGAATGGGTAAGCCCTGCAATTGCAAAACATGTTACTACAGAGCTGAGGATAAAAAGTTCCCTGCTCCTCGATTTTGCAAGCTGATAAAATACCCAGGGCACAATCCATTTAATTGCAGCAAAAAGAAAAAGAATAAGCCCCACACTCTTAACTGCAAAGCTCAGGAATGTTTCACCCGATCCGCTCTCTATCCCGGCAAGAAGGGGTGTAACAAGCATCATAGGTACAACAATAATATCCTGAAAAATAAGAATAGCCAGAACAGCGCGGCCATGGGGGGTATCAAGCTCCAGCTTCTCCTGATAGATTTTCATAACTATAGCAGTACTGCTCAGAGCAATTACAAAACCGAAAAATATTGCCTGGTTTACACCTTTCCAGTAGAAAAGAAATCCTGCGATAACACATATGGTTATTAGAACCTGCAATGTTCCGCCAAGAAGGACAGTGCGCCCGATCTGGAGAAGATTTTTAATAGAAAATTCAAGACCTATTGTAAAAAGAAGGAGTATTATTCCAACCTCAGAAAGGAGGTGTACATCACCCGGCCCCCCTCCGATACCGAGAAGATTAGGCCCTGCAAAAACACCGGTAATGAGAAACCCGACAATTGAGGGGATCTTAAGCCTGTTGCAGATAAACACAACTGCAACAGCAATAGTAAAAATAATAATAATATTCTGTAATAAACCCATTAAAAAACTCCGTTGTCACAAACTGGAATGAAATTGAATATAAAACGACCAATTATACTGTCAAGAAACAATACTACCGCATAATAGGGAACGAATTAAATTTCGGGTAAAGTTCACCATGCGTAAACTGCCCTCACCCGAGCGAGCCTGAAGGCCGCTCACCCTCTCCCTGACTTCGTCGGGGAAAGGGTTTTTATTCATAAATATTGATTTTTGATGTAATATATCCTCTCCCGCTTCAACGGGAGAGGATGGTCAATCGGTAGCGATGACCGGGTGAGGGCACGAATGATTTTTTACCAGAAATTTAATTCACCTCCGCATAATATAACCTGATTAAAACAAAAATGTATTGCCTTAAATACAACATTAATATATAATCTCTTTTTAAAAACTGTAGGAGAATTGAATGAAAACGGTCTTTCTTTTAAGACATGGTGAAGCCCAGGAAGAGGATTATGATTCAGATTATGCAAGAAGACTTACAGAGAGGGGGAAACTCCGTTCATCAATAATGGCGGATCATCTCCTGAACAGTAGTAATAAAGTTGAATTTATAATTTCCAGCGGAGCTCCAAGGGCCAGATGCACTGCTGAAATAATTCAGAATGTATTTAAACTGCCGCAGGATTCACTTATTTTAAATGATATCATTTATAACGCCCACGACCCCTGGCTCCTAATGGATCTTATCTGGAACTGCAGCAACAGCATCTCATCACTCATGATTGTTGGGCATAATCCTGTACTCACTGAGCTTGCCTATATCCTGACCGGAAATTTCAGAACCTCAATGGAGATGGGCTCTGTAGTAAAAATCGGGTTCAATGTTGACAAATGGGAAGAAGTTGAATCCTCAAAAGGTACACGCCGTTTCTATAAAATTTTCTCTAAAGGTGAAATTGTGGAGCCTGATACTTTTAATTAAAGGGGGATCTGCTCCCCCGATATTCTATTTCCTGAATTTTTTAGCGTATTTGGCACCTTCAAGACCTGCAACACACCCCTCGCCTACAGCTTTTGCAATCTGCCATGGAGGACCACATATATCCCCGGCAGCATAAATTCCAGGAACAGAAGTTTCCTGCTTTCTATTTACAGCTATATGTTTAAAATTTTCATCCATCTCTATTCCTAGAAAACCTGCAAGTTCCATTGCACCCTTTGCTCCAAGTTCAATAAATATCCCTTCTGCTTTAATCTCAGTCCCGTCATTAAGTTTTACCATTTCCACAGATTTATCACCGGAAATTGCTGCAACCTTTTTCCCCTCAATAACATTAATACTGCTTTTACCAAGCTGGTCAGCCAGGCCTGAATCAACATTAATCTTTTCTGACACAAGATAGACAGTGTCAGTATAGGAGGAAAGTGTAAGTGCGCCTGACACTGCAGCGCTGCCGTTACCTGTTATAACCACAGGTTTCCCTTTATAAAAATTAGCATCACAGTCAACACAATAGCTGACACCGTAACCGCGAAGATCGGTTTCACCCGGCACATTGAGGGTATTCCTTGTTACACCGATAGTAAAAATAAGCGAACGGGTCTTAATAGTTTTACCGCTCTCTGATTTAAGTATTACATAATCATTTTCAAGGGATGTTTCAATTACATCCTCTTCAAGAAATACCGCGCCTGATTTCACAGCCTGATCCATCCCGTTTTTAAGGAGTTCATCACCTGTAATATTGGGCATGCAGCAATAATTTTCTATATGTGCGCCCATAATGCTGCTGTTTTCCAGCCTCCCCATAACCAGTACAGAAACCTTTGCCCTGGCCGCATGTATTGCAGACTGGAGCCCGGCAGGGCCTGTTCCGAGTATTACAACTTCATATTCATGTTTATCCATTTTAGCCTCCACTATTTTTCAACCATACATATCTTCAGTATATAATGAAATACTTAAAAACTCAAGATTTTTTTCCCATACCATATTTTTTTGTCAGTAATTATCTCTAAAAAATGTATTTTAATGCTGGAATGCCTGTTCTAATATACCCGCCTCCGAAGGTGGAGGAGATATTAGAACATTTTTTTTTAATAAAAGTAAAAGAATCAACACTGATTTTCTGCTGATGTAAAATAAAAGACGACGGGTTCGATTTAAAGATTAAATCTCACCCGCCGCCTATTGGGGGGAAAAAAGCAAGTGTGTCATTTGAATTCATAATATCATCAAATTCCGCATGCCTGCCATTCAGAAAAATTATAGCAACTTCATCTTCAGCGAGCTCAATTATTTTAAGAACATCCCTTACAGAAGCCCCTTCAGAACAATCCAGGTCACTTGTATCAAACCTCTGATCCCGTAATGTGGCAAAAAGCTTAACTGTTATCTTCATATCTTTTATTATCAGCTCATTCCGGATTTTTGGAATACAAAGGGAGCACTTCTTTCCTTTCCCCCCTATCCCCCAAAGGGGGCACGAGTTATCTATTATAACTCTGAAAATATAATAGTTACAACTTTGATAACTATTCCCTTTATATTGTTCCGCAAATCGTTGCAAGTTCAACAATATAAAAAGATGTTTTAATACTTTGATTCGTCAACTTGCTCATGTTTTTATTATACGTGCCCCCTTTGGGGGACAGGGGGCTGACTCCAGAATATGTGGAAAAAAATAATATTATTACTTTTCCCGAAAATCCGGAAAGAGCCATTTTTTGTAATGCACCTAAATTCTAATTACTTAACATTTATTACAGTCTAAAATAAAGGATTATATTTCCCCGCCGCCTTCGGCGGCGGGGAAAATAGAGCATTTTAAATTAAATAAAATTTCATGAATTACCAATTACTTCAACTCTATAATATATAATATGGCTTTTAAATTCAATAGACAGATTGTTTAAAATGACTTTTTTCATCTTTTTTTTATTAATTTCCATTTCAGAAATTTCATTTTCAAAGACTCCGCTCTCTAATAAAGAAATAAGATCCGCTCTATCCGCATATATACCTTTAAATAAAAACTCAGGCCCCTTATCATAGAGAATTTTATTAAAAAGCTTTATCTTAACAAGAACCTCATCACCTGATTTACCCGATTCAGGTGAATCACAGGTTATACCCTCTCTGAGAACAGAATAAAAACTCCCCATCCTCATCATGGCACCAACAAGACCGGGCATTGCCCCTGAAAGAGCGCAGATCATATCAGGAACAATAAATACCTGGTGCAGCTTATCAGCAGGTTTATTGTTTATAAAAACAGTTTTAACATTCTCTTCAATATATTCTTCAGTAATTCCGCAAATCTCTGTTAAAAAATCTTTAACAGAGATCCCTTCAGGGGATTTCACATAAAATCCATTCTGAAGGGATCTCAAAAATTCTGAGAAAGCGTTTTCACTGACAACCATTTTAAGCATGTCAGCTTCAGGGATCATTTCATCACTCCGCCTGCAGATTATTGTTACGGCTTACCAGTTAAATACGCTGTCCAGTTCTTCATCTGTAACAGTAAATAAAGCATCATGAGGAGACAGCTTCTCCTTGTAAAAATATGCAGGGAGCCTGTCATCTACTGCTGTAAATCCTGCTTTTTTATTAAAGTCTCTCTCCATTGTAAGGACCTTTTTCCCAATATCAGCAACATCATCAGCTGTAAGATTCAGTCCATGAAATGAATTAAGCATATCCAGCATTGCCTGAAATGTTTCCGGCTGATCAAGAATAGCAAAGGCTATAAAAAGACACATACCGGTTGAATCTATTGCTGCAGTTGCTATCTGAAGATTTCTTGAAAGCTCCACCTGACCTTCAGGCTTAAGAGGATCAACAAATCCGCCCACCTTAAGAATATTGGCAGTAATAGAATATCCGGCAGTATGGTCTGCTCCCTGTGTACTTGTGGCATATGTAACACCTATACCCTGAATGGCCCTGGGATCATAGGCAGGCATTGCCTGGTTTTTCACAACAGGGATTCTTTCAACTCCAAAAACCTTACCTGTTATTCCAGCACCATTGCCGAGTATTCTTCCAAGGGGTGTACCCTTTCCCACTTCATGAACAAGTTCAATAGCAGCTTTACCATCACCGAACTTTGCAAGCCCCGCATCCATGGCAACTGCAATAGTGGCGCCCATTTCAATTGTATCCACACCGTAATTATCATCAAGGAAATCGAGCATTGCAATAGTATCAGGATCATCAATACCGCAGTTTGCCCCATGAGACCATACAGTTTCATACTCAGGCTGTTTGGTTAAATACTTCCCATCCTTGTCATGGTAAATCCCTGAGCATCTTATTACGCATCCCCTGTGACAACCATGGGTAGGCTGGCCGCCCCGCTTGGTCATAAGTTCAGCATATGTTTCACCGCTGATTTTAGATGTTCCGGCAAAAGTTCCTGTTTTAAAATTATTTGTCGGGAATCCTCCAGCCTCATTTATTATGTTGGAAAGTACATTTGTGCCATATGAAGGAAGGGCACTCCCTGTAACTGCGTGTTTTCTTAGACCGTCAACAAACTCCTTGTTTGCTGCCCTGAATTTTTCCTCATCAACAGGTTTTCTGTTTTCAAGTCCTGTCTCATCCAGAACAATAAGCTTAACACCTTTAGCGCCCATTACTGCACCTACGCCCCCTCTTCCCGCGTGCCGCGCAGGACGAATCTCCATATCTGTACATGCTATTGAAGCTGAGCCCATCTTCATCTCACCTGCAGGCCCTATAGATATACAGGCAATTTTATCGCCATACTTATCTTTTACCTTATCAATAAGATCATAGTTGGGAAGCATCTTATACTCCGGAGCGGGTTCAACCTTTACTTCATCTTTGTTAATATAAATTTTATAAATTTCTCCTTCAGCAGGTTTACCTTCCAGAACAATTGCAGCATAGCCCAGCCTGGCAAGAACCTGTGCAGCCTGTCCCCCGGAGTTAGATTCCTTAATCCCTCCTGTAAGAGGACTTTTACACCCTATTGAAAGACGCCCCGACATTGCACCGGCTGAACCGCTCAAAAGACCTGGAGCTATAACAAGCTTATTCTCCTCACCAAGAGCATGGCAGAGAGGATCAACCTCTTTTGCAATAATTGCAGTTGTAAGCCCTCTACCTCCAAGGCCTGCAAAACCGCCAAGAGCCTCTTTTTTAACTTCCGGCTTGCCTCCGGCACTCATTTTAATTCTTAGAATTGTGTCCATAAGACCTCCCCTGGTATTTTATCTATTTTTTATGTTAAATTAAACATAACCGGGGAGAAATATCAAGTAAAAATCCAACAATTTTAAAAAGATGTAAACAAAAGACACCTTAAACCAGGTTAATAATTACTGATGGTGCTCAATTAAGAGTGTTCAGGTTACCCGATGATTCCAAATTCCTTCCCGGCTTTTATAAAAGCATCAATAGCAGAATCGAGATGCCCCTCTGTATGAGCTGCTGAAAGCTGTACTCTTATCCTTGCCTGGTCCCTGGGCACAACCGGGAAAAAGAATCCGGTTACATATATACCCAGATCCAGAAGCCTTTCAGCCAGCTTCTGCGATAAAACTGCATCATAAAGCATTACTGCACATATAGCGGATTGTGTAGGCTTTATATCAAAACCCGCCTCTGTCATCCGTCTCAAAAAATATTCTGTATTGGCATGGAGCTTATCCTGAAGCTCGCTACTGGAACTCATAAGCTCAAACATCCTGATACCTGCAGCAGCCACAAATGGCGGTATGGAATTGGAAAAAAGATATGGCCGTGATCTCTGCCTCAGGAGAGATATTATCTCACTTTTCCCCGTTGTAAAGCCTCCGATAGCCCCGCCGAAAGACTTCCCCAGTGTCCCTGTAATCACCTCGATTTTACCGCGCAGATTATAAAGCTCAGTAACCCCTCTGCCGGTTTTCCCCACCACACCGGCTGAATGGGATTCATCAACTACTATGAGTGCATCGTACTTCTCCGCGAGCCTGTATATCTCATCAAGGGGGGGAACATTGCCGTCCATGGAAAATACACCATCTGTAACAATTACCCTGAATCTGTGGGATGAAGCTTCTTTAAGTTTTTCCTCCAAATCTTTCATGTCAGCATTTGCATACCTGAATCTTTTAGCTTTGCATAAAAGAACACCATCAATTATTGAAGCGTGATTAAGGGAATCAGATATTATTGCATCCTCATCAGTAAAAAGAGGGCCAAAAAGTCCGCCATTAGCGTCAAAGCATGCTGCATAGAGAATTGTATCCTCAGTACCGAAAAATTCAGAGACTCTCCTCTCCAGCTCCTTATGCAGATCAGTTGTCCCGCATATAAAGCGGACAGATGACATTCCGTAACCGTGTGTTTCAAGGGCTGCGGCTGCAGCCTCTTTCAGAAGATCACTGTTTGACAGGCCCAGGTAATTATTTGCGCAGAAATTCAGCACTTTTTTTCCTGAATCGAGCCTTATCTCAGGACCCTGGGGAGATGTAATTATTCTTTCATTTTTATATAGACCGGAATCTTTTATATTTTCAATTTCATCATTAAGGAAATTTTTGAATTTCTCGTACATATTCCTACCCCTTTATTAAATATAAATTAATCCCAATAAGAGACTTTTTTTACTATGTCATTCCCGCATATACTTCGACGCGCTCAGCACAGGTGCGGGAATCTCATAATTCCTCAATTTCCAGGAAGATTCCGGCACTCCGGTCGGAATGACAGTCTTTTTCATAAAATTTAACTGTTACAACTAATCCCAGCTGAGAATTACCTTGCCGCAATTCCCCGACTCCATTACATCAAAGCCTTTCTGAAACTCATCAATATGAAACCTGTGCGTAATTACAGGACTCAGGTCAATACCGCTCCGTATCATCTGCTCCATCTTGTACCATGTCTCAAACATCTCCCTCCCATAGATTCCCTTAATAAATAGAGCCTTGAAAATAATTTTATCCCAGGGTACAGAAGTTTCTGCAGGGAGGATACCGAGGAGAGCAATACTCGATCCATTATACATGGAATTTATCATATCATTAAAAGCCATTGGAGAGCCCGACATTTCAAGGCCGACGTCAAAGCCCACCATGCCGAGATTATGCATTGCATCACTGATGGTTTCACCTTTTGAGGGGTTTACTGCGGCAGTTGCACCCATGCGCTTTGCGATTTCCAGTCTGTAATCACTTAAATCACTTACTACAATATGTCTGGCTCCGGCAAATCTGCATATTGCCACTGCCATATTTCCGATAAGTCCTGCACCTGTAATGAGTACATCTTCACCAAGAAGAGGGAAAGAGAGGGCTGTATGCGCGGCATTACCGAATGGATCCATAATAGCGCCGATTTCATCGGGGATATGATCATCAAGTCTTATTATATTCTCAGCAGGGACCGAAACATATTCAGCAAAGGAACCGTCCCTGTTAACACCGATACCGACAGTATTTTCGCAAACATGCTTTTTACCCCGTTTGCAGTTTCTGCAGTTATTGCAGGCAATATGCCCCTCCCCTGTAACCCGCACCCCCGGCTCCAGGTTTCGCACACCGCTCCCGGTTTCCTCAACCACCCCCATATATTCATGACCGATTATCATAGGGGTTTTTATTGTACGCTTAGACCAGTCATCCCACATATAAATATGAAGGTCTGTTCCGCAGATGGCAGTTTTCTGGACTTTGACAATTACATCATTTACTCCGGGAACAGGTCTGGGCATATCCTCCATCCATATCCCCTTTTCCGGCCTTGCTTTAACAAGTGCTTTCATTTCTCCCTCTCAGAAATTAGTATAAACTGAAAATATCTGCTCCTCTCTCTTCAGGATTAATATACTGATTCATGAGAAAAAAACAACCGGAACATATTGATAATTGCTGCTGGATCTAACCCTTTTCAGCAGCAATCCACCCCTTCCATATTTCAGAAGCGTATCCGCTTGTAGCTGAATTACCGTTTCTTACAATCGGGGTTTTTATCAATAAAGGATTTTCAAGCAGTACTTTTTCAATATCATGCTTTATATACTGAAGATTCATTCTGCTGTACTCTTTGCCATCTTTATCAATAAGATCCTCATATGGAACTGATCTGGCTACAGATGAGAGCTCACCCCTGCTCATCCCCTTTTCAGCAAGATCAACATTGTGCACTTTTACACCCCTCTCTTTAAAAAAGCGGAGAGCCTTTGCTGTTTCCCTGCATTTTTTTGTACCGAAAATCTGTATATTCACAATCACCCTCCTGAAAACTCATGTTCACAGATCCCTTAATCGGGGAAGAAAATCAATAAATAAATTATTCATCACCCTGCTCTAAATTAAAAAAGCATATTCGCTTGTAAAAGAACAACTTTAAAATCGAACAGAGAATCAACAGGATATTGAGTATCATGCGAATAATCAGAGAAGAGTAACGAATAGCAAAGCAGCTTCTCTTCTCAGTTTAAGCCTTTATCTGAATTGGAAATGGATTATTTGACTTATATGAAGATTTTTTAATCATGTAACTCCTGTTACAGGATTTTAATTATGGCGAATTCGCCATAATTAAAAGTCAGGCAGGTTTAAACAGTTATAAGTTAAGCGTTAAGCAATGAGTCGAACAAACGGGTGCAATAGGTTTAAAGGCAACAGCGGGTCGTTATGGCGGAACATATGCCAATAAAAAAAATACCAGTAGTTTTTCAGAAACTTATAAAAACATTTTAATGAGTTTTTGTTAAGATATAAACAGCTCCCACAGTTAAAAACCAATTTATTTAAAAAAATTCTTGACGATATATGCAGTGTGGTGTTATATTTACCACACAAATAAAAAAAGGGTTTCTGTGTTACAGGAGGGGTATATGTTTGGTGAATTCGTTAAGGAGAAAAGGTTATTATTAAAAATCTCGCTTAGGCAGTTTGCAAGGGATTTAGGTGAAGATCCAAGTAACTGGAGTAAAATTGAAAGAAGTGCTGCATCAGCTCCACAGGATGAAGCTAAACTTGCTAAGATAGCAATGATTCTTCAAATTCAAAAAGATAGTGATGAATGGAATCAATTGTTTGATATGGCAAGTATTGATGCAGGTAGAATACCAGATTATTTAATGTCAGATAAAGAAATATTGAAATCACTTCCTGCTTTTTTCAGAACTGTTGGAAGTATCAAACCTAAACCGGAAGAGATTGAGAAGTTAATTGATATAATCAGAAAGGAGGGCTAATACAGGTGACAGACTTTTCAAATATTAAATGCAGGTATATTCTGAAAAAAGAAATATGGAGCAGAGCGGATGAGCTGGTTAAAGCTCACTGGTGTTATGGTGAAACTCCGGTAGATATTGAACATATTGTAGAATCTAAAATAGGGCTTGAAATAATCCCTTTGTCCGGTCTTTCTAATATTTGTGGAATAGATGCATATTTGAAAAGTGATTTCTCCGGTATAGTAATTGATAATTCAAGATATAATGACGAACGCTACGATAGCAGGTTGCGTTTTTCCATAGCTCATGAACTGGGGCATTATGTTCTTCATGAATATCTTTACAGTGATAACAACTTAAACATCGATGAACCTCGGGAATATTACAACTTCATAACAAATTTTCCGGAAAATGAATACAGGTCATTTGAATATCAGGCGAATCAGTTTGCAGGTAGATTGCTGGTTCCAAGAGAAAATCTCGTTGAAGAAGTTAATAATATCTCAAACATACTTGAAAAAAATAACGGTGCTCACCTTCTTTCGGTTAATCCTGATTATGTTCTTGAAAGAGCGACTCCGCTGCTCTGTAAGCCCTTTGGTGTTTCTGAAGATGTAATCAAGCGTAGAGTTGAAGAAGAGGAATTATGGCCGCCAACTGGTTTTGGTAGATGAGATTAAAAATTACTTATACTCCAAAAAAGAGCACACAGGTAGAGATGAATCATCTCACAGTTATCTTTTTAGATTACCTCAGGATAAAGATAAGCCTGTATTTCAAAGTTTTTAATTTTTCATTCTGATAAAAAACCGGTTTAAGTTATTATAATGAAAAAAATGAAATACTGGCAATCACAACATATAAATAAATCAAAAAACATTCTGCGAAAATCTTTGCAATCTGCGGATAAATCATTTTTTAACTCTGACCATATTGTTGACGTCAACAATATGCTTAATTCCGGTACAGAAACCATTTCTCATTTTTTCACATATTGTAAAAATAATGTTGACACCTTTATAAATATTTCCGATCTTATAGGTATATCACCCCTATCGCTTCGGCGGAGGGTGCAAGGTCATCCAAAAGGGTGGCCTTTGCTTTTTTGGGGGGGATGTTAAATGCCTCTTCTCAGAACATATATCTACATTGACGGTTTCAATCTCTATTACGGCCAGACAAAGAATACTCAATTTAAATGGTTGAATTTGGATGCATTATGCCGGGCATATCTTGATAAAAATTCTAATGAGATCCTCTGTATCAAATATTTTACAGCACGCGTTAAATCAAGACCGAGTGATCCCGATCAGCATATCCGCCAGCAGGTTTATCTTCGTGCGCTCCGGACAATACCTCATCTTGAAATAATATATGGTCATTTTCTTTCTCATGAAGTTAATATGCCCCTTGCAAACGGCTCAGGCAGCGCACGTGTAATAAAAACAGAAGAAAAGAAATCGGATGTTAATATTGCAACCCACATGCTTGATGATGCTTATAAAAACCTGTACGATCTGGCAGTTTTAGTTTCAAATGATTCCGATCTCTCCGAACCACTTAAAATCATCAGGGAAGAGATGTGTAAAAAAATCGGTATTTTAAATCCTCAGCAGAATCAGAGTAAAGAACTCGGGAAATATGCGCTTTTTCAGAAGCAGATTCGTACCGGTGCTCTTGCATCATGTCAGTTCCCGGATCAGATGCATGACAAAAACGGTACAATTATAAAACCGTCAAAATGGTAAGGAACAATTAATGAGCAATAAACCAAAACTCGAACTAACCTGGATCGGCAAGGAAAACCGTCCGCGGCTTGAACCGCGCATACTCCTTGAAGATCCGGAAAAATCATATCACGCGAAACACCGTGTAAGCAAAGATGATATTTTTGATAACCGGCTTATTTTCGGTGACAACTTACTTGCATTGAAAGCACTGGAACAGGAATTTACAGGGAAAGTTAAGTGTGAATGGAGCCACGATGATTACAGTTTACAGGTAGAGAATCTCCCCTCCGCCCCCAAACCATATGTTGAACAGCCTTCGTTGTTCGGTGAGGAGGAGTAATGAATGAGGAAATTATTTATCCCATGAAAGAAGGTTCGCAGCTTATCTTTTTTCAGTCCGAAGATGGCAAAGTCCGTGTGGAAGTCCGTTTTGAAGGAGATACCGTGTGGCTTTCACAGAAGCTTTTAGCCGAGCTTTTTCAGGTTACTGTTCCAACTATAAACGAGCATATAAAGACTATATATAAGGAAGGTGAACTCATTCCTGTTATCTAAAGCGATATAGTCACCCTCAAGTCAAAAATTAAAAATCCCTTGGTT
>CAZBFP010000037.1:0-30527 GCA_964491265.1 uncultured Leptospirales bacterium | reverse complement strand
CTCCTTTTGCAACTAAAAAATTTGTCCCCGGAAAATATTATTCACACAGTCTGGCGGTTTGGGGGGCCGTTGCGAAACTGTGAACATCTTTTCTTAATGACGTGCCCCTTTGGGGGACAGAGGGCTGACTCCAGAATATGTGGAATCAGACAATATTATTACTTTTCCCAAAAATCCGGAATGAGCCAAAAAAAATTACTGTAATTCACAGAGGCATAATAAAATTATGCTCTGCTCTGTTTTATGCCGAGCATAAAATATATTGTGTTCATGGAGTCGCGCAGCGACCTGCTGCTTTTTTTTGCCCTGGAAAGCATAATGCCACCTTCCATGGATGCCACAATGTGTTCAGCCACTGTCCCTGCAGGTAGAGGGAGATTGATTTCACCCAGGGCAATACCCTTTGAAAGGAGATCTGTCATCAGGTCTATCCATTCCTGCAGGGCAGATGATGCCACTGATGAAATTCGGGGATTGGATTCTGAAAGCTCAAGGATGATGTTTCCGAATATACATCCCCCTGTAAATTTCCGGCTTTTATGAAACCGGAATACAGCTTCAAGGAGACTTTCTATATTTTTAAGCGGGGAATCAAAGACCAGTGACTTAATCAGATAGGTGAAGTAATCTTCTCTGGCCTTCTCAAGGACCTTCAGCACAAGTTCCTCCTTGCTGGAGAAATGAAAATAAAGATTCCCTTTTTTAACCCCTGTTTCTTTTATTATATCATCCATTGATGTGGCAGTGTACCCGGCTGTATTAATTAGCCCTATAGTTTTTTCAATTACATTAGACCGTGTTATTTCGCTTCTGGATTGTGTTGGCATATTTGACCTCTTTACTGACCATTCAGTACATTATACCTGGAAATTTGTCAATATTTTATTTATTGTTCTTTCCTGAATTATAGGAAAAGTAATAATATTATTTGTTCACCGTATTTACCGGCCCCCTGTCCCCCGGCTCATTACTACCTACAAGTCAGTTCAAATAAATAATCTCTTTTGAATAAACCGATATTATTAACATTTTATGCCCTCATCCCCCAGACCCCCCTTCTCCCATAATAAAAAATAATACCTTGTACTTATTTTTCCGAGGGAGAAGGGGGAGAATTCGAATGAAAACAAACAAATGTTCATTTTTTTAAGCGGTCACCCCTCTCCCCGCTATCAATACATGAATTAACATTAAAGTTTATTTATGGGAGAGGGGACGGGGTGAGGGCACAGTGGATCAGCAAGGTACTGTTTAAGAAGTGGGTAGCAATAAGGTCCCCCAAAGGGGGCATGCAATAGATAATCTTTAGGCAGGTAGATGAACCGAAGTATAGATGTATTAAATAATATTGAAATAGTTATAGAAATGATAAAAATTATATTTCCAGGATGATAATAGATAACTCGTGCCCCCTTCAGGGCGCCCTCTGCTTGTACTAAGCTCGTTAAAGTAAGCGAAGCGAGAAAGTACTCCCGGGGTAGACAGGGAGAAAAGTTTTCCGGAAAGTGCTTTAATTATTTTTTTTGTTAATTATTATATAATTGAGTATTATGAAACTACACAAAATGAATATCAGTTCCATGGAGAATAGATGTCTGCAGAAAAACAAAGAAAAATACTTCTTGTTGAGGATGAATCAGTAACTGCTCTGGTTACATCTAATATGCTTAAGAAAAACGGCTATGATGTAATAATTGCATCTGACGGCAGCAAAGCTGTTGAGACAGTATTGGCTGATTCGGATATTAACCTTATTCTCATGGATATTGATCTTGGTGAAGGGCCGGACGGAACTGAAGCAGCAGCGGAAATATTAAAAACAGTAATTGTACCAATTGTTTTTTTGACATCTCATTCGGAACGTGAGGTTGTTGAAAGCGTCCGTACAATTACAAGGTATGGATATGTAATAAAAAATTCAGGTGATTTTGTACTTCTTTCATCAATAGAGATGGCTTTTGAGCTTTTTAATTCACACCGCAACCTGGAAAAGGCTGCTGCTGCAATCAAAGAGAGCGAGGAGATGGTACGGCGTAAGCTGGATAGTATCATCTCTCCGGAAGGGAGACCCGATCTTCTTGAACTGGCTGATATTATTGACCTCCCCATGCTCCAGAATTTAATGGATGAATTTTATCAGCTGAGCGGAATAGGCGGTTCAATAACTGATCTTAAAGGGAATATACTAATTCATTCCGGATGGACATCCCTTTGCAAAGAGTTCCATTATACTCATACCGCTTCACAGGCAAGATGCATTGAGAGCAATATTAATCTTACTAAAGGGATCTCTCCAGGTGTATTTGAAGCTTATAAATGCCGCAACGGCCTTATGAATATGGCTACGCCTGTTATGGTAGGGGGGAGGCATGCTGCTAATATAATTATCAGTCAGTTCTTTTTTGATGATGAAGAACCTGACTATGATTATTTCAGAGCACAGGCCGGGGAATACGGTTTTAATGAATCTGAATATATTGCAGCACTTAATAAAGTCCCCAGGTATAACAGGGGGAGCGTTTATACAGCAATGGATATATATATAAAATTTGCAGAGATAATTTCCAAACTGAGCTACAGCAACATGAAGCTTGCAAGGACTCTTCATGAGCGGGAAATGGCAGACATAAATTATTCAAAAAGGGATAAGCAGTACCGACAGCTTTTTGCAGGGATGATAAGCGGTTTTGCACTTCACGAAATTATTGTGGATGACTGGGGGAACCCTCTCGATTATATTTTTCTGGAGGTCAATCCTGCTTTTGAAAAGCTTACCGGGCTTCTATCATCTGAGATAACCGGTAAAACTGTAAAGGAGATTATGCCGGGCACAGAGCAGCTCTGGATTGATATATACGGTACTGTAGCACTTACAGGGGAGGAAACCTCTTTTGAGCAGTATTCAGGTGCTTTGGAGAGATGGTTTAAGATAACCGCTTACAGCCCTGAAGCAGGATTTTTTGCCACAATTTTTGAAGATATAAGTGACAGGAAAAGAGCTGAGACTGCGCTGGCTGAACGGGAAAAGAGGTATAAACAGCTTCTGGAATCTGTAACTGATTATGTTTATACGGTCTATCTGGAAAATAATTATCCTGTTAATACCGTACATGGCCCGGGGTGTGCAGCTGTTACAGGTTTTCTCCCTGAAGATTATCAGAACGATGGTAATTTATGGTACAGGATGATCTATCCGGAGGAGAGGGATATTGTTACAGCTTTTGCAGATGAGATAATAAGGGGTGTAAATAAGAAGTTTATTGAGCATCGTATAATTCATAAGGATGGATCGATTAGATGGGTAAGGAATACACCGGTTCACCATTACAATGGGAATGGGATTCTCTGCTCCTATGACAGCATTATTGTGGATATAACTGGAAGAAAATCCGCTGAGATAAAGATTCAGAAGCTACTTGAGGAGAAGGAGGTACTGCTGAAGGAGGTTCATCACAGAATAAAAAATAATATGAATTCCATTTCAGGACTTCTTGGACTTCAGGCAGCTTATATAGACAATCCTGCAGTTTCAGCAGCTCTGGATGATGCCCGGGGGCGTGTACACGGGATGATGCTTATTTATGATCAGCTATACAGGTCGAGTGATTTCAGAAATGTTGCAGTAAAAGAGTATCTGGAAAAATTTATTGATGAACTTCTCATTATCTACAGTCACACAGGGATAATAAAAATTGAGAAAATAATAGATGATTTTATTATGAACACAAAGATACTTTTCCCTCTGGGTATTATTATAAACGAATTATTTACCAACGCTTTTAAATACGCCTTTACCGGAGAGGTTGAAGGCGTAATAAAATTTCAGCTTCTCAGGATAAATGATTCATTGATTGAAATGACTATTCATGATAATGGACCCGGTATTGGAGACAAAAGAGCGGGGATTGGCGGAAGCGGTTTCGGGCTTAATCTTGTTGAGGCACTTACGCAGCAGATAGACGGGGAGCTGCTGATCACTGATGATAATGGCGCAAAAATTGTTATTGCCCTGCCTCTTGCGGATTAGCATCAGTCATCAAAATATATAATACCTGAGGTTTTATTTATTCTTTTTTCCAGCTCTGAGCGTTTTGTTTTTAAATCAGCAAACTCGTTGATTACCTCTTTCGGTTTTATCCTTTTTAAAAGTACCGTATCAGTATCTGTGTGATAGTATATTCTCCTGGAGTCACTGCCGCCGAAATTATAATTTTTTATAGGTATTTTTTCTGTTATAAGAAAGTTCACAACACTTTCTACATTTTTCATACCCATGCTGAAGTCGGGGGAGATGGCGGAGAGTATGGAGGCGCCGCCGAATATTTTTGCTGTGAGATTGTACCTGTCAGCCCCAAGACGCATCATCTGATTTATCAGCAGCTCCATGGCATTCATTGCATATCTTGATTCATGGCCATTATAATTTTTTGAAGCACTACCCCCTCCAGGCATGAGGATATGATTCATCCCTCCGATTTTTGCGGTTTTATCATGAAGACATACTGCAACACATGGGCCAAGTACTGTGCTTATAACAGCAGGCTCTCTGCTGGCATAGTACTCCCCGATATGTATGTTTAAGTGTGTTTTTGAAGCAAATAAAGAATCTGACATAATTATACCTTTAAGTTTAATAATAATAATTCCTGATTATGATTCAAGCAATTACCGGAAATAATCTCTCAACAAATATGTGATTTTAAAAACAGGTTCGAGTATGGAGAATCAAACATAAGTGTTGCAGGGTGTTATAACATTTATCACTCAATAGTGTTATAACAAAATAACAGTATTGTGGGCGGCAAAAAAATATAAGTGCTATTGATTTTTATCTTGTATAGGATATATTAAATCGTAAGTTTCTATAATTGGGGTTAGCCCCGTGCCCCCAAAGGGGGCACGGCATTAAGTTAAGAGCTTCACAGTTTTGCAACTGCCCCCCAACCCCTACTTCGACACGCTTAGTACACCGCCCGGAGGGGGGCTTAAAGGCTGTGATATTGAACTTTTTATTTTTGTTAAAAGAGTTTAAAAGTCTCCCTCCGGGGCGTCCTGAGCAGACAGGGGGGAGAAGGATTTGAAAAGAAAATATTTTACTGAAAAGGAAAAATTATGGCAGCACTTGACAAAATGAAAAGGCAGGAAGCCAAAAGCGAAATTATTGAAAGAAGACAGTATGTTACCTTCTCAATAGCGGAAGAGCTTTACGGGGTTGATGTAATCAGGGCGCAGGAGGTTTTAAATCTCTCTTCAATTATAAAGGTGCCTAACACCATGCCCTTTATGAAAGGTGTAATAGATCTGCGCGGCAAAATTGTCCCTCTAATCGATATGAGAATCAAGTTTAATATTTCTGAAAGGCCCTACGACAAAAATACTGTTATAATAATTGTTGAAGTGAGAGGTCTCCTTTGCGGTCTCATTGTAGATTCTGTAAATGATGTTATAAGTATGACCCTTGAGGATATTCAGAACACACCCCACTTTGCTGCGGAAATCGAAAGGGACGCAGTTATCGGTATAGGGAGAGAGAAGGAACAACTTGTTATCGTGCTGGATGCGGATAAGATTTTAACTGCGGAAGAAGTACGTATAATAGGCAAAGATTAAGGATGGCATTTACATATTTTTTCCGTGATATGCAGACCCTGGAGATGATAAGAGATTATGCAATACCCACTCTCCGGACAAAGAGTCTCATAAGAATATGGGATGCGGGATGCGCAATGGGGCCTGAACCTTACTCCCTGGCGATTATTCTGAAAGAGAATATGGGTAATATGATTTTCAGGAATGTAAAGATTTTTGCAACAGATATAGACGGGAGTAATCTTTTTAAAGATATAATTGAAAAGGGGGAATATCCCAGGGATCAGCTGGACCGGATTCCCAGGGATATTTTTTACAGATATTTTGAACCATCAGGCGAGGCAGATGTTTACAGAATTTCGGAAGAGATAAGAAGAGCAGTTAATTTTATGAAACATGATCTTCTTACCCTTAAACCTGTGGAGAAAAATTTCAGTCTTATAATGTGCAAAAATGTACTCCTCCATTTTAATTATGAAGAAAGGGTATCTGTAATAAAAATGTTCCATGAAAATCTTGTTGAAGGGGGATTTTTTGTTTCTGAACAGACCCAAAAAATGCCGCCGGAACTTTCCGTATATTTTGAACAGGTTGTTCCAAATGCCCAGGTGTTCAGAAAAATAAAGCTGTGAGTTGCAGTTTTGAAGATAGATAATTTAACGGAGAAGAGTAAAGTCTATACCTCCAATGTTTATCTGGTAAGGGGGACATGGAACGCAATCTCTGATATAAATGCCCTTGTGGATGTGGGGAGGGATCTTTCAATACTGGAAATGATTCTTGAATATCCCACAGGTGTGGGGAAAAGGCCTGTGGAAAAGGTGGTGCTTACCCATAATCATTATGACCACAGTTCCATGCTCGATAATGTGAAGTTTGTATTTAAACCTAAAGTTTATGCCTGGTCAAAATCGATCAAAGGGGTGGACCGGCTGCTGAAAAATGGTGAGATTATAAAGCTGGGTGACAGGTACTTTGAAGTTATGTATACACCGGGCCACAGCAATGATTCCATCTGTCTCTACTGCCAGGAGGATGGAGTACTTTTTACAGGTGATGCGCCTGTAATTGTAAATTCCCGTGAGGGGAGATATGAAGAGAGTTTTATTAAAGCAATGGAGAGGATCTGCAGAATGAATGTGAATGCAATCTATTTCGGCCATGGAGAACCAATGCTTGAAGGGTGTAACCGGGCATTGCGCAGATCACTCGATAATATAAGAGCAGGGATGTTGAAGGAGAATACCATTGTTTAACAGGACTCTGTCGGCATCGCCCCCCAAACCCCCCGGAGGGGGGCTTAAAGAAATGATGATTTTTCTGTAGTATGTTTCGGGGAAAAGAAAGCCTTACTCCTTGCCCCCTTTGGGGGTGCGGGGGCCGGACAGAAGGGTGCGCAGAGCGCGGGTGAGGTCTTAAAATTGGAACTAATTATTAATTTGATAAATATAAGAGTTATTTCAGGAGGATGTAATGTTTAAGAATATGAAGCTTGGTGTAAAGGTCCTTTCCGGATTTGTTGCTTTAACAGTAATAACTGCAGCATTAGGTATTATCGGTTCTGTTAATATAAAGAATATTGATGATGCTGGTGCTTTTTTGTATGAAAAAGTAACTTTGCCTCTTGAATATGTTGGTGAGATTACTGCTGACTATAACAGAATCCGTGTTAATGTTGTATACTCTGTAAATGAGACAAATACAAAGCAGATTGCAGAGTATAGAAAGCTGGTTGATGGATATGATAAAAGTATTCGTGATAATTTTGAACTGTATAAGCTTACATACATTGATGAGAATGATAAAATCCAGTTTGAAAAATTTATAAAAGAGTATGATCTTTATGACCGGTATGTTGAAGAGTTTTTTGATCATCAACTTGCCGGAAGATATAATGAAGCTCAAAAAACAATTGAAACAATGCGGGAGACTGCTTTCAATGTTAATGAGCAGAGTCACGTTCTTATGGAACTTATGGTAAAGGCCGGCAAGGAAACTGCTGACAATAATACTGCTGCGGCAAATGCTGCTATTATGCTTATGTATACTCTTATAGGTATTGCCATAGTTATTGCTGCGCTTTTAACATTGATGATAATGAAAAATATTGCCTCAATAATTAGCGGAATGATGACAGAGGTGACAAAAGTTGCAGATGATGCCTTAAATGGTAAACTGGATTCACGCGCAAATACAGATGCAATAAATTTTGAATTTCGCGCTATTGGCGAAGGTATGAACAATATTCTTGATGCAGTAATAGGGCCTCTTAATGTGGCTGCAGAGTATGTGGACAGGATATCCAAAGGTGATATTCCTCAGAAAATAACCGATACATACAACGGCGATTTTAATGAAATAAAAAATAACCTTAACCAGGCAATTGATGCTGTAAGTGAACTTGTTAAAGATGCAAATATGCTGGCCAGGGCTGCGGTTGAGGGTAAGCTCGACACAAGGGCGGATGCATCCAAGCATCAGGGTGATTTTGCTGCAATAGTGCAGGGTGTTAATGATACACTTGATGCAGTAATAGGGCCTCTTAATGTGGCTGCAGAGTATGTGGACAGGATATCCAAAGGTGATATTCCTCAGAAAATAACCGATACATACAACGGCGATTTTAATGAAATAAAAAATAACCTTAACCAGGCAATTGATGCTGTAAGTGAACTTGTTAAAGATGCAAATATGCTGGCCAGGGCTGCGGTTGAGGGTAAGCTCGACACAAGGGCGGATGCATCCAAGCATCAGGGTGATTTTGCTGCAATAGTGCAGGGTGTTAATGATACACTTGATGCAGTAATAGGGCCTCTTAATGTGGCTGCAGAGTATGTGGACAGGATATCCAAAGGTGATATTCCTCAGAAAATAACCGATACATACAACGGCGATTTTAATGAAATAAAAAATAACCTTAACCAGGCAATTGATGCTGTAAGTGAACTTGTTAAAGATGCAAATATGCTGGCCAGGGCTGCGGTTGAGGGTAAGCTCGACACAAGGGCGGATGCATCCAAGCATCAGGGTGATTTTGCTGCAATAGTGCAGGGTGTTAATGATACACTTGATGCAGTAATAGGGCCTCTTAATGTGGCTGCAGAGTATGTGGACAGGATATCTAAAGGTGATATTCCGAACAAAATAACTGATAATTACAACGGAGACTTTAATGCAATAAAGAATAATCTTAATATTCTTATTGATGCTATGAATACAATTGCTGAACTGGCTGAGGAGATCGCCACTGGAAACCTTATGGTTTCAGTTGAAGAAAGATCTGCACAGGATAAACTGATGCAGTCACTTAAAAAAATGGTGGAAGATTTAACAAAGATTGCAGTTGATGTGCAGACAGCAGCTAACCAGGTTGCCCAGGGGAGCGGTGAGATGAGTTCATCTGCAGAGGAGATGGCATCCAGCGCCAATGAACAGTCCGCCAGTGTTGAAGAGGTTTCCAGTTCAATGGAGGAGATGAACAGCTCAGTTGTTCAGAACGCGGATAATGCAAAACAGACTGCAGTTATTTCCAACAAGGCTGCAACAGATGCGCAGGAAGGTGGAAGGGCTGTTGCTGAAACAGTTAAGGCAATGAAGAGTATTGCTGAAAAGATTGCTGTTATTGAAGATATTGCAGCACAGACAAATATGCTGGCTCTTAATGCTGCAATTGAAGCTGCAAGGGCAGGTGATCATGGTAAAGGTTTTGCCGTAGTTGCAGGTGAGGTACGTAACCTTGCTGAAAGGAGCGGAAATGCGGCCCGTGAGATCAACAATCTTTCAATAGAGAGCGTTGAAGTGGCGGAAAAAGCGGGCAAACTTATTGAGGAGATTGTACCCCAGATCCAGAAAACAGCTGAACTTGTTCAGGAGATCAATGCATCGAGTGCTGAACAGGCCAATGGTATTAACCAGGTCACTCAGGCTGTTGAGCAGCTCGATAAGGGGATACAGCAGAGCGCTGCTGCTACTGAGGAAATGGCATCTACTACAGAGGAGCTCCTTGGACAGGCGGAACAGCTCCAGAGGTCTGCAGCATTCTTTAAAGTAAAGCAAAGTGAAGGGATGTCTTTCCAGGCAGCTTCTGTTAAGAAAAAACCGGCAGTTCACACCACAGGTTTCACAGGGAATAGTACTGCGTCACCAAAACAGGGGAAAAATGAAGCTGGAGCTGGTGATCACTCAGGAATTACAAAAAAATTCGGTAATGAAGATTCAGAGATAGGGGGAGTTGACCTTGATCTTTCTTCTGATGACGGATTTGAAAGATATTAGGATAGGACAGGGGGAAATTCCGGAACAGAGAACTGTTCCGGAACTAAAGTGGAGAAAAATTGATTAAGGGTGAATACCGGAATGTCTGAAAGAGCTGATGTAAAGTTAAATGAAGCTGATCCGCCACTGGTAGGCGTTATTCCTATGAGTGATGGCGAGTTTAATCTTTTCAGCACTCTAATCTATTCACAGCTGGGTATAAAAATGCCTCCTGCAAAAAAGCTTATGTTAACATCAAGACTCAATAAAAGGGTGAAAGCCCTGGGGTACAGATCCTACAGGGAATATTACGATTTTATAATAAATGAGCATGGCACATCTTTTGAGTTTAACAGAATGATAGAAGCTGTTACAACCAATAAGACCGATTTTTTCAGGGAATCTGCTCATTTTGATATTCTTGCCAGGGAGGTGCTTCCGGAACTTACCGCAGGTGAAAGGTTTAACCGCACAGGTGAATTGAAAGTATGGAGCGCAGGATGCTCAACCGGGGAGGAGGCATATACCCTTGCAATGGTGCTTTCGGAATATTTCCCCGGGAGTAAAAGGGAGTTTAATATTCTTGCCACTGACATTTCAATTAAAGTTTTAAAAACAGGTATGAATGCTGTTTATAAAGAGGAAGTGATTAAACCTGTGTCTCTGGAGATGAGGAAAAAGTATCTTCTTCGCGGGACAGGGGATAATTCCGGGCTATACCGCATTGTTCCTGAGCTTAGAAAAAAAATAACTTTCAAACAGCTTAACCTTATGGATGATGTTTTTAAAATTGACAGAGATTTCGATTTTATTTTCTGCCGTAATGTAATAATCTATTTTGATAAACCTACTCAGGTAAAGCTTTTTGAAAAAATATATAATCATCTGAATCCGGGAGGGTATTTGTTTATTGGGAGTTCTGAAACTCTTTACGGGGTAAGTGACAGGTTTAAACCGGCAGGCCCCACTGTTTATAAAAAGCCGATGATGTGATAAAATTTCTTTTTTTAATAAAGGGGTTTTTGTGAGTATTAAAAAAATTAAAGTTCTTGTTGTGGACGACTCAGCAGTTGTACGTCAGGTGATGCGTGAGATTCTTGAATCTGACAGTTCGATCCAGGTTATTGATACTGCCGGGGATCCCTTTATTGCAGCAGAAAAGATAAAAAGGGAGCTTCCTGATGTTATTACACTTGATGTTGAAATGCCGAGAATGGATGGAATTACATTTCTTCAGAAGATTATGAGCCAGCACCCCATACCGGTAGTAATGTGCTCAAGCCTGACTGAAGAGGGTGCTGAAACTACATTAAGGGCTCTTGAACTTGGAGCCGTAGATATTATTACCAAACCTAAAATGGGGATTCAGAGTTTTATAGAGGAATCAAAAATACGGATATGTGATGCTGTTAAGGCTGCTGCTGAGGCTAAAGTTACAGGTATAAAATCTAAAAGAAGTAATAAGCCGACAGATAAACTTACTGCTGATGCTGTAATGCCTGCTCCTTCCGGTAAAGCGATGTTAAAAACAACAGAGAAGATTATGGCTGTTGGTGCTTCAACAGGTGGAACAGAGGCGCTAAGAATATTTCTTGAAGGGATGCCTGAGGATTCCCCCGGTATTGTAATTGTTCAGCATATGCCGGAAAATTTTACAAAAGCCTTTGCCAAAAGGCTTGATGGACTCTGCCAGATAGAGGTTAAAGAGGCGGAAAATAATGATGGTATTCTCAGGGGGAGAGCATTGATAGCTCCGGGGAATAAGCATCTTCTTATAAAAAGGAGCGGTGCCAGATATTATGTGGAAATCAAGGACGGGCCTCTTGTTTCACGACATCGCCCTTCAGTTGATGTACTTTTCAGATCTGCGGCGCAATATGGCGGGTCTAATGTGGTGGGTATAATAATGACAGGTATGGGTGATGACGGAGCCAGGGGCATGGCTGAAATGAAGAAGGCAGGATCTTACAATATTGCCCAGGATGAAAAGAGCTGCGTGGTATTTGGAATGCCTAATGAGGCAATAAAGCATGGGGGGGTTGATCTCGTTTTACCCCTTGATAATATAGCGGATGCGGCTTTAAAGGCGTGCGCAAAGTAAATAAGCAGGGGGCGGATTATGGAAGATAGATCTTTGGTAAAAGACAATATTGTGGAGACAGAAGATTATTCCGGTGGTTCCAGAGAACATAAAGATGACGGGATGTCTGATGATGTTACTCTTTATCTTACATTTCTACTGGGGAGTGACCTTTTCGGTATTCCGGTTAATTCTGTGCGTGAGGTGATTGAGTATAAGAAAGTTTTTAAAACCCCCAGGGTGCCGGACTATATTAAAGGTGTCATTAATCTCCGTGGTGAGGTTGTGCCTATAATTGATCTTACTTCCAGATTTTATAATAATAAAAGTGAAATAATTAATACTTCTGCTATAGTTGTTGTTGAGATTAGTGAAAACAGCCATAAAATACCAATAGGAGTAATTATTGATTCAGTTAAAGCTGTAGTTGATATTGGTGTAGATAAAATTGATTCAACACCTGATATAGGGAGCAGAATCAAGCCTGAGTATCTTGACGGAATCGGCAAGGTTGATAATGAATTTGTAATATTACTGAATATTGATGCAATCCTGAATATTGAAGAGCTTTCAGGATTTGAAGATAATAACAATTAAAGGGGGAGGGATTGTATGTCAAAAAAAATAATGGTTGTGGATGATTCTAAGGCCATAAGGCAGTCTTTAATATTTACATTAAAAGGGCACGGTTATGAGGTTCTTGAAGCTGCAAACGGGGTTGATGCTCTTGATCTTATGAAGGATAATACAATAGGGCTCTTTATTTCCGATGTGAATATGCCGGAAATGGACGGTATTGAACTTCTTAAAAGAATCAAGCAGGATAAAGATCATAAGTACACACCGGTTATTATGCTTACAACTGAATCGGGACGTGATATGATAGAAGCGGGAAAAGAGGCAGGGGCAAAAGCCTGGATGATTAAACCTTTTCAGCCGGAAGAAATAGTTTCTGCTGTAAAGAAATTATTTGTTGTTCAATAAAGATGGCTTACTTCGGATTTTTTGGAAAGTATTAATTTGTTCCTGCATCTTCCGGAGTCAGCCCCCTTTGGGGGACAGGGGGAAAAGAGATTTGCTTTTCTCCCGGACATTTTGGAAAGAGCTATAAATATTATAAAATAAAAGGAGGCCTGCAATGAAACTTCATATTATGAGAAAAAAAGCAGGAGATAATAAAGTTCAGCTCAAGATAGCAGGCAATATGACTATATACTCCATAAAGAAGCTGAAGGAACTGCTCCTTAGGGAATTGAAAAGTTCCTCCAGAATAACAATGGATCTGTCCGGGATAAATGAAGCTGACACTTCCGCTTTTCAGATGCTGGTTTTCCTTAAGAGGGAAGCAGCGGCGACTGACAGAGAGTTCCATGTGGTGAATATGAGCAACAGGCTTCAGTCTATTTTCAGTCTTTATAATGAGACAATATAATCCGGGGGGTAAAGTAATGGCCGGGAATCGGAGTGATAAAAATTTTAAAGCTGTATATTTTACTGAGAGCAGGGAGCTACTTGATGCCATGGAGGTATCACTCCTCGCTCTGGAGAAAAATAACAGCGATGAAGAATCCATAAATTCTATTTTCCGTGCTGTCCATACAATCAAGGGGAATTCAGGCATGTTCGGTTTTGCCCGTATCGGCGAATTTACTCATAATCTGGAAAATATGCTTTCAAGTGTACGCACCGGTGATCTTCAGATTACTGATGAAATGTCAGTACTTCTTCTTGAAGCTCATGATTTTATATCAATTATGCTCGATTATTATGAAGGGGCAGATGATGATGCAGCACTTGATCCTGATATGGAATCTCTCTTTCTGAATCTTGCCGGACGGATAGATGAATTTCTACCCGGTGGAAATGATGAGGAGCATGATAAAATAAGCAGTACTGAAACTTATGCCCCGGCAGAGGTCTCGATAGAGGGTGATAATGAATTATATGTGAATAATGACTGCTGGCATATTTCATTAAGATTCGGGAAAAATGTTTTTAAAGATGGTCTTGACCCATATTCATTTATAAGCTACCTGGGAGAAAAAGGAGAAATTAAAAATATAAAAACAGTTTATGAAGATATGCCCTTTGGTGATAAGATGATGGCTGATCAATGCTACCTCGGTTTTGAAATGGATTTTAAGAGCAGTATGTCTAAAAGAGAGATTGAGGATGTATTTGATTTTGTAATAAATGACTGCGAGCTCCGCATTCTCCCGCCGAATACAGGTATTGCTGACTATGTTACACTTATTGAGGATCTTCCTGAAACCACAATGCGTATTGGTGATATGCTCAAAGAGATCGGTTCATTAACCGGTGCAGAACTGAAAATGGCGCTTGAACTTCAGGCCAGAAAAAGTGAGTCAATTACAAAATCTCCTGAAGAGCTTCTTATGGGTAATATACTTCTGGAAGAGAAGATGGTTCAGAAACCTGTTCTGGAGGCAGCGCTTGAAAAGCAGACACTTGTAAAAAAGAGAGAGGAAAGCAACCGGAAGCTTATCCGGATTGACGCTGAAAAGCTTGATCACCTGATTAATCTTATAGGGGAACTTGTAATAACCGGTTCCAATGTAAAACAGATTTCAGAATCTGAAGAGAAGATAGGGCTTGTTAAGTCAGTTACAGATATGGCCAAGCTTATTGAAGAGATAAGGGACAGCACCATGGGGATACGTATGGTGCAGATTGGTGAAACATTTAAACGCTTCGAAAGGGTGGTGCGTGATCTGAGCCGAGAAAAGGGGAAACAGGTTGAGCTGGAAATATATGGCGGAGATACCGAACTTGATAAGACCCTTATAGATAAAATTTCAGATCCCTTAATTCATCTCATACGAAATGCGGTTGATCATGGAATAGGGAGCCCTGATGAGAGAAAGAGAGCAGGTAAATCTGCAATTGGAACTGTTACGCTTAATGCCTTCCATGAAACAGGGAGTATCATTATAGAAGTAAGGGATGACGGTAATGGCCTTGACAGGGATAAAATCTACGTCAAGGCACTGGAGCTGGGCCTTGTAAAACCGGATCAGAACCCTTCCGATTATGATATTTATCAGTATATTTTTCTTCCAGGCTTTTCCACTGCCTCAGAGATTTCTAATATTTCCGGACGCGGGGTGGGGATGGATGTTGTTAAGAAGAATATCGAATCTCTCCGCGGAACAGTTGTGCTTGAAAGTGAAAAGGGTGAAGGTACAACAATAAGGATACATCTCCCGCTAACTCTTGCCATAATTGACGGCTTTATGGTTAAACTTGCTGATTCATATTATGTTCTTCCCCTTGATATGGTTACAGAATGCACAGAAGTTTCAAGGGAGGAGCTCGATTCAAAAGAGGGGGGGAATTACATGAATCTTCGGGGTGATGTACTCCCTTTTATGAAGATGAGAGAGTTTTTTATGGAAACCGGTGATGAGCCGGAAAAACAGAAGGTAATTGTTGTTGAGTATTCCCGGAAAAAAGTGGGGCTGGTAGTTGATGATCTTATCGGAGAATTCCAGACTGTAATCAAGCCTCTGGGGAAGATTTTCAGCAGCCTCCAGTGGATAAGCGGCTCTACTATTTTAGGTACTGGCGAGGTGGCATACATTCTTGATATACCTAAGCTCATTAAAAGCGCACAGATTATGGAATATAATGAACTGTGATATATTTCCGGCAGACTATATTTATAAATATATCAGCTGCATATGATTAAGCCGGAGAAATGATTGGAAAACAGTAAACGGACAATACTACTCGTTGAAGATGATGCCATAACAGCATTGTCGCAAAAACTTATGCTTGAAAGGTATGGCTATAATGTAATTACAGCAATCAGTGGATCAAAAGCTGTAGATATTGCATTGAACAATGATGTTGCTCTGGTTTTAATGGATATTGACCTGGGCGGTGTAATTGACGGACATATGGCTGCCCGTGAAATACTTGCGGTAAAAAATATTCCCGTACTCTTCTTAACTGCTCATGTAGAAAAGGAGATTGTGGAAAAAGTAAGGGAGGTTACCCGTTACGGTTATGCCCTTAAGACAACCGGTGAATATGTACTCATGTCATCAATTGAAATGGTCTTTGACCTTTTTGAAGCACATGAAAAGACCCGGGAGAGTGAGGAGAACCATAGACTTCTTGTTGAAGAGATAAATGATGTTATATTCTCCCTTGATGAAAGAGGTATATATTCCTATATAAGCCCCAGGATAAAAGAGTATGCCGATTATGAACCGGATGATTTTGCAGGGAGGAGTTTCCTCGAATTTGTTTATCCTGAAGATGTGGAGTATTCCAAACGCCATTTTTTAAGTCTTAAAGACGGGGTAGCCTCATCTGGTGAAATCCGGATTATGAAAAAGGGTGGAGGCCTGGTATGGTTCCGTATATCGGGGCGTCCAATTATAAAAAACGGCAGGTTCTCAGGTATAAGGGGTGTTTTTGTTGATGTTACAGACCATAAAATAGCTGAAGAACAGATTAATGTACTGTTAAAAGATAAAGAGGAGCTGTTTCAGGAGATTCACTGCCTCTACGGTTTATCAAAACTGATGGAGGATACACCAGACTCAATAGATGAAATACTCCATCTTGCAGCAGATATGCTTACAGATGCATGTGCTCACACTGAATATTCTGTTGCAAAAATTGTTTATAAGGATGTACCATGTTTTTCAACCGATTATGTTGAGCCGGTAATTTCTATAGAAAATGATCTTGTCATTAATGGATTAAAAAGAGGGTTCATTTTACTTGGATATTCTGTCGCAGAAACTGATGAAGGTATAATATCTTTCAGTGAAAGGGATATAAAATTTCTTTCCAATGCTGCAGAAAGAATAAGCAAAATTATTGAGTTTATAAAAGCCAGGGAAGATCTTAAAAAGCTGGAAAGGGAAGTTATCAATATAAGTGAAGCTGAACGGCGTAATATAGGTCACGAGCTCCATGATGGACTGGGGCAGATATTGACCGGCGTGAGCTTTATGATTAAGACCCTGGAAAATCAGGTTCAGGCTGATCCTGCAAATGCGCGGAAAAAAATAATTGAAATAGGTGAACTGGTTAATGATGCATCCCGCCTATGCAGACAGATTACAAGGGGGATGCCGCTGATTAATATTAAGCATAATACCCTTGTCATGACACTGGATCAGCTGGCAATAAGCACACGGGAAATATTCGGTATAAACTGTGAAGTTGACGCAGCAGATGATTTTTTTATAAAGGATGATTTTGTTTCACTGCAGCTCTACCGCATCATACAGGAAGCTGTAAATAATGCGGTAAAGCATAGCGGCGGCGATTCGATCCATATTTCATTGAGAGGGGAATCAAATATTTACCTGGCAATACATGATAATGGTAAAGGGTATAATTTTAATAAAAAAAATCCGGGCATGGGATTAAATATTATGAAATATCGGGCGGATTTAATTAATGGGAAATTCTCAGCCGGGAATCATGAAGACGGCGGATTTGTTATATCTGTACTTTTATTGTAGGATTGAGAGAGAATCATTTATAGAGTGCCTTTACCCGGTGTATTGGCCCCCTGTCCCCCTAAAGGGGGCACCTTAAAGGAGTTCTTGTGTTAGTTGATGAATTAAAGTATTAAAACACCTGTTTATACTGTTGAGCTGGAAAAGGATTTGAGGAAGAATATTCTGCAATCAGAAAAAACTATGGTCATCCTTACAGTTGTAATAAATGAGAAAAAAAATAGTTCACAACAGGAATTTGACAATACAGGGAAGAAATTCTGCGGAGTGTTGAAATTAAATATGCAGATGTATTAAATAACATCGAAATAGTTATAGGAATGATAAGAATAAAATTATCAAAGTGATGATATCTGAACACGTGCCCCCTCCGGGGGACAGGGGGCAGAGAGGAAATCCTTAATTGAAACACTCAATGGAGTTAAAATGAAAATTGTACTTGTTGATGATCATCCGGTTGTCCGGAAGGGACTGAAAAGCATCCTTGAGGAGGATGCCGGTTATACCGTATGCGGTGAAGCTGAAGATGGAGACAAAGCCATAAGAGTAATAAGCGAAACTGACCCGGACCTTGCGATTATTGATATTGAGCTTAAGGGCGGTGTTGACGGTATTGAACTTGTTGCTGCTGTTAAAAGCCGGTTCCCCGGGGTAGTAGTGCTTGTTATGTCAATGGATGATGGTACACTTTACGCGGAAAAGTCGATTAAGGCGGGTGCCAGAGGATATATTGCTAAAGCAGAGGCAGCGGAGAATATATTAACCGCAATTGATTCTGTAATGAGAAATGAACTTTATCTAAGTGCTTCTATATCAAATAAAATTGCCACAAAGCATATTTACGGTACAACAGGGGATGATGATGTTAATGTGCAGAGGTTGAGCAGCAGGGAGTTTGAAATTTTTCAGCTTATAGGCAAGGGATATAAGAGAAATGAGATTTCAAAAAAACTGAATCTCAACATAAATACCATAGAGAGTCACAGACGGAAGATAAGGGAGAAGCTTGGTATAAGCAGTTCATCTGAACTGGCAATAATTGCTGTCCAGTGGGTAATAAAGGAGAACCGATAAAGCTAAACTGAAAAAAGTTGGAGTTTAACTTTTTTCTCAGAATTCATATTGTTATTCGTCTCTCTGATGCGTCTCATTAAGCAGAATCTCCTTTTCTGCCATGAGCTTATTTAATCTATCCTCGGCAATTTTTTTTGCGCTTATATCATGTATTATTGAATGAAGTATTGTTTTACCATTAACATTAATCCCGCAGCTGTAAACCTCTACATCTTTTATAGATCCATCAGCGAGCCTGTGGCGGAATTCAAAATATATTCGTTTTAATGATCTGGCCTTTTCTATCTCCTTGCGTAATTCTTCCGCAGGGAGCGTATTTACTTCATAAATACGCATGGTACGCATATGTTCTCTTGACCATCCGTAAAACTCTGCAGCTGCATTGTTGGCATCAATTATTTTTTCTGATTCCGGATCTATCATCAGTTTTACTGCTGTATGGTTTTCAAAGAGATTTCTGTATAGCTCCTCCTTACTCTGAAGTTCCTCATTGGTTGAGATGAGTTCCTCATTTACTGCTTCAAGCTCCTCCATGGCAGCTATCAGTTCTTCATTGGTGCCCTCAAGCTCCTCCATGGCAGCAGCAATATCTTCACTTTTTGATTTTATCAGCTCTTCGTTAAGTTTGCGCTCAGTAATATCGAGCGCGGTAAAGGTTACCCCTTTTTTAAGGTTTGCCATGTCAAGGGGTGTTGAACTGAGGAGTACCTGAATAATAGTGCCATCTTTCCCCTGCCACAGGGTTTCTACAGTACCGGTACCTTTCTCCTGAATCTGTCTGTATTTTTCATTGCCCACAAATTCATACTCCTGATCCGATGGGTAAAGTATCCTTGAGCTTTGCCCAATCAGTTCATCCCTGGCATATCCGGTGAGTTCGCAAATGCGGTCATTAGCCTGCACAATAAGCCGGTCAACTACAACACCGATCCCTACAGGTGCAGCCCTGAAAATACTTCTTATATATGATTCCCCTTCACGGAGAATTTCTTCGGTTTTTTTCTGTTCAGTATTTATGCGTGCCAGCTCAATAGTCCTGAAACTCATAGTTGATATTAAGTCTGTGAGCCGGGCTATAAATTCCATTGCAGCTTCTACTGAGTTTCTGCTTAGTCTTGGTACTCTGTCCAGCGCTGCCAGATAATCTGCTTCATCGAACCCGAATTGACGCGCCTGGTTTATAAATAATTCTTTTTCAGGAACTTCATCCTCAAAAAAGAACTGCCCGAAAAAAACATTGCCCATGTGTGTGCCGTATATCTCTATAGGGGTAACCATATCCCATAAATTGTTTTTGCATTTATATAATTTAAATTCACCCGGCTTTACCCCTTGCGAAAGAACTGTATCACTTTCAAGGCAGTTTTTCAGTGTTTCCGGGTTACATCGGTGAAATTTAGTGCAGATATCCTGCCATCCAACAGCAACAAGTATATTGCCTGAAAGATCAAGAATCGCACTCAGTATGCCGGTGAGCTGGTAAAGCTTATCCATCATAGCCTGAAGTTGTGGTACATCTATTATATCCGCAAGTTCCAGCTCTCCAATATCACTTTCCGGGTCAGTAATAGCTTTAAGTCTGTTTCGCACTGCTGATTCGCTGGCTTTAAGGGCTTCTGTCGAGGCTTCAAGTTCTCTCTGATGAAGTTTTACAATTTCTTTTTCAGCAAAAAGTCTGAAAGCCATTTTTATTGAAGCAATGAGAACTGTTTCACCTGAATTTTTAACTATATAGCCGTAAGAGGTAATTCCTTCGGTTTTTTCAACCACTTCAGGCTCTGTATGTGATGAGAGAAAAACCAGGGGGAGATCATTATTTTTAAGAATCTCTTCTGCAGCTTCTGTGCCGTCTATACCGGAACCAAGATCAATATCCATGAGTATAAGGTCAATGCCGGGATATTTTTTCACAAGCTCTACAGCTTTCTCGCCGGAGTTTGATATTACAACATTGTATCCATATTTTTCCAGGGTTTTTTTACCCACTATGGCATTGATCGCTTCATCTTCAACAAGGAGTATGGTTGTCTGGCCCATGTTCATAATCTATGCTCCGGATCTATGTGATGATGCTTATTAATCCTTTAGTGCAAGCGGCAGTGAAATTTCACAGTTAACCTTGATAACAGGCTCCCGGTTAATATCGGACATATCCTTAATATTTGAAAGAGTAATCCTGCCGCCATGTTTTTCTATAACATATCTTACCAGTGTAAGGCCGCAGCCGAAATCGATGGATGGATAATTGTCATATACCAGTTTGGTGAGCCGGAAAAATGGTTCAAAAACCATATTCTCATACTCAAGGGGTATTCCTGTACTACCCTTTTCATTTTTCACAGGTTCATTGAGTATATTTATTATAAATTTATTATCTGATATTCCGGATATAACATAAATTTTTGAACCAGGGAGAGAAAATTTAGATGCGTTAATAAGAATTTCTTCAAAGATTTTATTAAAGTAATGACTGTTAAGATTAACAGAGTCAGATTCAAATCCCGGTTTAATGTCACTGATTGAGCAGAGATGTTTGTTAATAGAAAAAATTTCTGAATTATCAGCAATCGATTGTTTCATCATGTTGTAAAGTGTGCTGCATTTAACAGTTGTGAGTTCAGGATCATTTATCATTATTTTGTGGATTTCACCAAAAGTATCAAGGGCTTTCTGGGCAAGACGGTTATTCTGTTTAACAAGGTCGAATAGCTCACCGTTTATAATATAATCATCACCCTCTTTTTTTGCTGATGATTCTACAAGATTCAGGAGAGAAACAAGCACACCGAATCCTCCACCCTGATTGAAAGCAGTATGAAAACTTGTAAAGAGGTTGTTATCAAAACCTCTATCATCTTTGAATTGTGCTGTATCTGCGAATCTGTACCACTCAAGCTGATTTTCAAGACGTATAGTCTTCTCCTTTTCCAGCATAATAGATGATTTTTTCATTTCATAGGCTTCAAAACCCCGGTTCACTTTTAAAAGAACCTCGTCGAGATTGAGAGGCTTAACAAGGTATTCAAAGGCCCCTTTTTTCATTACATCAATAATGAGGTCATATTCCCTGTGAACTGTTGTAACAATTATTATCGGCGGAACCGCACCCTGATTAATCCTGGTTATAAGTTCATTCCCGTCCATCCGGGGCATCTCAATATCTGTAATTAAAAGAGGGAAGTACTCTTTATCAAATGCTGCAAGGGCTTCAACGCCATCTTTTGCAAGGACAACCTCATAACCGGATGAGGTAAGAAGCTCCTTAAGCATTGATGCTGAGTATTCATCATCTTCAGCTATGAGTATTTTTCTGGAATTGTGTAATGACATAATTATATCCTCTTGTTTTATCTTATTGTGGAGGCGTTCGACCCGGGAGGAGCACTATGAATGTGCTCCCTTTTCCGCATACGCTTTCCACATTTATTTCTCCATCATGAAGATTAACCAGTTTTTTGGTTATTGAAAGGCCCAGGCCTGTACCCTGATTTTTAACTGATGATTCATTCCTTACCTGTTCAAAGGGCTGAAATATTTTCTCCAGAGATTCATCAGGTATTCCGCAACCTTCATCCCATACTCTTATTTCAATATACTCATTTTTACCTTTTATTTCAAGTCCTGTTTTTTTCCCGCTATCAGTAAACTTGATTGCATTTGAAAGGAGGTTATAGAGTATCTGTTTAAGCCTTATCTGGTCAGCGTATAAAATGCCCGCATCAGGATCAATATCGAAGATTATATCTACACCTTTTTTTTCAGCAATTATTCTAATCGATTCCCTGAATCTTTTAATGAAATCTGTGATAAAGATTTTTTTTCTTTCAAGGGTTATTTTCCCCGCTTCTATTGAAGATATGTCAAGAATGTCGGTTATAATATCGAGAAGATGATTTCCGCTATCCAGCATAATTGTAAGAAATTCCAGCTGTTTTGGATTCAAAGGGCCGGCCTTCTGCATCTCCAGTAATCTGCAATAGCCGAGAAGGGAGTTAAGAGGTGTTTTCAGTTCATGGCTCATATTGGCAAGGAAAATGCTTTTAGATTTGTTTGAGGCTTCAGCTATGTTTTTCGACTGAATAATCTCTTCCATGAGATTTCTATTGTCTGTTACATCCCTTGAGTTGATGATAATTGTAAAACCACTGTTGTGCAAATCCTTAACAAGTCTTATTTTAGACTCCAGAATTATCCATGTGTAATCCTTTTTTTGTATATTAAACTCCATTTCAATTAAATACTGATCTGCGGGAGTATTTTTTAATTTATCAGAAAAGATTGTGATATCTTCTTTATGTACATAAGAAGATATATTCTCCCCGATCATTTCAGGTTCATCATATCCAAGTACATGTTTAACAGAAGGGCTTTGATATAGAATAATCCCATCATCACTGAGAATAGTAATAAGATCCGCGGAGTTTTCTATAAGGTTTCGGAAATGCTTAGCGCTTTTTTCAAGAAGATCTTTTTCGTGCTGAAGCTCAAGCATGAGCTGTTCCTTCTGTTTCCCCAGTTCTTTCAGTCTTGCTTCAGCCTCTTTCCGGAAAGTTATATCCTCTTTAACTGCAACAAAGTGGGTAATAATATCTTCATCATTAAAAACTGGTGAAATTGACGCCGACTCCCAGTATATTTCCCCGTCCTTCTTTATGTTGCAGAACTCGCCTGTCCAGGTTCCCCCTTTTGTTATAGTTTCCCATAATCTTTTGTATTCTTCAGGAGGGTTTTTATCAGATTTAAGGATGCGGGGGTTTTCCCCTTTAACTTCATCAAAGGTGTATCCTGTAAGTTCAGTAAATTTCGGATTAACATATTCAATATTCCCATTCAGATCTGTAATAACAATAGAAACAGGTGTCTGTTCAATTGCTCTTGAAAGCTTTCTCAGACTTTCATTTTCCAGCTTACGCTCAGTAATATCAACAGATATATTCCCTGTGCCTATAAGCACATCATCTGCACCATATACAGGGAATTTTTTAGTATGCACATATCTTATAGATGAATCGGGCTGAACAACCGGCTCCTCTCTGCTGATAAATTCACCTCTGGGGAGAGTCTGAGCCTTTAATTCATCGGCAATATATGTTTTTACAGGTTCAGAATCGGGAGAGACATTAAAAATTTCCGCGTCAGTTTTCCCTGTCATATTCTGCGGTGATTTGAAACCGGCTGCTTTTGCGAAAGCAGGATTTGCCGCAACAACACGGCAGTTAAGGTCTTTGTGTACAATGATGTTGTCGCTGTTCTCAACAATTGCTGCCAGGGCTGATATTGTTTTCTCCCTCTGGCTGATACTCTGGTAGGCATTAAAAAGCTTAAATGCAATTCTGATTGCCGCATCAAGAATTGAAATATCAGCAGATTTCGGTACATAGCCGTAGGATGTGATCTCTTCAATCCTTTTTATTATTTCATCTCCCGTGTGGGCAGTGAGAAAAATTACAGGTATGTTATTATTTTTTAGAATAAGCTCTGCAGATGCAATGCCGTCAATTCCGCTCCCCAGTTCAATATCCATTAATATCAGGTCAATGCTTGAGCCCGATTCCTCTATTTTGCTTATTGCCTTTTCCCCGGAATCGGATATAATTACTTTATATCCGATTTTTAACAGGGATCTCTGCTTTGCCATGGCTGCAATCGGTTCATCCTCTACAAGGAGTATGGTTTTTGATATGTTATTCATTCCGTTCCTGAATTTAATATTGCTAATTCTGATTTTTCTGCTTTAATGCTGTGGTAAAAAAAATAATATAACCTTCAGATTAAATTTAAAATTTAACCTTTTACAGGATTTAAGTCAATAACACTTAAAAGTGTTATCTTTAACACATTAGTGTTAGGGGTTATAAGTCTCATTACTACCCACAAGTCGAGATCCATCAAAATGATAAAAGATGTTTTGCAAAATTCTTTTAGTGAGTGCCTTTATCCGGCGTATTGGCCCCCTAAATCCCCCGGAGGGGGACTTGGTTTAAGTTGAATAACAAACAATTCTAAAATAAAGCGTTTTTTAAGTTAAAATTAATTTCCAAACTTATTTTTTAAGTCCCCCTCCGGGGGATTTAGGGGGCTTTCGAGAAGTGGGTAGAAGTGAGGGTATAAATAGAGGATATTCAACTAATAGCTACTGTTTTTTTAAAGTGATTGTAACAGAAGTGCCGCCGATCCGGTCAACTTCAATATTACCGCTTATCTGCTCAGTAAGCATGCTGATAAGCTGCAGGCCGAAGCCTGGAGAATTATGTATGTCCACATTTTCCGGGATCCCCATACCATTATCCTCTACGGTTATTGAAAAAGTGTTGTTTTCCTGTTTTGCGGAGACTTTAATAATTCCGCCTGTTTTATTCTTAAAAGCATGCTTCATGGTGTTTGTGATTAGTTCGCTTAGAATAATTCCAAGGGGTGAAAGTATATCTGTATGCAGTATAATATCATCAATCTCTTTTAGAATTGTAACACTTTTCGCTGAATGAAAATTTTTTATTACTTCATCAATAAGAGGGGGGAAGTATTCCTTCAGTGAGACCTCCCTGAAGTCTTCAGACCTGTATAGTTTATCGTAAAGGACCATCATGCTCTGAACCCGCGTTGAAGCATCGTAAAGAGCATTTTTTACAGATTCATCCTCAAGTGTCTCTGCCTGAATCATAAGGAGGCCGCAAATTGTATTCATATTGTTCTTTATTCTGTGATGAACCTCTTTCAGGAGTATTTCCTTCTCTTTAAGAAGGTCACTAATTTTCAGTTCAGATTCTTTTCTCTCTGTTATATCCCGCGTAATCCCCTGAAAGCCATTAGGATTGCCGTCTGCATCCCTTAAAAATTTAAGATTAAAATCAGCCCAGTAAATCGAAGCATCCTTTTTAAAAGCCTCTGCTTCAAAGCTGACAGCCCTTGATTTGTCAGATGCAGGATCTTTCTCTTTCTCCATTTCCCTGGCCATAATCTCTGAGATCAATTTTATGGAGTGGGGAGGGAATCTTTTATCAAGAGAAATACCCTTCATTTCATCAGCAGTATATCCCTGCTGTCTCTCCACAGAAGGTGAAATGTAGGTTAAGTCAAGATTCATGTCTGTTGTCCAGATCACATCTACAACATTCTCCGCAATAAGTCTGTACCTGGATTCGCTAAGCTCAAGATCGTCAAGGGACTTTTTCAGGTTCTTTTCCATTTGAATAAGGCGGGTATTGGCTTCTATAAGCTCTTCATTTGCTCTGGCAAACTCCTCATTTGTTGCCTCCATCTCCTCCATGGAAGCGGTAAGTTCTTCATTGAGAGCTTCAAGCTCCTCATTTTTAATTTTAATACTCTCTTGTGCAGCTTTACTTTCACTTATATCTCTGAATTCTGTTACACGGACAGTGCGGCCTTTATAGGGAATGCTTTTCCCCTGAATGCGGAGATCGTATATTGTGCCGTCTTTTCTTAATCCTTTAACTTCGTATGGATCAGGGTAATCATTTAATATATTATTTTTTACTTTATCCATATTTTCTGGAGCTACCAGATTCAATCCGTTCATTCCGATAAGTTCTTTCATTGAATAACCGGTCAGGTCTGAGAGCCCTTTGTTGCATTCAATAATGACACCCTTCTCATGTATTGCTATCCCGCCGAATGAGGCTTCATGGAGGGCCTTAAACCGGTCCAGGCTGTCATTGAGCTCACTCTCCATCTCCCGCTGCTCACTTATATCATGGTTTACAACAATGGCACCCGTAATATCTCCATTATCATCAAGGATCGGGGCTGTAAAATTCAGGATAGTCCGTGTTACTCCGTCAAAGGCATCAATTTCAAGGAGCTCATTTTCAATTGTAGCACCTTTTGTTATTGTATGAGCCAGGGCCCACTCTTCAGGGGCGATCTCTTCACCTGAAGGGAGACGACGCGCTTTAAAAACACCGTAATTTTCGGGATCTACCTTCGGCTCGGCTCCCCATATTTTTTTACCTGTTGGATTTCCGCGAAGCAGCTTCCCTTTTTTATCAGCAAACCATAATCCTACAGGTATAATATCAAAAATTTTCTGAAGTGTATACTCCCGTTCTTTTAAAGATTCCTGTGAATTTTTCTGATCAGTTATATCCCTGTAATTTATCAGTATGCCGTTAATTTCAGGGACATTGAAGCAGTTTTTCGCAGTATATTCAATCCATCTGTACCTTCCGTCGCTATACCTGTAGCGGCATTCAGCTGTAACTGATGATTCAGGTTCGGTAATTGTTCTGTTTAGAAGGTCGCTTGTGGCGTAAGTATCATCAGGATGAATGTTTCCCCATATTTCTGAACCGGTAATTTCTTCAGGTGTCCATCCGAACCATTTCCTGATGTTTGGGCTCACATATGTGACAACACCATTTCTGTTTAAAACTGTAATTACATCAGATATGCTTGAAATAATGGCATTCTGCATCGATTCTTTTCTTCCAAGAATCTCATGATTTTCAAAAAGCTCAAAAGCCATCTGTATTGCTTCCTGCAGAACAAAAGCAGATGACCCTTTTAAAACATAACCGTAGCGGGTAATCTCTTTGACTCTGTCAACATATTCCTTTTCTGAATGGGAGGTAAGAAAAACAATCGGTATGTGGCAGTTCAGCAGAATCTGCCTGGCAGCTTCAGGGCCGTCGATCCCTTCGCCAAGATCTATGTCCATAAGAATCAGGTCTATTTGCGCGCAGGAGCCTGCCATCTGCACCGCCATTTTACCTGAATTGGCATTCAGAACAGTGTACCCGGCTTTTGTAATTATTCTGGAGGTTACAGCTGATGCAACCGGTTCATCTTCAACAAGAAGAATGGTTTTTTTTAATTTTTTTTCAGGCATTGCAGCTCCATTTGTTCAAAATATTCATAAATCTTACAGAAGAATAATCTGCTGGGAAGACCAGCAATATTATTATTTGTCTATAAATTAGCAACAAATTTATAATAGATAAAAGGGGGGCTAATTTTAATTCACCGGTATTTATTCTAATTTTTCTTGACTTTTCTCAATGCTAATGTGAGTATGCAAACAGTTGCATAACAGGAGGATTTATGAAGATACTGATTATGAACGGAAGTAAGAGCGGTTCAGCCATAGAGAGCCGCGTAAGCGAAATTATGAGCAGTGTATCAGAAAAGGGGCATAGTGTAAAGGAGCTTCTGCTCCGTGATATGAATTACTCCCCCTGCAGAGGTTGTTTCAACTGCTGGGTTAAAACTCCGGGGCTCTGTGTTTTTAAGGATGATGGAGATCTTTTATGCCGCGAATTTTTAAGTTCAGATATTGTTATTCTTGCTTCACCTCTTATTATGGGTTACCCCTCTGCACTTACTAAAAATGCCCTGGACAGGATTATCCCTCTCATACATCCCTACCTTGAAGACGTGGGAGGGGAGGTGCATCATATGAAGAGATATAAAAAATATCCTTCCCTGGCGCTTCTTCTGGAAAAGAGCGGTGATACTGATGATGAGGATATTGAAATTATAAAAGAAATATTTGAGAGGGCTGCCTTAAATCTTCGAAGCAGCCTTAAATTTTTAAGACTCACCGATTCTTCAGTTGAGGAGACAGCAAATGAAATTATCCGTAATTAATGGATCACCCCGCGGAGCATCGGGTAATACAGCAACACTTCTTGAGCATTTTAAACAGGGCTTTCTGGAAATAGAGGGTAATTCCTTCGATATTATTCATTCAATAAAGAACAGGCCGGAATTCGCAGAGGAAAAGAATATGTTTCTTAATTCTGAAAGGCTTATTATAGCATTTCCACTTTATGTTGATGCAATGCCCGGATCAGTAAAGGATTTATTCGAATCCTTTGAACCGCTTAAAGGGAAAAATCCTGAACTCAAGCTTATGTTCATGATCCAGTGCGGATTTCCGGAAACCCATCATACCAGGTTTGCTGCACGTTACTGCGAAAAACTTACATCTAAACTGGGGTGTACCTTTGCAGGCGCAATTTGTAAAGGTGGGTGCGAAGGTCTTACGGTTCAGCCGCCGGCGCTTGTAGATAAGGTTTTTACACGTTTTCATCAGCTTGGTAAGGAGTACGGTGTTACCGGTGAACTGGACAGTACCATACTCGGGAAGCTTGCCCACCCGGAGCATCTTACTTCGGAGAATATTGCCCAGGTAATCCCCATGGTAAATAACTTTCTCTGGGACGGGATGCTGAAAAAGAATAATGCACTTGATAAAAGTTTTGACAAGCCATTTGGTGATGACCTGTGAAAAACGATTGGAAAATATTCAGACCGCAACTTCCTCCCTCTCTACTGTGGCTTACTACTACCCACTTCTCAAAAACCCCCTAAATCCCCCGGAGGGGGACTTAAAGGATGTGTTATTAAAATTTTAATTTGTTAAAAGAGTTTAAAAGTCCCCCTCCGGGGGATTTAGGGGGCCAACATACCGGATAAAGGTACTCACTAAATAATTCTTCGCGAAATATCTTTTGTCATTTTGATAGATCTCGATTTGTGCGTAGTAGTAAGCCACTGTGGAGATAAGCCTATCGTTTTATAAACAACTGCGCTGTAGCCGCCACTGTATCCCAGACAGGCGAAAAAGGTGGAGCGTATCCCAGGTCAAGATAGGCAAGATCCTCAATGGTCATCCCCGCTGTAACAGCTGCAGCAACAGTATTAATCCTGAGTGCTGCTCCGTCAGTTCCGGCAATTTCGCCCCCTATGACTTTACGGGTTTTTTCATCAACAGTAAGTTTGGTTATAATAGGTGTGGAACCGGGATAATAGCCTGGACGGGAGTGCCACTCCATTACCTTTTCAATTGTTTTTATTCCATTCTTTTCAGCCTCCCTGCTGTTGAATCCTGTTTTTGCCGCCTCAAGTTCAAATACCTTTACCATCAGTGAACCTATGGAGCCTTTAAACATTTCACTTTCCACACCTGACACCTGAAGGCCGGCAACCCGTCCCTGTTTGTTCGCGGTAGTTGCAATGGGAATATAAACAGATTCCCCTGTTATCAGGTGTTTTACTGTTGCGCAATCCCCAGCTGCAAATACATCAGGGATATTTGTTCTGCTTTTTTCATCAATAAGTATGGCGCCTGTTTCGTGAAGTTTTAAAGCTGTCTCTTTCAGAAACAGGGTATTTGGCCGGACTCCAATTGAAATAACAGCAAAATCGGTCTCGATTTCGCCCATGGAGCCGTTTAAAATCAATGTGCCGTTGTTCTGTATAAATTCTGCAACATCAGTATCTGGTATAACAGTTACTCCATGCTCAGTGAGCTTTTCTGTAATAAGCTTTTGAATTTCAGGGGACATGTTTGAAGCAACTGAAGGCATTTTTTCAATAATTGTTGTTTTAATGTTATTTCTGGTAAAAGCCTCAGCCAGCTCCAGGTTAATCAATCCGCCGCCAATAAGCACTGCACTTTCAGGCTTGCTGGTTTCAATAAATTTCTGAATTTCCAGGGCATCAGTAAGATTCCTTAACGCAAAAGTTAAGGGATTATTTACTCCGGCTATAGGGGGGATAAAGGGGTATGCCCCTGTTGCAATAACAAGTTTGTCGTAGGTATATTCTGAAACATCATTCAGCGAGTTAACTGTCACTTTTTTTTCATCAAAGTTTACGGCAGTAACTTCTGATTTCATGTGTATAATAATTTTTCTTTTATTTATAAATTCATCGACATTTATGGCAAGGAGTTGATTGTAATTACTAACATCACCGCCTAAGAGATATGGCGTACCGCATGCAGCATAGGATACAAACTCTCCCTTATCAAAAACTGCAATTGACATTTCACTATTTTTTCTTCTCGCCTGAGAAGCCGCGCTCATCCCTGCTGCATCTCCGCCAATTACTATAAGGTTAAAATGTTCCATCACTTCCTCCATATTTTCACTTTTTATACTCAAACTGATTCGATGCTTTATTATTATCGCATCTTTTGCTGAAGCTGTTTTGTGCTATATTAATATGTACTATATAGGGCTTCCTGAAAAAGTCCATTTGTTTAAAATATAACCGGATGCATA
>CAZBFP010000036.1:0-32217 GCA_964491265.1 uncultured Leptospirales bacterium | reverse complement strand
AATATGCATCCGGTTATATTTTAAACAAATGGACTTTTTCAGGAAGCCCTAAATAGAATAAGCAGTATAAGCCCGGAGGCGGGGATGTTTGAACATATTATCGCAAAATCGCATGATTCATCCGGTTTTGTTAAAAACCAGAATAGCGGGAATAATTATAGTAAACCGGAATCAGACTTTTATTCTATGATTCTTAATCATAATGATACTTCTATGAATAAGGAGGCCAAGCCGGAGTCTCATAAACCTGAAGAATACAGGGAAAATAGCAGGATTCAGGCTGAAGCAGATGAGAAGCAGAGAATAGACAGCAGCCGTGCATCAGAATCTGCAGGCAGAAATGAAAATAAATCTGAAGATAGCGATAAAATCAGAAATAACGTTGAAGAAGATAAAAAAGAAGTATCGGGAAAAGATGATGAAGTGAATTTATCGGCACAAGACGGTACATCTGAAGCAAAAGCGTTAAATGGAGAAGAAAAAATAGTTGATCAGGAAGAGATAGCTAAGGGGATCGGTGAACTATTAAAATCTAATCCTGAGTTAACCGCACTTTCAGAGCAAGAGATAGGGGAAATTATTGAATCCGTAATTACTCTGGAAAAAATCAAGGGGAATCTTAATTTTAGTGAAGTTGCTCTAAACGGAAAAAATCTTAATGATAAAACTACTCTTTTGCTGCCTGAAAATCTGAAAAAAATTCCGGAAAAGATGATAGAGGAATTTCTTCTGAAGAATAAAGGGGAAGGATCGTCAAAGCTGCTGAAAGAAGATGATATAAAAAAAATTGTTTCAAAACTTCTCCTTGAAGCAGCAGAGGGGAAGAGAGAGCCGGGTCTCAGGGAGAAAAATTTCCAGAGAATGGCAGGCAGGGATGATGTTAAACCGGAGAACCAGATTGTAAACGGGGAAAAAATAAAACAGGCTCTTGTTGAAGATGAAGGCAGTATGGGTAAAAAATCCTTTAGCGATAAGGGTGACAGTAAAGAGGGTTTTAATTTTACTTTTCAAAAGTACGACTTCAGCGGTAAGCGTGTAAGTGAAACACCGGATCTGAAAGGGAAAACACCTGAGTTCAGGCAGAACCTGCAGGAGATAATCGATAAGGCAAGAATAACTGTTCGTGACAGCAGAAACGGAAATTTTTCTGTTAAGCTTTATCCCAGGGAATTGGGAAATGTAAATGTCAACCTGAGCCTTGATCATGGTACAATAACAGCGCGCTTTGTAGTTGATAGTGAAGAAGCGAAGAATCTTCTTTCCCAGAATATGGATAACCTCCGGCAGCAGCTTAAGGACGCGGGAATTGAGGTTGGGGAATTTTTTGTAAATGTTAATGATCATGGAAAGAGATTTTTTCAGGAAAATAATCAGGATAGAAAAAAAGATTTATTGCTCTTCCCTGAGGGGAAGGAGGCAGGTATGGCTGCCATAGAATATGACGGCAATACTCATGTACTGAATTCAAGTTCAATAAATGTAGTGATATAGAGGTGGATTATGCAGATTTTTGAAATGTCAGCAACAGAAAAACTGAGTGCGGAAATGCAGGCCGGCGCTGTTAATAAAAAGATCGGTTTAAAACCTGGCGAGGACAAGGGGCAGCTTGGAAAGGATTCCTTTCTTAAACTTCTGGTTACACAGCTCCAGCATCAGGACCCCACAAAGCCTATGGAGGACAGGGAGTTTATTGCCCAGATGGCGCAGTTTTCATCTCTTGAGCAGATGACAAACCTGAACAATGAGGTAAGAAATCTTGTTACCAGTTCAAGAACTGCTGAAGCTTACGGAATTCTTGGCAGAAATGTTGAGTCTTATGACACCGTACTTGAGCAGGCAGTTACAGGAAGAGTATCTTCAGTATTCTTTAAAGGTAACGAACTTATGCTGAAGGTGGGTGACAATGAGGTACCCATGAAAAATGTGCATTCAGTTAAAATTGATGAGGATAGTAAATAATTGAAGAGGATGAATCTTTTGCTAAGCGAAGAGCGGTTTTATTACGATAATAATAAAAATACAGAAACAGGAGTTATGCCGATATGATGCGTTCACTCTTTGCCGGGGTTTCCGGCTTGAAAAATCACCAGACCAGAATGGATGTTGTTGGTCATAACATTTCTAATGTAAACACCAATGGCTATAAAACACAGCGCGTAACTTTTCAGGATATGCTGTCTCAGACAATATCCGGCGCTGCAAAACCGGAGGAAAACAGAGGAGGGGTGAACCCTAAGCAGGTGGGACTTGGCATGACCATTGCATCTATAGACAGGCTTTTTACTCAGGGGAGTCTGCAGACAACAGGGAACCAGACAGATGTGGCTATATCAGGGGACGGTTTTTTTGTAGTCGCTGATGGAGATAAACAGTACTTTACACGGGCGGGAAATTTCGGTATAGATAAGGACGGAACCATGGTTAATCCGGGTAACGGCCTTAAGGTACAGGGGTGGATGGCTGTTACTGACGCAAACGGGGAAAAAGTGGTAAGATCCTCCGGTACCCCTGAAGATCTTATAATCCCGGTATACGGCAAGATTGACGCAAGGGAAACTACAAATGTAAGATACAAATGTAATCTTGACGCAAGAAGCCCCATTGTCCCTGCCGGGGCAAATGACAGGATGAGGGCATCAGCTGCAATTACTACAAATATAGATATTTATGATAATATTGGGGATACTCACAGACTTACAATGACATTCTGGAAAACAGGTTTTAACCAGTGGACAGCTTCAGCTGCAGTATCAGGCTCTTCTACTCCTGTAACACTGGATGTTCCTGCAGGTGGAGGCCAGGATAATCAGCCTAATCCTTCAAGCCTGATCAATTTTCGTTTTTCTCCTGATGGAAAACTTATTGCAGTTAGTGATGCTTCCAGTCCTGATGAACTGAATCAGGGGAACCTAATTGTAAATGCTAATTACAGGGTTGAGGGTGATCCTAATATAAGAACAATGAATCTTAATCTTGGTGAAGCAGGTGTGCTTTCCGGGATAACACAGTTCTCTTCTGCTTCAACAACCAAGGCTGTTGAACAGGATGGTTATTCAATGGGTTATATGGAGTCATTCAGTATTGATAATTCCGGATTAATAACCGGTGTATATACTAACGGCACAAAGCAGGCTATTGGTCAGATGGCAACAGCAGTTTTTATCAATGCCCAGGGTTTAACAGCAGCAGGTGAAAATCTTTTTGAGGTTTCCAATAACTCAGGCCTGGCAAATATAGGCCCTGCAGGTGATGCTGGAAGGGGTAAAATTGTTGCAGGATCCCTTGAAATGTCCAATGTTGATCTTTCTGATCAGTTTACAGATATGATTATTACACAAAGGGGATTTCAGGCCAACTCTAAAACTATTACTACAGCTGACCAGATGCTCCAGGAGCTTCTACAACTGAAAAGATAAGATTACAATATAAATGACAGTATAAATGCACAAAGCCGGCTATATGCCGGCTTTGTGCATTTTCTTGCTAATCTATTTTTTTCTTGACTGTTTTTTTATATATTTTCTATATGAATAATAAGGTAGCGGTATAATTTTTGGGGTCATGTCATTCCCGCGCAGGCGGGAATCTCATTACTTATGATTTTTTAAGGAGATTCCGGCACTACGTAATCACTTCGGCCGGAATGACAAATTTAACCCACAAAATTCTATTGCTACCGAATAATAAAGAATTGCAAAAAAAGATGACTGATTTTATAAGTGAATCTTTATTCTTTAAATCAGCTTTTCTGTCTTCTCAAAAAGTATTGTTTAGATTTAAATTATTTGTTTAAAATGTTTAATTAATAACTGCTAAAATGGTTATTCAGCATAAGCCAATTATCTAAATTCCACAGGAGTATTTCATGTCCAAAGAGAAAATTTTCTGCTCAAATTGTCATCAGTGTATCGTAATAAGGCAGTATGAATCTGAACCGGATAGATACGTGCTGAGAGTAAAGTGTTTGAAAAAACAGTGGTCTAAGCGATCCGGCGAGGAAAAATTATATAAGTATTTTACAGTTGCCAGACGAATTATGGACGATTGTGAATACTATGAGGAAGCTGGTGAGCTTTTTCCTTACATAAAGAATCTTAGAAAAGAACTTCCAATAAAAGACGAGATCTATTCCACCAAGGAAATATAAAGTGTTCAATACCTTCAGGGGGGGGATTCATCCCCCCGAGAGAAAATCCTTTACAGCTGATAAGCCTTTAGAAAACTTTCCTGTTCCACAGATCTGCTGCATACCAATGCAGCAGCATATTGGTGTGCCTGCAAAACCGGTGGTGCAGAAAGGTGATTTTGTCCGTGAAGGACAGCTTATTGGCGAGGCTGCAGGTTTTGTCAGCGCTAATGTCCATGCTTCGATTCCCGGCAGGGTAATTGATATTATGGAGTCATTAACTGTTTACAGCAGGCAGACCACAATTGTGATTGAAGCTGAAGGTTCATTTGAGCGTACAGGCCTTATGTATTCTCCTGTAGAGTGGCAGAATATTGACGGGAAGGTGCTTCTTGGCAAGGTTCGCGATGCAGGCATTGTAGGTCTTGGCGGAGCTGCATTTCCCACAAGCATTAAACTCGCTCCTCCACCCGAAATGAAGGTGGATACCCTGTTGGTAAACGGGGCTGAGTGCGAACCATACCTTACTGCAGATGATATGCTCATGAGAACATATCCGGATGAGGTAGTTGAAGGTACTGCAATAGCTTTGAAAATACTCGGTATTAAAAGGGGTATAATTGGTGTTGAGGATAACAAAAAAGAAGCGATAAATGCTTTAAATAAAAGTATAAAAAAAGAATCCTACGGTATGGATATTTCTGTAAGAAAACTGAAGACCAGGTATCCGCAGGGAGCAGAAAAACAGCTGATATATTCTATTCTCAAAAAAGTAGTCCCTTCAAGAGGACTTCCAATGGATGTGGGTGTAGCAGTGCAGAATGCAGGTACAATATATGCTATCAGGGAAGCGGTTGTTTTTGATAAGCCTCTTATTGAAAGATTTATAACTGTTTCAGGTAAAATTATAAAAAACCCCGGTAATTATAAGGTGAGGCTGGGGACTAAAATATCTGTAATTGTAGAAGAGTGCGGCGGGCTTACCGGTACACCTGCAAAGATTATTATTGGCGGGCCTATGTGCGGTCTTGCTGTTCATACAATGGATATACCTGTAGTAAAGGGTACTTCAGGTGTTCTTTTTCTTTCTGAAGATGAAGTTAGTCAGGGTGACTTTGATCCATGTATAAGATGCGGCAGATGTGTTACAGCCTGTCCTGTGGGTCTTCTTCCATGTGATATAGCTGCAGCAGTTGAAAAAGAGAGATTTGATTTTGCACGGAAACTTCACGTTAATACCTGTATCATGTGCAGCAGCTGTTCCTACGTCTGTCCTTCGAAGAGGCCCTTAAGCCATTTTATAAAAATAGCCCAGGAAAGACTGGCTCAGCAAAAATAAAAGGTGTGTGGTGTATTTATGTCCGGAAGTAAAGATTCCTCTTTGCTTGTGCTTTCATCAGCCCCTCATATAAAAGACGGGGATAGAATTAATAAAATAATGTGGACAGTTGTTCTCGCATTACTGCCCAACACTCTATATGCTGTTTATATTTTCGGCACAAATGCTGCTTTAATAATTGCAGTATCGATTTTTGCTGCAGTTCTGTCTGAATATATCTTCCAGGTTTTAATGAAGAGGCCTGTGAAAATTTTTGACGGGTCAGCAGTTATTACCGGTTTACTGGTTGCAATGAACGTGCCGCCTCAGGCTCCAGCCTGGATGGTTGCTTTAGGGTCGGCATTTGCAATAATTATTGTTAAGCAGCTTTTCGGGGGTATCGGTTTTAATATTTTCAACCCTGCACTTGCAGGGAGGGCTTTTATGATGGCATCCTGGCCTGTTTACATGACGACACACTGGCACAGGTTCCCCACCGGGAATATTATGGCTGAAAAGCTTACAAGTAAAGGTGTTATTCCTCAGGAGGTCATCGATATCATTACACAGGCTACGCCTTTAACTGCTTTAAAAGAGAGCAGCAGGCTTACCCTGGAGTATAATATTACAATAGACAGCCTTTTTGATTACCTCCTCTCCAGTAACATTCTGGAATCATTATTTATCGGGAATATCGGCGGGTGCATAGGTGAAACATCAGCTCTCCTTATTCTGATTGGAGGAATTTTTCTAATGTGGCGCAGGGTAATCACCTGGCATATACCTGTCTCTTTTATAGGAACTATTGCTTTTGTTTCATATCTTTACTATTATCTGATCGGATCCCCATACCCTGAATTTGTTGTTCTTGTGCATATACTTTCCGGGGGAATTTTTCTGGGGGCTTTTTTTATGGCCACAGATATGGTTACCTCCCCTGTTTCTGCAAGGGGGATGATTCTTTTCGGCATGGGGTGCGGTCTTTTAACATTTACTATAAGGGTATTGGGCGGATATCCGGAGGGTGTCTCCTATGCAATTCTGCTTATGAATGCAACAGTCCCTTTAATTGACAGGTTTACCAAGCCTGAAGCTTTTGGTGTTAGAAAAGAGAGATTATAGGTATTATCATTGGTTAAAAATATAATAAAACCTGCACTTGTGCTTGCTGCGGTGGCCTTCTGTTCATCACTTCTCTTATCATTTGTAAGGGGGGTTACATATCCCCTTATTCTTCAGCAGGAGAGTGATAAAGAGCAGAGTGCCCTTATGCTGGTTTTGCCAGGCTTTGAAATTAGTGAACCCCTGGTTGTTGAGCTGGAAAATGGTGAAAACTTCAAATACTGGACAGGTGAGAAGTTTATAAATGGAGAGGCTGTACAGGGTTATGCTTTCATTTCTGTAAATCGCGGTTATAGCGGTGATATCAGGTCAATGGTAGGGGTTGATGAGAATAATATTGTTCTGGGCATTTCAATTGTGCAGCAGTCCGAGACTCCCGGACTCGGGGACAGGGTCAACGAGAGATCAACCAGCGAAACTATCTGGGGTGTTATTCTGGGACGATCCTACGGCGGTGAAAAGATAACTGATCCCTGGTTTCAGGACCAGTTTAAGGGTATTGATCTGAATAAAAAAATAAAGATTGTAAAGCATGGAACCTGGATTAGTGATATGAGAGAGGATCTTCTCCGGGAAAATGCTGTAACATCAATTACAGGGGCAACAATTACAACAAAGGCTATTACCGGAAGCCTCAAAGAGGGTTTAATAAAACTGAGAAAAGCAAAAATGGTTACCGAAGGCGGAGATAAGTGAATATGAACCTTTTTAATGAGTTTAAAAAAGGGCTATGGGAAAGAAATCCTATCCTGGTGCTGAGCCTGGGTATGTGTCCGGCTCTTGCTGTAACCACTTCGATTTCAAATGCCCTCTGGATGACACTTGCAACAACTTTTGTTCTCATGGGTTCAAACATATTGGTATCACTGATTAAGGGTTTTATCCCATCCCATGTCCGCATACCTGTATATATAACTATTGTGGCAACATATGTTACTATTGTAGAACTATCTCTCCACGCTTTCCAGCCTGCTGTTTATAAGGCGCTGGGAATTTTTATTCCTCTAATTGTTGTTAACTGCATGATCCTCGGGAGGGCTGAGGAGTTCGCATCAAAGAACGGGGTCAGAGCATCGGCAGCTGATGCTCTTGGCATGGGACTCGGTTTCGGCCTTACTCTTACTGTTCTTGCTTTTTTCAGAGAATTACTGGGCGCTAATACAATTTTCGGTTATACTTTTATTCAGGGTATGGAGCCTTCATCTGCGATGATTTTAGCTCCAGGCGCCTTTATTACTCTTGGTCTTATGCTCTGGGGAATGAATGTAATAAATTCAAGGAAAAAGGGGTAGGGCGTGGAAATTAAAGTTGTAATAGCCATTCTTGTTGGAACTATTTTTATCAATAACTATGTCCTTTCTCAGATGCTCGGGTTGTGTCCGTTTTTAGGAGTATCAAAAAAACTCGATTCAGCCTTCGGCATGGGTCTGGCAGTAATTTTTGTTATGACAATTGCGTCATTCTTTACATTTCTTCTTTACAGGTATGTCCTTTTCCCGTATGATATTATTTATCTGCGTACTATATCATTTATTATTATTATTGCGTCACTGGTTCAGTTTGTTGAGATGGTTATAGAAAAGGTTTCACCTGCGCTTTACCAGACTCTGGGTATATTTCTCCCCCTTATAACCACCAATTGCGCTGTACTTGGTGTTGCAGTACTTAATATAAATTCAGGATTTATAACATCTGATTTCGGTCTTGTAAAATCTGTTATTCAGGGTTTTGGCGCTGGTACCGGTTTTACGCTTGCCCTTCTCCTTATGGCAGGAATACGTGAAAGACTGGAGCTTGCAGATATTCCGGAAAATCTTAAGGGTCTCCCTATCACTTTTATAACTGCAGGACTTCTGGCACTGGCATTTCTCGGCTTCGCAGGAATGAAAATTTAATTTTTTAGAGGTAATTATGGAAATTTATAACCCAGAGGTAAGTCTCCTTGCTGTAACTCCGGAGGGGGAGAAGCTTATTGAAGAGGCGGGGCGCACCTGTTATCTGTCTATATCAAAAATGACTGATGAGAGTGAAAAAAACTTTATACGGAGCGCTATAAGAAGAGGGCATCATTCGATACTTGAGCATGCTTCTGCTTCATTTCGTATACTTGGGGCATCAAGGGCTTTTACTCATCAGCTGGTACGGCACAGGCTGGCCAGTTTCTCCCAGCAGTCCCAGAGATATGTAGATGAAGCAGAATTCAACTTTATTGTTCCCCCTGACATTGCAGCAGATGAGGAGGCACTCTCTTTATACAGGGAATTTATGGAGAATACAAGGGAGACATATATTAAGCTGCGGGAAATGAATATAAAGAAAGAGAATGCCAGGTTTATTCTCCCCAATGCCCTTGAAAGCCAGATTGTATTTTCAGCTAATTTTAGAGAGCTGAGGACTGTTTTTAACCTGAGGCTTGAAAGAGCCGCTCAATGGGAGATAAGAAGGGTATGTATGCAGATGCTTAAAATTCTGCAGAAAGAGGCTCCATCAGTTTTTGGCGATTACATCATTGATGAGGAAAGCTGTACTGCCGCATCGAATCTGTTATAACCAGATGTGAATCGGCAAAGTCAAAATGCTATAGTGATTGTGAAAAAAAGTAATTTTACTCTGAACAGATAAAAATAGAGGTACGTATATACGTACCTCTATTTTTATATAAGATAAATATTAATCTGCAGGTTTATTTAAGGGCTATATTCATTTCCAGCTGACCCATGGGGCTGTAAAGTGATATACCCAGTGTAGTCTGCTTGATCATGGTTATTTTAAACTCTTTCCCTTCTATTACTGTAGGTGTGGTAATATCTATAACCTTCCCGGTTGTTGCAAAAAGATTCATTGCATTACCCGTTATCATATTGGCGAGTTCACCAACTATATCCTTGTATTCATTCTGCATCTGTTCTTCTGAAAGCCCGGGTGCAAGTACCTCTGCTATTTTGTGCACCATTGGGTAACTCATACTGTAGACAACTTCTCCGGTTATCCCGCCGGTTATACCTATGATAATTGCCACATCCATTGAAGGGATAGAGTTTTCCTTAATTACAAGCTTCCCTCTTCTGAGGTCTACATTTAAAATAGACTTAAAAACAACGCTTGCGGCTTCAAGAAAAGGATTTATGTATTCTGCATTTATGCTCATACTATTGAAGCTCCTTATGTTTAGATATGTTTATTATATATTCATCCTCTGAATAGTTCAATCAGTTTTTAAATTTTTTATAACTTTAGATTTTTCACTTAATGTTCTTACAATGTTTCTTGTAATCATGTTAATTGAAGCGTATGCAAGACTGTTTTTAACTTTTTCGACTGTTTCTTCATCAGGATTTATTGAAGGAACAAATCTTTCTACCGGAGTGAAAATATAGAGGCCGGTATGGCTTGAAATTACCGGTGAAGATGAATTAAGCGGCATTCCCATAATTTTGCTTATAAAAATCTGTGAATTTTCGATCGCCTGTACTGCGCCGTTACTGCCTGCAGCAGGTTTAATCTTTTCACCTAATTTAAAGGTTTCACTGGTATAGATCTTTCCCCGAAGCATTGAAGCAGCAGTATTGAAAGAGGCTCCACCTTCGACTGCCTTGTTTATAGAGGAGGCGATTTTTTCACGCACTTCAAGAAGTTTCCTTTCCTCAATTTCTTTTTTTATTCTGGCCCTGTCTGTTTCCGGGTCACTTATTTTTACGCTCTGATTTTTTATCTCTTCATCAATCTCTGCATCTGTTACTGCAAGGTCTCCCTGGTAACTCAGCTTTATGCTTTCTGCAGGGAGATGGGCGTACTTTATGCGGATTCTGCTGTTTTCAGCAATATTTTTTGCTTTTATGTCTTCAGAAGCTACAGCAGCCCCTGTGGATACAAGGAACCGGAAGTCTGAAAGCGTCATGTCTCTTGTTATAAGCCTTTTGAATTCGTCAAAGTTCATTCTGTTGCTGTTGAGTATCATCTGGAAAATTTGAGGGTCATATTCTCCGGTTCCCGGATTTTTAAAATCGGGTGAATTTAAAATATACCTGGTTATTCGGTCTTCTGTAATATCTATTCCCAGTTTTTCAGCTTCCTGAAGAAGCATTATTTCCATTATATAATTATCCAGAATATAGCTGTCCATTTTCTGATTTTTAAACTGGCTGAATTTTGTGTCTCTGTATCTCAGGTAATCCAGGGTATGGACTTTTTTACCGTTAACAACAGCAACAGTCCCCTGATCAAGGCCGCCGCAGTTTAAGCCTAAATCGGGCATACCAAAGGAGAGGATTATTATGAGGAGAAAAAATCCTATTAATACATATCCGGTGAATTTAATAAGGGGGTTTTGTGATTTGCGCATTTTCTAACCTTCTTGATTTATAAAGTAGTATTAACTTATCTCTTATTAGAGTATCCTGTCATTTCTGCAGTGATTTATTTACCCGCATAAAGGTATCAGGGGAAATATACTCTTTTAATTTTGATTATTCTGTCAATTACGATTGCTCTGTTTAAGGGAAAAGGATTGAAATTTTACGCAGGCTTTTCTGCCTCATCTACAAGCATTACCGGTATTCCATCTTTGACCGGGTATTTTAAGCCGCATCCCAGGCATATTATTTTTTCGTCGCGCATATTATATTCAACGTCACCTTTACAGGCAGGGCATGCAAGAATTTCAAGCATTTTTGTATCTATCATTATCAGGCTCCAGATATTAACTTATATAGATATTTATCTATAGCAATGCCTGTGAGTCAATCAAAATAATTATTAACAGCTTTGAGGAAGTTTTTTCAAAGAAGAAAAAAAAATCAAAAAAAAGAGCTTTAATATCGTATTATATTATAGGGGCTTTCATTTTTAATAATTGACTAAAAGAGAATAGAAATCTGTTTTTAATCTCTCTCCTTTGAATGTGAGAGTGAGTGGAACCTGGATTTTTTTGCAGGTGGATTGACTATGGAAATATTAATATTCGATTATGAGAAGAGGATATGATGTTAAAAAAAGGTGTAATATTATTAAGCGGCGGACTCGATTCTGCCACAACTGCGGCTATAGCAATAGATATGGGCTTTAATCTGTCAGCTCTGACTTTTTTTTACGGGCAGAGGCATGATATTGAAATTAAATATGCCGAAAGGCTTGTTTCGTTTTTTAAAATTGAGAATCATGTGAAGGTGGAAATACCAACTGAGATTTTCCGCTCAGCACTTACGAAAGCATCCGGTATTGATGTGCCGAAAAACAGGGGTATTGATACAAGTGATATCCCCGAGACATATGTTCCTGCCAGGAATATAATTTTTCTCTCCTATGCCCTTGCTTATGCTGAATCTTCAGGTGCATCTGATATATTTATCGGTGCCAATGCTGTTGATTACAGCGGGTATCCTGACTGCAGGGGGGAGTTTTTTAAGACTTTTAAGAAGATGGCTGATATAGGAACTAAAGCCGGGGTTGAAGGGAACGGATTTAATATCCATACTCCCATTCTGGATATGACTAAGCCGGAAATAATAAGAGAAGGGGTTCGTCTCGGCATGGATTACTCCCTTACACATAGTTGTTACGATCCCTCACCAGAGGGTTATTCATGCGGCAGCTGCGATAGCTGTATACTCCGTCATAACGGTTTTATAGACGCAGGTGTGGCGGATCCCACTAAATACAGGGGGTAGGGCTTGAATCTTTCATTTATTGCAGATATTATTTTCCCGGTTCACTGTGTTTCATGCGGTGATCCGGTTCTTTCATCAGATAATGGTATCTGCCGGGGGTGTGCCAGTGAGCTGCGGTTTATCCATGATGGCTGCTCCTGCTGCAGCGGAATTATGCAGGAAGGGGTCTGTACAATATGTTCTGACAGGGAGTTTTATCCGGAGAGAAATATTATACTTTTTGAATACAAGGGTGCTGCTTTGAATATGATTCATGCCCTGAAGTTTAAAGGGATTAGAGGTGTTTCCAGGGCAATCATACCCCCTGCAGCGGAGAGAATAGGGGAAATTGCAGATCAGGTCGATTTTATTACATCAGTACCCATGGTGAAGAAAAAAGAGAGAGCCAGAGGGTATAATCAGTCAGCAATTATTGCAGAGGGGATAGCAAAGAGCCTGGGGAAATTGTATCAGCCGCTTCTGCGGGAGAAGGATAATTCTCTGGTTCAGAGGGATCTCAATTATACTGAAAGGTTTATAAATGTTATTGACAGGTATGAAATAATCGAAAATAGTAGAATAATTGATAAGAATGTTCTGGTTGTTGATGATGTTTTTACAACAGGGGCTACTTTAAATGAATGCTCCAGATGTTTAATTGCCGGAGGAGCAAAGAAGGTTTTCACATTCGCAGTGGTGCGTTCAGACATGAGAAGACCGGATAATATGTAATAATCAGATAGAAAAATGCCTCAGGCAGATGTTCCGGGCCGGAGAATATAATACGTTTTTATAAAATATGTGGAGCTTAAAATGGAAAGAAATTCTTATGACAGCTACGAGATGATAGTTCTTGACGGACGTATAGATCAGAATGAATCTGAGGAGCTTGAGGCCATCCTCAATGAGTGCCTGGATGATGACAGGGTGAAAATCTGTATTGATATGATTGATGTTAAGCATATATGCAGTTCAGCCCTGGGGGTTCTTGTCGCAATAAAGCGTAAAATCAAGGACAAGGATGGTGATATTAAACTGATTATTGCCAGTGATAATCTTATTAAACTTTTTCAGACAACAATGCTTGATAAGGTTTTTGAGATTTTTGAATCGAGACGGGAGTGCATGTCAACATTTGATTGATTAAGAGCATGAGTGATAATATAAAAAAAATTCTGGCCCCACTGGCAGCAGAGCTTGAGAGTGTGGATAGGAGCATCAGGTCTCATATCGAAACCGGTGTTGCCCTTATTGACAACAGCTCAATGCATCTCTTTGCAAAGGGGGGGAAAAAGATCAGGGCTTCCCTTGTTCTCCTTGCTTCAGGATTAAGGGGGAGTATCAATCCTGAAGCTATTAATCTGGCTGCAGCTGTAGAAATAATACACGCTGCCTCATTGGTACACGATGATATTATTGATAAATCCTTTCTCAGGAGAGGGGATATTTCTGTACCGGGGAAATACGGCGATAAGATAGCTGTTCTTGCAGGTGATTATCTTTATGCCCTGGCAGTGAATATTGCTGTAAAGGATGGGGACAAACGTATTTTAAATTCCATATCCGATTCCACAACTGAAATGGTTAAGGGTGAGCTTTACCAGATAGAATATTCCAATATTGATAAAATTTCTGAAGAACATTATTATAAAATCATAGAACGGAAAACAGGCAGACTCATGGCAACAAGCTCATTTATGGGGGGTGTAAAGGGGGGCTGCAGCGATGCGGAGTGCAACGAACTTTATATGCTTGGACTTGAGCTGGGTTATGCTTTTCAGATTGTTGATGATACCCTTGATTTCAGTGACAGTGCTGTTACCGGAAAAGATGCGGGGAATGATTTTAAGGATGGTAAAATTACTCTCCCCTTTATTTATCTGTTGAATAAATGCAGTATAGAGGAGAGGGAGCGGGTTAAAAATTTTGCCCGGAATCCTGACGAATCTTTATGGCCTGAAGTTAAAAAAATGGTAAGTGATTCAGGTGCCTTAAAATATTCTTTTGATAAGGCTGCCGAATATGCTGAAGAGGCAAGAAAGCGGCTTGATCATTTCCCTGAGTCTGTGTATAATAGCTGTATAAAAGATATAATATCATTTATAGTCAATAGAAGTTACTGATAAGTTTCAGTAATTATTCCTTAAGATATTTTTTAGTGCAATAATGATGTTTTTAATATCGGGGCTGTCTCAAAAGTCAGATTTTCGGGGATTTGTCATTCCGGTTTTGCAACTTCAATTATTGCAAATACCGGAATCTCCTGATTAAATCAGGCCTAAGAGATACCGGCATTACGCTACGCTACAGCCGGTATGACAAGGAAATTACTTTTTGGACAGCCTCAATATTAGAGCATTTTATTCCAGATAAAGGTTAATGAATTAACACTGGATAGGTTTTAATGTTTTACAATCTGCTCTTTCACGGGATTTTCCGATTTTTTTAAAGGCGGGTGATGTTTATGATAACAAAAGAGAAGGAGCAACTCCTGAAATTTTATAATCTTGGTCTTGCTGCGTACAAACAGCGTAAGTGGGATGAGGCTATAGTGAATTTTGAGGAAGCGCTTAAGATCGATCCTGCTGACGGGCCATCAGAGCTGTATCTTGAAAGGGCTCAGAATTATAGAGAAACACCTCCGCCTGAAGAGTGGGACGGGGTTTTTACAATGACAACCAAGTAATCCCGGATTTATGAGATCCCCGTTATGGCTGTAATGGTAACGGCTTGATTGATTTAACCGTAAAATGCTGCATCCACAGATGATATATAGAAAATATTGTATAAAGGAAACGGGAAAATGGCAAAAAAGATAATTCAGGTTAATAAAAACCCTGTTTATGATATAGGGATGATCTCTACAGTATTTAATAAGAACACGGAATTTTCAGGAGATCTTATTTTTAAAAAGTCTCTTCAGATTAATGGGAAATTTGATGGAGAAATTTCATCCGGCGGTTACCTTGTGATTGGCGAAGAGGCTGTTGTTAAGGCAAATATCAAGGCTGATACAGTGATTATCAAAGGCACGGTTTACGGCAATGTGGAAGCTGTTTCCAGACTGGAAATTCACACTAATGGGAAGCTCTACGGCAATATCAGAACAAAGAAACTTGTGATTTCCGATGGTGTGGTTTTTGAGGGTAAGTGTGAAATGATTAAACCCTATGAAAAACGGGGGAAAAAGGGTGATGATGAGACTGAAGGCGGAGAAAAAACTGCCTGAGTTGAATGAGTCATGCAGTTAAAAGAAGCTTCTTTTTATACAGCGGAGGGTTCTGCTCTCAGGTGTTCCCTCTGCCCTCATAACTGTCTTATCTCTGATGATAAAACAGGAATTTGCGGTATAAGAAGTAATAGGGGCGGAATTTTATATTCTGAAAATTATGGCCGGATCACATCCCTGGCCATGGATCCAATAGAGAAAAAACCCCTCTATCATTTTTATCCCGGATCTCAGATTCTTTCTATAGGCACTATGGGGTGTAATCTGAAATGTCCCTATTGTCAGAACTGGTCTATTTCCCAGAATAATTCCGCATCTTCATCTTACAGAAAACCTGAAGAGATTATTGCTATTGCTGTTGATAATAATTCATCCGCCATTGCATATACATACTCTGAGCCTGTTGTATGGTATGAATATGTCTATGATACCTCGTCCCTGGCACAGGAAAGAGGGATAAAAAATGTTATGGTCACAAATGGTTTTATTAATGAGAAACCGCTGCTAAAGATCCTCCCTTTAATAGATGCCATGAATATTGATTTAAAATGCTATGATGAAAGTAATTATAAAAAAATACATAAAGGTGGACTCGAACCTGTTAAGGAAAGCATAAGGATTGCTCACGAAAATGGCTGTCTGGTTGAGGTTACAACCCTTATTGTTACAGGTTTGAACGATAACTTTTCTGAAATGATGGATACTGCGGAGTTTATTGCCTCTGTTGATAAGAGAATACCCTGGCATATATCCAGGTATCATCCCTCCTACAAGTATAATGAGCCTGCCACTAATGTGGAATTTATGCTGGATGTATATGAAGCTGCCTCCGGAATTCTCGATTTTGTATATACCGGGAATCTGCATAGCATAAGTACAGGGAGTGATACTGTTTGTCCCGGATGCAGCAATACTGTAATCAGCAGAAGCGGCTATCACACAGTGATTAAGGATTTAAAAGAGGGCAGGTGCGGGAATTGCGGATATGACCTGGGGGTCAGAGCATAGTCCGGTCTGGAATGGGTCAGAGCATATCTTCCTGTTTTAAAAGTATTATTCCTCTATAGCGGAAATTAGCGGGTGTTAATGAAAACTTTTAATAAAATTCTTATTGCAGGTGCTGGTGAAGCCGGAATTGCTCTTTTGCGCGAGCTGAAGCAGAGGGGCTTTGAAGGGAGAATTGCCGGTTTTGCTGATGATGATGAGCATAAAATCGGATCTTCAATTGAAGGTGTGCCTGTTTTAGGTCCCCTTTCTGGTATCAGTGATTTCTGTTCAGATATGGCTGTTACTGATGTAATTGTGGCAGTCCCCTCTGCGAGCCCTGCTTTTATCAATGAAATTGTTTATTCTGTCATGTCTTTTAATGCAGGAATTAATCTCTATATCGTACCATCCGCTGAGAAGTTTTTCGACTCTGTGCCGATTTTCCCTTCACTTAAAGAGTTTGACTGCTCAGATATCCTTGAAAGGGATCAGTTTTCCATTGATATGAAATTAATGGAAAACTTTTTCGCAGGTAAAAAGGTACTCATTACAGGGGCTGGCGGGAGTATCGGTTCGGAATTATGCAGGCAGCTTTTAAAGTTCAGGGTAAAAAAAATAATTGCCCTGGGCCGGGGTGAAAATTCTATCTACAATCTTTCCCTGATTATGGCGGGTTATGCTAAAACAATGGGAGGGGCTTTCCCTGAGATTGTTTACAGGATAGCTGATGTTAAAGATTACAGGCTTCTTGAAAAAATTTTTCAGCAGGAAACCCCTGATATTGTTTTTCATGCTGCTGCTCATAAGCATGTGCCTCTGATGGAGTTTAATGAGGCTGAGGCATTGCAGAATAATGTGCTTGGCTGCGATAATGTTTTGAGAGCTTCCCTGGAGCAGGGAGTGGAGAAATTTGTTTTTATTTCTACTGATAAGGCGGTCCGGCCATCCAGTATTATGGGTGCATCCAAAAGGCTTGCAGAGCTTGTCACAGGTTATTACAGAAACATAAAGGGGCTGAATACTGCTATTGTAAGGTTTGGCAATGTTCTCGGCAGCAGGGGTTCGGTAATCCCCCTTTTTAATGAACAGATAGATCGTGGCGGACCTGTAACGGTAACACATCCGGATGTTACAAGATATTTTATGAGTATACCTGAGGCATCACTCCTTGTGCTGAATTCCTCGGCCATATCAGGTGAGGGAGAGGTTTTTGTCCTGAATATGGGGGAGCAGTACAGGATTTCTGAAATTGCAGAGAAGATGATTTCTCTTCGGGGTCTGACCCCTGGAGCGGATATAAAGATTGAATATACAGGTCTCCGTCCCGGTGAAAAGCTTTATGAAGAGCTTTATTATAAAGATGCGGATATTCTGCCGACAGGGAACAGCAGTATCTTCCTTGTGAAAAAGGACAGTACTGCTTTTACTGAAAACCGGTACAGGGAGCTTATAGAAGCGATTCGGACTGCTGTTCCTGATAAGGGAAGGAGTGAAATTCGGGAATTTATCAGGGATTTTGTTGAAGAGTATAATCCCGGGTGAATTTTTTATAAAGGGCTCTGACCCTGGACTTCACTTACGCATATAGAGCAATCCGCTTTAAATAAGCGTCTTCATATTTCAGGAAATTCTCCGCGCATGCTCGAAAATCATCCCCTAACTGCAGGAAATATTTATGCCTTGTTAGTTTTATTTCAAGTTCAATATTTTCCTGCAGGTAAACATTTATGAAGCCAATATAGTTTTTTCTCGGGTCTGATGATAACCCCTTTCTCACAGGATTATATCCGATATACCATAGCAGCCATAAAAGGTATTGCTCCGGATTTTCAGATTCCTCAATTACAGTTGAACCGAAACGTTCATTCCAGAAACTGCCGCTTGATCCTGTTGATCTGTTATACATTTCTGCAATACGTGCTTTTATATATTGCATTATCCGGGAAATATTTTCCTGGTCATCAAATGTCTGAATAACAAGATGTATATGATTCCCCACGGGTTCTGCTGCAATAAGGTCAAATTCATATTTCTCCTGGCATTTTTTAATTGCTTCAATAAAGTATCGTCTGCAGAAACTGCTTTTGAGGAGGTCTTTTTTCCCATGGCATCGTGTAAAGCAGTGATGCGTTTTCCCCTGTGCAATATTTCTTAATTTTCTGGGCATGATAATCCCTCCTGTAAAAAACGTGTTTATTATATAAACGAAAATACGTGTTATTTTTTTGAATTTTTTTGCGGGAAGAAGAATTTTTTTGAATAAGGCTCTGACCCCTATCAATTGCCGGAATGACAGAGGAACAGGAAGGGAAAGGGCTCTGACCCCGGTTCCCCTTTGTTCTGAAGTTTATTACTGCAATTTAGTTAATAATAATCGTAACAAATAATGTTTATTCAAACATATATATAATAAGAGTCAGAGACTTGATTGAATTGATTGAATTTAATTGGATTAAAAAATTAGAATTAAAGTCAGGATAATATGAAAAAATATACACTATTATTACTAATATTACTCATGTCCTGCAGCGGGACAAAAGGCGGGGAGGATAAAATGACATCAATTGAACAGGATAATGTAAAATCAGATTTGTATACAGAGCAGGAACTTAGAGAAAAACTGACTCCTGAGCAATACAGGGTTGTCCGGGAAAACGGGACAGAGCCTGCTTTCAGGAATGAATACTGGGATAACAAAAAGCCCGGAATTTACGTAGATATTGTTTCCGGTGAACCCCTTTTCAGCTCAACAGAAAAGTTTGATTCAGGTACCGGTTGGCCAAGCTTTACAATCCCTCTGGCAAGAAGAGGGACAAAATATGTTAAGGATAGAAGTTTCGGCATGGAAAGAGTTGAGGTAAGGAGTAATTCTGCAGATTCCCATCTGGGACACCTTTTTAAGGATGGTCCTGCTTCTACTGGTTTAAGATACTGTATTAATTCAGCATCACTTAAATTTATCCCTGCTGAAGAGATGGAGAAAGAAGGGTATGGTGAGCTTATGTATCTTTTCCCGGAGGCATATGCTTCAAAAAGAGGGTGGGATTATGCTGTCTTTGCTGCAGGCTGCTTCTGGGGCGTTGAGGCTTATTTCTCTAAAATAAAAGGTGTAAAAGAAGTTATGTCCGGCTATTCAGGGGGTAAAACTCCCTATCCCACATATGAGGAAACCATAACAGGTAAAACGAATCATACTGAATCTGTTCTTATATATTTTGATCCTGCAACTGTTGATTACCGGACTCTGGCGAGGCATTTTTTCCGGATTCATGATCCTTCATCCTTAAACAGGCAGGGTAATGATGTGGGTACACAGTACAGGTCTGCAGCTTTTTATAATAGCATAGATCAGAAGAGTGTAATTGATGAAGTGGTGAAAAAACTTACAGATTCAGGTAAATATAAGAAAATTGTCACTGAAATTTCTGAATTTAAAGTTTTTTACAAGGGTGAGGAGTATCACCAGGAATATCTGGCTAAAAATCCGGGGGGATATTGTCATATTAATCTTAATATGGCAAATGAGCCGCTTGAGGATTATTGATTGGTGGGGTCAGAGCCTGAAATAGTAGGCTCTGACCCCGCGAGTTCTTTCTTTACTTAAAGGGCTCTGACCCCATTTGCTGCGGGGATTCGCCTTTATAAGGTTTTTCTGTAATTAAAGTTGACATGATATTATTTTATCTTTAATATTAAATCTACGTCACTTCAATTAAAAATCTATGAATCAGATCTTCTTTATTAATGCGGATATATGATGTCCCGTAATTGATATTGTTTTAGTAGGACTTAAATGCATATTCATAGATTAATATACGACAAAAGGAGCAATTTAATGAAGAAATCAGTTATATCAATAATTCTGGCACTTGCAGTTTCAGCTATTGTTGCCTGCAAGGATCAGGGGAGTAATGGATTACCTACGGATGAGGGTCCAATCAAACATGCCAGGTTAAATGTTTCAGTTTTTAAAGATGAAGGTCTTTCCACATGGGGTTCCAATCTTTCTAAAACCGAGCCGGTTATACTTCTTGAAACACTTAAGGTGCAGATAAAGGGTAAAGAAACCGAAGTAGCAAAAGTAAAGCTTTCTGACGGGAATATTTTTTATATAAATATGCGGCATCTTGCTGATAAACCTGTCGTTTTTGTTGAGGATACAAAAGCCTATGTGAGAAATAATATTTCCAGCAGAGTCTTTGCAATAATACCGCGCGGCACTATTGGATTTGTAACACAGGAGATGGATGGATGGGTGCAGATCTATGCGGGTCAGATTGATGGAAAGTGGATTACTCAGCAGTGGGTTAATGGCGGTTTTACTGAAGAAGAAACAAAAATCAGAGAAGCGAAAAATTATGAAGAGTCGATTGCTGTTCTTAATAATCGTGCTTCAAAGCAGGATCAGATATCCAGGGCTCTGGCAGTTCTTACGGATATTTCTAATTCCGGCGGCATGTTTGCTGAAATGGCAGATTCCGTTCTTACTGAGTATTCAGATCATCAGTCATCTGATGCAGCTGAAGATAAAGCTGATGACCAAAAAGGTGATGTCCTTCAGGAGGCTAAAGTGGCTGCAGATAAAGGGCTTACAATGAGGGAGCAGCCGGGGGTATCGGGTAAATCTATTGTAATTATTCCAAACGGCAGTACAGTTAAAATATTCAAAAAAGGTGATGGTGAAGAGAAAATCGGAGAAAAGACAGCCCCATGGTATCAGGTTGAATGGGATGGTAAAAGGGGTTGGGTTTTTGGCGGCTTTCTGGTTCTTTAGTTTTTGAGAATAATATATCGATGTTGCTGGTTGTGACAAACTTCATTGATGAATATCTGCGGTGATCGTTCAGCCACTTCACAGTTTATGCTTTATGGCGCAATTGGGAATAGAATATTTTCAATAATAACAAGGGGAGGGGGGTGACCCCCTCCCTGCTCTGAATGGATTCAATTGCAGTACTGCAGATGATAATGCTGCATTATCTAGACATTTACAGTTTCATCGCTGCTGACCCGGTTTTTGATAAACTTAAATATCTCCATTATAATGAGCAGCGGTATTGCGAGGATAAGCACCTCTACCCATTCAAAAGGTGTAATAGGTTCAATTCTAAGCACATTCTGCATAAATGGTATCTGCATTGAAAGAATATGTATCCCCTGGGCCGCAAGTACTCCAAAAACAAGAATAACATTCCTCTTAAGAGGTACTTTGAAAGCTGATACAGTTTCCGATCTGCAGCTGAAGGCATGCACGTTCTGCATAAACACCATGAGGAGCAGAATAATATTTCTTGCGTGTGTTTCATCCATCAGTTCAATATTTATCAGGTAATGCCAGAATGCAAAGGCAATAAGGCCCATGCCGAAACCGGATACAAGTGTCTGCTGAATCATCTGGCCGTTAAATATTCTTTCATCAGTTTTACGGGGCTTTTTCTTCATTGCTCCAGGTTCACCACCTTCAAATGCAAGGGCCACATCCTGTATGCCGTTTGTTACAAGGTTAAGCCAGAGCAGCTGTACTGCAAGAAGAGGGAGAGGGAGACCGGCCATAATTGATGCTACAAAAAGTGTGACCTCAGCCGTCCCTGTTGAAATAAGAAGATAAATTACCTTGCGCACATTGTCATAGGCAAAACGTCCCTCTTCTACACCAGATACTATTGAAGAGAAATTATCGTCCACAACAATCATACTGCTTACCTCTTTTGCCACGTCTGTGCCTGAGCCCATGGCAACACCAATATTTGCTCTTTGCATTGCAGGCGCGTCATTAACACCATCCCCTGTAACTGCAACAAACTCTCCGCAATTTATAAGAACATCCACAATTTCCAGTTTCTGTGAAGGGGAGACCCTGGCAAAAACGTGAGTTGAAAGAACCAGTTTTTCATATGCCGGAGAGTCGGGGGAGCCTGCATCTTCCAGCATTTTTCCTGTAACAACTTCTTCTCCTGCCCGGGATATTCCCAGTTCCCTGGAAATTGCAGCTGCTGTGGCATGGTGATCCCCTGTTATCATCAGAACCTGTATCCCTGCTTCGCTGCACTTATCAACTGCGGCCTTTGCCTCCGGCCTTAATGGATCAATAAAACCGGTGAGTCCGTAAAAAGTGAGTCCGGGAATATCCTCATTTTCATAGGTTTCCTTAACTTCAAAACCGGGGAATTCACCCCCTGCAACAGCAAGAACCCTGTATCCCTGCTCAGCCATTTCAAGGGCTCTCTTTTCAATCTCTTCTCTGTCAATCTCTGCAGCTCCATCTCCGGAAGCCATGGTATTGCAGAGCTGCAGTATTGTTTCAACAGCACCTTTTGCAGCAATCTGTGCAGTTTTGTTTTTATCATAAAATGCTGCGGAAAATTTTCTTTCAGATTCATAGGGGATGCTCCCCAGGAGCGGGAACTCCTTTCTGATCTCTTCAGTTTTAAGATCAGCTTTACATGCAGCAGCAAGGAAGGCAACATCCATGGCATCACCATGAAAATCCCATTGATCATCTGACTTTTCCAGCTTTCCTTCATTTGTCAGGGACGCGAGTTTCAGTATATGCCGTACTTTTTTAATATCATCATCACCTGGTTGAGACTTGTCCGAATTGAAGATTTCACCTTCTCCATTGTAGCCTTCTCCTGTAAGGGAAAAGGTCTTTCCATCGGGGAGTTCAATCAGTCTTACTGTCTGCTGATTTACGGTAAGTGTTCCTGTTTTATCACTTGCAATAACAGTGCAGCTCCCGAGACTTTCAACTGCAGTAAGTTTTCGTACAATTACCTGGCGCTTAGACATGCGGCTTGTTGCAATTGAAAGTGCAACAGTGAGTGCAACAGGGAGACCTTCAGGAATGGCCGAAACAGCAAGAGCAACTACAAAGAAAAAGATTTCCGTGTTTTCCACGCCCTGGTTTTTCAGCACAAGCGCAAGAATACCTGCCAGGGCAAGAACAAGAAAGCTTATCTGTTTGGTGAAACGCTCCATACGCATTACAAGGGGCGGTTTTGCAGATTCAGATTGTGTTACATTTTCCGCAATTTTCCCTACCTGGGTCTGCATCCCTGTACCTGTTACAACACCAAGTCCCCGCCCTGAAGTCACTGATGATCCGGCAAAGGCCATATTGGTCCGTTCACTTACAGCAGCATCTTTCATGAGCCGGCCGGTTTTTTTCTCAGCAGCAACCGATTCCCCTGTAAGAAAACTTTCATCAACAGTGAGGTTTGCCGCTTCAATAAGACGCATATCAGCCGGTACTTTGTTCCCCGATTCAAGGGAGATGATATCTCCCGGAACCACCTCTTCGGCAGAAATTTCAAAATCCCTGTTGTCTCTTCTTACCCTTGTGATAATCTTTAAAAGATTTTGAAGACTTGCTGCGCTTTTCTCCGCATTATATTCCTGATATGCTCCCAGTGTGCTGTTTAAAATAATTACTATAAGTATAAATACCGCGTCAGTAATTTCCCCTATTGCTATAGACGCAGCAGCTGCGGCAATTAGAATGAATATGAGAGGATTCATTATCTGATGCAGGAGTATGGAAAATATTGTGGGAGGTTTCTTTGCAGGGAGTGAATTTTTCCCGTATTTTAAAAGGCGTCGCTCAGCCTTCTCTTCGCTTAACCCTCCGGTGTCGGTTGCCAGTTCCTCATATACTGATTCAAGGGGCATACTGTGCCATTTTTCATCGAACAGGTTTGATGCTCTTTTATCTGTCATATTGCTATAGTTTCTCCTGTGGTATCTGGTTGTAGTTTTTTTATAAATTCTATTCTGCGGATTGATGATAAAGCAGCAGTCTCTTTTAAAAAATAAGATCACTTATTGTAATATATAGTTATGAGGAGTTTAAGTCAATATATTGATCCTTAATATTTCTTAGTGGAAAGAAAAAATATTTTTCCCTGCTTGACATGGAGGCTTTGCCGGAATAAGTTTATTTTCTTTAGATAATCCGCATAAATAGAGGCAAGTCCTCCTCAGGGTACGTAAATATGAATAATGAAACGCTTCACTTTGCTCATGCAAACGGATTCCCCGGAGGAACATACAACTCTCTTCTTGACAGATTCAGAGACAGGTACAATGTAATAGCCATTGACAGGCTTGGCCATAATCCCCGCTACCCTGTTGATAATAACTGGAGCAGCCTGGCGGATGAACTTATCGCTTATCTTGAAGATGAAACTTTAGAACCGGTAATCGGTGTGGGCCATTCCCTTGGGAGCCTTGTTACATTTATTGCTGCATGGAAGAGGCCCGATCTTTTTAAATCAATAATTATGCTCGATCCTCCATTTGTCACAGGGATATGGGGAGCTTTGTTTAAGCTTTTTAAGCTCACAGGGCTTGCTGACAGAATTACCCCTGCCGGACAGTCAAGTGGGAGAAAATCTTCATGGAACCACATGGATGAGGTTAATAATTATCTTAGCAGCAAAAAATTATTTCAGGGGTTCGATTCAGTTTGTCTCAGAGATTATATCAGTCATGGTATTGAAGCCTGTAATCAGGGATTGTGCCTATCTTATGATGTGGATATAGAGGTGGAAATTTTCCGCACTATGCCCGACAATATGGGGACATACCGGAGGCCTCTTCCAATTCCCGGTTCACTTGTCTATGGTGAGAGGAGTAATGCTGTGCATATTCCAACCCTTAAAAAATTTACCGGGAGACACGGTCTCAGATTGACAACAGCGCAGGGGGGGCATCTTTTCCCCCTGGAAAAACCTCTTGAAACTGCGGAGGTTCTCTTCAGGGAGCTGGATATATTATCTCTTTAATGTGAGATGCAGTTTCATAATCTGTAACTGCGCCGTTACTTCTAGGCTGCCTTATCTTGATTCCGGCAGCCTCCTGAATATCTCTGCCATACGCCTCAGTTTTTTTACAATCTCATCTGTAATTGCTTCATTTGTAAGTTTCCATATCCAGTTGTTTTCGGTTGTACCTGGGGTGTTCATCCGGAATTCAGCACCATAGCCGAGAATATCCTGGGCGGGTATAATTACCAGGTCAGCAATTGAAGCATATGCTTCGCGGATAAGTCTCCAGTGGAATTCTCCCCAATCTTTCATATGTAGATATTCCATAATATATTCACGATCATCTTTACTTATCTCATCACCGTAAAACCAGCCATTACTGGTATTGTTGTCATGGGTTCCTGTGTAGAGAACACAGTTGCCGGTCTCTATATTGTGAGGCAGGTATTCATTGGCATTGTTATTGTCAAATGCGAATTGAAGAATCTTCATCCCCGGGAGTTCCAGTTTCAGACGCAGCTTAGTAACCTCCGGGGTTATTATGCCCAGATCTTCAGCAATAAATGGAATGTGCCCTGTATCTTTTTTAAGCCTCTCAAAGAAAGCCATCCCAGGACCCTTTTCCCATTTCCCATTTGTGGCTGTTTCTTCTCCGTATTCAACAGCCCAGTAGGATTCAAAGGCCCTGAAATGGTCAATCCTGAGAATATCTGTCATTGATTCAGTAATGCTTATCCTCTTTAACCACCACTGGTAGGTTTCTTCATTGAGTGACCCATCTTTATCCCGCCATTTGTAAAGGGGGTTACCCCATAGCTGGCCTGTTGCACTGAAATAATCGGGGGGCACCCCTGCAACGAATTCAGGTTTAAGCTTTTCAGTGTCAATTTTGAGAATATTGATATTTGCCCATGCATCAGCGCTGTTCATGGACATGTATATGGGCATATCCCCCACTAATGTTATTTTCTTCTTATTTGCGTATTTTTTAAGATCGCTCCACTGTTTGAAGAAGAGATACTGGCAGAAGATATGAAATTTTATCATCTCTTCATTTTCAGATTTAAGTTTTGCCATCATCTGCTCATCTCTTAAGGCGATTTTTCGATTCCAACCCAGCCAGTTATATGAATTAAGTTTTTCAGCCATAGTCCGAAAAAGGGCATAATCCTCCAGCCATGTATGGCCATGCTGTTTTCTGAATAATTCAAAGTCCGCAATATGGGGTGATTCAGCGAAGTTGAAAAAATTGCTGAATGCCTCCATAAGAAAAGCAGTTATGTTTTTTTCAAATTCCGGAAGATTTATAAAATGTTCATTAACTTCCGGTAATTTTATCTTACAGGTTTTGTACCAGGTTTCACCGTTAATTGCATCAGGATCAATCATCAGCGGATTTCCTGCAAAGCATGAAACAGAAGAATAAGGTGAATAGCACATGGATGATGATACCGGACCGGTGGGGAGTATCTGCCAGTAGGTGAATCCGGCTTTGGAGATTGTGTCAATGAACCGGTAAGCCTCCTCCCCGAGAGTCCCCCCCCCGTATTTACCGGGGAGGCTTGTTATGTGAAGCAGGATACCGGCAGCTCTTTTGAATTTCATCTATTTGGCCGTCTCTTTCATCATATTGATTATCTGTCTTAGTGTTTCAAGCTCCTCTCCATATTTTTTCCAGTCACCGCTTCTCATGCTCTGCTCAGCCCTGGAAAAGTGGGTATGCGCTTTCGCTGCAAGCTCCTTCATGGAGAGGGCTGTTTCATTTCTGTCAGCTGCAGCCCTGCGGTCTTCAGTAAAAGTCCCTTTGTAGAAAACTTTTTCCAGTGCAGTGGGGAGGTCTTTTTCCATCACTATCTGATCAGCAAAGGCAACAATAACCTGCTGCAGTTCAGGCATCTCACTTGTTTCAGCCCGCAGATAGAGCGGTTCAATAAAGATTATTGATTCTTCAATAGGTATTGCCAGCATGTTCCCTCTGATAACACGTGAGCCCTGCTGGTTCCAGAGTGCAAGCTGCTTTGAAATATCCGGGTCCTGGTTGATTCGTGCCTCTATCTGCATCGGCCCATAGCTGAGCTTGTCTTTAGGGAGCTGGTAAAGCTGCAGCTGCCCGTAATCGGGCATGTCGCATTTTGCTGTAAGGAAGGCAATCATATTGTCTCTGGTTACAGGGGTGAATGGGAGTATAAGAATGAATTCACTCCTTTTTTCTCCGGGGAGCGTGGTCACCAGGTAATAGCTTTGAAGCTTCTCCTCACTGTTTTCGTAAATCTGTCTGGGGATATCCCAGAGGTCTTCATTATTGTAAAAGACATTGGCATTAGTCATATGATATTTCAACAGCATATGACTCTGAACATTGAAAATTGTTTCAGGATATCTTATATGAGCTTTCTGTGATTCAGGCATCTCATCCATGCTTTTGAATATACCGGGGAGTATCTTTGAATAGGCCTGGATTACAGGGTCTGCGGTATCGGAGATGTAGCAATTAATTTCTCCATTGTATGCATCGATGACAATTTTAACAGAGTTTCTCATATAGTTAAAGGTTTTCCCCAGGCCCCTGATAGGAGTGGAGTAGGGGAACTGGTTTGATGTTGTATAAGCATCAATATACCAGTAGAGTTTCCCATCAGAAAGAACAAGGTAGGGGTCATTATCCAGGTCGAGGAATGGTGCATAGTTTCTGGCAATTTCAACAATATTTCTTCTAAAGAGGAGCCTGCTGTCGTTGGTTATATTTTTGGAAATAAGCAGATTTACATCTCCAAAGGATACAGCTGCCAGAAGCCTTTTAAAGAAAGAATCGAGTTTAATCCCCCCTGTCCCTTCATAGGTGGTGTATCTGTTTTCATCTCCAAAGGGGTAGTCGAATTCTCCAGGCTGAATAGTGGTATTTGTTACAATATAGGCATTTTTGTGTTCGCCGTAATATATTTCCGGCCTGTCAACAGTGATTCCAACTGTCGATTTCGGGGGGATATCTTTTATGAGCATTACAGGCTGGCCTTCTGTTGTTTTCTGATCAACCCTGCTCATTACAACACCATAGCCATGGGTATAGATCAGGTGTCTGTTCTGCCATGTCTGGCTCTCCCCTCCAAGTCCTGAAAGAGAGAGCTCCCTTGCAGACAGGTTTACAGCAACTTTTTTCCCATCGATAATATACCTGTCAACATCAACATCATTGAAAAAATAGTACTGTTTCAGCTCCTGGAGCTGTTTATAGCTCTGCCTCAAAGGCCTCCAGTCCCACAACCTTACGCTTTCAAGGGTTGCCCTGTTTTTTGTAATGTCTCTGTATGTGAGGTCTCTGTTGTTTTCAAATGGGATTTCGATTATTTTATCCAGCCCATAGGCAATACGGGTAAACCTTATATTGTTTTCAATATACTCCTTCTCCTTATCCAGCTCATTGGGCTCAACAATAAACCGCTGCTGCAGAGAGGGGAAAACTACACCAAGTATAAAATATACAGGGAGAATTGTTATAAGTACGATAACAGGGAGTTTAAAGCTTCTTTTGAAGACATTAAATAGAAGCAGGGCTCCGGCAATAAATGAAATAATTTCAGCTGCTCTGTAGGCAAGGAGCTTTGCATTTACTGCTGAATATCCGGCACCGAAAAACTTTCCTGAGTTAGTGAGAAGCAGATCATAAGCGGAAAGTCTATAGCTTAATCCGAAGAGTATAACAATCATTGCAAGGAGTATTGACAGGTGGGCTCTGCAGAATAGTGAAAACTCGAAACCCTCCTGCTTTATGGATATTCCGCCGTTAATAAAATGAAGTAAAAATGAAAAAATAGTAATCATTACAAAAGAGCTCATGAGCCATCCGTAAAGAAAATTATAAAAGGGTAGTGAAAAGACAAAAAAACCGGCATCTAAACCGAAAATCGGATCAGCCGGGAATCCTTCAAAGGGGACTGCATTTTTATAAACCAGGTATTCCTTCCAGAACGCCGAGGCAGTCCCACCCATAATAAACCCGAGAAAAACAATCCCCAGTGCCAGAATAATTGCAATAAGGTTCCTTGATGAGCCGATTGCCGGGATTTTTATTCTGTCAAGGATGTTGGGTGTAAAAATTCTCCCCTTTCCGCCAAGAATTCTTATTAGGAGAAAGTTGAAAAGAAACAGTGAAATGAAGATAGCACTGAATAGTGCATGAACCTGAAATTTTGTTAAGAACATAACCCAGAAGACCTGAAGTCCCTGGTTTGCCCTAAACCATTCGTAGTCTATATAAAAACCAGCCAGGGATTTTATCCCAATAAATACTATAAAAAATATAGACATGATCCATAAAATTTTTTTATCCATAATAAACAACCGCCATGTTTTTTTATCAGTGTATATTTTAATAAAAGAGGGTCTTAAAGTCAATATTATAACAGTAATTATTCCGAAGCTTTTATGTTATTTTTTATGGCTGGATATTTTTGCCCTTCGGTGGAGCGACGCGTGCCACGTCATGTTATCTGCCGTTTTCGCCCCACGTCTGATTAATCGTTCTTTTCAGTTAATAAGCCGGAGTTATATTTATGAATTATACTTGCTATCAACGTTTGATAGGGTAATCCCTGAGTAATTGCTTTTCTTTGAATATCTTCAAGATCTTTTTGTGAAATTCTTATGTTAATACGTTTTTCTTTTTTTAAATGAATCTTAGCCAGTTCCTGATATTTTTTTATTCTTTGAGGAGCATCTTTGACTGAGCTCCATTCATTTTTTTCGTGTGATTCAATTATATCTTTTTCGTATTTATCTAGTTTTGCCATAACATTACTCCTTGTTTAAATATTCTTTAGTAGCTTTTCTACTTGGATAAATTGTTTTAAGAAAAATTTCTTCATCATTTTCAACAAATGGAACAATATATGCATATGAGTCGATTTCGATTATGAACATGAATTGATTTTTATATTTTTCACTATTTTGATTCTCAATCACATCAATAACGGCACCATTTGAAATGTAAAAAACGATTTCTTCAAATGAAATTCCTCGTATCTCTTTTAGTTTTAAATTCTTTTCTTTATCCCAGTTAAAAAGCTGCATAAATCCTCTTAAAGACAATGTGTGCCTAATATACACATTGTTATTGTTAATTTCAAGTAATTATTTAATAAAAAGGAAGAATTTTAAACAGAATCCTGGGGGCGAAAATGGCAGATAACGTTTAGGAGTTTAATCTGATATCAACACTGATAATATAATTTATTTTTACTTGCCATATATTATATGCTGCTTTGATATTATTCAAAAAGTAAATAACTTGAAGGAGTTCCGGTATTATGATAAAAGGAGTTAAAGCTTTTCTAAAAAAATGGTTTATAGCAGTTAGGCCCTTTTCATTCCCTGCATCAATTATGCCTATCCTATTCGGTACAGCTTTGGCCGGACTTAAGGGGGGCGCAGATGTAAACTTTCTGCTTTTTGCAATAGCCCTTGCAGCTATGCTTTTTTTACATTCAGCTACAAATCTTCTTAATGACTACTATGATTATAAAAAAAAGATAGATACTGTTGAAACGCCTGTTTCCGGCGGAATTATGAAGGGACTTATAAGTTCCCGTGATTCCCTCAAGGGGGCCATGGTTTTATATATTTCCGGTATTCTGCTGGGTGTATACCTTGTCTCTGTTACAGGGGTTATTCTTTTATATATTGGCATGGCAGGTGTGACTGTGGGTATTTTTTATACACAGGAAAAAGTTGTTTCATTGAAATATAATGCTCTTGGAGATTTTGCAGTATTTTTAAACTTCGGTGTACTTGGCACACTAGGTGCATGGGTGATACAGACCGGGTCTTTCTCATGGGTCCCTGTTGTATGGGCAACTCCTATTGGTATTCTTGTTATAGCAATACTTCACGCCAACAACTGGCGCGATATTGAAGGGGACCGTAAAGGTGAAATAAAAACAGTAGCCATGCTTCTGGGGGACAGGGGGTCGCTGATCTATTACACAGCTCTTCTCATATCCCCTTTCCTGATAATTCTTTTCCTTATGTCCGCGCCGCTTTTTATTGATCTTGGTGAGCTTGCCATGCCTTTAAGCTTTGGAATCGTTTTTCTTGCCCTCCCTGCAGCTGTGAATCTTATCAGGAAAACAGAGGCAAGGCTTATCCCTGAAAGGGTGATGGAGTTTGTTGCCCTTGACGGCTCAACTGCTCAGTTCAATACAATATTCGGACTCCTCTGCCTTGTATCGATTTTTCTGTTTTATGGATCCAATGCTTTTAAAGGACTTCTCTAGCCTGGTTAAGGCAAATAATATTAATATAAGATTAATGGTGAAAAAATGAAGAGGCTTATAATACCGGTAACATCTGCAGCAATTCTTTTTGTTCCCCTTTTTATTTTTCGGGGGATCGGTTCCTTCGATTTCTGGTACTGGATGTCATTTAATCTTCTGCTCCTTCTTGGGGTAATATTTTTTACTGACAGCTCTTACAGGTCCCAGCTTCGCGGTTTCTTTGCAGGGAGGACTGCATTTAATATATTTATGGGATTCGCCAGCGCATTATTACTCTTTGCAGTTTTTCAGGCGGGAAATATAATATCCCGGAGCCTATTCGATTTTGCCGGTACAGGTATTGATTCAATTTACCGGTTTAAAGGTGAGGCTTCTCATCTTCGTATTGCAATGCTCATGCTTTTAGTTATCGGGCCCGGAGAGGAGCTTCTCTGGAGGGGATATTTTCAGAAGCGCTTTGAAGATAAACTCGGTTCCTGGAAAGGTTATATAGCTGCTGCATTATTTTATGCTGCAGTGCATGTGGCGACACTCAATATAATGCTTATTCTTGCAGCTTTAACCTGCGGACTCTTCTGGGGATTTCTTTACATGAGGTATAAGTCTCTTTTTATGATATGCCTGAGTCATACAATCTGGGATATTGCAGTTTTTATTGTGTTTCCCTTTAATTAGGTACAGTTTAAGGGTTTGTGCTGAGTGCAAAGAACTGGATAAAATACGATGAGTTTGCAACAAATGACAGCCCTGTGGTGC
>CAZBFP010000035.1:0-32488 GCA_964491265.1 uncultured Leptospirales bacterium | reverse complement strand
TGCTCCTTCCTGAATCTATGTCGCTTTTTATTATATCAAGGGAGATGCTTTTTATTTTCTCTATTTCATTAAAGGCAGATTCATCACAAAGGGCGTTTAAACGGAATCCCCGGGAAGAGCCGCTTTTAAAGTCACTCACAACACGGCCGCTCCATATGCGCGCGTCAGCCTCACGCTCCCAGTCAGCAGCAGCGGGTATTAATATAATATCCTGCAGCTCCGCCTTTAAGTCAGCCCCGTAAATGGGCGAACAGAGCAGAAATATAAATAATATGTAATATCCTGTTTTTTTCATTATAAATGTAATTATACTTATCAAAAATTCCATTCAGCCATTATATAAAAGGGATTTCACCTCTAATATCCATCCGCAAGCTGGAAAAAACAATAAAGCAACAATTTGTCAGAAGTTATTTTAACATTTCAACTCTTTTTTTGCCAAAACCGCGCAGGGGCAAAAAAAAAATTTCCTTCTGCATACATATAAGTTTTTCTGCTGTTTTTTTTTAATTATTCGCCCTTATGCTCTGCAATGATTTTATTCAGATCATCAGATCAACAGAAAACTTCAAGGCACGAGACAGGTACAGAGCAAGCCTGAAGATTTTTTATGTTCCCATAGGCAAAATTTTTGACTTGACCCCTCATTTTTTATATTATATTAATATCAAATGGAGATCAGTAATTATTTCTAAAGATATTTTTTAGTGCAATAATGATGTTTTCCATATCCCCGCCGCCTTCGGCGGCGGGGATAATAGAGCATTTTATTTCAAATATAAGTTAAGGAATTAACACTGAATGGAGATATTAAAATAATGCAGATAAACATCAACATTGACTCTGAAGATATCATCGATGCGGCGGCAAATATGCCCCTTGATGAAAAATTAAAACTTTACGACAAAATTAAAGACGACATTACTCAATATCGCATCGAAGCACTCTTTAATGAATTTAAATCAAATGATCTCTCAGATGATGAAATTACCGAAATAGTCGAACATGTCAGATCAGAACGCTATAAAAATAATAGTTGATACTAATCTATGGATAGGAATGCTTATCGGCAAAAAATTAGCATCCCTGAAAGAGCTGTTAATTCAAGGTAAAGTCAAGATATATTTTTCTGAAGAGCTCTTTGAAGAGATTGTAAAAGTTATTGACTATCCCCGAATACAAAAAATAATTTCCAAAAAATAAATTCTATGAACTGATTTCACTTCTGGACAAAAAAATTATATTTATAAAACCTGACTGTGAAATTAATGACTGCCGGGATATAAAAGACAATTTTCTTCTTGAACTTGCCATATCCGCAGAGGGTGACTATCTGATTACCGGAGACAATGACCTTCTTGTTCTTGATCCATATAAAAATATCAGGATTATAACAGCCTCGGAATTTGAGAACATTTTTCTAATTGAGAACAAAGAGCCTTAATTCACCACCGCCGCACGTACGGACAGACCCCCGTGTCTGTCCTTATCCCTTTACTAATCATCATCCCCCCCACCCGGCTAAATCAAATCCGCAGCATCTGCACAAAATCCTCCTTCATAAAATTACCATCATGATCCTTAAGCCCGCTGCTCCCCCCTTTAATTTTAATCCTGTAAATATTTCCGTGCAATACATCACGCAGTTTAAATGTAAGCTGTGTAAAATCGGGACTCCAGTTTATCCCGACGATAGAAGGTGAAGTACCTCCCCCGCTCCCCATTATTTTCTCAGCAGAAATGGAAAGTGTAACAGGGTTTACAGGCCTGGAAAAATCGACCCTTACAATATTACTAAATGAACTACCCTCTCCATCCAAAGTAAAAACCGGAATTTCATCCTGCATCCAGTCCGGTCCCCCAATCCCGCCTACAGCAGAAACATAGGGCGCGACAGAACCGGGCCCGTTAACAGTAAACCTGAACCTGTAATCCTTAACCAGGGGGTTCCCCTGCAGATCAGTAATAATTGAACTGATATTTAAAGTATAGGTCTCCTCACTTATTAAATCACCGGTAAAGTGTATCACCCCCCTTGTAAAATCGGGCGCACCGGGAACTGCTGATGTGGTTACAAAAAATCCGGCTGAAGGGGTAATACTGACCGCCCTTGAAATATCCGCAGTTTTAACAATCTCCGAAAAATTAATAACAATGTCTCTATCCTTTTCAGCCCCCTGGATAATAATACTCTCTTCCAGGTCAAGGGGTGTATCACAATCCTGATACAGTGAAATAGATGGGCCTTCAAAATCATCCCCCACTGTAAAATTAAAAGTCAGCTCACTGCGCAATTTATTCCCTGCCAGGTCAAGAACCGACCTGCTCACATTTACCGTATAGGTGACACCGTAAGTAAAACCGTAAAGCGGGACATAGCGGATAATACGCCCTCCCGCCTCAGGAACAAAATACCCCTGAACCGATGGAGAAATAGATATTCCGCTGTAAACAGTATTGATGTCCAGAGGTTCGGAAAATTCTATAACAACATCACTCATGGGCAGGTTCCCTATTGAATTCGCCCCGGGTGAGTGGGACTCCACAAAGGGCATCTCCAGATCACTGTTAATGTAGAAGACAGAAACAAATTCATTTTTAAGATCATTCCCCTTTATATCCTCAGCCCCTGTTGTTATGCGAATACTGTAGGATTCACTCATCACAAGGGGCTCCCTGGGTGTAAAAATCAGTCTTCTATTCCCCTTTTCCCAGGCAAAGAATCCGTCAATCTTCCCTGATGAGGCGCTCAGGGAAAACTCATTCACGGTTTTCGCGCTGTCCATCTCAGCTGAGAATTCTACTATTACAGGTGAATCGGGGGAGGCATTCATGCTGTTATGTTCCGGATAAACAGCTGTAACCCCGGGCTGTTCAAAATCCTCATAACAGGAGAAACTTAATAATCCGGAAACAAAGCATAGCAGAAACATAAACCCTCTCATAATCACTCCTCCCTGAATTCAAAAATTAAATCTCTCTTCATATAATTACCATATCTGTCCCGTATACCTCCGGCCCCCCCTGAAAGAGTAAACCTGTAAATGAAGGGATCATTGGAACCACTTACATAAAGGCCTTTAATTTTAATCTGAGCAGTTGAGGGGCTAATCCATTCAATATCCTCAACCTCGGCGCTCCCTTCACCACCGGCAACAGCGCTTTTAAATGTTTCAATAAGGTAGTTATCAAATATTGAGTAGGGACTCATCTCAGCATCAATACCACCTGAAGCAAATTTTATCCTGAGCCAGTAAACCTGCTCATCATCCCCTCCTAAAACTATTTCCAGAGGCCACTCCTCCGGCCCCGGTATACCGCTGGTGAGTTCGATATAAGTTAAATCATCACTGGAGCCTTCAATTCCTGAACAGGTAATAAAAAGTGAATTACCGCTGTCAGTTCTAAACTCCGCTATATAAGGCTCAGCAAGCTTAAGGCCATTAATATCTTTTGCCCCTGTATCAATACGCACCTGATAAATCCTTTCAGGGTCAAGGGGGGCAGATGGTGTAAAAACGAAGGTCATGTCGCTGCTCCAGTCAAAAATCCCTGATACTGCAGGTGTAATAGAAAAGGCCTTTTCAACGCTCTGCCTCTCCATGGCTTCTGAGAAATCCGCGGCAATTTTAATATCCCTCCCTATTCCGGAATTCACTAAGCCGCTTATCCAGTATATAACAGTCGATTCCAGGGCGTCATATATCCCCGACACCAGAGGCGGCGTTGTATCTTCCCCGGTGACAAAATGGACCCTGTATTCTGTTCCCAGAAGATTCCCCGCGTAATCCTCTGCTGTGCCTGCAACTGTCAATGTATAGAGCTTCCCATAATCCATGGGCTTAACAAGAACATAGGTAAGAAGGCTGTTCACAAGGCCCGGGGCAGATTCAGACCATAAAAAATACCCTGCCGCATCAGGGCTCAGCCTGAAATTTTTTTCCACGCTCTCCCTGTTCATGCTTTTTGAAAATGCTATAAGAGGGTTCTGATTCACCGGAACACCCTCAACTGCTCCTGGAGAAAAAGGGGGAGTTGACCAGTCAACAAGAGGGATAACAAAATCATCACCAACATAAAAGTCGGAAATAAAATCGCTCCCCATGGTATTCCCCTCCCTGTCCCTCACACTTCTGGGCACCTCCACAACATAACGCCCGTTTTTTGTGAAAGTTTCAACAGGCACAAACCGGAATGCTCTCTCCGAAACCCAGGCAAACCTCCCTGCCACTGAACCGGAAGCTCCATACATGGAAAAGTTCTCCTCAATATCGCTTTTATTTAAATTCGAACTGAACTCCATCTCAAATATGGCGTCATTTTCCACCCCTCTGGAATGATTTCCCGGACTCCATCTCACAACCTCCAGAGTATCAGGACGGAAGTCGCACCCCGCAGAGCAGAACATAAAAGATAAAGTCAGCAGCTTGATTACAGATGGTATTTTCATCATAAACACCCCTCAGAAAAATATAGAATAAGTTTGGGCCCCCGGCCCCCCTGTCCCCCTATAGCTCATTACTACCCTCTCCTCAAAAGCCCCCTAAATCCCCCGGAGGGGGACTTAAAAAAAGAAGTTTAAACTTTACCTTAACCTCAAAAACTCTTTTTTATATATATAATTATTTGTTATTAAACCTAAACAAAGTACTCCCGGGTTAGACAGGGGGCTAACGCCGAAAGATGCGAAAACAAATTCTATTTCTCTAAGTTACTAAAATTTTCATTCCACGTGCCCCCTCCGGGGGATAGGGGGCCACACCGGGGAATGGCCTCACTACAGAGGGACATGAGACTGCGCCCGATAGTAATAAAAAAACACCAGCGGCAGCAGAATAAGTGTCAGGAGAGTCGACCCTGCAAGCCCGGCGCATACAGTCAGGGCAAAAGGCCTCCATAAGGCGGCTCCATCCCCTGAAGAGAGAAGAAGGGGGAGCATGCCGAGAACCGTTGTACACACAGTAATAAATACAGGCCTGAACCTGGAAAGTGCTGTATCGATAATAAACCTCTCCAGTTTATCATCACTTAGTCTCTTTTCCCCTTTCCATTTATGTAAAGAATCAGCCAGAATAATACCATTGTTTACCACTATCCCTGCCAGCACAATTAAACCCATATAAACTGAAGATGTGACCGGTATAGAAAATATAAAAAATATGGGAGCCAGCACGGTTAATCCCAGAGGGAGTGTTATCATTATAACAAGGGGGAGGGTCAGTGATTCGAAAAGGGAGGCAAGAAGCATAAAAATAACAAGTACCGAAAGTATAACAGAAATTACAAGGGATCTTCTGCTTTCATAATACTCTGTTACAGATGAATCGAATTCCCAGGAATACTCTTCAGGGAAGTTCATCCCGGAAAGGGCCTTTCTTATGGAAAGTTCAGCCTCCTGCATTGAAATTCCGGCGGTTTTTGCTGTAATAGAAACAGATCTCCGGCTGTTTAGCCTGTAATTTCTTGTGGGGCCCTCCCCTTCATAAAGATCAATAAGCTCAGAAATCTTAAGCATAGTCCCGCCCATATTCTTAACAGTTCCTGCCATTATTTCATCAATGGAATCCCTTGCACTGTATCTGAGCCTTACATCCACCTCCCGGTCATGTTCAATAAACTTTGTTATTACCGGGCCGAAAAGACCTGTCCTTACATTCTCAGCGATTGAAGCGTGGCTCACGCCGCTCATTGCGCACCTCTCCCTGTCAACAGCCAGTGTATACATGGGCCTCCCCTCCCTGAAACGAAGCAGGCATTCCCCCACCCCGGGAGCTGATGCTATGCGCGACGAGGCATCCCTGGCTATCTTTTTGAGGGTGTCATAATTGTTTCCGGTAAAATGAAGAGTAATCTCCCTGGATGAAATTTCATCCGCTTCTGATATAAAAACAAACCCCCCGGCAGGTTTAAGGATTTCATCCCCCTCCCTTTTAAGCCTCTCTCTTATCTTTCCCCCTTCAGCTGCGCCTGTTTTTTTTGAAACCTTAACAGTTAATGTGCCTCTCCATTTCTCTGTCTTTGCTGAAACTGATTCCACTCCGCTGTAGGTACGCAAAAGCTCTTCAACCTGCGATGAATATTTATCTGTCTCCTCCAGGGAAAAACCTGTGGGAAATTCCAGGTATGCGTAAAATTCCCCCCTCCCCATATCTGAAGCTGTATCATGTTTAAGTGTGGAAAAAATAATTACAGAAATAAAAAAGAGAGCAGCACCTGAAGAGAGATAAAACCGGCGCTTCATAAAAGCTTTACTCAGAATACTTTTATAAATTTCAAAAATTTTCATCTCTGCTTCAGCAGCATAAGATTGAACCCTTTGTATAATATCATAGAGAAAACGATTTTTCTCATCCCCCTTAAGCGAAGAAAATAATGAAGGAGAAGATGATGATGAAAACTTCTCCAGAGAAATATAAAGTGCAGGTACAACTATAATAGAGATGAATAAAGATATGAGGAGAGCCCATGTAACAGTAAAGGCCATATCACCATATGTCCTTGCAGCGCTTCTGCTGAAAAACATGAGGGGGAGAAATATTGCAGCTGTAGTGCCTGTTGATGCAGCAAGGGGGAGCTTAAGGGAATTTACTGCAGCAAGTACACCCTCTATACTCTTATCACCAGCCGCCTTTATTCTTTCTATAATCACTATACTGTTATCAACAACCATCCCTGCTGCAAGGGCAAACCCGCTAAGGCTCATAATATTTATCCCCTTCCCCCCTGCTGCAAGGAGAAGCGGCACCACAGCCATTGATGCCGGAATAGATAGTGCAACTGGTAACACAGCGCTCCTTTCACGGAAAAATAAGGAAAGCATAACAAAGACAATTAAAATTCCCCAAAAACCTGAAAAGGCCGCATTTATTACTGCAGAGCCTATATACTCACCCTGGTTATAAATAATTCCGCTATCCGCCTCACTTAAAGATGTGAGAATTTTTACAGCCTCATTACACACCTCAAGTGAATTTGCACCTGCTCCTTTATGAATATAAATGGTCACATACTCTGTTCCATTATATCTTGAAAAATCCTCCCTGTCCCGTGATGCAAACCTTATAGAGGCAGCCTCTTTCAGAGCGGTAAACCTGTTCTCCTCACTGAAGAGAAGAGTATCCTCAATCTCCCTCAGGGACCTGAACCCTGCAGGGATGTAGAGGAATCTGTTCCCCCCTGAAGATTCAACAATCCCGCCGGGGATTGACACATTCCCGCTCTTCACAGCTGCAGAAATCTCGTCAGGCGAGATTAATCTTGCCTCAACCTTCCCCCTGTCTGCCTCAATATGTATTTCCCGTACAAGCCCTCCGGCAATATTGACTTCCGATACCCCGTCTATTCTCTGCAAGGCAGGTTTTATTTTTCTCTCTGTATAATCCCTGATTTCTGCAGGGGTAAGCCCTTTTATATCGATTGAGGCAATCACCACAGGCCTTTCAGAAGGGTCAAACCTCAGTACAAGAGGCTCCTGCACTTCATCAGGGAAAATATCACTTATGAGTCCCACCTTTTCCCGCACATTCAGGGCTGCTATTTTTATGTCTATTCCATCCTCAAAGGTCAGGTTAACCCTTGACTTCCCCTCTTCAGAAACCGACTGCATCCCCTTTATACCTGAAACGGTTTTAACAATTCGTTCAACAGGCCTGGTAATCAGTGTTTCAATCTTATCCGGGTCAATACCGGGGTATTCAATTATTACTGAAAGAGCCGCATACTCACCAGATGGGAATAGAGAAACAGGGAGTGAAGGGATAGAAAGAATACCGGCAATAACCAGTGCGGCAGAGAGCATAAAAGCGCTTATCCTGTTATAAAGAAAATATTTTATCATATTTTTCTGCCGTCCCTGTTAAGAACAGTATAAACGGCAGGGATAAAAATCAGCGTAAGAATAGTGGAAAAAATGAGCCCCCCCACAACAGTAACGGCAAGGGGCCTCTGCAGTTCCGATCCTCTCCCCAGGCCGATTGCAATAGGGAGAAGGGCGCATACAGTTGTGAGTGTTGTCATAAGTATCGGTTTAAGCCTACGCTTCCCTGCTTCAATAACTGCAGAAGCAACATCGAGTCCAGCTCCCCTCCCCTTTTCAATATAATCAAAAAGAACAATAGCATTATTTACCACAATACCGCAGAGCATTATTATCCCTATGCCTGAATTAATATTAATACTTACACCGGTAACAATAAGAGAGAGGGCAATCCCCAGTACTGTGACAGGGATACTGAGCATAATAATAAGGGGATTAACCAGTGACTGAAACTGCGAAGCCAGGAGCATGTAGATAAAAACAACAGCAAGAAGCATCGCATAGAGCATTGATGAAAGCACGTCCCCCGCGCTGTTATCCCCGTAAAAAACTGCAGCCTCAATTCCATCGGTAAAATTAATCCCCTTTAGCCTCAGTGCCGCCTCATCTTTATCGGGCGCCCTGTTTTTTTCATATTCACCGGTAACGGAATTAACCCTGGCCTGATTTTTTCTCACAATTTTACCCGATCCGCTCCCCTCCCTTATTTCAGCAATTTCCGATAATGGGAAAACCGCTCCCCTGTCTGTTTTAAGAATAATACCATTAAGGGATTCAATACTGCTCCTATCCTCACTTCTCAGCCTTACCCTTATATCAATCTCCTCATCATCCTCCCTGAACCGGGAACTCACCTCACCCTTAACTGCCGCGCTCACTGCAGATGCTGCTGCTTCAATACTTAACCCCATTGATGCTGCTTTTACCCTGTCTATCTCCACTGCCAGCTCCGGGGCTTTTCTGCCAAAAACTGAAGAAACACTTACCAAACCGGGGAATCCCCCCAGAAGCTCCTTTACCCTGTTCCCTGCCTCAACAATCTCCCTCACATCATCCCCCCGGATCTCCACAGAGAGAGAATCACCGGCTCCGGAAAAGAGAGTTGAAACAAGGTCCCCGGGGATGTGCCAGCTCAGCTTCACCCTCTCCCCAGGTATGAAATTTTCTTTTATCTCCTCAATAATGTCAGCGCTGGGCCTCCCACTGGTAAAAACCTTTATCTCCCCGTAATCCGCCCCTCTCCCCGAAATTTTATCAGCAATGCTGTCATCGGGATCACTCCCCGCCCTGACAAAAACCCGGATAACACCCGGGGTGTTGAGAAGAACCTTTTCCAGAGTATTACAGAAAGAGACAGTATCATTAAGCTTCGTCCCCCCCGGCATCTCCACCTTAACAACAAACTCACCCGGATCAACCGAAGGCATAACCTCCCTCTCCGGAACAGACATTAAAAGGAACCCGGCAGCAAGAGCTGTAATACCACATAGAATCACCCGCTTTCCGTAAGCAATAGAATATTCCATCCCCTTAACATATAGCGATGTTAAATATTCCATAACCTGATCCGACCCCCTGTAAAACCTCTCCTTAAGGGAATCAGTTCCGCTCTTACCTCGCTCCACAAACCGGGGTGCAATACCTGCAAGCATCGGTATGAGGGTAAGTGATGCTGCTAAAGAGAAAAAGAGGGCAAAGGAGACCGAAAGGGCCAGATCGCGAAAGAGTGCTCCTGCAAGGCCGGAAAGAAAAATTACCGGAGCAAAAACCACAACAGAGGTTAAAACTGAGGCAATCAAAGGAGCAGCCACATCCTCAGCGCCGCGGCATGCAGCCTCAAAGGGAGAAATATCCCGGTTTTTCTCCTTCGCAGCAGTAACAGATTCAAGAACAACAATCCCCGCATCCACCATCATGCCAACCCCCAGGGCAAGCCCTCCAAGAGACATGCTGTTTATGGAAACATTGAATAAATGCATTAAAAGGAGTGTGCCTGTAACTGAAACCGGTATGGTAAGAGCAATAATTAATGGAGGGACAATAGACTTAAGGAAAAACCATAGAACAAAAAAAGCGATTACACCTCCCAGGAGACCCGATATAAAGACATTTCTAATGGCATCCTCAATAAACATGGACTGATCAGAAATAAGTGTAAAAACAAAATCGCCCCTCTGCTTTTGAGAAAGATTTTCTATCTCTTCCCTTACAAGCGCGCATGTATCTATTGTGTTTTTTCCAGGCTCCTTTTTAATAAGAAGCGCCACACCTTCACTGCTGTTGAATCTCACCTCTGTTTTTTTCTCTTTATAAGTGTCCCTTATTTCAGCAATGCGGGAAAGATACACAGGCACGCCATTCTCATTGTATCCTGCCGTAACAGACCGTATATCCTCAAGATTCCTGAATTCTCCGGAGGTCCTTACCAGATACTCCATGTCACCCTTCACTATGCTCCCTGCAGGGTAGCTGTAGTTTGACATATCTATACTCTGAAGCACCTCATGGATTGAAAGATTGTGCGAGTAAAGGGCCCTGTTATCCAGATCAACAAGGATCTCCCTTTTATCACCCCCGGCAATATCCGCCAACGCCACACCTGCTATCCTCTCAATTGAGGGTACAATTTCCTTTTCAGCCCTTCTGCGGAGATTCTCACTCCTCCCGCTACCGGGGGTAATGGAATAAATCATCACAGGCTCAGATGAAGGATCATACTTAACAACAACCGATTTTCCAGTGTCTTCAGGGAGTTCACCCTTAATAAGATCAGCCTTCTCCTTTGCTTCAATAAGGGCCATATCCATGTTTGTGCCCCACCTGAATGAGGCCCTGACAATACTTATCCCCTCAATCGATTCAGACTCCATCCCCGCAAGCCCGCTCACCGATGCCACAGACTCCTCAATTTTTACAGTAACCAGTTTCTCAATCTCAGAAGGTGAAGCCCCCTCCATGGGAGTAATCACAGTAAGCAGAGGGAGCTCAATATCAGGGAGAAGCTCCACAGGGAGCTTTGAAACAGATATAAGCCCTAGAAGGCAGATACCCAGAAAAACCATTGCTGTAGTAATTCTCCGCTCAACAAAAACTCTTATCATCAACGACTCCACTTAAATAACTGCTCTATAGGAATTTCCGGAATAAGCATTCCTGCTGCCTTCGCCCCCAAACCCCCCGGAGGAGGGCTTAAAAAATCCTGAAGCAATATTTAAAATAAAAAAACTTTTCACTCTATAATTACCTGTTATTCAACCCATTCAAAGTCCCCCTCCGGGGGATTTAGGGGGCCTTACAGATTGCCGGGTTAGGGGGTGAGGTCGTCACTCAATCCTCATACCCTGATAAACTGAGTTAAGGCCCCCGGTAACAATAATATCCCCCGTAGAAAGCCCCTCAAGAACCCGCACATCATCTCCATTCTCACCAGCAGTGACAATGTTCACCCGGAAGACAATACTATTCTTCACAACATAAACCTCGCTCCTGCCGTCATCCTTTTTCAGTACAGCAGAAACCGGGATCACTATACCCCGCTCCCGCACACCGGTGCTGATAATACCGCGCACAAACATCCCGGGAAGGAGCTCCCCTGAAGGATTGACTGTAATCGACTTCACCTCTGCTGTTCTCGATTTTGTATCGAGCACAGGGGAGACTGTTTCTACCCGGGCAGTGAAGTTTCTACCCTTGCCCATAGCATCTGCGGAGAAAGAAATGCTCTGCCCCTTTTTTATTCTGCTTAGATCCCTTTCATTAATATTCATAGATATATAGACCGAGCTTATATCAATCACTGTAGTGATAACAGAATCCTCCCTTACCATCTCCCCGGTCTCCATATTTCTGGAAGCTGCAATCCCGTTAATGGGGGAGCGGATATAGGTCTCATCAAGCATTATCCGGGTAGAGAGAAGATTGTTCTCCGCCTGTTTAACCCTGGACCTGGCAGATTCAACCTCAGCCCTTTCGATTTTAGTATTAATCCTTTTAAAAATTTCGATTTTCTCTTTGTCAGATGAGGGCAGGGGAATCCCTTCTGAAGTTATATCACCATCCCGGTACCCGACCTGCTGAATCTCATAGTCAGCCTTTGCAAGTTCATACCGTGTATAAAGGGTGGTGTGTTCAGTTTTAACATTTTTCAGCTCACTCTCGCTTATCCCCCCTGCTTCAAAGAGTACTGTTTTATTCTTTAAAATATTATCCATATTCTCATAGGAAACCCTCTTATCATTCACCTCTGCCCTGGCCTTAGCTATACTCTTAAGCTTTATCTCAACCCCCTTCAGGGCATCGCTGTATTTAGCCTCAGCAAGTTCCATCGCTTTTTTTGCAATATCAAGTTCAGCCTCCTGCTGTTTAAGGGAAATCTCCAGAGGGAGCCTTTCAATCTCAGCTATCAGCTCACCCCTCCGGACCCGCTGACCTTCCCGCACATTTATTCTGCTTAACCTGCCGCTCACCTTGGAGGAAAGGTTAACCTTCTCCCGAAAAACAACCTGACCCAGGGCTTCAATACTCTCATCCACCTCTCTCTCCTCAATTACCAGAGTGGCAATCTTCTCCACATCCGCACCCGATCCCCCGGCAAGCTCCTTCTGCTTCAGTAAATCCCCGCCGCTAAGTATTGAAAAAAGAATCCCCCCTGTTACCGCTGCAAGCATAAAAACAACTATGGTTTTCCGCCAGGACAGTATGCTGTATAAAAACTTCGATAAACTCCTACTCATCTCTCTTCACCCCTGTCCCGGAAATAATTTCTTAAAAAATCCACATCAGCCCCGATAGCAATCTCAAGAGCAGACACAGCCATTAGGTAGCGGATTTTTGAGTTAAGGAGCGCAACAGCCGCCTCCCCCCTTTCTATCTCCTTTTCAAGGAGGTCATATCTTCTCGACTCACCCATGTCAGCCTTCAGTCTCTCTATTTCTAAAAGGGAATCGTAAAGCTCCAGCCTGCGGCCCGATATTTCTATCATATCCCAAGAATTTTTCATCACAGTGCAGGATGATGCCACCTCAAGGCTTATACCCTCCCTGGCCATTACCTTCTCATCATCAGCCCTGGCCATCTCTATCCTGCTTTCAGCAATACCCCTTCTATAAGGCATATCATTAAGAATATTAACCGACCCGTTCCGCGACAGGGCCCTGCTGTTGCCGTTACCATCCTCATTATACCCCCCGCCTCCGGAAAAACTGTTTCCGAAAAGCCTTGATGTGACCTTTAAATTCACCCCCCACCCCTTGCCCCTGGGGGGGAAATCCTCATCACTGAGTGAGTAGTTGAAACCGAGGGAAACATTGGGAAGATAGTAACTCCGGTTTAACTCATGGTTCTTTCGGCTTATCTCAGCGCTCACAATGCTGCTTTCGATCTCCTTACGTTTCCTCACAGCCTTTGCAATCAGCTCTTCAGGGTCGATCTCCCCTGCAGGGATTATAGAAAAATCCCTATCAATATCTCCATCTATCGTCAGAGGCCTGTGCCTGTTGAGGCGAAGCGCCAGCCTGTACTGCATCATAGCAGTTTCATAGCTGTCCCCTGCCTCTTTAAGGTTAAGCTCCACCTCCTTAACCTTTGCCTCAATCTCCATTACAGCAAGCCTGGTGGCATCACCCAGCTCATACTCCTTATTTATAAATTTCAGCTGCATTTGCGCCCTATCAAGCGTTCTATTGTAAATATCAACAGTCTCCTTCAGCCGAAGCAGGTTAAGGTACTGCTCCCTTATACTCACAACAAGCCTGCTAAGGGCAATGCGGTAATCATTCCTTGCAAGCAAAGCATTCAGCTTCGACATATCATAGTTAAGTCCCCGTCTCCCGCCGTCATATATAACAAGCTCTGTCTCCGCAGTGAGCCTGCTCATCCTGCTGTCACTCTCTCTCCGCTTAACTTCATCAGTCTGCATATATGAAAAGGTAAGAGAGGGGAAGTATTCCCTTAAGCTTTCAGCAATAGAAAGATCATAAATACCCTCCCTGGCCCGTATCTCCTGAAGATCAAAACTGTTTTTAACTGCAATAGCCACAGACTCATTAAGCCCCAGGATCAGGGTATCCCCATTACTCCTTCTCTCTCTATCGCCCATTGCAGCACCGGCTGCTGTGTAAAACAACAGAACAGAAAAAGCATAGAAGAGTCTGATGACAAACATATAATAAAAGCGACGCCTGACCTTCATCCGCCCCATACTTCAGAAATAAGCTCCCCAGTAAACTTGCGCGCCCCCTTTCTCCCGGCAGCAGACATGTCGGGCGAATCAGCCTCAGAGAAATACCCCTCTCCAAGCAATACACCGCTGCTGTTATAAATCAGAAAAGTAATCCCTGTACTGATTTTTCTGTCCGTCAAAAACCCGCTCTCTCTTCGGGAGATAACACCGGTAACAAAAATATCACCTTTATATTCTCCGCACAAAAGCCTCGCCCTCTCCGGCATGTCCCTCTTCTCATCCTCTTTGGATGGAGAGATTATGCGGCTCAGATACCCCTTCCTGAAAAGCTCAAACCTTATTGCCTCACTGAATTCCCTGGCAGCATGGGGGTCATAATTCATATCTCTCAATTCAAAAGTATCAATAAGTACTAGTGAAGGGGCTGTCATGGACTTTCTGTTTTTTACATGCATATCAAATGTACTGCAGCCTGAGCAGATGAAAGCAGCGCAGATGCAGATGATGTAAAAAATATATTTATAATATTTCATTTTTTCATATCCCCTTTAATAGTAAGTATATTCTTCTCAGGAATACCCGCAGCCCTTGCTATCTGAAGGGCCCTCTCAATCTCAGAAGTCCCCCTCTCCTTCAGCCCCATCCTGTCATAGAGAAGGGCAAGATTAACCCGCACATTAACAAGGGTTTCCTCTTCCTTTAGAGCTTCAAAATAGTGGTGCAGCGCTTCTCTGTACATCCCCCCCCTTTCACACACAAGCCCCAGCAGCTGCCTGGCCTGCAGGTTCCCGCTGTCGCTCTCAAGGGATCTCTGCAGCAGCACCATAGCCTCGCCGCTCTTATCCGGATCACTCATAATCACACACCTGGCTTTCCAGTAAAGAGCGCCGCTGTGCATTGGCGATTTTTTCAAAAGAGCATCAGCCCTCTCAATCCCCGCAGCATAATCCCTGTTATAGTATGAAATTTTAGAAAGCATAAGAAGCGCGTTAAGGTGGCCTCCGTCCTTCTCATAAGCAGCAGAAAATAGCTCCTCAGCCCTGGCCAGGTCCTTAGTGGAAAAATGCTTAAGCCCCTCAGAGTAAAGCGCCTCAGCTTCATCCGGAGAAGAACATGCGCATAACAATGCAGATAAAATTAAAATAAATAAAAAGTTCCGTAGAAGTAACAGCATCATAATAAACCTCACAAAAGCCTGATGCTATTAATACGAATTTGAAGGAAATATTTTTGAAATTTTTTTAAAAAACGAAGATTTTTTTACGCAGCCCGCCCGCAATCCCCCCGTACGGACAGGCCCCCGTGCCTGTCCTGAAAAATATACTATCCCCCCAAAAATCTTCCCTCTCAACGCCCATCCCCACTCCCCCCATGCCAGCACTCAACCCCTCTTCTGATTATACACCAGCTCCCATCTTGAGGGATTTTTAATAATATATTCCCTTATACGTATCAATTCATCATGATCCCTGATAATCCTGTCATAATAAGATCTGTGCCACAATTTCCTGAAAAATCCGGGCCAGCCATTCTCATTCACTTCGTGAATATATCTTCTGGTAGTCAGAGATTTATACCTCTTAATAATATCAGGCAATGAAAAAGATCCGGAATCAATATTAATAATCCCGTGAATATGATCCGGCATAACAATAAATTCATCCGTGCCAATCCCGGGATAGAAAGCAGGCATTTCATCCCATACAGATTTAATCATCTCCCCTGCCCTGTTTAAAATCATATTACCATTAACAATATCCCCCAAAAGCGGCAATCTCCTGTAAATGCAGATAGTAATAAAATACGCCCCTGAAGAAGAATAATCAAAACCCCTCATCCTATTCAATTTCCTATCAAACATCACCCCTCCAATATTTCATCAAAATCCCGTACGCACCGCCCCCGTGCCTGTCCTGAAAATTATACTATCCCCAAAAAATCCATGCCTCAAAAAAATCTTTCTCACAATCCCTGCCCTATCCCCATATATCCATACTGCTTGAAAATCTATTCGCACCGCCCCCGTGCCTGTCCTGAAAATATACTATCCCAAAAAAATCCATGCCCTCCGAAAATCTTTCTCACAATCCCTGCCCTACTCAGTAAGGGCGCTCCCCCGTGTGCGCCCATTCCTTCCAATATATAAATAACAAAAAATAAATTCCATAAACAAAAATAAACATCATCCGTAAGGGTGTTCCCCTCAATCAATCCATCCCAAATATGTACTTAACCTCTCTCAATTAAAATCTTGACAGAAAATTACAAAATTGCAACATTTTCCTACGAATATAATAAGCCGGTAATTTACAGGAACTATATCTGCAAATAAAATTAATCTTATCCATAATTTATTTGATTTTAAAAAGCTCTAATATCCCCGCTGCGGCCTGAGCCCTATTAAAAGCCGGCCTGCGGAGTTCCTCGTTGACTTTACCGGGAAGAATATTTAATCTTAATAATAAGGGGAAATAAAAAACAATGGAAAAATCCTACAATCCATTTGAAAACGCCCAGGCGCAATTTGACAAAGCAGCAGAAATAATAGGTCTTGACCAGGGAACACGAGACCTGCTGCGGCAGCCAATGCGTGAATATCATGTGCTCATACCTGTTCACATGGATGACGGCACAACAAAAGTATTTAAAGGCTTCAGAGTACAGCATAATGACGCCAAAGGCCCTGCAAAGGGGGGGATCCGGTTTCACCCTCATGAAACAGCAGACACAGTACGGGCTCTATCCATGTGGATGACATGGAAATGCGCCGTTGTAGATATCCCTCTTGGCGGCGGCAAAGGGGGCGTAATATGCGATCCCCATAATCTCAGCGATGCTGAGCAGGAAAGGCTCTGCAGAGGCTGGGTACGTCAGCTTGCAAAAGATATGGGTCCCAATATTGATGTGCCCGCGCCCGATGTAATGACAAGTGCAAGGCATATGCTCTGGATGCTTGATGAATTTGAAACTATTCACGGCAGCAGACAGCCCGGATTCATAACCGGAAAGCCTGTAGGGATGGGGGGCTCACTGGGGAGAACAGAAGCAACCGGATACGGGGTTATTTATATACTCAGGGAAGCGCTGAAAGATCTTGGACTTAAAGCGGAAGATACAACAGCAAGCTTCCAGGGATTCGGTAATGTGGCCCAGTACGCGGGTCTTCTCTTCAGCCAGATGGGGGGAAAAGTAATCGCTGTTTCCTGCTGGGACAACACAGATAATAAATCCTACACAATACGCAAAAAAGAGGGCCTTGATATTGAAATGCTCAAAGGGATCACAAACACCTACGGCACAATCGACAGGACAAAGGCGGAAGCAGCAGGCTGCGAGGTTCTTCCGGGGGATGAGTGGCTTTCACAGGATGTGGATATACTTATACCATCAGCGCTGGAAAACCAGATTACACCTGCGAATATGGATAAAATCAGCAAAAGGGTTAAAATAATCGCAGAAGGGGCAAACGGCCCCACAACCCCCGATGCTGATGAACTTATAAAAGAGAGAGGGATCCTCATGCTCCCCGACTTCCTGGCAAACGCCGGGGGTGTTACCTGCAGTTATTTTGAACAGGTCCAGTCAAACACCAACTTCTTCTGGGAAAAGGATGAAGTCCTCTCAAAACTGGATGTTAAACTTACAGCAGCATACAGGGCGGTTTATGACCTGGCAAAGAGAAAAGATATGTATATGCGCGACGCGGCTTATGTTATTGCCATCAACCGCATTGTACAGGCAGTAAAAATGCGCGGCTGGGTAAGATAATTACATGAACTCATAGCGGCCCTTATTTTAAAAGGGGCCGCTGAGTTATTCAGCAGGAACAGGAATAAATCCGGAAAAATAATACAATAAGGCAGGGTGCCAATGACCGGCAATGGAGAACCCAGGGACGACCTACTTGACATACTGCAGGAACGGGCAAAAGAGCTGAACTGTCTTTACAGCATTGATGAAATTCTAAGCAGCGAAAATCTCACAACACCGGAAATACTCGAAAAGATAACAGAAGCCATACCTTCAGGCTTCCGATTCCCCGATCTCTGCAGGGCCAGAATAATCCTTGATGACAAATCCTTCCATGCTCCCGATTTCCGCGAGTCACCGGTTTCCATAAACTCCGGAATAAAAATTGAAGATGAAACAGCCGGCATTATTGAAATAATATATACAGAAGAAGTGCAGCCCGCAGATGAAGGGTACTTCCTGCTGAAAGAGCAGAAGCTCCTCATGACAATAGCTGACCGCATCGGCCAGACAATTACTTACAGGCGGATGAAGAAGAAAAAAACACTCTGGAGCAACGGCACAAATAATGCCGAAAATCAGGGGAGCGGAAATCCTGAATGGCGGGTTATACTCACACTTCTTTTCAAAACAGACCAGGATATGCTCATCCAGGTATGCAGAAAGATGATTAATCATCTTTCCAGAAACATTGCTAAAGAGGCAGTGGAAAAACTGAGTGTATACAGCAGCAGCCTTAACAGGAGTTTCTGCTCCGGGGAGATAAACACACCTGGAGAAAAAATAACACTCCAGGAGCTTAAAAAAATAAGCGACAACACATTCAACCTGGCATCTGAAAATATGAGCGACAGCGAAATATCAACGCGAATACAGCGATGGATGCAGGAGGAGAAAGCCTATTCACTGGTAAAGGTGGTAGACCGGATTGACGTTTCCATAGGTGAAATTATAGATGCAGTAACAAGGTATCATAATATTTTAGGGAAGGGGAAAAAATCTGAAGCCCCCTCGGAGCGATGGCTTGAAGTTGCCTTAATCCGCAGATTCCTATCTGACAATCCTGAATTTATCCGCATATCCAGGCCCTTTCTTAAAATAGACGACTTCTACGACATAGTTTCCAGGTTGATTTATCCGGCAGGGAGTCACGGCAAAATCGGCGGCAAAGGGACAGGGATCTTCCTGGCCCGGAGAATAATCAGCAGAATGAGCGAAGAGATACCCCTTTTGTCAGAGATAAAGGTGCCTAAAACATGGTACATAACAACAGATGAAACAAGGGAATTTCTTCAGTACAATAACCTTCAGGGGCTCAATGAACAGAAATACAAGGGCCTTGAAGAGATAAGGATAGATTATCCCCACATAATTCAGCTGCTTAAAAATTCACAATTCCCCCCGGGACTTGTTAAAAGCCTGGCAATGGCCCTTGATGATTTCGGAGACACCCCCCTCATAGTAAGGAGTTCAAGCATACTTGAAGATCAGATAGGAGCAGCCTTTTCAGGTAAATATAAAAGCCTCTTCCTCACAAATCAGGGGACAAAAAAAGATCGCCTCGATGCAGTAATGAATGCCATTACCGAAATTTACGCATCAATGTACGGCCCTGATTCAATCCAGTACAGGGCTGAAAGGGGGATGCTCGATTTTCACGAGGAGATGGGGATACTCATACAGGAGGTTGTAGGCACACGTGTGGGGCCCTATTTCCTTCCCCTATTTGCGGGTGTGGCATTCAGTAATAATGATTACAAATGGTCACCCAGAATAAAAAGAGAGGACGGCTTAATCCGCATGGTCATGGGTCTCGGTACACGGGCTGTTGACAGGCTTAATGACGATTTCCCCATACTCATCTCACCCGGGCAGCCGGGCCTTCGTGTAAATTCAACACCTGATGAAATAAAACGCTACTCACCCAAAAAAGTTGACCTCCTTAACATGGAGGAGAATACATTTGAAAGCGTGGAGATATTATCTTTTATAAAAGAATACGGCCACCTGATCCCCCGGGTTCATGAAATTGTTTCAGTTTACAGGGATGATTACTTAACCAGCACCAATGCCATAGATATAAATTTCCAGGAGGATGATCTTGTTTTAACATTTGAAGGACTCACAAAAAACTCCCCCTTTATAAAAATAATAAAGCAGACACTGGAACTCCTTAAAGAAAAAATACAGACACCTGTAGATATAGAATTTGCCTCAGACGGCAAAAACCTCTACCTTCTGCAATGCCGTCCCCAGAGTTCCGGATCGGAAAGGGTGCCCGGGGCAATACCGAGGGATTTAAAGGAGAAGGATATAATCTTCTCAGCAGCACGGCATATATCAAACGGCACAATACATAATATTTCCCACATAGTTTATGTTGATCCGGACGGGTATAACGATCTTCAGTCACTTGATGATCTTGCTGCTGTAGGGCGCGCAGTGGGGATGCTCAATTCTCTCCTGCCGCGGAGGCGCTTTATACTTATGGGGCCGGGCAGATGGGGGAGCCGCGGCGACATAAAACTCGGTGTTCAGATAAGCTACTCCGACATTAACAACACATCAGCTCTAATTGAAATCGCCAGACAAAAGACAGGCTACGTGCCTGAGCTCTCCTTCGGAACCCACTTCTTCCAGGACCTTGTGGAGGCTGACATAAGATATCTCCCCCTTTACCCTGATGAAAAAGATATTATTTTCAATGAAGCATTCCTCACCAGGTCAAAAAATATTCTCTCAGCAGTACTCCCTGATTATTCTCACCTCTCAAAAGTACTCTATCTCATTGACGTGGCAGACTCAGCAGAAGGGAGGATGCTCCATATATCAATGAACGCAGAGATTGGCGAAGCAATAGGCTACCTGGCCCCAAATTCAGGAGAGAAGGTTCAAGCGGCAGGCAGCATGCCGGCTTCCGGAAAAAATGAAAGGGACAGCGAAGTCCGTTTTGATGACAAGTACTGGCGATGGCGAACATACATGGCCGAAAAGATCGCGGAGAAAATCGACCCGAACCGGTTCGGCGTAGAAAATGCCTACCTCTTCGGAAGTGTAAACAGCGGAGCAGCAGGGCCCGGAAGCGACATTGACATGATACTCCACTTCACCGGCACAGACGAACAGAGAAACAACCTGGAACAGTGGCTCGAAGGGTGGAGTATGGCACTTGGGGAGATCAATTACCTTAAAACAGGCTACACATCAGATGGATTGCTGGATACACATATAATCACGGATGAAGATATTGCGGAAAAAACATCCTACACCCACAAAATAGGTGCTGTAACAGACCCTGCAGCACCTCTAAAACTTGGGGGGAAAAAACCAAAGTAAATTTCTAAAATCCTTTCCCCACATGTCCCCCCTGTCCCCCAAAGGGGGCAATGTCATTAAGTTAAGCCCCCTAAATCCCCCGGAGGGGGACTTTGTTTAGGTTGAATAACAAATAATTATACAATAAAAGTGTTTTTGAGGTTAAGGTAAAGTTCAAAACTTCTTTTTTTAAGTCCCCCTCCGGGCGGTGTACTGAGCTAGACGAAGTAGGATTTAGGGGGCTTTTGAAAAGTGGGCAGTAGTGAGCTGGGGGACAGGGGGCTGACACCGATAGATGTGGGAATAAATAGTATTATTACGTTTCAAACTATTCCGGAATGAATCAAAATAAATCACCCCTCCCTTAAGTGGATCGTAAGCCCCTGGAGAAAATTCTTCAGCATCTGGTCTTTACAGGGCTTGTAATTTTTATGCCCCTTTTTCCTGAAAACAGCAGAAAGCTCCGGCTTTGAAACTTCAAATCGGGCAAGCTTAAATACAGCAAGCATATCCTCTTCCTTGAAATCAAGGGCAATTCTTAATTTCTTCAGCACCATATTATTTGTAATCCGAATTTCAGGAATTACCACAGTTTCAGCACCGGCACCTTCCCTCTTCCCCCTTCTCTGAGTAATAAGGCCGTCAAGGAAAAGAATCATCTCCATGTCGCTGCATTCGACAAAGCCCTCCTCTTCCTCTTTTTTGAGAAGTGTAAGAATCTTTGCCTCAGTAATATCATACCCGGAAAGCTTAAAAATCTCTGCCATCCCGGGATTGCTTATATTTAAAGCGTACCTTACTCTGCGGAGTATATCATTATTATTCATATAACACTAACCTCTGTCCGGTCGCCCTTTGCGGCTTCTGTCACCGGAAGTGCCGCGGCTCTTCCCCCCTGCGGGATTTGATACATTCCTTCTGGCCGTACCGCCGCGGTTTTGAGATGATGAAGCTCCCGGTCTTCGAGGAGAATCCCCTCTCCCTTCTGAAGTTCTCTTCACTCTCTGCGATGAATCTCCCGCATATCCACCCCTGGAGGAACCGGTTCTTTTATCATCCGGTTTATCTATTCTATCACTTCTCTCAGGTCTAACCCGATCCGGAGCATCCTCTCTCTTTTTCGGCCCCCCCGGTTTTGAAGAAGTCCAGACCCTTACCTGCGAGCCTGCAGCCCCCCTTTTCTCCCTTTTAAATCCGCCCGGGTATTCACCGGAAGAGGAATCTTTTCTTCCATATCTGCGGCTTGAATCCTCTTTATATTCCTCACCGGCATCTTTGCCGTAGCGTGATGACTTGGATGAATAAGCCGGTTTCCCTGCCCAACCCTTTCTTTCAGGACGCCTGTTTTCAGAACCCCCTTCAACTTCACGGCTGTCGCGACTATCACGACTATCACGGCCGAATCTGGAACCGGTTCTGCTCTCTCCTGAATCCTCTCCGGAACGTTCCCTGTACCCGGAGGACCTGCTGCTCCCCGATTTATAGCCTGTCCCGGGCCTGCCGCTGGATGAAGAAAAACCTCTCCCCCTCTCCCCCGGCTTCGATCTTGAAGATCCTCTGGACTTCTCATTTCGCACTTTACCTGCAGCTTCAGTCGCCTTCTGTTTCGCTGTAAAAGCAGCACCCTTCTCCTTAAATCGTCTCGCTGTTGCAGATTTAGCCCTGCTCTTTTTCATTTCCAGACTTACACGCAGTTCCCTGCTCTTATAATTAAAACCATCCAGCTTTTTTACCGCTGATGCAGCTTCTTCAGCTTCACCCATCTCAGCAAAGGCATAACCCTTTTTCTGATGCAGCTTTAAACTCACCACAGTACCGCAATCGGCGAGAAGCCGCTTAAGCTCCCCCTCATTAACATTAAAATCAAGATTCCCTATAAATATTTTCCTGTTATCCATCATTTTCCTCTATCTAATTTTACCGCTATTTTTCATATAATGCTCTTCCCGGATTTTTGAGAAACAAAATTAGTCCTTTCACCTTCGGAATACTTCTTCGCTTTGCCCCCTGTCACCCAAAGGGGGGCACGAGTTATCTAACATCACTCTGATAATTTAATTTTTATCATTTCTATAACTATTTCAATATTATTTATTATATTTTCATTTTTAATTCGCAATGTTTGGATTCAAATACTCTGATTCATCTACTTACTCAATTTCCCCTTTCACGTGCCCCCTCCAGAGCACCCGAACGAAGCGGCAAAGTACTCCCGGGGTAGACAGAGGCTGATTCTGAAAAATACCTGAATAGCCATGCTTCATAATGGCAATATAAATACAACACATAATAAAGCCTATTAATTATTTGACGCGGAAAAATTGATTATCCATCCTATCCTCACAAAATCGAAAAATGGAGAGAGCATATGCCTGTAATAAAAAACTCGCCCTACAACCCGGGCCTCATATACAGAAGCGGCCACTTCCAGACAGTATTCCCTACCCTGTTTAGAAAAGTTGAAGGGATAAACTACAGGCGCCAGAGAATCGAAACCCCTGATGATGATTTTATCGACCTGGACTTTTCCGAAGTCAGCGGCGCAGATTCAGCTGTAATAATCTGCCACGGACTGGAGGGATCAGCTGACAGGGCATACATGCGCGGCATGGCCAGGGCATTTAACAGTGCCGGGATTGATGCTGTATGCTACAACTACAGGGGATGCAGCGGTGTAATGAACAGGCAGCTCCGCATGTATAATGCAGGGGCAACGGATGATCTTCACCTGGTTGTTAAGCATGTTTTATCACTCAGGAAATACAGGGCAATTACACTCACAGGCTTCAGCCTTGGAGGGAATCTGGTCCTCAAATACGGGGGTGACTTCTCATCTGATATAGATAAAAGAATTAAAAATATTATTGCCATTTCCGCCCCATGCGACCTGCACAATTCATCAATTGAGCTCCACAAAAAACAGAACTATCTGTACCAGAAAAGATTTATACTCATGCTGAAAGAAAAAATTGAGCTGAAAAGAAAGGATCACCCTGAAATAGATAAAATCGACCTTAAATCAATTAAAACATTGTGGGAGTTCGATGACAAAATAACAGCACCCCTGCACGGATTTAAAGACGCCCTGGACTACTGGACAAATTCCAGCTCCGCTCCCCTGCTTGGCCAAATAAAAATACCCGCTCTTATACTCAATGCCCTTGATGACCCCATACTGGGTGAAAAATGCTACCCCTTTGAAGAAGCTGAAAAAAGCGGATATCTTTTCCTGGAAGCGTCAAAACAGGGGGGGCATGTGGGATTCATGTCAGGGAGTAAAGATCCGGTCTACTACAGCGAAAGACGGGCTCTGGAGTTTGCCTTGAATAATTAAGGCAGTGGTATTAAAAAAGTTTGACTGAATAGTCCAGCTGGTGCATATTAAATACAGATAAAAATTACTTTTCCAGGGAATAAAAAATGCAGACACTTAAACAGGAAGCTATTAATGCCATTTCAACACTCCCCGATGATGCCAGTATTGATGATATAATGTATCGTCTTTATGTCATTGATAAGGTTTCACGAAGCAAAGAAGAAGTAAAAAAAGGTAAAACTATAACTGTCGATGAGCTAAGAAGAGAAATCCAGTCATGGTGAAATGGTCAGAACCTGCTAAAGAAGATTTAAAAGCAATTTATGAATATATTGCCCATGATTCACCTTTTTATGCTCAAAATGTTATTAATCAGATATTAGATAAAAGTGAAAAACTTAATGATTTTAAGGAAATCGGACGGGTTGTTCCTGAGCTGAATGACAGTAATATCAGAGAAATATTTATTTATTCTTATCGAATTATATTTGAAAATATTCAAGATAGTACAATTATCCTCGCTGTAATTCATGGAAGAAGGAACTTCAGTTCAACTTTTAAAGGAGAATAATACCTTCCGAACCATACTCGAAAAACCGTTTTCATAGTTAAGGCCGGAATAAATTTAACTTGCCATAATTGACATAATAAACCATCTTCTGTATATTAATCTCTGACATGCAGTTAAATGATTTTAAAATAAAAAAAATAGGCAAGGAAAGATACATGAACATTAAAACCCTCTACCCGGAAGAAAAAGATATCCCGCAGCAGTTCCGCATCGATTACATTACGCAGACCGAATACCTTATAAACGGTGAAATCCGCCGCTGGGATGGTGAGTTCCGGGAAGTTTTATCCCCTGTTTATATAAAAAACAACGGTTCTGCAGAACAGAAAAAACTGGGCCAATACCCCATGCTTACATTAAAAGAAGCCGAAGAGGCGGTTAATGCCGCAAAAGCAGCCTATGCCTCCGGCCGCGGCTTATGGCCCACAATGAGCGTCAGCGGCAGAATAAAGCATATGGAAGCCTTTATTGAAAAGATGAAGCTGAAAAGAGATGAGATTGTGAATCTCATTATGTGGGAAATCGGGAAATCCCATGCTGATTCAGCAAAGGAATTCGACAGAACAGTTCAATATATAATTGACACAATCGAGGCAGTAAAGGAGCTGGACAGGAAAAGTTCACGCTTCGAAATTCAGGAGGGGATCATAGGTCAGATTCGAAGATCACCCCTGGGGGTGGTTCTCTGCATGGGGCCCTTCAACTACCCCCTCAACGAAACATTCGCAACAATGATCCCTGCAATAATAACAGGTAACACTGTTGTATTCAAGCCCCCCAAATTCGGGGTCCTTGTTCACAGGCCCCTTCTTGAGGCATTCAGGGATTCATTCCCCCCCGGTGTTGTAAATACCATATACGGAGACGGGGCCACACTTATCCAGCCTGTAATGACTTCAGGTAAAATCGATGTCCTTGCATTTATAGGCACAAGCCATGTGGCGGACATACTGAAAAAAAGCCACCCCAGACCCCACAGGCTCAGATCTGTCCTTGGACTTGAGGCAAAAAACGCTGCAATAATTCTGCCCGATGCCCCCCTGGACATAACAGTTTCTGAGGCAGTTGCGGGAACTCTCTCATACAACGGGCAGAGGTGTACAGCGCTGAAAATGCTGTTTGTACACAGAAAAATAATGCCCCAATTCCTCAGGTTATTCAGCGAAAAAGTGGAAAAGCTTAAATCCGGCATGCCCTGGGACGAAAATGTGAGCATCACTCCGCTCCCTGAGGAGGGGAAGTGCGATTATCTCAAATCCCTGGTTGACGATGCAGTGTCAAAAGGTGCATCAGTGATAAATTCTGAAGGGGGATCCTTTCACGGAAATTTCTTTCTCCCTGCAATACTATCCCCTGTTACAGAAAGGATGCGCATATTCCATGAAGAACAGTTCGGCCCTGTAATTCCCATAGTCCCCTTTGATGATATTGAGGAGCCTCTTCACTATATAATCGAATCAAACTACGGACAGCAGGTGAGCATATTCGGGCAGAATCCGGACAAAATAGCAAGCCTGGTTGATCCCCTTGTAAACCAGGTGGCAAGGGTTAACATCAATTGCCAGTGCCAGAGAAGCCCCGATGTTTTCCCCTTCACAGGAAGAAAAGACTCGGCAGAGGGGACTTTGTCAGTTTCAGACGCGCTCAGGGTTTTCACAATAAGATCGCTTGTGGCAGCAAAGAGTAACAGCATTAATAAGGATCTGATCACTGATATAGTAAAAAATAATAAATCCAACTTTCTCTCAACTGATTTTATATTCTGAAAGACTAAATACCTTTGCCGCTATTTTGAGTCTCCCGGAACATTACGGGGACTCAAAAAACTTACAAATTCCGCTAAAATTTCCCGATTACTCTTTTAAATTAGTTCATTTATTGGTATATTATATTAAAGAAAAATTTAAACATTCTGTTTATAATTTTTGCGGAAAAATGAATAAAATAAAAACCGGAGGAATAATCATGAAAATAAGCGCAAGGAATGTTATCAAAGGTAAGGTAAAAAAACTGGTCACCGGAGCTGTTAACACAGAGGTTGTTATTGAACTCCCGGGCGGAACAGAAATTGTTTCAATAATAACAAAATCATCAGCTGACTCCCTGGGTCTTAAGGAGGGGAAAGAAGTTTATGCAGTAATTAAGGCATCAAATGTAATGCTGGGTGTTGATCACTAAAATATATTATTTATCCAAAAAATTACGACTCCGGGATCTTAACATTAAGACCCGGAGTCGTTATATATGCTACTCTTCCAACTCGCTGATTTTACTGCTTCCTTTTTTATAGAAACTCCATTAAAAAAAAGGTACGCCCAAACCGAAATTTTGTTCGGAGTGGGCGGTATTACCCCCTTTGGATAAAACATAGCAAATGCGGAAAAAACAGCAAGAGGGAGAATGCCCCAGAGCAGGTCCCCCTCCTGCTTATTTATTATACAAACTACCAGTAGGAGAAGCGCCATTATAAAGGGTGTAAAAAAACCCCTTCCACCATACCGCCGGGGAGAAGAACACCTGTTAAAAAACCCCGGCTCACAATAAATATAGAATGAAATATAATACCGGCAAAAAGGAGCAGGCAGCTTGCCCGCTCCTTTTTCAATAAAAACATTACAGCTGCGGAGATATATAATCCCCCCCATACAAAACTATTAAAAAAAATCGCGGAAAACATGGCTTACCTACTTTATATCCCCGATAGAGTCTATCTTAACAATATGAGTCATACCCCATGTTTCACGGTCAACATAGTAATCCTTAACAGGTCCCATACTTGTCCCTGTGGGGAGCTTTTTCCCGTCCACATCTGTAATAAGCATCATGGCCTCACCTGCTTCAGTAGTGAATATCTCTCTACCTGAAAAAAGTGTTCTATAGCCGTCACATGCTACAAAGAGGAAATAGTTACCAGGTGCTGCACCGGGGAAATTTTTCATTAAAACATCAGCCAGATCATAACCCTTAGCTGTTGATATCCCCTTAAATCCCTGTCCATGTCCTGTCCTTACCCAGTCTTTGAGTGTAACTGTTTTAACACCTGACAGGTTAAGAGGAGCAGCACTTTTGCCGTCCACAATTTTAACTGAACCGGAGCTGCACTTAGTCCCCTTCTGCATAACCGGAAGAATTGAATTATCAACCTCTATCTCCCTTAACACAATCTTTACCACATTATCAAGATATCTTGCACTATCCTTTTCCGCAGGGCACACCAGCCTTAACCCATTAACATCCCCCTTATGGATATTCCATTCATAAGACTCCTTAGGCTTTGAAGGAAGAAGCTCCTCGCGCGCGTAAGCAAGTATCACAGGATTGCTGTCATCTGTCATTGTCAGCTCGCCGAAACTGAAATGGGACTGCTCCCCCTCTGATGATATAAATGTCACAACCATATCCAGGGGTCTGTCAAAAGGTGCATTTTCAGGTTTTTTAGGGGCTACCCCTTCAAGTATATGTAATACCGGTATCCCTGAATACCTGTAAGTACCTTCAAATTTCCCTTCAGCAGAAACCTCCCTTGTACGGAGGTAAACAGGGGCAAAGGCATTCAAAGCTGAAGCGCTGAACTTATATATCCTTTCAGTATATCCCGACACTTCAAGAGACATACCTTGTTTAACTTCAGCCTTAACAGCTATAGGTGTTGCCCCTGTCACTGCCATTATCTGGACATAATTTTTTCTGCTGTTATAACAGCTGAAAGCTGTTACGCATATAATTGCTGTAACTGCTGCTGCAATTAATACCTGTTTTTTATTTATATTGTTCATATATTTATCCTTCTGATATGAGGTAATCAACCGTGCTCTTACAAAGTCTTTACACTATGGAAATAGAGGCATATCAATACAAAACAGATTAAACCCCCGGAGGGGTTTAATCTGCAGACTTCTATAAGTGATTAAAAACTTGCGCTGCCGCCGAAGTAGAACATTCTGCCCGGGCCGGGATTGAATGGATCAGCGTTGTAGTCGTCAAAAATGTTTTTGCACATTACGTAAACTTCATAGTTCTCCATAATTTTTTGGGAGATCTTTATGTTGAACATATATGGGTTGTGAAGTTTAACCGCTGTAAAATAATCTGTTGAATAATCTCCAGGGCCAACAGCAGGTGCTGTTTTCATTGCATACTTAACCTGATCCCTTGTATGCTGACCGTTGATATTAAGTGATGTGTTAGAAATAAAATCGATTCTAAGATCGATTAAAAAAACATGGGCAGGAGTATCTTCAATTCTTTCACCCTTATTAACCTTTTCACTTTTTACATTACTGTCCAGACTTGCATGCACATAAGTATATCCAGCACCTGCAGAAATATCCGCTATTCCTGCCAGATCTTTATATGTGCCGGAAACATAAGTTTCAACACCCTGAGTGATAATACCGTCAATATTAGTTGTAACGTCTTTACCCTGACTTTCATCATAGATCTTTGATATCTTGTCATTAAATCTTGAATAAAAATAATCGGTTCTAAAATTTAAACTATCACCCAGCGGTGTAATCTCAAAACCTGTGCTGGCATTATATGAACGTTCAGACTTAACTTTAATATCAGCCCCATCCACCACATCAGTATATTGACCAAGTGTAGGAAACTTTGTTTTAGATGACGCTGCAGCACGGAGTTTAACTGTATCCTTAATGGCATCCCATATAACTGTCACGACAGGATTAAAAGAATCCCTTGTGCCCCAAATCATCGAGTCATCTTTTGCCATATACCTATCTGCATATACAGATAACTTATCCATGCTCTTATACTCGTTAAATTTCTGAGCATCATAAGAAACACCCGCAGTAAGTTTTACATTCCCCGGAAGCTGCATTTCATCCTCAACAGCAATAGTTATTACATCCGCTTCAAGAAACTTTGTCTTAAACTTATCAGTTCCATAAGTGGTGTGCCCGGGAGCTTCCTTGGCCTTCTCCTCTTCAGTATGACTGTCCTTTCTGTAAAGAATTGCAAAATTAAGCTTATTCCAGTCAGCCAGTCTGTATTCAGGATAAATATTTATACCATATGATTCCTCTGTCCATATACTGCTGTTCGGATAACTGGTAAACATGGGAATCGTATAGTCCTGATCAGCATAGGCAACAAGATCTGTCATCTGCCTGTAGAAAAATACATTAGCCCGTATGGCAAATCTGTCAAATTCTGCGCTGATATATGGCGAGATGGAAAGATCATATTTTTTCGGCCAGTTGAAAACTCGATTCTGGAAGATAGCAGCCCTGGAGTCATCAGCATAAATATCACCTGCCCAGCCGGGACTAAATGGACCGCCCCATTCCCCATCTTTAGCACTATAACTGCTGAAAAGATTTCCTCTGAATGAGCTTGACTTCTGCTCTGTCTGATAATAACTCGCTGTAATGCCGGCTTCAACATTATCAGTTATGTTGTAACCCGCTTTACCTGTGAGCTGATACTTTGTATATTCAGTATGATCCCATTTGCCGGTATCATTAATATATGCGTCTTTGGACTTAAGTGTAATATCATCAAATGTATAAGGTAAACCTGTTCCTGAATTTATATATAAATCATACCTAACAAGCTTATCAAACCACTTACGTCTCTCCTTTTTATCCAGCTTTGATGAAACCTTATATCCGTCTGAATTCATCATATTTGCAGTAAGCCAGTAATAGAAATCACCAATAGGCGCGCCATGAGCCACATTAAGAGCGTAGTTATTATACTGGCCATACTCCGCACTTACATCAGTGTACATTGCCTCTGGTTTTTTAGTAATAACATTAATTGCACCTGCAGAACCGTTGGTTCCATAAAGGGCTGAAGATACACCCCTGTTAACAACAATTCTTGAAACATTGGCTACAGGAACCTGGGAGATGTCAAAATTCCCCTCATAAACGTCATTAACCGGAATACCGTCAATAAACATTGCTACATACTCCTGGTCAAAACCCCTGATATTAAAACGGACATTACCCTTTGCACTGGTAAAAACCTTTAAACCGGGCACTGCTTCCAACGCATCACCCAGGGTCTTATCCCCTCTGGCCTTAATATCCGCGTCAGTTATCTCTGTTGTGGTTGAAGCCTCTTCAACACTGGCAAGGGCCCTGTCCCTTACAACAATCTCACCCATCTGAAACACGCTTGTGGGCTTTACTTTCTCTTTCTGATCCGCTCCTTCAGCATCATTCTCCTGGCTGAAGAGAGGCGCTGCTGTTATTGTCAGCATAAAAAATAATAAAAGGCTTAATAGTCTTTTCATTTTCCCTCCGTAAAGTATGAGCAAACCCGCTCCACTGATAATGTGACCATAATTGAAATGCACAGGCCCCTTCCGGGAAATCCATCCCGCTGAAAGGTTATGCTCATCTTGAATCACACCGGCAGGTATGAGGTTTACTTTATCTGTTTATTTTTGATCAAGAGAGAGACTTTCCAAGCCTCTCTACCCGATTTCAGCTAATAAGAAGGGAGGGGAGAGTCAAGAAATTAATCCCATTTTTTGTAACTAATTGTAGTTTTTTGTAACTAATTTCAGAAAAATATAAAATATTTACAAAAATTATTAAAAATATCTTGTTATTACCATCACCTTAGCCAATTTTGTATTTAAATTCAGTATTTATTTCTCAACTTATTATTGTTAAAAAATGATCTATTATCCCTGTCACCGAAGGCGGCTGAGATATAAAATTGTTTATTTTTATACCAGAATATATTTTCAGGAATTAACATTGATTTAAATTATACCGGAAAAATTCATTTCAAGGAATCAATACATGGCAACAGTAGAAAAAAGCGAAAAAGTAAAATCTGAAGAATTCGCAGAAATTGCAAAAACCATCTTTGCTCCAATATATCCGGTTCTTGCAGAAATTATATTGGAAAAAATCCCCCTGAGGCAGGGAACCTGTCTTGATCTGGGGAGCGGCCCCGGGCATCTGGCAATTGCAATGGCAAATCTAAGCGATTTTAAAGTAATCTCCTTTGACCTGTCACCCTTTGCGCAGGAGCATGCAGATGAAAATATAAAAGAAGCAGGGCTTGAGGAAAAGGTATCAACAATGCAGGGGGATGTTCACAGCCTCCCATTTCCCGATAATTCAATTGATCTTATAATAAGCCGGGGCTCTATTTTCTTCTGGCATAACCCTGAACAGGTATTCCGTGAGGCATACAGGGTTTTAAAGCCGGGATCTTATTCATTTATAGGGGGAGGTTTCGGTACTGCAGAATTAAAAAATGAAATTGTAAACAAAATGGAAGCAAAATATGGCGACTTCAAGTCCAATTCAAAAAAGAGGATGAGCCCGGAAAATATTGAACGCCTTAAAAACGCCCTGGCCATATCCGGAGCGCCGATTAAATACATGGAGCGGGATGAAGCAAATATCTGGTTTGTTATAAAAAAGGAGATTTAAGAAAACAAAGTAAAATAAAACCAGTCAATTCACGACAAAACCCTCGCTCAGCTTGATGGGCTGACTTCTACCCACTTCTCAAAAGCCCCCTAAATCCCCCGGAGGGGGACTTAAAAAA
>CAZBFP010000034.1:0-34026 GCA_964491265.1 uncultured Leptospirales bacterium | reverse complement strand
TACCGTCAACGAATTATTGATTGTCATCATAAAAACGAAGTAGGATTTAGGGGGCCAATACACCGGGTACAGGCACTCACTAAAATATTTTTCGCGAAATATCTTTTAGCATTTTGATGGATCTCGACTTGTGGGTAGTAATGAGCCCTCCGGGGGAAGCCGGAATTAATTTAGTTACCTGGTCAGATTAATCAACTTGCTTAAGTTTTTATTATACGTGCCCTCTTCCGGGGACAGGGGGCGTACTCAGACGAATGAAATAAACATGACACAGATCTATTGACATTTTTAAGTTGACCGGGTAAGAAATAGCTGTACTTTATATTTTCAATACTCTATTATCTGGATACGGATAACTATTTTGTATAATATCTGTCTCAGCTGCATCTTGAAGAGGGTGATTTATGAAAATAATAGTTGGTCACACAAACCTTGATCTGGACTGCATAGGCTCCATGGTTCTTGCCAGATATATATTCCCTGACCACAAACCTGTAATGAGCAGACTTGTTCATCCATCAGCAAAAAATCTTTATAACCTCTACCAGTATCATCTTGATTTTATCTCTTCAGCTGATCTTAAGGGTGAGACAGTGGAAAGGATGGTTATTGTTGATACAAGATCTTTATCCAGAGTGAAAGAGTATTTTGATCTGATAGAGAATGAAGTAAAGGATATAGAAATATTTGACCATCACGCTTCAGATTCGAATGATTTTCCTGATGCTGTAATTCATGAAGGGTTCTGCGGTTCAAATACTACTATGATCGGCATGATGCTGATTGATCGGGGAATTTCAATTTCTCCAAAAGATGCAACTATTGCGCTGGCAGGTATTTATGCTGATACAGGGAGCTTCGCGCATGACACGGTATGTGAGGATGATTTCAGGGTTGCGTCCTATCTGCTTAAAAACGGCGGTGAAATAAAACTGGTTAATAATTTTTTAAAGTCCATGAAAGAGAAATATCAGCTTTCACTTTTTCATGATATAATGAATACCCTGGTGTGGCAGAATATAAAAGGTCACCAGATAATTTTCAGCTACTACTCCATGGAGAAACAGGCTGCAGGCCTTGCTGAGGTAGTGGAGGAGATATTCAATATAGAGAACCCTGACGCTATATTCGGAGTTTTCTATTTTGAAAAACCGGAGAGCACTGTGATTATAGCCAGGAGCCAGAAGAATATAATTGATCTCAACGAAATTTTAAAGCATTTTGGAGGGGGCGGGCATTCTAAAGCTGCATCTGCCCTTGTTAAGAAAGAGAAGGGGCGGGTTGTCTTTACCAGCCTGCTTAAGCATCTGGAGGATACTCTTGAGCACGCTGTCACAGCAGAACAGATTATGACAGAAAAGGTGGCAGTTATAAATGAAAACTGGAGCCTCCTGGAGGCATCGAAGTTTCTGGAGGAGATGGACCTTTCAGGTGCACCTGTTTTTAATGACAATGATGACCTTGTGGGTATGCTTACGCTGAGGGATATTATGAAGGGGCGGAAAAACAACAGGATGAGCAGTCCTGTAAAGGGCTACATGAAAATAAAGCTCATAACATGCAGCCCTGAAGCGACTATGAGGGAGATAGAAAATTTAATGTTTGTCAACAGTATCGGCCACCTCCCTGTTGTGAGGGGGGTTAAGCTGGCCGGTATAATAACACGAACCGATTTACTCGGGTTTCTGCAGCAGAAGTGATTAAACCGCCTCTTCCGCTTTTTTGAGAAGATCTCTCGCGTTTTCCATTATATTCTTTGATGATTGTGAAAGCTCATTTATTTCACGAACCATTTCACTTACTATGTCATTAAGGTTTTCAAGAGCATTGCTTGTGCTTTCAATGGCGTTTTTCTGTTCATCAGTACCTGTTCCAATATTTTTTGACAGACTGATGTTGGTTTCCATCTGTTTTATAATTGAGTTTATATACTTCTCTTCAACCATAAGGCTGTCCTGAAGTATTTTGATATTGTCAGTGCTTCCCGACATGTTGTTTATCATCTCTTTTATCATTGAGGATGAGTCTTTAATTACAAGCACACCCTTTTCTGTTACAGTATTGTTTAGAGCCAGGACTTTTTCAATTTCTTTTATGCTTTCTGTTGTCTGGAATGCAAGTTTTCCTACTTCATCAGCAACAACAGCAAATCCTTTCCCATGATCTCCGGCCCTTGCAGCTTCAATACTGGCATTCAAAGAGAGAAGGTTGATTCTGTCAGCTATATCTACAATAATTGAAATAGTTTCAGATATTTTTTCACTCTGTTTCGCTATAATGCTCATTGTCTCTTCAACTTCCACCATCTTGTCATTGGCTTCGGTTGTACGGTCAGAGACCCCTTTTATGCCGTCATATGTGGCATTTAGATTGGACTTGGTTTCTGTTTTTATATTTTTAAAATCGTCAATAATTTCATCCATGCGCACATTTCCGTCTATCTGGTCCATGGTTGAGTTATGAATGCTCTCTGCTGAACCGCGCAGCTCTTCAAGTGTGGCAGATATCTCTTCAAATGTGGCAGCCTGATTCTGCATCTTTTCATTGAAATTTCCCACAAGGTGATCCTGATTTTCCACCTCTTTAAGGAGATTATCAACCCTGTTTTTAACCTCCAGATTCATATCCTTCATCTGAAGAATCCGCATCTGGATCTCTTCATTCTGTCTGGCCGTTCTTACTTCGAAGGTGTTTATAATCCTGATCCATCTGTACGCTACAAAGGATAATACTGCTCCCATAATAACAAAAAAGTATTCCCTTAGTATAATCACACCCAGGTTGACTTCTCCATCTATTATTGAGTCGTAGGAGTATTCCGCCCCTCCGGTTATTGCAGCATATACAAATAATGACCATCCGGCAATAGAATAAATGGAAATGACAATAAAAAGCCTCTCTTTCAGGAAAAGGGCTGTTATAAACATGAGCATCAAAAGAAGTGCAGATGAGTTATATGATGACAGTGCAAAGGTCCATCCGAATGCCATGGCGTATTTTACCTTGGCAAATAGAGGGGCGGTCACTGTTAAAAAGGAGACAAGCCACATGAGCCCTGTCCCTTCTTTTTTATTTCTTTTTTTCCTGTATATTACAAAGGCTATTCCGATTGTGATTATAGATAAAACCAGTGTGGGGAAATACTCGGTAAATGTCATGCCGCTGTATATCTGAAACCCTATCCCGATAAACATTATCATGAAAAGGGAAACCAGGTATGCAAAAGAGGTTCTAATGTGTAATGCTTCTTTTTCTGTATATTGAGTTGTCATATTCATTTTCTCCGGCAATATTTTTTTTTATAACGGATTGTGCCAGTTAATCTTATCAATATTTTAATACAGGATATTTGTAAAGTGAAAAAAACAGAAAAATATGTACTGTATATATAAGAAGATAATTGATAATTTAACTCAGGTATATGTTGTTTTGGGGGCGGAAGTGTTAAAAAAAAATGCAGCCCAGGGTGGGCTGCTTTAAATTTGCCGGTTCTTTTTTATGAGGATTTGATTGAGAAGTATAAAGATAATGTTATCTCTATACATGGTGTGTGTTGTTCTTTTAATATAGTCTTAAAAACTATATTCGTCAATAGCGAATGTAATTTTTTTTAAAAAAAAATTAAGTTTTAATCAGTATTTAATATAACTATTTAAACTGATTCTTAACTTTTAATCAGCAATTGACCCAGTAATAAAAAAAATATACCCGATTTTTGTCAAATAGATTTATAAAAAAATTAAAAATAATCAGGCAATATTTTTTTCAGTTTTGCCGCCTGGTCAGGATTTCTCTTTTCCGGCGCTGTTATAATCGCATATTTCGATGCTTCTTTGCAGGAGCAGGTTCTTGACTGCCCCAGATTTTTTGCTATTGTCCGTACCAGATTTTTTGCATTAGCGGAATTAGTATTCATGTTGTTTACTACCATCTCAACAGTTACATCCTCCTCACTTTCATGCCAGCAGTCATAATCTGTACTCATGCATATTACAGCGTAGCACATTTCAGCTTCACGGGCGAGTTTCGATTCAGGTATTGTGCTCATGTTTATTACACCTCCCCCCCAGGATCTGTACAGATGGCTTTCCGCACGCGTGGAGAATGCCGGCCCCTCCATGCAGATAAGGGTTTCACCTGTATGCATTTTAAGATTAAGCTCCTTTGCTGCAGGTATGATTATATCATGAAGCCTGTGGCAGAATGGATCTGCAAATCCCACATGACCAACAATTCCGTTTTCAAAAAAAGTAGTATCTCTGGCTTTAGTGCGGTCTATAATCTGCGAAGGTAGAACAAAATCGAGGGGGGGGATCTCCTCTTTAAGGCTCCCTACAGCAGAAAATGCCACAATCTCCTTTACCCCTATCATTTTAAGTGCTGCAATATTTGCCCTGAAATTGAGCTGATGTGGCGGAAATAAATGCCCCTTGCCGTGTCTCGGGAGAAATGCTGCAGTTACCCCGTCAATATTCATAATACTGATTTTATCCGCAGGTTTACCCCATGGTGTATCAATGCTTATCTCTTCTATAAGTTCAGCCCCTTCTATTTCGTATAATCCTGATCCGCCTATAAATGCAATATCTGTTTTATTCATTTATCCTCCATGAAAAAATACTTATTTTTACATAGAAAAGCCTTCAGCTGAATTATTAGCAAGTACTTTTCAATAGGTACAGATTGTGAATAAGAGACCTGTAAAAATCGATATTTCTGCATTATACACTGTTTAAGGGGAGGATGCTGTATTTTTATTGTTATTTATAGTATAAAAATATAGTTTTATTTGTATTATTAAAAAAATATTTGACAATGAGTATGTTTATCGGTTAGATTTTCATAGTCATGGGTAAGAGTTCCCTGGCGCTATATGGTCAATATAAAAAGATAAAACAGCCGGACTTTAAGGAAGCATACCAGCAGTATTTGCAGTGAAATTAATAAACTTGGGGGGACTTAATGGGTCTTAATAAACTTGTTGATGGAAGAGATCAGCGTTTTATACTTTTTGAAATGTTTAAAGTGGATGAGCTTAGCAGATTTGCACGTTTTGCTGATTTTGACAGGGATACCTATGAAGCAACACTGGATCTGGCAGAGCAGATTGCTGTAGAAATGGTATATCCTTCTAATGCTGAAGGGGATAAAACCGGTGTTAAATACGATCCTGCCACAAAGGATGTAAAGATACCTGAGCCTTATAAACCTGCAATGGCTGCTTATAATGAAGCCGGCTTCCCTGCACTTGCCAATGATCCGGAAGTGGGCGGAATGGGGATGCCGATTATGATTAATAATGCCTGCTGTGAAACATTTATAGCAGGATCTGTGGCATGGTTCATGTTTGTGCAGCTCAGTGTAGGTGCAACCAATCTTGTGAAGAATTACTATCACAGGGAGGATCGCGATATTATTCTGAGTAAAATGATTTACGGTACCTGGGGGGGGACAATGTGCCTGACGGAATCGGACGCTGGTTCGGACGTTGGCGCTTTAAAGACAAAGGCTATCCGTCAGCCTGACGGGACCTTCCGTATTGTGGGGCAGAAAATTTTTATCTCTGCAGGTGAGAACGATCTTTATGAAAATATAATGCATCCTGTTCTGGCAAGGATCGAGGGGGATCCTGCAGGAACAAAGGGGATTTCAATATTTCTTGTGCCAAAGTTTATGGTTAAGCCTGACGGCTCCCCGGGGAAGAGAAACGATGTAGTCTGTACAGGTATTGAGCACAAAATGGGGATACACGGTTCCCCCACATGTACTCTCAGTTTCGGAGATAATGGGGAATGTGTCGGTTATCTTATGGGGGAAGAGCGTCAGGGGATGAAGATCATGTTCCAGATGATGAATGAGGCCAGGCTGCAGTGTGCTATTCAGGCACTTGCTGTTTCAAGTTCCGCCTACCTTCATGCTGTAAGTTACGCTAAAAACCGGAAGCAGATGCCTCATGTGACCAAGCTGCAGGATCCGGCAGCACCATCTGTCCCGATTATTGAGCATCCTGATGTAAAAAGAATGCTTTTACTGATGAAAACTCATACAGAAGCAATGCGGATGATTACATACTATACCGGCTATAATATAGATATTGAGCTTAATGGAGAGGGGGAAGAGGCAAAGGAGGCGGAAGCTATCGTTAATTTTCTAATACCTATCTGTAAAGCCGGTAATTCTGATCTTTCCTGGAGCGTAACATCAGAAGCGATACAGGTATACGGCGGTTACGGCTACTGCTGCGATTATCCTGTTGAGCAGCTGGCAAGGGACTCAAAAATACTCTCTCTTTATGAGGGAACAAACGGTATACAGTCTATTGACCTTATTACAAGAAAACTCCTTATGAACAGGGAGCAGTACTTTTTTACTGTTATTAAAAAGCGTATCAGGAAAACTATTGATGAAGCAAGGGGTGTTGTTGATTATAAGTATATTTCCCCTCTTGTCCGCGGAATTGATAAGATGGATGAACTTATTGATATGCTTATGAAAAGTATGGCTTCAGGCCGCCTTATGCAGATATTCATAAGCGCCACACCTCTTCGCGAGGCAATGACAATGCTTGCTCACGCATGGATGCATCTCTGGAGTCTTACAATATGCACAGAAAAAATGAAGTCTCTTGTAGGAGATCTTCGCGGTGAAGAGAGAGATGCCTTTGTTCATGAAAATTCTGAAGCTGCATACTATTCAGGTAAGGTTCTCTCCGCACAGTACTATATTGGGGCTTATTTCCAGAATTATTTCGGGAAGGTTGATTCAATTCTTGCAGAGGAAACGGCTGTTATTAAATCAACAGAGGCAATATTTACAGGTGCCCCGGACGAGTAAAGAACACTGGAATAAGTATATTAAGCAGATATAAAAATACTGGAGGGGCTGTCTCAAAAGTAATTTCCTTGTCATGCCGGGCTGCAGCGTGTGCGCTCTGAGTGCAGCGAAGAAGTGCTCTTGGTGCAGCCGGCATCTTATACAAGGCAGCCCCTTCTATTAATTCTGAATCCACTGCATGGCATACCTGTTAAGTTCAGCATTATTCTGAAGATTCAGCTTTTCTTTAATTCTTTCCCTGTATGTGGATATGGTATTGGTGCTTACTGACAGAACTTCAGCTATTGCCCTGTTGGTCATCCCTTTACCGATTAGATTGAACACTTCAAATTCCCTTTCACTAAGTTTTTCTACAGGGGAGGAACTGAAGTTGTGCCCCCCTGTAATTGATCTTTCCAGGAAGTGGTCAACCATGGTATCACTAATATATATTTTCCCCTGAATCACTTTTCTGATGGCATCAATTACTTTTACTGTGGCTTCCCTTTTGGTAATATATCCTCTTGCTCCTGCTTTTAAGACCCTGTCTGCAAAAATAAGCTCCTCGTGCATGGAGAGTATCAGAATCGGGAGTGCGGGGTATCTTCTTTTAATCTCTTTTGTCAGTTCAATACCGCAGCTGTCTTTTAAAGTAATATCGATAATTATCAGATCGGGCATGTCGTCTTTAATTGTTTTTAAACACTCACTGGAGTTTTCGCACCCCCCTGTCACATAGAGATCATCCTCTCCATTGATGAGCTGGCTTATGCCGTCGAGAAATATAGGGTGGTCTTCAACTATAAATATTTTATATTTCCTGCTGCTGTTTAATGCGCCTTCTGCCATAATTAATCCTCCCCGCACCTCTGATGATATTTACAGGCATCTTTACTGTTATAACTGTACCTGAAGGCCTGTTTGATGTGAGCATAAATGTGCCGTCTATAATTTCCGCCCTGTACTTCATTATTTTTAAACCCATGCCGCTGTTGTGTTCGTAATCTTTCATCTGTTCTGGTGAAAGACCCCGGCCGTTATCCTTTACCTCCAGAACAAGAAGCCCTTTCTCTTTTTTCAGGGCTATCGAAATAATGGTGCCATGGGAATACTTTGCCGCATTAAAAGCTGCTTCCTGAGCAATGTAGTACAGGTTTGTAGCAAGGGTTAAGTCTTCAATTATAATCGATTCATCATATTCGAATTTACATTCTATGCTGTAAATATTGCGCAGAAGCTTTGCCAGGTTCATCAGGGGTGTCTGGATTCCTGTTGACTCCAGGTCGATGGGGCATAGCCCTCTGGCCAGCCTGTGAGTTTTTGTAATAGCTTTGCTGATGAGACCGGAAATTTTCTCGACTTCTGCATATTCAGGGAGATCCATTTTCCTGAGCTTCAGGGAAAGGACCTGTGTTAGAGCTTCTATTCCGATGAGGTGAGGGTTCAGGTCATCATGGAGATCCCTGCTTACCTGCTGCCTTATTCTTTCTGAAATCAGTATTATCTCTTTTTCAAGTTTTTTCCGCTCAGTTACGTCACGTGCCACAACAAGTATCCCGCAGCGGTCATTATCGAGTTTAACAGGGCTTGACAATGTTTCAAGGAGTATAAGATCTTTCTTGAAATTCCGTGCTTCAAAACGGTTTTTATAAATCTTTTTCTTTTTTCTCCTGTCATCTTTTGCCGCGGGTAATTCAGCACTATCTCCCCGGAGAAGTATGTCCCTGATTGTCATTTTTGAAATTATACTTTTTTCAAGGCCGAATGTTTCCAGTCCAGATGTATTTATGTAGTCCAGGTGGTAGTCCTGATCATAAATGATGATGATATCTTTTGCGTTTTCAGCGAGAAGCCTGTATTTCTCCTCACTTGACATGAGTGCATCCTGTGCAATTTTAATATCTGTTATATCATTAAAAAAAAGGAGTACAGCTGCTTTTTCTCCCCAGATAGTGAGTACCGAATTTATCTGGAACCATCGTTCATTTGAAAAAGTATCAATAATTTTAACCGGGAGCATTGCTGTTGCCTGATTCCCTTCAAGCCTGTTGCTGTATTCCTCCTGCACGACTTTCCGGAAATCGGGATGAACAAGATTATAATATTTTTTATTAAGAATCCGCTCCTCGCTGTATCCGCTTATTTCGCAGAGCTTGGGGTTAACGTATTTTACCTGCTCATCCTGTATTATAGCTATTGCCTCTTTGGTGTTTTCCACAAGAAGCCTGTAGTTCTGCTGTGTTGCTGCAAGTATCTCCTCTGCCTTTTGAATTTCTGTAAGATCTATTATTGATGCAACACTTTTCATCGAATCAGGGAGGTAAGTTATGGTCATGAAGACATTGTGGTAATTGCCGAATTTGTCTATTAGCCTGAATTCGATCCCCATAGGTGTGGTCAGGTCATTGTTTCTTAAACGGCTGTTTCTTTCCAGCATCCACCGGTCTTCAGGGGCAATGAACTCTGTCCATTTTTTCTTCCCTTCTATTTCCGACTTCATGTACCCTGATATTTTTTCACATTCCCCGTTTACGCGGGAAATAGTCCGGTCCTCCTCGATGAATATTATGGCGTTCCCGGTGGATTCAAAAATTTGTTTGTAGTCGTTTTCGGAACTTCTAAGCCTTTCTTCAGCCTTTTTTCTTTTGGAAATATCGCGCAGAAAGGCCTGAATCCCATGCTTTCCGTTAAAGTTGAAGTAGGTTGAAGAAATTTCTATGTCTATAATCTGTCCGTCAGTAGCAATGATCTGATCTTCCGTGGAAATATAGGTTTTTTTATTGTTTATAATGAGGTCTACAGCTTTTTTTAATCTCTGGTGGCTTTTCCCCGGGATTAAATCCCAGATATTCCGACCTATAAGATCCTCCGGAGTTTTCGCGCGAAATAGCCTCAAGCCTGTGGTATTGGCAAAAACAATTTTTTCATCAACATAAACGCATATAGCATCAGGTGATGACTGTACCATATCTTTAAAGTTTTTTTCTGTGAGGGTATATTCGTTTTTACCGTCACTCTCTGCAGATTGTATACTATTTTGTAATCCGGGTCCCGGCATGACCATTTTGTATATGTCCTTATTAAAGCCGCAGCTGCATTATATATTTTACAACAGCGCTGTTCTAAAGAATATTAATAAATGATAGAAAAGATTAAGTCAAGCTAATCTTTGACTCTTTTTCTGTTTATGGGGAGAGTTGAAAAGTTTTATCTGTGCCGATAAGGCTAATTATTACCCGCAAGTCAATAGATATGTATAAATGCCCTCTCCCGCACTTCGCTATCGCTTGTGCACCCTCTCCCATCAAGTTGGGAGAGGGTTTTGTTGGGAATTTATTGGTTTTATTACACTTTCCCATAATTTTCATTAAGAAAATTACCTTTCTAAAGAGCCTTCTCCACGTGGAGAGGGCGCGCCGGAGGCGGGGTGAGGTCTTTTTTAAAGATGTGGGTAATGACTAGTTTCCTTAAGGGGGAAATGCTGCCCTGTGCTATATCGCGGATTCCCCGTCGTTTAACCGGTTTTTTTCGTTAAAGAATTTCTCTGCTCCGGTTGAAGTTACATAACAGGCGCTCCCTATAGAAACCCCCTTTGTCAGATGAGTATTGCGCCCTATTAAAGTGAGGCTTGAATTAAGTATTTCGGGAAATTTTTTATTTTTAATCAGCTTCTCATTGGAGCCAATGCGGCACCCTTCGCCGATATTATCAGTCTCGTCATCTATCTCCCCTTCATCTACTATTGCATTGATTATTACTGAATCCGGCCCAATTTTAACAAAGGGGAGGAGAATGGAGTTTTTTACAACTGCGCCTTCATGTATTTCTACACCGGGGAATATAATAGAATTTTCAACCTTTCCGTTTATATAGCAGAAATCTGAAATGAATGAGCTTTTAACATTGCACTTTTCATCAAGCTGTGCATAGCCTTTCGCTTTAATTCCGCTTTCAATAATTTTGTCTCTGTAGAGCATATTGGAAATTTCCGGATTCCAGATAATCTCTCTGTTAAGATTATAGTATTCATTAACGCTGTTGATGGGCCAGTAAAAGGCATTCATTTTGGACGTGCTTATTCCATTGTGAATGATTCTGTTTATTATCATTTCAAAAAAATTGGGCGCTTCGTGCCCCTCTTTTATGGCCTTTTTAATAACCCCAGTAAGAATTTTTTTGGAGGTAATAAGAATTTTGTGAGCCATGGAAGGGTGGCCATTAATTATAAGCTTGTAGAGCATCGACTTTTTCTTGGATGAGCTGAATTTGCTCATGAGGCCTGTAAAATCTATAATTGAAGGGTTATCTCCGTTGTAGATAATAAAATTAGTTGAGGGATTGCCGGAAACTGTTTCATAAACAGCTTCCAGATCGGACTGGTCAAGGAGAAAGGTTTCGATGGTGTGCTTTTTAGGTGAATTTTCTTCTTTTTTGTATTCAGCAAGATAGAGATCAAGCCCGTCATTGTGATTATTGTAGATAATTGTATTGTTGGCCCCTGAGGAAACCGAATTGCGGATAGTGAAGTCCACAATTCTGAAACGACCCCCTATGGGGAGCATATACCTTGATCGTTCCCGGGTAAGGGAAAGGAGGACATCCTCTTTTTGTGCAGGATAGGAAATAATTGTAAAACCGCTCATTTAACCATTCCGGAAGTATTATATATTCATCAGACTCTGAACATTAAAGAATCTGTCCGATTTTTTAATTCTGACTGAATAATATCTGATATATTAAAGGGGAAGTCGTCAAATCATTTTATGGGAATATGAAGTTTAAAGAAATTATTTTTTGTATGGAGGGGTATTGAGAAATTCTTCAAAGAGTTCTCTGTCCAGATTGAGGAGCCTTTCACGTATCTGGTTTGAATTATCAAAGTTAATATTCTGATGAACATAATAGTCCAGAAGCCAGAGATATTTGTTGATCATGCGGGGGAGAATGTTAGTTGATTCTATTTCATCACTGTTCAGTTTAACATAATTTTTTTCCAGGCTGAAAACCTCATTCTGGAGCAGTTCAATCTGATGCTTGTTGATATTACGCCTGATATAAAAAATATCTGTGATAAACCCGTAAACAGGGATCCATTCCCTGATGTCCCTGTACTGTTTCCCGCTGTTTTTAATGATTTCAACAATGTCATTTACAGGCTTACACTCAATAATGGACAAATCGAGCTGGGAAGGGTCAATAAGAAATGCTTCCCTGAAGTAAAGAAGCGCCTTAGGGATGTCGTCAAGATGGAAATAAGATTCCCCCAGAATGAACATCATTTTGGCGCTTGCGGAGTAGGAATTTCGTGCATACTCCAGAGTCTCTACAGCGTATTTATACTCTTTAAGCCTCAGGAAACAGTCACCAAGATTAATGAGCAGATCGAGCCTGTTTCCAGTTTCCTCATTTCTCTGAAATGCCAGCTTGTAGTTTTCAGAAGCTTTAAAAAAGATGAATTTCATTGCCGCCTTATATGCGGATGAGTTTTCCATCCCCCTTGTAGAGGCATAATCTTCATAGAGGGCCCACTCCTCCATGAGGAAATCTGCAGTCATCTTCCCCTCTTCAGCCTTTTTTAAATCCTTATCCCTGTTCTGCCAGAATTTTGCGGTTCTGTATGATTCAACAAGTCCGGGATAATCAGGATTAATGTTCATTAATTTATCTATTTTTTTTATTGCTTCCCTGAAGTTCCCTTCAGAAATGAGTTGGTATATTTCACCATTCTCACTCAGAAGAGGGTCATCGGAAAAATTTAACTGTCCGTTTTTATCCATTTTTTCAATATCAGATGCTTATTAAATTGCCGCTTATACCGTGTATAGGGGCTGAAGCGATTATAATAACCTGCCTTTCTGTAAACAGTTCAAGCACATTTTTTATAAAGCTATTATTGTCCCCCTCATCAGAGGTCAAGACAATAATAAGGGGGGGCATTAGCCACGAAGCTTCAGAAATTTTTTCCAGTGCATGAATAAGGGCTATTTTAATACAATTATCCGGTACCCCCTTCAGTTGTCGGGTGCTTCCCCCCTTTGTAACAAGGTGTATAATTCTATCTTTGTATTCAGGAGGGAGGTCAAATCCGGTTTTTTCTGAAAGATGCTCCATTGTTTCCCATGTTTTCTCTGCCATAAGAGAAAGTTTTTCTGTTGCCCAGACTAATGAGGCATGAGGGGTCAGTTCTCTGATAAAGGCCAGGGCTTTTTTCTCGTCTTCCAGATTTTTTATCTGCTTTGTTATTTCAGCGAGCTGGTGATCATAGGATATTCCGGAGTTATCTTTCCTGTCGTAATCGATAATTTCGTTTTCGATTTTTTTCCGTATAGAATCCTCCTGTTTTATCTCATCCTCTATGGCAGCTATAAGTTCATTTATTTCAAAGAGGGCATTTTCTATCTCTTCCTCCTGCTCAACCTTTATGATCTCAGGGTCAAGGCTTTCCATCTCCCTTATAATTTCTTTTTCTATCCGCACCATCTCCTGGCTCCTGGAGTCGAGTTTCTTTTCTGTCTCTTTAAGCGGCGGTAGAGAGCTGATATTACTCTCAAGGTTTTTAATTTCTCCCTGCAGTTCGCTGTACCTTATAAAATCATCAAAATACTGGAGAAGAAATTCATATAATTCCTCTGTCTGGTAATTGTCAAATTTGAAGTGTTCACTTTCAAGTGCGGCTGAAAGTTTCAGCTGGTATGTTTTTTTCTCCTCCAGCAGCGATTCCATATCATTTCTTTTAAGCTTAAGGGATGAAAAAAAGTGGGCTGCTCCTGAAAAGAGGAGTGCTGCAGCAGCAATTACCGGGATAGGGGAGTTTGCCCCTTTTATGGCAAGAAAAATTATTGCAGTTATAGAGAAAATATTGATTGCGCCGATAGCTTTCCAGGATCTGCTGCGGATCTGTTCTGTCCGTAATTTATGCCGGTCAATCTTTTCATTTATGTCTTTAAGGTCATTAAATATACTCTCAACATTCTCCAGGCTGGGCAGGTTCTCCCCGTAATTCTTAAATTGAGGAAATTCCGCTTTAAGTTCTTTTCCAAGGTCATTGAGGCGGTTTCTCAGGTCCCGTGATTCCAGAACATCCTTTTTTGAGTTATTTATTTTTGAAGCGAGCTGATTTTTTACAGTAATTTTTTCTGATATATTATTAAGTGTACTTCTGAAATCATTGAGAGTTTTCAGCTTTTTGGTGAGTCTCCCTAATACCCTGTTGATGGCTGATATCTCCTTCTGGAGTTTATCTTTACGCATTTTTTTTATTTCAATAAGCTCTTTCTGTTTGGTAAGGGCAGACAGGGCCTTTGTTTTTTCCAGTGATGCTTCCTCTTCATCAGGGAGGGAATCGCTCTCCTTTAGCATGTCTATGTTGACTAAAATGTTCCGGTATACTTCAGGTAAAATCTGAAAAGAATTATCCTCTATTTCTCCAGCTTCAAGGGAGGAAAATAAGTAAAAATTTTCTCTGCATATTTTTTCCAGGTAAAGATCAAGGGGTGTTTTTTTAATCTCACCGGAACCGCTATCTATGAGGTTTTCACCCTCCGGTTCAGGTGCAGGGGTTGTCCGGCCGTTTGAGTCAAGTATGTATGTTTTACCTGAATATGAAGCGAAAAGAGTGAAGTTGAGCACCCCCCCCGTATTACCGGCTTCACTTGAGAAAAGTTTTAATGAAAATTCAGAGATAATATTTTTTATCCGTTCAAAACGGCTTTTCGTCTCAATATGAAGAATATTGATGCTTTCATTAAATTCAATTGAAAGACCATCAGGGAATTCTTCAATTTCAGTTTCAAGTTTTATAAATCGCAAAAAAGAACCTCCCGGTCAGTTCCAGAAGATGAGAAGCGGTGCTGAAGGACCCTGGCAAGAGCATGAGTGTTGAGTTCTCCCGGCATGTCCATATTATTGATCTTTGCTGCTATTGTTCTGTAAATTTCCCCTTTTACAGAGTTTTCTCCGGAAAATGATGATATCTGCATATCCAGTGAAGGGGCTGTTCTGTTTATTATCTGCATACCTCTGCAAAAGCCTTTAAGTTCATCAGAAATTTTTCCGGTGATATGAAATGATAATGTGCCGTTAAGTACAATATTGAGAAACCCGCTATCGGTCTTTTTTGATTTTATGGTTTCAAGGAGTTCCATTTCATCTTTTATCGCTGTACAGTCAATTGAAGCGGAAGCTATCAGGGATGTGTTAACAGGAATTCGCTTTATGTTCCGGATAGTATTATTTTCAACTTCCATGGATATGACAAAGCGGTCCCCTGATTCCTCAATTGAGCATGGTTCGGGACTCCCCGGGCATGCTCCTATTATTCTGTTCAGTGATTTGAACATTTTGAAAGTGTGACTCCTCCCCAGGGCGTAAAAATCGAGGTTCATCTGTTTAATGATGTTTTTATCAATGCAGTTATCATTGAATATACCCTGAATCCGGGGATTAAAATCGGAATAGAAAAGGCCGATATGGAAACCATTGCTGCTGTTCCGTGTTATAGATGTAAATGCGTGCCTGCTTTCAGCCTGGACTCCGTAAATAAAAAGAGGCCCCTTTGCTGATTTCATATATGCGGCTGGAGATTCATCGGAAAAATAGTGGCAGTTTTCCAGAGCTGAAATATAGTCAATTATGCCGGGATTTCCAGACAGCTCCTCAGGACCGGGCGTGTAGAATATTTCAACTTTATTATTCTTAAGATTTTCAAATTCCGGAGCAGCAATATCGAAAAAATCATCTTCAGTCAGATTTCTGTCGATTAGATCACCCGCGATAAGAAGAATGTCATGTTGCAGCCCCATGGCCATTATTTTTCTGAATGTTTCTATCCTTTCATTCCTGATATTTATAGATCCCGGTTTATCAATCCCCAGGTGAAGGTCGGAAGTTAACAAAAGCTTTATGCTTTTCATTATTATATTAATCCTGAGAGTATTATGGAACTGATTAAGCCATGCGGCAAAGCGCTGCTTTACTTATAAGTCTTTTTTAGAACAAAAAATTATCAGTAATTATTCCTGACGATATTTTTTAGTATAATTATGCTGTTTTAAATATTCCCGCCGCCTTCGGCGGCGGGAATATTAGAGTATTTTATTTCAAATAAAAGTTAAAGAATTAACATTAAAAAAATATAATCACTATATTAGAATGTATATTTTAACCTGTCTACGAAAAAAGTTTAATGTTTTAAAACCTTTTTGTCTATTATTTATTTCTGCAGCGGGGTTTATCTCCCGTATTTTTTGGAAATTCCGGAGGGGGGAGTTTTAAAAGAGGATATGGCCTGGAGGGGGGGAATAGTCAGTCTCATGGGGGTGTTATTCCGGGACATCTCCATAATTTTGTCATTTCCGGTGTTATTTTATTGACAAATATCCCTTACCGGAGAGTTTACAGGGGGGATATAATTATTGCCGATGTGGGATTTCCAGTTTTTTCTGTTCCGGCAGTCAGGTTCCAGCTTGAAAAAGGTCTTCCCCTGTGATCACTTGAATGAAATTCATGAATAAATTAGAGAGAATATAGTATGAGTAATGAAAATAAGAACATGGAAAAGCAGCAGACAGAAGAGGTTAAGCTTACTTACTTTAAACCTCTTTTAAAACTAACACTTATTTTTTTCCTCGGTTTTTCACTTTATCTTTTTGTCTCCTCGCTGATGCTTGTTTTTTTGACAAAATCATCAATGGAAGTAAAAGTCCCCTCTGTTGTGGGGAGGAAGTATGTTGATGTAAACAACAGTCTTGTGCGGAAGGGTTTAAAACCGGATATAAAATTTGTCGATGTTTATGACCTTGATGATGGAATAGTTCTTACTCAGAATCCGGAAAGCGGATCAATCCTGACAGAAAACAGTACACTCCGGCTTACTGTAAGCAGGAGCAGGTTCTATATCGAAGTACCAAGCCTTGTGGGGAGTGAATATCCCATTGCTGTTAACAAGCTGAGGAATCTCCATTTCCTTGATAAGGCGGTTTCAATAAGCACGGGGGTTGTTTCCTACATCCCTTCAGAGAGTACTGCGGAAAATATTGTTATTGCTCATTCCCCTCCTGCAGGGACAAAAATTACTCCTGATGTTAAGGTTAATCTCCTTGTTTCCAGCGGTTCATCCGGTGTGGATAATAAGATGCCTGATGTAACAGGACAGTCCATTGACCTCTGCTTTAAGCTTCTCCTGGCAAAGGGCCTTTCTGTTCAGCAGGAGATTGTAAAAACAGGCGACATGCAGAAAAGCGGGATTATCGCCTCGCAAAGTATACCTGCAGGGAGAACTCTCACTGAAGGCGCGGGTGTTAAAATCGGTGTTTACTGGTATGATGTAAAGGATTCTCATTATTCTGCCTATGAATTTGTAGAGTATACAATCCCTGCCTCAGGCGGTGCGGGGCTTTATGAGGCGCTGATTGAAGATAATGCCTCAAAGAGAATAGTCTTCTCAGCACCGATGAAGGGGGGGGAGAAGATAAAATTTGTTTTCAGAAGGGTAGGCAATGCCCGTGTGTTTATTAATATGGATAAAAAAAATATAGGGGTAATCAGCCTTAATGTTGACTGATAATAAAAATGTAATCATATCACCATCTATAATCGCCGGTGACTTAAGTACAATCGGCTCTGATGTTAAGTCTTTTGATCCATCAGTGGTAGGTCTTCTTCATATGGATGTAATGGACGGGAGTTATGTTCCCAACCTTACATACGGTCCCGGATTTATAAAAGACCTGAAAAAGCATACAGATATCCCCCTGGATATTCATCTAATGATTGAAAAACCTGAGAATACCCTGGAGAAATACATTGACCTTGATCCCTGGTGTCTTGTAATTCATTATGAGAGCACCAGGTTCCAGACAAGAAGTCTCAATCTTATAAAGGGTTATGGTATAAGGCCGGGACTGGCTATAAATCCGGGTACGCCTGTGGAGAACATTTATGATCTCCTCCCCAGCTGCGGCCTTGTTCTTATTATGTCGGTAGATCCCGGGTTTTACGGCCAGTCTTTTATGCCCATGTCTCTTAAGAGGATTGAAAAGCTGAAAAAGTTTATTACTGATAATAATCTTAAAGATATTAAAATACAGGTTGACGGCGGTATTACTGCTGATAACATAAGAAGTATTGTTGACGCCGGTGCTGAAATTATTGTTGCCGGCAGTTCCGCTTTTAAAAACGGCGATGTTAATGGAAACGCTGCAGCTCTAAAAAAAGCGGCACTCGGGTAATTAATGTTGACAAAAAAAGAGGGGTAAAAATAATTTACTCCCTAAGTATATTTGGAGGTATAATCAGTGTCAGTAAAGATACGGTTGCAGAGAGTTGGTACAAAGAAGAAGCCATTTTACAGAGTAGTGGCCATTGACAGCAGAAAGAAGAGAGACGGAAGGGTTATTGAATTTATTGGCAGATATCAACCGATAGTTAAAGATAAGCAGTTTGATGTGGATGAGGAGAAAGTGCTGAAGTGGCTTGGTTTAGGCGCGCAGCCTACTGACACAATACAGCAATTGCTGAAAAATGAGGGGATCTGGCAGAAGCACGTAAGCTCTAAATAACTATTCAGGAGGCGGCAATGAACTATAGTGAACTCGTTGGATATATGGTTAAATCTCTTGTGGATCATCCGGATAAAGTTGAGATTAGAGAAATCGAGGGCGAAAAGTCAACAATTCTTGAATTGAGAGTAATTAAGGAAGATATCGGTAAAGTTATAGGAAAGCATGGAAGAATTGCCAGAGCAATAAGAACTATAATTAATGCTTCTGCTACAAAAACAGGAAAGAGAGTAGTGCTGGAAATACTTGATTGATCAGCGGGAGTGAATTGATACGAATCGGCAGAATTATCGGATCCCATGCCCTTGACGGCAAGCTTAAGGTTTTTCTTGTATCAGACATACCTGACCGTTTCCTCAAGGGGAATATTGTTCTTCTAAATCTGAAAGATGGTTTAAAAGAATATAAAATAAGCGAATTCAGAATTTCTAAAGGCTCCCTGGGGCTTCTTAAGCTTGAGGGGATCAGCAGCCGTACAGAAGCGGATCTGATGAAGAATATTGATATTTTTATTGATGATGAAACTGCTGAAAAGGGGAGGGATCTTCTCGATGAGGATGCCTTTTTTTACAGAGATCTTATAGGGGCTTCGGTTTATCTTAAGGATTCTCTTTTCGGTACAGTCAAAGATGTTTTTGAAGCGGGTTCAGGCGATATTCTTGTTATTGAGGATCTTAATAAAAAAGAGATTCTTGTTCCCTTTGTTGAGTTTATGGTAAGCACAGATCGCCTTAAAGACAAAATTATTGATATAAACCCTGTAGAGGGTTTGCTTGATTTTTAAGATTTATACACTTTTTCCCGATTTTTTTATTACGCCTCTCCGTTCAGGTCTCATGGGGAAAGCTCAGGAATCTGGAATTATTGATTTTAAGATTATTGATATAAGGGAATATTCGGAAGACAGATTTAAAAGGTGTGATGATTACCCCTACGGCGGCGGTTCCGGAATGGTTTTAACACCCGGCCCCCTTTTCAGGGCCATAGAAGAGAATGAAAGTTCCGGATCAAAGATAGTATATACATCCCCTTCCGGAGTAAAGTTCAATCAGGAACTTGTAGGGGAGATGAGCAGTTTTAATGAAATTTCTATAATATGCGGCCATTATGAAGGTATTGATCAGCGTGTAATAGACACCTTTGTGGATTATGAAATTTCTATTGGAGATTACGTGCTTTCCGGAGGTGAATATGCTGCGCTGGTAATTACTGATGCGATTGCCAGGTATATTCCCGGATTTATGTCCAATAGCGGTTCTCTGGTTGAAGAGAGTTTTGAGTCGGATCTTCTTGAGTATCCTCACTACTCAAGGCCTGCTGATTATAATGGGCTTAAAGTACCGGAAGTGCTTCTTAGCGGTAATCATAAAGATATAGCAGAGTGGCGATATAGTAAAAGGATTGAAAAGACTAAGGGGATTAGACCCGATCTTTATAAAAAATTTCTTAAGAGAAAAATATTAGGGGAGTGATCGATATGGATATAATGCAGGCGATCGAAAATGAAATAAAACCGGTTGATAGAACCGTTGAATTCGAAATAGGCGATACAGTTCGTGTTCATTACCGGATTGTTGAAGGTACAAGAGAGCGGATTCAGGTTTATGAAGGGATTGTTATTGCAATTGATAATAAAGGAATAAGCAAAACTTTTACAGTTAGAAAAATTTCTTTTGATGTAGGAGTTGAGAGGATTTTCCCTGTATTTTCACCGAAAATTGCTAAAATTGAGGTTGTAAGAAAAGGTAAGGCAAGAAGAGCCAAGCTTTATTTCCTTAGAGAAAGAAGGGGCAAATCTGCGAAACTTAAAGAGAAGAGAATGAAATCTGTAAAGAAAAGCAGCGGCTCTGATCTTAAGGCTCAAGGTTCTAATGTTGAAACGGATGTTAAGGCAGATGTTGCTGAAAATCAGGTTTCTGCAGAAAAAACAGAATAGAATCTGCTCCAAAAACCTGGAGCTTGATCAATATAGGGGGGTGGGCTGATAATGTCCGCCTCTTCCTGTTTACAGGGGCCGGGACCCGATTTCAGTATTGAAGCTGAATTCTTTTCTAAGGGGTACAGGTTTATTGCAGGTATTGATGAAGCGGGTAGAGGTGCTCTTGCAGGTCCCCTTTCTGTTGGGATGGTTATATACGATTCCTCCCTTTTCTGCACCACTGCAGAGAGAACCATGGTACATGTGGATGATTCAAAAAAATTAACTCATAAAAAAAGGGTCTCAGCCCTTGAAACAGTCAGGAGCAGGGCTCTATCTGTTTCTTATGTTTTTATCCCCCATTCAATAATTGACAGAACAAATATAAATATTGCCACTTTTATGGGAATTGAAAAATTACTGGAAAAATCCCCTGTTTCTCCTGATATAATAATTATGGACGGTAATTTTAAATTTAACCTGAAGATTCCTTTTGTCCCTGTAATTAAGGGCGACAGCAGATCCCTGTCTATCTCTTCTGCTTCTATTGCGGCCAAGGTAAACCGCGATCTGATTATGGATATGCTGGACATTAAGTTCCCCCATTACGGTTTTGCTTCAAATAAGGGTTATGGAACCAGAAGCCACCTTGCCGCAATCGGTTCTGCAGGGGTTTCACCTGTTCACAGACTCAGCTATGAGCCTGTGAAGAGCCTTTATCCGGGTTGTTATGTATGAAGGTAAATGATTTAAGGGGAACTCTCTCAGTCAGCCTTAAGGGTAACCGGGATATTTCTGACGCAGTTAAAAAACTGAAAATTGGAGAATCTGTTGCAGCGAGAATTATCAGGTCAGATGGCAATGAGGCCCTTCTGGACATAAAGGGGAATAGATTGCGGGCGGAATTTCTTAATGGTGTCCCTGACAGGAAGGTTGTTGATCTGGTTCTTACAGAGAAAACAGCATTTAATGTTGTTTTCCGGCTTGCTGAAAAATATTCAGGTGAAAATGTTCCCGCACTCCTCTCAATGATGACACTTCTTACTGAAAATGAAGCAAAAAATATATCGATGCATGGTCTTGTTAAATTTATAACAGGGGGGAGGCCCGATCTTTTTGAGATTAACCTTTTTCTTCTGGGAATAAGGAAAGATGAGAAAAAAGGGGGTGGGCAGGCTGATCTTTTCAGTATGCTGAGGCAGAGAGGGGTACCCTTTACCTCACTTGTGTATATGAATTACCTGGTTTCCATGAATACACCTTTTATTGTAATTCAGTATCTTTTTCAGAATCTTACTGATAAAAGAAAAATTACTCATTATTATGAGTCAGCTGAAGAACCGGCTGATGATATTCTGGAAATTCTTAAAGATGAGAGTGATGATGTTATTAAAGGGGTAATTGATCTTTTCTCAGGGGGGGATAATGAAAAGGGCTTATACAGAGAAGCTCTTATTCCTGTGGATGATGATTTTATAAAATGTGAATATATTTATTATATGAACCGGTTTTTCTGCAGTATTGAGCTGTCTGCTATCGGCAGACTCGATATAATTGTTAAAGATTATGGTGAAATCCTCAATATTGTTCTATTACCGGAAAAAGATGCTGCTGAAATTTTTTTAAATGAAAAAAATCCGGAATTGATAAATATTCTGGAGCAGAATAATATTAAAAATGCGATAATACATGTATTAAATAGTAAAAAAATGGTTGATAAAATCAGCATATGGGCTCATGATTTTTATATAAAAAGCGGGTTTGATGTCAAGGTTTAGAGAAGATATTGAAAAAGCGGTTGCACTTGAGTACAGGAAGTCAGCCCCTGTTGTACTTGCAGTGGCAAGAGGTGAATTTGTTGAAAAAATGTTGAAACTTGCTGAGGGAAAAGGTATAACTATTTATAGGGATAGGGATCTGGCTGATGTTTTATCAGTTTTAAAGCCGGGTGATGAAGTTCCTGAGAAACTCTTCAGCGCGGTTGCTGCTGTAATGGCTTATTGCTACAAAGTGAATGCGGAGTTTAAACAAAAAATAATCGGATCTGGAATAGTGGATGACTGAAATGAGAAAGATACCAGTTGAAGACCTGAAGCCAGGGATGGTCTTCAGCCAGGCTGTATATATTGACAGGGAAAATATACTTACCGGTCCCAATACCCCGATTACTGAGGGGGATATTAAAAAGGTAATGAGATGGGGTATCTCCGCTGTTGAAACTACAGGGAATGTTCTATCCCCGGATGATATTACGGGTAAAGAAGCTGGATCAAAAAGCAGTGAGGTTATTGAAAGATATGAGAATCTCCTTAATCTGAGGAAGAGAATAATTGAGGTTCATGGGAATGCCTCTTATATGATTGACCGTATTTATACAGGTATAAGGCGGGATCATTCCATAGATTTTTCAGGTGTTCAAAAGGTAGTAAAGGACATAATATCTATTTTGAAGGAAAACAGCAATGTTTTTCTTTTTCTTAACGGTCTGGATGATGATGAAAGAAATTATCTTGTTACACATTCGGTTAATGTAACCTTTTATTCCCTCATTATCGGCGAGGCAATGAAGTATACTGATGAGCAGCTTCTTGAGCTTGGTATGGGTACTGTACTTATAGATGCGGGTATGACAAAGGTTCCGGTGTATATAATTCATAAGCAGTCCAATCTTACTGACAGTGAATACCAGATGATTAAAGCACACCCCCTTCACGGCTATAAATCACTTATCCTTTACCCCGATATTAACGAAAGAATTGCAAGTATATCTCTTCAGCATCATGAGCAGTATGACGGCAAGGGGTATCCCCGGGGGCTGAAAGGGAAGGAGATTGATGAATATGCCCGTATTGCTGCTATTGCTGACAGCTATGAAGCGCAGATATCAAACCGGAGTTACAGGAAAAAAACCGGTGCATATCATGCTATGAAAAATCTTCTTGCAAGCGGGGTTAATAAATTCGACCCCGATATTCTTAAAATATTTCTTTCCCGCATGTCTGTTTATCCTATAGGCTCCCTGGTCGAACTTAATGATAAACAGATAGGGATTGTAATCGGTTCTGTTACAGAGAAACCTCTGCGCCCCATAATAAAGCTGATTTTTGATGAGAATAAAAAGAAAATTGATGAAACACGTATAGTCAATCTCCTTGAGGATACTTCAAAATATATTGTAAGGGTTCTCAACGAAGAGGAGGCGGGTATTAATATATTTGATGTTCTCTGGTCTTTCTGATGTCTTCTTTTAACAGCAGGGAAGCGGGAAGAACCGGTGAGGAGAGGGCGGTTCTTTACCTGATTGACAATGGATACACAATAATTGAAAAGAATTTTTATGCCGGCCGTTATGGTGAAATTGATATTATTGCTCTTAAGGATAAGCTTCTTCTTTTTGTTGAAGTAAAGAGCAGGAGCAATGACAGGTTCGGCGGCGGAATTTACTCTATAACAGAGAAGAAGAAACAGTCTCTCCGGAAGGCAGCACGTCTTTTCCTTGTTAAGAACAGTATTTACGATTCAAGAGATTATACTATCAGATTCGATCTTATCCTTCTTGAAAACGGGCGTATTGAAACAGTTGAGGATATTATAAGATAAAATTAAGAGCTTTTTCAGGAATGAGATCTTATAGTAATCAGGGGCTTTCAATAAGGATCGTTACAGGGCCCTTGTTTATTAGAGACACTGCCATATCTGCACCGAAAATCCCGCTTCCGATTTTTTTCCCCAGTGCAGATTCAAATTTTTCGAGAAATTCCATGTAAAATGGTTCCGCTTTATCAGGTTTCATGGCATCTGAATATGAAGGTCTTTTCCCCTTTTCAACATCTCCATAAAGAGTAAACTGTGAAACAATGAGTACATCTCCTCCGGTATCCTCTATGGAGAGATTCATTATTCCACTGGAATCATCGAATATACGGAGACCGAGAATTTTTTTTATTATATAAAGAGCATCTGTTTCAGTGTCATCTTTGTGGAAACCAGCAAGTATTAAAAGCCCCATGTTTATGGATGAAACAATTTCACCATTAACCTCCACAGAGGCTTTCTCAACCCGCTGTATAAGGGCTTTCATCAGCTCAGTTTGCTTTTTAGTACGTTTTCAGGTTGTACACCTACAAATCTATCTATCTCCTGGCCATTCTCAAAGAGGATCAGAGTAGGAATTGATACAATCCCGTATTTTTGTGCAATTTCAGGATTTTCATCTGTATTCAGTTTGAATATTTTTGCCTTTATTTCGGCAGATGCAGTCAGTTTTTCCAGTATGGGGGTCTGCATTCTGCATGGTCCGCACCAGGGTGCCCAGAAATCTACCAGTGCTTTCCCTTTGCTCCCTATAACCTCTGTTTCAAAATTCGATGTGGTTGCTTCTAAAAGTGTTCCCATTTGTTTCCTCCTAAATCCGATTGAATGTACTGCCACTTGATCTGTGAATACATTTTTTTTCAATATCTTCTATGATTTTCTCTATAATTTTAACATCTTTTTCATTGTTTTCAATTATTTTTTGTGAAGTCTCTTCAAGAATCCAGGATTTCATTGATTCAGGGATATTATCCCTGTATAGAAATACATGCTGGCTGCTTTGCATCGGCTTAAGTGTTTCCGGATTTATTTCATATTGAACAAATCTTCTTGTGGTAAGCTCATTTTCTGTGTAGAGATGCTGCTGAAGAGCAAACATAAAGGGTTTTCCTGAAGGTTTAAGGCGGATAAAGTATTTTGTAAGGCTTAATCTTCCTTCAGAATCATAGGTGAAGGTTATTTCCCCCTCTTCACTTCTAATGCTGTCTGTTAAGCGGATAAATTCTATTGATGAAATGGTGCCGCTGGTATAGGTGTATTTCAGCTCCTTGTAGGGAATAAAGAGGTTTCCCTGCTTTTCTTTGTAGATAATTTTATCCGGTTTTTCATCAGAAGAGGAGTATACATATTCCTCTATCTCTGTGAGTTTATTTTCTACATAATGGTTGATTTGTACAAGTCTTCCGGCTGAATCGAACTCTTTTTTCTGAGTGCTGCTGTAGATCAGGGAAGAGTGGGTAATAAGAATGAATAATATTATAAATCTCTTTAACATCTTAAAGAAACTCCTGGCGTCTATTATTTTGAGGATTAACCATAAGACAATTCAGCTTATGATTAGTTTCACCTTTTATAGCCGGTAGAAACCTGATGATCCTTATAATTAAAATATTTCAGGCAATTAGAAGCGAGGTTCTCTTTTTATCAACTCATTAATTCAATTAAAACATCAGCACAGCGTATGCCGTCAATAGCAGAACTTACTATTCCTCCGGAATAGCCGGCACCTTCACCTGCTGCAAATAGCCCTGTAGTATTAATTGACTGGAAATCTTTGCCTCTTGTAATACGTACAGGTGAGGATGTTCTTGTTTCCGCACCTATAAAAATTCCATTATCCCGGGCAAATCCTTTCATCATGTTGTTGAAATTCGGCAGCGCGGATTTTATTTCCTGAACAATCCATTGGGGAAGAAATTCATCCAGACTGGAGTTTTTTACACCGTTTTTATATGATACTTCAGGAAGGGGGGTATTTTTTTTATTATAAAGAAAGGATTCAAGAGTTTCCGCCGGGGCTGTAAACCCGCCGCCACCAGCCATGTATGCAGCTCTTTCAATTTGCCGCTGAAGCTCAACACCTGCAAGGGGGTGGGGGCCTGTATCTTCAGGCCTTATTGTAACAACAATTGCAGAATTGGAAAAGTCTCCTTTCCTTCCGGACATGCTCATGCCGTTGGTGCAGAGCATATTCTGCTCTGAAGATGAATTTATTACATACCCCCCCGGGCACATGCAGAAGGAGTAAACACCACGGCCGGTTTTTTTATTATTCCATGTCATGGCATATTCTGCCGGGGGGAGAGAATCAATATATCTGCTTTTGCCGTATTGTATTTTTCTGATTAATTCAGCAGGGTGTTCTATTCTGGTTCCTATTGCAAAGCCCTTCTTCTCAAGAGAGACACCCTTGTTAAATAAGAGTTCATAGGTGTCCCTGGCAGAGTGTCCTGCGGCCAGTACTACACTGGATGAGTATAATTCCCTGTCAGCTGATGTGAGGACTCCTTTGACTTTACCACTCTCTATAATAAAATCAGTTACTTTCTCATTAAAGTATATTTCTGATCCCGATTCCAGAATGCGGGATCTTATTTTTTTTAATATAATCTGAAGTTTGTCACTCCCTATGTGCGGTTTGGAAATATAAGCGATTGCCGGGTCTGCACCGCTGCTGATCAGTTTTTCGTAAAACCAGTTTATTTCAGGCCTGTTTGTCCTTGCGGTAAGTTTGCCATCGGAATAGGTGCCTGCTCCCCCTTCCCCAAAGAGGACATTGCTCTCCTCATTGAGCAGTCCTGTTTTTTCAAGTGCTGCTATATCCTTAATTCTTTCTTCAACAGGTTTACCCCTTTCAATGATTGTCACTTTAAGCCCTGATTCAATTAATCTTAATGCACAGAAGAGGCCTGCCGGTCCGGCGCCTACTATAATAATTTTTTCTTTTGAAAAGGCTTTTTTTGCGGGTAATTGTTCCGGTTCAATATATTCAGTAATATCAGGAAGGGTAACTAATTCTGCACCATGCTGTGGAGTAACCTCTATGAGAATCCTGTATATGTAGAGGATATCATTTTTATCCCTTGCATCGAGAGATTTTTTTAATATTTTATATGAATCTGTTTGAATTTTAAACTGTTTAAAAAGAATTTCAGGGATCTTCTCTTCGGTATGGGCGGGTGTTAATTTTATATTGTCTATCTGTATAAACATTTATGCTAATGCGTTAAAAAGAGATCCAGGCTGTAAAGGTGTGGCTGTTCTGCTGATTCTACCTGATGAGTTGTATTCGCCATGTGCGGTTTTCATATTATTGAGTAGTTTATTCTCATCATCAGAGGAGGGTTTGTAATATACGGGCCCCGACGGACGGGGTCCTGCTGCATTTATTCTTTCAACTTTCCCGTCTGTATAGGCAGGCCATATAAAGGTTTTCTGCTTTACCGGCGAAGCTCCGGAAAATCGGACACTGTTGATTTCTGATATGCCTGTAGATATATTCATATTTATTTTTCGGCTTTAAATGTTTTATTCTTGAACAAAATATTTCTATAAAAAAATATAGTTAAATTATGTTCAGTATTTGGTAGCAGTTTAATTTCGCGGGCAATGTCATTCCTGTGCATATTTCGACGAGCTCAGTACAGGTGCAGGAATCTCATAACCTTGATTCTTTTAGGAGATTCCGGCAGAGCAGCCATGATGGCTGCCTGCAAGCACGAAACAGGATGTTTCTATAATGCTTGCCTACGTTATCACTTCGGCCGGAATGACAAATTTATTTCCCTAAAATTTTACTACTACCCGGTATTTTGTTTGATGCTTATTGTTACCAGATTGAAAATAGAGCTGATTATATATAGCTGTATAAATAAAAATGTCAACCCTTTAACTAAAAGGGGACGGAGGGGAAATGGGTTTTTCTGTTACATATAAAATTCTCAAGGATCATCTGGTTGAAGGGGAGCTTGCTGCCGGCAATGAGATTGGAATAAAGATTGATCAGACTCTCACACAGGATGCCACAGGTACCATGGCATATCTGCAGTTTGAGGCTATGGGTATATCTTCTGTAAAAACTGAAGTTTCTGTTTCCTATGTGGATCATAATACTCTGCAGATGGGTTTTGAGAATGCCGATGACCATAAATATCTGCAGTCTATGAATGCAGGCTACGGGATTTATTACTCAAAAGCGGGTAACGGTATATGCCACCAGGTTCATCTGGAGAGATTCGGCAGGCCAGGTAAAACGCTTCTCGGCTCTGATAGCCACACCCCTACAGGGGGCGGTATAGGGATGATAGCTATAGGTGCCGGGGGGCTCGATGTTGCTTCAGCAATGGGGGGCGGCCCTTTTTATCTCACATGCCCTGAAGTGGTAAATATAAAACTTACAGGTAAACTGAAGCCCTGGGTAAGTGCTAAGGACATTATATTAAAGGTTCTGGAAATTTTAACTACAAGGGGTAATGTGGGTACTGTTGTTGAGTATACCGGACCCGGGATAAAGACCCTTTCTGTCCCTGAAAGGGCCACAATAACCAATATGGGTGCTGAGCTGGGGGTTACCACATCTCTTTTCCCCAGTGATGAGATTACAAAAAAGTTTCTTATTGCCCAGAACAGGGTTGATGAATGGATAGAGATTACAGCGGATGATGATGCTCAATACAGCAGGGTAATTGATATAGATCTGGATGAACTTGTCCCTATGATAGCCTGCCCGCATTCGCCTGATAATATTAAAAAGGTTTCTGAAATTAAGGGGATGAAGATTGACCAGGTTGCCATAGGGAGCTGCACCAACGCTTCATATAAAGATCTTATGACTGTGGCTGAGATCCTAAAGGATAAGAAGGTCCATCGGGATGTAAGTCTTATTGTTGCTCCCGGCTCAAAACAGGTTTTTGAGATGATTGCTGCAAATGGGGCATTGTCTGATATTATTGCCTCAGGTGCAAGGATTATGGAGTCTGCCTGCGGTTTCTGTATAGGTTCAGGACAGGCTCCTGTTACTGAGGGTGTTTCTCTCAGGACAAACAACAGGAATTTTGAAGGGAGGTCAGGTACAGCCTCAGGGCAGATTTATCTTGTGAGTCCTGAAGTTGCTGCTCTTTCCGCTATTGAAGGGGTACTTTTTGATCCTATGGAAAAAGACTCTGCTGAGGCGCCACGCGTGAGGGTCCCTGATAAGTTTATGATTGATGATTCCCTTATTATTCCTCCAACGGGGAATAAGGAAAATATTTTCAGAGGCCCCAATATTGGTGATCCGCCATATACAGATCCTCTTATGGATGAAATCAGGGGTGTTGTGGGACTTAAAGTGGGGGATAAAATTACCACAGATCATATTATGCCTGCAGGGCAGAGGCTTAAGTACAGGTCAAATATTCCTGAGTATTCTAAATATGTTTTTGAAAATGTTGATCCCGGTTTTGCGTCAAGGAGTCTGGAGAATAAAAGTAAGGGGATTTTTACTGCTGTAATAGGGGGCTCAAGTTACGGGCAGGGTTCAAGCAGAGAGCATGCTGCTATATGTCCCATGTACCTGGGTGTGAGGGTTGTTGCTGTTAAATCTTTTGAGAGGATTCATTCCGGGAATCTGATTAATTTCGGCATAGTCCCTCTCCTTTTCAGCAGTGCTGATGATTACGAAAAGATAGAAGAGGGTGCAGATTTCAGAATTACGGGTATTCTTGATGCGGTTAAGTCGGGCAAGGGGCTTACCATGCACATCGGCGGAGCAGACTATAATTTCGAAATATCTGCTTCAAAAAGACAGAGGCTTATTCTCCTTGAAGGGGGACTTCTTAATTATACAAAAAAACTGGTATAATGGACAAGGGTGATAAATTTAATAAGCCTGATGAGGAAATGATTATCCTGTGTCAGCCCGACGCAACTAAGGGGTGCTCGGTCTGCTGCGGTCTCTTTAATTTCAGGGATATTTCAAGGGAATCTCTGGAACTCTTTTTTCAGAAGGGGAGGGAAAGGGCAGCCTGTTTCTCCGGTTATGAAGATTTTGATGAGGTCTATGAAGTGAGGGACAAAGGCTCTCACATATGTCCATACCAGGGTTTTTTATCTCACGGGAAGCCGGGCTGTCTGCTTCACCCTCTGTACTGCGGGGAAGAGAGAAGGGGGAGATCTCTTTTCTCCGAAAAAATCTGCTCCGGTTTTCTCTGTCCTGCTCACTCTCTCCTCAGCAATGATGAAAAGAGGGCCCTTGTCAGGTTTGTAAATGACTGGTATCTCTATTCAGTTGCTGTTTTTGACCCCTTATTTTTTTCTCAGGTATATAAAAAAAGTGTGGCGGAATTTAATATATACAGCGAAGAGGAGATGATATCAGCATTTATAAATGAGCATCTTATGAAGCATGCGGTAAAAGCTGCTGACACAGAAAATGTTCTTTTCAGCTATTCTGTTTCCGAGTACTCATCCGTAAGGTTATGGCAGGAGTAATCTTTTTAAGCAGGTATAATTTAACAGAATAATAAGGGTGTATCCGAAAATTAAGGAAGAACGATAAAAATTAAATTATCAGAGTAATAATATATAACTCGTGCCCCCTTTGGTGGACAGGGGGCAAAGCGAAGAAGGATCCCCGGAATAGACAGGATTTATTATGTATTTCAAGAATTAAGAAGAACAATATATTAGATTGCCAGGATTTATATAAGACAGATTTCAGGAGAATTTAAAAAGTATGAATGCTTCAGAAGTATTAAAGCTTTTTGCGGACCCGGTTGCGATTAAAACTCTTCAATGGGCGGATTTAACAACGGGGATTCTTATCACACTTTTCCTGGGGATGGGAGTTACTTTTCTTGTACTTATTATCCTCCAGATGGCAACTATTGGTTTGAGCAGAGTTCTGGCTGCTGGAACTGAATCAGTGAAACCTGTGGAACATTGTGCTGCAACTCTTTCTTCAGATGATGAACTTGCAGCAGTTATTACTTCAGCAGTGGCTGCAGTTATGCATAAATCAGCTGGTGAGGTTGTTATAAAAAGTTTAAAACAGGTTTAAAAATTTTAATAAAAAGCTCAGCAGTTATTCCTGGATATATTTTTTATTTTAATAATGTTGTTTTCATTAACCCCGACGCCTTCGGCGGCGGGGGAAATAGAGCATCATATTCTAAATAGAAGTTAAGGGATTAACACTGAAAAATTCAAGTAATTCTATAATTGATTCCGGAGATTGAAAGAAATGAAAAAGTTTAAAATAGTTGTAAATGGTAAAGCATATGAAGTTGAAGTTGAGGAACTTGATAGCAGCTCTTCAGCTCCTGCAGCAAAACCTGCTGCGCCTGCTGCAGAAGCGCCTAAGCCGGCAGCGGCTGCATCTGCAGGGGGGGAAATTATTACAGCTCCGCTCCCCGGATCTGTATGGAAGCTGAAAACAAGCGCAGGTTCAAGGGTTTCAGCTGGGGATGTTCTTCTTATTCTTGAAGCAATGAAAATGGAAAATGAGATCCAGTCGCCAATAGATGGTGTAGTGACTGAAGTAAGGGTTGCAGAGGGGGTTTCTGTGGATACCGGCCAGGTATTGATGGTAATTTCTTAATACTGGTTCGAAAGGAGATATTAATATGTTACATGCAGTTCTGAATTTTATGCAGGGTACAGGATTCTACGGGTTGACCATTCAACATGTTATAATGATATGTGTATCCTTTGTACTTTTATATCTTGCAATTGTTAAAAAGTTTGAACCGCTCCTGCTTCTTCCTATCGGATTTGGAGTGTTTTTAACAAATCTGCCATTTGGAGGGGTTATGACCCCCCCCATACTCGAGATAAGTGATCATTATGTAAATACTTTACAGCGCGGCGGAATATTCTATTATTTCTATCAGGGGATGAGTTTTTTCCCTCCTCTTATTTTTCTCGGTGTAGGTGCAATGACAGACTTCGGTCCTCTTATCGCAAATCCCAGGGCCCTTCTTCTGGGGGCTGCTGCCCAGTTCGGGATTTTTGCCACATTCGGCGGAGCAATATATTCAGGGCTTTTTACCGCGCAGGAGGCTGCTTCTATCGGTATTATAGGGGGTGCTGATGGCCCTACGGCAATTTTTCTTTCTGCAAAGCTGGCGCCTCATCTGCTTGGCCCTATTGCTGTTGCTGCGTATTCATATATGGCGCTTGTTCCCATTATTCAGCCCCCTATTATGAGGGCGCTCACAACAAAGAAGGAGCGCATGATAAAAATGGAGCAGCTCCGAACTGTTTCCAAAAGGGAGAAAATTGTTTTCCCTATAGCTGTTACCCTTGTTGTATGTCTTATAGTGCCGGCAGCAACACCTCTTGTGGGTATGCTTATGCTGGGTAATCTTTTCCGCGAATCGGGTGTGGTTGGGCGTCTTGAAGATACGGCAAAAAACGCGCTTATAAATATTGTAACCATACTTCTTGGTGTAACTGTAGGTGCAACAGCCACAGCAGAACAGTTTCTTAAGGTGGAAACACTTGCAATAATGGGCCTTGGTGTTGCGGCATTTGCAGTAGGAACCGGTTCCGGTGTTTTGATTGCAAAGTTTATGAACCTTTTTCTTGCAAAGCCTATCAATCCCCTTATCGGATCAGCGGGTGTTTCAGCTGTGCCTATGGCAGCCAGGGTTTCACAGGTCGTGGGGCAGAAGGAGAATCCGTCAAATTTTCTTTTAATGCATGCTATGGGGCCTAATGTGGCTGGAGTTATAGGTTCTGCTGTTGCTGCAGGTGTTATGCTGTCATTATTCGGCGGTTAGCAGCCTGTAGGCTTTCTAAAGTGTAATGCCGCTGCTCTTTATGCAGTGGCATTACTATAATTTCAGTTAAGAAATGAAGTGCTCATCTTTTAAAAATTGTCTTATCTCCATGCGTAGTAAAAAAATAAGCACATAAGTAGTTTATCATGTAAAATCATTGACAAAAAAAATTCTTTATGTATGTTTAACATAATGTATGTTTAGTGGTTTTGAGTTATTTTTTAAAAATTAAGAAGTGAAAGATGAAAATTAAAACTGATTTATATTTTGGTGACTGTAATGAACAGTTGTTGAACATTCCAGATAATTCTATTGATTTAGTAGTTACTTCACCGCCTTATGCTGATCAACGTAAAGGAACCTATGGTGGTATTCATCCAAACAATTATGTAGAATGGTTTTTACCAATTTCTAAGCAATTACTTCGTGTTTTAAAATCAGATGGTACATTTATTCTCAACATAAAAGAAAAAGTTATTAATGGAGAACGAAGTACTTATGTAATGGAACTCATTATCGAAATGAGAAAACAAGGCTGGCTTTGGACAGAAGAATTTATTTGGCACAAAAAAAACTGTTATCCTGGTAAATGGCCAAACCGTTTTCGTGATGCCTGGGAAAGACTTTTACAGTTTAATAAAAATAGAAATTTTAATATGTATCAGAAAGAGGTAATGGTACCTATTGGAGATTGGGCAAAAACAAGATTAAAAAATCTCAGTGAAACTGATAAACGACGTGATAACTCAAAAGTCGGGAGTGGTTTCGGAAAAAATATTTCCAATTGGGTTGATAGAGAGAAAGCATATCCAACTAATGTTTTGCATTTAGCAACTGAATGTGGTAATAAAAAACATAGTGCAGCTTTTCCAGAAGAATTACCGGAATGGTTTATAAAATTATTTACAAAGGAAAATGATACTGTGTTAGATCCGTTCATGGGTTCTGGTACAACTATATTTACAGCAAATAGAATGCGAAGAAATTCTATTGGTATTGAAATTATTCCTGAATATTTTGATATGGTTTCTGATAGAATTAAACCCGTTGAATTATATCTTTGTGAGCCAAAAGAAAAATATGAACAAGCTAAATCTAAAAGACGTAAAGCAGTATGTTGAAGAAAATATAGGTATTTTTCATGAGAAACGTATTCAAAGTATAAATTCTCTAAAACTTTCTCAGGTTTTAAGAAGGAAGAATCCCTATTTATTTAGAGCAAAACACGTACTTACATCCGAAAAAATAATTAGAAGTTTAATCGATGCTCATATATCATCAAGTGAAGAAGGAATATTTGGTGATTGGCTTGAAGGGTTAGCTATTTTTATTAATGGCGCCACTGCAAAAATTATCATTATAAAGCGCAATAATTCAGAAT
>CAZBFP010000033.1:0-35914 GCA_964491265.1 uncultured Leptospirales bacterium | reverse complement strand
AATTAAGTGAAAGCAGGGTCGAAGTAATAATTGTCCCTTTAAATGACGATGAATCACATCTTCTGACTGCATCAGAGTCATCAACTGATTTCTGGGAAAATGAAACTGATGATCAGGTATGGAATAATGCTTAATCAGAGAAATATAGTTCTTGTTTCAATTCCATTTACTGATTTAAGCAGTATAAAGAGAAGACCTGTTGTCATAAGTTCCGGTGATTCTTTAAAATAACAGAAAACCCTCTCACTACGAGGCTCACTACTACCCACATTTATTCTTCCGGCTCCCGACAGGCATGGATGCGTTAGTGCCGCGATTGCATGGATGCAGAAAAGCGGCCTTCTCTCATAGTAAAAAATAATACCTTGTACTTATTTCCCTGAGGGAGAAGGGGGAGAGTTAGGATAAAAGCAAACAAGAGTTCATTTTTTTATGCGGTCACCCCTCTCCCCGGTATCAATCCATGAATTAACATTAAAGTTTATTCATGGGAGAGGGGCCGGGGGTGAGGGCACAGTGGGTCAGCCAGGTACTGTTTAAGAAGTGGGTAGCAATAAACCTCGAGGGGAGGGCGCGCCGGAGCGATGCGGTGAGCCTGCCGAACTGGCCGGATGGGGTCAAAAATGCGGGGAACCGACCTGTAGCGCGGTGGCCAGCCGTTTTTTCCGGAATGGGTGGCAGCTTTACGCCGGAATATGCTTTAAACAACTGCAGCCGGGAAAAATGAAATATCAGGAGCTTTTGACTTTTTAAGGAAGCCCTAATTATATTTATTGACATTTGCGAAATAAAATATTTTATTTTATGAAGTAATTATTCCTGATGGGCTTTATTGCGCTTCTCTTTATTATTTCAAGAGGGCATTAATAATGAGTTATAACTTTCCGCACCTTTTTTTATATACCGGGGTCGGGAGGAGCAAGTTTAAAGAGCTTCTGTTGTTTAGCAGCAGGTTTTTATGCACTTTTATGCGGGTGTCCGTCAGTTTTTTTCAGGGAATAATTTAAAAAACTATATTCGAGGGGGTTTTTTCATGAGAAAGTTTATGCTTTTGTTTATTCTTCTATTTGTTGTAAGCTGCGGCGGCGGTGTTCAGTACCAGGATGCGAGAAAAGCAAGCGGCTCCATGGAGTGGGGTCCTAAAGAAATAAAAACTACAGTTGATAAAATGGTTACATCTTTATACGGATTTCTTAAAGATGACTGGGGGAAGCCTGCATTTATTCAGGTGATGAATGTCCGCAACAGAACTTCTGAGCATATTGATACAAGTCTTATCATGAGTGAAGTGCAGACAAAGCTTATCCAGAAGAGGATAAAGTTTATAGATGATTCTCTTGATGCTGAGACAATGCGTGAAATTGAAAAAGGTATGACAGGACTTATTGACCCTGACAGCGCAATCCCTGTGGGGCAGCTGAAATCACCAAACTTCTTTTTAACAGGGGAGATACGGGAAAATGTACGCGTTGTAAAGGGTAGAAGGGTTCAGTATCTTCAGATAACACTTCAGCTCAATAACACCAGAACAAGGGTTGTTGAGTGGCAGGATCAGCAGGAGTTCCTGAAATCAACAAAGACAGACCGGATCAGTTTTTAAAAAGATGACTACCTGGAGTAAATGATGAAAATTATTATAAAAACTGGAATTGCAGTTTTTCTTTCTCTGGCTCTTTTTTCATGTTCATCATCGAAAAGCTATGATGAGGCTATGAAGGTTCCGGAACAGAAGTTCTATAAAGGGGAGTATAAAGAAGCGGCCAGAATGCTCCTGCCGGAAGTGAACAAGAAAGGGAAGGATCAGCTCCTTTTTATGATGGAGTGCGGCTTAATGCTTCATACAGCCGGGGATTATGCCACAAGCAATAAGGTGCTTCTCCCTGCTGCAAAACTTGCCAGGATTATACCTATCAGTGTGAGTCAGCAGGCAGCCTCACTCCTGACCAATAATAGAAATACAAACTATCGCGGCGAGGATTTTGAAAAGGTACTGGTGAATATGTACCTGGGTTTGAATTTCCTTATGCTGAAGGATTATGAGTCTGCAAGGGTGGAGTTTGCAGCTGTTAATAATGAGCTTGCGAAAATCAGAACAGAAAAGGGCGAAGCCAGATACAAACAGAATCTTATGGCAAAGTATCTTACAGCCATAGCCTTTGAAATAATCGGCGAAAAGAGCAGGGACCAGAGAGATATCGATTTTGCTTATATAGAATATAAGCAGATACATTCCCTTGATCCTAACCTTGTGCAGGTTCAGGATGATCTTTTAAGGCTTTCCAGACGTTTAAATTACATGGATGATTATGCTGACTGGAGCAGAAAGTTCCGCAGGGGATTTAATGCCGGTGAGGGGGATGGAGAGCTTGTAACTGTTTTCCAGGCCGGGAGAAGCGCTGTTAAGAAATCGAGGGGTTCTCTTCTGAAAGATCCCATGATAGAGCCTGCTATAAGGGTTACACTGCAGACAAGCAGTTTAGCAGCAGGTGTAACAGTGGCTACGGTTCTTGTGACTCTCCATAATGCAGAAAATCCTATCCCTAAATTTGTTAAAAGGGATAACAATGTTAATTCTGTGCGGGTAAATGTGGGGGGAAACAGGTCCAATACTGTAATGCTTGAAAATGTTGAGCAGACAGCTATTCAGAATCTTGAAGATGATTACGGCAGACTGTACAGAAGAGTGGCTGCTGAGGTGGCGCTTAAGGCTGCAGCTTCTGTCGCAGCAGGTATGGCTGCAAAAAAAATGGCAGAGCAGAGTAAGCAGCTTGGCGGATTTGCCGGGCTCATCGGCGCTGCTGCGGGTCTTGGTACAGGTGCGGCGCTATTTTCACAAATGAAGCCCGATTTGCGATCCTGGCACACACTCCCTGCAAATTTTCAGTTGGGGAGAGTCTTTTTGCCGCCGGGGAAATATACAGCTAATTTCCAGTTCATGGGTAGAGGCGGAGTAGTTTCCACAGTAGAAAAAGAGGTTGAAATAAAAAGGGGTGAGAAGACACTGGTCAACTTAAGAACGCTTTTTTAGGAACAGGATTGTGAATAATGTCTCTTAATAGTAATAATAGCAGAAGGGGAGATCAGGATTCTCCCCTTCTTTTTAATTCGGAGATTTTTGATAGTCTTATACATCCGGCAGGGATAATTTCCCGAAAGGGTGTCATCGAATATGCAAATAAGCCTTTTGTAGATATATTCGGCCTTGAAACCGACCTGAAGACATTCGACTGGCCTAATTTATTTGTCAATGGCAGTAAAAAAACTGTTGCCCGCTCTTTTGTTAATGCCATAAACGGGGCTTTTTCATCCTCTGTTGTAGAGCTTAAACCTTCCGGTGAATCTGCGGAAAAAACTATCTCAGCTGAAGTCCTTATGCAGCCCCTTCTTATCAGTGGGCTGGTGTCATCTGTCCTGATTTTTATAAGAAATATTGATAACCAGCCGGGTGTTCATATTTTTAATGGTGAATTGTCAAATGATAGTTGTGGAGACTCCCACTATTTTGAATATTCACCCCTTCCGCTCATGAGGCTGGGGAAAAATATGGCTGTTGTCAGGTGCAGCAGATCTTTTGAAGGTGTTGTAGGGTATAAATGCGAGGAGCTCTCAGATATTGATAATCAGATAATAAAATCTGTTTTCAAATATGATTCGGAAAAGATTAAAAACTATGTTTCGGAAATATTCAGCGGGAATATCCCTTTTAAGCGTATCGGTGAGGTGAAGATCCGCACCAGAAGCGATGATGAACGTGTTGTTAATGTAATAATGTATCCTGTGCTGAATAGAGATGAAATTACATCAATAGATCTTCTTATGGAAGATATTACCATGCTGAAAGATCTTAAATACCGGCTTACTATTGCAAAGAGAATAAATCTCCTCAGTGATATAGGGCGGGGGTTTATCCATTCCATAAATAATACAACAAATGTTATACTTAATCAGACCCAGCTGCTTCAGATAATTACTGAGAAAAAAACAGTACTTGAGGGGCTGAAGCAGGTTGAAAAATATGTTCATGATGTGATTGAACATATCAGAAGGATTCAGAACTTTCTTGATGAAAGGGAGGAGGGGGAGATTGAAAAAGAGGAATCTCTCCTTAAGGTGATTAACGATTCGGTTGAGTTTGTAAAAATTCATTTTAAGGTGGAAGAGAGCAGGAGACGCAGGAGTATCTTTCTTGAACGGAATTATGATAATAATGTGAATATAAAAACTGATACAAGGTTTTTAAGGGAGCTTATTATCTGGGGAATTTTAAGGGTGGCATCTTATGTGGAGAAAAAAGGGGACATTTTAATTGATTTAAACAGAAGCGGGTTCTACTCCCTTTCAATTTCTGTTAAGAAAAAAACTTATACTGAAAGCGAGAATATTGTTCCTTTTACTATTGACGGCTTTTCCCCCTCAGATATAAGGAATGCTGCAGAGAAGATTAATTTTAAGATAGTCGAAGAGGAGTCGGTTGATTTTTATTCGATAAAAATTATTTTCCCCAGGAATGTGATTATTGAAAATGGCGAAATCCAGAACGGCAGAAATGATTATAAAATTGAAGATAAGGATATTCTCATTGTTGAGGATGAAAAAGCGCTGCAGCTTATACTGGGTAATCTCTTTGAACGAATGGGGAACCGGGTATATATCACCGATAATGGATGCAGGGCCTTTGAAGAGTTTAAAAACAGGGATTTTGATATAGTACTTACCGATTATGATGTTGCCGGATTAACAGGGATTGAGCTTGCGGCAAGGGTGAAGGAGATAAACGAGGATACTGTTACAGTTCTTCTTTCCGGCTGGTCACTTGGCGGCCTGAAGGGGTATGATAGTATTATCGATTTTTATATAGCCAAGCCCTTCAATATCGAAGACCTTGTTAAGGGTATTATTTCAGTGCTCCCTGCTAAGACTGTATAGAGCCTGCACTACTTTTTTCAAGAACCTCTATGGAGGCCCCCTTTTATGCGTAATGTCCTGATTTATATTGTCATTATTATTTTTTCTGCCGGGTGCGGCGGGCAGGAACTTGTCCGGTTTTACGGCCCTGTCCCCAGGGGTGATGTTGAGATTATTTCCGGCAAGGGGGGGCTTATTAAGTCTCTTTACTTTGATGTGCTTTTTGAGCATGTTCAAAAGAGCGACTGGGAATATCTTGCATCATTCAAGTCTTTAAAAGGGGGCGGCACAGGTTACCCTCTTGAGCCCTGCTTTCATATCATGATAATAAATACCTGGAACAGACCTTTTGAGGTTAAAAAAATCGAGCTTATCTGCGACGCTGTTTCTGCAGAGCCGGAATATTTTGACTTTTCTGGAGACCCTGGTTTCCCTTCAGAGAGGTATGCCATTGATCTTTCTGCTTTATGGAAAAAAAGAAGAGTTTTAACCCATCATGAGTTAGTGGCTGATATGGATTTTAAAAGCGGTACTGTTGAATACAAACTCGATTTTATTGCACCGGGTGATAAAATATCTTCTTTTTATCTGTTTAACAGTGTTCCTGCAGGGTGTAAAAACATAAAACTGGCAGTGACTATAAAATATCTGGACATGGAAAAAGTTATTGATTTTGATATTACCAGTGTCATCTATAGTAGAAAGAAGTGGTTATAATTTTTTAGTGTTAATTCCTTAACTTTTATTTTAGATAAAATGCTCTAATATCCCCGCCGCCGTAGGCGGCGGGGATATGTCATTAAGTTAAGAGCTTCACAGTTTCGCAACGGCCCCCCAAACCCCCCGGAGGGGGGCTTAAAGGCTGTGTTATTAAACTTTTAATTTGTTAAAAGAGTTTAAAAGTCCCCCTCCGGGCGGTGTACTGAGCTAGACGAAGTAGGATTTAGGGGGCTTAACTTAATGACATTGAGGCGGCGGGGATATGGGAAACATCATTATTATACTAAAAAATATCTTTAGGAATAATTACTGATAATTCATGGAGTTTTAGATGAAAATAGATGAAAAAGAGATAGCAAAAGTTGCAAAACTTGCACGTCTTGATCTTTCTGAAGATCAGAAGGCGGAATTTTCTAAGCAGCTTAATGATATAATTGAATATGTGGAAAAAATTAAGGAACTGGATACATCTGAGGTTAAACCTGCTGATCATATAGCAGATTTAAACAATGTGACAAGAGAGGATATTGTTAAAGAATCTCTTAAGACATCTGAACTCGAAAAGATTGCCCCCCGTTTTGAAAAGGGGCATATTGTTGTTCCAAGGATCATAGAATAGGTATGCCTTCAAAATCGAAGCGGCTATTTGTGGGCCTTCCTCTTGCGGAACAGGCTGTAATTGATTCAATGGGGAAGATTGTTAATGAGCTGAACAGTTTTAAGCAGGATCTTAAAATCGTAAAAAAGGAAAATTATCATATTACCCTGAAATTTCTGGGGTCTGTTAAAGAGGAGACCGCTGTAAAACTTGCTGACTCTTTTAAAAACATAGTACCCGGCACAGGCCCTGTAGCTTTTCAGCTGAAAGGGCTGGGATCTTTTCCCGGCTCCTCCGGTTCTTCTGTTATCTGGGCAGGTATAGAGTGTGATATCAAGCCTCTTCTTGAGCTGCAGAAGCTGATTGAATACTGGAGCGCCTCTTTCGGATTTGACAGGGAGAAAAGAAGGTTTACCCCCCATTTTACACTGGCAAGAGTGAAAAATTATTCTATTCCCGATGCCGGGCTGAAAAGCCTGATAGCTGATAATAAAGAGACATTATTCGGGGAGGCTCTTTTTAAAGAGTGCCATCTTTATGAGTCATTCCTTTCTGAATTGGGCCCCAGGTATGAAATAATATCGTCTATAATTTTATAATTAATCATGGTTCATACTGGTATGTTGTGAGAAGATGTAATATTATTTGTTCACACATCTGCCCGTATTGGCCCCCTGTCCCCCAGAGGGGGCACGTAAAAGAAGTATTTGAATTAGTGAATTACTCAATGAGTTAAAGGACCTATTTATTTTGTTGAGTTTTAAAAAGATTTCCGGAATATTATGACTGATACTGGACTGGATTTCTGCAGAGTATAGGAAATATAGAACTGCTGATTAGAGTTGAAATTGTATTAAAGAATATTGGATTAGTTAGAAGTGGTAAAAATTAAATTATAAGATTATTAATAAATAACTCGTGCCCCCTTCAGGGCGCCCGAGCGAAGCGACAAAGTACTCCCGGGGTAGACAGGGGGAAAAGGATTTACAGAGGTGGAGTAATGGCTGAACTTGTTAAAAAACCTGAGGAAGTGGCGGAAAATCATTTTCTGCTCAGTATCAAAATTGATAATAATAAATCTGTTCCGGGTCAGTTTGTGAATATCCGGGCATCTGAAGGCTTTGAGCCTATGCTGAGGCGCCCCTTTTCTATATTTAACTCTTATGGGGATATAATAGAGGTGGTTGTAAGGGTGGTGGGTAATGGCACATCCCTTATAAGCAATATGGAACCGGGGCCAATAAATATTACAGGTCCTGCAGGTAAGGGGTTCACTATTGAAGAGGGGAAGGATCTTCTCCTTGTGGGGGGGGGAGTGGGGAATGCCCCGCTTTTTTATCTCCTTAAGGAGCTGAAAAAAAATGGTAACAGAGTAACCTATATATACTGCGCAAGGGGTAAGGATTATATTTTTTCCGCTGATATGTACAGGGAACTTGCGGATGAGTTTATTGTTACAACAGATGACGGATCTGAAGGTGTAAAGGGATTTGCAACTGATGTAATGGCTCATATAATTTCAAGGGGGAGTTTCAGCCGGATATATACCTGCGGGCCCGACCCTATGATGAAAAAGACAGTTAATCTGGCGGACAAAAACGTACCTGTTGAAGTGTCGGTGGAGAATTATTTCGGATGCGGAGTGGGGCTTTGCGTGGGATGTACTGTTGATACTGTTGACGGGTATAAAAGGGCCTGTGTTGAAGGGCCTGTTTTAGACGGAAGAATTATCCTATGGGAGAATATGCCTGATTAGGCCTATTCCCCTTTTTTAAAAAGCTCACTATTTCCTGCGGGCTTAAATTTTTCAGGAGTTTCTCTAACCTCCCCGGATACAGGGGAGACACATGAAAGTCAGGTCTGAATCCCCATTGCAGGGAGGACCCATTTATTAGCTGCAATAAACAGGGCAAAGACCAGAAACATCCCTGCCATCGCAAAGGTCAGCTCTCTATCTTCATCTCTTTTGACTTCGTTTTTCATATATTACCTTCATGTATGTTTGATTTTCTGATATAATATTAGTTACATTAATAGTTTTTTCCGGTTTTCCGGGAGAATTATGCATTATCTTCAGCCCCAGCGTAGAGGATTAAAAAGATCGGCATAAATATTCCAGTGCGCCTCGGAGAGGGACAATGTAATTAAGTTAAGCCCCCTAAATCCCCCGGAGGGGGACTTAAAGGCTCTGTTATTGAACTTCAAAATTTGAAAGAATGGGGATAAGGTCGAGATTGTGCGGTCCTGGCCGGGGGATCAGTTGAAATCGATTTTGTTTTCCATGCAGTATTGCTTAACTCGTTTTTTTTGAGATTTTCGGCTTATGCCTATGGATAACGTATGTGTATGATATAATAACAATCCCCTTTAATTCGGTAACGAAAGGCTTTAACTCTTTGATATAGGAATCTTCGATAACACACCGGGAGTTTAAACTCAACTTTCTGGTGATAAAGAGACAGATTGAATATTATCGGTATAACGAATCAGTTTCATATTCCTTCAATACGACCTGTTTAAATTAAATTTAAGGTCGCAAATTGCGACCTCAAGATAGATAGTCGATCAAACGGCTATAATGGTTTTATAAAATAAAGCGTATTTTTTCTCCCAGCTCTGCCTGTGTCATATTTTTCATCTTCCGGTAAATGGACATTGTTTTACCCGGTGTAACTCTTGCTTTAGCGGTTTTATACCATTCAGAGTCTTCAATGTTAATATATTCATCATCATCCGAAACAGTAACTTTTTTGCCGTAAACTTCTTTCAGCATGGTGATTATCTTTTCAGGTATATCACCGGTCATATCTATTTTAGTATGGGGCGTTTTCACGTGAACCTGCATAGTATACCTCGATTATTAATGTATTTTTTTCAGATCTCCAGCAGGCAACCCATTTGCGCGAAAGATGGCAATGATATTCATTCTCTTTCAGTTTGTTGTAATTCGGCTATCCCGAGGGGCTGCATCATCTATAAGTTGTCCGAAGTTTTTTGCCCCCCACTAACACGACAATCCATTATTTTTTTATTCTTTTTACTTTTTTATCTTTAACAAACTCAAGTTTATAATGTAATACTGAAAGTATCGGAGTCAGTGTATTCAAGCTTATGTTAGAACTTTTACCTGATCTTAGATTTTGAATCATTGTTGGTGAAACTCCTGATTCTTCTGCTAATTTTCTAACTGAAATTTTATTTTCTTCCATAGCTTCAATAAGAAATTCAGAAATTAGAAATTTTTCATATCCTTTTTCAAATCCTGCTTTCCATTCCGGGTCTGTCATGAGTTTATCGAATGTACTTAATTGTTCAGGTGCTTTATTCTTCTTCATAATATTTTCCTTCTCTAACTCTTCGAATATAACTTTCTTTATAGTTTAACGCTTTGATCTTTTCATTTTCAGGTAATTTATCAGATTTTTTCCGGAATGCATTTGTTGCGATGATTGTTTTACCTGTAACGAAGAATGATAAAAATCGTTCCGGTTGTGGTTTGAATGCCTAAATTTTATCGCCTTCATATCGGAATTTCCTAATGTCATTAATTTTTCCATTATCACCCATTCTTTTGAGAAGATAGAAAACTTTCTTTTGCATTTCCGGATCAAGTTCCAATAAATAGTCATGAGCCTGGCTGTTTCCTGATTCATCATAATACCATTCGATGGTGTAGATTTTGCCTTTGTATGCGATGTAATTTTTTTTAGCCATAATTTATTGTGTCAATATATTTGTACAGTGTCAATAGTTTTTTACGTTTTATTTCTGTAAAAATTTTTAAAAATACGGAAAAGAGGGGCAAAAAATTTTGGACAACTACTGCTTGTACGAATTATTGCGTCTTAAGTTCCTAATGGGAGGAACACCGCTAATAAATGCGGATTTCAGTTCTATATCCCCGCTGCCTTCGGGGTGTATACTGAAAATTCTGCTATACTGCAGCTAATTATTAAATATCGAGAGATTTCAGCCAGGTCATTTCTGCTTTTAAGTGCTGCTCCAGGTATGTGAGTATGTGCTTATAGTTTATCTTAGTAATATTATTATGGGATGCTTCTTTTACATGATCCATTTTCATTTTGATAAACTCAGTTCTCTCTTCCAGTAATTCTTCTCTCTGTAGTTGTGTGAGACCGTCTATATGTAGCAGCAGCATATCTGCATTAAAATGAATAAAGGTGTTTTGAAAATATTCTTTTAAAAGGTTTTTGAAATGCTTTTTCCCTGCAGGCAAAATCTTATAAATAAATTTATCCGGTGTTCCTTCTTCCTTCTCTGTGGCGACTTTTTTTATCCAGTTGTTTTTATTCGCCTTTCGTAATGCATAATAGATTGATCCTGCTTTAAGGTCTGAAAAACCTTTTAACTGTTCTTCCGTTTTTCTTTTTATATCATAACCGCTGAGATTTTCTGTCATCAGGAATCCAAGTACGATAAGTTCAACTCTCATTTATATTCCCCCCAGGGTCTGCTACAGGAATGAGTTGATGATAATTATTTCATTTGTCAAGAATGTTACAGGGTTCTGCTGCAGCGGGATTTAATCTTTAATCACGATCCAGGCCGGCCAGATAGCCCTGGGTGATGGCCACGGAGCTGTGGCCCAGGAACCGCTGTGTTGCTATTATATCGTTTCTTTCTATAAATGAGAAGAAGCTGGACACTGCCGCGATCCGCTCCCGGATGCTGTTATTCATATCATACTGCTTATATATGTAATTCACATAATCATCAATATCAATGGAGTTGAGTTTAAATACGTTCAGTTCTTTAAGCTCCAGCCAGTTAAAGAAGATCTGCAGAGATTTACCGTAGGTTTCTCTGGTTGCTTCTGAATCGAATCCGGAGAGCCAGCGATCCTGCAGGGAGTCCAGGTCAGATTTGCTCATTTTCATTTCTGTTTTCAGCTCATCTTTAAGCTGGTCAACCAGGAGCTGCTTTGTTATATATTCCAGTTCCTTGTCATTGAGGTTTTTCAGGTCCCTGGAGCTGAGGAAGCTTTCAACCTGGCTGATGATCCGGTCTTTTTTATTGATGGATATTTCTGACCTAAAACATAGTCCTCCTATGTTTTAGGTCGTTATAATCTTATATTATATGGACATAAAAACCGGTTAAAGGGTATAGTAATAATTCTGAAATTAGATACTAATTACATGTTTAGCTGCACCCCATAATTCTTGCGGGAAGCTAGTTAAAGCTAAATCTATATCTCTTTCTATTATTTGAGCTGATTTAGCAACACCAAGTATACTTGTTGCTATATTAATAATCTCCTCTTCTTCTTCAATTATTTTATTTTCTAAGGCTAGCTTATAAACACTCAGTACCAGATCGATAGTATTTACTTTTAATGAATGTTCTTTAGCAATAGATTTTTTTTCTAATTCAACATAAGAAATAAGGTCTTTTATTGTGAAAGTAAATTGAAATCCTTCCAATAGATTTTCAAGACTTGATGATCGTTTTGTATATGGATCGTCTATTATTAATATTTTCCCTGGCATTAGGTGTTTTTCTGCAAATTCTATTTCCTGCTCTAACACTTCTCTGTTTTTCTTTTTCGTAAAAAGGTCTATGGTCTTTTCGTAGAAAACAATAATTTTATCAGAGGATAATAATTCTTTTAATTCTTCATCGGAGGAAAAAGAAGTTACCCAGTTGGCTTTCAAATTGAGAGAGGTAAGAGTTTTTTCTAAATGCCATCTTTTCCCAACACGGGGGCGGCCAAGGATAGAAAGGAACCTTTTTTCAGGGTTTTGAAGAAATTCCTTATATGTATTTTGTAGATTTTTTAAAGCAGTAAAACCGTCTATGGTAACCATGATTTCTCTCTCTTGATTTTGCTTTTCCGAAAACTATCACTGTTCGTTATTTTTTTTTCTAATTGAATATGAATTTAACAATTCTTTCAACTGCATTATTCGTTGCTGATTCAATATCTTCTTTAGTCCATATATCTTTGGGGTAATTTGTTAGTTCTGCTGCAATTGCATATACACTATCTTTATAACCTTTTTTGTCTTTAATCGAATTTTGTTTTTTGCTTTTAAACCATTCATTGCTAAGTGATTTATTTATATCCTCTTCGAGGAGAATTTTATTTCCTAATTTGTTTATATGCAATCTAAATTCTTCCTTGTCTGTAATACCTGCGTCTTGTTGAATTGTTGAAACATTACGACCACTAGCAGGCATGATGTGTTCAACGTTAACTTGTTCTCCCAAATAAAATTTTTTCTTTTGGCTTTTGGCATAAATATATTCATTTAGGTAAACAAGGCTGTTTTTTTCATATATATAAACGGCATCTTCAATATTTTTATTATCCCAATTTTCACTAATATGTTTTTTAAAATCATCTTGGATGGTATCTATTAAAATGCTTTTTTCAACAAATCGGACATTTTCTCGGAATAAAAAAGTTTTAAATTTTGTACTAGAATACCCAGTGTCAGTTATCTCTAAAATTGTAAATAGTCTTAATAAACACTCGCATATTTCAATAACATTCTCTTCAGTAATATCTTCTGGGTTAAAGCGATATAAATAACTTGCTAAATATAATTTGACATTTACATTAAATTTTAAAATTACTTCAATTATTGAATAATCTTTTATTTTATCCCAAATCAATGCAATTTTTTTTAAGTTATCGCATAATTTTAATGGTTCTTGCAGTAATTCTTTTTTTATATCTGTATAATATCGTCTTAATCCTGGTGTTGTTACATCAATAGATTCTTTGCCATCTTCTTTAATACTGACATATTCTTTGTTAATGGCTCGGTTTATATACATATACTGTTGTAATATTGAGTCGATATCTACGATTTTTCTAATGTTTAATTCATTGACTATTTTGTTTATAGTTTCCCATTGTTCGTTAAATGTTTCTTTACTAGTGCCTGAATTCGAATAAAGCTGGGCGGAGATAATATCCGCATCCGCTAGAGGCATTCCTGTTGAATTTAGTGAATTGAACATTGTAATTGCCTGTTCAATTTGCCAACTACGGATTTCTATAACTTGACATTTTTCCAAAAATATTTTTGAAAATTTGTTTATTTGAGAATCACTTTTTTCTTCTAGCTTAGTATAGAAAAATTTAAAATTTCGAAAATAATTAGTGTATTTATTATCTTTTTGTTTGCGTGGAATTTTGTAAATGTTTTTTTCTGCTGTATCAAAGTCTATTGCTTCTATTATTTTCTTTAATTCTTCTGGATATAGTTCATTTATCGATTTATTTTCTAATATTAGGATATTTTGAATTTTTTTATTATCTTTAAGCATTGAAGGTATTTCTTCGTCATCGGCCTTATATAAAATTTTTATTATTTTATTTCTATTTCCTTCTAATCCTGCTTTTAAAGATTCAGATTCTTCATCGTTGTCTGGAATTCTTTTGATAATTAAATTCAATCTTATTAGCAATGCTTTCATTAGCAACAAAAATGTAGTAGTTCTTTGTTGCCCATCAATTAAGCTAAATTGATCGTCCTCAGAACAATCAATTATTATAGTGCCGAAAAAATATGGGTCACTTGCATCGGAAGCAATAAATTCTTCAATATCTTGCCATAATTTATCACATTGATCTATTTCCCACGAATATGCCCGTTGATATTCTGGTATAACAAAATTTTTAGATTTTTGAAGTTTAAGATATCCTATAATCTCTTTTAGTTGTGGTTCAATGTTTTTTGTCATATTTGTAAATTTCCTCTCCATTAAAATTTTTCCCATATCTTTAAATTCATCTGCTTTTTCATATTATATGTAAATTTAATTGCCCAGTTTTAGTTACATTTTTACTATTCAAAAAAGAGATATATAATATTAGAGCATGTATGTCAATTGTTATTCTATTTTTTAAATCCCGGCGGGCTTTTCACGGTTTATTTGAAATTTTCCTCTTTGTGAATTATGCAGGGTATTATTGTAGCATCTGATTTACTCTTCGTCCTTACTTAAACAGCACTTCTTATACTTCAGGCCGCTTCCGCAGGGGCAGGGATCATTGCGGCCAGGTTCTTTTACAGTCGGCTTCAATTTGTGGGTTTCGGTTAGCTCCTGTTTCCTCAGGATGTTCATGTTGAGTACAAGATATGCAAAATTATAGAATACAGCTGCAGCCGATAGTTTGTCAAACTTTTCAGGAGTATTTCTTATATCCTGAAAATGACTTGTTTGTCAAGTTTCTCTGCAGTATGGACGTCCTATGTTTTAGATCAGATTTTTTTATAAACGATCGGATAATATAAGACAAAGCATTCCCGATATAATGCAATACGACGTGCTTTCAGTTAAATTTTTTAGCTCATTCCGGATTTTTGGGGTACAATGGGATTACTTCTTTGCTTTTCCCCCTGTCCCCCAAAGGGGGCACGAGTTATCTATTATCATTCTGAAAATATAATTGTTACCACTTCGATAACTATTTTCTTTATATTGCTCCGCAAATCATTTGCAAGCTCAACAATATAAAGGATTTTTTAATACTTTGATTCATCTACTTGCTCAAGTTTTAATTTAACGTGCCCCCTTTGGGGGACAGGGGGCTGACTCCAGAATATGTGGAATCAAACAATATTGTTTCATTTCCCAAAAATCCGGAATGAGCCAATTTTTTTTAAAAGTAAAAATAAGTATAAAACCAGACTTCCAGATATTAAGAAAAAAATTATAATTAATTTTGTTATTTGAATCTAAGATATAACAATAGAGGTGGTTGTAAGGGTAGTGGTGAATGCCCCGCTTTTTTATCTCCTTACCGGGGGATTCAGGGGGCTGACTCCAGAATATGTGCAAACAAATAATATTATTACTTTTCCTAAAAATCCGGATTTAGCCATATTTATTATCTTTATTATTAGGGCTATCCTCTATTTGCTAAGTTACAGCAGAAATGAGGATCTTTAGAAATATAACTTATATTATAGAATAACTGCTGGAAAATTCTGCACTAATTACCGATAATTTAGAAAAGTCCTTAAATCAGATGAAATTATGAAAAAATTAAAAACCGCTGCAATAATAATTATTTTTCTTATCATCGCATTCTCTTCTCTGAATGCCGGTCCCTTTATTAATATAACCGATATTAATGCTGAATCTGATTTCCCCAGGGTAAAGCTCAAGGTCAGCATTGTTGATTCCGCATACAGGGGCCTTCCCGGCCTTGATGAGGATAATATCCGGGTTTATGAAAACGGCTTTAAGGTTAATTATGTAAATGTGGTGGATGTCACCTCCCTCAATGATGACCTGTACATGGTATTTTCTATTGATTCAAGCAGGAGTATAAGCGCAAAATTTCTTTCATTGATCAAAAAGAATGCCAGGTCTATACTTAATGCAGCATCCCCGGGAGACCGGATTGCAGTATTCAGGTTCAATGATAAGGTTACCCTTCTTAATAATTTTACAACAAATAGAGGGGAGGTTCTTAAAAGTATTGAGAGCATAGAGAGGCATGGAAGCAGAACTCTTTTATATGACGGACTCTATGATGCTCTGGAGCTTCTTAAAAGGGGGGATTCGGGCAGGCGGAAAGGGATAATAATTTTTACAGACGGCAGGGATGAAGGTAGCGCTTTAACTGCGGATGATGTAATAAAATTTGCAAAAGAGCTTGAGATCCCTCTCTGTTTTATTACTCTCCGTGGTGTGCCTGAAGTGAATATCCTTGCACGCATGGCAAAATTAACCGGGGGGAGCCTTGTTTACAGCGATAAGAGGGATTTTGCAGAAATTTACCGGGTTATGCTTTCGCGCATAAAAAGTATATATGAAGTAAATTATGTTTCAATGGCAAAAAGGGACGGGAAGAGGAATAGTGTTGAAGTCCGTCTAAGGTATGGGGAGTTGAAAGATCGGGACAGCGGTGATTTCTCTGTTGAGAGAAATTTTCTTAAGATGGAGTTCCCGGACTATTTTAATGTTATCCTTGCAATTATGGTTCTTCTGCTCCTGATTCTTCTTATTTTTCTTCTGGTGATTTTTCTTAAAAAAGGGCGGGACCGGTTAGGTAAAGTAAGGGATGAGAGTGCCTTTGAACCCCTCTTTGATGAATACTGCAGAGAGGATAGGAGCAGTTCCCGGTCTGATGATGATTTTTATCCTGAAGATGGAGAGAGGGAAACCCCTGATGTAATGTATTCTGAAGTATGGCTTCTCCGGAAGGAGGGTAATTCCGCAGGGATTAAAATCCCTATTGTTAAAGCTGAAGTGACCATCGGACGGGGGAATGAAAATATTGTCCAGATCAATGATGAATATCTTTCCGGTAAACATGCGCGTATACGCCGGATTGAAGGGGGATATTATCTCTATGATCTGGTGTCAGATTCCGGAACATATCTTAACGGGAAAAAGCTTTTAAGGCCCAGGCTCCTGCACGACTGGGATGAAATAAGGGCCGGGAAAACTGTTTTTATATTCCGCGGTGTCAGGTGAGGAGCGGTTAAAGTTTTCAGCTTATATCGGGTCATATTTAATTTTCCACGCTTCAATTTCAATGATATTCTCCATGAAGTGATTATACCCTCCTGTCAAATGGGCAAACATGTAAAGGTAGCAGTAGAATTTGCTGGTGTTGTCATTCACGCGTATGCGGGAATCTCACAACTCCGGTTTTTTCAGGAGATTCCGGCAGTGCAGTCACGATGACTGCCTGCAAGCACGAAACAGGATGTTTCTATAATGCTTGCCTACATTATCACTTCGGCCGGAATGACAAACTTTCCTCCTGAGATTATACCGCTACCAACTCTTATGAGACATAAAATAATTATTGACATATTTAGTGTATATATAGTAAAATATTATGTCATATTATATTTTTATCACCTGATATCAAATTTCGGAGTTTCCCATGATATTAAATGCTATTACCTTCGGCGCCTGCTTTTTAATGATGTTCCTTTTCAGGAGATTTGACAGAACTAATATTAAAATGGCAAAACTCCGGAGATATTCATCCAGGATTTTTGATGATTTTAAAAAGCTCACTGAAAAGGAGAGCCGCAAGTTCCAGGATGCCACCATTGAAATGGATATTCTTATTAAAAAGTCGGCATCCCTTGTGAAAAACATGTCAGAGTCAATGGTTGAAATTGAAAGCAGACTTAAAGGACTCGATATAGAAAAGACTAACCTGAAAAAGGTTGATGATGATCTGAAAACCATATCCGGCGCAGCAAGGGATGTGAATAAGCAGATTCAGTTTATAGCTTCTGCAAAAGAGAATTTTGGAGATATGACAAAAAAGATATCTCTTGTTTCTGAGACTATCGGGAATATGAAGTCGGAAATTTCAGGCCTTACACACATATTTGAAGAGAAATTGAGAGAACGCTCCAGGGAGATTTCTGAAGAATTCTATAATCATGCTGAGAATCTTAAAAGCGATCTTGAAATAAAGGAGAATGAGCTTGTAAGCAGTTCCAGGGATAGGGTATTTCAGATTTCTGAGGAGTTTACAAAGAGTGTGGCTGAGATTGAGACAAAGATGGCTGAATCGGGCGAAATGCTTCACAATAACTTCAGGATTAAGATTGCTCCTCTGATTAAGACAGTTGAAAAAGCTGAGGATCTGGATAACCGCATTTCCAAGCTCCAGGACACGTTCACTTTGATGGAAAACAACTTCTTTGATGAATTTCAGAAAAAATCGAGGGAGCTTAAAAGCGGCATAGATAGCGATACAGACAGACTTACACAGAAACTTAAAACCGTTGAAACTACGGTGGAGGAATCGAGATCAAAGCTTATTCAGTCATTTGAGAGTGAAGTTGAAAAGGTGAGAACTGAGCTTGATAATCTGAGTATTCATGCTGTATCGAAGAAGGATGAAATTGTTCAGGCTGCCCGTAAAGAGGCGGAGGTTATCCGTAAGAAAATTGAGGAGTTCGAAGACAGGTTTGTTGAACTTGAAAACAGGATTATAGACACAGCTGAAGAGAAGCTTGATAATATAGATTCCGAGTACCAGTCCATAGAGCTGAGGCTTAACACCCTTATGGGGAGGATTAAGGAGGAGGATGTGCAGCTTACCAGAAAAACAGGTGAGCAGTCGGTAATTCTGCAGAAGAATTTCAGTGATCTGGAAAAGCGGCTTGAGGATATACGCTCGGAAATTATCAGATACGAGCAGAGCAATGAAGTTTTCGGCAAAACAGATAATATGATAAAAAAGGTTGATGATTCAGTATTGCGGCTTAACAGGATACTTTCAGAAGCCCAGGAGCAGTCTAAAGAACTGGAAAAATTTGTATCTGATATTGAGCAGATTAAGGATCTTAAGAAGACAGCAGACAGGGAAATCCGTGCCTACGCTGCAAAAAGGGAGAAGCTTGGTGACATTGAAAGTGAAATTAAGGGTCTCCTGGAAGCTAATGATCTGGTAATGCACAAATCGGAGAAGCTCCTTGATAATATTTCTAAAATTGATTCTGTAAATTCCCGGATTGAAGCACTTGGCGAGTCTTATTCAATGGTTGAAAGGCGGATTGGGGAGCTTAGAGAGTATGAGGATGTTATCACCAAAAATCTGGATTCAGTAAATAAATCTGATATCATCCTCCAGGGGATTGACAGCAGAATAAAATCCTTTGAAAAGGTTGTGGAAAGATCGGATAAGCGTGTGGAAAAACTTACAGGGAGCCTCAGGAAAATTGAGGAGGAAACACTTATCCTTAAAACAAGGGAGAATGAGATCAGGGAACTTCGTGATAAGCTTAATGAGGTTGACGGCCTTTCAGATCACATGGAGGAGCGGATTAAACAGATCCACGCCATGTTCCAGAAGGTTGATAAAATTAGAAAAGAGATTGATTCAACCGATAACAGGCTTCAGGAGATGTATCAGGAAACAGACCGTAAGATGAAAGAGTTTTCCGACTTTATACAGGCTGTTGACAACAATAACCCGATTCTTAAGGAAGTGCGCAGCGATATAAAAGGGGTGCCGGGTAAAAACCTGAACGATACAATAGTAAAAACAGTAAGGGAGCTTTCCAACAAAGGGTGGAATCCTGAAGCTATTTCAAGAAAGCTTATGATAGATGAAAATTCGGTAAGATTTATAATAAATACAACTGCACTTTGAAATTTTAAGCAGAGGCCATCCCGGAAGTTGAGTTATAAAAAATTTGTCATTCCGGTTTCACCCCAGGAGTGCTTCCTCACTGTGTTCAGGGCGTGCAACGTCTGTTTGTGGAGCAAACATGAGGTTTGCCTGCCGGCATAGAACAGGATGTTCTAATAAAGCCGGCCAAATACCGGAATCTCCTGATGAAATCTGGTGTATGAGATACCGGCATTCCGTTTCGCTGCAGCCGGTATGACAAGGACAGCCTCTGCTGAACCTCTTACTTTTTTGCAGCAAAGACTATTTCATTCCCTTTAAAATCTATTTTCACAACAGAACCTTCAACATGCTCCCCTGAAAGAATTTTGACTGAAAGAGGATTGAGTATATATTTCTGGATTGCCCTTTTCAGCGGGCGTGCACCGAAAGCAGGGTCGTAACCCTCTTTTGCCAGAAACTCCAGGGCTGCAGGTGTTATCTCCAGGAAAACCCCCCTATCTCTGAGCCGTATTGCAACATCTGTAAGATGATTTTTAACAATACTGGAAATATTTTCTCTGGAAAGGGGATTGAATATTATAGTTTCATCAATCCGGTTAAGGAACTCAGGCTTGAAGTGCATCTTCATCTCCTGCTCAATTCCTTTTATCCTGTCAGCTTCCGGGATCGACTGGTCGCTTATGTAGGAGGTTCCGATATTTGATGTCATAATAATCAGGGTGTTTTTAAAATCCACAACCCTCCCTTTAGAGTCTGTTAGCCTCCCTTCATCAAGTATTTGAAGGAAAATGTTGAAAACCTCGTGATGGGCTTTTTCAATCTCGTCAAAGAGTATAACAGAGTAGGGCCTTCTCCGCACCGCCTCTGTGAGCTGTCCCCCCTCTTCGTAGCCCACATACCCTGGAGGGGCTCCAATGAGTCTGGCTACTGCATGCTTCTCCATGTATTCAGACATGTCTATCCGTACAATGGCCTTTTCGTCGTTGAAGAGAAATTCAGCCACAGCCTTTGCTGTTTCAGTTTTACCCACACCTGTTGGTCCCATAAAGATAAATGTCCCTATAGGCCTGTTAGGGTCCTGTATACCTGATCTGGATCTGCGTACAGCATCAGAGATTGCCCTTATTGCCCTCTCCTGTCCCACAACACGTTTTTCAAGAAGTGTTTCCATCTGTATCAGTTTCTCTTTTTCACCCTCAAGCATGCGGGATACAGGAATCCCTGTCCACCTGGATACAACGGAAGCTATCTCCTGATCCGTAACCTCCTCCTTTAAAAGGGTCTGGCCGTTCCCGGTTTCACCCGCTTTTTTCTGGAGTTCCTGAAGCTGTTTATCAAGTTCAACAATTTTCCCGTACCTGATCTCAGCAACCCTGTTAAGGTTCCCTTCCCGTTCAGCCATCTGTTCTTCAATTCTGTACTGCTCAATAGCTTCCTTGATATTGCTTATCTTTTTAATTATCTCTTTCTCTTTCTGCCACTGAGCCACAAGGGCATTCTTCTTTTCATTAAGGTCTGCCAGATCCTTCATGATTTTATCGAGCCGCTCCATTGAGGCTTTGTCCTTCTCCTTCTTGAGCGCCTCACTTTCGATCATGAGCTGGCGTATGCGGCGCTCGATCTCATCAATCTCTGTGGGCATGGAGTCGATCTCCATTTTTATCAGGGATGCTGCCTCGTCTATAAGGTCAACAGCCTTGTCAGGGAGAAAGCGGTTTGTTATGTATCTGTCAGATAGTACTGCAGCTGAGACACAGGCTGCATCTGAAATACGTACTCCGTGATGAACTTCATACTTCTCCTTAAGGCCTCTTAATATTGCAATAGTATCTTCAACTGAAGGTTCATTTGTAAATACAGGCTGAAATCTTCTTTCCAGGGCTTTATCCTTTTCAATATACTTCTGGAATTCTCCCAGGGTGGTTGCCCCTATTGTACGCATCTCACCCCTTGCCAGTGCCGGTTTAAGCATATTGGAGGCATCCATTGAGCCCTCTGCAGCCCCGGCCCCTATAAGTGTGTGGAGCTCATCAACAAAGAGTATCACCTCTCCTGATGATTCCTCAACCTCCTGTATAACAGCCTTAAGCCTCTCTTCAAATTCCCCTCTGAACTTGGCTCCTGCAATGAGTGCACCCATGTCAAGGGCCACAAGGCGCTTGTTCTTCAGGGATTCCGGAACGTCCCCTGCAACCATTCTCTGTGCCAGGCCCTCAACTATGGCTGTCTTCCCCACGCCCGGTTCCCCAATAAGAACCGGATTATTCTTTGTGCGGCGGGTAAGAACCTGCATTACCCGGCGAATCTCCTCATCCCTGCCGATTACAGGGTCGAGCTTGTTCATCCTTGCATAATCCGTAAGGTTCCGGCTGTATTTTGCCAGTGCGTTGTATTTCTCTTCAGCATTTTCACTGTCAGCACTTTTCCCCCCCCGTATATCCATTAGTATGCGGAGAATTGTGTCCCTGTTAAATCCGTAGGAGTTAAGTATATGTTTTGCCCTGCCGGTTTCTGTTCCGGCAAGTGAAAGGATCATATGCTCTGTGCTCAGGTACTGGTCTCCAAGTTTTACAGCCTGGTTCCACGCTTCATTAAGGACAGTGCGGAGCTTCTGCGACATCGATCCCCCGCCGGGGCCTGCACCGGTCTGGCTCGGCATTTTGTTTATATAATCATCCAGTTCCGATTTTATCTGTGCCAGAGGCGCTCCAAGTTTCTGGGCCATGGAAACAAAAATGCTTCCTTCCTGCTCAACTATACTTTTAAGCAGGTGTTCAGGGTGTATTTCGTAACTGTCCTTTTCTGTTGCTATATTCTGGGCATTATTGATAGCGTCCTGCGCCTTCAATGTTAAACGGTCCATTCTCATAAAAGTAAGTCTCCTTGTATCTAAAGTTAAATCGGGGGATTTCGCGGATAAAGGATCAGTATAAAATAATTATACATTATTAATAATAGAGTGTCAATAATTTAATAAATGTTACATTTCTCCGGAAGCTGCTATTAATGGCGTTCCTGCAAAAAGTAACTTATTTTGCCACAGAGGCTCAGAGACACAGAGAAAGATGAACTAATTATACAGATATATGAAATCGTACATAAATATATTTACAATTTTTTGCAAATATGTATTATTGATTACTAATTTCTATAAAATTCCGTACCTCTGTGACTCTGTGTCTCTGTGGCAGACTTTTTGCAGTAGCGCTATTAATTAAAAAACGCCGGATGGGAGAGTCCGGCGTTTCGAGTGGTTCTGCGATGTTTGTTCAAGCTTAGTTTATTGTAATAACTGCAATACTGATTGCGATTTAGTATTTGCCTGGGCAAGCATTGAAGTTGCCGCCTGAGTAAGTATCTGGTACCTTACAAAAGATGACATCTGCTCTGCCATGTCTGTATCTCTTATGCGGCTTTCAGATGCCTGCACGTTTTCATAAGCGTTCATAAGACCTTTAGCTGAGTGCTCAAGCCTGTTGTAATAGGCGCCCAGGTCAGCTCTCTGCTTTGATACAAGTCTCAGGGCTTCATCTGCCAGGCCTATAACTGAATTCGCCTTTCCGGGAGTTGAAAGGGAAATGAATGTAAGTACTGTGGGATTTCTGAGACCAAGTGCTGCTGTTGTCATGGTTTCAATAAATACCCTTTCTCTCTGATGCATGTTCGGGCCCATGTGAAACCACATTGAAGCAGACGGGTGCAGACGGGCAAAAGAACCGGTTAGAAGCTTCATTTTGTTGAATTCAGCCTGGGAGGCGATTCTATCGATTTCGTCAACCAGCTCGGAAACCTCAATCTGAATGAGCTGTCTGTCTTCATCTGTATAGATTCCGTTTGCAGCCTGAACCGCAAGGACTCTTATCCTTTGAAGTATTTCCTGTGTCTGTGTAAGATAGCCTTCAGCTGTCTGGATCATTGACATACCGTCTTCAGTGTTCCGTGTTGCCTGTCTTAGACCCTGAATCTGAGATCTCATTTTTTCAGATACTGCCAGACCTGACGCGTCATCACCAGCCTTATTGATTCTCATACCTGAAGAAAGCTTCTCAATGTCCTTTGTAATGTTCCAGTCATGAAATTTCAGAGTACGATGAGAGAAGATTGCAGCTACGTTGTGATTAATTACCATAATATTCCTCCATGAATTAAACGCCATCATCCTTGATAGCTTTAAATATTTCCCGTGTTACTTACATGTTCGTCAGCAGCTGTAAAATCATATACGATCATTATAGATGCTTAAAGACGTTTAAAAGCAATTATTTAAAAATATGGCCAATTTAAGACTCATTATATTTGTTTTTGTTTTTTTTATTCTTTTTAAAAAAATTGTTTGTTTACTGGGACAATAATTATATATGAAGCTTAAAATATTCAGTTACATGTTAAAAAGGGCATAAAAATGGCAAGATATAGCGGAACAGCATTTCATAATAGAGGCTCATCCGGCGGCAAATGGGGCGGAGGGGGCGGAAAAGGGAGTAATTTCATCAATTCAATTATTGAATTCTTTTCAATTTTTTTCTCAAATCTTCCGGAACTGCTGAGATATTACAGAACAATTTTAATCGGGCTCTTTGCAGGTGTAATAATTGCTTTTTTTGTTATTATTCTTTCAGATTTTAAAAATGTGAAAGCCCTGGCTGATTATCAGCCTGAAACTACTACAAAGATTTACGATCAGAATGGAATTCTGATTTCCGAGCTTTTCAGACAGAAGAGAGAGGTGGTCCCCTTTGAGAAAATTCCGGATAATCTGGTAAATGCTTTTATTGCCAGTGAAGATAATGAGTTTTACAGTCATTTCGGTGTTAATCCCAAGGGGATTGTGCGTGCTTTTTTTATTAATATTTTTTCCGGAAAAATAAAACAGGGTGGGAGTACCATTACCCAGCAGCTTTCCAAAATACTTCTCACTTCAGGGAAGCGTAATATTTTCAGAAAAATCAAGGAAGCCTTTATTGCTGTTATGATGGAGGTGAGCTATACTAAAAATGAAATCATGGGTATGTATCTTAACCAGATTTTTCTTGGCCATGGAGCCTACGGGGTTGAGTCCGCTTCAAAGATATATTTTAACAAACATGTATGGGAGCTTAATCTGGCAGAATCTGCTCTTCTTGCAACTCTGCCGTCATCACCAAATCGTCTTTCCCCTATAAGGCATACTAAAAATTCAATAAACCGCCACAAGATTGTACTGGCAAAGATGGTTGAATCGGGCTTTGTTACTGTTGAAGAGGCGGAAAAAAGTTTTCTCGATTTCTGGCCCGATTATCTGGTATATATAAGCGAGATTGAACCTTCAATCAATACATGGAGCGCCCGCATTGATAAGGCTCCCTGGTTTACTGAGCATGTGAGAAGGATGCTCATACGCAAATATGGTGAAGAGGCTGTTTATTCAGAGGGGCTTCTTGTTTATACCACTCTTGACATTAACAAACAGATTGCAGGGCAGAGAATTTTGAAAGATACCCTTTCACGCCAGAGCCTTGTTTCCTCGGGGCTTGCCGGCAGGACATTTGACAGCAAAAAAGCCGGAGAGGGGGATGAAGCTTCTTTGACCGAAGCTGAAAAGGAGAATTTAAAGCTGAATTATCATTTAAGGGCTGAGATTATTGAAGAGCTAGAGGGAATTAACTTCCTTGCCGGTCTTGATGTTGTAAGTGATTTCATCGATATGTACAAGGAGACCTACAGTGATGATAAGGATCAGCAGAGGGTTGAAGGGTGTATTATTTCCATAAATCATGAGAATGGATATATTGAGGCTATGGTCGGCGGGGGGGAGTTTTCCAGTATTAACCAGCTCAACCGTACCATACAGTCAAGGAGGCAGCCCGGATCAGCAATAAAACCTCTTCTTTACGCGGCAGCACTGGAAACAGGGAAGTTTACCCCTGCAACCCCTATTCTCGATTCCCCTATTGTGTATCTTGATACAGAGGGGGGGGAGTGGATGCCTGAAAATTATGAAGGTGAATATTACGGTTTTGTCCGTATGAGACGCGCCCTTGAAAAATCTATCAATATTATTTCCATACGCATTGCTGATACGCTTGGTATAGAAACTGTAATGAATTATTTTGCCAGGCTTTTAAAGTTTAACGATTCGGAAAAAAGCAGCCGTATACCGAGAAACCTTTCCATAGCACTGGGATCTTTTGAGGTGAGCCCCTTTGAGCTTACAACAGCCTATGCTATTATTGCAAATGGCGGGAAGGAGGTTATACCTTTCAGTGTCAGGTATGTGAAGGATCGAAATGGTGAAATTCTTGAGAATATGGAAAAGGATATACAGCAGCAGCTTGCGGAGAAAACTAAAAACGGTACAATACAGGTAATACAACCTGCCACAGCGCAGATTATGATAAGTCTCCTGAGAAGTGTTATATCCTCCGGTACTGCAAGGCATGCTAATCCGGGACGACCGGCAGGGGGGAAAACCGGAACCACAAGCAACTGGATGGATGCCTGGTTTGTCGGTTTTACACCTCAGCTTACAACAGGACTCTGGATCGGTTATGATAAACTGGGACTTGCCTTAGGTTCCGGGCAGTCTGCAGGGGGGATAGCTGCACCTGTATGGGGAAGATATATGCGTGAGGCCATGAGCAGGGATTCGGTAAGGGATTTCCCTGTATATTCGGGTCTTACATCACTTAATGTCTGTGCCAACACCGGCCTCCTTCCCGGGCCTCGGTGCAGATCTATTATTTCCGAGGTCTTTATACCGGAGTTTGCACCTGATAAAACCTGTGAAAGCTGCGAGGGGCTCGGTTCTGATGCTCCAACTGTAATCAGGGGGCCTGGTGAAAATATAGTAAAGGATCAGAAGCAGAAGATCCAGCGGAATATTGAAGATCCCGGGACAGGATCAATTCTCGATAATATCAGTAATGATCTTTTAAGGTAACAGATTTATTCTCCGGAAATAATCCGGAATATATGGAGGGGTTATGAGTAAATATTTTATTCAAAGGGACGATGCTTTTCTTCTTGTGGTGGATATACAGAAAAACCTTTTTAATGCAATGAAGGAAAAGGTGCAGGAAATCCTTAAAAAAAATGCGATCATACTTTTAAATACAGCTTTAAAAATGAGTATACCTGTAATTGTATCAGAGCAGTACAGAAAAGGGCTGGGCCTTACAATAGGAGAGCTGCAGGATTATATTTCTGATGAAGATAATTATGAGAAGATTCATTTTGACTGCACAAAAGATAAGGATCTTTTTGAGGCAATTGAAAAAAAAGGTAAAAAAACAGCAATAATTACCGGAATTGAATCACACATCTGTGTATTCCAGACAGCGATCAGCCTGCTTGAAAGGGGCTACAGGGTGGTGATTGCATCTGATGCTGTGGCTTCAAGAAGAAAACATGACTGGCTTCAGGCCCTTTCCATGCTTGAGAAAGCAGGAGCTCTTGTTTATCCCACTGAAACCATTGCATTTATGCTTCTGGAGAAAGCAGGCACACCTGAGTTTAAGTATCTTTCACCCCTCTTTAAGTAGGTGATCTGCCGCAGCTTTTGCAGAAGAAAATGCCCACTGAAGATTGTAGCCGCCAGTGTCACCGTCAATGTCAATTACCTCCCCGGCAAAGAAGAGGCCGGGGATAAGCGTTGATTCCATAGTGCGGCTGCTGATTCCATCCCTGTATACCCCTCCGGCTGTTGCCATGGCAATATTAAAATCTCCCACTCTCTCTACAGTAAATGGATATCGGCATAAAGATTTCAGGAGGGAATTCCTCTCAGCTTTACTGATTTCAGATACATTTTTTTGAGGATTGATATCAAGCAGTTCAAGTATTATCGTGATAAGTCTTTCCGGAATGTCATAGCTCTTCAAAAAATGCTTTATGCTTTTTTTACCTTCAGTACGTGACCTGGAAATAAAGTCTTCTGAAAGATCCTCTATTCTCTCTCCGGTTAAAGATATTTTAACTGAATCATTCTTGCGAATATACCTGCTCATGTCGAGTATGCCGGGGCCGGAGAGTCCCTTATGTGTAAAGAGTATGTCCCCTGATGAGGCGGAAATTTTTTTACCTTCTCTGAAGAGTGATATGCTTCTCCCTTTAAATGAAATACCTGAAAGTTCCGCAAAGGGGAAATTTTTTATAAATAAAGGCGCAAGTGCCGGGGCCGGGTCTGCTATTGAGTGTCCCAGGCTGCGGGCAAGCCTGTATCCATCCCCATCTGATCCGGTTGCAGGGCAGGATTTCCCCCCTGCGGTAATTACAAGGAGCGGAGCGGTAAAAGTCTCCTCCACTTTGTCAGATGATACTCTGAACTCCCCATTATCATAAACCCCTTTCATTACCGGGGTCTGGTACTTTATTTCCACATTTCGCTCTCTGCAAAGATTAAGCATCATTGTTAATACTTGAGATGCGCTCATAGATTGAGGGAAAATTTTCCCGTCCTCCCTTTCAATAACAGGGATATTATTCTTTTCAAGGAAGCTGATCAATGACGCAGGGGGGAAACCTTTCAGTGCAGGCTTAACAAAGCTGCCGCCGGTTCCGTAGTGCCGTGTAAATTCATTTACTGTACCGGTGTGTGTAATATTACACTGCCCCGATCCGGAGAGGAGAAACTTTTTTCCCGCAGAGCTGTTCTTTTCCAGTATAAGAATTTTCCTGTTACTATTCTCAGCCGCATTTATTGCGCAGAAGAGCCCTGCCGGGCCTGCACCGATTATTATTATGTCGTAGTTTTTCATTTTATTTTAGATTAAATAACTCTATAAGAACTAATGGGGTAAACGAAAATATGTACATCCCTGTAAATTTTTCCCCCTGTCCCCCGGAGGGGGCACGAGTTATTATATTTTACTCCGATAATTTTAATCATTGAGTCAGTCATATTTTTGAGAATTTTTTTTGCAAACTCATTGGTATACACAGGTGTTTTTCTACACCGATTCATCAAATCACTCAAGTTTATATCTTACGTGCCCCCTTCGGGGGGCAGGGGGGTGACAGCGGTAGATACGGTAACAACTAATATGATTACTTACACAAAGATCCGGGATGTGCCTTGTTTTATTTAAGATTAGATTTATGAATTTAGAGAAACCGGCAAGTCTTCCCATTAAATTGCAACCGCGATATTCAGCTCAATGGAGTCTGCTACTGTTAAAAGATTTTCTGGGAGTGGATCTCCATATTCCAGGTGTGATTCAATTATTTTACGTGCCACATCCTGAGCAATTTCAACCGCTTCCTGAACAGTTCTCCCCTGTGCAACAAGGCCGGGTACATCCTGTGAAGTGGCCAGTATCTGCCCATCTTCAAGGGTTTCCAGGTGAAGGTTTATTTTATAAAAATTCATATTATCTCCGGATTATTATAATAATCATATTCTGAATAATATTATTACTATCACACCATGTCAAAGATTTTTTCATGTAAAAAACCCGGAGGAAACCTCCGGGTTTTTAAATTACTATATTAAGTTAAGATTAGAAGCTTGTCATTACACCAAGAGCATAGTACATGGGGTTGTCATTTTTCCCTAAAGAAGCTCCAGTTTGTACAGCCTTAACATAATCTCCTGCTGCAAGGTATGCGCCTTCTGCCCATACCGAAGTTTTAGGAGCAACTTCATATGCCAGTCTCAGGTTAAGCTCTGTTCCGATTGCTGTGTCCTTAACAACTTTGTCTGAAGTTGTAGTAGCATATGCAATCTGTCCAAGAACTGTAAGCTTGTCCATCTTCATTGAAGCAGAAAGTCCGAACATCATAATACCTTCAGTCGCTTCATCAAATTCGTTAGAAATACCAACCTGGGTAATATTTCCGCCGTCATTCATTATGAACATGGTGCCCACTCTTACTTTATCAAGGGTTGAAGCGGTTTTGAAAGATGTTCTTTCATCGGCTTTGTCGTTCTCACCTGTTGTATAGAGTCCAAACACATTTACTAAGAGTGCGTCAGAGACTTTATAGCCAACATTTAAAAAAGCAGCATAAGCAGAAGCATCAACTTTATTTGCTTTGTCATAATCGCCTGTAACATATACGAAATCTGCATTAACAGAGAGAGTACCCTGCTTCATGCCAAGAGAAAGTGCCGGCATCATAAGAGCATATTCTCTTGCAGAGTCTTCTTCACCAACTGCATATAGCATTGCAGGTGTTATTGTAATGTCGCCAGCTTTAATAGCTGCTTTTGCTGAATAGAACTGCTGGTCATCCTTGTTGTCAACACCGTCCGCTTTTTTTTCAGTGGTACTCCCTTCCCACACCTTACCGTATGTCAGATCAATTTTAGCCATGCCGGCAACAAATGAAAAATTAAAAATCGCTGCATCTTCGTTAAACATTATAGGATAGCGGAATCCGGCGAGTCCCGCTCTCATGGAAAGACCAGGCATAAACATATCTTTAACATCTATGTAGATGTTTTTTACTTCAACAGCGTAATTATCTGTTCCTTTCCCTGCATATGAATTTCCGTTTTTACCGAAATCAACTTCAACGTCATCACCACCCGGATCAGTTTCAAATGTTTTTGTGTTATTGTTGCCGCCAAAATACTGGTCAATTTCAAGTCTGGTAACAACTGATACGTTTTCATTTGTAAGGGTAAACATAGGTCTTACTCTGATATTTGAATAATCCTTGTACTCATCTTTTTTTGCAGTAGTCTCAGTTACGGCAAATGCGTTTGCCCATACACTGTACTTGAACTGGGGTCCCTGTGCATCCTGCGCGAATGCTGATGCGCTGAAGAGGAGTCCCATAAGAACAACCATTAACTTCTTCATTTTGCTCTCCTGTTTTTACATAATTTAATTTTTGCGGTTTATTAAATAACCGTTATACGGAAAAAATTTCCTTTGCCCGAATTAAGTCATCACCATGTAAAATTTTTATTAAGAAATTATGAAAATGCGGTTATTAGTTACAGATTGAACATTGGGGGGGTAGCGGTAGAATTTTGTAGGTGTTGTCATTCCCGCGCAGGCGGGAATCTCATAACTGCTGATTTTTAAGGAGATTCCGGCAGTGCAGCTACTATGGCTGCCTGCAAGCACAAAACAGGATGTTTCTATAATGCTTGCCTACGTTATCACTTCGGCCGGAATGACAGACTTTCGCCCTAAAATTCTAATACTACCCATTGCAGGGGGCTGGATTTTTTTTACTTTACATATAATACATGAAGTCATTTAATAGGGGGTAATTAACAGGATTTGCTCAGCAGTACTACATGGAGGGGAGATGTCATCTATTATAAAAAAAATTATCTGTATTACCGCGGTTGCGGTTATGTTTTCTGCATGCGCAAAAATTCCGCAGGAGATTATTTCACCCTCCCTTTCCCTTAAAGCAGGGGCTGCTGATGAAGCGGGTATGGTGAGCCTTAACTTTACCGGCGGCCTTAAAAACGATAACGACAGCACGGTTTTTCTTAATGTAAAAGGTGAAGTTGCGGTTATGGACAGTAATAATAATCCGATCCTCCTTGTCCCATTTGATCTCCCTTCAATACTCCCCTTTGAAACAGGGATTGTTCAGGTGAGGATGGAAAAAGACCGTGGAGAGCTGGAGCCGCTGATGAAAGAGATGGGGATCGATTTTGACGGGCTTGTTAAAAACGGAGAAGCTGCAAACCGGTTCCCTGATGAGAATAAGGTAGTCCTGAAAAATCTTTCCCTTGATAAAAAGGGGATTGTGGAAATTTTAGAAGGTAAAATGAAATGAAAAGACCTGATGATAAGATAATATATATTGCATTTATTGCTGCAACACTTGCCGCAGCAGTTATTATGGGATCTGTTTCACTATATTCAAGGGTATATATTGAGCCGAAGATTGTTCATCACCTTGAAAGAGGGAGCGATGATGCAATGGAGTTTCACAGGGCTTATATACTGCTCAGGGATCCGCAGATTTTTGCAGGTTATAAGTACTGGGACTCTGAGGGGATCCCTGCGCGGAATACATTGCGCTATTTTGACAGCAAAATTTTTAATGGCAGGGAAATCGTTTCAGCAGAAAAGCCCTACCTTGAACTTCTTTTGTCAAGACGTGAAGCGGGTTCCGCGCTTGGACTTAAAACTGCCGCATTCTTTTTTCTTTTTTCACTGGTGGGCGCTGCTGCTTTTCTAATATACAGGAGAGGGGAGAAGGTATAATGACAGCTGTCCTGAAATTCAGGGGTAATGCTTATGAATAAGAGGATACTCGTAATAGATGATGATGCTTCAATTCGGAGTCTTATGAAAAAAATTCTCTCCAGGGCCGGCTACATTGTATTTACAGCATCAGGCGGCCGTGAAGCAATTGAGCTGCTTGAATCGGTTGCTGTTGATCTGATAATCCTTGATATGAATATGCCTGAAATGAACGGCCTGGAGGTTCTCCATTATCTCAGGAGTAAGCATATTTCTGCAAAGCCTGTACTTATGATGTCGGGTGTACCCGATTCGGAGCTTAGGGTTGAAAGCTATAAGCTGGGAGCATACGATTTTATAACCAAACCTGAGCAGACTGAGGTAATGCTTAAGCGTATTGAGAATGGAATTAAAATCGGGGAAATGACCGATTTTAATGAGTTTATGAAAGTTGAACTATTTATGGCAAAAAAACTTCAGAAGTATATTTTCCCTGAACCGCTTTTTTCAACAGAGGATATTGATATTCTTGCCTGGACACAGCCCCTTTCCGATATAGGGGGGGATCTTTTTGACTATATACACTTCAGAGAAAACAGGGTTATGTTTTTTATTGCGGATGTGTCCGGGCACAGTGTTTCAGCCTCCATGTTTACTGCAATTGTAAAAATGGTTTTCCGCAACGCCCTGAAGATGACAGAGGATCCGGGGGGTGTGATGACAATTTTAAACAGGGAGCTTTCGGCAAATCTTCCGGTTGAATCCTTTGTAACCTCATTCTGCGGCCTTGTGGATGGAACATCGGGGAAACTATATTACTCTAATGCCGGGCATCCGAATCCTATGGTAATTAGGGGGGATTCTGTGGAGGAGCTTAGCGGGAATGATCCATTCCTGGGGCCTATTAAAAACCAGGTTTTCAGCACATATGAATTTGATATGATCGACGGGGACAGGATTTTTCTTTTTACTGATGGTCTTACTGATATTATAACTGATGATTTTAAACAGATTGATCCGGGGATATTTGCTGATATATTCAGAAACAGAGAAGTTCCGGTTTTTGAGCTTTTTGATGAACTGGTAAAAAAGGTAAACTCTCCGGAGTATATTAAGGCGGATGATTGTACTGTAATGGTTGTAGAGAAGAAATCCTCTTCCTGATGAAGTAGGGGGAAAAGCAAAGAAGTACTCCCTTTGTATCCCAAAAATCTGTAATGAGCTATATAAAGTAATAATAGGCAGTTGCTGTATTGTAAAAAAGCCCCCTTATGCAGGGGGCTTTAAAAATTACTTTTCAGCAGGCTTCTGATCTTCCAGTGTCAGTTCCCCGAGCTTTTCCTGCAGTTCAGGGTCATTTTGAACTTTTTCAAAAAATTCTTTATACTGGTCAAAGGTGAAACCGTATTTTTTTGCAATCTGCTCAACCTTGGCAGGATCAAGATCAGGATCAGGTATTGCCACTTCAGCTTCAATTTTAGCATAGTCCTGAATTGTCATTTCTTTCTTTTTTGTGCCGCATGCTGCGAAAAGAGAAAGACCAATAATGAGTATTACAAGATATTTTAAAAAACGCATAAACCCTCCATGAAATTTTTTTATTCCTAACTTCGGCCAGTCAGGAATAAATTTTATATTTACACTAAAAAAATAATATAAATAAAAAAGGGTGTCAAGGAGAAATCAGGGTATTATCCTGTATCCTGCTGTGATCCAGTCTTTCATATTATTGCTGTACCAGCGGGAAAAGCGTCTGTCGCAGTTGCCCCCTGTAGTATTTGTGTGAAGCTCCCTGGATCCCATATCCGCGATTATTCTGCATGAGGGGCTGAAGGTTGTTGTCCGCCCTGCTGAATTGAATATCTGCCCCTGGGTTATGGTGGCTCTCCCTCCGGGGAGGGAAACAGGGCCATAGTCGAATCCGAAAAGAGCGGGAATCTTGTCCGCAAAAAGGAGGTGCTTAAAATAAATCATCCTGGTTGATCCGTATGGCAATGGAGTACAGTTAAGTCCCTCATCTATTGCTCTTTGAAGCATCTCCTCCCTGGATGATCCCTTAAACCAGGCAGACTTCTTCCTGAATATAATATTGTCGAAATTACCGAAATAATCGTTGAAAAAACCTGTCTCCTTTAAGTGTTACAGGCTGTTCCTTTAAAATCATGATATTTCTCCTTTCATATCGCCAATCTGTCTCCGCAGGCTTTCCCGTTTATTCATATCATTTTTCAGCTGGGGATATCCGCAGAGATTAGCCATCTGGTAACAGTATGCTATAATGAAGATAATAATTCCGCCTTTAAGAGATTCGCTGATTATGCGGCGCCCCTGTATCCGCCTGATAAGCGGTGTTTTTTCCTCCATCTCTTTGAGTCTGCAGTCGTGAAAATTTATAAGAGCACCTTCAACGGTTTCTTTGCTGCTGTTATCACCATTAGCCCCCTTCCCCAGGATCTCCAGATGGTTGTGGTATTCCTCATGAAGCTTCTGTCCTGTGAAGTAGAAGCTCTTCCCTGCTTTGAAAAGAAGCTTCTCAACATGGGTCATTGATGAGATTTTTCTATTGATAATTTTTTCAGCCTCTTCGAGTGAAATTTTTAGTGTGGGGTTCTGATTGCGGAAAAGGTAGATGTCGTTGTAAAGCTCTTCAATTTCCCGCAGCTCCTCTTCAAAAAATCCTTTCTGGAAAATTGCACCTTCTGCCGCACCCTTTTCAGATTCAAGGTGGAGCTTCGATCCGTTTAAAAGTGGCACAAGAAGATTTCGAAAGTAGTTTACAGTACCTTCCAGGAAAACAATGAAATTTTTGTTAAAGGTATCTGCAGGGTCTCTGTTTATTTTATCAAGAAGCTTCCATTGATCATCCGCAGATTTCATGAGTATATTCTGGCCATTGTCCTCTATTTTTACAAGCTGGTAAACAGTATCATACCAGAATAGCTCCTGCTTTAAACGCTTAAGCCCCCTTAATCTTATTGATTCAGGATCTTTGCCGAACTGTTTCAGCTTTTCCGGGTTATAGTCCCACTTTTCACTGCTTACAGCAACAGGTGTAATTTCGAAATATTCCCTCAGTTCCCGCGGCTCGTAGGGTCTTTGAAAAATTAATGCTTCAATTGACATGTTTATAAAGTCAGTGAGGGTGTTTAATCCTGTAATTTTATTCAGATGTTTTGCAACGGAGCTGTCAGGCTCACCCGGGAGAGCGATAAATGAGCGTAATGCCCCCATGTACTCATAAATCATTTTTTCTCTGAAAAAGTTGTTCTTTTCTTTTTTAACCGCAACTGAACGTTCCTCCCCCTCCTCTATTTTTTCTTTAATAAGATCAGGGGCTTCACGTATTATGTTTTCAGCCATGAGGAGAATTCTTTCCCGATGTTCCTGGTCCATACGCATAAAAGAGAAAAAATTAATTGTATAGGACTTCAGTTCCCTTTCAAAGCTCCATTGTTCAAACCATTTTACTCTGTTGTATGGGAGTGATGAGAAGGGCATGTCAAGGATCCATTTTCTCAGGTGGCGCAGGTAATTAAACTCCAGTGGTGATTCAATGGTTTCACTTTTTAAAATATAATCGAGTATAAAGGGGAGACGGGAAAGAAGGGTTTCCTGAAAAGATTGGACCCTGGAGATTACTTCAAGATATTTTTTGGTCGGGACAAGCCTTTTGCGGAAGCCGAATCCGAAACGGTTGCTTCTTTCAACCAGGTATTTTTTTTTAAAGAGTTTGAATTTTTTATATTTCAGGTAGATATCGTTTATGTAAAGGGCTGTTTCTGTGGGGCCGTTAACCTGAGGTATCCGTTTAATTCCACCATTAAAACTGCTGCTCTCCACGCTTAATGAAGGTTTATGATCAGGCTTGTCTGCTGCAGTATTCTGAGTTCCGGCATGTTTCTGCTCATTGTTGTCCGGAATTTCTATATCCGGGATTTCGCTGAATTCTCTGTCAGGGGCTTTTTCTATAAGCCTTATAATTAATCCGAATCTTTCCTCAGGGGTAAGATTCGGATTTTTCATTATGGAATTGACCTGTTCTTTATCCCCGGCAGAGATATCCTTTGATATCAGCAGGGATCTGGCATGGCGTTCAAGGCGTTTCCGTTTTTCATCGTTGCTCATATATTCCTGCCAAAGGCTCAATTAGGATACGGAATTTCAATTACGAATATAATCTGTTTTAATTCCTTAACTTTTATCTGGAATAAAATGCTTTAATATCCCTGCCGCAGTAGGCGGCAGGGATATTAAAAACAGCATTATTGCACTAAAAATATCTTCAGGAATAATTACTGATTCCAAATATAATCTATAATAATGATGAATTGATTTTATAAAAAAGTCAAGAAAAAGATTTCTGAACCCTCTCTGTGGGTGTTTACTAATACCCGCTTTTAAAAAGCCCCCTAAATCCTACTTCGTTTTTATGATGACAATCAATAATTCGTTGAC
>CAZBFP010000032.1:0-36306 GCA_964491265.1 uncultured Leptospirales bacterium | reverse complement strand
AAATACTGTTTTGTCCAGTATTTTATAGGCTTTTGACTTTTTCAGGAAGCCCTATATACAATTTTTAGTCATTTGTCAAGGGAAAGCTTATCTGTAACAATTTGAAATATATGTAAACAGATAAAAAGAGTGTATTAAAATCCGGAATAAATACCAATCTATTTTAGATAAATATAATATAATAAAATACTTGACTATTGTCGAGCTTTTAATTATATTGTAAACAAGTAAAATACTAATTCTGGAGAAAAAAATGGCTGTAAAAATTACTGATGATGCTAAAAACGAAGTTGTTTCCATGATGGGAAGCTCCGGATATAAAAATCCGGTATTACGACTGAATATAGCCGGTTTTGGTTGAGGCGGTCCCCGTCTGGGACTGGTTCTGGATGAACTGGCTGAAAACGAAAATGTTATAGTGGAAAATGAAGTTAAAATTACATATGACAGGAGAATCAAGGATTATGTTAATTCTGCGAGAAATATTACGATTGATTTTAGAAAAGATAAATTCGGTTCAGGGTTTGTTATCCTTGGAGGGAGTACCTGTTAAGATTAAAATTGATGATGACCATACAAAAAACGGAAGAGTTTAACTCTTCCGTTTTTTTTTAAGGTGGCAGTATAATATTACGGTTTTGTCATTCCCGCGCATACTTCGACGCGCTCAGTACAGGTGCAGGAATCTATGAATTCCCGATTTTTTTCAGGAGATTCCCGCCTTACCTTGTCACTTCAGCCGGAATGACATGTTTTCTCAAAAAATTATACCACTGCCAGTTTTGCATTAAAATACATTTTAACGAATTAACTTCGATATTAGTTTATTTCACTGCTTCATAAAAGCATCTTTTCGGTGAAATGACTTTACCTTCACCGGAAAGTTTTTTTATAGCTTTTGTAACATCAGCTTTGTCAATACCGGTTAACTCTGCTATGTCGCCAGGCCTTAGTGGTTTATCCTCTTTTTTCATAGCCTTTAAAACTTTATCTTCAGAAGTCTGAGCCATTGATTATTCTCCTGTCAGTTTTTTGATTTCCATAACCCATGGATATTGCAATACTCTCTGGCTGTTATTTTATCAGCATCAATTTTAAAAACAGCTTCAGGCTTGTCGCCAGGTTTTAAAAATTTTGTGTAGGAAACTCCATCAGCAAGGAGTTCAATCCACTCAATATAGTGTTTCTCCTCCATAGGGTGGAGTGTAGATCCCACAGTAATTTTAAAGCCGTCAGATGTTTTTTCGATTACAGGAACATGTTTTTCTGTTGTCTGGTCAGCTGAGTGTTCCTCCATAAGTTTCATCGGTTCATTGCAGCAGACAAGAGCCGGTGCTCCGTCATGTACTATTTCAATGATATTCCCGCATACATCACATTTGTAAATTTCAAAAAGTTTAGTCATTTTTTCCTCCATAAATTTTTGATAATAATCGTAAATCCCGGTTAAGGGTCTTTAGTGGCATTAGGGAATCTTCTATAATTATCCTTTGCACTATTGGTATTCTGGAATTTAATTCCCCGCTGTTGCCTTACCTTTAAATATTCTGTAAACATAAATAGAATATGCAATTACAACAGGCATACCAATCAGGGCAATTCCCAGCATTATTGAAAGAGTCAGTTCGCCTGATGATCCGTTGTAAATTGTTATGTCGTAAGCGGCACCCCCTGTAGCTTTTACCATATTAGGGAAATGAACACTTCCGGCAATTCCCCATAATGAGAAAAATGCCAGTGATGAGAAAATAAACGATTTAAAATCCTCACCTTTTGCAATATTTATTTTTAGGAGAATTAGCGAAATAACAGTAACAGCTGCACATATCCAGGCAGGGATGATGCCGATGTTCTGCGGCATAAATACAAATGAAGCTATAAGCGATGCCGCAAACATTACTAAATAAACATAGACCAGCTTTGATGCAGTTGATCTTGCATCCATCTGGAGTTCACCTTCCGATTTTAGTGCCGCGTATACAGACCCCTGCATCAGAATTGCGGTAAAACCGAGAAGACCGATAATCAGGGGGAAGGGCCTGAGCAGTGTTAAAAAAGTTCCCCGGAACTCCATCCCGCTGTCAAGAGGAACACCCAGAATTACATTACCAAGAGCAACGCCGAAAAGTATTGAAAGTATTACACTTCCAAGAAAAAATGCATATCCCCATACTTTTCTTCTCTCAGGTTCAAGTGCATAGAACTTTATTGAAACAGCCCTGAAAATTAAACCAAAAAGGACAAGCATCATAGCCAGGTAAAATCCGCTGAACACAGTAGCATATGCATGGGGGAATGCTGCAAAAAGAGCCCCCCCTGCAGTTACAAGCCACACCTTGTTCCCGTCCCATACAGGGCCGATAGAATTGAACAGGGTAAGGGCCTTTTTCTCATCTGACCCTGCAAGAAAGGGCATAAGGGCGCCAATTCCCAGGTCAAATCCGTCAAGAACAGCATATCCGGCGAAGAGGATGCCTATTAGAAAAAACCAGCTGATTTGTAATATTTCTATTGTTTCCATTATTTACCTCTTTAATATCCTTTTTCATTGATTAAAACTTCCGGTCCCTTCCTGACCATTTGAACCAGAAATTTAATGAACAGGATAAAGAGAAGAATGTATATAATCGAAAAAAGAATTATTGTAAGGAGTATCTGCCATGCCGGAACCACTACTGATGCTGCATCAGCTGTTTTCAGTACATTGTAGATAGCCCAGGGCTGACGTCCGATTTCTGCTGCCATCCACCCAGTCTGATTCGATATATGGGGGAGCGGGATTGAAAACAGAATTGCTTTAAGGTACCAGTCTGTTTCAAAGAGTTTTTTTCTTTTAATCAGAAGAAGACCAATAGCAGACATCAGTGCAAATAAGGAACCAAGGGCAATCATAATGTGATAGGTTGTGAAAGTAAGGAATATAGGGGGGTGCAGATCTTCAGGGAAATCGTTAAGTCCCTGCACAACAGCATCGGGATTCGCATATATCATAATACTGAGCAGTTTTGGTATCCCTATTTCCAGATATGTCTTTTTATCCGCTGCGACAGGTACGCCAAAAACCGATAAAGGAGCACCTGCTGTTGTATCCCATAAACCTTCAAATGCTGCCATTTTAACAGGCTGTGTTTTTGCCACCTGAACAGCATGGTAATGCCCGGTGCCGAACTGGATAAAAGAAGTAAAAATGAATATTAGAAGTGAGATTGTTAAAAGGGGTTTTGCGTAATCCAGATCCCTTTTCTTTAATATATACCAGGCGCTTATTCCTGCAACAAAAAGCGACCCGGCCATCCAGGCGCCAATTACAGTGTGGAGGTATCTCTGGATAGTGGAATAATTGATTGCCGCTTCATAAAAATTAGTGAGTACAGCCCGTCCTTCAACCATTTCAAATCCTGCAGGTGTCTGCATCCAGGAATTTGCTATAATGATCCAGAGCCCGGATAAATGTGAGCCTATAAAAACCATCAGGGCTGCAGCCCAGTATGCTTTTTTTGAAACCCTGTCCCTTCCAAAAAGGAGAACACCAATAAAAACTGATTCAAGGAAAAATGCTGAAATACCCTCAGCAGCCAGAGGTGCACCGAAAATATCACCCACCATTCTTGAGTAGGTTGACCAGTTTGTGCCGAATGAAAATTCAAGAACAATACCTGTAGCAACGCCCATTGCAAAAACAAGGGCAAGGATTTTAGCCAGATATTTTGTTAAATTTTTGTATAGAACATTATCTGTTCTTAAATAAACAGTTTCTGTGTATAATATTATTAATGTAAGTCCAAAAGTAAGGGGGGGGAAAATGTAATGAAACCCGGCAGTAAGAGCAAATTGAATCCGGGATAATAAAACCGCATCCATAGGAATCCTCCATATAAGTTTTCAGGCATGTTGCCATGCCTGATTAAGATTACAGTTATTCCGGATCGAACTGATCTTTGCCGACCCCGCATACAGGGCATACAAAATCATCAGGGAGATCTTCAAAAGCTGTACCCGGTTTTATTCCATCTTCAGGAATTCCTGCTTCCGGATCATATACATATCCGCATACAGAGCAAACATATTTCTTCATTCTCTTATCCTCCATTTATTCTATGTTGTTTGTTTTATTGAGCTTATTCGGAATCTTTATTAATAGTAAAACAGGTGTAATTTTAATCAACACAAATTTTTATATTTTACGAAAAAAGCATAAAGATTTTACCATAAAATTCTTGATTTATTCTATTCATGGAGTCAATATAATACTATTGAGTGTAATTTCAAAAAAAAAATGAATAATCCGATAAGTTTTGTATTTTATTAAGTGCCGGTTATAAAAAAACTATGGGGATACTGAAATGAAGAATATAATCTATACATTTATTGCATTTCTTACTTTTACGTCGTTTCTTGTTATTGGATGCTCAAAGAAAACACCCCATTACGAACTTTCCAGGTTTATCCCGCCAGATTTCTGCGGAGCATGTCATGGGGGGATTTATGATCAGTGGCACGGCTCTATGCATAATCTTTCACTTAAAGATGTGATATACCAGGAGCTTGCTCTCCAGGGGCTTGAAGGGCTAACAGATAAAGATGAAATTGCAGAAGCAGAGGTGTGTCAGAAATGCCATGTTCCTGTAGGTTATATTTCCGGTTTCCCGAAAAAGACATCGGATGACATTACAAAAATTGCTGATATTGCTAAAGAGGGTATCCAGTGCGATTACTGTCACTCTATTACAGGCGCTTATAAAATTTATAATGCCCGCTTTAAATTTGATCCTGGCAGGGGTGATGCTGATCCGGGGATAAAGAGAGGGCCCCGTAATGATGCTGAATCCGATTTTCATGGTGTGGCATATTCTGAATTTCACAAAAGTTCTGAATTATGCGGTACATGCCATAATGTGAAACATGAAATATTCGGTACCTGGCTTGATACAACTTATCAGGAATGGGAAAAGAGTCCATATAGTAAAGAAGGTGTGCAGTGTCAGGATTGTCATATGTATCAGAGGCCTGGTGAGCCTGGTACAGGATTAACAGCAAGGGGGAAAAATCCGGGGAGCTCTACTTCCGGTTCAAAGGAGAGGGACCATATCTTCACTCACTATTTTATCGGCGGAAACAGTGTTATTCCCGGAATGGGAAATGATTCTGCCCGGGTGAAGATGGCTGAGGAGAGACTTAAACGCGCTGTTATTATCGATATGGACAGCACTACTGAAGGGAACAATCTGGTGGTGCGCCTCAATAATAAAGGTGCAGGTCATGATGTGCCCACCGGTGTTTCAAATATGAGACAGGTCTGGTTACAGGTCAAAGCTGTAGATTCGAAAGGAAAAACTGTCTTTGAAAGCGGGGTGCCCGATAAAAAAGGATACCTTGGCGATGAGGCTGTTGTTTTTGTAACTAAATTTGGAGACGGAAAGGGGAATCCAGTGGATAACATTGCAAAGGCAAGGGAGATTCTCCATGATAAACGCCTGAAAGCAGGGGAGGAGCATATTGAAAAATTTGATCTTGGTGATATTAAAGGAAAACTTAAAGTGACTGCTTCATTGAATTACAGAACAATACCGCAGGATCTTGCTGATAATTTGAAATCATTAAATGGAATGAAAATTCCTGTAATTGTTATGGCGGAGGAAACTATTGAACTGGAAAGATAAATTCAGCTTTACCGGAAAAATAACATTCCGGGTACCGTTCCTGGTATTTCTGGTTCTGTTTGCGGGTATAGGTTCAGTTATGACCTATTACCTGCAGTCCCAGAACAGCACAATTATTTTATCCAAGGAATCGGAAATTAAACAGGAAGCAGAAATAATATATACTGCTATAAAAAACAATATGCTTGCAGGCGAGGCGCCGATTGCTGTTGAACTTTTTCGTGATTTTGAAAGGGCAAATTTTGCCTCAATGATAGGGCTTTACCGCGCAGATGGGGAAACAGCCTTTTCTGATAATAATACAATCGCAGAAGTTAATGCAAATATTAATGAAGAGAAATTTTTACCAAAATCAGTCTTGTCCCAAAAGAGAAAAATTGAAGATAGTGTGTTTATTAGATCTGTTGAAACTGTTTCCGATGTTTTTGTCCGTAATGTTTCAGGCGATAAGAAAAATATAATGATATACAAACCTCTGCTTAACCAGCCGAAATGTTCAGGCTGTCACGGCCTGAATCATGTTGTTCGTGGCGTTATAATGATTTCAACACCTGTTGATGATGTTTATAGAATGGCCCGTAATAATGTGATTATTTCAATATTACTTTATGCAATTGTTGTGTTTGTGCTTACACTTGCAATAATAATTTTTTTAAGGAAAGCACTGATTGAAAGGATCCTGAAAATCGGGGTTATAGTAAAAAATGTCGGTCTTGGAAATTTTAACAAAAAGTTTATGGTTGACCGGGATGATGAAATCGGGGATCTGGGTTATGAAATAAACAGCATGATTGACGGTCTGAAGGAGAGATTCAAACTGTCAAAGTTTGTTTCAAAGTCAACACTTGACCATGTAAAGCGGGATGATGATATTATTCTTGGCGGAGAAAAAAAGAATTTAACTGTTCTCTTCTCAGATATAAGAAATTTTACAGGATATTCCGAAACACGTGACCCTGCGGAAGTTCTGGAAATGCTTAACAGGGTCATGACATTGCAGGCTGAAATTATACAGAAACATGGCGGTGATATTGATAAGTTTGTGGGTGATGAACTTATGGCTGTATTTGAAGGGGAGGAGATGGTAAGACGTGCTGCTGATGCAGCTCTTGAAATAAAAAATGAGATGAAAAAAATCTATGAATACGAGAAAGTCCCGGTATATGTTGGTATCGGTATTAATACAGGTGAAATGATAGCAGGGAATATGGGTTCAAAAGATAGAATTGACAGGACTGTAATCGGTGACGCAGTTAACCTGGGTGCCAGGCTTTGTTCTATTGCTGGAAAGAATACAATTGTGGTTTCCGGTTACAGCTACGATTATATTCAGGATCAATTCCGGTTAGTACAGCAGAAACCGGTAAAGGTTAAAGGGAAGGAAAAGGCTGTGAATGTATATACTCTCCAGGGGGCTTTATGAAATTAATTAAAATTTTGTTTTTTGGATTATCTGTCTCTCTTTTATTCAGCTGTTCCCCTTCAGGGGATATATTTACTATACCTGAGTATAAAGAGTGGAAGAAGCCTGTTAACCGGGTTCTTGATACGCCTGTCCCGGGTCATGGGGCTACATTCAGAATTATTTATGCCAATGATACAGCATTTGAATCAGAAATAATTGAAGAAGATTCGGGGACAAAAAGAGTTGTTATGAATGAAGGTTCTGTGGTTGTGAAGGAAGTATATAAGAGAAGAGCGGATATAAACAGAGCAGACCCGGATCTGACAATTATGGTAAAGGATAGTAAAAGCCCCAATTCCCTTGACGGCTGGAAATATTATATGGCTATGCCGGGCGGGAAGCCGCAGTTAATCACAGGCCGCATGTGTGTCGGGTGCCACGAGGCAGCAAATGAACAGCATCCTTATTTTGATCAGAATAAAGAGGCCATATTCAGGGATTACCTTTTTGTAAAAATAGCTTCTGAAAAAAAGTAGAATGAGGTACAGTGAATAATAAAATTAATATAGAATATGAAGATGAAATCAAAGGGATATACTCAAAGATAAAACCGGATATAGTCAAAAGGATAAAGGAATTCCGCAAGGTATGGCGTGAGGCGGATAATGAGGAGCTTTTTATTGAACTCTCCTTCTGTCTCTTTACACCGCAATCCGGGGCAAAGCAGTGCTGGAAAGCTGTAAATCTTCTTCTGGAAAAAAATCTTCTCTTTCATGGAACTGCTGAGGAAATTGCAGAGGAGATTAATATTGTGCGGTTCAGGAATAATAAGTCACGGTATCTAACTGAAGCCAGGGAGAAGTTCACATGTGACGGGGGCTGCATAAGGGGGTGTCTTGACCGGAATTTAGCTGAAATTGAAAAAAGAGAATGGCTTGTGGAAAATGTAAAAGGTATGGGTTATAAGGAGGCGAGTCATTTTTTAAGGAATATAGGTATAGGGAGTAATCTGGCAATTCTTGACAGGCATATTCTGAAAAATATGCAGCTCCTTGGAATTATTGAAGAAATACCTAAAAGCATAACAGGAAAAGTCTATCTTGAACTGGAAAATAAACTGAGAGATTATTCTGCAGGGATCGGAATACATATGGAGCATCTCGATTTTGTGCTCTGGTATAAGGAAGCAGGGGAGGTATTTAAGTAAATTCTCATCTTCACATAAGGAAGGAATCAGGCTAGATTTTTAATGATAATTGCTATAGCGCCGGTTATCAAAATCAGGCTGACAATTGTTTTAAATCGTTCTTCATCAATTTTTTTATAGATCTTTTCCCCGATTATGAATCCGCATAGGGCAAAAGGGGATAGTATAAGAGTAGTTTTTATTGTAGCATCATTAAAAAGACCTGCAGCAGCATAAGTTGCAGTCAAAATTGAGTTCATTATAACCCAGATCAAGGGGAGTGTGCTTCTTATTGCATCTTTCCCCGGGTTGAGCCTTGATACTGCAATAACAATCAGCGGGCCCCCTGTTGCAAAGATACCATGTATTATGCCTGATCCTGCCATGTATATTTTTGCACGTATATTCCTGTCAATTCTTTCCTTTGCAGGAGGGACAATATAGTCCTTCCTGTATTGTCTGTATATATCTCTGATTGCTATATAAAAAATAAAGAGGGCGAAAAGAATAATCACCCATCGGTCCATGGCTGAATTGTGAAAAATGAATAACCCCAGGGCAGACCCTGCAGGAAATAGAGGAAAAATACTTCTGATAATTTTTGAGTTTATACCTTTATGGTTTTTTAATAAAATCAACAGGTTTACAGCAACATTCAAGGGGAGTAAAACAGGCATAAGGAATGGGAGAGGGAATAGTGTAAGGCCCAGTGAAAGACCGATTATATTGCTGCCGAAACCGGCTATTGAAGCAATTGTAAAAGCGGCACATGTAATTATTATTAAGTATAGGATCTCCATTTTTTTAAGACTATTTCATCACCTGGTTTATGAGGAATTGTTTAAATCGTACAGCCTGTTTGAAATCGGGTTTGATGCTTATTGCCTTGTCGCAATCCTCCAGGGCTCTCTGTATGTCTCCAAGGTCATAATAGGTGAGTGATCTGCCGTAAAAAGTGTCCGGCCATAATGGATTCAGCTCCAGCGACTTGTTGAAATCTGCAAGTGAGGCATCATAATTTTTCAGCATCCTGTATGTGAGTCCTCTGTTTGTGTAGACCCGGGTGTCGCTTGGGGCCATCTTTATCGCTGTTGAGAAATCATCAATTGCCTTGTCGTATTCACTGAGTGTAAAATAGACCAGTCCCCTGTGATTATATATAAAGTGGTTAGGGGAAACCACTATAAGTCTTGAATAAAGATCCACAGCATCTTTAAGCCTGTTCTCCAGATGGGCGTTCATTGCTTCTACAAGTAGGTCATTGAGGCCGAACTCCGATGTGTTTCCCGGTGATACTATATGCTCAAATTTTTCAGGCTCACTCTCCATCCCTTCAATATTCTGCGCAGGGTTTATCAGCGGGGTGTTTTCTTTGATCTTACCCATTTTTTCAGGAATGGTAGATACTTTATCCATAAGCTTTTTATGCCGTTCCTGTATATCCCTGTACCGTTTACGCTGATATTCTCTTATCTCCTGAAATGTAATATCCGCAAGAGAGAGTGTGGCGTTTATGGCAATCATCTTTCTTCTTATGGTATCTTCAACTTTGTCTATGCTTGTTTTGTAGATCAGCTCATGTTCAACTTCAGCCCAGGCATCCTGAAGAATTGTTCGAAGCTGTATTTCAATTTTAATGCAATCGGAAAGTCTGTATTTTTTTGATATATCTGCCGGGAGTGCAATGAGAATATGGATCGAATCATAACCAAATTCCCGTATAGTTAATTCTCTGGATTTGTATTCTGTTTCAATAATTTCAAAATTTCTTATAATAATATTTTCAACACTTTCAAGGTCCTCAAGAAAAGGGACTACAATTCTCATCCCGACAATATCTGTTATATATTCAAAGGGGTTGGTTATTACTGTTTTCTGGCTCCGGGCAAGGAGTTTACGGTAGAAAGCTTCAAAGGATTTAATCCGCCCCTTGACCTGGGCATTACATCCGGAATTTGAAATGATCGATTCTATTCTTTTTGTTAAGGCGATAAGAATTTTATTATATTTTTTATCATTTTTTTCGTAGTAGGAGAGGAGTTTATATTTTTTATCTATCCAGCTTTCAATGTCATTGCTCATGTTTTTAATTCCTGGTATATGAAATTTCAATTATCCGGTTCTGTTAATAATCGGGACCGCTAAAAATCAGCAAAGAATCTGCTGCAGCTTTGTTAATTGTTTTCAACCCTGAAGTAGATTCGTTTCCACATATACCTGTTTTTTTTATAAAAAGAAGTAATATAGAAATCTTCATCTGTAGCTTTTTCTATTACATTAAGGCCGAGTCTGTTGGATCCGTCTGTCAGTTTTATGTTATGATTATGATCAAGAATAAGCTTTACATGATCATCAGCAAGAAGCTCCTCTTTTTTCAGAACTATCTCTGTCACTGAGTCGTAATGATCGGGATTGTCATAATCAAAATCACTGATTCTGTCAAGATATCCGTAGTAGTCAAAAAAATCTCCAAACTCTTCTATGGAAGCTGAAAAGAAATCATCACATGGATATATGGTAACATTAAAATATCCGGCTGCCTTTTTATTGTCATTTATTTTGTGCATAATCTGTCTGAGCATTGAAAACTGAGTGTTGGTAATCAGTTCATTCATTATAAAGCGTATAAGCTTTTTTTTTGTCCATGGGAAATCATCAGTGATTCTCTGTATCTCTTTATCAAATATTTTATAATGCTTTTCCCCCAGACCGAGAACATATATGTATGGTTCTTTAATCGTGCCATCCTGATGATAAGCGGCTTTATTCCGCATTTTACATGGCTGACTATTCAGTCTCTGCCTGAATTTTAATGGTACAAGTTCATTGATATTATCTGTAAAAAGCTGCTCTCCGGTGGTATTTTCTGTATTGTTAAGCATTATTTAATCCCGGCCCATATTATTTGAATGATTCATTTTATTCTGTTTATGTACTAATTGTAACAGATATAGAATAAAAGTCAACAAGTTCCGTTGTTAACCTGTGTAAATTGAAGAGGGTAGCAGTTTAATTTTGTGGGTTATGTCATTCCTGCGCATGCAGGAATCTCATAACCTTGATTTTTTCAGGAGATTCCGGCACTACGTTATCACTTCGGCCGGAATGACAAACTTTTCCCCCTAAAATTCTACAACTACCTTGAAGAGACTTTGAAGGGGAGTTTTTTATCACCGGCATTTTATTGCCGGTGATAAGTGAAGATACTATCCCTGGGTAAACATAAAAATAGGGGCAATCCCTTTCTCAACATTTTCAGGTTTATATTCATAATAGAATGGGTCTTCATTATCCATCTTATCTACTATGTGTTTGTAAGTCCTGTTTTTCATTTCAGTCAGTGTGTTTCTTGATTTATTGAAGGTTTTTCCAAAAGCTATTGCTTCTTTAAGTGTTTCTTCCGGATCAGCACAGGCTTTTAAAATTACATTATGCTCTTCAAGAAGTTTTGCGCCTACTTTCTCACCTGACCACTTCAGTTTTATGAAGAGATGGTAAGGCATGATTCTTTTCATCCACTCAATCATTGAAGGTGAAAACTGTATACCCAGGTCTATCTCAGGTAAGCAGAAGTATCCCCTGTCTGATCTCATGAATCTGAAATCACATGCGCCTGCAAGCATGGCGCCATTACCGAATGCGTGGCCTGTAATTGCCGCAATTGTAGGTACAGGCGACATGAGCATTGCCCTGAAAACTTCGCCGTTTTTGAAAAGCCATTTGCTTATTGCGGGGTAATCATTTTTCTGCTGAGCCTGCATCATCCATCCCAGATCCACGCCGAGAGAGAAATTTTTAGGATCACTTGAAGTTAAAACTATCGCTTTAATCTCCTGATCCTCAAGAATTTCATTGTAAACTGATAGCATAGTTTCTGCCCATTCAGAGTTGTGTCTGTTCTCGCCATTATTCATTGTGAGAATAGCTACTGTTTCGTCTTTTTTCCATTCAACTATGGCCATAACTCCTCCTTAAATCGAGTGCGTTTTTTTATTTTAATTTAGCATCCAGAACTTTCTGAGCCGCTTTTGCTTCCTTAATTAAATTAGTCATTATCTGCTTAACAGTCAATGTTTCAGTCATGATCCCTGCTGCCTGGCCTATGGGGAGAACACCGTTTTTGTTGTCTCCATCAATTGTTCCGGCTTTAAATGCGTCAAAGCCGATAGCCATGCGCGCCATCTGTATCGCCCGTTTCGGGCCCATGAGTGTAATTCCCACAGCAAGTTTCAGCCAGGGGAATCCGAGCATCTCTGCTATTTTTCTTGAGCGTATAAGGGCGCTAAAGGGATTGAGTCTTTTATTCATCAGCTTTACTGCACCTTCACTTTTCATTACGCGCGCCTTAAGGCCGTCAACTTTATCTGTATATACTGTATTATACACATCGGTTTTGTTGGAAACATCTTTTTGTATATCGTGAACCGGACTTTCAACTGAATTCATAAACCTTGTACCCATTGAAATTCCGTCCGCTCCAAGGAGAAGTGCTGTTGCAAGGCCTCTGCCATCAACAAATCCCCCTGCTGCAATAATCGGGATATCTATGTTGTCAGCAATTGAAGGGATAAGCACAAGGGATGTTACATCCCCTCCATGTCCGGCAGCTTCATGTCCTGTTACTATTATCGCGTCAGCTCCATCTTTTTGAGCTGCCAGTGCGTGCTTAAGTGTTGTAACTGTTGCAATTACCTTGCCGCCGTAGGCGTGCACTGCTTTACATATCCAGTCACCCTTTCCAAGAGCATAATTTACTACAGGTACTTTCTCTTTTATTATAATTTCAGCGTTCCTTTCTGCTCCGGGGAAGTAGAGTGTTACATTGGCTGCAAAGGGTTTTTTTGTCAGCTTGCGGGTTTCCTGAATAGCAGTTAGGGTCTCCTCAGCTGTCATCACCCCTGTTGCGAGGATCCCCAGACCCCCTGCGTTTGATACTGCAGCTGTAAGCTCAGGCATGCTTATCCAGCTCATCCCTGAAAGAATAACCGGATATTTTATACCGAGAACCTGCGTAATTTTTGTTTTCATGGAATACCTCATTATATATTGTTGCCGGAAGCGGAACATTGTTCTTTTTAATTTAATTTTAATACATTTTCTTTAGAGGTAAATGTCAAGTTTTTTATTAAATTAGTTGCATATAGAAACAGCTTCAGTGAACAGTTGAATTAATATTGAACGTCATTTCAGTCTGGTTTTAAACATTTTAATTCTAATGTAGATTTTTTTAACCTCAATATTTTTTAATTGTATATATTCTATAGGTCAGGTTTTTAAGATTTGTTTTGCACTCTTACTAACAATGATGCAGATTTAATGGTGAATAAAAATATGATAAAAGCTCTTTATAAAGCTAATGCGGCTCTTTTATTTGCAATAATTTTATCGGTTTTTTCCGGCTGCGGGGTCGATGCTGATGATATTGAAGCAAACTATAGAGTAAAAGATTACACCAGTTTTTATTCAGGTGCAGGGGAGGAGGTATTTAATATTATCACATCAGGTGATGTGGAACTTATCTATAATCTTGAACTTGGCACTTCTACAAAGGATGTATATTTTATCTTCACAAATACAAGTCTCTCTTCAGATACAACTGCTCCCTATCTTCTTTCAAGTTCAATAGAAGCTTCATCTTACTCCGCTTATCCGGAATTGAAAAGTATTTCTTCTGTTGAAAGTAAAGTTTCAGTTGATAGTGTAACAGGTGTAAGGGGGAAACCGGAAATCAGTGATTTTAATAATGACCCCTGGTCTTATCTTGATTCTGTAGAGCCGGAGATTACAAGGCGAGAGTATAAGATTAAAGAATCATCTGACTATATTGCGAAAAACACCAGCATTGTGGGCGACTCCATATCTTTTATGAACAGGTCTGTTACTGACACTATACCTGCAACATTGAAGAAAATTGTGACAGAACATGGTAAAACTGTGAAAATATGGGTTGCTGATGACTGCTGGGATGGGGCAGCTTCCGGTAAAGCAAACTATGTTACCCAGGCAAAGGTTGATGCCCTGGCTGATAAGTTTCTTATAGCCGGTGATGATAATGATATTTATGAATGGGTGACTTCCTTATTCGGGGCGGAATGGGGTGCGCACAATCTTCCGGAGCTCATTGATGAAAATAATCAGATTCATATTCTTCTTTATGATATTGATAATGACAACAGCACAACCGGTGGTGTTCTTGGATACTTCTGGGGGAAGGATAATTATAAAAAAAGTGTTATGCCTAATTCAAATGAAAGGGTAATGTTTTATGTTGATGCTGTACTTTTAGCTACTCCAGTCTCGGAGGGGGAGATAGTATCAACCCTGGCTCATGAGCTGCAGCATATGATTCATTTTTATCAGAAAATAGTACTTAAAAACGCCAGGGTATCAGATATCTGGATTAATGAAATGTGTTCACTTGTTACAGAGGATCTTTTATCCGGTAAAATGACTGTAAATGGGCCAAGGGGTGTTGCATACAATACAGAAGATGCCGGTGCAGCCGGTAATACAAGCGGCAGGCTCCCCCGTTTCAATTATTATAATTACGCCCCTGTTACACTCTGGACAGCAGAGGATAAGAGTCTCACCAGCTATTCATCATCATATGCTTTCGGGGCATATCTTGCAAGAAATTACGGCGGTGCTCAGCTTTTTAGCGATATTGTCCATAATCCATACGGGAATTACAGGGCTGTTATAGATTCAGTTAAAAAGAATGGAGGTGCACCGAATCTCACTTTCGGGGATCTTCTGAGAAACTGGGGCGCTGCTGTTCTCCTTTCTGATATAATCACCACGGCTGTACCATACAGGTATAACAGCGGCGGATGGTTCACTGATCCCCTTGGTTATACATTGGGATCGATTAATAATTACAATTATAGATATAATTCAAATGACGGCCCATTCTTATATACAGCTGCCGCTCTTGATAATCTTGATAAAATTAATAGAAGTTCAAATATTTATGTTCAGGCCGGGACAGGGGTAACCGGAAGTCAGTCATGGACCTTCAGGATGAGGGATTCAGTGAAACTAACTGTTGTTGTAAGATGACTCTACGGGAATATCTTCGCACAATTCATGTCTGTTCCTTCTGTACTCACCGCTGAATTTTGATATGAGATAAAAAAACCTCGCATATCTGGGAACCCCTTTCTCTATTACCCTTATTACTTCATCAATCATGGCATCATTATACTTCATAAGCCCTTCATGTCCGTGGGCAAGGAGAATATATTCAGGCTGAAGCTCCTTTACCATGAGGAGTGTCTTCTTCATGCAGCAGGGGAAAAGAACCGGTACAGGTGGAAGATATTTTCCTCTGTGCTCAATTACTGTGTCCGCCACATAAATGATGCGGTTTTTTTCATTGTATAAAAGTATATTATGCAGTGTATGTCCGGGAGCATGGAGAGCTTTCCAGTCGCTGAAAACCGGAAGTTCAGATCCATTATGGAGTTTGAAGTCGGGCTTAACTTTTCTGCTGTAGTAAAGGAATCGGTGTTTTGCCTTCAATTTTACTGCCATAAAACGTGACTGGAGCGTGTCAGCAACATGCTGAATCGCTCCGCCGAATCCTGAATACCATGAATCGATGTCGTGGGGCGCTGCTACAGGGATTCCATGTCGTGACCGGAGAATATTAACCGCTCCGGCATGGTCCGGGTGGCAGTGTGTAACAGCAATAAGTTTAATATCTTCTATTTTGCGGTTAAGCTTCTTAACAACAAAGTCTTCTATTCCCTTAACATCAGGGCGGCTTGCTCCATCGATGAGGAGGAGTCCATTATCATATTCCAGAATATAGTTATTCTGGACATAGCCTCTGTATATATGGAGCTTAAAATCATCAAATTCCGGTTTTGTCATTTTCATATCCTGTGGCAAAAAATAGTAAAAAAATACTACCGTCAAACTGTTATTTGATGCCATATTATCTGAAGACCTTAGTATAAGTCAATTTTAATAAAAGATTTTTATGATCATTTTGTATTTTTGGGATACAGAGAGGAAGGGGGTTGCAACCCCTTGCTCCGGGATAAGAGCATGTAAAAAGATATTTCCCCTTATTAAAAAATGCTGGACAGTGTAGTGAATTTTTAAAAAAAATAAAAATGCCGCATGACGGTACTAAATTATTATATAAGGGAATACAATGATTAGAATTAATGATAATTATTTAAAATTGAAAGCATCCTACCTTTTCTCAGATATTTCAAGAAAAGTAACTGAATTTAAAAATGCCAATCCTGATAAGGACATTATAAGGCTGGGGATTGGAGATGTTACTCTCCCACTCCCTGATGCGTGTATAAAAGCATTTCACAGCGCTGTTGATGAAATGGCAGATACATCAACTTTCAGAGGATACGGCCCTGAGCAGGGGTATGATTTTCTCAGGGAGAAGATCGCTAAATACGATTTTAACTCAAGGGGTGTATCCATTACTGCTGATGAAATATTTGTAAGTGATGGTTCAAAGTGTGATACAGGGAATATCCAGGAGATCTTTTCTGGTGATGCTAAAATCGCAGTTCCTGATCCGGTTTATCCTGTATATGTTGACACAAATGTTATGGCTGGAAGAACCGGTATTAATATTGACGGCCGATATGAAGGGATCTGCTACATGGATTCAAATGAGGAGAATGGATTTGTCCCTGCTCTCCCCACTGAAGATGTTGATCTTATATATCTATGTTTTCCAAACAACCCCACAGGCGCAACTGTTACAAAGGAGCAGCTTAAAACATGGGTCGATTACGCAAGGGCAAATAAGGCTATAATTCTTTTTGATGCTGCTTATGAATGCTTTATAAGGGATGAATCCCTGCCGCGAAGTATATATGAAATTGATGGTGCCGATGAAGTTGCAATCGAGTTCAGAAGTTTTTCAAAGAGCGCAGGTTTTACCGGAACAAGATGCGCATACACAGTTGTACCGAAAAAATGCAAGGCATATAATGAAAAGGGTGAGCCTGTTGACCTTCACGCCATCTGGCTGAGAAGACAAAGTACAAAATTTAACGGAGTATCATACCCGGTGCAGAAGGCTGCTGAGGCTGTATATTCTGCTGAAGGGATGAAGCAGGTAAAGGCTCTTTCCGATTATTATCTTGAAAATGCCGCTCTTATTCTTGAAACTATGAATGGGCTGGGGTACACATGTACAGGGGGAGTAAATTCTCCATACATATGGCTCAATGTAAAAACAGAGTCATGGAAATTTTTTGACAGACTTCTCAATGATGCTGCAGTAGTTACAACACCTGGGTCAGGTTTCGGAAATTGCGGTGAAGGATACATTAGAATCAGCGCATTTAATTCGAGGGAGAGGGTAGTTGAGGCTATGGAAAGGATCAGGAAAGTACTGGTCTGATTAAAGACTGAGATTAAGTTTACATCAGGATATTTTGATGACCCGCAATAATGATGAAGTTAGGAATGCTCTGGATGATTTTTTAAAAAATGCCTCCCCTGAAGAGATTAAGGAATTCAGGAGGCTCCTTGAAGAGCGGAAGAGGAGCCGAGGCGGGGGCGGGGTCGATGTTGCGAATCTTGCTAAAACAATGTCAAAGCAGATTCAGGAACAGATGGGAGTAACAGATTTAAATACTAAAAAGATGGCCAGAGAGATGGTTGTTAATATGGCCAGGAAATATAAACCTGATATTACAGATAAAGAGCTTGCACTTCTTGTAAAAGCAATGGTACCCTCAAAACGTCCGGTCTCCAGGGTTAAAATTCCGGCTGATATTTTAAAAACAATGGTAATACAGTTTGTGTCATATACTTCAGGGGAGATGGGTAAGTCTGAGAAGGGGAAACTTCCCGATGGATGGGAAAAGAAATACTGGAACGCATTTTCTCCTGAGGTAAAAAATCTTATTGCCGCTTATCTGGGCGGAACAATAAGCAAAAAAAGCTTCTGGAGCGGCATTGTTAAGGCTGCAGATAGTAACGGATGAAAATATCAGGTACTTAAGTAGCGGCTCTCCATTTTTTCCAGATCGATTCTTTTCAGTTTGCTCCTGAAATTTGAAGTGCTGTCATCTATAATTTTTTTCAGGTACTGCATCTGTTTATCTATTGCTTCTATATAAAGATTTTCCTTAACCCTGAATCTTGATCTGAAATGATATTCAGCAAATTCATAACATCTCATGAGGTTTTTATTAAGCCGCACCATGGTTGATTCATAAAATGCCAGTGTTTTTTTCAGTATGTCAAATTCTGTTTCAAAGCCCTCCAGTCCTGCTTCAGTAAATTCGTGGTAAAGGAAAAGAAGTTTTTCCAGATATGCTCTATCCGACATTTGGCCCATAAGGTCTGCTGTTCCAAGTATGGAGCCGGCAAGCGCTTTTTCACCCTCCTCAACAGCAAGTCCATCCGACCTTAGGCCTGTAAACTCGATGAAATCAGAAATATTCTTTAATCTTTCAGCATCAATCATATATTTTTCAGCGTTTTTTGTAACAAACTCAATACTTCTGGTTACATGAATTTTTGTGTACTTGGCCCCTGTCCCGGTAGTGTCCCATGCCTCCTGGATATACCCTGTGTCGTGGAGCATGGCAGACATGAGCAGATTAGTTGCAGTCTCCTCTGAGAGTGATTGGGCGGAAATATTGCGGCCGTCTATAAGACGTATTGTTGCTAAAAAGCAGTCAAGTGTATGAGAAAAATTATGATATTCCGTATTACATGAACGATACCCGGGGAATTCTCCATTAAAGAGGGCTTCTGTAAGATTAAAGCAGTTTTCTACAATTTCAAATGCTTCAGAATCGTAGTTTAGAATAAAAATATTCTTTGCTTCTTCAAGCACTGCAGCGGGATTTTCATGATCAATAAGCATTGAAAGCTGTAATTTTTCATTAGCGGCCATTATTTTCTCTCTAAGGGATAATTTTTAATATAAATTAAATATTTTGATATAAAATAGCAAGAAAAATTCAGATTTCACTCCGGAATAACGTACTATTTCAGTAAAAGATCAATGTTAATCCCTTAACTTTTATTTGAAAGATATTGCTCTAATATCCCGGCCGAAGGCGGCGGGGATATTGAAAACAGTATAATTACTCTAAAAGATATCTTTAGAAATAATTACTGGGAAAGATGGTTTTTTGCTTCTCCAATTAAAGCAAGGAGGGATTAGAAAATATTTTTATTAGTAAAGATGAAATATTCAGTGACAGTTTTTCCCTGGAAAGATTCTTTATACTGTTTGAGTTACTTTAAGAATAGATTACCGGTGAATAATATGAGCACAATTGAGCTGAAGCCTGGCAGAGAAAAGATGGCCCTGAATTTTAATCCCTGGATTTTTTCCGGTGCTGTCAAAAGTGTAACCGGTGATCCTGTGCCGGGTGAAGTTGTCGAGGTACACGATTGTAAGGGTAACTTTATTGCAAAGGGGCATTACAGTCCTGAGTCAAAAATAATTGTCCGACTCCTTGACCTGGGCCGGGATTCAGTAATAGATGAAACATGGTATTATAAAAAAATAAAAAAAGCTGCTCAACTCCGGAGTCTTATTATCGATGAAAATAGTGATGCCTTCAGGCTCATTTACAGTGAGGGTGATTTTATACCTGGACTCATTGTTGACAGGTTCGGAAGCATTGCTGTTCTGCAGGCATCTTCTGCAGGGATTGACGCGGTAAAGCATAGTCTTGCGGAAATTCTTATGGATATGGATAAGGGTATACTCTCAGTTTATGAAAAGAGCGATGGTGATGGAAGGCGCATGGAGGGGCTTCCGGTTTCAAAGGGGCTCCTTGCAGGGAAACCAGTTGGTGAGTCAGCAGAGGTGATTGAAAATGCTTTCCGGTTTTCAGTTAATTTATCAGGGCAGAAAACCGGATTTTATTCGGATCAGAGGGAGAACAGGATGAGAACAGCCCGCTATGCAGGGGGTAGGGAGGTTCTTGATATCTGTTCATATACAGGGGGGTTTTCAATTTACGCCTTAAGGGGCGGTGCTCATCATGCTACTCTTGTAGATTCATCAGCAGAGGCGCTTAAATCAGCTGAATATAATATGGAACTCAACAGCATAGACCGGGGGGATTTTACTCTTCTTGAAGGTGACGCTTTTAATACTTTACGCAGATTGAAATCTGAAGGCCGCAGATTCGGTCTTATAATTCTTGATCCTCCTAAACTTGCTCCATCCGGAAGGGACAGGGAGAAAGCTCTGCGCGGTTATAAGGATCTTAATCTTCAGGCAATGCATCTTCTTGAGCCTGGCGGAATACTTTCCACCTTCTCCTGTTCCGGCCATGTAACAGCTCCTCTTTTTCGCCAGGCTGTCACCTATGCTGCAAAGGACGCAGGTTTTAATATGCAGATACTGGAACAGCTCTCCCAGGCGCCCGATCACCCTGTACGCATCTCACTACCTGAAACAGAGTATCTTAAGGGGCTGATTCTTCAGAAACAGTAATATTTTTCAACTGCCCTCACCCGAGCGAGCCTGAAGGCCGCTCACCCTCTCCCTGACTTTGTCCGGGAGAGGGTTTCCCTTATTGGCGGTGTTCTTGATATTAGAGGGGGTGGCAGACGAAGCAGGAATTATTATCGCCCCGCTATACAACAAGTTGGAGCGATATTCCAAATATAGAGTCATTATTTTTTACTTTATTAAGAAAATATCCAGGATCGGAGATCGGAATTTCAGGGAGAGAAGTTGAAGAAGTGCTCACATCAGCCATTAAGTATGAGTATCGATCCTGTATCTATTGCCCTGTTTTCTGAAAGAATTTTCAGCTCTATCCCCCGCATTTCAATGTAATCTCTTATCCTGATGAAGTCCGGATGATGGTCTATTCTCCCTGTCAGCAGAATTGTATTATCGAATCTTCCGGAAGCGCCTCCGATAAAACCGTAATCATAACCGGGGAGAGCAATATAGCCGGGCTCTATTAGGAGTGAATCAAGGCCTGCAGCAGAAGCGGATTTATGTATTGATCTGTCAGCTGTGATAATGCTTTTATCATCAACTATAAGTGTTGAGCATCTGGTGTAGCCCTGGTTAGTATGAATGAGATTTATATTATTATCAAGAAAATACTGCCTTATTGAAGGTTCTGTGGAATCTACCCTGTGGATTGCAATGCCGCCTGTACAAAGAACATTATATACCACATCTCCGGGGTAGGCGGCTCTAAGTTCTGTTCCGCAGATAGTTACATTGCAGTATTCTGCGATTGAGGAAATAAAGGCAGGTGAAGCATCGGGGTGAATAAAGGCATTTTCCCCATGTAAAAAAATCTGTATATCGGGGTGGCCGCATATCGGTTCTGAAACATGGTCTATAAGGGGTATGGGGATAATTTCAAATCCCATGACGGCAAGATTTCCGGTCACATCTGCAGGTGTGCGTGGATCAATTATGGCGGCTTTTTTCATTTAATATAAAGTAAATATCAGAGGTGATAATCCCCGGCAGCTTCCGGCTGATAAATTATATTTTCTATAAGATAGAAGCAGTCTCTGTTTGCTGAAGGGACTACCTCGCCGACTGTGTTATAGAAAACCTCTGTTCCGAGAAAATCGAAAATCGAAACCTGGTTTTTTTCAGGGGCGCGCTGGTCAGGAAAAACAAGTATAAATTCGTTTCGTGTCCCATTACCCAGATTTTTAAGCCTGAACCTGGTATTCATAGTGATGACATCAGGTTTTATCTCCCTGGATTCGATTACTTTTGCTTTCTTTAGTTTGTCTTTTATTTTTTTTACACAGAGATCGTCAGGTTTGATCTGGGCAATTATTTTGATAATACGATCATAATCGAAACGGGTAATTAAATATTTATTTTTTTTAAACATGACAACAACCTGTCCCATTAAATAGTTCTATAGAAAGCAGTTATAGTATAACAGCTGTTAACAGGGTGTCAATAAAAAATAATGGAATAAAGGCAGATGGTATTTTCTGCTGAAATCAGGAGCCGGTACACTCTTTTTCAAGGAGATTATTTATGAGGGTGTAATCTGTAAGCTCTCTTTCAGGGAACTCGCCGGAATGGGAAAGTATTTGAAGGAAGCTGATAAGGCCGTTTTTCAGAAATACCGCAGCTGAAGCCCCGGCGTTCAGTTCTGAAGAAAAAATTTCCAGTCCGTCAAATACTACATTTTCCCCGGTCTGTTTATCCGGGAGAAGGGCTGACTTGTATTTGTAAAGAATTTCATTACCATTATGCTCAAGACCTTCCAGGGTTAACTGGTCTATCTGGCAAAGTAGGTGGTTCTCTTCAGGGATACATGATATGAGTCTTTCAATTATGTCTCTTTGGAATTGTGTTAAATTCATATTTCCTGTATTTTGTATCCGTCTTTTAATATTATTCTTTATCAGATAGGATATCCCTATCATGGGTTTTCGATTATGAATTGCAATCATTATTTTAATTTGATTTTATTTTTTATTTCGGTAGCAGTTTAATTTTGTGGGTAATGTCATTCCTGCGCATGCAGGAATCTCGTTACTTTGATTCTTTCAGGAGATTCCGGCAGTGCAGGCACGATGACTGCCTGCAAGCACGAAACATGATGTTTCAATAATGCTTGCCTACGTTATCACTTCGGCCGGAATGACAAATTTTTCACCTAAAATTTATCATTCTACCTTTTAGTTTTAATGATTCTCCAGATACTTTTCTCCTCCTGGGAGATTCTCCAGAATGCAATCTTGTTTATTGACCTGCTGCTGTAGAGTTTCAGTTTATCAGATATTGTATTTTCATCTTCATAATAATGGGTTACTTCCACTGAGGTTCTGTATGTGAAAAAGGGGATTCCATCTTCAGTATATTTTATTTCCGGTTTGAATTTTTTAATCACATCCCTTGTAGAATTGAGCCTGTGTGCCCTTGCAGGATTATTATCAATCCATGCTCTGCCGTAAAAAGGGATCCCCATAACTATCTTTTCCAGGGGAATTTTTGATACTGTATATTGTGACACCAGTTTACACCAGTTAAGAGATGATACAGGCCCCGGTTTGCCTGTGCTCCAGTGCTGGTCATATGCCATAATGATGATACGGTCTGCAATTTTGCCTATTCTTTCGTAATCAAAGGCATCTTCAACATAGATCCTTCTTGCAGGGACAGCAACACTAAGGGTTTTACCTTTAAGCTCTCTTTTTAAGATTGTGAGAAATTCTATAAATATTTCTTTATCTGCCGGAATAACAGATTCAAAATCGATCTGAACACCGTCAAAAGGGGCAGAGGCAGCAATAATATCGCTGATCAGCTTATCACGCAGATTAAATGCTGGATTAATACATATATGAGTAAGGGTAAAGTTGCCGGTTTCAGCTATTACCAGGTGAACTCTCCCTTTATAGTTTTTAAGGCGATTCCTGTCAGGCACGCCGTAAAGGGTTCCGGTTCTATTAATGCGTGCAGAAAAATATCCCACATCAGTTACAGGAATTTCATCTGTCAGGTGAGCCTCTTCACCTGTCATCAGGTATCCCCAGATTTCATTGAATTCATATACAGGCTCATCCGACTGAGCAGAGGAATCGTGTACATGAATGAGTGAAAATAGAATAATTGATGCTGAGAGGAGTATCAAAGAGACACGTTTTAACATATAATCATACCTTTTTATAAATTTTCTGAATTAAGGGTTCAGCACTTTCTATAATTGATTGTTTTAATTCAATGATAATTTTTATTGAGGTGCGATTATTTTTCTGATTCAGCATTTTGGTGAAACCTGATAGATTTCACTTCAACCTTTTAAAGGTTTCCTGGAATACCTTATCAGAATCTTTTAAAACAGCAATACCGGAATCGATTTCCGCGCATCTTCTGTAAATTTCATCTCGCCATTCATTGGAAATATCCGCGTTGGTATCTGTATCAAGATTTTCAAGAATCTTTTCTGCAAGATAGGCTTTCATTTCATTGGGAAGATTAAGAACTTCATCTATCAGTTTTTCAATTGACTTGTCCATGTAATTGTTTCTCTCTAAATATGATTTAAATAGTATTGATTATCAATGTTCATTCCTAAAATATATTTTAGTGTAAAAATGGACTATTTTATATCCCCGCCGCCGAAGGCGGCGGGGATAATAGAGCATTTCTTCACAATAATAAGTTCAGGAATAAATACTGATTAATTATACCATTTACCTCTTAACAGTTTAATATTATTTAAATATAATCTCAATCTGATCTTGTCAACTGACTTCTCCGGTTTAAATACTAAGCATGAGATAGCTCATTTTTAAGTTTTTCCGGATCGCGTCTCATGTCAAGAACGCGCCATACAACTGCTGTACTCTGGTTATCGATTTTATAGTATATAGCATAAGGGAACCGTCTGGAAAGCATCCTGTAGTATCCGTCATATTGTGAATGAATACCGCCGCTGAAAGTAAGTGAATCTATGTCGGAGAAAAGAGAGTCAAAGAAGTAATCTCCAAGGCCCTGACCCTGTTTTTCATAAAAAAGTATCCTCTGCTCAGATCATCAATAGCAGAGGTCAGTATCCTGATTTTCATTCAAATTGCTGTCGAAGCTTTTTCTTTGACTCTGCCCAGTCCTCAGAAGTCTCCGTACCCGATTTATAGCGTATTTCTGTCTCACGGAGAACATCAGTATGCCAGGCAGGTGATTTTATCTCAACGTCATCATGTATCATAGAGTCCCAGAGCGCTTCGATTGTCTGCATTTTCTCCTCTGTGGTCATTTTTTTTATATCAAGAGCATTCATTATACCATTTACCTCTTAACAGTTTAATATTATTAAAATATAATCTCAATCTGATTTTGTCAACTGACTTCTCCGGTTTAAATTATTCAGCAACTGTTAGTGGAAAATAAATTTTATACTTAATTATTATCTGAACAAAAGAAAAAATCTTGAAATATAAACCCTACTTTGTGATTTTAAACAAACCGCATTTAGAATTAATCCGGCAATCGAAAAACGAGGTATTATTATAATGAAAGTTTCAAAATATATTCTTCCAACCCTGAAAGAGGAACCATCTGACGCGGTTGTGTTAAGTCACAGGCTTATGATAAGGGCAGGGCTTGTGCGCAAGGAGTCTGCAGGGATGTATGCCTATCTCCCCCTGGGGCTCAGGGTTCTGCGTAAAATAACAGCAATAGTTAAAGAGGAGATGGACAGGGCAGGGGCTCATGAGTGCCTTATGCCTGAGCTGACCAATGCCGAGTTCTGGAAAGAGTCGGGGAGATGGGAGACCATGGGCCCTGAAATGATCCGCATTAAAGACAGGAACAACCTGGAATACGCCCTGGGGCCCACGCACGAGGAGTCATTTACCAATCTTGTAAGATCTGTAATTTCATCATACAGGGATCTCCCTCTTAATCTGTATCAGATTAATACAAAGTTCAGAGATGAGATTCGCCCCAGATTCGGCGTTATAAGAAGTAAAGAGTTTATAATGAAGGATGCCTACTCATTCGATATAGACCAGAAGGGGCTTGATGAATCCTACAATGCCATGGCCCTTGCATACAGACGGATATTTGACAGATGCGGGTTGGAGACTATCCCTGTCCAGGCAGATTCAGGAACAATGGGGGGGAGCGCATCTGAGGAGTTTATGGTTGCATCTGAAGTGGGGGAGGAGACTCTGCTCCTTTGCGGCAAGTGTGAATACAGGGCAAATAGTGAAAAGGCAGAGTTCAGGTATCCTGAAACAGAGAAGCAGGCTCCGGAGGAGCTTAAAACCGTCGATACGCCCGATATTAAAACCATTGCTGATCTTGTTAAGTTTTTCAACTGTGATGAAGAGAGGTTTTTAAAGAGCATAGTGTATATGGCTGATGGTAAACCTCTTATGGCAGTTGTTCCGGGGAGCAGGGAGATTAATGAGGCCAAGCTTTCCAATTACCTTAAAGCAGTTGAGCTTGAACTTGCCCCGGACAGCTTTGTTGAGGACTTTACAGGAGCCCCTGTGGGTTTTGCAGGGCCTGTTACTGATAAAAAAATACGGATAGTTTTCGATCCTATGGTAAAGAATATTTTCAATGCAGTTACAGGCGCTAATCTTAAAGATAAACATTTTACCGGAGTTAATGCGGGGCGTGATTTTAAAATTACTGAAGAGGCTGATATCTCCACTGCACGTGCAGGTGACCTGTGCCCTAAGTGCGGCGGAGAAATGTATGAGAAAAAAGGGATTGAGGTTGGCCACATTTTTAAACTGGGATATAAATATACTGAAGCAATGAATGTTAAGGTTCTTGATGAAAAGGGTAAAGAGATTACTCCCATTATGGGATGCTACGGAATCGGGGTAAACAGAACCATGGCTGCGGTTGTGGAACAGAATAATGACGAAAGGGGGATCATCTGGCCAAAGGCTGTTGCCCCATTTGATGTTCACCTTATCGGGATTGCTAAAAAAGATGAAGAGATTGAGGCTGCAGATGAGATATATAATCTACTTGTTAATGAAGGAATTGAAGTCCTTTATGATGACAGGAAGGCGAGCCCCGGTTTTAAATTTGCAGATGCAGACCTGATTGGCATTCCTTTACGGGTAACTATAGGGAAAAGTTTTTTTGAAAAGGGTCTTGCTGAGGTTAAAAAGCGTAATGAGAAGGATCTTATTCTGGTAAGCAGGGAATCACTTGCAGCTGAGGTGAAAAGACTGGTGCTGCAGGGGTAAAAAATTATATTATGGAGTTATTTTTTTTAGAAAAACGTTATCAATCTCTATGTAGGCAAAGGATTTGATTTTAATATATAATTTTTAATTGTACATATTTTAAAATTGTGTTTATTTAAATAAATAATTCAGAATTATATTGACATTAATTTAACTGATAGTTAATAATGTTACTATCTTTCTTTAACTTTAGAAATACAAAACAAAAAATTAATTAAGGGAGTATAAGAATGAAGATAGTTGTCTGTCTGAAACAGGTTCCTGATATGGAATCTAAGTTTAAGATCGTTGATGACAAGAAAGTTGATGAATCTCAAATCGCTTTCAAAATCAATGATTTTGATAACTATGCCGTTGAAGCTGCTCTCCAGTTGAAAGAAAAGCTTGGCGGCGAAGTTGTTATCGTTTCTGCCGGTCCTGACAGAGCTGCAAAGGACATTAGGCAGGCTTTCGCAATGGGAGCTGACTGGGGGATTCATATCTCTGACCAGGCAATTCTTGATGGAGACAGTTTTGTAGTGGCAAGCGCTCTCGCAAAAGCGATTGAAGGTATTGGCGGTGTTGACCTTGTTATGACAGGTGTTCAGACTGAAGACCTTCAGGCAGGTGTTACAGGTGTTATGATAGCGGATATGCTGAACATGCCGCATTGTACAAATGTTGTTAAAATTGACACTGCTGACGGAAAAGCCTTTACTCTTAACAGAGAACTTGAAGGCGGACTCAATGAGGTTATGGAATTAGGCGGTCCTGCAGTTCTTACTGTTCAGTCAGGTATCAATGACCCTAGATATCCCACCCTTCCAGGTATTATGAAAGCTAAGAAGAAGCAGCTGGATGTTAAATCTGGCGCGGATCTGGGCGTTAACGCTGCTTCTAAAACAGAGTTTATTAAAATGTTTATTCCAGTTGCCGATTCTATGGCAGAAATTATTCAGGGTGCACCTGAAGAAGCAGCGGGTAAACTTGTAGATAAACTCAAAAATGAAGCAAAGGTTATATAGGGGGATCTGATAATGGCGAAATTACTTGTTATTGCAGAACATAGAGATGGTAAACTGAGCGAAGCTACACTTGAACTTTGTAGAATCGCTAAAGAAGTGGCGCCAGGGCTTGGTCTTGAGCCTGCGGCTGCTGTATTTGCTAAAGACGATGCTCTTGCGAAAGAGGTTGCAAATTACATTCCTGTAGTATTTTCAGTTGCTGATGCTGCAGTAGAAGGTTATACTGCTGACGGTTATGCTCAGGCTGTAAAAGCTGTGGTTGAATCACAGGATGTTAAAGGTGTACTTGTACCCCATACTTATGACGGTGTTGACTATGCTGCTAAGGCAGCCATGGCTATTGATGCCGGTATAGTATCAAACTGTAACAAAGCTGAAGTTGAAGGCGGCAAGCTGGTTCTTACAAGAAATATTTTCAATGGAAAAATCCAGGAAAAGAAATCTATTAAAACTGATAAGTTTGTTGTTTCATTTGAAAAAGGCGCTTATGATCCTGCAGAAGCGGGTGCAGCAGGTGCTGTAACTGCGGTTTCTGTTTCATTTGGTCCTATTAGAACCAAGGTTAAAGAAGTTATAGAAACATCTACAGGCGGAGTTGACATTTCTCAGGCAAGAATTATTGTAGCCGGTGGTCGCGGCCTTAAAGATGGTGATAAGTTCAAGGAAGTTGTTCTTCCTCTTGCTCAGAAGCTTGGCGGGGAATACGGTGGTTCCAGACCTGTTATTGACTCCGGATGGATTGAAGCTTCCAGGCAGATCGGCCAGTCAGGTAAAACTGTAACTCCTGATCTTTACCTTGCAGTTGGTATCTCAGGTGCGGTTCAGCACGTTGCTGGCATGAAGGGCTCCAAGTGTATCGTTGCGATCAACAAAGACCCTGAAGCTCCGATTTTCAATATTGCTACATACGGAATAGTAGGAGATCTTTTCGAAGTTCTTCCTGCTTTTTCAGCTAAACTATAGTCAAAAAGTAATATTTTCAGATTTAAATTAAAAAGCTGCCGGCAACGGCAGCTTTTTTGTGCAATAATGTTTTTTAAATATCCCAGCAGCCTGCGGCGGCAGGGATATTAGAGCATTTTATTCTAAATAAAAGTTAAGGAATTAACACTGAAATAAATTATAAGTATTTATGAAATTATATTGCATGGGATTATGTTTTCCCGGTATCATTGGTCAATTGTTCATTTGTTAAATTAAACTTAATCTTTAAACCTGTGAAAAAGGATTATCCGGGAGGGTAATATTTACTCAGAAATTGAAAAAATAAACGATGTAATCTATATCTCAACTCTTAATATCCCGGGATTTATTAATAGTGAAATGCAAGGTCTGGTTCCTCAATATTACCGCACCAGTTCAGGTATTGATCTTACTGCCTGCAGGGTTGCGGTTGATTATACGAGTATGGGGGAGATGGCAAGGGTCGCAGATGCCAAAAGCCTGAAAAGGCAGATAGAATGGCTCTGCGGACGGATTGCTCTAAAGGAACTTTTACAGTCAGTAAAATACCCGGAACTCAGTTTTAAAGACATTCTGATAAAATATGATTCTTCAGGAAAACCCTCTGTTTCCGGAGATGAAGAGACAGGGATATCTGTTTCACATTCCGGGGATCTGGCAATGGCTGCTTTACACCTTGTACCGGGGAAAAAGCTGGGTATTGATGTTGAACGCTCAAGTGGTGCTGATCCCCATGCAATACTGTCAGTGGCGTTCACACCGGAGGAGAGGCGTGAATACACAGGAAGGCCGATTGAAGAAATTATAGGAGTTTTTACTTTGAAAGAGGCTTATCTGAAGCTGGCAGGCTCCGGTTTTCATGAAGTTATCACCAGGGTCTCGGTTAAAGAAAATAAAATTTATTTTGACGGAATTCCGGTTGATGAGATTCATTCAAATACACGGGATTTACCTGGCGGGTACAAATTATCAATCATATACGAGAAGTAACCTTGATATAATTTTTTTCTCACACGAAGCACTCCCTTTACATTTTTATAAACATAAATTACAACAAAATCAATGATCCTGAACAGTTCGATCCGGTTATTATTGAAGTTACTGACATAGATATAAATGGAACTCTGGACAGGATTGCTCCTGAAGCATTGATTCTTAAAGGACTTCAGCAGTGACTCTGCCGTCGTCACAATCAATTTCCACGTCAATTGATGATTCCTTAAAAGGATTTTCTCCTCCGCATGCTTTTGTTACAGCATCACAGAGCTGTTTTTTCTGCACTTCACTTAATAGTTTACTAATTGATATAGGGTGGATGTCATTAACTGAGGGGGAAGGCATATTTTTAATCTTCATTACATAGGTTTTATAAAAGCATGATACTTCATATTTCCAGAAGATTTTTTTATTCTTTGCTGCCCAGTCAGTAATAATTCCGGAAAGTCTGGTTTTATCAGTAAGACCCTGTTCTGTAACTGAAACTTCATTTTTTGTTCTATTCATCTTTTTTTTCTCTCTAATATCTTATTCATATATTTTGAAACTGAAGCTAATGATTCAAAAAAGTCTGTTTTTTCCTCTATAGAAAAATCTGATATCAGTTTTTCCAGATAAGCATCAAAGTCATCTCTGATCAGGTTTGTGGCCTTGACACCTTTGTCGGTGAGTGATAATTTAATTTTTCTTCTATCCTTTTCCGGAGGGTTTCTTGTAATAAAGCCGTTTTCTACAAGATAATCAACTGAGCGGGTAAAAGAGCTTTTTTTTAATCCGGTCATCAGACTTATTTCGGACATCGATTTTTCACTGTTTTCAATAATAAACATGAGAATGTTTGTCTGAGTGTTATTCATTTCAAGATTTAAGCCTGATATATCATGTTCATAAAAAATTTTTTTAACAAATTGAAGCAGAATAGTTATTCTGTCACGGAACATAAGTACCCCTGATATAAGATAAATGCAAATAGTTGCAAAAATAACCATTGTAAATACAACTATTCTTTCCCGGGACTGGTTTTTGTCAATATAATAATAAAAAAAATCGATGTTAATAAATGAAAGTCTGCTATTTGAAAAAATTGTTTTAAGATTTGGAGGGTATATATTTTGGCTCTTCAGTGTTGAAACTGGCATAATATCAAGACCGCCAGGATGAAATAGAATAGCATTTTTGAATCTTTTCCTATTTCTGAAGCCACAGGCCATTTTCTTAATTTTTTCTATTTTGCTGTTTTTAGCTTCAAGCATTGAGTTGTTAACTTTCAACTTTATAGCATCCAGGATTCCCCTGAAGTACCGGCGAATCATTTTCCCAACTTTAATCATCGAGTTAATTGACAACGACTAATCCACCCAGACAGCTTTTCCCATTCTTTTTCAGCTACTCCCATATATTTATAATCCCACAATAATGATGCAGCTTCTTTGATCCTCCATGCACGCGCGGTTTTCAAATTCATCTGAGTTAGTTCCAGAAATTCTTTTCTTTTTGAAGAACGATTGTCTATTCTACTGGAATTCTTCGATTCCTTGAATCTTATCCTCAGTCAGCCTGATATAACAGTTCTGAAAAATCGGATTTAAAGGGGGTGTTGTACACCTTTAAATCCGATTCTATTAAGCATATTTTTTACAATAATTAAAAATAGTAATCCTTAATTGTTCATTTTTACACTAAAATATATTTTCAGGAATTAACATTGATTTAAGTTTCATCCTCACAAAACTTTCCCTGAATTCTTGAGTATATGCAGCATGTAACTTCGTATGTGCATGCTGTAAGAACTGAAAATATCCGAAATAGATCCCGTCATCTTATCTACCCCCTCTATACCCTTATGCTCCTGAGTAAGTTCAATAATTTTATTAAGTTCAGCAGAGCCGCTTGCTTCAAAAGAGGGGTCAGAGATAAATTTTTCCGGCAGATATTTCTCCATAACAGCATCAATAATCTCCCCCTTTTCCCATGACTCTGCCGCGACCACCTGCCGCGCAAAATTGTCATTGTAGGGAATCATGTCAATGGGGTTTGCTAAAGCCATCATGAACGGATGATTCTTATCCTTTTCATTATAGGCTTTTCTTAACATCAAACTCTGAAACTCCTCCATCACAGTATGACGGTTTGAAACCAGCTGAACTGCATTGTCGATGCTTTCGGTAAATCCCAGCATAGCCTTGAGGTTTATCCAGATCATTCTCAGCGTGCCCACTCCTGGTAAAACCGAAGCGTGGTAGGGCATAGAGAGGTCGCCAAGATAATGCATCCCCCATCCCATAAAGCGCCATCCCCAGTAGTCCTGTCCTGACTTAAAGGCGTATTCCGAAAGAGTCTTGAACAGGTCGATACGGTATTCAGGGTATGTCTGCTTCAGAAATGGACCTGCCATAAAAACTATTCCGGCTTCATGGTAAAATCCCATATGGAAGGGAGCCTGGCTGCCGTATTCAAGGTTAGGGTTTCCAAAAGGCTGAATGCCGAAACCGTAAACCGCACCAAAAGGGGTGTTGTTGTCTTCAAAAAGCCCCAGATCAAAACCATAGTCCGGCTCATTATTGGCGCTGCAGAGAACCATGAGAGGAGAAACCATTTCCCCCTGACGAAGCTCAAGATAAACAGTTTGTTCCATGAAATCGTATCTGTTAAGTGTGGTGAGTTCCCCCGGTTTTACTACCCGCCTCCCTGCCGCACTCTCTCCGGGGAGAAGATCGACATAAAGGCGCATCTTCGCATTTGGGTTTATACGTATAGCCTTAAGAAAACGTTCGACAATGTCGTCTGCGCTTTTCCCTGCTCTGAATGCAAGTTCATCAGGACGGGGAGCGTAGTTTGGTATATTTTCTCTGGCCCATTTCTCCCGGGATTCAAGAAGCTCTTCAATCCCTTTCTGTTCTTTTATAAGAAAAGTCTTGAGAGTCCGGGCGGGAACCGGCATTTCGGAGCTTATTTCAGCAGTACCTGAAAGTGCGCCGTAGGACATGAGGGTATGATCGGACCATGAATATGCCGGTGATAAAAAGCAGAGAGCAATAATCATGGAGGATAAAAGCCCGGTAAAAAACCGGAGAGCCATGTTTTTCACTTTGAGTTTGATATTAATGTTGTTCAAAACTATACTTGTCACCATATTAACCTCTTTAAGCAATTATTTTATTTGCAAAAATATAAAACCGTGAACAAACAAAGCAATGGAAGCAGAACATTATTTGACTGAATATCATACTTCGACTGATTTCTGTATTACATGTTAATTTAATGATAAGTTATGCTGCCACCAGACTCTTTTCATAATTACATGTATCTGTCCATTAAAATAATATTATGAGCATCACTAATGCAGGGATCTTTCTATAATTTATAGTATAATAACACATTCGTGTTATTGAAAAATAACATTCGTGCTATTGACATATAATATATATATGCTGTAAATTAGTTTCTGTATAGGTAAATTTTTATGGAGATAATATGAATAAAACAATACTCCTTGTAGAAGACGAAGCAATAATAGCGGTGATACATAGGAAGATCCTGAATAAATTCGGTTTTGATGTAATTACTGCCGCTACAGGTGAAAAAGCAGTTGAAATTGCATGCTCAACGCCAGGAATTGATTTAATTTTAATGGATATAGATCTTGGTGAAGGTATAGACGGAACAGAAGCTGCAGAAAGAATACTTGCATGTAAAGAGATCCCCCTTGTTTTTCTCTCCTCCCACACTGAACCTGAAGTAGTTAATAAAACAGAAGGAATTACCTCATATGGATATATAGTAAAAAATTCAGGGGAAACAGTTCTTATTGCATCTATCAGAATGGCTTTTAAACTTTTTGAAGCAAAAGTAAAAGAAAAGTTCAAGAATGAGGAACTCCAGGCTTTAAATGAAGAACTGGAAGCTTCAAATGAAGAATATATGAATCTGCAGGAGGAACTTGTTCAAAATGTTCATGCTCTTCAGGAGAAAGAGGAGGCTTTGCGTAAGTCAGAAAAGAGGGTAAGGGCTAAGCTTGATGCTGTTCTTGCCCCTGAAGGGGACATCTCTCTTCTGGAACTTGAAGATATTTTTGATCCCCGTTTTATTCAGAATATAATGGATGATTTTTATAAAATAAATGAAATAGGGGGTGCCTTTCTTGATATCAATGGCAGGGTTCTTGCCGCTTCCGGATGGCAGGAAATATGTACAAAGTTTCATAGAGTCAATCATGAAACGTGTAAAAACTGTATTGAAAGTGATATTGAGCTTTCTTCAGGGGTAAACCCGGGAGAGTTTAAGATATATAAATGCAAAAACAACATGTGGGATATGGTGACCCCTATATATATCGGGGGGAGGCATATGGGAAATCTGTTTCTGGGGCAGTTCTTATTTGAAGGGGAGGTTCCTGATTATGAAATATTCAGGGAGCAGGCCCGGAAATATGGATTTGATGAAAAAGCATATCTTGAAGCGCTTGATAGAGTACCTGTATGGAGCAGAGAGAAAGTTGAAAGCGTTATGTCATTATATTCAAAATTTGCCTATCAAATGGGGACACTATCATACGGCAATCTGAAGCTGGCCCGTGTTTTTGAAGAACAGAAAAGAATAAGTGAAAAACTTAAAAAAAGTGAGGAGCTGTACCGTCTTATATCGGAAAATACTTCTGATGGAATTTTTGTTTATGAAAATGATGAAATTATTTATGCATCATCTGCCTATACAGGACTTACGGGATATTCAGTTGATGAAATATTGCACATAAAAGAGTCAGATATTATGAATCAAGTACACCCGGAAGACAGAAGCAGGCTTGGGGAATTGATATCTGTAGCTAAAAATGGAGAACAGCCCAGCCTGAGATATCAATTCAGAGCCAGACATAAAGATGGTCATTATATCTGGAGGGAGGATAATGCTTCCTTTGTTTATGATGATGAGGGGAACTTCCTAAGGGCTTATGTTGTTGCCCGTGATATAAGTGAAAGAAAGTCTCATGAGGATCGTATTAAAATAATGTCTGAAATGCTGGATGAAGTACCAGGGGCAATTACTGTTCATGATTATGAAGGGAACTTTCTTTACGCGAATAAGAACACTTACAGTCTTCATGGTTATGATGAGGACTTTTTATTGAAAAAACTTGCAGATATTGATGTGCCGGAAAGCGCTGCACTTATTGAAGAAAGAATTAGAATTATTGATAAAGAAGGGGAGGCTGTTTTTAAGGCAGAGCATTATAGAAAAGATGGTACAGTAGTGCCCCTGGAAGTTTCAGCTAAAAAGGTGAATTGGGGTGATATCCCTGCTGTATTGAGCGTTGCTGTGGATATTACTGAAAGATTAAAGGCAGAAGAATCACTTAGAACTGCAGAAGAAACTTATAGGAATCTTTTTCTTAATTCTCAAATCGGAATTTTCAGGTCTGATGTTGAAACAGGCCTTATACTTGATGCTAATGATACATTTGCCAGGTTGGCCGGATATAAAGACCGGGAATCGCTTCTTGCCGATTCTTTTAATATTGCGGAATGTTATATTGATCCTCAACAGAGAGATTTAATGATTTCAACTCTAATAGAAACAGGCGAAGTAAATAACTTTGAATCTCTATTTAAAAGGATTGATGATGTTCAGGTCTGGATGAGATTTTCCGCCAGGCATAACATTCAAAAGGGGTGGCTTGAAGGTGTTGCAGAAGATATAACAGAGAAGAAAGAACTGGATGAAAAACTTAAAAAAAGTGAAGATCGTTTTAACCGCGCTATCGTCGGAACCGGTGCCGGCCTGTGGGATTGGGATATGGTAAACAATACTGTGTTCTTTTCCCGTAAATGGAAAAGTATGCTTGGCTACGAGGACCATGAAGTCGAAAATGATTTTTCAGGATGGAAAAATCTCTGGCATCCGGACGATGCCACCCTGATTGAAAATGCCGTAAACGATTATATTGAGGGCAAAACAAATGTTTATGAGATAGTGCATCGGCTTCATCACAGGGATGGAAGCTGGCATTGGATACTCACAAGAGGCGATCTCGAAAGAGATGAAACAGGGAAACCGATCCGCTGGACCGGTACAAATATAGACATCACCGGTCGTAAAATGGCTGAGGAGGCTTTACGTGAAAGTGAAGAAAAATACCGGATGCTGTTTCATCATTCTCCCCTGGGAATTTATGTAGCAGATTGCGATGGAAATATTCTTGATGCCAATGACAAACTGCTCAGTATACTCGGCTCACCTTCACTTGAGGCAACAAAGTCGTTAAATGTTTATAATCTCCCTTTACTGGTTGAAACTGGCTATACAGACAAATTCAGGGAAAGTGTTGAAGCTAATACTGTATCTTCAATTGAATTTAATTATACGTAAGCGCAAAATTAACCCCATCTTGAAATAAATCAAGTTAAATGCTATAGT
>CAZBFP010000031.1:0-40087 GCA_964491265.1 uncultured Leptospirales bacterium | reverse complement strand
AGATAACTCATGCCCCCTTTGGGGGACAGGGGGCAAAGCGAAGAAGTACTTTCGAAGGGGCTGTCTGGAATGTGGGTACAAGTGAGCCCCCACTGAGAGGGGCTCCGAAGCATATACTTTAAGTATCGCATAGATTATTTATTCATGCAAATATAACTTCTATATCTATGCAGAAAATTTTTACTGCTGATTCCTCCCTCTCCATGTGGAGAGGGAGGTTAGGAGGGTGAGGTCTGAAGAGTCACAATGAACCTGCCACGATCTATACAAAACCAGAATTTAAGGCCTCTGAGCCCTCTCAGTGGGGAGAGGGCTACTACCCACAAGTCGAGATCTATCAAAATGACAAAAGATATTTCGCGAAAAATAATTTAGTGAATGCCTTTACCCGGAGTATTGGCCCCCTAAATCCCCCGGAGACTTTGTATAGGTTGAATAACAAATAATTATATCTTAAAGGCGTTTTTGTGGTTAAGGCCTATTTTTTTAAGTCCCCCTCCGGGGGATTTAGGGGGCTTTTGAGAAGTGCGGGTAGAAGTGAGCGATGCGGTGAGCCTGCCGAACTGGCGAGGTGAAGTCAAAAACCTGCAGATTAAAGACAGATAAATCCCCCTTAATATACTTGACTATAATGAATGTAGAAATAATTTATCCATTTAAGACATACAATTAGCAAAATTACAGAGGATAAATACCATGAAAATAGCAGTAGCAGGAACAGGTTACGTGGGCCTTTCAATCGCAGTACTTGCAGCGCAGAAACATGAAGTAACTGCAATTGATGTATTAAAAGAAAAAGTGGATCTTATTAATAATAAAATTTCACCTATAAAAGATACTGAAATTTCAGATTACCTTGCCAATAAAAAGCTGAATCTTAAAGCCACAACAGATGCAAATGAAGCGTATAAAGGCGCGGAAGTTATTTTTGTTGCAGGCCCTACAAATTACGACCCTGTTGATAATATTTTTGACACATCTGTAATTGAAAAAATTTTCAATGATATTATAGAAATCAATAAATCAGCTATAGTGTGCATTAAATCAACAATCCCTGTAGGTTACACACAGGATATAAAAAAGCAGTATCCGGGGATGAAACTTATTTTTTCTCCGGAATTTTTACGGGAAGGTAAGGCACTCTATGATAATCTTCACCCTTCAAGAATAGTTATAGGTGAAAGATCAAAGGATGCTGAAGTTATAGCCTCCATCCTCAAGGAAGGCTCCCTGGATGAAAATACACCTGTTCTGTTTACCTCATCAACCGAAGCTGAGGCAATTAAACTTTTTTCTAACGCGTACCTGGCACTCCGTGTGGCATACTTTAATGAACTCGACTCCTATGCCTTGAAATACAATTTAGACACTCGGCAGATTATTGATGGTGTGGGCCTTGATCCGCGAATAGGTGCGCATTATAATAATCCCTCCTTTGGATTTGGCGGATACTGCCTCCCTAAAGATACCAGGCAGCTTTTAGCAAATTACGAACATGTACCCAATAATATTATTAAAGCAATTGTTGACTCAAATACAACAAGAAAAGATTTTCTAGCAGATCAAATAATCGCTAAAAAGCCAAGCAAAGTAGGTATATACAGACTTATAATGAAAGAGGGGTCTGATAATTTCCGGGAATCTTCTATACAGGGGATAATGAAGCGCATTAAAGGTAAAGGGATTGAGTGTATTGTTTTTGAACCTGAACTGAAAGAAAAACTTTTTTTCGGCTCCAGGTGTGTTGATTCCATTGATGAATTCAAAAAAGAGGCAGATATTATTGTTACAAACAGGCATCATGCTGAGCTGGATGATGTTAAAGATAAGGTTTTTACAAGGGATCTGTTTAACAGGGATTAAATCTTTAAGCAGGCCCTTCATTTATTCATTATTGATATATCCGCCACATTAATGGTGTGGATTGTGTTAAGACAAAACTAATTAAAGAGGACAAATAAAATGAACTCAGATTTTCTCATAGCAGGATCAGGAATAATAGGGCTTACAGTTGCCTGGACACTCGCAAATAAATATCCTGAGGCGAAAATCACAATTCTTGAGAAAGAGCCTGGAGTCGGCTATCACTCAAGCGGGAAAAACAGCGGAGTGCTTCACAGCGGCATATACTACCCTCCCGGAACCTATAAAGCTGAGTTCACCAAAAAAGGGAGGCTGGCATTAACTGAATTCTGCCTGGATCATGATGTCCCTTTCCGTAAAATCGGGAAAATAATAATACCAACGGACCCATATCAGAAGGATCAGCTTGATCTTCTCTATCAGAGGGGTCTGCAAAATGGAGTTAACGTAACCAGGCTCAACAAAGATGAACTCTACTTAAGAGAACCGCTTATAAAATCTGCTACAGACACAGGACTTTTTATTGAGGATACATCTATTGCCAACCCTAAAATATTGTTAAAAAAACTGGCCGAAGATCTCAGCAATAAAGGTGTAGAAGTTTTATTCGGCCAGAAAATTATAAAAGCAGATCTGAAAACAAATCTGATCAAGACAGAAAAGTCTGAATTCAGCTTTGGCCATTTCATAAATTGCGCCGGACTATACGCAGATAAAATAGCCCATATGTTTGATATGGGGAAAGACTACACAATCCTCCCGTTCAAAGGGATATACTGGAAACTAAAACCCGGATCAGATATTAAATTCAATCACCTTGTTTACCCTGTTCCTGACCTTCGTGTACCCTTCCTGGGAGTTCATACAATGATAAACACTGAGGATGAAATATACTTTGGTCCCACAGCAGTACCAGCATTCAGCCGTGAAAACTATTCAGGTTTAAGGGGACTTAACCTGCCGGATATGACAAAAATTTCCGCGCTGCTTTGCATCCAGTACCTTGCCAACAGGGACGGGTTCAGGAGACTGGCCTGGCAGGAGGGGAGAAGATACTTTAAGTACTGGTTTACGCAGGCAGTGAGAGCCATTGTCCCCTCTTTAGAACCGCAGAATCTTATACCTTCAGATAAAATCGGCATCAGGGCTCAAATGTATCAATATTCGACAAAAAAACTGGTGGATGATTTTGTAATTGAAAAAGGTGAAAACTCAACTCATATATTAAACTCCATCTCACCGGCATGGACTTGCTCATTTCCTGTGGCAGAGATGATTATAAAAGACTTATAAGCGGCATCTTTACACATCTGTACTAAACCCCCTCGTCCTATGAAGAGGGGGTTTATGAGATCATGAAGCGCTATTTATGAGCGCCCTGGCCATAATCAGGTCAGCCTCTTCGTCTATATCAACGGAACGCCACTTTTCCATTTCAACATAACCGCAGCGCTTACCTATCCGGCCACCGGCAAATAGAACATCACGACGCATCACATAAATTGCCTTATTCTCAGCCCACTGGTTCCACACTTCCTTTTGCCTGGGCATACGATTGTTAGGATCATAATTAGTTGGAGTAATTGTCTCCCCATCCTCTTCAATCTTCCATAAATAACGGGTATCATGATATACTGAAATCGCCGAATCAAAATCACCACTTTTTACCATAGCAACAGCCTTATCAATAGATACGACATCACGAAGCGGCGCTGTAGGATAAAGGAGAACAATAATATCCACATGCAGTCCGGGATGGCGTTCTTCATACTGCTCCACACTCCATTGCAGCAACAGGTCCACCTCCTGAAGAATCTGATCATGGGCATATTTATCAGGACGGGTCATTGTTTCAGCCCCGAATGATTCAGCAACCTGACGTATCTCCTCATCTTCACTATTAACAATATGATGAGTTATCTCTTTAGACGCTTTAGCCTGGGCAATAGTGTGCGCAACCAGGGGTTTCCCACCTACGTCTATAATGTTTTTCCGGGGGATCCCTTTTGATCCGCCCCTGGCCGGAGTTATTCCAAGTACTACTGTTTCCTTTGACATATTATTTCACCTTGTTATAATTTTTTAATACTTCATTCCGGATTTTCGGGAAACAAAATAAATTTTCTCTACCACGAGAGTACTTGGCTTTTCCCCCTGTCCCCCAAAGGGGGCTGACTCCGGTAGATACAGAAAAATATTATCGCTATCCCCAAACATCCGGAATGAGCCAAATTAAATACCCTTCATTCCGGAGAAGGGTATGTTTTAAGCCCATGTTCCTCCATAAAAGACTTCACAATCTCCTCGTTTTCCGGAAAATAGTGAAGTTTATCCCACCTGTAACTTTCAGGGTGAAGATTATTCAAATCACCGTTGAACACATCAGTTGCCTCACAATTTTTCCCTGACCCATCCAGGCCAATATTAGTAATTACCGATTCTATCGGGTATACGGCAAAGGTTGAAGTTAGATAATGAAGAAGTATCCAGTTAAGACTCCAGATATCAACTTCGCCATTAAGATATTTCTCAGAAGCGCATAATGTAGCAATATCCTGCGAAAAATCAGCAATATTTACTTTTATTGTATCTGCAAAACCTGCAAGCTTACGCAAATCAGACTCATACTGCTCCCACCTGTCTTTCCATGTTGCCCATCCCCAGGTTGAAAAACGTGACAGGAGCAATAGATCAGCTTCAGGATCAAAAATAAACCTGCACCCTGGGTGTGTAAAACCGCAGAGCGACCGAATACGCTTATTATTCTGCAATTCATTAAGGCCTTCTGTAAAAAATTTAAAACCCCCTGGTGCGATAACGCAGTCATCCTCCAGAAGTATTACAGCATCAGCTCCATCAGCAAATCGTTCATTCAGGGATTCCCGCACACTTTTTGCAAGCCCGAATGACCTTGTCCGCTTAATAAACTCTATATCTATTTCATCTTTTGAATAGGAATTTATAATTCGTTCAATTTCGCCCTGATTTTTGCGGACATCGGGGCGGTCATTAAAGTCAAGATATGCTGTAAGATTCTTTACGCCATTATCAATAAGACTTTGAAGTACCTGATGCGCGTGATCAGGGCGGTTATAAAGAAGTAAAACTGTATCAATTCGCATAAATATTACATCCCTGTGAGTGCGGGTTCTCCATTACAAACAATATAAAACAAAGCCCCAACTGATCCACAGCGTAAAACATAATCACTCATAATGCCCTCTGCATGAAGAAATATCAATTTCCCGCACCGATTCATATATAGTATTTATCAGTCTATCTTTATGATTAACTCTTCTCGAATACACTTCTTTTTCAAAATACTTAAGTCTCTCAGGTTTACCGATACCGTTTCTGGGGTCTTCCATCAACTCCCTGACCAGATCAAAAATCTTCACATATGAAGTCCTGTCATTTTTTCTGAACCAGTCAAGATCATCCGATGCATTATCAAGTATATTGATTTTATACGTCACTAAAAACTTCCTTCAAAGTTTTGCCAACCGGGATTCTCCCCTCATCCCTATCCAAATGACCGGAAAGGAGAGCTTTTAGCGATTTTTCATCAGCAATAAGATGCAAAGTTTCCTTCATTGCCATATAATCATCATAAGAAAGCATCACAACTGTCCCTTCGTCAGAAGCAATGTTTATCTCTTCATTATTTTTCAATGTATAATGTACCATTGATTTAAAATCATTCATTGCAGTATCTATCGTTACTGTTTTCATCTGCTCCTCCAGTTAATATTACACCTGAATAAATCCTTCTTAGATCAATTCAGGTACCTGTCGGCCATATTAAAAAGATATATAAGCATGTTCAATTTCAAAAAGCGGCCTGGGGGGATTATACATTTCATTAATAAAATCCATTGCAGCATCAATCCCGTTAAGCTCCTTAGATTCACTAACAAGAAAATCATTTACAAAACGGCCCCCCCCTGAACGGATAAGCTGAAGCGTCTCCTTACGGTTACGGATATTCCCCACACCGCGAGACATAAGCACATTCAGCCCCGAATTCTGAATCAGCTCCTTATTAAGAAGCACATATTCAGACCCGAATCCGAAAGGTATGGCTATTGTATTGGGCCCCAGGATCTGCCTATTATCCCATAATGGTGCCGAATTGCCCGATGAACTGTCGAAAAGAAGATTAATCTTCTTCCCTCCGAAAAATTTACTGGCATTTCCAGCAATATCTTTTATTGTTTCTGCAAGCTCATTCCTGAAGCCAAGCTTCGGTTCAGCACTATTCAGTTGTGATGCAACTTTTTCCGGAATACAGTAGGTTTCAATACCCTTTGGAGAGATCTGCTTAAGCCTGTTAAGTCTCTCTTCAAATACATCAATCGCAAAAATCTGCGATTCAGGGGATGTGCGGTGAAAAATATATGCTGCGATCTGTCCCGAATAGCCCGCACCCACAAGGAAAAGCCGCCTGGTTCTTAATGCATCAGGATGCCTGGTAAGCGCATTTCGAACATCCGCAAGAAGAAAGCCGAACATATATGGCAGCAGATCCTCTTTGCCAGGTTTTTCATCCTCCCTGTAGCAGACATCATATGAATACCTGGGCAGCACTGTATACTCCGCGTACGTTCCATCAGGAGCATCCTTTCCATGCCCTATTATCCCGCCCTTCCCGTAATCACATTCAGTATAACGGTGAAGAACTTTACACCCATAACAGTCGTAATTGTAACAGGGGATATGGCCGAAAACATTAACATAATCCCCCACACGTACTTCCCTTTCATCCTCACGGGAATCTACAACCTGTGCAACACCTCCATTACCGAAAACAAAACTCCCTGCTTCCAGGAATTCATTCTTTCGCGGATGCAGGGCATGAGGGTGCGATGCAAGCCAGAAACTGCCGTGCATCGGCACATAGAGATTTTTAACAAGAATCTCCCCCGGAGCAAGTGAAGGGATATCTATCTCCCGCAATTCGGTTACTAATGACTTCTTATTTTCATCTGCCCAGCGTGTCAGGATTTGTCTATTTTTCATTTTATCTCCATATTTTTGAAAATAATGACTTTTTAACAAAGATATAAAATATCCGTGTTCAGTCAAGGCTAATGTCAATTATTATTTCTTATATAATTTTTGACTATTAAAGTTTAAACTGAATTCAGTGAGAAAACCTGAAAAAACAATAAATTATGCTTGTTTTAATTATAGCATTATTATTGATTTTGACATCCACAGAAAAATCAACTTTCTGCTTTCAAAAAAAGTCAAAATTGAGACCATATATTTAACAGCAGATGATCACACATTAAGCCTTTTAAGGGAATCTAAAAATAATACGGACAGGTCTATATTATTTTTGACAAACATTGACTTTGATGACTTTTATTCATTTTTCAAAGAAAGATATTTAAAATATTATATCCCAATATTCTCGCAAAATGAAATTTCTCTTATAAGAAGATCCATAAAAGGCGGATTAAAAAAAATATTCAGTGCCGATAAGGGTGAGAAGGCCGCTAACAACAAGAAATCTCAATTATTATGGCATGAGCTTTCTTCTGAACAAAAATTCCAAGCAGCAGAGGCAAGAAAAAGTAATCATTTCCCTTCAAATGAAAAATCATTAAAATTAGAAGAAACACTCATTGACATTATTAAACTATGCAATAAAAATAACATTAAGCTCATCGGATTAAAATTTCCGCTTGCTAATGAATATATTCAGGTATTAGGTGAAACAACATATAACTCTGATAAGATACTTAAAGAACATGGAATCACTGTACTTGACTTCAGAAGAATTTTTATAAAAAATCCTGAATTTTTTGCAAATCAGGATCATTTGAATAACAAAGGTGGGGAAAAATTTTCTGAATTGCTGTTTGGTAATAATATTAATTCATCTAAGACAAAAAAATAAAATTACTATATTATTTTTACTGTTATATAAAGTTTAGTCAAAAGGTTAATTTCTATTGACACTACTCGGTTAAAAAAACACTATTACAGCTTTAATAATATTATTACTATCTTATTAATTTTATAATAATGATAAAGAGGCAAACATGATTGGTGATGAAATAAAACTGCTTTTACAAAACATTGAAGATAACGGTTATCATTATTGTATATATGGTGGCCGAAGCTTACCAATGAGAATAGACGGGAGTGATATCGATATACTTATAGATAAAATTGATGGGAATTTAATCTCTCTATTAATTAATCATGGATTTGTAATAAGCAGGGGTGTGCAGATTTTTATAGGCACTAAAATTGTCGCCTGTAAGTTTACTAAAGAATATGGCTGGATCCCTCTTCACATCAAAACTCCAGAATCTAAGAATTTTAAAATTGCACCACAAAATTTTCATGAATACAGAAATTTTAAAGACAATTTTTATTTTGCAAAAGAAGAATTAGAATTTGTCATTATTACTCTTATAAGTATTAAATCAGGAAAAATCACACATAAAAGAACTGAAAAGATAAAAAAATGGCTACATAGCATTAATAAAGATTTAATAATGAAAATTGTAAGTGAAACTGATATTAGCCTCATTAAAATTTTCGAAAGAAATGTAACTGATAATTTTGATTTCAATTCTTTATTAAAAGATTACAAAAATCTTATGAAGAGATCTTATTTATCTAGATTTGTTAAAAAACTTTTTTATAAAGAAAAAGATATCAGACCTAAGCGCAAGGGTATTATAGTATCTCTTGAAGGAATTGACGGAAGTGGCAAATCAACCTTTGCCCATACAATTAATAAATTTGTTAACAAAGAAAACCGCACCTTATTTATTGAGTCAAGTATGGCTGGCCGTGGCTATAGTTCATGGGTTCGTAAAGTAAGAAGAAAATGGAGAAAAAGCTGTGACCGTAATGGAATATATGCTTCATTTTTAAAGAACTCAATGATTTTCATTGTGCTTTTTTTAGAAATTTTAAATTCATATTTTCTCTACTTTAAAGCAAAGATCAAAGCTCAAAAAGGTTATAATATTCTATTCGATAGGTATTCGTATCTACATTATATAAGACAATCAGTTCATAACAAAGCCGATTTCATTACAAAAAGACTTTATATAAAACTATTATACTTTTTTTTAATAAAAACATTTCCCCAGCCAGATATTATAATTTACTTTGAGACTGATGTAAATCTTGCAAAATCTAGGAAAATTGAAGAAAAAATAGAAGATCTAACACAAAAAAAATATATTTATAATTTAATAATTAAAAAAATAAAAAAAAGAACAACTATTTATGAAGTCGATTCTAGTAGACCAACAGAAGAAATAGCAAAAGACTTTTTAAATAATTATTGGAGAATAATAGTATAATGGAAATTCATTGTGATCAATCACATGAAATTGATGATTTAATAAATAAATACTTTAATATATGTAGTGGGCAATTAATCATAAAAAATAAAAATATTTACTACTTTAATAAGAAGCGTAAAATAGCATTTAAACTGAAGTTTATCAAAAGACTTAAAGAATTTAAAGTCATACCACCTAATTTAACCAGCATATTTGTGAAACTATACATCTACATCAACACTAAAAAATATTGCAAAGTATGCCTCCCTGAATCAACATACAATCCAGATTTAATAGATTTAGGACCATTTTTTAATACACGAGGCGTTCAAGTCAAATTATATAACTTCACGAAGAAATCTGTTCTCTGCTATACATTGAATTACATAAACATAGATTATTTTGATACTGAATTATATATATATTCAAAATATTCATTTTTAAAAAGTATCCCAAAGTTATATAAAAAAATTTCCGCAGGAATTTACAAAAGAGAATTTGTTGATGGTTTTACAAACAAAAAAATGAATGTATGGAATACTAGTCACATAATTTTTAATACAAGGTATAATAATCACTCCAATCAACATCTTATTCAGTTTATTGATGCTATTAAGGATCTTATGATTGTTTATAAAAATGAATTAATTGATAATGTTTTGACTTCAATTTTTTTAGAAAATATATTAGATACTATCAAAGATGACCTGTCCTATGATATATTAAAAAAATGTATAGATTATACCAATAAGCTTGATAATGAACTTCTAATTGTAAAAGCTCATGGAGATTTTGCATTAAAAAATATTGTTTTTTCAAAAGAAGTTGCATTTATAATTGATTGGGAAAGATTCTCTACATTTAGTATTTTTTATGATGTTGGGAATTTTATTTTTAATTGTAACAGAACAGGCAATCCAAATATTCATCAATTAACTTTTCAGAGTGATTATACTCTTAATTTTGTATCAATCATTGAACAGACTTTCGGAATTCAAATCGAAAATAAAATGCTATGCTATTATGTGCTATTTATGATTGAAAGACTATCATTTGAAAAAAAACTTTATTCCCATAATATATCAAGGTATCGAAATTTTTTAAAAATCTGGAATGAACATTTCAACACCCTGTTAAATTAGTATAACTTTTTAAAAATAGAAGGTTCTCTTGCTAATGAAAAATACATCTATAGCACTCTCTGCTCGCAAAGCCAACATTATCCTGATTAAATCATTATGCCTTCTCCCTTATTCTATTAGAAAGCAAATCATTAAATTTCTTAGATTTACCGTAAAACACTTACCACTATTATCTGGCACAAATAGGAAACCAATAAGGCATACACTAAAAGCAATAGAAAATTTTGAAACTCAAATTCTGAATTTATTTGAAAAGTCATATTCAGCTTTATTGAAAAATAATCTTGAACAATCGGTAGTTTTTTTTCAACAGGGTTTAAACAAAACAAAATTTGATGATAATTCAAAATCTAACTGGCTGAATACATTTAAGGTTGTAGCAAATTATTATGTCAATGGGACATTCCTTGAACTCGAAGATAAAACATCATTATCCGCTAATTATTCTAATGATGAAACGCATATTAAAAAAATATTCGTATCAGGAATGAATTGGTCTGGAAGTGGAGCAATGTATGATTACCTGAATGAGTTCAATAGTGTTGAGTCTGTTAAAAATGAGATAAGATTACTTGAAGGAGAAAACAGTATAAAAAACTTATCAGAAAATATAAACAATAATAGACTGAAAATTGATATTCTAAACCTGTTCAGATATTCAATGTTCAGTTATTCAATACCGGTTAACTCAGAGGTGGCAAGATGTATCAATTCAAATGTTTTTATTAAAAATAAAAGCTATTTCCCGATGTTCTGTTTTAAATACCTGTCTGAAATTATATGTAAAAAAGTCAAAAATAAACTCAATCAGGAAAATTTCACTCATCTCTCTTCACATTTTTTTGACAATACTCTCAAATCATTGATGAAAAATCCCGAGAATCACTTTTTACTTAATAATGTCATCCATATATACAGCATTGAAGCAGCTAGAAATATTTCCAATTATAATATTTTCTGTTTTTTTAGAGACCCCAGGTCTAATTATGCGGCATTATACAATGAAAATATTGGCTTCCATAAAGATGTACATAAATACATTGAGCATTACAGACAAACAGTAACTAACTTTTCAAAATTACAGGAATCAGACCCCTCATTTTTTAAAAATATTCATACAATCCAGTTCGAAAAATTTATATTATCGGAAAAGTACAGAGAATCACTTGCTGATTTTTTAGGACTCGATTTATCCACTCAAAACAAGCATACATTTTTTAAACCCTGGAAATCGGAAAAAAATGTATACAACTATAAAGAATTTAAAGATCAGAAGGCCATAAGTATTATAGAGACTGAATTATCAGAATATTTGTGGGATGGAAACTTATAAGCCTCTGAATCAGAGAATCAAAAAAATAAACGATATAGAACTATCTATCTATTGCTAAAGATTTCTCAACTATTTGATATATAAATTTCTCGTCCACTGCAAAGGCATAGTTATCAGCCCTGGAAGGTTCATACATTTGAGGTATTAGAGCAATAATGTCTTCGGCTTTTCCATATTGAAATATCAGCTTTTTAAGATCGAGTTTAATTAAAAAATTTTTTATAAAGATTAGGTTTTCACGGTTAATTGATGAGTCAGGATTATTCTCAAGGTACACATCCAACAATGCCCCAAGAGTAAAAGATGCCGCTAGTCCGTGAGGCACCCCAAGCTTAAGTGTTATCGGATATGAAATTGAGTGGGCGAGTGCGGTTCTTGTCTGACTGATAGCCATACCCGCAAGTGTACTGGCCCCCTGCAATTTAGTTCTTAATTGTATATTATTTTCACCATTTATCAGATACGGCAATGATTCAATAATAAGGCTTAATGAGGACATGGCAAATCCAATAGAAGCGGGTGTTCTATTTTTATTCCATAGCGATTCAAGGGAATGGGAAAGGGCATCAAGTCCTGTGTGGAGAGTTATTGACTCAGGTAATTCGATGGTCAATTCCGGATCAAGCAGGGCAATTGAAGGGTAAACAAAATCACCCGCAATAGAGAATTTCTTTCCTGTAACACTATCCCAGACAGTGGCAAATGGAGTTACTTCAGATCCTGTACCTGATGTAGTCGGTATAGCTATAAGAAAGAGACTATTATGCCAATCCGGTTTTTTGTTATTCCGGAAAATATCATTAAGAGTTGAGCTGTTCTTCCCACCCAGAAGAACAGCTAACGCTTTTGCTGTATCCAGAACACTACCACCTCCAATAGCCATAATGCATTCAAAATTATTACTCTTAAACTCCTGGCAGGCTAGATCTATTGCATCAAGTTCAGGATTGGGCAACACCTTGTCATATATAACAACTTCGCGATCTGTTAAATATTCTTTTACTCTTTCAATTACTCCGGAAGAGGTGAACCATGAATCTGTAACAATCAGTATTTTACCTGAAGGCACTATTTTGTGAAGTGATTCAATTATACCTGGCTGTGATATAACTCGGACAGGATTGTAATATGTCCATGAAATAATTTTATCTGCCATTAATTTGATCCATGAAATTTTTTTTATTTTCAACAGGTGTGCCTGAAGGCCTGCTCAAATTATCACGTGAACCCTGTTTCACACGTACTTCAAGCATTACCGGGCCTGAAATTTTTTCAATTTCACTCCAGGCATTGTTAAGGGTATCTGCATCATTGGCTGAAAAACAACTTTTATAACCACATGCAAGTGCCAGTTGTTTGAAATCAACATTACCCGCCACAGTGGGCTGGCCGCCAACAGATTCATGTGATGCATTGTTTATTATAATATGTACAAAATTGGGAGGTTTCAGATCACCTATAACAGGAAGAGCTCCCATATGCATAAGCATTGATCCGTCACCATCTATACAGATTACTCTTTTATCAGGTCTTCCCAGGGCTACCCCAAGGGCTATTGATGAGGTGTGCCCCATTGCCCCTACAGTTAAAAAATCTTTCTGCACTTCATTCCGCTCAATACGAAGTTCATATAATTCTCTGGAAGTTTTGCCAGTAGTAGAAACAAAGAGATCCCTGCTTTTGGAAAGTTTAAGTATAGTACGCAGAGCCTCCTCCCTGGAGAGAGGGTAGTCGAAGCAGTTTGTTTTACTGCTCTTATACCCGGAAAAAGTCTCAGCTTTCACAAGTATGGCCACAGGGGATTTTTTATTATTCAGTTCACTAAAAACAGTAGAAAGAACTTCTCCCACATCACTCTTTGCTTCCAGTATTACATAAGGTATTTCAAGTATTTCAAGCTGTTTTGCAGAAATTCTTCCCTGTTTAACATGCTGAGGCTCATCTTTAACACCCGGCTCTCCCCTCCATCCAATCACCAACAGAAGCGGTATATTATACACCTCCGGATCTGTTAGGGAAGTAAGGGGGTTAATTGAATTACCAATCCCTGAATTCTGCATATAAACGAGGCCGATATTGCCAGTAGCTAAATGATAACCGGCAGCAAGCGCTATTGCATTTCCTTCATTTGCAGTAATAATATGCGAATTTTTATCAACATTATCGTCAATACATGCACAAAAATTTTTTAAAAGAGAATCGGGCACCCCGCAGAAAAAATCAATCCCATTCTGTTTTAACGAATCCAGAAAAAATTCCGGTGAAATCATATTACTTCCCTCCGGGGATAAGTTCCAGAATTTCATTGATTGACATCATCTGACTGTCAGCTTCGTAAGACCTGCTGTTTTCAAGAATGGATTTAGCAGTATTGATCATGGCCGGGTAGGCGCTCCTGATTAATTGGTTGGCATATATTACAATATTAATCCCATGCTCAGCCAGTTCATCTTCAAAGGTTTTATTATAACTTGTAGGTACAGCCACAAGAGGCTTTCTGTTTTCAAAGGCATTGTATATTTTACAGAATTCGAAAACCTCATCAGGGGTTTTGCTTCTGCTGTGTATCATAATACCATCAGCGCCAGCATCAATATAAGCTCTGGCCCTTTCTATTGCATCATTGATCCCCTTCCCGAGTATAAGGCTTTCAATACGGGCAATAATCATAAACTCGTCAGTTGCCTGGGCTTTTTTCCCTTCTTTTATTTTGTGACAGAAACTTCCAATATCATCCTGAGACTGCTCAACATCAGTTCCAAAGAGAGAATTTTTTTTAAGGCCGGTTTTATCTTCAATAATAACAGCGGACACCCCCAGACGCTCAAGAGTTTTAACCGTATATGTGAAATGCTCAGTTTTCCCGCCTGTATCACCATCAAAAATTATCGGTTTAGTGGTTATTTCAAGAACATCATTGAGTGTACGGACTCTTGATGTAATATCAACAGCTTCAATATCCGGCTTGCCTTTTGCGGTTGAATCCGTAAGGCTGCTCCCCCAGAGCCCGTCAAATATTCTCAGTCCATCCGGAGTATTCACAGAAAGGGCCTCAATTAAAAGACCGGTTAGTCCTGAATGAAATTCAATTATTCTGACTATATTTTTTGAATCAATCAGGCGGCGTAAAGCCTTTCTTCTCAAATCCGGAGTGGTGCCTATTTCTTTCATTGCCCTGTGGAGTTGGGTAGATGATATGCCGGTGGTGTATGGAACTTCCACAAGTTTACCTCCCCATTTAGCGAGAGCATCAATTACACGCTGGCGTGTTTTTTGCTGAACGCCTTCCCGCCAATCATCCCCATGAACTACATAATCAGGCTTATATCGTTCAAGATTAGGCACATAGTCAAGGGTTGTCTGGGGCACTACTCTGCTAACACCCTTAATATTTTCCATAACCTCCTTTCTCTGTTCAAAAGTCATATAGGGTAGGCGCTTGTAACTTGCTATAGCTGCATCTGTTAATAATCCTATGGTTACTTCCCCAAGCTCAGCAGCTTTTTTTATAATATTCAGATGACCCGGATGAACAAGGTCTGCACTCATTCCGATATATACGTTCTTTTTCATAACAATAATTCCTTTAAATTAATTATTTAGCATTATGGAAACTACGATTATAACTCATGTCAATTTGTAAATGATATTTTCTAATTTTTAAAATCCATGAAACTGAATTCATGTGATGCTAAAGACAGGCCAAGGCCCAAGAAAAATGAGAAAATCAGGTTTTAAAAAACTGTTGACACAATTTACTCGCGACTTCCTTTTAATTATAATAATTTTTTAAGTATAATCAATAACGAATAAAGTATTAATTAATCAATTATTAATTTTAATAAAAAAACAATTATTCTTTACAAGTTAATTCATTTATAAGACTCCAGAAGGTAAAATATGAGCAGTAAAAACGAAACCGGTGTAGTATATGTGGCTTTCGGACGCCCCTATCTGGCAATGACACTTTTATCCGCTTCAACGTTGCGACAGACTAATCCGGATATTCCTGTATGCATTATTACAAATGTTTCAGAAAAAATGCCTGATCTTGATTTCTGGGACACAAAAAAAGATCATTATATTTACTTAAATATGGCTACAAAGGATAACCGTGAGGTAAAAATAGCCGTATATAAATACAGCCCATTCCGGAAAACAATTTACCTGGATTGTGATACTATAGTTTCAGGTGACCTTTCATATGCTTCATTCTTTCTGGATTATTTCGATATCGCTCTCAGGTCCAATCCTAAAACAAATTTCAGACCCGGGAAAGGTGAATACCGGGTACTTGGCGGCAAACTTGTAAAGGACCTGCCCCACTGGAATGGCGGAATATTTATGTTTAAAAAAAATAAAAATACAGCGGATTTTTTCAAACTCTGGAAAAAATATTTTGATGAATTTGGCATCGAACATGATCAGATATCACTGGTAGAAGCTATTTTCAACAGCAAAGCAAGATTTCTATCGCTTGACCAGAGCTGGAACCTGACTTCATTTTATTCATTAAACAATAAAAATTCTAAAACACGAATAATTCACTACACTTCACGAATAAGTCCCCTGCTGAGAAAAAAAATATCCCATTATGATTCAATTATTCCGGTAAAATCAGATCCCGGGGCAACAGAAAAATTTTTCCGCAGCAGAACAGAATTTATAAAGAAAAAATATGGATGGATCAGGTATACATTTTTACGTATCCGATGGATATTATTCCCATAGTAATATTCCAGAGCTTTATCTTTCGTTAAAAAGCTCACTATAAAGTTCCGGAGAAAGAGGAATGCCCTTTTTGATCCTCTCCGCGCTAATCTTTTTCTCAGGATCACCAGGAATCATAACATCATCAGCTACTTCAGGTACAGGTTTTAATCCGCGTATTTTACCGGCAATTTCTGTCAGTCTCTCTTTAAAAATCTGCACATCAGTAAATACATCAATACGGATAGCTGCAACAAATTGACCAAGATAGCGGGGCTCAGATAAAATACCGCCGTCCGATTCATACATTGCTGAAATATCTTTACCAGCCGGCATTCCGCTTAGCAGAGATGATAAAACATCAATAATCATACTTAATCCGAAGCCTTTATAACCGGCAATAATACCACCCAGCGGAAGAAGCATCTTCACAAGATGCGGATTGCGAGTCACCATTCCGGTTATGTCCGTAGCAACATCCCCAGGGAGAGTTTTCCCGAGCTGACCGTACATCTTAATTTTATTACTCGACATAACAGCAGGGGAAGCATCAAAACAAAAAGGATCTTCATGCATCATTGGGGCTGCGAAACATAAGGGGTTGGTTCCGAAAAAGGGCTCTGCAGCATTATGGACTTTAAGCTTGGGAGTTGTATTTGTCAGAGCCAGTCCTATCATATCCCTTTTCGCAGCTCTTAGCCCATAAAAGGCCATTTCTCCGCAATGATTGGAATTTTTAACAGATACAAAGCCTGCTCCTGTCTCCACCGCAAGTTCCATTGCCCTGTCCATAGCTATAGCCATGGCCGCATGAGCCATACCGTGGTCAGCATCAAAAATTCCGGCTGAGGGAGCTGTTTTAACAAAAGAAAAAACTGCTTTAGAATTAATACGCCCTGATTTTATAGCTGAAAGATAATGAGGAAGAAGCCTTATCCCGTGGGAATCAACCCCACGCAGAGATGCTGTACATACAGCTTCTGCTGTCAACGCTGCATGATCTTCTGTCATCCCTGTGTTTATTAAAAGTTCCTTAGCGCGATCAAACAGCCTGTTATAATTAACAGAAATATTACCATCCGTCATTTTCCCCTCCCTTACTCCGGACAAATCGGGCTGCCGCTTACATGCTTGTTATTTACGAGCTCCCTTAAATAGGGATCAACATTTACATCAAGGGGTGTCTTTTTAAGAAGCTCCGCAAAATATCTTAATTCATTTGCCGGATCATGACCTTTAATATTTTTATCAAATCGCCTGAGCTGATCCTCTGTTGTTGTGTACTCTCTATATCCCCGGGCATATGAAGTGGTAAAAAAAGAGAACCCTGTAATAAAAACACTTGAAGGCATACACTCAAGAATGGTTGTTATTGCAATATGCCCTACTGTAGGCTTACTCCCTAAATCATTATAAATATTTTTGTAATAATTCTCCGGCATCAGATAAAGTTTGTCCGCAAGAAATTTTCTGTTATTTTTCATAAAAATACGCAGCCCTCTATGGCCCCGCTGACCGATTAAGCGTGTTTTACTGTCATGTAATATACTTATTATTTTTAAGAGACCCTGTTTGTCCAATTTATCAATATCTAATACCGCAGGATTATCTTTGTTATGCTTAAAGATATGGAATATAATATCAGTTTTCGACCCTATTCTGGAGGTTTTCTCTGCATCATCCGGATCAACAAGAAGATAATTATTATTAAATCTTACAACAAGATCACAACTATCAATCAAACTGCCGTTTTTAAACTTATATGCAGTATCTGCAGGCCCGACAATGGCTATTTTCTTCCCTTTAAAGAGATCTTTAAAAATACCGGAATCGACAATATGCTTTCTGTATTTTATTACTGTATATACAGCAGCAAATAAATATATTTTATCCAGAAAGTAAACATAAACGGATTTCATAAAAAGATAAGGTTTATTTTTCCAGGAAATATCCTTTTCCACAGTTTATACACCCCTTCATTAGTCTTATGCTATACTTCTTTAAAAATTTCTCTTTTTATTTCCTGTAGAATTCATTAAACCAGTCTATAAACTGTTTAATTCCATCTTCAACAGAAGTAGATGGTTTAAATGACGCAACCTGTGCAAGGTTATCAATATCAGCATAAGTTGCGTAAACATCCCCGGGCTGCATTGGCAGCATGTTCATTTTTGCCTTTTTTCCCAGAGCATTCTCTATAATGCTGATAAAATCAATTAGTTTAACCGGATTATTATTCCCGATATTATAAATTTTATACGGAGCTGATGAGGATGACGGATCAGGATTTAATCCTGACCAGTTTTTATCGCCTGTCGGAATTATATCAAGCACCCTGACAACACCTTCAACAATATCATCAATGTAGGTAAAATCACGCATCATATCTCCATTATTATAGACATCTATGGTTCGCCCTTCTGCAATAGCTTTAGCAAACTTAAAATAAGCCATATCCGGCCTACCCCATGGCCCATAGACAGTAAAGAATCTTAACCCGGTCACCGGCAGATTATAAAGATGACTATATGAATGAGCCATGAGCTCATTACTTTTTTTAGTAGCCGCATATAAACTTACAGGATGATCCACATTATGCGAAGTGGAAAAAGGCATTGTTTGATTAAGACCGTAAACTGATGAACTGCTGGCATATACCAGGTGCTCAATTTTATTTCTTCTGCATCCTTCAAGAATTGTCAAAAAGCCGGCCAGATTTGATTTAATATATGCGTATGGGTTATCCAGTGAATAACGCACACCTGCCTGTGCAGCGAGATGACACACCCTGTCAAAGCCTCTTTCTTTAAAAAGCGATTCCATTCTTTCCCTGTCACCAAGGTCAAGTTTTATAAATTCATAATTAAAAAATCTGCTGCTTTTCAAAAATCTGCCATATTCAGCATCCGCAATATCTATACCAGTTTCCTTAAGCCTGGCATGCTTAAGTTCAACTTCATAATAATCATTAACAGAATCAAGGCCGGTAACTTCATGACCTGCTTCGATAAGCTTTAAGGCTGTATAAAATCCCACAAACCCGGCAGTGCCGGTAACAAGTATTTTCATTGATTTTTTACCATTTTTCTCAAATGTGTTCTGATAATAAGGTTTTTGTATTTATCGAATAAAAATAATTTACATCATTCGTCATCATCCTCTTCCTCCTCTGTACTGCTGATAACCAGCACGCGTTCCGATGCCGAAACAACCTTCTCTTCACGCTCAAGAAGAAGCTTTTCTATTGCCGCCTTCCTTTTTTTAAGAATATTGAAGTTACCAGCGGCAACAATATCAAGATCCGCAGCAGCAACAATATAGGTTTTTATATTTTTAACAGGAACTGTTAATTCATCAGGCAGGCCATTATAACAAATTATAAGTATTCTGTTTTCGAGCACAGTTCTGTTCTCATTCACCCACTCTTCTGTAATTAAAGAACCATGAACCAGCAATATGGGTCGGTCAGAAAGTGTACATGAAATAAGAGAAAAATAATTCATTGAATCTATAGAAAGTTTTTTCAGATCTTTATCAGTAACAACCGTGTCAGGGTCAAGCGGGAAAACCTTTTCTATTTTTCCGGCACGGCTCCCCGCAGCCACGCGTAAATCACCGGCATTTACATTATCAGATACCCCCAGAAGATCCCGTAAAGCAATCGGAGCCAGCAAAAATTTGAAAGGAACAGCTATAGCAATTGAATCGAGTAGTACTGGAGATTTTTTTTTACGTTTCCCCTTTCCTCTTGCCAGAACTTTTTCAAAAAATTTGACACTATATCTTGAAAGTGTCATGGGAGCTGAAAATCCGACAATATCTCCCTTCTTTAAAATCACACTTTTTTCACTTTTCTCAAGAATAGCATCCTCAGCAAAAGAAAGCATCACCTCACTGATTTTATGCATCGAGGATAATGATGGTTTATTTATATTTCTATTAAACTCATACAAGCGGCTGATCCCCGGATACAAGCGTGCAACTGCTGTCAACATTTTTAATATGCTTTTAATTGACTGCATTACCGTTTTTAATATTATTATATATCCAACTACCGCTGCCCAACTCATTTCTTCATTTATAGCGGAATATCCAAGAATCATCACAAGAAAGCCCATCGCAATTCCTGTCAGCATATTACTTAAAAACTCTGTCATTGATCTGGTAGCAAACCTGTCGAAAAGTTTTTTGCTGTTCTTTTTAATAACACCTTCATGAGTGATGCTGTATAAAACTGAGCTATCTAGTTTTGAATTAGGCCATGATGAAACACTTTCTATAAGAGCTATAGATCTACGGGAAGATTCACCGGAAATATTCTCATGCTCCCTTGTTGCCCTTGAAGCCCGCATGTTGATTTTATTATAAAAAACAAGTGCAATAAAAATTATACCAAACAAATAAAATGTAGCACTGACATCAAGCCATAATAATACAACTATACCACCCAGGGTCACAAATAAATGCTGAAAACCCTCAATTATTCTTCTCATCGCAAGAGCTGATTTCTGAGCGTCTCCCCTATATAAAGACTTAATATCGGTAAACAATGCTAAGTCATTAATCCAGGCAATCTTATCAGGGGGAGACCATCCAAACTTTTCAGTTATATTAACAAGAGCTTTCAGATTAAATTCAATCAGAATATCTCTTGTTTTCATTTTTGAATAAAAAAGCATTCCCGCGCTTAACACCAGAAGAAAAATAACTGAAAATGATATTAAAGTAAGAAGGTAGCCATCTCTAGCATTAAAGCTGTAACCGAAATAATCTATTGTTGTTTCAAACTCAAGATGCTTGACGTATTTTAACAAAACACCCAGAGAAAGTCCCAGCAGACTCACGCCTGCTGCTAATGTGATTATAACTGCAATAAACCTTTTTTTATCCAGCCTGTAGGCATCTTCAACAAGCATCATCACTGCTTTAAGGTACTTTTTAAATTCCTTTGATAAAGACCTGTATTTTGCAGCAGCAGGTGTAAAAAAGGATGTTTTATAATAAATTTTCATTTTTTTCTCAGGAGCCGTTTAAGTTTGGAATCAGCAAATACAAGCTGTATATATACTTATAGAAAAAATAAACTAATCCGGTCAAGTATTAAACAGTGTGGGGTCAGAGCATGTGTTTTTGCCGGGAGTGGTCGAAAATTTTTTATCCATGTTACAGCCAATATTCCTGCTGGGCAGCTATTCATTATTTGTCTGAATCAGGATTTGCGGGATTAGAGGATTTTCAGGATTAAGGCTATATATAATTAAGGCTGGGCAGGATAGTTATTTTTTCACAAAAAAAACAGACATCCTGTTAATCCTTAAATCCTGAGAATCCTGATTCAGACAGCTTAACCGCAACTCTGTGTCTCTACAGCTAACCCCTATATCAGTTTATCTTCCAATTCTTTATATAAGGAAAATTTCTTATCTGAAGACATCAGTAGGGCATCATAAGCAAGTGATGTTGCGATTATTATTCTATCCTGAGGATCAGAATGATGTTCAGGTAAATCCACCGCTAAACATGCAATTTCAGGTGTAATAGGAAGCATGGCAATTCCTGAGCCATCCAATGCCAGTTCAAACCATTCATCTTTTTTTACATTAAGATCAATGCGCTTATGACGTTCCAGCCAGGCAATCTCAAAACAGCTTATTGCGGAAACAGCAACAATATCCTCATGTTTCAGTAATTGAACCCGCTCATCACCAATTGATCTGTAATCTTCTGCAATCCACCAGAGCCATATATGGGTGTCCAACACTATCATTGAGGCAAATCCCAATCACTTTTGGGAACTGTATTAAAAATATCACCCTTGAGCTCTATCTTCCCCGCAATATTAGAGTGAGGTTTACGTTCAGAAACCCGTTTCTCAGATAAATCTTCAATGACAAGGAAAATAGCTTCATATTTTTTATTTGCAGGCAAAACTGGTATTTTTCTGATAATGCCTTTTGTATCTGTTTCAAGTATTATTTTTTTTGCATACATTACTTTCGCCTCTTATATCCGGATATTCAGCCCGGAGATTTTCCCCGCTGTATTCTATTCATGAAGACTCTCAGAGTCTTTAATGCTGTCTCCGCCGATTGATACTATACCGGATAGGGCTGACAATCTGATTTTCCCTTCATTTTTATCCGCATACCGGATTTCGATATCTTTGTTTATGATTTTCTTAATTTTTTCAAGTTTATCTTTATTTTTTTCAAGCTCATTCCTGTTCTTTACAGATACTATCACTTTCATCAAATATCTCCATAAAACTATATTATGAATCAATTATACCTAATATAAATAAAATACAACAAAAATTCAGTATTTCCGCCTCATTTCAAATCAGGTAAAAATTTTTATAGAGTAATGGTAATCCAGTCAATTATTAAGCATAGCCACAGTGTGGGGTCAGAGCATATGTCGCTGCCGTCAGTACCAGGAAAATTTTTGTTCAATTCCGGACAGTATGTTCCTCATTTGTCAGAATCAGGATTTGCGGGATTAGAAGATTTTCAGGATTAGAGTTATTTTGAACATTTCTAATCACCTATTTTGAAGGTATTTTACAATATTATTTTTCCTTTATAATCAATTTTAGAAATCAATATGTATATATTTCCCTTTGACAATTATATGCTATATTTGCTAATATTTTACTATAAACGCTTGTAATCAATTGCTCCTCAAGTCAAAAATTAAAAGTGCCTTCACATAACCAGGGGATTTTTAATTTTTGACTTGAGGGTGACTATATCGCTTCAAATAACAGATTAGAGTCAATTAAAATTAAGGCTGTGCAGGATAATTACTTATTTTACAAAAAAACCAGACATCCCGTTAATCCTTAAATCCTGAGAATCCTGATTCAGACATTATTATTATATTCCAGTGCCATTAATCATTAATTTCCCAATGCCCCCCTTTTTCTTTCCCGATTCTTGTTAACAGTTTTTTATTTTTCATATCATCCAATTCTCTTAAAACTGTTCTTTTTGATATTCCAAGCAGTTCCGCTATTTCCCGTGTTGATATTTTTATATTTTGTTTAATCAATAATAACACCCGGTTTTGTCTATCGGTGACATTATCGGTGACATTATAGCCAGTATCATTCGAGGAAATTTCAATCGTAAAAGCATCAGAAAAAAAGAATTCAACTTTATTGCCGTTTTTCCTGCAGGCTTCCTTGATCCTCTTTATTCCGGTACCTGCTTTTTCCATGTATTCAGTTCTTGATAAAAGAGAATCTTTCTATCTAAACCAGCGAAATCTGTTTTTTTCATTTGCTTCCACAATGTCAAATTCATGATGATCCGAGGTTAAAAGTTCAGCTTTCCGTACGCTTGCTTCCGCAAGAGCAATCGAATAAGCAAGAGATATTCGATAAGTCGCTTTCAAACGGGCAGCTTCATAAAATAGATCATCATTCAATAAATCATTTATTTCCATAGGAAGAGAAATGATCCTACGATAAGCTTCTTTAAGTGTTTCACTATCATACTCCCTTAAAAAATTGTAATAGATTTCCAAAAGATTAATTTTATTGATTATTACCTTATTCTCTTTTTTTACAGCGCCTAAAAGAACTTTTTCTATTAATTCGCGCCTTCCTCATCATGAATAAAAGCTATGACCGCACAGGCATCTAAAACATAATACTTCATAAACGTTCCATGTCTTTTTCATTTTTTTTCTGATTCATAAATTTTTCCACTGTAAAGGAACCCTTACCTTTCAAGAAGCCCCTGGTACGGTTTATCGCTTTTTCTACAGGCCGCAGCAAAACACCTTCAGGTGTTTCGATAATTTCCACCTCTTTGCCGGAAAGTCGTTTATATATATCCGCAGGTAATGTTATTCTGCTGCCTGTTATTTTTCGTGTTTTCATCATTTTCTCCATTGCTGATATTTGACATTAATGGGCAAAACCTGTTTCAAATATAATTTTATTACATACAATATACACTTAGCAAATTCCCATTCCAGCGATTAAATCCGGATCCGCATATTCTTTTTAAGTCATTACCAATTAATTGACATTTTTACATCGCATTTGTCAATATTTTCTCTAACTATGATTTTTTTACCACTGAGCCTCAAAGGACACAGAAATAAGCATTTTCATAACTCTCCGCACCTCAATCACACATGTTCACGCGGAGACGCAGAAGGTTTATAATTATTCACTATCCGTTTTACTCCATTATTAAACAAAGAATCACCAGAATTAATTACCAGCCCTACTTCATAAACAGACTCAAGCAGACCCGGCCCAGGCCCTTTGTGAATGCTAAAAGCAGAATCAATAATTTTCCCTGTAATTAAATCAATATCCAAAAAAACAACCCCCAGCTTCTCTCCGCTCGTTATGCCCGTGCTGCCCGTGCTTTCTCACGCTCATCAATCCATCTACGATGAATATCAATTACAAGTCGACATCAATGATAAAACCTGAAAAAACAATAAATTATGCTTGTTTTAATTATAGCATTATTATTGTCGAGGCAATTTGTTTTATCTAATATTGAACTGATCTTTACCAGGTCCCCCCTGTGTCAGGGTAGTTGTCGTCTAGTTGAAATATAAAGGATGAAAGGGTGAACCCCTGAATCCTTTATTAAAGCGATATAGTCACCCTCAAGTCAAAAATTAAAAATTCCCTGATTATATAAAGTCACTTTTATTTTTTGATTTGAGGAGCAATTGATTACAAGCGTTTATAGTAAAATATTAGCAAATATAGCATGTAATTGTTAAAGGGAAATATATACATATTGATTTACAGAATTGATTATAAAGGAAAAATAATATTGTAAAATACCCTCAAAATAGGTGCTTAGAAATGTTTAAAATAACAGGGTACTTACAAATATTGACGTGCTCCTTACTTACAAAGGGGACGGCAAGCAAAGCGAACCGGGGAGATATTAAAAAAGATTCATGGAACTTGAAATTTAATATCAGCATTAACTGAACTTCATACTTGCAAACAGATCTCTTATCTCTCCTTGAAATAATAAAAAAATAAAGTATAAATTAAATAATCATGAGGGCGTATAAATATCACATGTTCAGCCATAGGGTATAAAAGAATCAGACCGAAAATACCTGAAATATAGAAACTTTCTCTGAAAAATTTAAATAACAGATAAAATATAAAAATATAAACTGGGAATGCTGCAATGCCGCAATAGCTCCATAACATCAGATAGGAATTATGAGCATTTTTAAATCTTTCATCAAGAAACTTAAAACCTGTGAAAGCCCGTGCAAGAGTCATCTGTTCAGAAAATGAAGTCCAGAGCTTAAATCTTTCCATTGTTGAGGAACTTTTAATACCCTCGGTTGAATAACGTGAACTTTTGTAAACTTCATTTCCAATCATGCTGACAATAATCAAAAAAGATATGATTGCAGTAGCTGACAGTATTCCTTTTTGTTTACTGTTGCTTAAATAGTTATCTGAGTAAATAATAAAAAGATACCTGATATTATAAATAACAACTAAAGCAAAAAGAAAAAAGGCTATTGTTGTTCCCGTTCTGCTCATTGAAATCGTTGAAACCAGAAGGGATATAAAAGAAATCCATATAACCGGCCGCTGCTTACCTTCAATATAATCAGTTATATATGAGAAGAGAGCTGTACCAACTACATAAACCGGAATTTGATTTCTGTTCATCTCAAATAGATAAATGTCCTGAGAAGGATTATACCCCTTAATGAAATAAAAGTAAGCAACAGACCCGCTTATAAAGATAAATATTGTTTTTGCTGCAGAGGATGGAAATTTATTCTTTCCAGCAAGAAGCCCAATTGACAAATAAGTTAAAACATTAAGATTCATAAAATTTTTAAAAAGAGATACTTCGCGTGTAAAAGAAGCCCAGACCACTACGGTTAATGTATAAAGAACAATAATTATATCATATTTATTTATTGATTTAAATAATAAATAAAATGTAAATGCTATTCCCGGCAGGGAAAATGCATAAACAAGAATCCTGAGCTCTTCTGATCTGAATATTCGTTGATGAAAGTAGAGTATCATGCCGACACTTAATAAAAATACCGCAGACTTTAACCGAAAATTCTCAGAACTGACTATTTTATATACCTGCTCCATTACAATATCACCAAATAATTTTAATAAACTTCTGATAAAACTATAAAACGCCATATCAAATTTTTCATCAACAACTATCTATAATGCCGCCCCCTGAACCTGTAAAGTCTTTTCAACTTATAAATATTTTTTTCAGAAATATTCTACATACCACAAATCATTCAACAGATATCAAATTCCATTCACCACATTTAATCTTATGATATAGTCGATACATCCCCCAGTAATACGCTTGACTGGATTAATCATGTCTATTAATTTATGCTTCGTTAAAAATAATAGAACAAAAATGGACAATATCAATGCAATTAAAATTATTCTGCAATATAGGTATATTAAAAATAAAAGATTTTTTAATATACCTTTCCAGTATTTATAAAGTAAACTATAAAATTCAAAATGACCCGGAAGTTGACATAGTATTTCTTTGGGTAGATGGAGATGATCCTGCACATAAAAAAAAGAAAAATTTATATTTAAAAAATGAAATCAACATTCAGCCTATCGAAGATAAAGCTATAAAAGAATACAGGTGGTCAAATAATGACGAAATAATCATCGCTTTAAGATCAGTAGAAGTTTTCTGTCCCTGGGTAAGAAAAATCTGGATAATAACGGATAAACAAACACCCCGACTGGACACCCTGAATAATGAATTCATAAAAAAAATAAATATAGTTGATCATGAAGATATCTTCTCCGGATACGGCAACCTTCTTCCAGTATTTAATTCACTGGCTATAGAAACATTCCTATGGCGCATCAAAGACCTTACAGAAAATTTCATATACCTGAATGATGATATGTTTCTACTAAAACCAGTATCGAAAAAAGATTTTTTTATAGCTGGAAAACCTATCATCAGGGGAGGCTATAAAACATATAACAAAAAAGAATTAACCCTGCACCACAATGTCGTGCGAAATGGTGCTTTAATAACCGGTTTTGAGAGTAACTATTTTTTTAAACAGGGCCATGCTCCATATGTAATGAATAAATCTCAAATGGAAGAATTATTTAACTTATACAAAGACTCTTTTGAAAAAAATAGCCAATATAAATTCAGATCAAGAGAACAGTTTAATACCGTCAGCTTATTTTACCATAAATCTATTGCTGATTCTCACTATATAATTAACTTTTATAAAGATTACATGCATCTGTCAGAAGCAGCATGCAAGAACTTAACAAGGGATGAACTTACAAATAAGCTTGATAAAATTAAAAATAAGAAAATTAAATTTATTTGCATTAATGATTTAGGTGCATTAAAAACAAAAGTGCCGGATTTTTTTAAATATCTACCAGAAGAACTGAGTTAAGTTTTTTTATTTCAAAAATTATTGATAAGATACCAATTGCTATAATATTGTTCATTTTTTTTAATTTTTCACCACTCACACCTTTTCTCAAACTCTTCCAGCGGATAAAGATCATGCATCCCATTGGAAATAAGTTGACCTGCATCAGGGAAATTTTTTCTTTGCGCTTCTATTTTATTCAACATATAATAATAATCTGCAGGTGTTATGCTTGTAGAATTCAGCTTCTTCATCACAAACCGCGGAATTTTTTGTGATGAGTTGGAATAAGCAGGATCTGGTACTTTCCAGCCCGGCCCGTAATATGCCATTAAAAATGCCTCCGTGTTATTCGGATGATACACAATTGAATTCCTCAGTTTAACAGATTTAACAGGCAGAAAATCATCAACAGTAAGCTCAAGCCTGGCCTGCCTGTGCGCCCAGATAGCCCCATCCTCGTACCACACCGGTCGAAGATCAAGAAATACATCCGGGTTATCGTCCTTCAAACGTAACCTGAACAGACGCCCCTTCCGGTTAAAACTGCAGATGAAGCCGGATAGTACAAGATCAACCACAAGCTCCATAGTCTCCTTTTTTACTTGAGCCGCTGTGGTTTTAGCTGAAATATAGCCGCCGTCAAAATCATCATCTCCGGGAATAAAATCACATCCTCTGTACGATCCCAAAAGCGTACCATAAAGGATAAAAAGAGGTGACCCGAATTTCTCATTAAAATAGTCCCTTGCTTTTTCATATATTTTCAGATAACGGTTCTGCCTGCTAATTACATCATCTTTTGAAGAAACATAAAAACCTTTTTTATTTATCGTTGCTCCCTGCTCAAGTCTCTTCATCAGCTCACTTGTGCCATGAGGTATTCTGATTTCAGCAGAGGGGGAATTACGGTAAAACAATAATCTGTCATCTGTAGTTTTAAGCTCCATTAAGGATTCAGGAGGGAATGTATCTAATACTTCCCGCTTGATTTCGAAATAGAAAAAATTCATGAAAAATAGAATTCGATAAACTGAAATACTGCGTAGCGGCCTTCCGTTAACAATTACCTGAACCTGCTTAATAGATTTATCCGAAATAAAGCCATCTATACGCATCCCCAGATGCATCCAGCCTACGTCAAACACCCCGGCTTTGCTTAAGGATGAACTCTTATCCGGAGTTGCAGTTACATTACACTCAAAAAGGGGATCATAAACTCTCGGCTTTCCTGAAACAAAATATGCATGCTCCAGGACAAATTGCCAGAAGTGACGGAACTTAAAGAGGCCCCTGCTTTTGCTGGAAGAAATTCGCTTGAAGGCTTTTTCTGCTATATGAACTGCTCTGGCAAATCTCCCTTTTTGGATATTCCGGTAAATTCTATAAAAATCAAGGCCATTTCGAATTCCGCCTGAAAAATAGGCTACCCCGATAATACTTTTTAACAATTCAGAAATTCTATATAACATATAGTCTTAAATCCGATTTTAAATGGAATTTGATATTTGTAATAATCTCTATTTCACTACAACAGCTTTTGTCAAGATAGTAATTGATCAAGGTATTAAAGTTTAAAAAAAGTCCGATTTACCTTATCAATTACTCCCGTCTGATATAAATGATAAAAGAAAAAAGAAATTTGGTTATTCATCATCCTCATCCTCTTCACTGCCCGACACAGATATAAGCTTCTCAGATCTTCCTATCAGCTCCTGCTGCCTCTTTTGGATCAGGTCAGCCACAGGTTTTTTCTTTTTCCGCATCATGCTGAAAGACCCGGCTGCAGCTATTGTTAAATCAGATGCTGCTGCAATATATAATTTAACATCCGCTTTTACGCTCACAGGTTCCCCGGGTAATCCATTATAACATACCACAAGAATCTTTTCCACAAGCTGCTCTTTAAATTCTTTAAGCCACTCATCTGTAACAAGTGAATTATGGACAGGAACAACAGGTCTGTCCGAAATAAGAGCTGCCATAAGCGAGAGCCGGTTTACTGAATCTTTTGAAAGCTTTTTAAAATCACGCTGTGTAATAACAGTGTGCGGGTCGAGTGGAAAGACCTTTTCGATTTTACCCGCCCTGCTCCCTGCAGCTTTGCGTAACTCATCCGCACCAGCTCCTTCCGGCAATCCAAGAAGTTCCCCAAGAGCAACATCCACAGCCGGAGGCGCGATTGGTGCGGCTATTACAATTGAATTTATTAGCGCTGTAATTTTTTTCTTTTTTCTGCTCCCCGCCAGAATAGACGCAAAAAACCTGATGCTGTGTCTGGAAAGAGTTACAGGGGCTGACATGGCAAGGATGTCCCCCTTCTCCAGTACTATTTTTTTCTCTTTTTTATCTGTTATAATATCTTCACCTAAATTCAGGCTTAATCGATCAATAAAGTTTTTTGAAGACTGCTTCGGCTGCTTTTTATTGAAATCATACAACCGGCTTATTGACGGGTAGAGCCTTGTCACCTCTGTAATAAGCTTGAAAAAGTTCTTTAAAGCCTGCATAACCATTTTAAGCACAACAATAAAACCCACAACAGCTGCCCAGCTTGTTTCATCCTTAATAGCTGAATAGCCCAGGGTTAAAAGAAGAAATCCCAGTGCCACCCCTGTAAGTGCAAAGCTTAAAAACTCAGTCAATGACCTTGTAACAAACCTGTCGAAAAATAACATACTGCTCTCTTTTATCATCCCTTCATGAGTTATACTGTGAAGTATCTTTGAATCAAAGCGGGGATTAGGCCACGAAGATACATTATCAAGAATTGCCCTGGATCTCCGTATCGATTCAGCTGATATATTTTCATGCCCCCTGGTTGCCCCTGAGGCACGCCTGTTGATTTTATAGAAAAAACCGAGAGAAGCAAGAATTATGAGCAGAAGAAATAGTGTGGCAGCAAGATCAAGCCAAAGGAGCACAATTATTCCTCCAACAGACATGAGCAGATGCTGATAACCTTCAAAAAATCTCCGCAGAACCAGCCCTGCCCTTTGCGAATCACCCAGGTATATGGTCCTTACGTCTGTTCTGAGTGTTGAATCATTTACCCAGGCGATTGAATCGGGCGGGTCCCAGCCGTATTTTGATGCTACTCTGGGGAGGGAACGCATGTGTAAATCTACCAGTATATCCCTTGTCTTTATCCTGGCATAAAGCACCAGCCCCGCGCCTATAATAAGAAGAATCATTGAAGAGAGAGATATAAAAAATAGAAGATAGCCGTCCCTTGTATTAAAGGTATATCCGAAATATGAAAGCATTGTGCCCGATTCTAGCTGCTTTACATACTGAAGCAGCACCCCAAGTGCAGCACCCATAAGACCTATCCCTGCTGCTGAATTAACCAGTACAGCGATAAATCTTTTTTTATTAATCTGAAAAGCATCCTTAACAAGCATCATTACTGCTTTAAGATACTTTTTAAAATCTTTTTTTAAAGATTGATACTTTACAGTAAGCGGGGAAAGCTTCAATTTTGTTTTAATATCTATTTTCATGGTAATTTTTTTCTCAACAGTAATATTCTGCTCAAACCGGAAAAATAGCAGGCAATATAAACTTTAAAAAAAATTAACTGATCCGGTCAAGTATTAAAAGATTAAAAGAAGAGTCAGAGTATATGTCGATACTGGTAAAGGTCGGGATAATACTTATAATTACCTTATTGATCAGTTCCAGATAAATTAGACCAGAAAAGGATTTACTATCTATAACCGGTTTTCAATGACCTGATTATGATGCATATCTTTAGTATAAATATATTTACAGTTATTAATAAGAGCTGAGGCAAGAATCAGGCCATCCCAATATGAATAGCGGTATTAACCGGCAATTGATATCGTATATTCAATCATGAAACCTTTCTCTCTCTGACAATACTTAAAACTGATTCCCTCTTTTCCGCTGCAAAAGAAGGTTTTGCTTTTCTAATAATTTCCGTATCAAGCCCTTCTATTCTCTTTTCAACTCTGTCCAGTGTAATAAAAAACAGCCCCACAAAGCTTAGAGCAAAACCGAGCATGTAAAGGGTTAATTCAGGTTTTCCCGCAACAAGTAATATTGCAAAACAGCCCAGAATTCCTGTAAAACTATACACAATAGCCAGTATCCCCCTTGTTGAAAAACCGAGGTTCATAAGCCTGTGATGAAGATGATTTTTGTCAGGAAAAAACATATTCTGCCCTGTTTTATATCTTTTATACATTACACTTAATATATCTGAAATAGGGATAAGCATAAGCACCATGGGGATTAAAAAAACAGTTAGAGCAGCAGATTTTTTGATCCCCATGAGAGGCATAACAGCATACATAAATCCAATAAAGTATGCTCCCCCGTCACCAAGGAAAATTTTAGCAGGGGGGAAATTAAATATGTAAAAACCGAGAATTGAGCATTCAAGTATCAGCGCCAGTGTGAGCACTTTATAATTCCCTGTCATTGTAGCTATAATGATAACAAAAAGATTTGCCACAAGTACAATCCCTGTGGAGAGTCCATCCATGCCGTCAATAAGATTAACCGCATTCATAAAAGCAATAATCCAGAAAACAGTTATAAAATAGGATAAAATACCGAATTCAATATTAAAAACCGAGAAAATATTTACATTAGTTATAACAAATCCTGAATAAACCGCAAGTGAGGCAGCAGCAATCTGCAGCAGCAGTTTATACCTTGCACGCAGGGTTACAAGATCGTCAATAAAACCTGATAAAAAAGCAACAGCCATTGCAGCAATAAAGGTGTAGTTTACTGCACCGCTCTGACTGATCAGATAATATGCTGCAGCAGGGAAAAAAGCAGTAAACACGGCAACTCCCCCAAGCCTGCTTATATTGCCGTTATGTATTTTCCTGTCGCAGATACTGTCAAATATGCCATATCTGCATGAAAACTTTATTATCAGCGGTATTGCAATAATCGAAATAATTAAAGATAGGACCGGTAAAATTACTGTATTCTGCAACATTATTCATTCCCTTGAAGTTTATTACCATTTCTTTGCATATCATATTTTATCATATTTTTATTTTTCAAACCCGGCTATGCTTTTTATATATTTAGATCACTCTATAATATATATATATAAAAAAGCAAGACAGATTCTGATTAATCAGATTCTGTCTTATGAATTTATTCTATATAATGAAAAAACTGATATAAAATGCCATAATATTATTATTATCAAATAGTCTAATTAACTTACTTTTCTTTTTTTAACTTCTGAAAAAGCATAATCAAGTACAAATGCCGAAAACACACCGAAAAATGTAAAAGAAATGAAAACCAGTATTAAGTATTTTATTAATCCGGAATGAAAAACCGGAGCGATTTTATCATTATCATTAACATCGAACTTCACACCTAATTTTGTTTGAACAGTAGATATTTCTCCAAGTGCTTGAGTAGGATAATTATACGATGTGATAAGATAAGTATAATTTATATTATACTTATTCCCACTATCCAGTTCAAGATTTTCAAATTTTTTTATTGATTTTTTAAATATCTCATCATGCCTTTTTATTACTTTTGTTCTGAACGAATTAAGACTGCTTACTGTTTCATCATAATCTAATCCTGTTGCAGTAAGCGTTACCCTGTCTTTACTTTTCTCAGCAGTTACATAAACGATATCAGCAATATTCCGGCCTTTAAAGTACTCACCTGCTTTTTCACCGTAAGGAAGATAATAATTATCATTACCCCCGTTTGAAATCTGCAGATGACGGTCTAAATCCTCATATTGTTCAAGGGAAATATTCGCAATTTTACCTATTTTAATTGGAACTGTGGATTTATATAAAACCGGCGCGAAATAATACATAGATATAAAAATCAACTCACCTGCAATTACAACCAGAAGTATAAAAAACTTCCAATCCCATACTTTTTTTATCAGATCAATCAGATCAATCTCATCATCATGATTTATACTCTCTCTTTCCATTCCCGGTAACCATTACTATATTCTTATTTAACAATATCTAATTTAAACTACACCCTGAATAACCGTCAACCAGATTTTAAAAAAAACATACTACTGAACCAGGAACATCCGCATGAAACAATGAACACATATCTGCAATAGCTGGATAATTCACCGCCCGCTTCGCTCGACTTCTAATCCCCCCGCCCTTCGGGCTCCCCCCTTAAGTAAGGGGGGAAGTAGATTCGGTGTTGAATTAATTCTGCTGCTGGATGAACATTAACCATTTTATCAGCTTGATTCATCCCTGCTGACTGGTTCACATGGTTCGACATGTGTTACCCTGAGCTTGCGTAGCACTGAGCCTGCCGAAGTGCCGAAGGGCTCACCACACAAGGTTGGACACCCTTCCTGGAGTATATTATCAACGTCCTGCCCGCAATTGATACTGGAACACCAGTAAAATAAGAAGAGATTTTACTCTTTTACATAATCAATTATTTTCATATCTCTTTTTAAAAGTTCATTTACAACTATTGAAATATCTGTTTTACGCTTTTTAGCAACACTCTCAACAAAAGTATAAGTATCTTTTTCAAGGTAAACCGGTAAATTTAATTGAGCATCCTTTTCAAAAAATTTACCCCTCTCACCATTAGAAAAATCATATTCTTTTTTCATTTCATTTCTCCATATACTGTTTCTGTTCTTTTTTAGTCGCTTTTCTCGCTGATATGATACGTATTATAACATTTTTATTACTAATTCTTATAAAAGTATGGCTGATAACATAACATTTTCCATTCACGGAAATTCCTATAGTAAGCCACCTATCTTCATCTTCGCTATGCTTTTCATCAAAGATTGTTATTGCAAGAGGATCTTTAAATACAGAAGCGGTTTCAGAAAAAAAAACTTTATGTTTTATATAATTCTGTTTCGCCTTTTCATTATTCCACTCAAAATTATACTCCACCTTGACCTTCTTACCGGAAAAAATTTATAGTTAATATTGATTAAAAATTAAAATAATGATTTGTCAAGAAGGTAATAAATTACCAATACCTTTCAGTTCAATCTGTGTCCATGGTTCGACATGCTTGCTTCGGCTCCGCTTACTTCGGCTCCGCTTACTTCGGCTCCGCTTACTTCGGCTCCGCTCAGTACAAGCAGTACAAGCAGTACAAGCAGTACAAGCAGTACAAGCAGTACAAGTCTGCGGGGAATTGACAACTACCCTCCTGTAAACTCATTGCACAATTCAGATATTACTAAGTTAACATAAGTCCAGTAATCACTACTTTGAATAGTACCGGTTATCTGATTAGCCGGCAGAAATCTTTTAATTTCAAAGAGAAAATCATCGAACCCTCCATTCAATGCAGTAATTCGGCTTTTCAGTTTTTCAGAAAATATTTTTTTGTCAATATTTCTATCTTCCAGCTTCGCGTAAACCAGATTCGCTTTAAGTTTTATATTCTTATTATACAACCATAGGATATCCCATACATCCCTGTTCTTTATGCGGTTTGGCCGCAAAGCAAGTGCGACTATTTTATCAGCAAGAATCTCCTCTTGGGTTTCAGCATAAAGTATTATTCCGGAACTCCCCATATCTATACCGTAATAATTTTTAAGCATTGCAGGACTTCGTTCATAACTCGGCAAACTGCAGATATCGATATTGATACGCTGAGCCGGAAAATCACTGCGTTCCGGGCGGGTGATAATTTTTATTTTCCATGTATCTGTGTTACCGGAATCCCTGACCGGCTCTGAGATATCAGCGCGAAATGAATATTTTTTCATGAAAGATCCGGTCAATAATTCTTTTAGATTTTTCATTTCTTCCCTGCTGAAATCTATCCCTCCTGAGAAATCAAGATCTTCGCTCAGCCTTTGAGATCCGTAACAGTTTCTTAAACAGGTTCCGCCCATAAATGTCAGATTCTTTAACAAACCGCCTTCACTCATCACTCTAAGTATATCATGATGCAACATCTCTTTTTCAACCACAATTCTCAATGGTGAAAGTTCAGGAAAATTGTTCAAAGCCTGTTCTACCGTTTTATCAAACAAATTCATCAACTGCACTCCAATCAATAAGCTCCATAGAACGGCCTGTACTTTTCATATCCTTCAAGGCGAGTTTTACTGTTGATTTCCATATATTATATTTTGTATCGTAATAAATATCGTCTATAAATGTTTCAATTTTCTTTTTTGTATGCACAAATTCTATTGTACCGAAATTTCCGCATTCAATTATTGCAGTTCTGCCTGTACTCATAAAACTGATCCAGTTCATCTGAATCTGGGATATTATTCCCGCTTCGCTCAGAACACTTTCAAGGCTCAGGTAATTAAAAAAACCAGCTCTCAACCTTGATGCTGTATGATATAAAACCATCCCCATTGGGCTGGAAGCCCTTTCATAAATATATATGCCTTTGCATACTCTTTTTAATATTTCTGACCGCTCAGATCTGCTGATTAACGCTTTTAAAGCTGAGTAACTTAACTCAGGAAAAATCTGTGAAAGATCACTGATAGTGAAGAGATAATGATCGCTATCGGCAAGGCTATCAAGTATTTTCTGTAATTTTTTTATATTCTGCACATTCTTTACCGAACCAGGTCTACAAAAAGCTGTACTTTGTGTTACTTTAAGTAAACCAATTCGATTTGTCAATCAATAAAGAGGCATTTCCTGAACAGGTTCTGTCTCTTTCCGATTAGATTTAATATGTTCAGCAAATAATTCATTAACCGACTGCTTCGCTCGACTCCAAATCCCCCCGCTCTGCGAGCACCCCTTACGGAAGGGGGGAAGTAAATTCGATGTTAGAAACAAAAAACATCTGCGTTCATTCGTGTCCATAGTTCGACATGTGCTACCCTGAGCTTGCGTAGCACTGAGCCTGCCGAAGTGCCGAAGGGCTCTCCACAAGTCTGTGGCTAATAAATAACCCCTAACCCTTCTCTAAAAAATCGGGTCTTTCCGGCAGCCCTTTAAGTATTTTTTCATAGAGCCTGCTTTCAGGAAAAACTATTACCCAGGCTGTTAAAAAAATCAGCTTCATGTCAGTTATAAAGCTCTGATTATTTCGATACCATATTTCCAGCTCCCCTTTGTATGGAGAAATATCCTCCCTGTAGCAGTCAAGAGGGGCTTTAGAGGAATTTGAAAGTATTGACTCCTCATCCCTGAATACTATTGATCCTATACCGGTAAGCCCAGGTTTAAGACTGCTTATAGCTTCTGTGACTTCTTCAGTATAATAATCAAAATTCTTTGGAGTGAGGGGTCATGGGCCCACAACACTTATATCACCTTTAAAAATATTAAAAAGCTGGGGGAGTTCATTGATTTTTGTCTTTCGTAAAAATCTGCCAAAGGGGAGCACACGCGGATCCTTCCCGGTAGTGATATCTCCGCCCGCCATGTTAGGGCTGTCTTTCAGCATAGTTGCAAATTTAAGCAGATCAAAATTCTCCTCCCCTTTACCTGCACGTTTCTGGCTGTAGAAGATATATCCTTCACCTGTAAAACGCAGAATTATCATTACCGGAAAGAGCAGAGGAAATAAAACCAGTATCGCTGAAAAAGATGAAACAATATCAAAAAATCTTTTCATAAATATATCCTTCTATTTGATTAAGAGTAAATGGTTAATGATAAAGGGCTATGGATTAAAGATGAAGGATCCCTAATCGCTCCCCCCCTTATATCACTCTTTTCATCTCATCCGATAAAAGCATGATAGTCTCTGATTTCAAAACTTTTCTAATCATTATGAATTTCTTGTACGGCAAAAGCATATTTAAATCCTGAGTAATTATTTTTTCTGTAATGTTTCTATCGATAAAATCAATCAGTTCTTTAAAATATATTTTTATATCTGTAATATTTCTCCGCTCAAATATTACATCTTTATTGTAAGTATAGCCTGAAATAAAAAAATAATGGATATCATATATATCCCTTCCGGCTATTGAACCATTTTTCTCAAAACGATCCAGGGCTGCGACAAGTTTATTAGCGAACATAGTTTCTTTAGTCTGACACATAAATATCCTGTCAATTTCATTCAATCGTACCGGCTCATATTTATTTGATACAGGCGGCGGCATGGTAACATCAATTTTTATTGTATTGCGATGATTTCTTCCGGGAGTATCATATTTTAAAAAATATTGGGGTACAACATCACTTTTAGCTTTAATCATCAGGCCTGCTTTTTCAAAAATTACTTCCATCTGGCTGGAAATAACAGATATATCATGCCCTGAGTCTGAATAGTCAAAATCGAGATCAACAGAAAACCGGTCCAGAAAACCACGCATTGCGGCGCAGGTGCCCCCTTTGAAATACAGGGAATGTGAGATTATATTATTATCAGAAAACATGGACAAAATTCTATAAAGCCATGCCTTATGAATCGCGTCTTTTGCGTCGGGTAATATCATCTTCTATCCATACCGGTTATTTTGTACCCAATTACCTGCTGAAGAGCCTTTACTTTATCCCATGGTATCAGGGCATCACCGTCAAAGTACGCGCCGGGATTATAATAGAGCAGATCCGCAACCGCCCTTTCTACTGTCGCGATTCTTACCCCGTTTTTTTCAATTATTCCGGCATTATTATGAAGATACCTGTCATGGAGACGTCTGGAATAATAATGATTGTCATTAATCGAGTATCTCTTTGAGATTGAACTTATGAGGGTGATGTAATTGAAACTCTGCTGTACAATACCCTCATCAGCAAGTACCGATTCAACGCTTACATATGAATATTTATGAAGAGCTTTTATTCCCAGCAGGTATGGATCAAGTTCAGTTACAGGATGTATAGAATATAATCCATTATAAACACGATATAGTAATCCCGCCTTAACGTATCTTTTTAGAGTCGTATAAAGATTATTTGTATTCTTAAAACCCCAGAGGTTATACAGGTCACCGGTATGAAATATAGTTTCATTCATCCGTGCCAGCAAAGCGAAACGATTAGCGGTTATGTTTGTTTTTTCTGTACTCACATGTACAGTTTACAATAACGCTTTGCAAATATCAAGATTTTTTTTACAAACGAATTAGATGAAAGGTTAGGGGTTAAGGATGATGGGTGATGGGTGATGGGTTAAGGGTTAAGGATAAATATCACTAATCCCTAATCCTTAATCCCTAATCCTTAATCCCTAATCCTTAATCCCTAATCCCTAATCCCTAATCCCTAATCCTTAATCCCTAATCCTTAATCCCTAATCCTTATTCACCGCCCGCTTCGCTCGACTTCAAATCCCCCCGCCCTTCGGGCACCCCCCTTAAGGAAGGGGGGATTAGATTCAGTGTTGGATAAACTCTGCTGCTGGATTCCAACCATTTTATAAACTTGATTCATCCCTGCTGACTGGTATCCGTTGTTTATGATAATTATTTTATTTCATCGGTCAGAATACTATTGATTTGAAGAGCAAATTCATAAAACTCTTTTGCTTCAGCAACTTCAGGTTTGCCATCTGGTAAGAGGCCCAGGTTTCCGGGATACCTGGAATCAATATACAGATCATTAATTTTTTGGAGTATAATCAAATCAATATCAATTTTCATATGATCAATTATCATGGCGTATAATTTTAACAAATCATGAGTTTTCGGGACATGAGCATTTTTAGCTTCAAGTAATGCTTTCATGGATTTTTCAATGCATTGCTGAGAATGGAAACATGATATGGGTGTTAAAAATTTATTATCTATAATTAATCTGATATTTTCAAGATCCATTTTTGCGCTTGATAACCAGGCTTTAGCCGACTCATTCATAAAATATGAACTCCTTTCTGCTGAATCTCTCTGGCAAGGGAGCTGTTCTCTTCAATAAATTTACGGTGCATCGGCAGGGTGTGCACTATCAGGTCTACAGGGTATTTCATCCTGAAGTCAAAAAGTGACTGTGATACTTTAAGCTTAATTTCGCTATTCTCCTTAAAACTTTGCGGGATAAAATTGTCTTTTGTAACAATATAAAGATCAATATCACTTTCAGCAGTGGGACTACCCGCAGCATAACTTCCAAAAAGTATAACTTTTTCAGGTTCAAGCGGCGCAAGTCTATTTAAAACTTCAATTTTTATTTCTTCTAAATTTATCATATTCCTGGTATAATCTCCATTTTAATGGATGTCAATGAGAAAATTGCAGGAGTTACCGGTCTTTTTGCTGAAAAAATTTAAAAAGCTGAAATTAAATTGCTGCAATCTGAAGTGCGAGGAATTAACAGTTCACCCGCCCTGCGGGTCCACTTCTTTCAACGAACAATTAATTCGGCTAAGCCCCCGGCGGAATGAATTCT
>CAZBFP010000030.1:0-42995 GCA_964491265.1 uncultured Leptospirales bacterium | reverse complement strand
TTCGCGAAATATCTTTTGTCATTTTGATGGATCTCGACTTGTGGGTAGTAATGAGGCTTGATGGGAGAGGGTGCACAAGCGATAGCGAAGTGCGGGTGAGGGCATTTTATATGCATCAATTGAGATGCGGGTAATAACTAGCTATAAAGAGAAGGTATTTTAAACTTTTCCCCTGCCGCGGCAAGGAGAAGACCCAGTACAAAACCTGTAGTCATATCGAAGACCAGCGCTGTCACGGCAATTACAACGGACAGCGCCGGGACCTGGCTCCTGAGTCCATGCTTACCCAGCTCAAGTGCCACAAATATCAAAAGTGAGGCAAATATTCCTGCAGGTATAAGCGCGATTGCTGCAGGATCTGTAAAAAATAAAGCAAAAATAAGAAGAATTACAGCAGCAATAATGTTTGTTCCCCCTGTGCGTCCCCCGAACCTGTAATGGGCTGCCATCCCCCCTGCTCCATGACACATGGGGAACCCTCCAAATGGGGCTGAAACAATATTCATTAAACCTATGGAACGTGACAGACTGTCATCAGTAATATCTTTTTTAAAAAGATCAGCAGCAAGGAGGGATGTGGCAAGAATCGCATTAGCTATTGTAAGGGGTATCTGCGGAAGCACAAGGCGCCAGGATGATATAATAAAATCATCAGGTAGAGAAAAATTAACCAGACCAAAGTGTAATCCTTTTATTTCCGGCATGCCGTTATAAAAAAGAGTTAATCCTATCCCTCCGGCAATTATTATTAAAGCTGAAAAATCGGGCACGCCCCGCCATCTGCCAAGAATAAAAAAAAGAAGAATAACCGTAACACCTGCTGAGGCAGAAACAGGGTCATCCTTAAAAAACATAAGGGATGTTTTAAGCAGAATAAGGGAAAGCCCAAGCTGAATCCCCCTTATTACAGGAAGCGGGATAATTTTCCTTAAATATTTCATTACCCGGAAAATCCCGAACAGGAGAAAAAGCACTCCAATAATTATTCCTGAAGCAGCGATCTCCCCCTTCGAAGCCCCCCCTGCAATAACAATTGCCCCGATTGCCTTCATAGGCTCAACCGGCATAGGTATGCCGAAATAAACACCTGTTATGGCATACCAGGCAGCCAGGAAAATTAGTGCAGGCCCTATATGAAAATCAGCAACAAGAGATACTGCAAAAAGTACAGGGAGAATTGTTCCAAAATCAGCAACTGAAGCTGCCAGTTCATTGAGGTTTATGCCTATTCCGCGGTTCAATACTTTACCTTATCAATTATCAATCACAGGCACACATACCTTGCGCCCTGCTTCTTCAAAATAACTCACATTTACCTTTACACCGTAGGTTTTTTCAAGCACAGCCTCCGTCACCACCTCATCAGGGCTCCCCATAGCAAAAATGTTCCCGTCCTTTAAAACAGCAACCCTGCTTGACCCGAGAAAAGCATGGTCAGGGAAATGTGAAGCCATCACAACAGTGAGCCCCGATTGAGCAAGGCCCTGAACAAATTTCAGAACCTTCAGCTGGTTACCCATATCAAGGTGCGATGTGGGCTCATCAAGTATAAGTATTTCCGGCTGCTGTGTCAATGCCCTGGCAATAAGTGTAAGCTGCCACTCCCCGCCGCTTATCATTGTACAGGGCTTATCAGCCAGATGGGTAATCCCCACCATTTCCATAACCTCATCTGCAATCTGCCTCTCCTTTTTACCGGGGGAGGAGAAGAGGGGGAGATGGGGTGTGCGCCCCATAATTACCACATCCCTCACAGGAAATGGAAATGTTGAAGTTTGAGACTGGGGGACAAAACCTGTTGTTACGGCAATTTCCGATCTTGAAAGAGTAGAAATTTTTTTACCGTAAAGATAAACTGAACCTTTTTCCGGTTTAAGAAGGCCGTTTAAACATTTTAGCAGTGTTGACTTCCCTGTGCCGTTGGGACCCAGGAAACAGACCAGATCCCCCTTTGAAATAGAAAATGAAAGGGACTCAAAAACCGGCGCCGCTGTTCCGCTGCCGTAAGTGAAAGATATATCTTCAACCCTGATTCTCTCTGTCATAACTACCACCCGGGCCTGTTTTTCCTTAGAAGAATGGCAAAAAAAGGAGCACCTATAAGCGCGGTAAGTATCCCGATAGGAACCTCCACCACCATTATTGACCTTGCTATTGTATCAACAGCAACAAGATAACCCGCGCCCACAAGAAGGGAAACCGGAAGAAGATACCTGTGGTCAGGGCCCACAAGGAGCCGCCCTATATGGGGGATAACCAGCCCTATCCACCCAATGATTCCGCTTATGCATACTGCAGCTGCGGTAATAACAGTGGCACATACAATAATAACAGCGCCTGTAAGTTCAGTATTAACCCCCATTGCCTTTGCATCCTCCTCCCCCATTGAAAGCACATTGATGCGCCACCGGATAAGGAGAAGAGCCGTAATACATGCAGCAAATACAGGTCCAACATATAAAAGGTCTTTACCTGTAACATTATTAAGCGAACCCATGAACCAGAAAACAATTGCCGGCATGCGGTTCATGGGATCAGCAATATATTTAAGAAAAGAAGTAAGAGCGGAAAAAAGGGAACCCACAATAATCCCCGCAAGCACAAGCATAAGTACAGGGGATGTATGATAAACCCTGCTCAGCAGATAAGCTGCAGCAACAGAGATCATGCCGAAAAGAAAAGCAGAAATCTGAATAACAACAAGGCTGTCCGACATAAGAATGCCCAGCGCAGCACCGAATCCCGCGCCTGCTGCAACACCGAGTATGTGCGGAGAAACAAGGGGATTGCGGAAAAGGCCCTGGAAAGAAGCACCCGATATAGAAAGGCCCGCACCAACAAGAAGCCCTGCAGCAAGCCTGGGGAGGCGTACATTCATAATAACACTCTCAACTGTAGGAGACCAGTCCGGGGTAAGAGGGATAAAATTTGAGGCAATAATCTTTATTATAGTTAAAGGCGGAATATACATTTGCCCTGTCATGAGTGATATAATTGAGACTAAAATCACCAGCAGAGACAGAACAAGTCTGATCCTCCCCTGCCGCGGTATGGTCATAACCGGTTTTTCACTTTTACTTAAAATTCTGTTCACAGCTTCCTCTTTTATCTAAAACAGCCTCCAAGGAGGGCCCTACTGAGACTTTGCGCCCTTCATTATTTTAGCCCTGAAGCTCCCCTCTTCTATCATGCGTGCATGTTTATCAGTCAGATTAAAACCGAAAATTTCCTTATAAAACCGCTTAATTTCTTTCCGGAAAGAGATGTCCCTGAATTTTTCCGGGTATGCAGTCATAGCCATCCATAAAGGGTGGAGCACCGCAGCCTCAGCAGTAGGCCTGTCCCATATAAATGCACCTGCAGGCTGAGTGTAAACCTCTCCGTTTTTAACTGCTTTAATTGAAGCCCACCTGCTGTCATTCTTAAGCTCCTCCAAACTCCCCATATCAATTACAATAATATCGGGATTCCACTTCAAGACAAGCTCCATTGAAACCTCGCCCAGGCCTGAATGGAGCCCCTCCTGTTTACTTGAAGTACCTATCTCCTTTGCAGCATTCAAACATCCTGCAAGTTCAATCCGCTCCTGCATAAATGTGTCCCCGCCCAGAGTTACAAGATGGTTAGAGTTGTAGCCGTTATATATTACTTTTCTTTTATTTACCGGAATTGATGAAATCCTTTCATTAATAAAGGCTATCATTGAATCAAGGTAATTGTTATAAGCCTCACCCCTTTTTTCAGCTTCAAAGACCGAAGCATAAAACATAATTTCCTTTTTTATTGCCTCCACCCTGTCGCCGATACTGTCGTCAAAATATGCAACAGCTATTCCGGTTTTACTCCGCACAATCTCACCGTCAGTATCGCCGGCAATAACAAGCTGTGCATTCGATTTTATCAGCTCCTCAACATTTACAGATCCGCTCACAGTACGTACTATTGGGCGTGATGCTATTGAAGGGTCAAAAATTCTAATAAGTTCAGATGTGGCTATTGAACCTGTAACAGCGCAAAGCCTCTCCTGCGCTCCAAGAATGTAGGCAATCTGCCCTGTGGGCCCCCCAAGAAGAGCCACGCGCTCAAGTTTTTTCGGAACAACTACCCGGTTCCCCTTCATGTCAGTAATTACACGATCCTCCGGGCCAGCCGTTATCTCACCATCCCCCTTCCCCGGTGAACATGAAAAAGACGCTGTAATCATCACTGACAGGGCCTGCAGGGCCAATATTTTAATCATTCTATCCATATAAAAATCCTCTGAAACTCTGATTTTAAATCAGCTTAATAATCGGATAATAAAAATACAATATCCCTTAATTTTCTGATAATATGGAAAGATCTAATTGACAGTCAACTGAATTAAGATTTTTTGTAATTTTTTGTAGCTTATAGTCTTTATTTTCCGGAAAGACAGCTCTTTCATGTAATCAGCATTGAAAAGAACCGCCTCATTTTTAAAGCCTTTGATTTAACAGGTGAGGCTGTAGACTCATTTATTATTGAAAAATAAAACTACATGCCCGCAGCTACTTCATAAACAGCTTAATAATCTTTTCTGCGAATTTTGTGTAAGGCGCGTACCTGAATGGATTGTCAAAAAATTTTGCTGTTCCGTAGTAAACGCTTTTGTAATGGGTAAATGTATCAAAATTCAGCTTACCATGATATGACCCCATGCCGCTGCTGCCAACACCTCCGAATGGTATATGACCATTTGCAAAATGCATCATAGTATCATTAATACATCCCCCGCCATATGATGTTTCAGAAATAACCTTATCAATATTACCGTTATTTTTTGTGAAGAGATAAAGTGCAAGGGGCTTCTCCCTTTCATTTATAAATTTTACAGCATCATCAATTGAATCAATGGTAATAACCGGGAGTACGGGACCGAATATCTCCTCCTGCATCACAGGATCATCAGGTGAAATGCCGTCAATAACTGTAGGTTCAATATATCTCCCCCCTGCGTCCGATCTGCCCCCTGTGATAATTTCACCTTTCTGCAGAAACTGCTCAATTCTCTTCCAGTGTTTATCATTTATTATCCGGGCAAAGTCGGGACTCGCCTCAGGATTCTCCCCGTATAATTTTTTAATTGCCCCCCTTATCTCATCAAAAAAAAGCGTTTTTGCTTTTTCCTCTATTAAAAGGTAATCAGGGGCAATACAGGTCTGCCCGCTGTTAAAGAATTTTCCCCAGGCAATCCTCTTTGCAGCAAGGGCCATATCAGCATCTGCCATAACTATACAGGGGCTTTTACCCCCAAGCTCAAGTGTAACAGGGGTAAGGTGCACTGCAGCCTTCTCCATAACCATCCTCCCCACATAGGGGCCGCCGGTAAAAAATATGTAGTCATATTTGAAATCGAGAACAAAATCCTTAACCTCACTCCCCCTTAAAACAGTAACCCATTCAGGGGGGAATACCTGTGATAAAATTTTATCCATAATCAGTGCAGTGGCCGGGGTTTCACTTGCACTCTTCAGAAAAACAGTATTCCCCGCTGATAATGCGCCGATTACAGGGACCATTGCAAGATTAAAGGGATAATTCCATGGAGAGATTACAAGAACAGTGCCGTAAGGTTCAGCATAAATTTTCGATTTTCCCGGAAGATGGGTTAGCGGCGTTTTCCCTTTTTGAGGTTTAGACCATTTTTTCAGATGGCTGATTATATGCCCCAGTTCAACAAGGACAGTGCCGATCTCGGACATATATGTTTCAAATGGGGCTTTACCGAAATCCTTTGAAAGGGCTTCGCAGATTTCATCCTCATGATTTCTGATAGATTCTTTAAGCTTTTTTAAATAATTCAGCCTGTTATTGATATCCCTGGTTATTCCAGTTGAGAAAAAGGCCCTCTGATTATCCAGCATCTCTTCAAGATCAGTTCTTTTCCACATAATATTACTCCCTCTGCTTTATTATGTCTAAAATGACTTAATAAGGCAGAAATGTCGCCCGAATTTATAATTCCGGACAAAAAATCCGCTTACAAAATAATTCAAAAATATTATTAAAAATCAGTGTTAATTCCTTAACTTCAATTTGAAATAAAATCCTCCAATATCCCTGTCGCCAAAGGCGGCGGGGATATTGAAACAGCATTATTTCACCAAAAAATACCTTTAGCAGTAATTACTGATTAAAAATATAACCAAAGAGTTCCTGCCGGTTATTTTTTTTCAGCTTTAACCGGCCTACTTAAACCGGTCATCGGAGAATCTGGTCCTGGCATCTTCAGATTTCCCCTCAAACCACCCCTTGCGCACATTATCATGTCTGTCAAAATCGGGGACATAGGGCTTAATATCAAGAACAGGCGAGCCGTCCAGCATATCCACACCGCGGATTTTGAGAATATTTTTATCTACGGATATAAGCTCAACAAGGGAGAGCCCCAGAGAATTGGGCCTTGCAGGTGACCTTGTGGCAAAAACCCCCCTCTCAACAGTATCAAGAAAGGGGATAACCTTGAGCTTATATTTCTCAACTTTATTAAGATGAAAAATTATATATAAATGAGAAAACCCATCAAGATCAGCAAGCCCCTCCTGAAATTCAGGGTAAATCTCAATTTGAGCCTCATAATCCCGCCCTGCCATAGGCTGAATGGGCATATTCTCTACAGTTTTAAAAGGGGAGTGAATTACCCCCAGCGGTTTTAATACTATTTCCATTTTTTTCTCCTTGAATGCACTCCCTTTTTAGCTGCAGCAAATGGGGATGAGTCAAGAAAAATACTGCACGAGTATATAATTGTTTGTATTTGTATGAATTTGTTAATATTTTCAAATAGAAGTTTATTCATCCAGTAATTGATGAAAAGATATTTATCGGGCAGTAAAATTCCGTAAAAAAACAGTTGAAGAATAAAAGAATAACTATAATTAACCTATTATCATAAATATATAAACCGGAAGAATTAATCCGCGGGGACAAAATGAAAAACGAATACATGACCACAAAGGAAGTGGCAGACTATCTTGGAATACATGAAAAGCAGGTTTACGCCCTTATTAAGGAAAACAGAATCCCCTGCACACGCCTTACAGGGAAATGGATTTTCCCGAAATTCCTGGTAGACCAGTGGCTTGAGCTTGACGCCCGGAGCAGTGTTGACATGCCTGCAGAAACAGAATCTCCAAAAACAGGTAAGCGCGATTACGTACTTGCAGCAGGGAGCAATGACCCGATACTCGATATTCTACTCAATGATATGCAGAGAATAAATCCGGGAGTAAATATTTTCAGCAGCAGCACAGGGAGCACAGAAGGGATAAAACTTCTCGCCGGAGGCGTTACAGATATGGCATTCTGCCACCTCCTTGACCCTGAAACAGGTGAGTACAACATCCCATTCATTAAATCACATATGCAGGATAAAAAAATCGCGGTAATACACCTTTTCCAGAGGGAAATCGGCTTTATAAGCAGCCCGGCTCTTAAAGAGAAGGTAAAAAGCTTCAGTGAAATAAAAGAGAGAAAACTCAAACTCATAAACAGGCAGAAGGGATCAGGCACAAGGGTGCTTCTCGATTACCACTTTGAAAAAGATGGGATCAAGGGGGATAGTATCGCCGGTTACGAAACTGAAGCATCCACACACTTTGAAGTCTGCCTGGCCCTCCTCTCAGGCGAGGCGGATACAGGGATAGCCACAATCGCAGCAGCAAAGCTCTTCGGCCTCCCCTTTGAAATAATTAAACTGGAAAGCTTTGACATGGTGCTCCTTCACTCCACCTTTTTTGATAAAAGCGTTCAGGCCTTTATCAAAACACTCAAGTCAGATGATTTTAAAAAACGGGTAAGCCCCCTGGGTGAATACGATTTCACAGATTCAGGGAGCATTATTTACTCTTCTACCTGAGATAATCTTCAGGAATAAACTGAACAGCCCCCTGCAGCGGCAGAGTAATCAATAATAAGACAAAACCCCTTCACACAGCCGGACGCAAAGCCCGGCACTGCAGAAATTTAATATAAAAAATCAAAGGCATGCTCTTTTTCCCGCCCCCTGGCTCTTTCTTTGAGCGAAAAAACGTCAATATACTGAAATAATTAACAAATTTCAACTTTTTTGAAAAATACTACAAAATATTACTAAAATTCTTGACTTAATCCCTTTATAGAGAAAAAAATTTCCTTAAAATATATAGAAATGGAGAATTGATTATGAAAAAAATTTTCGCTTTACTTATAATTGCACTACTTACATTTGCCGGCTGCTTTGATGACGGGGGGTCGGATGATAAAGATGCCACTCTCAAAGTAACAGTCAATTACACCGGTTTAGGGACTGTAAGTGACACCAACAGACTTTATCTTGCTGCCTTCCAGATGGAAAGGGATGCCATGACTGCTGAAGAAGTCCGTGTTGAAAGCATACGACCGGTATTTACCATTACAGCTGAAGAATACGGTTCAGATTATCTTGCAGAGAGCATCGTCAATAATCAGGTTCTTACTCTTAATATTCCAGCTGGGACATATTATCTTATTGCCATGTGGGAACACCAAAGGGACTTAACAAAAAATTATCTCTTTAGAAAAGACTCTGAGTATGTTATTTATAATAATGTTAACAGAGATGATCCGACGGCATTTACACCCGTAGTATTAACCTCAGGTGAAATTAATTCCGAAATTACAATGACAATTAATGGTGCTTTTAAAGAAACCGGCGGCTGATCCGGATTATTCTAGTAAATTAAAAATTAACTGAATAATTATATGAAAAAAATAACCGGATTTATACTAGCATGCTCTCTGGTTTTTCCCCAGCTCGCATGCTTTGACGACAGCGGTTCAGATCTTCCAAAGGGAAACTTAAAGGTTACTGTAAACACATCTGCAGACATTTTGGATTACCCTAAATTAGTAAGCGGAACAGATTATGCGGCTTATGCTGGTGATTCAACCTATAAGCTTCAGTATCCTGATGTCGGCGGAACATCAGATACTGAAGGCTCGGAAAAAATTATTGTAAGCGGTGATATCGGGGATAAAATCAATTATGTCTATGTTTACTCCGAGCTTGGTGACGGTTCAAGGGACAAACCTGTACTCTACAGGGGGACGAACAGCAGCAACGATTCTGAAATTACAATTAACGGTATTGTTGCAGGCACATATTATGTTGTAGCATTTTACGACTATTCATATGGCGGCAATAGAGAAAATCTTTTAAACAGATACGACCGATACGCCATACACACAGACAGCCCCGCTGGCGGGACAGCAAACAGCACCCCTTATGTGGACAGGGCTGCAACAGTTACAATAAGTGAAAATGACACTGTAGAAATTACACTTGAGATTAAACGTGACTGGGTACTGGGGAAACCGAACCTGGGTGACGGCGGAACAGGGAGAATCTTTTTGAAAGAGGCTGATGGGATTCCAGCACCTTAACAGTAATCCCCCTGTCCCCCAAAGGGGGCACGCAACAAGGAACACTTGATTAAGTAGATGAACCATGTATTAAAACGAAATAAACTTCTGAATTGTATTGGAATTCCAGCATTGCGGATTAAAGATGAAGATGTTTTAAATTATATCGAAGTAGTTACAGTAATGACACGAATTAAATTATCAAAAGATGATAAATAATTCGTGCCCCCTTTGGGGGACAGGGGGAAAAGACTTGAAGATATTTGCTTTTCTCCCAAGCATTTCGGTAAGAGCTAATTTTTTATTTTAACAGAGCAGCTCAGGCTGCTCTGTTTATCTCTATACATTATTATCCAAAAAAATGAATATAATAAAATTAAGAATATTATTCACATCTCTCCTCCTCTTTGCAGTATGCCCTTTCACCCTACATGCTGATGATGAAGAGAGCCGACCTGTATTCAATCTGGGGGAAATTACTGTCCGTGAAAGAGTCCCGTCAAATATAGAGGAGAGTACAGGCACAAGCATTATAAAGCGTGAGGATGTTATTCTCCGCTCAGACCGCACCCTGGACGATTCACTTAAAAATATCCCCGGCCTCCAGGTGGGAACCCACAGGAAGGGGCATATGCGTGCCAGCATCAGGGGCTTTGACCAGAAACAGATAACCATCCTTATTGACGGAATTCCTGTAAATGATGTTTATTCAACAGACATCGACATATCAGATATATCTGTTTCTGAGATTGAAGAGATTATCGTAAGCCGCGGAGCTTCATCAGCGCTTTACGGGACTTCCGGCGGGGTGGGGATAATAAACATTATAACCAGAAAGCCCTCATTCCCCTATGCTGAAGCGCGAACAAGCTATGGAGAGCATAACAGCTTTTCCATAAACGCATCAGCAGGCGCGCCCCTGGGGGATTTTTTCTTTAAAACAGCAGCTGAATACAGCAGAAGCGACGGCTATGCTGTTTCTAAAAAGCTGGACAAAAAGAAGCGGAGAGAGTGGTTCGACAAACTTGTCCGCTACGACCTTTACGGCCTTGAATTTGAAGACCTTAACATGCCTGCTGTTAACAGTTATATCAATGACAGCGGCAGATGGAACCATACAAGGCATAGAAAATACGGTTTTTCCGGAAGAATCGGATACAACATTGATACAAACAATGAAATAGGAATATCAGCAGACTACAGCTTCAAAGAGGCACTTACAAACAGCTACCAGCATAACGCGATAAGTGATTTCAAGAACAATGCCACATCCTGGGGAGATCCCCTTTTTGATATTTCATCAGACCCCATGAACATAAAAAAAGCCGCATTCAGAAACAGATCCTTTGTGTGGCCCGAAATTCATAATACGTCATTGTCACCCTATATTAATCTGGCATTCAGCAATATAAAAATTAAAGGGAACGCCTTTGTTACATACAAAAACGCGAAGCAGGAGAAATACGCCTCCAACGATCACTACTGGCCCGGCGACACAACCCTTGCAGACACTGCACTTGAACCATTTCTAACCATAAATGAGTACCTCTCATGGGGCGGCAACCTTTACCCCTCTGTCATAATTTCAGACATAAATACTATTAACTTTGCCCTGCTATACAGGTACGACATATACAATGAAAGCGAACAGGCCCTGTCAGCTGAAAAATCGCCTGCCACAGCTGCCACAATCTTCGGCCTTGACCCCTATCCGGTAAAGCGTCTTGACGCCTCACAGTTCACAGCAGCGGTTGAAAATGAAACAAAACTGGGGAGGATCAATTTTACCCTGGGGGTATCATACGACGCACAATTTTTTCACACCTTTAAAAACAGGGAAGCCCTTTACCAGTATGATGACGCCTATATAGTTAAGAATAACCCGGGACTCCTCGGCACAAGGGATTCAATCAATCCTGTTGCGGGCCTCACCTTTGACATAGTGGAGGAAATTCTACTCTTCCGCGCTGCAGGGTCAATGAAAACCAGGTTCCCTGACCTGAGCGAATACTCCATGATAGTTGATGACAAAAGGGATAACGCCCTTAAGCCGGAAAAGTCGCGCAACTTCAGTACAGGCCTTGAGTTTTCACGGCCTGACAAAAGCAGATCAATCAGAATAGACTATTTCAGAAGCAGTGTAAAGGACCGGATAGAAAAAATTTCCGGAGGGATCGACCCCCCTGTAAACCTGGGAAAAGTAAAATCACAGGGGATAGAAACAATAATAACCGGCGGTTCTAAAAATCTTATCCCCTCTGCTGATCTTCAAATGACATTATCCTACACCTATCTTCACACCAGGAATCATGACAATACCCCTGAGGAGAAGGTAAACAAGGGGAAATACCTTGAATATACACCTGTTCACCAGATCTGCGCTGATATAAGGGCCAGATTTAAAACAGGAACAACAGTGGCTCTATGGGGCTACAGCACAATAAACCAGGTTGCCTATGCCATGAAAGAACGGCCCGCACCCTTCCCTGCAGAAACCCCTTTTTCAACAAAGTACTTTGAACCTGTAAGGCTTCACGATCCTCTAATGATTAATGCCAAAATATCTCAAAAGTTTGCTGATAATTTTGAAATCTATATACTATGCAGAAATATCCTGGACGACTACAACGCAGACCCCTTTATTCCCGGGCCCGGGCGTACCTTTTACATAGGGGGATCAATTGAGCTCTAAACCGGAAAGTACAAACAATAAAAAGACCGCCCCCTTTTTGCTCCCCGCTTCTATGCAGAAAGGGGCGCTTATTATATTTTTAGCCGCAGCCCCGATTATCTGTATTTTCATTTCACTCTTTATGGGGCGATATCCCGTTTCTCCCATGGAAACCCTTCGAACCCTTTACATGGGGATCTCTTCAGGGATAGACCAGCCGGGGAATGTGAATATGGATATTGTATGGCAGATACGCCTCCCCAGGGCCATACTCGGGGGGATGGCAGGCGCTGCCCTTGCTGTAAGCGGTACTGCGCTGCAGGGGCTCTTCAGGAACCCTCTTGTCAGTTCCGGAATGCTGGGTGTGAGTGCAGGTGCAGGATTCGGCGCTGCCCTGGGAATTGTCTTTTTCAAAAGCGCGCTTATGATATATGTTCTCGCTTTCGCCTTCGGCCTGGCAGCGGTTTTTTTCAGCTATACCATAGGGAGAATATACAATTCAGCTCCGGCAATTATGCTGGTACTTGGAGGGGTAATTGTTTCATCAATTTTCTCAGCACTTTTATCACTGGTAAAATATCTGGCAAACCCCTACGAGGAACTGCCGTCAATCGTATTCTGGCTAATGGGGAGCCTGGCTTCAGCATCCTACAGAGATATAGCCATATCCTCCATCCCTATAATCGCAGGGATTACAGGCCTCTTTATCATGAGATGGAGAATAAATGTCCTCTCCATGGGGGAAAGGGAAGCCTCCTCAATGGGGATCAATGTAAATCTTGACCGGATAATTGTTGTATTCTGCGCAACCCTTGCTACTGCCGGGGCGGTAAGTGTCTGCGGAATAATCGGGTGGATAGGACTTGTTGTGCCGCACATGGGCAGAATAATAGCAGGGAGCGACAACAGGATACTTATTCCTGCCAGCATATCCCTGGGCGCATCTTTCCTTATAATCGTAGATAATATCGGCCGCGCTGTTACAGGAACCGAAATCCCCCTGAGCATAATCACAGCAATTATCGGCGGCCCCTTCTTTGTTTATCTCCTGAAAAAATATAAAGGGGGTAACTGGTAATGAATCATGTGATTGAGATAAAAAACGGCTCTTTCAGTTACAATGACGATCCGGTTTTTGAAGAGATCAGCTTTGCCCTGGGAAGAGGTGAGATACTCTGCCTTTTCGGGCCTAACGGATGCGGCAAAACCACCCTTCTTGACAACATCCTGGGATATCATAAACTTAAAAGCGGATCAATACTTATTCATGGTGAAGATATTTCCACTCTTGGAAAGAGTGAAATCGCCAGAAGAATATCATATGTGCCCCAGGTGCATGATAAATCCTTCCCCTTTAAAGTCATTGATATTGTTGTTATGGGGAGAACACCCCACATAGGCTCCATGTCGTCCCCCTCATCTGAAGATTACAATATTGCAGAAGAGGCGATAAAAGCTGTAGGGATTGAACATTTAAAAAATAGAATTTACACCACATTAAGCGGAGGGGAAACCCAGCTTGTAATTCTTGCCAGGGCCCTGGCCCAGGACACGTCAGTGATAATCATGGATGAGCCCGCATCACACCTTGACTTCAGACATGAACTTATCCTTCTGGAACTGATTGCCGAACTTGTGAAAACAAAAAAAATATCAGTACTCATGTCCACCCACTCCCCCAATCACGCATTCTATTTTGAAAATGCGGGAGTTCCCGCAAAAATTGCCCTTATGCATAATAGAAACATCATGGCATCAGGTTTGCCGGGTGAAATAATATCAGAAAAAAACATGGAACGGATATTCAGCATAACATCTAAAGTTTTTAAAAATAATCTGCCGGGGGAGAACCTGAGTTTTATAATGCCCCTTAAAACAATAAAGAGGTGAGGTCATCACAATGAATAAAGCAGGCAAAATTATAACAGTACTTCTTCTCCTCTCAGCTGCATCACTTATAAAAAGTGATATAACAGGAAAAGAAATAATAAAAATAACAGACATGGCCGGCAGAGAGGTCATGATTCAAAAAGAGATAAAATCAATTGCCTGCCTCTATGCCTTCACAGGACATGCAGTAACCATGCTGGGGCGAGGTACGGACATTACCGCTGTAGTGCGGGGACTTAAAAGGGATATCCTCCTTAACGAAATTAATCCGGCCATACAGAAAGCCGCAGTGCCCAATCAGAGCAGCATACTTAACGTGGAAGAGATTGCCCGCATAAGGCCCGATATTATTTTCATGAAAGAAAGTATAGCAGATAAAAAATCTGAAACCGATATACTTACAAGACTCGGCATACCCTATATAGTAATATCCTTTGATACTATTGAGGATCAGTTTAAATCGGTACATATTATCGGGAAAGCAATCGGCAGGGAAAAGGAAGCCCTTGAATATATCAAATATTACAAAGACTGCATCAGCAGAGCCGGGAAAATTGTTAAAGATATACCTGAGGATAAAAGGGTAAGAGTCTATCACTCCTTTCTTGAACCTCTAAAAACAGGGGGTTCTACAGGAATATCGGCCCAGTGGACAGAAATTGCAGGTGTAATCAATGTGGCTGCCCACGGGAAAAACAGAATTACTGATGCAGAACGATTTGTCAATATTGAACAGGTGCTGTTATGGAACCCCCATGTAATTATAGCTAACGAGGATGGAACAGTTGATGCTGTTTTAAAGAACAGGCAGTGGTCATCAGTTAAGGCTGTAAAAGACCGCAGGGTCTACAGAATGCCAAACGGAATATCCAGATGGGGCCACCCGGGATCAATTGAAACACCTCTTGCCCTCTTATGGACAGTTAAAACTATTTACCCCGAATATTCACACTCTATTGACATAGAAAAAGAGACACGTCACTTCTATCAAAAATTCTTCAGGTATAATCTTTCAGATGAGACCCTGAATAAAATCCTCTATGAAGGCGGCATGCGCAAACCTAAAAGAGGGGGTAAGCTATAATGGATATACTTGTAACAATCGATGACACAGACAATCTCTCTTCAAGAGGGACCGGGTACCTGGCTGAAGTCCTGAGAAAAGATATAGAAAAACTTTTCAAAGGAACCACCTCCCGTATAACCAGACATCAGCTTTTTGTCTGCGATGAAATTCCCTATACCTCTCATAACAGCGCCATGTGCTTTAAAGCTTCCATAAACAGCCATGATCTGGAGGCAGTTATAAAATACTGCTCCGGTTTTCTTAAAATTGAAAGTGCCGAAGGCTCTGACCCCGGGCTATGTGTTGCGGTAATCAATGAAATAAAAGATAAGGAGAGACTGATCCAATTCGGAATTGATGCAACAGAAACTGTTCTTACAAAGGAAGAGGCATACACCCTGGCAGATAAATCAGAAATTCATCTCTCAGAACATGGCGGTACTGGCGGAGGAGTAATTGGTGCACTTGCAGGTACAGGATTACGGCTACAGGGCAGCAACGGCAGATTCAAAGGATGGATAGACTTTGCTGACAATGAAAGAAATACTACTGTAGAAATACTCCTTACAAGGGATGAGATTGACTTAATCTCAACAGAAACAGGCTTTATCCCGCCTCATAAAGACTCTGTAATACTGAAAGATAAAGTCAAAACTGTTCTTCTCAATGGCAGATCGGTTCTCCTTGTCAGAAAAGCCGGCAACAGCGATGGTTCACAATGGGAAAACCTGAGCAAAGATGAAATAAAAAAATACTGATTCAGCTAAAGCGGACATGAATAAGGAGTTATTCTAAAGCTGCATCAATTTGAAAATTACTACAAAAAACTACAAATTTTCTTGACTATTTACTTTGATACGAAAAGCTATATTCAAACCTAAATTATCCGATTTAACAGGAAAACCGATGAAAATTAAAACACTGACCATATTATTTCTTATTCTTCTTTCGCTTAACTCAATCCCCCTCACCGCTCAATCCTCAAACAGCGATGCCGGGAGCAAAGAAGCTGTAGAAAACGCACTCGACCAGAGCGCAGGTGTTGAGGAAAACAATGAACCTGTAAGAATTAAGCAGAGCCTCTACACCCTCTTTAGAAAAGGGGGCCCATTCATGTGGCCCATACTCCTCTTTGCTGCTATTTCAGCAGGCTTTGTTATTGAAAGAGGAATTGCATTCAGAAAAATGAGAATCCCCGGCAGGGAAGCTGTTGATGACCTGGAGAAAAATATCGGGAATGGAACAGTTTCCTCAGTAGAAACATTCTGCTCATCAGCAGACAATCTGGCAGCATCTGTTTTACTCAATGGACTGAAGCACAGAAAGTCGGGTATCGAAAGGGTTGAAAAATCACTCTCTGTGGCAGGCTCTGCAAAGGTTGCCACAATGGAGAGAGGCTTAAATGTAATATCCGCACTGGGGAACCTCACACCCATGCTCGGCTTTCTGGGAACAGTTTCAGGTATGATATCCGCCTTTGCCGACATTGCTGCAGCTGACCAGGTTAATGCAAAAATCGTTGCAGGGGGGATAGAGGAGGCTCTCCTTACAACAGCAGCAGGCCTTGTTGTTGCCATACCCACACTCCTTGCCTACAACTTCTTCTGCCACAGGGTTGATATTTTTGTATCAGACACTGAAAGGCTCTCAGGCCTTCTCATTGAAAAGATAATTGAGGAAACAGATGAAAATCCGCAAAAATAGAAGGGAAAGCGAGAACAGCTCCTGGTCATCCATGTCGGACATAGCTTTTCTCCTTATCATATTTTTTATGATATCATCAGCCTTCATGTTCCGTGAAGGGATAAACCTGGTTCTCCCTGACAGCACAAAAAGCGTAACCATGAAATCATCTGACCTCTTCTTTATTAAACTAAAAAAAGACTCATCGATTGAAGTAGAGAAGAAAAAAATTGAGATAACAATGCTGGAGGAGAGGCTTAAGGAATTTATCAGCATAGTAGAGGATGGAGCTGTAATTATACAGGTTGAAGCTGAAGCTGAATACTCCGGTGTAATTGACATAATCGACTCAGTAAAATCATCAGGCGCGCATAAGCTTTCAATAAAGATGATATGACAGGACTATAATGAAAATCAGCAGAAAAAAAAGAAGAAATTCCGGAGTCCCCTTCTCCACCATGGCAGATATTGCTTTTCTGCTTTTAATATTTTTTATGCTCTCAGCTATTGTTGACATGGAAAAGGAGATCCCGCTGCAGCTCCCTGAATCGGGAATAATGGAATCCCAGGCAGGGGGGGCGCTCAGCATCTGGGTAACCTCAAAGGGGGAGATTTTTTACGACAATAAAAGCGACACCCTGGAAAACCTGGCAGGCTATGCAGGTTACAGAATAGCAGTTAATCCTGAAACAAAGGCACTCATAATTGCAGACAGAAATGTCCACTACAGCAGAATCAACAGTGTAATGGAAACCCTGCGCAGCGCGGAGCTTTACAACATCACCCTGGTGAGCAGAAAAAAAGGGGGGGACTGAAAATGAAACAAACGATTTCCACAGCTTCAAGATTTATGGCGCTTCGCCCGGTATTTGCATGGTCCTCCCTGAGCTTCACTATTATGCTTGTTATTATTATATCTGTATCATGGACAGAAGACCTCTCCGGGTTCAACAGCTTAAAGGCTGAAGATTTTACTATAATAGACATAAATATCCCTGAACCGGAAAAGATAACAGAACCCGATATTACAGTAAATGACAACCCAGCCGATGAAGTGTCGGATATACCGCAGGAGGAGAAACCGGATCTTTCTCAATTTGCATCCAGGTTCCCGGTACCCCCGGTTCCCCGATTCAATGCCCTCCCACCCTATCCTGATTCAATGAGAAGCAGAAAAATAGAGGGTGTTGTTGTGATTGAACTGGCAATTGACAATGGAGGTACAGTAGTATACAGCCGCGTAGTTCAGTCCCTGGGGGAAGAATTCGACAAAGCAGTAATTGCCTGGTCAAAAAGCATCAGGTTCAGGCCAGCAAGGGATACTGAAAGGAATCCTATCCCCTGCCTTATACATTTACCTGTAAGGTTTAAACTCGATTCATAAAAAACAAAAAAAACATTCTGAGTCAAAAAAAGTCTTGACACAATAATCAACCTGACCACTTAGTCAGTATCAGTAACAAAAATAAAAAAAAGGAAATAATTATACTGATGAAAGCTTCCGCAGCACAGCTTTTTAACGCAAAATTTTCAGCAGACCTGAAGTCTTCCGGCTTTGGATTTTTTTATTTTTATTTTTACTACAACGGCACTATAATGTGAATATAGTTTTATCATAGAAATAATATACCTGAAAAGCCCTTTGATAAAACTCAAAGGGCTTTTTTTATTACCAGGGACCAATCTAAATGGAGAAAAGAAATGAAGAATCTCAAACTAGTTCAACTTGAAAACTCAGGCAAAAGGACAAAGATCAGAATAGGGAACACAGTTATCGGGGAAGATTTTGTTGTTATTGCAGGCCCCTGCGGTGTGGAAAGCGAAGAGCAGACCCTTAGAACAGCAGAAGCTGTAAAAGCAGGTGGCGGAGACATGATCCGCGGCGGCGCATTTAAACCGAGAACCTCCCCCTACGACTTCCAGGGCCTGGGCCTTAAAGGCCTTAAAATACTGGAAAAGGCGAAACACCTCACAGGGCTCCCCATAGTAACTGAAGTAATCGACCCCAGGGATGTTACATGGGTATGCGAATACGCGGATATTCTCCAGATCGGGACAAGAAACATGCAGAACTACTCACTCCTTAAAGAGGTTGGAAAAGCTGATAAGCCTGTAATCCTTAAAAGGGGAATGTACTCCACACTGAGAGAATGGCTTAACTGTGCTGAATATATACTTGCAGAGGGTAACCCAAATGTGATACTATGCGAAAGGGGGATAAGAACCTTTGAAACATACACAAGGAACACCCTGGATTTGAGTATTGTACCGGCCATAAAGGAGCTTACCCACCTTCCGGTTATGGTGGACCCCTCACACGCCACAGGGAAAGTGAGCCTTATAGAAAGCATGAGCCTTGCAGCAGTTGCAGCAGGGGCTGACGGCCTGCTTCTGGAGGTGCACATCAATCCCCTTGAAGCAAAAAGCGACGCGGATCAGCAGCTTACACCGGAGCAGTTTAAAAGTATTATGAACAAAGTAATTAAACTGAAAAACTTTATGGCTGAAAATATTTTTGAAAAAAGTCCGGAGGAGCAGATTGAAAAAAATTGATATAAACCTGGGGAGCAGGATTTCCTCTGTTTATATAGGGGAAACAATCAGGCATATTGAAAAATACGCCCCCCCCTCAAATACAGTAATAATTACTGATACAAACCTGGATTTTCACTATTCAGAGTATTTTGCACCCTACAGAAAAATAGTTATCAGCACAGGTGAAGGGATAAAAAATCTTGCCACTGTGGAAAAGATTGCACTTGAACTTGTAGAGCTTGGAGCAGATAGAAACACCTTTATCCTCGGCGTGGGGGGCGGGATTGTAAGCGACATAGCTGGTTTTGCTGCATCAGTTTACATGCGCGGTCTTAAATTCGGCTTTGTGTCAACATCACTCCTCTCTCAGGTTGATGCCAGCGTAGGGGGGAAAAACGGTGTAAATCTTCAGGGGCTCAAAAATATGCTGGGCCTTTTTAACCAGCCGGAATTTGTAATATGCGATCATGAAATGCTCTCCACACTCCCTGATCATGAATTTATAAACGGCATAGCTGAGCTTGTAAAAACCGCATGTCTCGACAAAGAGGGGCTCTTCGAATATGTCTCCGGCAGCCGGGATAAGATCCTTGCCAGGGACAATGACGCCATCCACGAATCTGTACTGAGATGCGTAAAATTCAAAGCTTCAGTTGTTGAGGAGGATGAAAAGGAGAGCGGCATTCGGAGAATCCTCAACCTGGGTCACACAGTGGGGCATGGAATAGAAAAAGTTACAGGGATGGATCACGGCTATGCCATTGCAGCAGGTATGGGCTTCATCTGCGACCTCTCATCAAAGATGGGCCTTATGGGTGAAAATGAGGGGAGAGATATAAAATCCCTTCTTGAATATATCGGCCTCCCATCAGGGCTTAAGGGGATTATCAGGGATGATGATATTGATGGACTTATTAGAGCAATAGCAGGGGACAAAAAAAAGGAGGGCTCATCAATAAACTTTGTTCTCCTGAGAGGAGCAGGTAATCCTTTAATTAAAGGGATCCCCTTAAATGAAATTGAAAATCTGATTAGAGAAAATATAGTTTCAGGAGCAGCAGAATGATATGTTTAAGCATAGCTGATGTAACAGCAGATGAAGCGGTTAATATTCTTGCAGAGGTTGAACTTGCAGAACTTAGACTGGACAGAATAGATTTTGACAAAAAAGATCTGGGCAGATTGTTTTCAGTAAAGGCCCGGACAATTGTCACATGCAGACGTAATGATAAAATGAATGAAGATGAAAGAAAGAAAATAATAATTGAAGCCATAAAAAATGGCGCATCCATGGTTGATGTTGAAGTAGAAAACAGCGATGAATTTAAAAATGAAATTGTTAAAGCAGCAAAAAAAAATAAATGCACTGTAATAGTCTCCTATCACGATTATGAAAAAACCCCTGTAATGAGGGAGCTGGAGCAGCTTATAACCTGGTGCTTTGAAAGCGGCGCGGATGTTGCAAAAATTGCATGTCAGGCCCATAGCCCTGAGGATGCGGCACGTCTCCTTGCCCTTTACAGTTTCGGCAGGCCCCTTATTTCAATCGGCATGGGTGATGCGGGAAAAATTACACGAATTGCCGCCCCCCTCCTTGGAGCGCCATTTACATACGCCTCTGCTGAAGACGCGAAAAAAACAGCCCCGGGGCAGATTGAAGCTGATAAAATTAAAGCAATAATAAAAATGATTAAGGAAGCATAATGACAGAGGGGATTAAATTATTCGGAGTGGCCGGGAACCCTGTGATGCACAGCAAAAGCCCTGCCATCTTTAACGGGCTCTTTAAAGATAGAGGCATCAATGCCCGCTATGTGAAGATTGCAGCCAGGTCCCCCCGTGAAATAATGGCACTCTTCACAGACCTGGGCTTTTCCGGAATAAATGTTACAGCCCCTTTTAAAAACAGCATGGTGCCGCTAATAAGCAGTTCCAGTGAAGATGTAATTAAAACCGGGAGCCTTAATACTATTGTAAAGGGTGAGCATGGAATTTACTCATTCAACACAGACCATTACGGGGTCACAGAATCCCTGAAAAAATATGCCGGAACCCTTGCCGGCAAAAAAGCCCTTGTTGTGGGAGCGGGAGGCGCAGGAATATCAGCCGCATACGGTCTTGCAAAAGAGGGGGCTCATGCAACAATAATCAACCGCACCATGGATAAAGCTGAAAGAGCGGCAAAGCTCACAGGCTCCGCATTTGACTCAACGAATAATCTGCAGCAGCTTATGGCAGAGGCTCAAATTATTGTAATAACACTCCCCTATGAGGCTGAACCGCTTGATATTTCAGGCATAAGAGCTGGCTCAATACTCCTGGATGCATCATATAAAAATTCACACTACAGGAAAATAGCCGGGGAAATGGGCCTCACATTTATTGACGGTAGAGAATGGCTTATCAACCAGGCCATACCTGCATGTGAACACTTTCTCGGCTTCAGGCCCGAATATTGGGAGATGGAGAAATCACTGAATGGAGCCAATAAAGAAAAGGGTATTATTTCACTTATAGGATTTATGGGGTGCGGTAAAAGCACAGCAGGGAAGCTCCTTGCAGAATCTCTGGGCTATGAATTTATAGACAGTGACGCGGAAATTGAAAAAAGTATCGGCATCCCTGTTGAAAGAATCTTTTCTGAATGCGGCGAATCCGCCTTCCGGGAACTGGAGAAAAAAATTCTCCTTTCACTTAAGGGGAGAAAAAATCTGGTCCTTTCCTGCGGAGGGGGAGCAGTAATTGATAATGAAAACAGGGAATTTCTGAAAAACAGCACTGCCTGTTTCTGGCTCTACAGCAGCCTGGAAACTTCAATTGAAAGAATAAATGACAGGTCCAGGCCCCTTCTTAATACCGGAAATCCCCTTGCCGCAGCAAGGGAACTCTTCAGCAAAAGAAGAGACCTCTATGCAGATGCCTCTGATGTACTGGTATCATCTGACATGGAACCTGAAAAAATTATGGAGCTTATTCATGAAGAGATACGTCTATCCCTCTGAAATAAGGGGTACAATAAAAGCACCAGCCTCAAAAAGTGAAATGCAGAGAGGAGCCGCAGCAGCCCTCCTTGCAGAGGGGGATTCCCTGTTGATAAATCCATCATACTGCAGCGATTCTATTGCAGCCCTTAAAATAATAGAAGCAATGGGTGCAAAGGTAAAGCGTTCATCTGATCTGGTAATTATTACAGGGGGAATGGATATAAAAGAGGGGAACCTCAACTGCGGAGAGTCGGGACTTGGAATACGCATGTTCACGCCTATTGCAGCACTTGCAGGGAAACCGGTGACCCTCAGTGGAGAGGGAACCCTGCTTAAGCGCCCCGTCTCTTTGATCGAAAAGGAACTGGCAGATCTTGGAGCTTCAGTAACTTCAAATAATGGTTATGCGCCAATTAAAATAACATCCGCATTAAGGGGGGGCAAAACAGAAATTGACGGGAGCATAAGCTCCCAGGCTCTTACAGGCCTTCTCATGGCTCTCCCTGCTGCAGCAGATGACAGCGTAATTAAAGTAAATAATCTTACAAGCAGACGCTACATAGATATGACTATAAAGATTCTCAAGGCCTTCTCGATTGAGGTGGAAAACATTGATTACAGGGAATTCCGAATCAGGGGGGGGCAGAAATATAAACCTGCAGCAATAGAAATCGAAGGGGACTGGAGCGGCGCCGCATTTCTCCTCTGCGCGGGCGCCATTGGCGGTAATATAAAAGTTTCCGGTCTTAACACAGAATCCCTTCAGCCCGACATGGCTGTGATTGAGGCGCTTAAATCTGCCGGGGCTGATTTAATAATAAAGGGGGATTCAGTTGAAGTAAAAAAACGCCCCCTTAAAGGGTTTACCTTTGACGCTTCCCAGTACCCCGACCTCTTCCCCCCCCTTGCGGCCCTTGCCCTCTACTGCAGCGGTGCAACAGAGATAAAAGGGGTGCACAGACTTAAGCATAAGGAGACAGACAGATCTGTTACTATTAAGGAGGAACTGGCAGCAATAGGCGGGGAAATCACTATAGAAGGGGATTCAATGATTATTAAAAAATCTCCTCTTCATGGCGGAGGCACCAGATCCAGGGGGGATCACAGAATAGCAATGGCATGCGCAATCGCGGCCCTTGGTGCATCAGGGGCTGTTTCTATAGAGGATGCTGAAGCGGTAAACAAGTCATACCCGCTCTTTTTCAATGATATCATGAAAGCAGGAGTAAAAACAGAATGAACAGTTTCGGGACTATTTTCAGACTATCTATTTTCGGGGAATCCCACGGCAGCGGCGTAGGGATTACAATTGACGGTGTGCCGCCGGGGATTGAATTTTCAGCAGATGACATGGAGCCTGACCTGGCAAGAAGAAGATCGGGCGCCAGAGGGACAACACCGCGCCAGGAGAGCGACATCCCTGAAATTTTAAGCGGTGTCTACAAGGGCCGCACAACAGGAGCGCCCCTGACTCTCCTTTTCCGGAACAGCAATACCAGATCTGGGGATTATGACAAATTCAGGGAGATACCAAGACCGGGGCACGCGGATTTTACATCCATGATAAAATATAAGGGATACACCGATCCAAGAGGGGGCGGACATTTCTCGGGCCGGATTACACTGGGGATTGTAGCAGCAGGTGCTCTGGCAAAAAAAATTCTCCCCTCAGTAATAATCTCCTCCCGAATTATTGAAATCGGCGGTGAAAAGGATTACGCAGGTGTTATTGAAAAGATGATTGAGGAAAAGGATTCTGCAGGCGGCATAGTGGAAGTAACAGCGGCGGGGATACCGGCCGGCCTGGGTGAACCTTTTTTTAATTCAATGGAATCATGTTTAAGCCGCCTTGTCTTTTCTATCCCTGCTGTAAGGGGTATAGAATTCGGCGCAGGATTTGAATCGGCCCGCATGAAAGGGAGCCGGTGCAATGACCCCATAATTTCTCCTGAGGGGAAAACTTCCTCAAATAACGCAGGTGGAATAAATGGCGGCATAACAAACGGCAATGACCTGGTTTTCCGTGTGGCAGTAAAGCCCACGTCGAGTATAGGTAAAGCGCAGGAAACAGTAAATCTTAAAAGCGGTGTTGTGGAAAAACTTGAAGTTGAGGGGCGCCACGATGTATGCATAACACTCCGCACACCGGTAATTTTTGAAGCATGCGCTGCAATAGCTGCAGCAGATCTCTATTTAGTAAACAAAACCTATAATTAAAATATACGGAGCATAATAATGAAACTGAATGAAATAAGAAACAACATTGACCTCATCGACTCCAGAATACTCAAACTGCTTAATGACCGCATGGAGCAGGCTCTTCTGGCAAAAAAATTCAAAAACCAGATCGAAGACCTGGAAAGGGAGAAGGACCTTCTGGAAAGACTCAAGCATAATCCCAATGCCCTTATAGATTCGGAATTTACTGAATCCCTTTACAAAACAATATTCTCATTCAGCAAAAAACTCCAGGTCAGGGACTGCGTTGTTACAGGATTCCAGGGAGAACATGGGGCATACAGTGAAGAAGCGGCAAGGCAGTGGAATAAAGATTTTGTAACAATTCCATGCACAACCTTTAACGAGGTTTTTGAAGGGGTTAATTCCGGCATGTTCGACTACGGAGTTGTTCCTGTTGAAAACACCCTGGGCGGAATTGTGGGACCTGTAAATGAACTCCTCATAAATACTGACCTTAAAATAATCGGAGCAATAGACCTGCCGGTCCACCATTCACTCCTGATGCTCCCCGGCACAGATCACAGGGAGATACGGGAGGTCTATTCCCACTCGCAGGCACTGGCCCAGTGCAGACGCTTTTTATCCAGAAATAACCTCACCCTTGTACCCTTTTACGATACAGCAGGCGCTGCAAGAATGCTTGCTGAAAAGCAGCCCAGGGGTGCAGCATGTATAGCAAGCAGACTGGCAGCGCGGCTTTATAACCTTGAAATACTCAAGGAAAACATTGAAGATTCAAATATAAACAGGACAAGATTCCTGGTGCTTTCAAAACAGGAAAATCCCGAGGACGGAACCAAGTGCTCCATTACTTTTACCACAGAGCATAAATCGGGGACCCTCTTCGGTATACTTGAACTCTTTGCAAAAGCAGGGATAAATCTTACACGGATTGAGTCAATCCCAAATGAGCCGGGGAACTACTCTTTCTTTCTCGATTTTGACGGATCAATAAAAGATTCAGGAATTACGGCAACACTGGAAAAAGCGGAAAAGCAGACATCGGGATTAAAAGTTCTGGGATGCTACAATGAAAAAATAGTTGAGAATCAGGAATAAATAAAGGAGATCATTAAAATGAAGATATTTATTATAGGAGCCGGCAAAATGGGATGCTGGCTCACAGAAGAATTATGCCACGACCACGAACTGGCGGTCTTTGACACAGATCCCAGAAAAATGAAATTTTTTATCAATGTTCAAAGATGCCTTAAAATTGAAGAGATAAAGGAATTTAAACCTGACCTGGTAATCAACTGTGTGAGCCTGGAAAAAACGGAGGAGGTATTCAACACCATTATCCCTCTTATCCCGGAAAACTGCATTATTTCCGATATTGCTTCAGTAAAAAACGGGCTCTTTAAATATTACAAAGACTCCGGGCTCAGGTATGTCTCAACTCACCCCATGTTCGGACCCACATTCGGGAATGTAAGAGACCTGAGCAATGAAAATGCCATTATCATTACAGAGTCTGATGAAGAGGGGAAAACTTTTTTCCGCCAGCTCTTTGAACGGCTTAAGCTTAATATTTACGATTACTCCTTTGATGAGCATGATCAGATTACAGCCTATTCCCTTTCAACACCATTTGCATCATCCCTGGTATTTGCCGCATGCATGAAAAAAATTGACGCCCCTGGAACAACTTTCCGGAAGCACATGGAGATAACAAGGGGACTCCTCTCAGAAGACGACTACCTTGTTTCAGAAATTCTCTTCAACCCCTACACCCTTAAGCAGATTGAAAGCATTAACCAGCAGCTTTCATATCTTACTCATATTATTAAAGACAGGGATTATGATGAGATGAATAAATTTCTGGAGAAACTGAGAAGTAATATCAAATAGCAGACTTAAAAACTGAAAGAGGGTACTATCTCTAAAAAGTACTTTTTGTCATACCGGCTGCAGCGAAGCGAAATGCCGGTATCTCATAGAACTGATTCAGTCATGAGATTCCGGTATTTGCATAAAAGGCAACTGCAAAACCGGAATGACAAATAAAGAAAACTTTTGAGATAGCCCCTTTCTATAATTATTATTAATAATTTATTCCACAACAAAAGATGATATATTCGAATTATACAGGGTATTTTTAACCCTTTCCGCCTCATGTCTGCTTCTAAGCCCTTCAACACGGACCTTGTAGAAATCACCATCCTGTATAACCCTTACAGGCGTATTTGTCATACTCTGTATCTGATCTCTCAGATTCTCAGCATTGCGCCTTGAATAGAAAGCGCCAGCCTGAAGCTTAACATCTGATGATGACACAGCAGAACTGTCATACCTGGGAGCGGAATCGTACCTGCTCACATTAACAGGTAATCCTCTGTCTGAAACCGGCTCGACAAAACTGCTCCCTGCGCCGCTCTGTGCTGTACGGTTATCACCCATATGAATTACATTAATCCCCACACTCGCTTCACCGGCTCTAACCATATCAAGAGCGCGAGCCGCCTCAAATGAAACATCAATAATTCTGTTACCCCTGTATGGGCCCCGGTCATTTATTTTAAGCCTTACGCTTCTTCCATTCTCAAGATTCCTTACCTCAACAATTGACCCGAAGGGGAGTGTCTTGTGAGCTGCTGTAAGCTGATTCATATCGAATTTTTCACCTGAAGCAGTAGTCTTCCCATGAAATTCCCTGCCGTACCATGAAGCGGGTCCCTGCTGGAAAAAGCGGTCTTCACGGAATTCGCTTCCCGCCCCGCCGGAATTCCTCACATTAACTGTTCTGAAATCCTGATTCTCCCTGGCTGGAATCTGCTGAAAATCATTACGGGCAGGTGCATCGGAATAGCTGTCACTGCTTACCCTGCTGTCACGGTCATTATAGCTGTTTCTGTCATTCCTGACATCACTGCTGTTATTATTGCGGTTATTATTCCCGTATCTCTGGTCATCAGAGCCGCTCTGAACCCTGTTATATGGAGGTATCTGGTCATCCCTGCTCCCCCCCCTTGCATCAAAAGTTTCAAAACTTTCAGTCTGGAAACTCCCTTTATAGTCATTACCCCTGGTCTGCGCTTTTCCGGGTGTGCACCCTGCAAGAAACATTACTATAGCTACTCCGGCAACAGGAATAATCATATTTTTCCGGAAACTTTTCATCTTATACCTCCAACATATAAACACCTGTTAATTATATCGGCGCTACCCCTGTCAGTCTTAATTCTTATTTTTTTTATGTCGCAAAAATCCTTGACCTGCCGCCCTATTAATAATGATTATAGTTCAACAGCTATTATTGTATTCAAAGAGATACCAGAGACCAGAGGGTAAAATGAAAATTGTATCAAATAAACCCACCATTACCAGAAAAGAGCTGGAAGGGGTGCTTGACTGCCTTATCCATGACGAAATAAATACAGGAAGCTCAGTAAAGACCTTTGAATCAGCATTCTGCGATATTACAGGTTTTAAATACCCCCTTGCGGTAAATTCCCTCACATCCGCCTATATCCTCATATTCAAATCTCTGGAAATTACAGCTGATGATGAAGTAATAATACCTTCAATAATGAATCAGTCCCCCTTAAGCGCCATGCATATTACAGGGGGGAAGCCTGTAATAATCGACACAGATTCAAACTCAATTTTCCCTTCAGCTGAACAGATAAAAAGCAGTATAACTGAGAAAACCAAAGCCATAATAATATGTGATACATTCGGCTACCACTTTGACAAAAGCATACTTGAGGATATAAATATTCCGGTAATTGCGGATATATCATGCTCAATTGGAACAGAATACAACGAATCCCATGCAGGATCATACGGAACATTTGCAGTTGCCTCATTTGCCCCGTCAATGGCAATAACCACAGGGAATGGAGGAATAGTTTTAACAAATAATTCCAGATACTTTTCCGCCATGAGGGAACTGCGGGGCTACAAAGAGGAAACAATCAATTACGACTTCACACTTACAGATATTCAGGCAGCCATGGGAATATCGCAGCTTATAAAACTTAAAGATTTTCTAAAGAGAAGAAGGGAAATCGCAAACAAGTTCCATGAATCGATACGCCTCACATCTCATAAAACACTCCTCCCCTTCAGCCCCGATTACGGATATCAGACTTTCCCGGTAATATTCGATGCTCCAGCAGATAGGGTTGAAAAATACTGGAGAAAAAGCGGAATTGAGATTGTCAAAGCCGTACCTGCGCCGCTTCACCTTCTCCTTGACTATAAGGGTTTTGATTACCCCAATAGCGACCGTATTGCAAAAAAACTATACTCTATCCCCCTCTACCCCACACTCACAAAGATGGAGATAGAAAAAATATCAAAAACACTGGCATCATTTATATAAATGGTAACGCTTGAAGGTTTTCTGTTACTAATATATATACTATTAAAACAAAGAGGACAAAATGTACGTACTTACAGTAGAAGACACTTTTGCATCTGCTCACCAGCTTAGAGGATATAAGGGGAAGTGCGAAAATATACATGGCCACAACTGGAAGGTTGTGCTGAGCGTTAAAGGACGGGAACTTAATGATATCGGCCTTTTAATCGACTTTAATGATCTCAAAACCATATTGAAAAAGATAACAGGATTTCTTGATCATAAAAACATAAACGAAATCCCCCCCTTTGACATACTTAACCCCAGTTCAGAGCTTATTGCAGAATTTATCTGCAATGAAACATCAAAGGAACTGAAAAAATTCAACAACGATATTGAGGTAGAATCAGTCACAGTATGGGAATCGGGCACATCAAGATGTACCTTTTATCCTGAATAATTATTTATTGCTCATTCCAGAATGTTAGGATAAAAATAGTTATTTCAAATCCTTTTCCCCCTGTCCCCCAAAGGGGGCACGAGTTTTTTAATATCACTCTGATAATTTTATTTTCTGCTTCCGTCATATTGTTCCGCAAATATTTTGCAGGCTCTACAATATAAACGGTTGTTTAATACTTTGATTCATTTACTTACTCAAGTGTTCCTTTTACGTGCCCCCTCCAGGGACAGGAGGGCCATCCCTGAATAATTATTTTTTCACAAGCAGGAGTTCCTTTATTTTATCCTTCAATTCATCAAGATTGGATGACTTTGTAAGATATGCATCTGCTGTCCATGTCATAAAATTACTTTTATAATTTGAGTAGGCAGTATAAATAATAACCGGTATCTTTTTATTCATGGATATAACCTTGCCCAGGGCCTCAATACCGTCCATTTCAGGCATACGTATATCCATGATGACAAGATCAAAAGGCTCCTTTTGGACAAGATCTACAGCAGCCTTGCCATTTTCGGCCCTTAAAATCTCATACCCCTCCTCTTCAAGCTCTTCAGCATAAAGCTCGCGAAGGCTGTCTTCATCCTCTACAATTAACAATCTGGGCATAAACTATCCTCCTTCACTTTTCTCCGGCCTAAATGAAATCTATTAAAAATCAGAACCTGTCTTTATAATCAGTATTTATTCCTAAACTTATTATTGTTAAGAAATTATCTATTATCCCCGCCGCCAAAAAGGGCGGGGATATAAAATTGTCCATTTTTACACTAAAATTTATTTTAAAAAATTAACATTGCTTTATAATATACAATATAATAACTGCAAAAAACTTTTCCATAAAATTTCAGTAATAATTCCCGATATTTTATATAATACCAAATATTCTATTCACACCGCCGCCGCAGGCGGCGGTGTGATATAATCTGTAATATTAAACAATAAATACATTTTAAAAAATATCTTTAAAAACTTTCACAATCCTCTACTGTTCAATCCTCTGTTCCTGATGAGGGAGTGGAAGCCTTATAACAAATTCACACCCCCCTGCCTCTCTATTATAGACCCTTATTTTACCTTTATGATCCTTAATGATTTTTTTTACATTAGCAAGGCCAAGCCCTATACCGGTAATTTTTGTGGTAAAAAAGGGCTCAAAAACAATATTGGGGTCCTCCTCTTTAATGCCCGATCCAGTATCCCGGACATAAATATAAACATACTCATCATCATTTTCCGTAACAAGATTAATCTCCCCCCCTTCAGGGGTTGCGTCAAGAGCATTCTGAACCAGATTCAGAAGCACCTGCTTCATCTGGTTAAAGTCAGACTTGACAAGAGGGAGATCTTTTTTAAGAATCAGGCTCACTGAAATCTTTTTTTCAAAAATATAATTTTTGAAAAGAGTGTATGTATCATTAATAATACTGTTAATATCATTAAATTCTTTTATATACTTTGAAGGACGAGTAAAATCCATAACATTGGAAAGGATCTTTTCCAGCCTTTCAGATTCCCGCTGGATTATTTCCGCAGAAGTTACAATTTTCTCCTCATCGGGGAGATCCTGCTTTAAAAGCCTTAAAATTCTTTTAGCATAACCCCCCATCGTTACAAGGGGATTGCGGATTTCATGGGCTATATGCGCAGCGATTCTCCCCACTGCAGCCATCTTTTCAGATTCAATTATAGCCTCCTGCCGCTCCTCAAGTTTTTTCATCTCCCCCTTAAGTTCAATAAGATTAAAATAACTCTCAATAAGGAAAGCTGCCTGAATGGAAAATATTGATAAAAGGTCAATACTCTGTGGGGAAATACCAGTCATATTATACTTGTTATCAGCAACAATTACACCAATTACTTTTTTAAAGGAGATAAGCGGCATTATGAGAAATTCGTCCACCTCCATAAAACCCCTTACAGAGTCATCAATCCTGTTGTCCTCAAAGGCATTTTTAACATGGATCCTGGATTGATCTTTTACTGAGGCGCAGAAAATATTATCATCACTGAGCTTCACATTATAGCCCAGAACTTTTTCCAGGAGGCTGCTCCTTTTAATCTCAAGGGGGTACTGAAAAGAATAATCTAACTCAGCAGTGGAAAGGGAATTCCATACCTCAATAGCCTCTTCAAATGAATCTGGCCCCACAGCCATTTTCCCTTTAAGACGGTCATTCTCCACAAGGAAGAGCATTGCCCTGTTAAAACCGAGACCGGAACCGGAGGTGACGCCAAAAAGAATATTATAAAGCACCCTCTCCGACTCAATCCCGTCCCCCATTGATTCAGAAATATGGCTCAAAATCGAGGCATGATAATCAGTACTGAATCTTTCAGTAATATCATCTATAATAATTACCACCTGATCCTCACCATTAACAAGCATGCCAGATATTTTAATATCGGAAATTATTGACTTTCTCCCCATTGACATGAGGTGTACATTTTTCAGAACAATCGAATCGCCGCTCCCCTCTTTAATAACATGATTTACGCCGATTTTAATGCGGGTGTTTACAAAATAGAATATACTGTCAAGGCCCTTCCCTGAGACACTTTCAGGCTCAACATTAAATTTTTTACAGAAACCCTCATTAACATATATAATTTTTTCCGATTTATCTATCACAATAAAAATTGAATTTATTGAAAGAATAATCTGGCTGTATATCTCATGGAATTTTTTAAGCTCATCACTCTGGGAGGAGACAATAGATTCAAACTGCTTCCCCACAAGGAGAAGCTCCTTGAGGAGCCCTGAAGTGCTCTCATCCTGCATATCAGTGTCGCTTATTAAAAACTTCCCTTTTTTAAATTCGTTTATTACCTGCTTAAGGCTTCTCAGATTAGACCATAGAAAAAAACCTAACCTGTAATAGTAGAAATAAACCCTTACAAAAAAATACACAAGCATCCCCGCAATAAGGATTATCAGGGTCAATGGAGAGATATCCTCCATTAGAGACAAAAGGGTGATAACAAAAGCCGCAAATATAAAATGAGGGAGAAAAAGCTTAAAAAGCCATAGCATATAAATTTTATTACCGCGAAAATTTGCCAGCTCTTTCCTTATTTCATTTAACTGTTTTGCCATAATTTTTATTACTTTATTGCCCTATCCTGAATATTTAAGTGAAAAATAAATCCCTGCGAATCCTTTCCCCCGACATTCCAGATTCCCGGGGTACAATATAAATCCAGAAAAACTTCTTGCCCTACGTGAACACTCATCCGCTTTCCCCCCTGTCCCCCAAAGGGGGCACGTGTTTATTAATTATCAACCTGATAATTAATTTTCTATCATTTCTATAACTATTTCAATATTATTTAATACATCTGCATCTTTAATCCGCAATATTTGAATTCCAAGACTCAGAAGAAATTCATCTACTCACTCAAGTTTTCTTATTACGTGCCCCCTTCGGGGCGCCCTGAGCAAAGCGAAGAAGTACCCCTGGGGTAGACAGGGGGCTAACAACCTTAAACGCTCTTTCATAACCATTATTGCTTTATTTAATTTGACTTCACCCCTTTATATAATTATTACTGTAAAAAATTTATTAATCAAGCAAATAAAATAAATTCCGGCATAGAGCATTTTAATTATATAGCTATGTCATTCCGGCCAAAGTGCTGGAATCTCATTGGAAAATCCGGGAGTTATGAGATTCCCGCATGCGCGGGAATGACAGAATCTGAAAATCTGAATTACTACCATCTATACAAAAGGATTTAACATGAAGATAGTGCTTGCAACAGGTAATAAAAACAAAATACGCGAAATTAAAGAAAAATTTTCAGCCCTGGGCACACTGGAGATTTCATCCCTTGAGGAATTAAGCAATATCCCCCATATTGAGGAGAATGCCTCCACCTTCAAAGGGAACGCGCTTATAAAAGCATCAGCCATATGCTCCTTAACAGGCTCCCCTGCAATGGCTGATGATTCAGGTATTGTAATTGATGCCCTCAATGGTGAACCGGGAATATATTCAGCCAGGTACGGCAGCATCGGTTTTTCAGATTCAGAAAGGAACAGCCTGGTGCTATCGAAACTGGAAGGTGTCCCTGATAATAAAAGGAGCGCCCGCTTTGTCTGCGCAATTGCACTGGTTCTCCCCAATGGGGAGGAGTACACAACCGAAGGTGTATGTGAGGGGATAATCAGTCGGGAACCTGCAGGTGAAAAGGGATTCGGCTACGACCCGATTTTTTATATACCGGAAGCAGGAAGAACAATGGCCCAGCTGAGCCCTGAAGAGAAGAACAGCATAAGCCACAGGGGGAAGGCGCTTGAAAAAATATATGAAGTACTTAAAGACCTGACAGGGGAAGGTTTATGACTGAAAAAATATCGGCAAAAAAGGCAGCCTCTATTATAGAAAAACTGGAGCAGATATACGGCCTCCCCGAACCTGACCTGAATTTCAAAAACCTCTACCAGCTTACAATCGCTGTAGTGCTGTCAGCCCAGACAACAGACAAGCAGGTAAACATTGCCACAGTTAAGCTTTTTGAAGAATATAAGGATTTCAAATCACTTGCTGCAGCTGAAACCAGCCATGTGGAAGCTTTAATAAAAAGTACCGGATTCTACCATACCAAATCAAAAAACATCGTCGCCCTGTCAAAAATTATTACAGAAAAATATAAGGGGAAACCCCCCGCAGACCATAATGAGCTCACCTCCCTCCCGGGTGTGGGGAGAAAAACAGCCAATGTTATTCTCTCAATAGGATTCGGGATTCCCGCACTTGCAGTGGATACACATGTTTCACGACTGGCGCAGCGGCTCGGCTTCAGCAGCAGCGATAAACCTGATACCATTGAAAAGGATATCTGCTCCCTCCTCCCCCCGGCAGCATGGACAAAAACCCATCTCCTCCTCATAAAGCATGGCAGAATACTCTGCAAGGCGCGTAATCCTCTATGCCCGGAGTGTGAATTAAAAAAAATCTGCATCTATTTCAGCGGAAAGCCCTGCCGGTCATCCTGACATAATGTTCCCTGAACGCGGCAACCACTTCAAGATCATAAATATTTTTGTTTAGTTCCAGTGCAGGATCAATTCCTGTAATCCCTGTAAGAGCCACATAGGCTCTCCTGGAAATACTGCTATCAGTAATAGTAAGAAGATTTACCAGGAATTTAACAGCACCATAACTGTCAGTATATTCCAGTGTATCAATTATCCAGATCTTCATCTCCTTATTACCGGATTCATACATGTCAAAAAAAAGCGATTCATGCCCCGGGAAATACCTGGCAAAATATCTTTTAAAATGATCCGATGCTAAAAAGAGACCGGGACTGATAACAGACTGTGCATGAGCATATGAATAAAGAATAGCGAAATCAATAACAACCTCCCTGTCAATAATGTAGTCAAAAATAAAATTTGCAACACCGATATTTGATTGAAGAATAATCTCCCCCCACTGCTCAGGGGTGTAGACAATATCCCTTTCATACCTCTTTGAATAACTGATAAAATCGAGGATCCTCCCCCTGCCATGTTTTGTTAATATTATCTCTTCCAGCTCATCCAATGGATATTTAACCCCTGTCTTCAGGAGCATACGGGCGGAAGAGGTGTATAAATAACCTGTCTTGTCAGCTGTTTTAAAAATAATAAAATTTACAGCCGCAACTGAAGAGAAAATTATGAAACCGGAAATTACAGCTGCAGCAATATTTATATATAATTTTTTACCGGCATAAAGAAAATCGTAGGATAGAACAAACATGAACACAATATATTTAACAAGTTTAACCCCACCTATGCCGTAGCCCGGATCAAAGGCTGCGGAAAGAGATTTATCGAGTATAAAAAATGAAACTGAATAGAAAATAAAAAGGGGTATTGCTATTTTAGGCCGCAGGTTCTGCTTCAGAACAAGCAGAAGAATAAGGGCATAAAAATATGTATTTGAATACCTGCCGTCCATAATCCGCATCACAGGATCAGCAGGCCAGGACGACCTGTCTATTGTGCTTACTATTGTAAATGCGGCGGTCATAAGGAATATTAAAAGAAAGGGGAAAATTCTAAGTACAAAGAAGAGATAAAGATCACCCTTCCATTTATGCTTCCTCTTATACTCCTCCATGTGCTGCTGCTGATCAATCTGGGAAAAGATATATATTACATAAAAGGAAAGAACCATAATATAGACCCTTACTATAATTGAGACCCCGCCCCAGTCATAGTTTATATTAAAAACTCCATTAACAAAAAGAAGGGCCAGTAGTATATACAAAAAGGTCGATATGCGCTTCATATTTTCTGCAATAATTCTCATGTAAGTTCACCCTTATTTATTCTGCCGGAGCCGGAATAATCACACTCACCAGCTCATCAGTATTTCAAATCACCCCGGAATGTCGGGGAAAAAACAAATCCCTGCAAACCATTCCCCCTGCTCATCAGTATTTCTATCACCCCTCATCAGGATGTCCAGATTTTTTAGCAAATACTTCAAAAAACTGATTGGAACTTACCCGCTATATTATCCCGCCTAATGCGGACTTAAAGATACTTTACAAATATATTATCCCCTGATTTAATGTTTAAAAAATTTATAAACCCCCTCCGGGGGTGGCTGATATTAATTCTATTTTCACAATAATTAATATCAGCCGGGGGCCGGGACAGGATAGATTCCCTGATTCTGCAGATTTATTTAAAAAAAGGTAATCGATAAATGAGATTTAATGATCCCCAGTACGCGGAATTTTACAACAGAAGGCAGATAGATTCAGGATACCCCGGGCGGCTCCTTGATATAGTAATGGAAAACCTCTCCGGTTCTTCAACAGTTCTGGACATAGGATCGGGCACCGGATTTTTCGCAATCCCACTTGCTGAAAAGGGTATCAGGGTAACTGCTCTGGAGCCCTCAAAGGATATGACCGGCCGCATGGAGGAGCGATGCCCTGAAGAAGCAAGGGGATTCATTACAATTGCAAACCTCAACTGGGAGGAGTGGAGCGGTACTATACACGACAGCGCCATATGCATCCATTCACTCTACCCCATGTCAGACCCTGCAGCAGCGCTGGATAAAATGCTGCAATACTCCGGGAAAAGAATTGTAATAATAAGGGATTCAGCAGGGATGAAAACATTAAGCGGCATAGTCAGGGAAAAACTGAAACTGAATCACAACAGGGACCTTAACACTACTGTTAAAGATCTCCTTACAAACCGGGGCCTCCCCTATTCAACTGTTAACATTAAAGAGACAAGGGAATATTTAATTAAAGACCCGGCTATTGAAACAGAATCGCTACTCTACCAGTTAAGACTGGGGAAGGATTACTTCCATTCAGTTTTAAGTATAGTCAAGGAAGAATCAGAGGAGCATGAAGCAGGAATAATATTTCACCCGGTTTTCAGCGATAATGTGTGGATATTCTGAAGCTTTTTTATTTATTGACTAAAAGCAGGGTCTTTAATATCTTAATTACAATGATTATCCGGAGGAGTTGCTCATGGGAATCCCTGTAATTAATATTTCCGAACTGACCGAAAGACTGGACAATGATTTTGAACTTTTCACAGAACTCACTGAGTTATTTTTTGATGACTCAGCCGCGCTGATGGTTAAAATTAAAAACTCAATAGACAACAAAGACCACGAATCTCTAAGAAAGGCTGCCCACACCCTGAAAGGTGCTGTGGCAAATTTCGCAGCTCCCGGCGCTTACGAGGCTGCCTCAGTACTGGAGATGACCGGCAGGAATATGGAGCTCACAGGTGTAGAGGAGCAGTACAATACTCTTAAATCTGAAATCGATTCAGTTGTTGCTGAGATGAAAAAAATGAATGCAAACGGCTCATTTTAATTATACACCTGGAGCCTTCAATGCCTTTTAATGATGAAATCTGCACCTTTGCAATCAAAATCTGCCGTGAAGCAGGCCTCCTCCTCTTAAGCGGATTCAGATCCGGGACAACAGAAATATCCTACAAGAGCCGAACAGACCTTGTTACAAATATGGATTATGAATCTGAAAAATTAATCTGCACCCGCATAAAAGAACAGTATCCTGACCATGACATAATAGCAGAAGAGGGGGGGAGAGCGGATAACAACAGTGACTACCTCTGGTATGTGGACCCCCTGGATGCAACCAACAATTATGCCCACGGCATCCCCTTTTTCTGCATATCAATCGGAATATATTCCAGAAGTTCAAAATCTGTAGTGGCAGGCGCTGTTTACGATCCCTGCCATGATGAGATGTTTTCTGCTGTAAAAAACTGCGGCGCATACCTTAACGGGGGGCTGATTAAAGTATCCCCGGTTCAGGATCTTGGTGTGGCGCTCCTTTCAACAGGCTTCCCCTATGCAAAGGATGACATTGAAAAAAATAATCTCAATGAATTCAACCGGTTCCTTCCCCAGATTCAGTGTATAAGGAGAATGGGCTCTGCTGCACTGGACCTCTGCTATCTCGCTGCAGGGCGCATAGACGGCTACTGGGAGCCCATGCTTAAACCCTGGGACTCAGCTGCAGGGAGCCTTATAGTTTCTGAAGCAGGGGGTAAGGTGACAAAATACAATGGGGAAACCTATGACCCTGAATACCCGGAGGTCCTTGCATCAAACGGATTTCTCCACAGCCGCATGGTTTCAATACTCACAGCAGATTACAATAACCGGAGTTAGCAGGTAATTATGACAGCAGACCTGGTCCCTGAATTTTTCACAGTATCTGAGTTAACAAAAATACTGAAAGATGAAATAGAAAACAGCCCTAATTTCACCAGCATCTGGGTAAAGGGGGAAATATATAATCTCACATACCACTCATCAGGACATATATATTTTACAGTAAAGGATGAGGGAGCGCTCCTCTCTGCAGTGTTTTTCCGCTACGCCAACAAAAACATGAAGTTTAAACTTGAAGAGGGGATGAGCGTACTCCTCTTCGGAGGACTTACTGTTTTTGAAAAAAGGGGGAGCTACCAGATGAATGTTCATCAGGCACGCCCCGATGGAGCAGGTGAACTTCAGAAAAGGATTGAGCAGCTTAAAAAGAGACTTGAAGATGAAGGGATATTTGACCCTTCCAGGAAAAGGCCCCTCCCCCTCCTCCCTAAGCGGATTGGTGTTGTCACATCACCTACAGGCGCGGCCATAAAAGATATAATCAAAGTGGCGCTCAGAAGATACCCCAATATTGAAATCATCCTTGCCCCTGCAATTGTACAGGGTGATGGTGCGGCAAAAACAATCGCTGCAGCCATTGTTGAGCTTAACAAACCCCGCTGGAACATAGATGTAATAATTGCAGGACGGGGGGGCGGCTCCTTTGAAGACCTTATGCCCTTTAATGAAGAGATAGTCGTACGGGCATTTTACAATTCCAGGGTCCCTATAATCTCTGCAGTGGGGCACCAGATCGACCACCCCCTTTCCGATGATGCAGCAGACGCTGCAGCGCCCACACCTTCTGCAGCAGCAGAAATTGCAGTCCCCTTGAAATCGGACCTTATTGATGAAATTAAATACCATTTGAGCAGGATAGAAAACTCTCTCTACCAGAATCTTTCAGATAAGAAAAATATTTATAAAAACCTGGTAAGCAGAAAAATATTCCGCAACCCCATGGAGATTGTAAACCGCAGGGGGATGCTTCTTGATGAGGTGGAAAACCGCCTTACAGCAGTAATGCGCAGCAGCATCTCCCGAAAGAGAGAAAAGCTCCTTCGAATACCTGATATTGAGAGGCTTGAGAAAGGGATTCTTACTTCAAAAAAACACCAGTTTCATATGCGCCTCCAGGCGATAGAAAAGATGTCCCCCCTGAATATAATGAAAAGGGGTTACTCAATTGCTGAAGATTCCAGAGGAGCTGTAATAAAAAGTGTTGAAAATACCGGGGCCGGGGATAAAATTGAAATAAGATTACAGGATGGTCGTATCAGGTCAACTGTTGAATCTGTAATAAAGGGGGATTAATTGGAAAAGAGTAAAAAAGCCGCGCCAAAAACCAGCTTTGAAGATGCCTTAACTGAGCTTGAAGAGATTGCAATGCGCCTGGAAGACGGGGACCTGGGACTTGACGATTCCATAAAGGAATTTGAAAAGGGTATAAAACTTGCCCGCATCTGCCATGACAAGCTTGAAGAAGCGGAAAGGAAAATCGAAATCCTCCAGAAAGGGGATAACTCTTCTAATGAGGTAAAAAACCGGAGAGTAGCAGTAAAAAGCGACACGGGTGAAATCGAGGATGATGAAGAGCTTCAGGGATCTTTAATTTAAAAATCAAGGCTCTTCCCGGATTTTTTGGGAAAGCAATAATACTATTTATTCCCGCATTTACCGGAGTCAGCCCCCTGTCCCCCAAAGGGGGCACGTTAAATGAGCACTGAAGTGATTAGATGAACCAGATTGTTAAAACATCTGTTTATGTTGTTGAGCTTGAAAAAGATTTATGGAACAATATTACAGAATCAGAAAAAAAATATTGGAATTCAAACATTACACATTATAGATAAAGATGTATTAAATAATATTGAAATAGTTAAGGGAATGATAAAAGTTAATATATTATAGTGATAATATATTAACTCGTGCCCCTCCGGGGGACAGGGGCAAAGAATTAAATTTGTTTGAACCAAAAATCACTATTGAACCAACCTTACTAATTCAGGGGAGAGGGAATGAAAACGACAATCACTGCACTGGCTATTCTTATACTTTTAACAGGCTGCTCAAAAAAAGAGGGGATAATCTTCTGTGAAGGGGTGGACAATAATGGGAAAGGTGTAAGCTGCGGTAAAAAATTTACAACCGGTGAAGTCACTGCTCTTATTGATTACAAAAATTCATTTGAAGCAGATAACCTGAGCATAAAAATTGTAAGCACTTCCGGATCATCAGAGACAGTAATTAACACCATAAGAATTGAAGTGGAGAGAGAGAAATCGACTGCTTCTTTCAATCTCCCTCTCTACAATGAAGGGGCCTACAGGATTGAAGCCCTGAAAGATGATGCAAAGATAGCTGAAGGGAACATAGAGGTAGTCGATACCTACTGATCCTCCCCCTTCTCCATCTTCTCCTGTGCAAGTCTTTTCTTCTCCTCCTGGAATACAACTATTACCAGGAGAAAAGCCCCTGTAACAATAACAGCATCAGCCACATTATATGTGGGCCACCTGTAAATTCCGTCAAATCCCATGGAGATAAAATCAACAACACCCGGCCTTGCAGGGATAAGCCTGTCAATTATATTCCCCACAGCCCCCCCTATTATAAGGGCCATGGAAAAGCGGAAAAGAGGGGGCATATTCTTCTCATAAAAATAATACCCTATCATTATAATCAGTACTGCAATTGAAACTATTAAAAAAAAGTTCTGGTACCCCTGCATAATACCGAAAACCCCCCCCCGGTTATATGTGAGCTCCAGCCTCAGGAAACCCCCCAACAGGTCGATCCTCCTGTAATGTCCAAGTGAATCTACCGCAATATTCTTGGTAATTATATCAATAATTAAAACCGTAAGCGCCAGCAGCCCCGGCATTAAATGCTTTTTCATATAAGAAGTCTCCACTATAGATTTTTCACAATATCAGTACATCGCTTACACAATTCAGGATGATCAGAATCACTCCCCAGCTCATCAAAAAAGTTCCAGCACCTTACGCACTTGCTGCCGCTGCTTTTCTGTGAGGAGATAAAAGAGTTATCATATGGGGCAAGCCCCTCTTCACCCGCGCAGAACTCCACTTTCGCAACCTGGAGAAATCGCCTAAGATCCTCCCCCATATCTTTAAGAATCTTCTCCACAGAAGAATCCTTAACATAAATCTTTATGTCAGCCTCAAGTGAAGTTTTAATTATCTTATCCTTTCTTAAATCCTCAAGAGACTTGAGTACATCCTTTTTAATATCAGCAACTATATTGATTCTGCTGAAAACCTCAGGATTTTCATATTCACTGCTCAGTTCATGGTACTTCTCCATATGAACAGAGCCTGGATTATTATTAAATGTCCATATCTCTTCAGTTGTAAAAGCCAGAACCGGGGCTATAAGCCTTACCAGGGTATTGTAAATTTCACTTAAAACAGTAAGATTGGCCCTGCGTATCTGCGACTCCCTTGCCTCAACATAGAGGATATCCTTTGACACATCAAAATAGATTGATGAAAGATCAACAGCACAGAAGTTGAGAATCCTTCTATATACCTGATGAAATTCAAACTTTTCATAATTGGTAATCACCCCTTCCGAAAGATTCTTCAGCTTATGGAGAATCCATTTATCCACATCAGGGAGATCGCTGTAGGGGACCTTTTTGTCAGGTGTAAAATCTGCAATGTTACCTATAATATATTTAAAGGTATTCCTGATCCTTCTGTAGGAATCAGCAACCTGCTGCATCATTGTCATGCCTATGCGCACATCATTTCTGTAATCTTCCGAAGCAACCCAGAGCCGTAGAATATCCGCGCCAAACTGGCTGATAATCTTTTCCGGAGGGATTACATTCCCCGTGGACTTGCTCATGGCCTTGCCGTTTTCATCAAGAACAAAACCGTGAGTTAAAACTGTGTTATATGGAGGACGCCCCCTTAAAGCCATTGCAGGCCAGAAGGATGACTGGAACCACCCCCTGTGCTGATCGCTCCCTTCGAGGTACATGTCAGCAGGCCACCTGTGGTTCTTCCATTTATCAAGAACAGCAAAGCTGGAAACACCTGAATCGAACCATACATCGAGGATATCGTATTCCTTTTCCAGGTTCACCGACCCGCATTCACATTTGCTCCCTGCAGGGATCAGATCCTTAATATCATCGGAATACCAGGAGTCGAGTCCCCTCTCTTTGCAGACCTTTACAAAAAATTTAACCGATTCAGCAGACATGAGGTTTTTCCCGCAATCGGAACATTTGAATGAAGGGATAGGCACACCCCATGATCTCTGCCTGGAGAGACACCAGTCGGGCCTTGTTTCCACCATGCTCCTGAATCTCACCTCACCCCAGGTTGGGACCCATTCGGTTTCATCAACTGCCTTAAGTCCCCTCTTTCTCATATCATCGTGGTCAATGCTGAAAAACCACTGCTCTGTTGCCCTGTAGATAAGGGGCTTTTTACATCTCCAGCAGTGGGGATAGGAGTGTTCTATTTTGCTCGCGCTCACAAGAGCATTCTTTTCTTTTAATAAATCTATTACCATGGGATTGGCGTCAAAGACATGAACCCCCTTCATTAAGGCAAAGTCTTCGGTAAATTTCCCGTTGTCATCAACAGGGCAGAAAACATCAAGACCGTTCTGCATCCCGACAACATAGTCATCGTGACCATGCCCCGGAGCTGTATGAACAACACCTGTCCCCTGCTCAAGTGTTACATGTGTGCCGAAAATCACCTTCGATTTTCTGTCAGCAAATGGATGATTAACATCAAAGCCTTCAAGCTGCTCCTTTGTTAATGGAATCTCCATCTCTGCAGATGCTCCTGCAGCCTTCTCCATCTCCTCAAGAAGCCCCTTTGCAAAAACATAGTATTCACTGCCAAACTTGAATGCTGAATACTGAAATTCCGGATGAAAAGAAACAGCCAGGTTCGCCGGGATTGTCCAGGGGGTAGTTGTCCAGATTACAACATAGAGATTATCACTATCCAGGCCTTCAATCGGCGCGGATGATGGTGTTACCCTGAACTTCACATATATGGATGATGATGTATGATTATCATATTCAACTTCAGCTTCAGCAAGGGC
>CAZBFP010000029.1:0-45095 GCA_964491265.1 uncultured Leptospirales bacterium | reverse complement strand
GGACTATAGCATTTAACTTGATTTATTTCAAGATGGGGTTAATTTTGCGCTTACTTACGTTTTCCGGATGGGTTTTTTTGAAATTTTTTTTGATTATTTGAAAAAAGTTAAAACTAAACTATTTCCTGAGGACCCGATCAATCTCAATTAATTTTTTGCTATTGATTTTGAGAGAATTATAAAAATAATCTGTATTCTGCTTTTCATAATCTAATTATAAATTCATTTTTTTGATTTATACTCATTATAAAAAGTTAATGCTTCATCATATAATTTTTCGATACATTCATCAGGATTAAGTTCTTTCAACTCATCAAGACTTACCCAACGATAATTCTGATGTTGAGAATTATCAATCTCAACTTTATCATCATCTGTGAGACAAAAAATCTTTATCCCGTTAATTTTTTGTTCAGAAATAAAATATAGTGAGACAATATCATCACGAGGGTCGACTTCTATATTGAACTCCTCTTTTGCTTTACGTCTAGCCCCATCACTGATCTTCTCTCCTAGATGTATTTGCCCTCCACCAAACTCCCAGATATCGGGAAGAATTGTTTTTATATTACTCCGCTTACCAATCAAAAACTTATCGGATCTGATATTATAGATAACAGTAGCAACATGTAACTCGTTTCTATATCTAATATCTTCTCTCCCTTCAGGTCTTCTTTTTCCTTTTCCTTCTGTGTCTGGAAGATTTTTAAAAGCATTCAAAAATTTATCCGGCAATTTCCAAGGTTCATTATTTAAAATATCACAAAGTATATTGGCGACTTCATTACCTGAATCAGTAGGATTTTTAAAAAAACCCAAATCATTTTTTTCATAATAATCATAATTAATTTTTACTAAATCTTCATACCAGAATATAGGGTAAAGATCCACCCCCCATATCCCTTTCAAATCCCTGTTGCCCATAAAATAAATTTTTTTTTCTACAGAGTCATCTGCAAGTTGAAATAAAAACTGTACAACAAGAAGGCTTAGAATTAAACGATTCCTTGTAGAATGCTTACCGAGACGGAAACCGAGGTCTATGTGTTTCCCGATATAATCAATACCTATATCAGAGCCTTCAAATTCGACTTTGATATTCTCTTCCTTATCAAAAAAAGCTAGCCAAGAGACTGCTTTGAATCTCAGAAAAGATGAAGTACTGTTTATATTCTTAAGTGTTGAATACGCAACTCCCACATATTCCGCAAGTGAATTCCTGGCAGCTACCTCAACACAATATATAAATTCATCGCCAAGAAATTTCCACAAACGAAATCCCTGGTCTTTTTCAAAAAGCATATCAGTAATATTAGAAAAACTATTTTTCAGATGCTTCTGATATTCAATAATTGAAATATAATTATGAGATTTAATTTCAGTAGAGTTTACAACATCAAAGGCTACAAAAAATAAAAAAGAATCTTTTTTTTTATCCTCTTTTGTATTGAGCAACCAGGCCAGTTCAGGTATTTCCGGATTCTGCTTACTTGATGTCATGTAATAAGTCCGAGTCTTTTTGCTCTCACATGAGCTGCAAGTTTTGATACCTTAAATTTATCTGCAAGCGCTTCTAGATCAACTTCATCAGGCAGGTTAGAATCATAATATTTGTAAAAAGCTAGTGTAAACTCTTCTTCTGGCATAAGAAATGAACCTGCAAATGAATTCGCCTCTCTTTCTATTGATCCTGAGCCGTATCTTGTAAATATTACCTCGTTATACTCATCAAGATCGATTTTCCCCCAATCATTTGTCATATAATGAAGATGAAGGAATAAATGGCCAAGTTCATGGGCCAGTGTAAAATTGTCCCTCCTCTTTACGGTGTTCGGCCTGTATTCAATTATAAAAGAGTTGCCTGATTTTTTTATAACACCTTCGTACTTCAAGGATTCATTTTCTATAATTTCCCCAAGCAACTTATCCTTAATAAAGTCTTTTACATCTACAGGTGTTTCTAATTCAAATCTTTTTCTTATTATATTTGTTATCTCTTCAATTTGCCCATTGCTATAAACATTTTGAAAAACTCTTATATTGGCCATAAACTCCCCTTCTCACACAAAATGTTATTTGCTAATTTTAGATAATTTACTAAGAAAGTTCAAACAAAAAATTAAAAATTTTTATTTTTTACTATTCCTCACTCTCCAGCTCATCACCCATGCGATACTTTATATCATAGTTAATAATATAATCCAGCTCCTCTGCAGTGAAGCCGTAATGCTCTGCGAGGACTTTGTCTATTTCATCAATTATATGCTTCGAAAACTTAGGATAAAATTCTTCATATTTAATTGAGCCTGTTTGTTTTGAATCCTTATTGCAGATCAGCTTATTTTTTTTATAATCATTCATGAGGGTAATACAAATATCAGAGAGTCTGGATTTGGAATGTAATTCCTTTTTAATTATTGGGAATTCTTTTAAATCGAATGGATTTAAGTCACGTCCATTAGTCGTTAACTGAAAATACCAAAAGAAAAGACTACTGCTTAAGGATGATATTACTATATTCTTTTCTTTTTCATTATCCAAAAAAAGATAATTCTCACGACTTGATATTGACTCTTCATCGTTAACAATAAATTTTGGCTGAAAATTTGTAAATATCTTCCAATATCTACCTCCACCAATTCTATAAAATATTTTATGATTTGAGGTATTAACTAAATAATTTATGAGAGATGTAGAATTATTATATAATTTCTCAATAATTTTCTTCTCTATGTTAGATGCTATTTTAGGTATTAAATAATCTCTTAATGAAATATTATATCTAATATAATTCATATTATTAAATAAGTATCCACGGTAATTAGAATACCACTTCACTAATCCTGTTGTATAAAAATTTGATTCACTACTTTTACCTAATGAAACTATTGAAATATTCAGCAGTATTTCAGCACCCATAAATAATTTGGAAGGTCTTTCCGCATAAAAGCTTGTCCAATAATAGCACGATCTCTTTTTTAGTAATGAAACCAGTTCATTCATTCTTTTAGTACTACCAAGGCTAATCGGAACAATTAAACTTAATTTAGAGAGTTCGTTGCAGAGATTCAATGATTTTTCAAACACATTTGCGTATATATTCCCGCAAGATTTTGTAAGATAATTATCAATTAGCTGGTAAAGCTTCTCTACCTTACTATACTCCACATAAGGAGGATTCCCTATCACTACATCAAACCCGCCCCTCTCTTCAATTATCTCATAAAACTCACTTACCCAGTGAAAGGGCTGATGACTCTCCTTCCATGCCTGGAAAGCTTCTGCAAAATCTTTTTTCTTCTTTATGTTATTTGTATCTATTCCATACTCCGATGCCAGGTAAACATTAAGCTCATGATTAAGCTCATTAAGCCTTTGCTGCAGCTTACCCTTTTCACTGTGATATTCCTCACTATTACGGTTTTCAACAAGCTGGCTGTCTTTAAAAGACTTGCTTGTTTTCCCTATAATCTCCGCCTGCTCTTTGAATTTGGATATATTATCTCCAAAATCCAGGCCCTTCTTTATTGTATCCTCAAGCTCCCTGAAGTTTGCAAAACCTACAAGGGTGTTACCTGCTTTAATATTAAAGTCAATATCGGGCAATGGTTCCAGGCCGAAGTTTTTTGCTTCAGCATCATAATTGGCGCATGATGCCAGCTTTAGAAAAAGACGCAGTTTTGCGATTTCAACAGCCTCGTGCATTATATCAACACCGTAGAGGTTGTTGAGTATTATAGCTTTATAAATAAAATATTTTTCATTGGGATGGGTATTTACTTCCGCAATAACCGCTTTAAATTCCTTCAGGTAACTTCTCTTTTTTTCTTTATCAGAAATAAACTCCCGCATTTTTTCCACACAAGTTTCATAAACCGGAGATAAAATACTTAAAGCTGCAAAAAGAAAAGCACCGCTACCGCAGGTAGGGTCAAGGACAGTAATTTCCTTAGCAGCATCAAAAAATTCTTTTATCAGCTTTTCATCATCTGTGGAGTTAAGCAGATCTTTTACAAAAGCAGTTATGTTGAGATTATAGGTAATAAAATCATTTATAGAAGTAATGCTTCCTGATGAAATTTTTTCTTTAACCTCTTTATAGCGGTTCCAACGGTCGATGGTTTCACGCCAGATCTCTGTAGGTAGGGCAAACTCCTCATCAGTTTTACGGTTCCAGGATTTTCTTCTTTCCAGCAGTCCCGGTTCTGAAGTATCGAGTCCCTGCTTAATATCTTCAGGCATCTTTTCTTCAATATTTTCAAGTCCATGCTTAACAGCACTGTAGATATATTTATCACCGCTTCCTTTGAGCATAGTCCATATCCTGCCGTTTTGTGCAAAGGCTTCAGGATACTTCTCTTTCATCCTGTCAAAGAGAAAAGGGATAATGGTATTTTTGGAAATATATTCTGTTATATCCTCTTTTGTATAATAGGCTCCCATCTGTTTCTGGTTAATATATTTCTCAAAAATATAACCAAGAACATCAGGATTAATTTCGTTTTCATAATTTACAGGCTTATCATCAAGATACCAGGTGTACTTATCAAAAAAGGCAAAAATCTTTTCAAAGGCCTTATCGGGAATTTTGATTGCATATATTTTTTCAATTTCGTGAACATCAAAAAGACCGCCGTTCAGGTAGGGGATGCAGCCTATAAGTTCCTTAGTTTCCGAATCACGCTCACCCTTTTTTCTGGAAAAACCTTCATGAAAAAGGGCAAGGAGAAAGTTTTTATAAAATGAATAGAATTTATCCTTGCCGCTTTTTTTCTGAATCTTCTCAAGTCTGTTTTTAAGATAATCTTTATCATTATCAAGAAAATACTTTTTCTGAATAAAATATGTGAACATAAGTCTGTTCATCATCAGGGAAGCATACCACTCCCGGTCAACAATCTCATCAATACCTTCAATGAAATCAAGAAAAGCCTTATGCTCTTTCTGAAATTCGGTAAAAAACTTTTTAGTTACCTTATCAGCTTTTAATGAATCATCAATACGGGCATTAAGTTCAATTGTGGTTATATGATCCTTACCCGCGTCAAAATTTGAAATCTTATCCCAGAAAAGTTTTTCATTTTTTGAAATAGGGTCATATATCAAAGCCTTATAGCTTTTATACTGCTTATCGTCTTTTTCAATTTTTATCTCTTTGTGAACACGGACACGGCTCTCCTGTGAATCAGTTACCATGAGTGCAAAATCGGGGCCGTATAATTCTTTAAAGTATTTAATAGCCGGAATAATATCATTATTGCCAAGGGGAGAATCCTCAATAAGAAGAATAATAGAAAAATTATGTATTCGAAGATATTCTTTGCATGTAATAATCCGGTCTTCAAGATCGGGCGGGGCCGGAATCTGCATATTAATATAATCATATTTGTAATCATCAACAAATTGCCTGGTTACTATATCAAGTGCTGTATTTCTCATTTACTTCTCCAGAAATATTTCGCTGCATATAATTTTGTAAGCCTTCTGCCTTTTTTCATTATTTGAATTAGCTTCATGATAATATTCAAGGTAGGCATTTTTTAACTGTGTATAAAGAACCATGTCATCTTCAATACGGGATCGCTTAAGTTCCCTGAAAAGTTTTAAATACTTATGTTCCTGAGTATCCTTTATAAAGCTGTGAATCTTTTCATGGAACTGGGTCTTTTCTTCAATATATTCTTCATTATCCCATAGAGAGTACATTTTACTTAACCTGTCACGAAGGTATTGTTTCTCCTTATGAGTAGTTATACGCTGATTATCTATCCCCTTCTGAATACTGACCATTTTTTTATAGACAGCATTTATCTCTTTTTTGTAATCCTGTGGTATTTCAATAGCAGGTATTTCAGGTGCGCATTTAATCTCTTTCAGAATTTTCTCTATATTATCTTCATAACGTTTTTCAGCAGGGTAATATATTCTGATAAGAGGAAATCCATCATCAGACATTGCCAGTATAAAATATTTTTCAGCCCCCACTCTGGCACATCTGATACCGGTTGAAAGGTTTTTGATATATTTATACTTTTCAGGATCGTTTTTCTGAAGCTCGATTATTAAGCGCTTACCTTCTTCAAGCTCACTATCACGTCCAAAATCCTCATCAAGTATGGTGTCATCATTGTTGGTATAAATTCTTGTATATATATCTTCACTTTGGGTATCATCACCTGTAAAGATATGGCCATCTTCGCCTAACAACTGCTGAATCTCATTGACCCGTAACTGAACCCTTTCCTGAAGCCTTAAAATCTCTTCAACACCCCCTTCCGGCAGAAAATTATAAATATAGATATTTTCATTTTCACTGCCGATTCTGTCAACCCTCCCTATTCTCTGTATAAGCCTTACAGGGTTCCAGTGTATGTCATAATTTATAACAACAGATGCATCCTGCAGATTCTGACCTTCTGAAAGTACATCTGTTGATACAAGAATTTCTATCTCCTCTGTTCCCTCTGGAAGGTGTTTCATCGCTGTATTTGCAGCAGGGGCAAACCGCTCAATTATTGAAAGTTTATCAACTGTGCTCCCGCTTATTATTTCAGTTTTTTTAAACCCTTTATTCTTAAGCTGTTCATGTATATATCCAGCAGTAGCTTCATATTCAGAAAATATAAGTATCTTCTGTCCGGAATACTCATCTAAAATTTTAAAAAGTTTCTGGATTTTATCATCAGCCATATTTTTCTTTATAAGTTCACAATATGACTGTAATTCCTCAAGGGCTTTTATATCGTTATTCAAATCTTCAATAAATTCATAATGCCGGAAATAATCTTTTTTATAAGGCTGTGATTTTGCATAAATCTGCTGCATCCTTTCATCTATTTTCTCTTCACTGACAGCAACTGTTTTCTGCAGATCCTTACCTCCAATGAGCCAGCCATCTTCAATGCCTGCAAGGAATGTGTTATAAAAAGAAATCATCCTGTTTATAGTATCCTCAAAAGCGGCAAAAGAGCTTTCAAGTCTTTTAAAAAGCAGTATTTTCATGAGCCCTTTCAGTTCAAGACCAGCCTGTGATATATTAGCATATTCTTTGGAATTTCTCCCTTGATCGTTTAAGTAATTAGAAAGTGCATAGCGGGTATATCTGAAATAATTGCCGTTACTCTCATTATTCTTTTTAAAACCTGTAATAATATCGAGAATCTTTTCAAAAAGTCCTGCCCCGTAAATATTCTCAATGTTATATTCAGCATTAGAAAGTTTTCTTTTAGGGAAATGAAAGTCAAATGATTCCGAAAGCTTCTGAATATCTTTCCGTCTTCGTCTTATAATAAAGTTTTCAAGAAGAGGGTATATCTTTGTTGAATCTGCCTGGCACTGCTGGCGAAAGCGGTTTAAATCATTTTCCCCGAAATTAAGTCCGCTTATATCATCTGAGTGCTGAAAAAGTTCAAACTGATTAAGTATGTCATCAACGCTTTTATTCTGAGGGGTAGCTGTAAGAAGAATAACTTTTTTATCCTCAAGATAATCTTTAAGTATTTTGTAACGCTGGGTTTCTTTATTTCTAAAATTATGGGACTCATCAATTACGACGATATCATATCCGCTGTACTCCTCTTCATCAAGCAGAGAATAACGGTTCTGTTCTTCCTCACTGAGATTTTCAGGATACTTAAGCTGGGACATGGGGAGAATGCCAGCTCCAAGCTGATGTTCTTCATTATAATTATTCCACATATCCTGCAGGGAGGCGGGGCATATTATTAATGCTCTACGGTTATCATTGATAAGAAAATATTTAATCAAGGCTGAGGCTATATAGCTTTTACCAAGACCCACAACATCAGCAATAAAGACTCCATTATATTTTTCAAGAATAGAAAGAGCATCATTGAAAGCCCATCTCTGAAAATCATAAAGTTTTTCCAGGCCAAGCTTTTTAAGCATATAACTTCTGTCTTTAACTTCAAGTCTCATTTCATTCAGATGGAAAAGAGCTTTAAGGTATATATCATATGGTGTAACAACCTGCTTCACCCAGGAAGATTCTATAACATTAATCAGTTCAGCACTAAAAGGCTCAGAATAATTTTCCCAGAGATTATCAAACCATGAAGAAAGTTTTTCAAAATAAGTATTATCTCTCAAAGTTATGTTCAGCTCGGCATTGTCTTTTATACCGCTTTTTGTTAAATTACTGCTGCCGAGAAAGGCTATGCCGCGGGAATCTTTTCCGGAGTCTCTGTGATAATCTATTAAATAAAGTTTTGCATGCAGCTTGCCGCCGGTAAATACCCTGATGTCAACACGCCCTTCTTTAATAAGAGAATAAAGTGTAAAAATACCATCCTCTTCCTTTTCACTCTGATCAATGTATTCCAGTTGAGCTGAATATTCTGAGAAGGCATTATTCTTAATTTTAATCCGGGTTGTATGATCAACAAACCCGGGAAGCTCATTTTCCTGGAACAGTTCAATCCCTTTCTGAATTTCATCAAATGTCCGTTTATCAAGTTCATTATTAATCAGAAGTTTAAGCTTTTTAACACTCTCCAGGTTATCGCGAATCGCGTTAAATCCGCTGAGATAAAAATAACCCACAGCCATCTTGCTTAATTCAGCAGATTTAAGGCATGAATTAATTGCATCTGCAAGATTCATTTCAGCTTTATTATCAATTATATCAGGTATTGACATTCGTTATCTTTTCCTAAAATATTTTACTTCCAGATCTAAATACTTTTTCTGTTAAATGGAAAACAATTATCTCCTCAAACTACGAACCGTGATTTCCATGATTAAGGGATTAACAGGATTTACTGTACATTCACTCCTGCTAAATCATGAAAATCCTCTAATCCCCTTAATCATGGTTCATAGATTTTCCGGTTAAAACAATTCCCTGTCTCAACACAGGCAGCAGATCTGTTTCCGACAGCACTGCCCCCGGAAATTTCCACCTAATCATTTTTTTATAAAAATTATTATACCCTGCATTAAAACAATGTCAACGATTAAACACACTAATTATCACAGTACAATTATACCACAGCACCTGTGACAAATAATGACCTACACGTATGTTGGTGCAGGAACTGTTCAATCCCCCCGCATGCGATTCATGCGGCCCCCTTAACAAGGGGGCTGGTGCAGCAGCGGAAATTTATTCTGAAAAATAAATAATACATAAAAATTCCAGGCAGGTAATTGTGCACCGCAGGCTTTATTCCGCACACCAGAGATTTTTTTCAAGTTCCTGTTGTGTCATTTGATTTCCTCTTTTCTATTACTCAATAAATCTCTCTTCCAGCATTTCTCTTTCCTTTTGAAGCTCTTTTTGAAGTTCTTCTTCTGAAGGGAGGTAGAGTTTATACTTACTGGCAAAGAGCTGTTTATTTTCCGAAAGAACAGAGTATTTAGCCACTGCTTCACTTTTATCAGAACATAGAAGAAGTCCAATTGTGGGATTATCATCCGTCTCTCTTATTTTTTCTTCAAAGAGACGTACATACATATCCATTTGGCCGACATCCTGATGGGTCAGTTTTCCGCGTTTTAAATCGATAAGTACAAAACATTTAAGTTTATAGTTATAAAAAACCAGGTCTATATAGAAATGCTCTCCATCAATATGAAAATGTTTTTGCCGGGCTACAAAGGAAAATCCGCTGCCCAGCTCCAGCAGAAAATTTTGAAGCTGATCAATTAAAGCGCTTTCAAGCTCATTCTCAGTATATTCAGGTCGATTTTGCAAATTAAGGAATTCCAGCACATAAGGGTCTTTCAACACATCCTCTGGTGCAAGTTTGCCTGTTTTCAATGAAGCTTCTTTCATAACAGGATCTCTGTTTTGACTTGCAAGAAGACGTTCATAATAATGACTGTTTATCTGTCTTTCCAGAGCTCTGGTTGACCAGTTTTCCCTAATTGTTTCTTCAATTATACCAGAGTCTTGATTTCTCACTTTCAACTTTGAGAAGATGACGATAGTGGGTCCAGCTCAATTCGAGACTCACTGAGTCTCGAATTGGAAACAGAGTATAGAACTGTCTCATCTTTCTAATATTTGTGACATCAAAGCCTTTTCCAAATTCAGCTGTTAATCGTTCTGATAAATCATCAAGAACACCTTTCCCATATTCAGCACGTGTTTTACCCTGCTGTTCATCTTCAACAATAAGTCGCCCAATATTCCAATAGGTTATGACCATTATACTATTTACAGCAGTACGGACATTGTTTTGAGATTCCCGTATGAGGGAAGCTATATTGTTATATAGATTTTCCTTTACTGGATCTTTCATTAGTACCTTTTTATTAAATTCATTTTATTTTATAAAATTATTCAATCCCCGTAATCATGGTTCAAAGACTTTATTTGAGCTTCTTTAATGAGCGGTTTGATATCAATGATTTCATCTGGCTGATTGCTATTCTGTTCAATTGAACAAGTCTGTCGCTCTGTTCAATCCTCTGATGAATCAATACCGAATTAATGCTTTCAAGATTTGACAGCACAACAAGCTGTTCAAGTGTCGCGTAATCTCTAATGTTACCTTTATCTTTAGGGTTGGCTTCACGCCACTCTTTTGCTGTCATTCCAAAAAGTGCCATATTAAGAATATCAGCCTCATTCGCGTAAATCTGTTTCATCTGATTACCCGTAAGTTCATTCGGTATAAGATTTTCACTTATGGCATCTGTATGTATCCGGTAATTAATCTTTGAAATTGTTCTTTGTAAATTCCAGCCAAGTTTAAGTCTGCTGTTCTCATCTTCCTTTAGCCTTTGAAATTCCTTTATAAGATAGAGTTTAAATTCAACTGATACCCATGATGCAAATTCAAAAGCAATATCTTTATGAGCATAAGTACCCCCATATCTCCCTGATTTTGAAATTATACCTATTGCCCCGGTTTTTTCTATCCATTGCTTTGGAGATAATGTAAAACTGTTCAGGCCTGCGAGTTTTTTAAACCCGTCGAATTCGACGGGTTTAAAACCGGGATTATTAAGCTGCTCCCATATACCAAGAAACTCTATTGTGTTCCTGTTTCTTAGCCAATTCCTGATGACATCATCACTGCCCTCAGGATTTTTATATCTGGCAATGTCTGTAATACAGATATAATCATCATCCGAAAACGAAATAATTGTAATTTCACTACCTTTAACATATATTTTATCTGCCATAATTTACCTCAATACTATTGATAAAGTAATTTCCCGTCTCAATATAAACAGTATCTCTGTCGCAGGCCGCAGAGCACAGCTTCGACCCGGGAAATTACTGAACAATCATTTTTTTATAAAAATTATTATACCAGCATTAAAAGGATGTCAATTATAAATACTCATATACCTCTTAAGGGAAACCCTCAATATGTTGTAAAACACCCTGTAGTAATAAGTTATACGGAACAGGCATGCCTGTTCCGTACGTGTAAATCCGCACAGAAAATATAAGCATAGGACAGACACAGTAGGGTCGCATGGCCATGCGCCCCTACTGTGTCTGCGTTTCCGGTAAAAAAATCACAGTACAATTATACCACAGAACCTGTGACAAATAGTGACCCACACGTATGTTATGCATGGACTTTTCAATCCCCCCGCATGCGATTCATGCGGCCCCCTTAACAAGGGGGCTGGAAATATTTAGAAATATATGGCACTGAAAATTCCGGGACCACACACAAAAGGAACCATCCCTCGACTGATTCGGCTCCGCTCATCACAAGTCCGCTCGGGAACCGGTCCATGCCTGCAGCGTAAATGTAAGCTTTAAATTATATCACTACAAAAAGTAAGTCAAAAATCCGCCAAAGGCGGACACCAAACAAGCGCAGCCCTTACGCAGTCATTCCAAAGGAATGCGCGTAACCTTTCTTCAGCCTGAATTTCATGACACGAAGCCCTCTCACTGGGGAGCTAACTTCTACCCACATTTATTCTCCCGGCCCCCAGCCGATTAACCTGACGTGCTGAATGAACTTATTCCGGCTTCCCCCGGAGGGGGATGGAAAAACTCTACTCATATTTTTATTTAATTAATGCTAGGGTAAAACAAACAAGTCAAAGAAAGCACAAAAAAAGTTAATTAACCCCCTACGGGGGTGGCGGGAAATGATTTCCTAGGGGAAAAGAATTCATTCCGCCGGGGGCTTAGCCGAATTAATTGTTCCTTGAAAGAAGTGGGTAGTAGTGAGCACTGGGGAGAGGGCGCGCCGGAGGCGGGGTGAGGGCATGATATGCGGCAAACAAAAATGGTTAAGTAATGCCGCATATACGCTTTATATCTATTTTTTCCCTATAAGGCCTTCTATACTTTTCAGCAGATCAGAAGGTAGTACAATAAACTTTGAATTTGGAGATTTTGCCATTTCTCCCATTTTGTCTACATATTCTTTCCCTATAAGATAAGATATGGGATCTCCGGATCCTTTAAGTGATTCGCTTACAACAGTCAATGCAACTGCTTCAGCTTGAGCAAGTCTTTCACGGGCTTCAGCCTCCAGCTGGGCAGACTCTTTTACTCCCTCAGCTTTTAAGATTGCGGCCCGTTTTTCACCTTCAGCCTTTTCAATGGCTGCCTGGCGTTCTCCCTCTGCTGTAATTATCTGAGCTCTTTTGCTCCGCTCAGCCTTCATCTGTTCTGACATCGCCCGCTGAATATCTTCCGGTGGTGCTATATCCTGTATCTCAACACGGGTAATTTTTGTACCCCATGAATCGGTGGCCTCATCCAGCAGTACAAGTAATTCGGCATTTATTACATCCCTGTTGGAGAGTGTAGCATCAAGAGTCATCTTTCCCATTATAGCACGAAGAGATGTTGCTGCAAGTGACTCTATGGCCAGATGGAAGTTACTGACTCCATAATAAGCTTTGTATGTATCCATAATCTTATAGTAGACCAGTCCGTCAACATGTACATTGGCGTTATCTGCTGTAATAATTGTCTGGCGGTTAAGGTCGATAAGACACTCACGTATGTCAATTTTACCGCCGATAGGTATCCTTGAAAAAATCGGATTAATAAGGTTTAATCCCGGCTCAAGGGTGCCTGAATATTTTCCGAATCTTTCTACAAGCCAGTTTTCAGCCTGGGGTACAATTCTTACACCTTTAGAAATAAGTACTGCGGCAATTACAGCTAAGGCTAAAATTAAGTAAATCATAGTTTCCTCTCTTATAAGCATTATTTAGACAATATTATCCGACGGTACCGTATGATTTCAAAGACAACTGTATTTTAAAACTTTTTAACTCTCAACTTAATACCTGAGGCTTCAAAAACTTCAATTATATCACCAGGTTCAATAGTTACATCAGAATCAGCTTTCCACTTTTTGATTCCATGATAATGCTGATAAAGTTCAACTTCTCCAGGTTTTCCTTTTTCAATTTTTGTTAAGGCAACACCCTTTAAATTTAATAATGATGAATCTCTAGTATCGTTAGCATAACTGGAAAAACGCCTTTTCAGATAAAAAAACCAGAAGAGCAGCAGAAATATAGTCAGTGAAAAAAACCAGAGAAACTGCCACTTGTAGCTTTCAGGACTGATAAGGCCGAACCAGACCATTAAGCCGACTATAACGGCTGCCAATCCACTCCATATCGATACCATAGCAGGAAACAGCAGTTCTGTGAATGCGATCAATACACCCGCCAGTATCCAGATCTTATCAACTTCTATTCCGAACATTTCCATTAGACTATTCCTATGCTGCAGCTAATTATTGTTTATTGCAGTGTTAATTCCTTAACTTTTTTTTAAAATAAAATGCTCTAATATCCCCGCCGCCTACGGCGGCGGGGATATGGAAATCATCATTATTGCACTAAAAAATATCTTTAGGAATAATTACTGGTTTATTAACTAATATGCAGCTAATTTAATAATATAAATAGAGCATATTTTATATTTTCTGTCAAGGAAGTTACCGGTTTTAAATTCTATGCTGTAATGCTCAATGGAGGGGGAGCAGTTATAGCTTAAAAACTCTGAGTCGAGTAAAATGTTTTTAAGTTTGTCATTATCGATTATATTGCCAAGGCCCCAGGGCAGGTTCTTTTCTTTAAAAAAATCAAATATGGTATTTATAAAAAGTTTTGTATTTTTATATTCTTTCAGTTTCATTGTTTCCTACCTCCATCCCCTGAAAAATTTCCATGCTGACTCTTTAACCTTTATTCAGCATAGAATGCTCTGAGACCCCGCCGCCGAAGGCGGCGGGGGACAAAAAATCATTGCTGCTCTTAAATTCATCTTTAAAAATAATTATTAAAAAATTTTGTAATATCTCTCCCTCTGTATTCAAGAGTAGCTTTACCTTCATAAATTTTTTTAAATTCAGAGGGCGGGTTTTCTATTAAATCTCCATTTAAATTATAAACTCTCCGATCATCCTCCTCATCATCAAAGCTCAGCCTTTCAGTGAAACATAGAATACTTCCAAAGCTGGGGATTATGCCTTCATAACGCATCATTGTCTCTTTAATAAGCTCTCTCCTTTCCGCGTCTCTCTCTTCATCTGAAAGAATTAAAAAATATTTGGGAAGCTTAATCTTTTTCATTCTGTCAGCTCCCAATATTGCGCATACAAATATGGGGCTGGGAATTCTTCTCTCAGTATGGCAATAGAGGCAGGGCGAAAAGTTCCTCCGGTCTATGTCATTCTGTTTTGCCCTGCTTCTTTCAATATCTCTTTGCATCTCCATTTTACTTTTTGCAATGACTTCGTTTAATTCCTTTTCCGGAACCTCAAGGGACGCGGCAAGGTTCTTCATAATAATGTCAGGGTAACTCTCCCCTTTCATAAAACTGTCAAACCGCTTGCATCCTCTGGAAATATTGCTGTAGCCTGCTCTTTTAACAAATACAGATTTTTTAATTCCCTTCTCTTTCATTTTTGATTTAACATACTTCTGGATGGAATACATGGTTACTCCCCTTTTAGCTGTATTTAAGGCCCGCAAGTTGGTGTAAATCGGCCTCTGCCGGTAAATATACCGGCAATTCTTAATAACAATTATATGGGGATGTGCTTATTATCATAGGAAGTTACTTCCCATGTTGTCATATTAATCGGATTAATCCTGCAACCAGCTGGACCAGACCCTCTGGTCAGCAAGGGTCACATTTTTTATTCTGCATATATTCATTGTATGCCCGGTCCCGCCTTTTTCAGGGTTTTCCAGGTCATCATAGAAGAGGGCAAATGAAGCGGGGTTTATCCCTGCAGCTCCGGTTACTTTAACCGTATCACGTATTATATAGGCTGCTTTAATGGTGTAGCGGTTTCTTTCACCTTTTATAAAATCGTTAATAAGTCTTTCCGTTTTTTTGTTAGTCTTTGACAGTACTGCAATCTCCGGCTCATTGGACAGGTCAATTCCATCGAGTGGAATAGTAACTGCTGCTTTATTTGCTTTGGATCTGTGCCCGGTATATGGTGTTATCACTTCAAGCCTTGAAGCATCAGCATCAGCAACCCCCAATGAAAAGAGATAATCAGCACCATCTGCATTTCCGCTTCGGAATATCATATTTACGGTGGAGGATGCAAGGAGTCTGCCAAGTGCTGTGAGTTTTGCTTTATCCTCCTCTTTAACTTCTCTCTTCCCTTCAAGCAGAACTACAGCTCCGGGGAAATCGTACGTATCAATAAATTCTTTTAGTGTCATATATATCCTCGATTATTTCCGGTATATTTACTATTTGGAATATATGATAAAGAGATTAATGGTTAAATCATAGGAAGTTACTTGCAGTGTTTACCTGCTGTTTATAGTTACTTGATATAACAATGGGGTCAAATGATAGTATTCTTCCCCCTGCTTAAATGGATTAAATATAAATATTTCCGGTTTTTTTGTATTAACTTTAAATACCATGTAGATGTAATAATCAGACATCTCTACGGCTTTTTTAAGTTCATTCCCGGTTATATAAAAATTGATTCCCGGCGGGCTGGAAATAGTTGATTTTACTTCTATATATTTTTCAGTCCCGTCAGCATTATATGACATTATGTCATAACCTTTGTTTAACAGGGAAACATCTTTCACTCGCTTTGACAGGTCAGGTTTACCGATTTTAATCAGGTTATTCTTTTCAAAGTTAAAGACAACCAATTCACCGCGATTCCCGATCCTTTTAATTTTTTCTTCAAGTTCATTTGCTGAAATATGTCCGGGGTTTTCTCTAATCCCTCCGGTTTTATCAGAGGTATATTTATCTACTGTGATAGTAATTACTTCAGGGTCTACATTCTTAATTGGTTCAAAGGGTATATTTGTATTTCCCGATAATTGTTTATTTCTGCTTTTGGCCGGCGGGGTTAATCTTGTATAGAGAAAGTATGAGTACTCATAGTTGGTTAAGCTTTTTAAATAGGGGTCATTATTTTTAAAATCGAGTAAAAGCTGTTTTTTCTTCTCTACTGTATTTATTGTACCGTAGTCATAACTTATACCGATGGTTTCAATAAAATGCTCAATATGGTCATTTGAAAATATATTTAAAAACTTTACCGGAAAATATATTGATAATATTTTCCCTTTAAATAATGGAGAAAGCAGGTTGCTTTCTATTTTCCCAATATCATTCCTTTTACCCGCAGTTAAAAGGTTCACAATCTCATTTTTAATATTATCATAAGCCTGTATATGGTCTTCACCCCATTTCTTTATATGCCTGTATTTTATTACCTGATCATTTTTTGTTTTCCCGTAATAAAGGCCGAACTTTTTATCATCTGTTGAGTTTCCTTTTATACGTCCTAAAGGGTCAAGTTTCTGTTCCAGCCAGTAGCAGAATGAGTACTTCATTCCTATAACATACTGTTCAAGCGGCATATTTTTTATTCTATTTGCAGGGTAATTCTTTAAAAATTCAGAACGCTGCATTAAACCTTCATTAATTATTGCCCGGATATTGTTTATATCATTATTGAATTGATGCTTTAATATATCAAGATCCATATTCCCCTCACAATTTTCATCAGGAATAAATCTCACTCATGAAATATTCATAAATCATAACCATGGCCAGGGTGTCCAGCTCGCAGTACTTTAAGAGTCCTTTTGCAATCATTTCCCTTTCAGTTTCAGTCATTTCAGTAAACTGCATTCTCGCGTAAGCTGTCATTGCAGCACCGCCGTCAGAAATCCGTTCATCAGTGATAAAGTTTTCCCTTTCTTCAGGTGCTATATCTTCAAATACCGGGGGAAGGAGTTTATAGGGGCTTATTATTTCTCCATTACTATCTTCTTTAACCCATACCTGATTTTTAAAATTAAGGCTTTTAATATCCCCTTCATCTCCATAGACAGGGCTGGAATATTTCTGCTTTATAAAATCACTCCGGAGTACTGCAGGTAAAACAGCCTTAATCGAATTGGAACCCTTCATTGCCAGGTGGTAATAGAAGCTCTTCACTACCTCCAGGAGATCTATCATGTCCCGCTCTCCCTTCCATCTCCCGCCGCTGCTTTCATTTGAATGGGTAATACTTTTAATAAACTGAAGCAGCTCTTCCCTGTCCGGTATATCTGCCTCATCTTCAGCAAGCTGGCCATGTATCATTACAAGGTAGGTGTTTTCATGAGCCGCATATCTGAAAACCGATCCATTATCATTTTCAAGCTCTCTTTTTAATGCCCTGATAAAATCGTAATTGGGAAAGTATCCCGGTGTTGTGTTCAGATATTCCCCCGCATGTTCTATGGTTCCATCCTCTTTTACTATATGGTGTGAAAACTGAAATGCTATCCCCTCATAGGGCCTTCTCCCCTTATGAAAAGGGATTGCTGCCATTGTTGTTTCAAAGTCTATAAAGTGCAGCGGGTATACCCAGGTATTCATTTCATCCTTCAATCCCTTCACATCTATATATGGCGAAGAATCCCTGTTCTTTGTTTTTCTTATCTGAAGAAGCCTCCTCTCATTTGATGTGAGGCCCGGCTTCTTTCTCTCCTCTTCTTCAAAAATAGATTCATCAATATCTTTAAGCAGATAGGTATAGCTGTCTAAAAGCCCCTGCTTTCCTCTGAAATTCCAGAGTCCAAACATGAGATCCTCTTTAAAATCCTCATCTGTCAAAGTGGTTTGTGATTTCCAGCACTCCTTAAATCCGCTTATTTTCCCCTTCTTCTCCTCATCTTCCGATGCTTTAAACTCACAATTTGCACAGTAAGTCCCTATAGGGTGGTTCAGCTTAATCCTGTTAACATAGGCATATGCCAGCTTCTCTGCGTATTCAGCAAAAGAAAGGTCTTCATTTTCAAGGGTGTATCTGTCCGCGTGTATATGGGAGGCTTCATCATCAACCTTAATGAGTGCAAGGAGTTTGTTCCCTGTATCGCTTCTGTCCTTTACCTTAACCGAGGTTCTACCCCTTTCATCTTTAACAAGTAAAAATCTCTGGTTCAGGCCGTCTACCGAAGCTTCCGCATTTTTATTGGCAAGCATAAGGAATGTATTGATATTATAATCGGGGAATGCCCCTTCAAGTACATGCTTCTGGAATGCGGCATCATAAAGGTATGGTGCCCATTCGGTTTTAAGAGTTCCCTTGGAAGAGAAAAATCCCTCATGGTTTTCCATGTCTATAGATTTTGCCTTTACTTCAATAAGGTTAACCCTGTCCCCCTTTTTTTCAAGTATATCTATGCGGATAAAAAAATCTTTGTAAAGTACAGCAGCTTCAAATATTACAACATCCTCAAGCTGCAGCAGCTCATTTGTCTGTTCCAGTGCACTGTCATAGTCTATGGTTTTAATGTCATGACCTTCAGGGTAGTAGAGCTTGGCAAGCTCACCAACCTGGAAGCCCCCTTCCGCAAGTGCCTGCAGAAAGGGATCTTCAAGTTTTGTGTCCGGGTACTCTTTTCTCCCTGTATAAAAAAGTTTAACAGGACATTCCATTGCCAGTTTAAAACGGGATTTAGTCAGTTTCAGTTTCATAGTGCTCCTTTTATCCATGATTACCATAATATTCAATCCTTTTTATTTTGCTATTCCTGACGGATTTCCGAAAAACAGGCCGGTCCTTTCCTCGCCCGTTTCAAGTGAGGCCTACAAGGATGTAGGCCGAATTCGGCTGGGGCCGAGGACTAACATGGACGTGTCCGCAGGCCCCACGCAGTATAATTCAGGCAGCAGAAAAACCCAGCCACTGCCGGCGTCTGAGGCAGTGCGGGGGGGGATCGTAAGGGGGTGTTCGCACTAACACCCCCTTACGGTACAGTAATATTTAATTAAAAAATACTCTCCATAGCAAACATAAAAACATCCCTCAATACTTAATCAAACCCGACCCTCTTATCCTTTCTTATCTGCATATAAGACGCTTCCTTTTCAAGCTCATCAATAATAGTATCATGGTCAACAGCCTCTCCATCTATATATGCTATTCTTCTGCTTGCAGCCCTGGCATGGCCCGGTGTCAAAGATTTAATACTTTTTATCCGCCTCTTCTGCCCTGCAGTTATAGGGGAATTCTCTGTTACAAAATATTTTTCATAAAGGGGTACACGCATCTCTTCTTTTACAGGGCTGAACCTTACTTTCCAGTTAAACCTTCTCATTGATGCAGTATCAAAAATCTCAAGCAGGTTTGTGCAGCATATAAGCACTCCATTAAAGTTCTCCATCTGCACAAGGAATTCATTTATATGTGAAATCTCCCATGAGCGGACAGCCCGTTCCCTGGAGCCTAAAAATGTATCCGCCTCATCAATAAAGAGTATTGCATTTTTATCCTCAGCCTCTTTAAATGCTTCAGCTATATACTTCTCTGTGTTCCCCACATACATATCCATAAGGTCAGAGGCTCGCTTTATTATCAATTCCCTCCCCGATTCTGAGGCCAGGTATTTTGCAAATTCAGTTTTACCTGTACCCGACTCCCCCCATAAAAGGAGGTTAATCCCCTCAGCTTCTTTCTTTTCTTTTATTGCGGCTGAAAATTTTTTTACAGCATTTACAGCAATTTTCAGGTCCATGTCAGCATTAACAAAGGATAAATCATATTTCCCTGTAAGCTCATTAAGGCGGTTTTTCTTTTTAATATTCTTTCTCAAGAGCCTGGAATTTTTCTCCAGCAGATTTTCAAGTATCGGCTTTATCTCGGCCTCCCCTATTTCCCTGGTGTTTTTTATCTGCTTTAAGGCATCAAGGCTTGCGGCAATTGATCCGGCATTTACCTCATATTTCTGTGAAAGCTCCTTCACGATCTGCGGTGTAATATATTTTTTCAGGGGATTTCTTTTCAGTATGTTATTCCATACAGATACCCTCTGCTCTTCAGTGAACCGTTCAAATTCCAGGCTGTAGCTGAACCTCCTCAGTGTGGATTCCTCCATTGAGCCGGTTCTATTTGTAATCCATATAATCTGTGCCCTGCTGTTATCAAGAAGGTCATTAAGCCACCCCTTTTCAGGGCTTTTAGAATCAAAAAAAACAGACATGGTATTAAGGAGAAAATCAGCTTCATCAGCAATAAGTATCCCCCCCTTTTCAGAAACTGTGCTTATTGCCACTCTTAATGCTACAATACGATCACTGGTATTTCCCCGGTCATTACTGTCTGTTTCGCCGTAACGGACAGTATATACCCTCTCCCCTGATACAGCTGCGATTGTTTTCGCGTATTCGGTTTTACCTGTGCCTGGTATGCCGTATAAAAGAATATTACAGGGTTTTCTGCTTTTTAATATATCTGTTATTATCTCTGTATCTTCAGGTTTTATGCTGAAATCTTCCGGCTTAAGGGTTTTCCCTCTTTCAAGGCGTACATACTTTTCAATCAGGTTCTTCCCTGAAATGCCTGTTAAATATTCTGAAATCGTATCATCAATGCTTATAAAGTTCCGCCCTGTATGGTCAATATTGTCAAAAATTCCGCAGCCTGCCAGGGTTCCGGATTTACTTAAAGACCTCCTTATCTCCGCAGGTGTAAGACCGGTTGCTGTTCCGGCCAGTTTTACAAACTCACTGTAATTAATCCCGTCAAAGATATTGCGCAAATGGTCATTATTAATAGTGTATGCAAGATAAATCAGCTTTAATATATTTAAATCATTTTGTGAAAGATTAAAAATATTCCCCAGTTGATTAAGCTTTTTATCAAGGCTTCCCTCCCCTTTAGCTGTTCCCCTGTATTCATCCTCAAGGTATGAGTATATAATCCTCCCTGTCTTCTGCATGGTAAAGCCGTTTAACCTTCTGTTTATATACTTCATAACAGTTCGCCCCAGGTTATCAGGTTCCCCTACTTCATCTATTGCCTCCTCATAAAACATCTCTTCTCTCAACTCATCACTTTTACTTTCTTTTGACTCTGTATGTAACGTTTCTACAAGCTTCAGTCTGCTTTTATAACTAAGGCAGGAAACTGCTAAAATCATTATGTTGTCATTAAATCCTGCCTTGCCGGCAAGATTAAGTGCGTATTCCCTCATTGAACGCTTAATTGAAATGTCTGTAAAAGACTCAGTATCAGCAAAAAATATTCTTTTCGATTTACGGTTGTTAATTACTTTTATTCGCCTCTTCATAGGGCTCTCTCCTGTTATTCATAATATTAAATCCATAATAACAGAAGCAGTAAAAAAAAGGTATGAAGTCACTTGCGATGTGGGGGGGTGGCATCAAATTTCTACATTATTCAGATAATGCTCAGACTAAAACCCCCTAAATCCCCCGGAGGGGGACTTCTGATTTTTTATTGATAATATAGTTTTTAATATTTCATTTACTATATGTGAAGTATTATTTATAACGTCTTCAGCATCAAACCGAATTGTTGTTATACCAATATTTTTCAGGAATGTATCTCTATATTCATCATAATCTTTTTGTTGATGATGAATTCTGCCGTCAACCTCTATTGCCAGTTGAACTTCATGACAATAAAAATCTAAAATATATCTATATACCGGATGCTGACACCTGAATCTAAAACCATCGAGTTTTTTATTTTGCAGATAAAACCATAAAATCTTTTCAGATTCTGTTAAATGCATTCGCTGTTCTCTAGCCAGAGCGATAACATATGGCAGTGTGGTTATTTTCTGATTATTGTACAACATGGTTTTAACTTACATACAAAAGATTTATTTGTAAATAATTTTCCAAGTCCCCCCTTGGGGGATTTAGGGGGGGCAGGCTCAAATAAAAGTTGCCTGGTTACATCTGAGCAGTTACATAACTTATCAGTTTTTACTCATATACACTCAAACTATCTTTAAGCATATCAGTCATTGCTTTTCTAACATTGGGCGGGGATAGAATCTCAACCTCTTTTCCGTAAAGGACAAACTGTTTACACAGGTAAAGATAATCTGAAATTTTAAAGGAGGACTCAAACCAGCCGTTCTCGAGGCTCTTGATATCAGGTTCAAGTATACTTATAATATTTTCAACTGTACTCCTTATTTTACCGGAATACTTTATCCGCATCTCAGTGGAGCCGCTGTCGCATATATATGCGCTCAGGGAGTCCTTGAAAAGCTCATCAACTTCAGGTATCTCCCAGTTAATACTATCAGCTTTATCCAGTACTGTAAGGTCCTTTATCCTCTCTGCAAGGAGAGGGAGCTTCTTTTTCTGTACAGGGTCCCATGCAGCCAGGTAGAGGTTATTGTTTCTTAAAACCAGATAGTAGGGGCAGAGCTTCCAGTTGTTTATCCTGTATCCTGTATTTGTGGTATAATTAAACTGTATCATCCTTTTTTCAACAACAGCAAAATATATGCGGGCCATTGTCCACAATGCCCTGTCAGGCATTGCTTCAATAAATTTTCTCAATATCATATCTTTTGTAGTATCTTTAATCACAAACTCAGAATAAACCCTGGCTGCGTTTAGCTGGGTTTCAATATCCAGGTCTTCTGCAAGAGTGGATATGAGACCCCCCTGCTTCCTGTCCACATCTATGCCCAATTCATTTTCGATATGATCTTTTATATATTTTCTTATGTTGCTGTCGCTTATACCTGAATCCTTCTGCTCATCAATTGATAACAGCTCAGCAAGTTTCCCCGCATTCCAGGTCTCCCCGTTCTCCGGTATATGCTGCATCAGTGCCAGTACATGGAGGTATCTTTTAAGTACATTTATCTTACCTTCAGGATTGGGGAATTGACGTTCACCGCTTTTTTTCATATCAGGCTCCAGAGATTATATATAGTAAAAAGTTTCATGTAATTATTTGATCAATTGAGTATGTTTTGAATTTAAAGAGTAGGTCAACACTTATTTGCAGTATACTGAGGTTGTATATTTAGCAGAAATTTCTTCCAACATGGGAAATCACTTGCTACCTTTCTGTTGTAGTATTAATAAAAAACAGGGACTGTATAGTTAGCGATAAATGTAAGCAGCTAATATGGGAAGTATAATCAATAAAACTGATATGCAGATATTAGAAAAATTAAGTTTGGAGTAAAGTATAATGAAAAAACTGATAGTAAGTTTAATATTTTTAACAATTGCCTGTTCATCCAATACAATGAGATCAAGTTCACCTATAATCTATAATACAATTACCACAGGTATATATACACTTGATGAAGAAAGCCCCGGAGAATACCATAAGGTTATATTTAAAACTGATGGTACAATCGAAGGTGCTGTATATTTAAAACTGCAGGAGGATATTAAATGGAAAGGTGATAATGCACATTCCCGTTTTATAAATCTTTATTCTTCTGATTATGCCAATTTGAAAGGATATATCTATTTCCCAATAAATAAGTATCATAATAATAACAATGGGTATAATGGTAATTATCTGCCATTTCTTGAGAATCTAAATCTATTGGTTATTACTAATGCATCCAGCCGTGAATCAAGACCTTTAGTCTATATAACAGACTCCACAATGATAAATAATATTGCCAATGCATTAAATGAAATAAAAAAAGTCAAAGATGATATAAATAAAATATTATCAAGCGTTGACAGCAGCAATCTATTTATTCTGGATTTTTCAAGTGAAAAGAATTTTGAAAAAATGAACTCAATTTCTCAATATAAAGACTTAAGTTTTTATGACCTTTTTGATGAGGCTTATTTTAATGATAAAGAGAATTCAAATATCTTTAATAGCACTAAACTCGATAATGATGAATTTATTTATAGAGAAAAAAAACCTGTTTATGAGAAAGTCCGGAATAAAAAATTTCTTTTCATCCATTCAGATTCGACAGATGAACTGCTTGAGCTTGAATTTTCAGAATATGATTTTGATAAAAAAGGATATTTTTGCACAATAAAAAAAATCACGCCAATTGGCGGCTTGATGGGTTCAGGTGCATTTAAAATAATTGAAATGGTATCCAAACCATTTTTTGTTTCAATGAATGAAAATGATGCAAAAGAATTTAAAAATCATAAATTAAAATTAAGCGTTCTCGCTGAACGTTCTACACAAATAAAAGCTATAAAGGTCACAAGGATTAAGATTAATGAGTTAGGCATCAAAGATGTTGCTATCGATGAAAAAATATGGAGACAATATCAGCAGCAATACAGACAGCATGCATCAAAATGTTATATTGCAAATGAAAAAATAAAACAACTGAACTTGAATGTAATGAAATATCATATCATAGATACTGATACTAACAAAATTTATACTAATATACATTGATGAGTAATTAAAACAGGTTAACCGGATGGTTATTAAATATTTCAATTCATGGCTTAAAAAGAATAATCGCAGGTTTAAGCACCCTTTGCAGATTGTGGCCAGATCCGGTGATAGTGATAATTACCGGTATCTTAAACTCAAATATAAAGGTATTATTCCTGATATTTATGTTATGGTTATGGACAACTGCATTCAGGTTCAGGTTAATTACAGGGAGAGCCGTTTTGATACAATCTGTGATTTTGAAATTGAAGTGGAAAAGCTTAATCCTGGAGAATATGGATGTACCCTCTGCAAAGATTATGATAAGGATAGATTTAAAAAATACAAAACCGCCCGGGAGCTTATATCAGCACATGTCTATGAAGATCTACTGGAATGGTCTAATAGGCATATCTCTACAGAGAATTTTCTTTTATATCAGGGGAACAAAGGGTTTTCTGCTGCCTTAGTAAAACCGCAGGATGAAATTATTAATCTGCTGAATAAAGATGAAGAGGAATATATTATTCAAATACTTGCACTTGGTGAATACAAAAATCCAATGGAGTAGTATTATAACATAGGAAGTCATTTCCTATGTTTAAAAATGTATATAAGCTTTTTGAGATTATTAATAACAGGGGTCTAAGGTTAAGCTCAACAGATATAATCAAAAATTTTATATTAGGTCACGCTTCACAGCTTGGAGAAGATACCCTTTCAGAGGTAAAAAGGATATGGTCGTAGATAATAGTTAATTTGGATAACATTAATACTGATAATTTTTTAAGGCAATTTTTATCCAGTCTTCTAAAAAAGAAAGTCACGAAAAGTCAGCTAATCAGTGAGTTTAAAGATTATTACAAAGAGAATGTTATTCATTCTGAAATGGTCTCTGATTTTACAATTGAAGATGATGACTATGACATTGATGATGAAAATGAGGATTATATAGAAGATAATGATAATGGCAATGGCAATGGCAATGAAAGTACTTTAAAGAATAAGCAGTTTCAGGATTCTAAAAAAATTGATATAATCTCTTTTCTTAAAAAAATTCAAAAATCTTCTGAAATATATTCTCATATAAGAAATAAAACTTTTGATGATATTAATATAAATAGGTCACTTTATGATTTAGAAAGAATTCAGTCTTTTCCCGCAAATATTTTTTTATTGGATCTTTTTAGCAGAGAACTGCATGTTAAAGAGTATTATAAAGCATTAGACTTAATTAAATCTTTTATGATCAGAAGAAATATTTGTGAGTACCGGACCGGTGAATTAGATTCTATTTTCGCAAGGCTTTGTCGTGTTTCAAGTACTTCTCTTATCTCCAATATGAAAAATGATCTGATAGACGATCTCCCGACTAATAAAGAGTTTATCAATTCATTTCAAAAGCATCAGTTTAAGGGGAAAAATAAAGATAGGGCTAAATATGTACTCGAACAAATAGAATATTATTTAACAGAAAATAAAAATGAATATATAATTAACACAAATGAGGATGTACACTTAGAACATATTATGCCTTTGAAAATAATTTCCAGAAAAGCTGTAAGTAAATATGGTGACTGGAAAGAATATTTAGGGGCAGATTATAAGGATAAACATAAAAAGTATGTATGGAGGATCGGGAATTTGACTTTATTAGCTGATGAGTTGAATCTCGGTGCATCTAACAATCCTTATTTAAAGAAGAAAGATTTTTATAAAATATCGTCTTTATCTTTAAATAAGTCTATTGTTGAGAATTTTAAACATTTCAAATTTGCAAATCAGGAAAAAAGAGGATTGGATTTAGCTGAAATTGCGGTTAAGATCTGGAAATTTTAATCGGATGAGCTTAAATACATATTCTGGAAGTGTCAGATATTTTCTTAACTATTGCATTTTTATTTTACATAACTCTGTATGGCATCTCTGATAAGTAGCGGTTTCATCTGGTTCGTTACCTCCCCCAATGCGCTTCTGGTGACGGACTGCTGGTTAGGCTTTGCCTGTGCCGGACTTTAACCGGCAAGAAACTACAAGCTTTGCTTGGCGCACTCATTATTTTTTTTCCAATTCAAATATTTGGGGCTGCATAAGCTTTTTTTCTTCACAGTGACAATGATCAAATAAAATCTAATCGGCCAAAGCCCCCGGGCGGGCTCAGGCACTTGGGAACATTTATTTTAAGAAATCTATATCATAATTCTTTAATAAATTACTATAAGCCCAGACTTGCCCATGTTTTGGATTTAGTTTTTTTGATAATTTATCAACATAATATATATTGTTTTTATTAGCTTTTAATATACTTAGCACAGTATCTGTTAATTCTTTATATTGTTTCAACAAGCCTTTAGGGTGATCTCCCCATGCAATAATTACATTTTTATGCTTTGAAGTAAATTCTTTAATGACATCCATGTTTTTAACGTCAATGAGTTCGAATTTGGAATTAATGAGCTGATCTGAATATGTTTCGTAAAATGGAATTAAATTAAGAATGATAATTGTTCCGACATTATTTAGTTGTTTATACTTTTCCCGGTTTTTATGAATATAAGTCGTAACGGTATAAACAGTTTTATCAGAAATGTCTTTAGTAGCTCTACTGGGATTTTTAAGAATAACTACAATGCTTTCTTTTTTATCTTTATCAATTGTGAGTGTAAGCCATAATCGTTTGTTTTCTTCCACTATGCGTTTATCAACGGCTTGTGTTACAAATTCCGGATGGTAGTAAACAGGTTTTGTCATTTTCTTTTCCATTGAATCCCTCCAGTAGTTTAACTAAACATTAAGTGTTAAAACACGATAAAGTCAAATCTATTCCAAAGCAGTTATTTTAATAAAGACCATAAATGATTTATAAATGAGGATTGGATAAAACTTGCTATACAACTGACCTTACCTCCTGCGGCAGTACCCTGGGACCGAATATACTGTCAGGGTAATCGTATAGAGCAGCCATAATAAATTGAAAAACTCTAAGGCACATTTTATACGATATAAGGGTCTTTTCAAAATTCACCCCTTCATGCTTCTTCAGCAGAGCAAGGTGTTTTACATATATGTTTATTATGAATGCCGCTTCTTCCGGCTCAAAAGCTGTTCTGTTTTCATTTACCCATACGGTCAACTTCTGCTGTAATATTTCAAGGGCCCTTATCGCATCATTCACCTTGTCCGCATCCTCAATATTAAGTTCACGCAGATAATGAAGCTGAGCCAGAAATTCATTATCATTATTAAAAAGTGAAAATTCCGCTTTTGATAAAACTTCATGATCTATTTTATTCATTTAGACTACTCCGATGTTTCGTTTTCCAGGATCAACGATTAAAAGAGCACCATTTAATAATACCCTGTTCCTTGTTTCTGTAAAGATAATCAGCAAATTCCTTAAGGTTCCTGTACACGGATACTTTCATACATCATCAATCCTTCTCCTATTCTTGCTGCAGTCTTCAAGCTGTCTGCGATGAGTGTAGCATTTAGCATAAATCGAGGCTACAGTTTCATAGAGGTTTTCCGGGATCTCACAATATGCGATTTCACATGTGCAGTTTTTTCTGATCATGCTTATCAGCTGTTTTAATTTTTCAGCCGGAAGATTCCCCTCTGACCTGTCTGAATAAATCATTACTTCATTTGTTTTTGCATAAAGTCTGAGTGTGTAGAGTATTTTATCATAATCATTTCTCTCCGGTTTATAAGCAGGGCTTTTATACAATGAAGTTTGAAGAGCACTGCGCTGAATCTATGATTCTTTTTGGTGAATCATTTGAGTATGTTCACCTCTGGCTTGATGAGTTTGCAGGTAAAAAGCCTTATGGAATGAAGCACCGGAGGTTGAGACATCATCTTGCTGGTGTTATGGAAGTTGAAAGGATGTGGGGTGCTGCAGCTGCAAAGGCAGCCAGGCAGCATATAATTTCTGACCTGATGATGGAGGGATGGAAAGAATCGGATAGGTTTCCTGTAGATGAAATTGATTATATAAAAATGAAACTCTTTTAAATTTGTTTTCAAATACTTTTATACCCAATTCTCTGGTATTCTAATTATTGTCTGTCGTTTTAATCATGGAAAGATCGCGCAAGCCTGAAAGTGCCAGCTCTGTTGCAGGTGTCATAATTCCTCCGGTACAATAAATATTAGATTAAAATTCATTTTACACTAAAATTAGCACAAAAAACAAAAAGTCAACTCCAATTATACCGGGGGGGATTCAGAAATTTAACAGATTAATCATGCAAATCATTATTCAACACCATTTCATCATTTAAATCCTGGTTTATTCGAGACTGCCAATACCATGGCTTTCTATGCAGATGTGATATTGCCCAGACTATGATGGCACCTTCTTCAATTGTGTATAATAATTTATAAGGAAATTTTGGAATAAATACTTTATATATGGGCTCTTCTTCAAATAAAAACCAGGTGGGATTCACTTTAATCTTTTTAATCTGTTTTAAACCTCTTTTTTGAAACGCCTTCCCAAGCCGGATGACTGCATGTTGTACCAGCCAATAGCATCTTCAAATTCCTGAGCAGCAAGCTCAGTGATTTTAATCTTCACTAAATCTCGCCTCAAAATCAATGAGTTTTGCCCTGCCATCTTTTACTGCCTGCATACGATCTTTCACTTCATTAAGCCGTGCATTTCGAACCTCTTCTACTTCATAATCAATGCTTTCAAGAATTAATTCTGCAAAGGCAACCCGTTCATTTGGCGGCATTTCCATTGCTTTTTCAAGTAGTGCTTTATCCATGAATACTCCTTTGCTTCAAAGTATTATCTGAATATAAATAAAGACTGTTTTTATGTCAAAAAATAAATCATTGTCTCAACCATGATTTATTAGATAATCAGGATTCACTGACGGTTAACTCACACACAAATACTTTACTTTTAATATACAAATATAGATTTACACTTTTGCTCCCCTGAACAGTAACAGATGTGCCCCTACTATGTCTGCGGAGTTTTATTTTATACGAAGCCCTCTCACTGGGGAGAGGGCGCGCCGGAGCGATGCGGTGAGCCTGCCGAACTGGCGGGGTGAAGTCAAAAAATATCCACATTGTTTGGCTAATCCTCTCCGCTGAAATTTATTCTGAAAAATAATAATTGACGCCTGAAAAAAATAATACCCTAATAAACAGAACCCCCTTAAGGAGACCTGAAATGGAATTTATCTATAATATACCGACAAAAATTATTTTCAGCAGAAACTGCATTTCAAAAAACAGTGAGGCATTAAAACCGTACGGTACAAAAGCGCTCATAGTAACAGGTAAAAAATCTGCAAAATTAAACGGCTCTTATAAAGACATTACATCTGCACTGGATAAGGAAAATATTAAGCACCATCTTTTTGACCGCATAGAAGCAAACCCCTCTGTGGAAACAGTACGGGAGGCAGCAGCAGAGGCCAGGGCAGAAAGGGCCGATTTTATAATAGGGATCGGCGGCGGCTCCCCCCTTGATGCGGCAAAGGCAATAGCAGTACTTGCATCAAATGACATAGATGATGAAACCCTTTTTTCCGGGATCTTCCCGGTTAAACCGCTTCCTGTAGTGGCAGTACCCACAACAGCAGGTACAGGGAGCGAGGTAACCCCCTACTCCATACTTACATATAATAAAATCAGAAATAAAAAAAGTATAAGCTCAGAATCCATATTCCCTGTGCTCTCACTCCTCGACCCGGCATACACAGAGACCCTTAATTTTGCCACAACAGTAAACACGGCAATTGACGCCCTTTCCCATTCAGTGGAAGGGTACCTTTCAAAAAGAGCGACAGCAGTAATTGAGCCCTTTGCGCTTGAAAGTATAAAAATCCTGGGCAGGTCCCTTAAATTCCTTACCGCAGGTGAAAACCCCGATTCAGGGACACGGGAGCAGCTCCTCTACGCATCAATGCTGGCAGGGATTGTAATTGCACATACTGGCACCACTATTGTTCACGCCATGGGCTACCCCCTTACATATTACAAAGATATTGATCACGGCAAGGCAAACGGACTTCTCATGTATGAATTTTTAAAATTCCTTAAAGGGAGCAGCAGGGTGGAAAAAATTCTAAGTGCAATGGAGATGACCCTGGATCAGTTCGGCGAAACCATTGACGCGCTTCTTGGAGAGAAAGAAAAGCTGTCAGATGAAGAGATAGCGCTCTTTACTGCAACAGCTGAATCAGCGCAGAAAAATATTGCAAATACCAGCATCCCCCCTTCAGGTAATGACATAAGGGAGATATTCATTAAGTCATTCAGATAGACACTCTAATGGTACTTAAGGTTAATGCCGATAATATAAGTGGAGCAGAAAGAAATCCTGTAAACAGGGGTTATTATAATTATGGAATATACCTATAAGAGATTTGCCTATAAGTGCAAATGCGGCTACACGGTTAATGTTTATATCGATTTCGGCACACCCCAGGAAAATTACAAGTGCAGAAAATGCGGCAGCAGTGTGAAGCGGGAACAGATTATCTGATACTCTCAAGAACTATTACTGATTTGCACTTTGGACAGATTACTGTCATTTCAATTACAATTGATGCTTTTTGCGCCTCAGCCTCATATCCGCATCTGCAGAGGCCTTTCACCTTTTCAAAGCTGACAGACTTCTCCCCCTGGACAAAGTCAAATAAAAGCTGGCTATCCTTCTCTTTGCGCAAAGATATTTCCTCTTGGAAAATTTACACTAAAACAGTTATTATTCTTAAAGATATCTTTTCGGGTAATAATGCTGAATTGTATACCCCGCCGCCAACATCACCGGGGGCATTAGCACATTATATTCTAAATAAAAATTAAGTTCCCGGCACTGATGCTAAAATATTTAATCAGGGATCATTAAAAATTGTCAGGAAGAGTTGTAAAAAGATAATCCACAAGCATCCGCTTCTCTATCAGCTTTGCTCTGATAGCTTCAACAAGTTTTTCATTAACCATTATATTAGCGAGATTTCTGTTCATATCCATCACAAGGTCTAATTCAATAGGATGATTATAAAAATTCATGGAAACCTTCGGCCCGTTTTTTGCATATTTAGCAAAAACCATAACCCTGGGCTTAAGAAGATCCTTATTCCCCAGTTCAGTAATGACAGCAATCTCACCTGTACTTAAAATACAGAAATCCCCCTTTTTATAAAATGACTGGGAATTGTTAAGGCTGAACCCCAGAGCATTAATAAAATCTGTAACCAGCTGCCTGTCAAACTTTGTATCTACAGAATTAACAATATGCTTCATAGCTTCAGCAGGGCTGTATTGCTGACGGAATGGGCGGGGTGAGGTTAATGCGTCATAGGTATCACATATGGCCACCACCTTGGGAGATGTGGGGAGAGTCTCATATGGGAGGCCGTAATATCCCTCATCATCATATCTTTCGTGATGGAAAAGTATTGTCTGTAGAACAACAGGGCTTACCCCTTCAAGGGATTTAACAATATTATATCCATGCTGAGGATGAAGTTTCACCTCCAGCAGCTCCTGCTCATTTAATTTCTCAGGTTTATCCAGAATACCTTTTTCAAGCTTAATCTTTCCAAGATCACTCAGGTAGGCGCCGAGGACCACATTTTTAACATCATTTGCTGAGTATTTTCTCCTCTTTTTGATGAGCACCGCTGAAAGGAGCCCCACATTTAAAGAATGATAATAAAGGTAATTATCATAGGTTTTCATGTCTTTTAAGAGATTAATGACTTTCAGCTCACTGGAGTTTAGCTGATCTATTATCTCCTCTACAAGATCTTCACTTTTCAAATATGCATCTTTTGAAAGGGTATCTTTACGGAGAATATCATCCATTACCACTTTTGTCTGGTTAAAGGCCCTTGTAACAAGGGTGTCGGGGATTAATCCTGCTTCATCGCCGGGAACAGAATAATAAATCTTGCAGCCATGTTTTTCCCGTATAGATTTAATTTTAAGGCCTGTGAGGATTTCCCTCTCATTTAAGAGTTTTTCCCCCTGGATAGAAAAGATGGGGTGTATAAAAACGGTATCAGGCATCACATAGTCTAGATCAACTAATACTTTTTTTGTATGTAATCTTTCTCTTGCCATTTTATCCGCTTCACCCTTAGTCTATCTCACTATCTGAAAAAACAATATCTATCTATCTATACAAGTTATTATAGAGCAAGTACTTTTAATAAAAATAATCAGTAATTATTCCAAAATCTATTTTTTAGTGCAATAATGATGTTTCACATGTCCCCGCCGCCTACGGCGTCGGGGACATTAAAGCATTTTATTTCAAATAAAAGTTAAGGAATGAATACTGGAAAAGAATGATTATTTTCAGGATTAAATCCTGCCCCTCCACTTACTTTTTGCTGTTAAAATTACCCTCCCTTCTTCACCTGCGCATATTTTATGCAGAAAAATGTTATCACCCTCATTCTTTACATAACAGGCAAGAATATCTCCTGTAAAAGCTTCACCCCTGAAATTCAAATCAAGCGTTTCAAGATCAATAGAGGTGAATCTGGATATTACACTCTCACATGCCAGCTGGGCATAAGAGGCATTATTCATATGCCTGTTAATATCCATGTCCTCATGTCTCACTTTTGTTTCATAAATATAATCAAAGTGGGAAATTTTTTCAATAGGGGGAAAATTATATTTTATGCTGGAATTTTTCCATATTGCAAGCTGTTCTTTTATATCTTCAGGGATCATTACAGGCTTTCTGGAAATTGTATCAATAAGGGCAAGAGACGCTGCTGCTTCAGCAAGTTTCTCCCCTTCCGGGCTGGAAAGGCTGAACTCTCTCAGCACAAAATTACCATTGATTCCGGAACGCCAGGTTTCACATATGATCTTTTCATAAATCCGGGGCAATGATAAAATGTTAATGTAATATCTTGAATAAACCCAGGCCAGGTTTTTATCCGCAAAATCGCTCAAAGAGGTCCCCAGGCTCCTTGAATGACTGTCCCCTGTTGACTGCATATAGTTAAACAATGCCCTTACAGAAGCGGCCCCTCCCGGACCTGCATCATAAAGCATCACTTCAAATTCCCTGCTCCCCTTTATCCGGTTTTCCATTAAAGCCTCTCTATTCATCAGCCTCTGTGTAAACTTTATGAATACACAGAAGGTATGATAATTATAAAAAACTCCCCCTCTTAATACAATACAATTAAATAGTAGTTGAAAAATCATGCAAGTATTGTTTTGGTGTATAATCATCTTTTAATACGCCCGTAGAGTCATAAAATTACCTGCTCCGGGCCGAAATATAAATCAGATATTCAGGTAAACAGGGATGGAGACTTGATGAACAGGATAATTATTAAAGAAAATAACCGTATAATAGAAGTTATTGTAAAAGGGGATCTGAATATTCACAACATTGACCCCATGCTTAATGACTATAAACGCCTTATTACTAACAATCCTGAAATAATCGGGATAAACTGCACAGATCTAAGCAGCGTTGACTCATCAGGACTTGGCGCACTCATAAGCATGGCTAAGATTGCGGAGAAAGATAACATAGACTTCTACATCTGTGAACTGAACAAAAAAGTTTCCACACTTTTCGATATATCCAATCTTAATAAATATTTCCAGATTATCACCCTTGATGAATTCAGAAGGATAAGCGGGCAGGACTAAAGGCTATTTTTTAAAATGCCCCCATATCCCTGCAATTATTGATACTGAAATATTCTGCCATATGCTGTAAATTGCAGCAGGTACTGCTGCAGCTGCTGCAAAATGCTTAACAGCCAGTGCAGCGCTTAATCCCGAATTCTGCATGGAAACCTCAATTGCGATAGTTCTGCATGTTGCCCTGTCATAATGCATAAGCCATGAAACCGCATAACCCGCTGTAAAACCGACCCCGTTATGAATCATTACAGCAGCGAGAATAACAAATCCCGCCTCATATATTCGCTGACTGTTTAATGCAAATATTATTGCTATAATTAAAACTACTATAAACGTGGAAATAAGGGGGAAAATGGTGCTGAGCCGTCTTATTCTGCCCCCTGCAAAAGTGTTCAATGTAGTCCCGATTACAACAGGTATAATAACCATATTGATTATGCTTAAAACCATAGCAGCAAATGAAACAGGGACTGTCTGCCCCGCATAAAAGAGGGTCAGAGCCGGTGTAAAAACCACAGAAAGGAGTGTGGAAACAAGGGTCATCATAATTGAAAGAGCAACATTACCCCCTGCCACATAGCTCATAATATTTGATGCAACAGCACCCGCGCTTGCTCCTAAAAGCACCATCCCTGCAACCATTTCAGGAGTAAAATCGAAATATGATGATATAAAATATGCAGAAATAGGCATAACAGTAAACTGCAGCCCCACACCGAGAAATACAGGGAATGGCGACTTCAGAATAGAGAGGAAGTCGCCCCACCGCAGGGTAAGCCCCATACCAAGCATCACCACTGAAAGAAGAGGTACTATGGCAGGACTAAGCGGTGTAAAAACCCCGGGGAAATAATAAGCAAGGGTGGACATCAATATTGCCCAGAGAGGGAAGAGGCTGATAAGTCTGTCAATCATCATAATACTCCGGGGAAAAATTAGCATGCACTTAAGTAAAAAGATACTGAAAATCAGTGTTAATTCCTTAACTTTTATTTAAAATAAAATGCTCTAATATCCCCGCTGCTGAAGGCGCCGGGGATATGGGGAAGATCATTACTGCACTGAAAAATACAGAAAATAATTATTTTACCTATCTTTCAAGATAAAAAAGCCCGCCCGGAAAGTTATATTGTGAAATTTATAAAAAAATGAGAAAAAAATCTAAATATTCCCCCGCAGGGGGTTGACAATGCAGGGCTAATTACGCATAATGGTATTACCATTAAGGCTTAATAATTGATTTTAACCTGTTTTAATGATAATAAAAGAGATAAAGGTAAGACCATTAAATGGATAATACAAGCAAAATTCTTTTCATGCCTGTAAAAACAGGCCGCGCTGTTGAAGATATTGTTCTTCAGCTTGAAGCAGCAATTATAAATAAAAACATCCTCCCTGGAGAAAAGCTACCCAGTGAAAGAGAAATGCATACTCATTTTCATACCGGGAGAGGTGTTGTAAGGGAAGCTCTGCAGGCGCTGAAACAGAAGGGGCTTATCGAAATAAAGAAGGGCGCAAAAGGGGGCGCCTATGTGAAAAACCTGGATGCAATTAAAGTAAGCGAGTCCATGTCACTCTTTTTAAAGCAGAGCAATATAAATCCCGATTCAATTGTAGAATTCAGGGAAAGCATAGATAACACTATTACAACCCTTGCCATTGCCAGAGGGAGCAGAGAGGAGAAGAATCATCTTCTGGAAAAAACATTCACTCTCCATGAACTTTTACTCACTCCTGAGCCGGACATGGAATCTATTATCGAGCTTGACCGTGAACTGAATCTTCTCCTGGTACAGATGACAAAAAATCCTGTTTTTGAGTGGATAATGCATGCACTGCAGTCAGGATTAAGCTCCTACGATTATGCTCTCTACCAGAACCAGGAATACAGAAAAGTAACTGCAGAGAACTGGATTGCAACAGCAAAAGAAATAGCAGCCAATGAGCCTCTCAAAGCCTTATCCCATGTCAGCAATCACTATATTCTGCTGAAAAAATGCATAAGAGAACATGTACAGTCCAGGGCTGAATCCGCAGATGGAAGAGAAGAGCTTCTTTCTTAATAAATATGCCCCCCGGGGTATAATTCAATTTTCTTAAAATTTAAAAATCTGAAACATCGGATAAATGGAGGAAAGATGAAGCAGAAAAATTACGATTACATAATAATAGGGGGGGGATCCGCAGGGAGCGTGCTTGCGAACCGCTTAAGCGCAGACCCCGACCACAAGGTCCTGGTACTGGAGGCAGGGAGGAAAGACCATACTCTCGACTTCCGGATTCATATGCCATCAGCCCTGACATACCCCCTGGCAGGGAGATTCTATAACTGGTGGTACGAATCTGAACCTGAGCCGCATATGAATGGAAGGAGAATATACCAGCCAAGAGGAAAAGTTCTCGGTGGATCGAGCACAATTAACGGAATGATCCACATCCGCGGAAACGCAATGGATTACGAGAAGTGGGGTAAAAATAAGGGCCTTGAGAAGTGGGATTACGCCCACTGTCTCCCCTATTTTAAAAGATTTGAATACAGAATGGAAGGGGCTGATGAATACCAGGGCACAGGGGGGCCGGTATACTTAACAACGCCGAAATGCGACAACCCCCTTTTTGATGCCTTCTTCGGAGCAGTACAGGAAGCGGGATACCCCATTACCAGGCATGTAAACGGCTACCAGCAGGAGGGGTTTTCGAAATTTGACGCCACCATAAACAGAAGCAGGCGATGGAATGCGGCAAGAGCCTATATACACCCTGTAAAGAACCGTACTAACCTTGAAGTAAAATGTAAAGCTCATGTTAACAAAATCCTTTTTGAAGGGAACAAAGCTGTTGGTGTAGAATACAAAAAAGGCTTCTTCACAAAAAAGGTTTATGCCGGAGAAATTATCTGCTGCGGAGGAGCCATAAACTCACCGCAACTCCTGCAGCTGTCAGGGATCGGGAATGGCGAAGAACTTAAAAAGCTGGGAATAGATGTAGTTAAAGACCTGCCCGGGGTAGGGGAAAACCTTCAGGATCATCTTGAACTCTACGTTCAGTATGCGGCAAAAAAACCTGTGAGCCTCTACCCTTCATTGAAATTCCGGAACCAGCCTCTCATAGGGTACCAGTGGCTCTTTCATAAAAAGGGAATCGCGGCCAGCAACCACTTTGAAGCAGGGGGGTTTGTCCGCGGCAATGACAGAGTTGAATATCCCAATCTGCAGTTTCACTTTCTGCCCATAGCCATAAGATATGACGGTTCCGCTCCCAATGCAGGACACGGATTTCAGCTCCATGTGGGCCCCATGAACACCGATGTACGGGGGAGCGTTAAAATAAAAAGCTCAGACCCGAAGGAATACCCATCTATCCTCTTTAACTATCTTTCTACCGATCAGGAGAAGAAGGAATGGATTGAGGCCATACACTGTTCAAGAAATATTATTGCTCAGCCCGCCTTTGACGAACTTCGAGGTGATGAGCTTGCACCGGGCAAAGATGTTCAGACAGATGAGGAGATTCTTGATTTTGTGGCAAAAGAAGGGGAAAGCGCCTACCACCCCAGCTGTACATGCAGAATGGGCTATGACAAAATGGCTGTTGTAGATTCCCAACTCCGGGTTCATGGGGTGGAGAATCTCAGGGTTGTTGATGCATCAGTAATGCCTTCAATCACCAATGGCAACATATACGCGCCTGTAATGATGATAGCAGAAAAAGCAGCAGACCTGATTTTAGGGAATACACCCATAGCGCCGGAAAATGCCCCCTTTTATAAACATAAGAAGAAGAAAAGGGCCGCAAAAAAATGATCATCAAAAAAATGTACATAAACGGTCAGTGGGTTGATGCGGTTTCCGGAAAAACAAGAAATATTGAAAATCCGGGTAATGAAGAAATCATTGCCCGGGTTCCTGAAGGTGACAGGTCTGATGCAAAAGCGGCCATAGCAGCAGCTCGGGAAGCCTTTGACAAAAGCCCCTGGCGCATCACAACCGGACGGGAAAGGGGACTCCTCTTGTACAGACTTGCGGATGCTATAGAGAGCAGCAGTGAAGAGCTGGCAGAGCTGGAAAGCCTTAATACTGGCAAAACAGTTGAAGAGAGCCGCTGGGACATGAACGACATTGCAGGAATTTTCAGATATTACGCGGGCCTGGCGGACAAAGAGGGGGGTGAGACTCTAAACTCCCCCATCCCTGAATCCTCCAGCATAATCATCCGTGAACCTGTGGGGGTATGCGGACAAATCTCTCCATGGAACTACCCTCTTCTCCAGGCAGCATGGAAAATGGCCCCTGCCCTGGCAGCAGGGTGCACCATTGTAATGAAGCCGAGTGAAATAACACCTCTTACCCTTATTAAACTCACAGAGCTTGCAGAGGAGACAGGATTCCCCCCGGGGGTAATTAACCTTATTTTAGGTCCGGGCGGTGCAGGTGCGGAATTATCGGAAAGCATCGATGTGGATCTTATTTCATTTACCGGCGGAATCGAAACCGGAAAAACAATAATGAAAGCTGCAAGCGGAAATGTAAAAAAAATTGCACTGGAACTGGGGGGGAAAAATCCCCATATAATTTTTGCCGATGCGGATATGGAAGCTGCTCTCGATTCTGTTCTTAATGGAGTATTTTTTCACGCAGGACAAATATGTTCAGCAGGCACAAGGGTAATGATTGAAGCACCGGTACATGATCAATTTGTGGAGAAGCTTAAATCCGCAATGAGTAAAATCAGACTGGGATATGCCTTTGATAAAGATACTCAAATGGGTCCTTTAATTTCAAAAGCCCATAGAGAGAAAATCGAGGACTATGTAAAAACAGGGATAGATGAAGGTGCAGAACTTGTCCTGGGTGGTAAGCGGCCGGAAAACCCTGAACTGAGCAAAGGGTATTACTACCTCCCCACTCTCTTTACCGGATGTACAGCAGATATGAAAATAGTTCAGGAGGAATCTTTCGGTCCTGTAATTACTGTGGAAAAATTTCACACAGAGGCAGAAGTAACAGAAAAGGCAAACAATACTATATACGGCCTTTCAGCCGGGTTCCGCACTAAAGACCCGGACCGCATCTTCCGTATGTCAAGAGCTCTCAGGTTCGGCACTGTATGGATAAACGATTTCAACATCTATTTTACTGAAGCCCCCTGGGGGGGATACAGACAATCGGGCTTAGGGAGAGAGCTTGGGAAAACAGGTTTTGAAGAATACACTGAGCTTAAGCATGTATTTCAGAATCATAATTATAAACCTTCAAAATGGTTCAATTCAGGCCTGTAATAAGTTTTAAACTTATTCAGTGTTAATTCCGTAACTTTTATCCGGAATAAAATGCTCCAATATCCCCGCTGCCGAAGGCGGCATGGATATTAAAACCAGCATTATTACACTAAGAAATATCTTCAGGAATAATTGCTGAAACTTATTACAGGCTTTATCTAAAATATAACTCAAAGGAGAAAAAAATGAACTACCGTAAAACGCTTAAAGCATTAATGATCATTTTAATGTCGCTGACACTCACCATTGCATTAACTTCCTGCAAAAAAATGGGGAAAGGGGAAAATGAAGTCCGCTTTGCAAGTGTAAGCTGGACATGTGTAACATCTCATACAGATATGGCGGTTACAATCCTTAACAGCCTGGGCTATAATGCGTCCAATATAATGCTTTCCCTGCCGATTGCTTTTCAGGCTGTAGACTCCTATGATGCTGATGTTTTTCTTGGAGTATGGATGCCGTCAATGAAGACAATGGCGGAGGGGTATTATGAAAAAGGTAATGTTGAGGAGCTTATAGTAAACACAAAAAACGCAAAATATACCCTTGCCGTTCCCTCATATGCTGCAGCAGGGGGGCTTAAGGATTTTAAAGACATTGCCCGTTTTAGCGACAGGCTTGACAATAAAATATACGGCATTGAAGAGGGGAATGACGGGAATGAAATTATTCTGAACATGATTAAAAACAACATGTTCGGCCTTGGAGATTTTGAACTTGTAGCTTCAAGTGAAGCGGGGATGCTTGGGGAGGTACAGTCTGCAATAAAAGAAAAAAGATGGGTTGTATTCCTGGGATGGTCGCCTCACTATATGAACGAAGTTATAGACATGGCCTACCTTACAGGAAGCACCGATGAAACTTTCGGTGAAAACGACGGTACAGCAAATGTTTCAACTATTATCAACAAAAAGCTGAAAGAGGAAGATCCTAATATTATTAAATTTCTGGAAAACTATACTCTTCCTGTTTCCATGACAAATGAAATCATGGATATGCTAAACAAAGATTCACAGTTAAAGCCGATTGACGCAGGGATTAAATGGATGAAAAAAAATCCACAGGCATACAAAAAATGGCTGGATGGTGTTACAACAGTGGATGGCGAACCGGCACTCCCTGTTTTTGAAAAATATCTTAACAATCTGTAACAGTTAACCCGACTCTAATCTGCTAAAAAAATACCGCCGCTGTCAGCGGCGGTATTTTAAAAATCACAGAAACATTGAAAAATATAGGCTCATTCCGGATTTTCGGGATACAAAGGGATCACTTCTTTGCTTTGCCCCCTGTCCCCCAAAGGGGGCACGAGTTATCTATTAACACTCTGAAAATATAATTGTTACCATTTCGATAACTGTTCCCTTTATATTGTACCGCAAATCTTTTGCAAGCTCAACAATAGAAAGGATCTTTTAATACTTTAATTCATCAACTTGCTCAAGTTTTTATTTTACGTGCCCCCTTTGGGGGACAGGGGGCTGACTCCAGAATATGTGAAAAAATAGTATTATTACTTTTCCCGAAAATCCGGAATGAGCTAAATTATATAAATCAGAAATCAAGGGTTTCCACACAGCGTGGAAACGGGATAACATCCCGGATATTCTGCATACCTGTTACAAACTGAATAAGCCTCTCAAAGCCAAGGCCGAAACCTGAATGGGGTACCGACCCGTACTTTCTCAGTTCCAGGTACCACCAGTAATCTTTTTCATTAAGCCCCATTTCCTTTATCCGGTTTAGAAGCTTATTGTAATCATTCTCCCTTTCACTGCCGCCGATAATTTCACCAAGCCTGGGAACCAGTACATCCATGGCTCTAACGGTTTTACCGTCATCATTCTGCTTCATGTAAAAAGCCTTAATGTCTCTGGGATAATCTGTCACAATAACAGGCTTTTTGTAGACCTCCTGGGTAAGATACTTTTCATGTTCGCTCTGCAGATCTATCCCCCACTTAACAGGGAACTCAAATTCCTTTTTCGACTTTAAAAGCTCATCAATACCCTCTGTGTATGTTATACGTCCGAAACTGCTTCCGATTATATGCTCCAGATTCTCGATTATACCCTTTTCAATCATTGAATTAAAAAAAGACATATCATCTGCGCAATTTTCAAGAACATGACTGAGAATAAACTTAATAAAATCCTCAGCAGCATCCATGTTGCCATTAATATCACAGAATGCCATTTCAGGTTCAATCATCCAGAACTCGGCAAGATGCCTTGATGTATTGGAATTTTCCGCCCTGAATGTGGGGCCGAATGTATAAACATTTTTCATGGCAAGGGCGTATATTTCAGCATTAAGCTGGCCGCTCACAGTAAGTGAAGCCTCTTTCCCGAAAAAATCTTTTGAATAATCGACCTTCCCTTCTGCCACAGGAACATTCGGCAGGGGGAATGTGGTGACCCTGAACATCTCCCCCGCCCCTTCACAGTCGCTCCCTGTAATAATGGGTGTATGAATATTTACAAATCCCCTGTCATTAAAATATTTATGAATAGCAAAACTCATTGAATTGCGGACCCGGGCAACTGCGCCGAATGTATTTGTTCTGGGCCTCAGGTGTGCAATCTCCCTCAGAAATTCAAAGGAATGCCTCTTCTTCTGAAGGGGATACTCATCTGCAGGGGAGTCACCTGTTATCTCAATTTCCAGGGGGATAACTTCAACATTCTGCTCCTTCCCCTGGGATGGAACAAGCTTCCCCTTTATTGAAACACTAGCGCCATTGACAAGTCGGGGATTAATCTCATCAAAACCGCTGAATGAGCTTTCAATTACAATCTGAATATTTTCCATGGTGGAACCGTCATTAACCGCAATAAATGATACTTCTTTTGAATCCCTCTTTGTCCTTATCCACCCTTCAATCTGAACTTCTCTCTCATCACCTTCAAGTGTCAGAATATGTTTAATCCGATTTTCATTCATTTAATTCACCATTTACCGCTTAATTAAATTCGATCCCCTTTCTATAACCGGAAATCATCTATATATAAAACCAGTATTAATTCCTTAACTTTTTTTTGAAATATAATGCTCTAATATTCCCAGGGCTGTCTCAAAAGTCGGATTTTCAGGGATTTGTCATTCCGGTTTTGCTACTTCAATTATTGCAAATACCGGAATCTCCTGATTAAATCAGGCCTAAGAGATACCGGCATTCCGCTACGCTACAGCCGGTATGACAAGGAAATTACTTTTGAGACAGCCCCATGGAAAACATCATTATTGCACTAAAAAATATCTCTATGAATAATTACTGATATAAAACCTCTGTTTCAATAGTGTCAATTATTTTTATCACTGAAAAAATCCTCATAACTTATGAGCTCTACATTATTTTTCCTGGCATTATCAAGTTTACTGCTCTTACCATTCACATCCTCACATATAAGTATAGATAGATCCCTGGTAACAGTTGAAGAAAACTCATAACCCCTATCCTCAATAATTTTAATAAGGTCACTTCTCTTTCCCGGGCCCTTCCCGGTCATTGCCACCTTCCCCCTGCTCTCCCTTATCTCTTCATCCTCAATCTCCAGCACTTCCAGCAGCTCATTAAAGAGTTTCATATTCACAGGATCATTCTTCCACTCAATAATATTCCGCCCCATAACATAGGAGGAGTCACTAAACTTTATAAAATCATCCACACTATTGATCCCCATCTTATTGAGACTCTTTTTCTGAACAAGGGGAATCCCCAACCTGCTTATAAAATCCCTCACAGGGAGCCTTTTTGATGATGCCACTTCAGCAATAAAATTTTTAATCTTCTTATCAGCAAATCCCCCTATCCCTTCAAAATCATCTTCTTTAAGCGTATAGAGGTCCCTTATGGAAGAAATTTTACCCGCTTCAAAAAGGGTTCTCACCGCAGCTTCCGCGACATTTTCTATTCCGGAATTTTTTACCCAGTAGACAATCTTCTGAATATTCTGCTCCTTACAGGACTGATTGAAGCATTTAAGATGGACTCCGCTTTTTACAAGCTCTCTATTACATGAGGGGCAATTGCTTATAATAATTTCAGGAGAAAAGAGATCCGCCTCTCTCCCTGTTGAGCTTTTATTATCAGCAACAAATGGTATCACATCATTCGCCCGTTCAATGACAAGGGTATCTCCACGATGAATTTTCAGCCTCACGACATTTTCATAATTATTAAGGGTAGCCCTTGACAGTTTTGCCCCACCTATAAAAACAGGCTCAAAGATTGCAACAGGTATAATATTCCCCTGCCTGCTCACCTGCCATGCAATATCCTTTACAATAGTTTCACGCGACTCAGATGGCGGCTTTAAAGCTATGGCATAATGGTTATGATGATCCACTACCCACTTACTGTCTATTTCCTCAAAAAGACGCCTGTCGTTTACGCATATAATCAATCCGTCTGTCTCATATTCCCAGGTTCCCCTGTAATGTTCTATATATTTGTTATAAGAGCTTTCAATTTCTGCAGCATCTGCAGCCGTAAAATACTCAATTACATTAAACCCCCATTTAACAAGCAGGTCAATCCTTTCATTTTCAAAGGGACAGGTATCCATACCCACAATACGGAATGCGGCAAAGCGGACATATTTAAGGTCACCCCTCTTCTCTTTCCGGTTTATCAGCCCCACACATGAATTCCTCAGGGGTCTCCCCTCTGTATCAAAATCAGTATTCCTGGGGAGATAAAGCTCACCCCGCACCTCAATCTCTTCATCAGTAAAATCGATTGAATGGGGGATATCCTTAACAAATTCCGAAATATGGGAGATATCCTGCCCCTCTATTCCATTCCCCCGTGTTGCGATGTAGACAAGTTTCCCCCTGCTGTACCTGCATGTCGCTGAAAGCCCGTCAATTTTCGGCTCAATAATAAACGAGGACTCCTCTTTTATATCAATTTTCTTTATCCATGATGCAATATCATCAATGCTCTTACCCTTCATCATGGAGAGCATAGGTGTATTATGCCTTATTTTTTCACCTTCATCCGCAATAACTCCAACAGATAAAAAATATTCATTCTCCGGATCAATAGACCGGAGTTTCTCCTCCAGAGAGTCGAATTCAGCATCGCTCATAATGGGGGAATCACTGTTGTAATATGCTTCCTTTGCATCGAGCAGAAGTTTAACTATTTCGTTTGCATTCATGAACTACCCTGCTTATATATCGAAAAATTGTTACTACTCAGCTATTTATGAGACTGGTTACCTGTTAAATTATGCCACAGAGGCACAGAGACTCAGAGAATTATTCTTTTTATCCCGACTTCCAATCAAATTACACATCGATACCGACCTGTCTTAGTGAATCTGTGGCAAAACAACTGAGTAAATACGATAAATTTATCATTCCCTGTAATGATTCCTTTTAAAATATCCATCAGATAAAAACAACGATTTTACTTTTTATCATAGTAAATGCTTCACCCCGCCGCCGGAGGCGACGGGTAGATATAATATTATATTTTATACAAAAATAGATCTATTAATGGTGCTACTGCAAAAAGTAGGATTAATGCTTGACATATAGTGATT
>CAZBFP010000028.1:0-45469 GCA_964491265.1 uncultured Leptospirales bacterium | reverse complement strand
TCAACGAATTATTGATTGTCATCATAAAAACGAAGTAGGATTTAGGGGGCTTAACTTAATGACATTGCCCCCTTTGGGGGACAGGGGGGAAGGATTTTTTTAAAAAAAAAGTTTAATATTCACCGGAGGATTTAATGAAGCGGAGAGAGATCTTTGCCGGAAACTGGAAAATGTATAAGGATTATAAAAGCGCAATGGCCCTTACAGAAGAGCTGGTTAAGGGAATTCAGCCGAAAGAGGGGAGGGAGTATGTGATTTTCCCGCCATCGCCATATCTGAGAGATGTATCTTTACTGTGCGGGGAGGAAATATCTACAGGGGCGCAGAATATCTATTTTGAAAAGGAGGGAGCCTTTACTGGTGAGGTTTCCCCTTTAATGGCTAAGGACTGCGGATGCAGATATGCCCTTATCGGTCACTCCGAGCGGAGGCATGTTTTTAATGAAAGTGATGAGGATATAAATAAAAAGATAATAGCAGCTTTTGACGCCGGCCTGGAGCCCATGGTATGCCTTGGAGAACTTCTCGAAGAGAGGGAGGGCAGTGCAACAGAAAAAGTTCTGGAGAGGCAGATCCAGGGTGCCTTTAAGGGGATAGACAGGGCCTTAATGAACAAGGTAGTTATTGCATATGAGCCTGTATGGGCAATAGGGACAGGTAAGGTTGCAACACCTGAAATGGCTGAAGAGGCCCACCTGGTTATAAGGAAAAAGCTGAAAGCCTTTTTTGACAGCGAAATTTCTGAACTGGTCCCTCTTCTCTACGGCGGATCAGTAAAACCTGATAATATTGCAGGGCTATTTGCAATGAATAATATTGATGGTGTTCTTGTAGGCGGCGCAAGCCTTGATAAAGAGAGTTTTTTAACAATAATCAATATTTGAAGAATTAATCAGTAATTACTCCAGGAGAGATTTTTTTCTAATAATGCTGTTATATATACCCCGCCCCCTTTGACTGCGGGGTATTAGAGCATTTTATTCTAAATAAAAGTTAAGGAATTAACACTTGGAATTAATACATTTCTTGACATGATTTTGAAGATTGTTAAAGCTGGCACAGGTGTATTTTCAGGATTGTATTTAATATGAGCGATCCTGTTTTATTATATTTCGAAGAAAAAAATAAGATAAAACTTGTCAGTTTTATAATATTCAAATAAACCGGAAGAGGGAAATATGGGCTTATTAATATCTGTTTTAACAGTAATGTTTGTTATCATCTGCGTTCTGCTGATCCTGGTAATTCTGCTTCAGTCTGATAAAAGTGCGGGAATGGGTATTCTCGGCGGAGCAGGTCAGTCAACATTCGGTTCATCTACAGCTGATATTATAACAAAAGCAACAACTGCAATGGTTGTTTTTTTTATGGTGGGATCACTTGGACTTGCGATTCTTGAGTCTAAAAGGGGTTCTTCTCTCAGGGATAAAATATTGAATGTGGAAGTGCCCGACAGGGGAGTTATTGAAGAGAGTAAAAAAGAACCTTCGCCGGAAAATCCCGGGAAAAAATAAGTGCTGCTGTTTTTTAATCATGACTATTAAGTTATAGCTTAATGAATTAGTGAAGTTAATTGTAATGTCTGCAGGAGTATGTTATGTCTAATAAAGATTTTATTTTTACATCTGAATCTGTCTCAGAGGGTCATCCGGATAAAATTTCAGATCAGATATCTGATGCTATTTTAGATGAGCATCTTAAGGGTGATAAGGATTCAAGGGTAGCTCTTGAAACCCTTGTTACAACAAACAGAATAGTGCTTGCCGGTGAAATCACATCCAAGGTCAATGCGGACTATGATAAAATTGCCCGGAGAGTAGTAGAAGAGATCGGCTATAATGATCCTGAAATAGGGTTTGATCATAAAAACTGCGAAGTTCAGATATATGTCCATGCCCAGTCCCCTGATATTTCTCAGGGCGTAACAGAGGGTGAGGGGCTCTTTAAAGAGCAGGGAGCAGGTGATCAGGGGATGATGTTCGGTTTTGCTGTTGCTGAAACAGAGGAGCTTATGCCCATGCCTATCCTCACAGCGCATAAACTTGTAAAAAAACTTGCTGATGTGAGGAAGAGCGGGGAGGTTTCATTTTTAAGGCCCGATTCCAAGTCGCAGGTTACTGTGAGATACGAGAACGGCAAACCTGTAAAAATAGAATCAGTTGTAATCTCGACCCAGCATACCCCTGATGCAGGTAGTGACATGATACGGGAAGCAGTAATTGAAACAGTAATAAAAAAAGTCATCCATACAGATATGATTGATGAAAATACTAAATTTTATATCAATCCAACCGGGAGATTTGTTGTAGGCGGCCCTCACGGTGATACGGGCCTTACAGGAAGAAAAATTATTGTGGATACATACGGCGGTATGGGTCGGCATGGCGGAGGAGCTTTTTCAGGTAAAGATCCATCCAAGGTTGACAGATCTGCTGCCTATATGGGGCGGTATATCGCAAAAAATATTGTTGCTGCAGGCCTGGCCTATAAATGTGAGGTACAGCTGGCCTATGCAATAGGTGTTGCTGATCCGGTCTCTGTTATGGTTGATACTTTTGGAACCGGGCTTGTACCTGAGGAAGAGATAGTTGCAAAGGTGCGAAAGTATTTTGATATGAAACCTACAGGAATAATTAATTCTCTCGATCTTAAGAGGGCTCAGTACCGTGCAACTGCCGCTTACGGGCATTTCGGGCGTGAAGACGAGGGTTTCAGGTGGGAATTAACCGATAAGTATGAGCAGCTGAAATAGTTCAGCTGGTAAAATAGATGTGTTTTTTCAGAAAAAAGTGTAGACGGAGCTGCAGAAGAGGAGCTCCGTTTATTTTATAATAAGTGGACAAAAAAATGTTTAGACCTGCCATAATAATATTACTGCTGATCTTTTTTATCTCTTCCGGGGGGGCTCTGTTTTCACAGATATTGCTCCCGCTTGAGGGGGGAGCAGTTGAGGAAAATCAACCCGGTTCAAACAGCATCAATTTTGACGGCAGAATGCTTGCAGGTCTAAACGGCGATTCAATTTTTTTCGTATCCATGACACAGGGACTTCGCAACTTTGCATATCAGCTTAATTCAGCCACAGAATACACCAATGATTTTGAAGATTATAATAATACAAGTTTCATTACTAATGAGACCGGTTTTACCGGAGAGCTGAATATTACTGATACCTGGAAGATGATACCGGAATTTGAAATAGGGAACAGTTCCTATGGCATGTTTGATAATGATAATGATAATACCTACAGCAGGGAAAAGAAGGATAAAATCAGGATACGGCTTAAGAATGAGTATAAACCTGCCCCTGCAAGATGGGATTTTGATGTTAATCTGGGGAGATTTGACCATAGGCTGAAAGATGTTGCTGATTCAGAGGAGAATGAAAAAACATTCTATTCTTCAAATCTGGTTTTCGGCTTTGAGTATATCTGGTCAGCAGCCAATAAAGTCGGCATGAGGCATGAACTCTCCTCTTATGAGTATGAAGACGGCAGCCCCTCAGACCTGAATACATACAGTGAATTTTACGGAAGTTTTAAGATAACCGAATTTGTAATGCTTACTATTGCGCCGGTTTTTTCCTGGGACAGTGACGGGACAAATTTTCTTTATTTTAGAGGGAATGTCTCTACAATCGGTTTTAAGTATTTTTCATTCGAACTGCTTCATAATTATATCCTCGAGCCCTACAGACCTGATGAATATATGTATTCTCATAAATTTGTTGAGCTCAACTTCGAACTCCCTCCGTCAACAATCAACCATAGTGAACTTTCCGGTGAGTTTGAGTATAGGGTATCTGGCGCAGCCTCATCCCCCTTGTCGGTGAGATCCTTCAGGGTAAAGTCCAGCGGAATCTTCGAAACAAATAATAATCTCCATAATTATTCCGATAACGGAGAGGGGCTCCTTTATGTTGATCCTGTTTCCGCCGCCTTTTTCAACAGCAAAACTGAAATTGTAACAAAGATATTGTTCAATAGCCATAAAATTGAGTTTCAATTAATATATGATTTTTTTAAATACTATACTTATGGAAGCAATTCAGATATTAATATTACATACAGGCCGGAAAATATTTTCAGCTGCAATATTGTTTTTGAAACAGGGAGACTTGTAATGGTCTGGGCAAACCGTTACAATAGCGATATATATATAGATCCTGCAGGGAATGCACAGATGGATGGTATGATAGAAGGTGAGCTGAATCTGAATTTCAGGATATATGATACTTTTTATCTCCATTCAAGAATCAATAATCTCTATGATGAGCAGTATAGTCTCAGAGAGGGATATCCCGAACCGGGGAGACAGTTCTTTTTCGGCCTTAGAGTAATGATATAGGACGGCATAATTATGGACGGTACTTTTTTTATTTCAATTTTTGACTCAATACCTTTATGGGTAATGCTTGCCCCTATTTTTTTATGTTCAATAATTCTTCTGGCTGTGGTTATTGAAAGAAGTTTCTTCTACAGAAAGATTGATGCTGATTATACGGTTATTCTTGAAAACGTTATTGCTAATATGAGGGGGAATAATATTGTTCAGGCAAAAATGTGCTGTCATGATAAAAAAGGCCCCTTCTTCTCTCTTATTACAGGAATTATAAGCAGATGGGACGCTGCAGACAGGGATCTTGCAATAAGGGATTATTCAGAAAGAACTATACGGCTTATAGAAAAATATGGCGGCGCTGTATCTACTATTGCTTCAGTTGCTCCCATGCTGGGGCTTCTTGGCACTGTTACAGGTATGATGAAATCCTTCAGCGCACTTGCTGAGCATGGAGCTGCTGTGCAGAACCATCTTGCCCGTGGTATAACTGAGGCCCTTATTACAACTGCTCTCGGCCTTTGCGTTGCAATTCCTGCTGTTATTTTTTATAATTATATGGTTTCCAGAATAGAGATATTTGTTAGAGACGTTGAGATCATTGCTAATGAATTTGTAAGCCTTAATAATAGTTCAGATTTAAGCTGATACAAGAGGGGCTGGTATTGCAGAATGTCCATAAAATTTAAAAGCAGGTACAGACACAGGGCCCTTATAGATATTACCTCCCTTATTGATCTTGTTTTTCTTCTTGTGGCTTTTTTTATGGTAACATCAAGCCTGGGAAATGAATCATCAATAACAGTCCATCTCCCAAGGGCTGTTCAGTCCGGTGATTATAAGCCGGGGAGTATGATAATTACAGTGAATGAGGATAATGAGATTTTTATAGATGATGTGAAAATTGAAATGGATAGAGTACTTGCAGAATTTAAGGCAAGGAAAGAAAATTTGAGGGATGGAGCTGTGATTATAAGGGGTGACAGAAAATCGAGTTATGAATCAATAGTTTCTGTTATAGATAAGCTTAATCAGGCGGGTATCCCTAAATTCTCAATATCTGCAATTAAATAGGCTTTTGCGGTTTTTTGTCAATGTTAATTCCTTAACTTTTATTTGAAATATAATGCTCAAATATCCCCGCCTCCGAAGGCGGCGGGGATATTAAAAACAGAATAATTACACTAAAAGATAACTTTAGGAATAATTACAGGTTTTTTGTATAAAATCATTTTTCTTGACATTGTATAAGAGAAAATGTAAAGGGATTCATGTGTGTCAGCTTCAGGGAGTGTGTTATTAGTGTTGCCGGCCCTTCTTGGGAATAATCGTATCAGGCTTTGATTTACAATAAAACTATCGGGAAACAGTAAAAGAAATGCGCAATAAATACATAACCGCTTTGAGAGTATCATCTATCTTTATTTTGCTATTTTTTCTCACTACTATTTACCAGGCCTTATCATCTCAGACCTCTAAATATGAGAACATGATTGTAGAAAAGATCGAATTTCAGGGACTTATTAACGCGGATGAGAGAGATATCACCCATATAATGATTACTACAGAAGGTTTCCCTCTGAAATCTGTTGAAGTGCGCGAGGATATAAGAAGAATATTTGCAACCGGTAAGTTTATAAATGTGCAGGTGGAGGTTGCTGAATTCGCAAAGGGGGTTAAGGTAAGGCTTTTAATGGAAGAGCGCCCCCTGGTTGATAAAATTGTATTTCGCGGTAATGACGAGCTTATTGAAACAGACCTGCTCACTGTATTAAATTTTAAAGAGGGTGATGCATACAGGGAGGAGCTGGTTACTGCAAGCATAAATCTTCTCAAAAGCAAATACGATTCAGAAGGATTTTTCAATTCACATATAACTCACAGACTTATAGAAAATAAAGATAAAAATACAGTTCAGGTGAATTTTATAATTGATGAAGGTGAGGAGATTAAGGTCCGGAAAATCGCAATTCTGGGAGCTAATAAAATATATACAAAGGACCTTTACCGCCTCATAGACACGAAAGAGGACACCCTTTTTACAGACGGTTCATTTAAGAGGGATGTTTACGAGCAGGATAAAAGAAAAATTATCGGTTTTTATCAGCAGGAGGGTTATCTTGACGCGCAGATAGTTGATGAGCGTGTTGATTTCCAGTGGGTCAATCCACGGAAGCAGAAGGAACGGGGTATATATATTGTTCTTAAGCTTAGTGAAGGTGAAAGATATTACCTTGACAGCGAATATGTTGTAACCATCAACGCAGGTGAGGAATCGGTACTCTCTCCGTTCGAGGTACAGAATTTAAAGAATTCATTTACCCTTAACACGCCGGGCGAGGTTTTTGATAACAGTAAGTTCATGAATGACAGACAGTCTATCAGCTTTCTTTATGCTTCCAGGGGGTATATTTTTGCAAGGGTAATTCCCAAAAGGACTGTAACAGAAAGAGAGGTTGATGTTAAAGGGGTAAAGGAGCTTCGTAAGTTTGTCCATATCGAATTTGTTATTGATGAGGGTAGAAAAGCCTTTGTTGAGCAGATAATAGTTAAGGGTAATGTTAAAACCAAAACAAAGGTAATAAAGAGGGAACTTGTAATTAAAGAAGGGGAGCTTTTTGATTCATACCGGATGCAGGTTTCCAGAGAGAGGGTTTATAACCTCGGTTTTTTCAAAGAAGTAAACTTCGATGTGAGGCCCGGCAGCAGAGACGGGAACATGAATCTTATTATTGATGTGGAGGAGCAGCCATCAGGAACAATTTCACTTGGCGGGGGTTACGGCACAGGCTCCGGTTTTTCAATTTTCGCTGATGTAAGGGAGAACAATTTTCTGGGGAACGGCCAGAGCGTTGGTGTGAAATTCGAGTATGGCCCGCAGAAAACGTCTGTTACACTCTCTTTCCAGGAGAGATGGCTTTTTGATTACCCTATAGGCTTTAACAGTTCTATATTTTATTATGTATATGATTATAAGTATAACTCGATTTTCCCCAATTCCAATGACCAGTCTACATATAAAAAACAGGGGATAGGTTATTCGCTTGGGTTAAGCTACAGGTTCTGGTTCTACTGGGTTGTGGGTACAGGTTGGACTCATACTTTTAAATCATACCTGGATCCATCAGGGAACAGCCCTGATGAGATTTTCCTCAGCGTTGCCCAGGGGCAGCAGGAGAAAAGATCTTTAAGGTTCTACACTTACAGGGACTCCAAGGATAATTACATGAATCCCACCAGGGGGTTTCGAACAGGCGTCTCTGTAAATATGGTGGGGGGGGCTATTCTCCGCGGCGATGACCACTATATAAGAACATCACCTGAGTTTTATGCATATTACTCACCTTTTCATCTCCCTTTTCTTAAGACCCATCCCACGGTTTTTGAGTTAAGGGCCAGTGCTGATTTTATAACACCCCCCCTCGGGAAATCGTGGCTTGAAAAGAATAAGCCTAATGATGAAAATGAATGGCTGGAGAGTGATGACAGGCTTGATATAGGGGGGCCGGAAACTGTAAGGGGGTGGAACTATTACGATTCGGACCTTCCAGACTCATGGAGATATGTGGGGTTGTATCACAGGATCCTTTACGGCCTTGAGTACAGAGTCCCCATAGAGCCGCAGATGCTCTGGCTTGCTTTCTTTTTTGACGCAGGTTCCCTCTGGTCCGATAGTTACTGGGAGAAGAATCTTAGTGACAGGTACAGGGAATATATTGATAAGGATCGTGAAACAGGTGAACTTCTGCGCATAAATGAGTTTTTTAAAGCAGATCTTCTTTCCTATTTCAGGTATTCTTACGGCGTGGGGCTTAAGGTTCAGATACCTATGATGCCTTTACGTTTCTGGTTCGGTAAAAAAATGATATATGATGAGGGATTTAAAACAATCAGCGGTTATAATTTCCAGTTTTCCATCGGGGATATAAGGTTTTAATGAAAACCGGGGGGAATAAATATTTTCTGCTATTAATTCTTATCATTTCCCCTTTTCTGTTATTATGCGCGTCTTCTCCTGATAAGGGGGAGGAATCTTCTGTTATAAGATACGTTAATATCAAAGCTGTTTATGAGCATGCTCTTAATAATGACAAAGATTTGATAGAACTGAATAAAAAGCAGAATAGTCTGATTGATAAAAAAAATAATTCTGCAGGGGATTCAAAAGCGGAGGAGATTACACTTATTGAAAAGGAGCTTGCGGATCTTTCCATTGATGAGGATGCTGTTAAACTCCGTATCTACAGGAAAATAAGCGATGTCATAAGGGATATGGCGCGCCGCAGAGGGATAGATTTTATCTTTAACAGAGGGGATGCAATGATTTACGCGAAAACAGAATTAGATATTACTGAGGATGTAATTAGAGAGCTCGATTACAGGGATGATAAATCATCCCCTATCTGGAAATGAAATGAAGTATTTATTCAGATTAATAATTTTTACTGCTCTGCTCTCTCTGTCATGTAAAGATGGGGGGAACGAAAAGATTCTTTCTGATCTTTTTGAAAAGAGCAATTCAAGGTATGCGCTTATTGTTTCTAAAAAGGATTTCACCCTTACAGTCTATGACAGAAATATGAAAATAGCAGCTTCCTGCCGTATAGGATACGGGAGCAACCCTGATATGAAAGCTAAACTTCATGAAGGTGATAATAGAACACCTGAAGGTGTATATTTTATAAATGAAATACTCAGTATGGATGTTTCTGTCAATACTGAGGCTTATCAGAAGTTGAAAAGGATGAATCAGGTGTATTTCCGTTCATCAGCAGGATATAATAAATTCGGCAACCCCGGGGTTGATCTTGGTGATAATGTGTATGGGCCAAGGTTTTTCGGTATTGATTACCCCAACAGCAGAGACAGGGAGCGTTATGCAGAGGCGCTGGAGCAGGGGAAAATCCCCTTTGTAAATGGGGTGCCGGCTAAAATAGGTTACGGCATTGCTATTCATGGGAATAATGATGAAAAGTCAGTGGGGAATTTAAGCTCAAGCGGATGTATAAGGATGTTTAACAGGGATATTGTTGAGATGGACCGTTATATCGACATCGGCACCCCTGTAATAATAACAGGCCGGTGAATTTCTAAAGTAGTAGTAGAATTTTTGGGGGGAAAAGTTTGTCATTCCGGCCGAAGTGATAACGTAGTGCCGGAATCTCCTGAAAGAATCAAGGTTATGAGATTCCTGCATGCGCAGGAATGACATTGCCCGCAAATTTAAACTGCTACTATTTCTAATTGATTCCAGGTAAAATTAATAAGTTGACATAATATTACTCATTGCTGAGTATTGATAGTAATTATCATGAAATTTTAATAATAAAGGATATAATTATGTACGGAGTAGCTTACGCGCAGGGTCAGGCAGCATCAGCAGCAGGCGGATGGATGCAGCTTGTACCAATAGTATTAATGGTGGTAATTTTTTATTTTCTTCTTATTCGTCCTCAGCAGAAGAAGGAAAAACAGCGGCTTGCAATGATTAATGCTATCCAGAAAGGTGATAGGGTTCTTGCTGCAGGTGGTGTTTACGGTACTGTTGTAAGCACAAAGGATGATATTGTTGTATTAAAAATTGCAACAAACACGAATGTGGAATTTTCTAAAAATTCTATTCAAGCCAAGATTTAATTTTTAAAAATTGTATATGAAATTTATAAAAATTCTACCGTTTTTTTTATCACTTGTTCTGCTGACTTCGCCTCTTTTTGCTCAGGAAACAGGCGGAAACATAAACGATTTAACATCTTCACCTGACATATCGGATCAGCAGGATAAAAAGGCCGGTGAGACTCCCCTGTCAGATGAGGTAAAATTGTCTGATACATCTTCTGAATCTGCAGCAGAGGGAATTTCCCGCGATGCTGCTCAGAAGGATAAAAAGGAGCCTGAAAAAGCCCGCGTTATTATAAAAGCACCATCTAAAATTGAAAAGAAAGTCACTCCGGCAGAAACTGTAAAGGTAGATCAGATATTGCCGGATGATGATTCCTATCTGCTTAGAGTTAATGAGGGGGCTTTTAAGTATGCCCGTATTCCTGAAATAGTGATTGATGAAGTGAAGCCTTCAAATGCCGCTTCTGAAGTAATGAAGGAAGAAGTTGTTTCAGGTAATGAGAACCTTGATGAAAAAGGTTTTCTGGGTATGAAAAAACAGACCGCTGATGTGGTGGCTAAGGGTGGAATACTGCTGCTGATACTGGTAGTTTTTATACTTTATAAATCCAGAATGAAAGGGACCAGAAAAAAAGGTCCTGGAAGAAATGTGCTTAACAGTTACAGGAAATAATTTTTTTACAGAGGGTCTAAATGTCTAAAGGTATGATATATAAATTCATATTTATTCTTTTTCTTATCAGCTTGTCTGTTATTCTTATACTCCCTACAGTGGGGAGCAAGCAGATGGAGGTAACTTTCCTTGAGAAAGCGCAGGTTTCTGATATTGAGTATGTTGAATCGAGATTTGCAGCTTCCGGTTATGATGTAGTAAAAGAAGGGAATATTGTTACAATAAAGGGAAGCAATCTTACTGATGCCATTATGAATGAGATTAATATATTACCCGGTGTTGAGAATGTAGGTATGCTCCCACACTGGGTTGAAGAGACTTTCCTTGCCAAAAAGATAAGTCTGGGCCTTGATCTTCAGGGCGGAATGCACCTTGTGCTTCAGGCGAATTTTGAGGGGATCCAGGAGAAGCTCGGCAGGGAACTGACTGAAAAGGACCGTAATGAAATTACACAGCAGGCCCTGGAGCTTTTGAGGAACCGTATTGATAAATTCGGTGTTTCTGAGCCTTCAATCCGTCCAAGGGGTAATGAGGCAATTGAAATTCAGCTTCCCGGAGTAAAAGATCCTGAAGGTGTAAAAAACGCTATCGGTACAACCGGCAGCCTTGAGTATAGAATTGTTGATGATAAATATACCCAGCTTGCAACTCAGTTATTTAATGAGAAATACAGCAAGACTGATGTCCCTGCAGATGAAGCGCTCCAGCTTCAGTTTGCCAGGTCTCTTGGGAAGGAGATAGGACTCCCTGATAATATGGAGATATTATTCTTTTATAACAGGGATAATGAAACGGGTAATATTTTTGCTGATTACCCCATGGCTCTTGAAAGGGAGATTTCTCTTGAAGGTACCGATATTCAGGAGGCAGTAGTAGATCGTGATGAATATGGACAGATTATTGTTATGTTCAGAACTACTGCTGAAGGTGCTGCAAAATTTGCCAGGGCAACCTCTGAGCCTAATCATGGTAAAAGACTTGCCATTGTTCTTGATAAAAAAGTGAGGAATGCACCAAGTATCCGGGAAACAATTGCATCCGGGAGTGGTAATATAAGCGGCGGATTCACTTATGATGAAGCTATAACACTTGCCAGGGTAATAAAAGAGGGTGCTCTACCTGTTGATCTGAGAATTATTGAAGAGCGGACAGTGGGGCCGTCACTTGGGCAGGACTCTATTGAATCGGGTGTAAAAGCCGGACTCATAGGACTTATCGGTGTAATGTGCTTTATGCTCCTTTATTATAAGGCAGCGGGGATTATAGCAAATCTCGGGCTTGCGCTGAATATTGTTTTCATGCTTGCGCTCCTCTCACTTCTGGGATTTACACTTACTCTTCCTGGAATTGCAGGTTTTATTCTTACTGTAGGTATGGCTGTTGACGCGAATGTAATCATTTTCGAGAGGATAAAAGAGGAACTGAAAAAAGGTAAATCCATTAGAATGGCTATTATTTCCGGCTACGACAGGGCCTTCTGGACTGTATTTGACGCGAACCTTACAACATTGATTGCAGCTTTTATTCTTTCACAGTTCGGTACAGGACCGATTAAAGGTTTTGCGGTAACTCTTTTTATCGGGATTTTAACAAGTATGTTTACAGCTCTTTATGTAACCAGATTTATTTATGAAATAATATCCCTGAATAAGAAGATTAAGAAACTTTACATATAAGGAGCAGTACTTTGGAAAGAACTATAGATTTTCTGAAATATAAATATATTGCCTTCGTATTTTCATTTATTCTGCTGTGTGTATTTATCATTGGCACAGTAGCTAGAGGGGGTATGGTATATGGAATCGATTTTGCAGGGGGGACTAAAATTATTGCTGCATTTAAGGATCCTTCAGTTAATGAAGGTGCCATAAGAGAAGCCCTGAGTGCTTACAGTCCCACTGTTCAGCAGATTGGCGAAGCTGAAAAAAATGAATATATTATTACATTCAAACTTATAACATCGGGTGAAGATGATACTGTATCGGGTGCGGAGCTTGAGAAGCAGAGCAGAATTAAAGCTGATCTTAATTCAAAGTTCCCCGGGATGGTAATAGAGAGTGAAGAGAATGTGGGGCCTGCAATTGGAGCTTTTCTGAAAAAATCGGCTATTAAACTTTTTCTTATAGCCCTTATTTTAATGACACTCTATTTAACATTCCGCTTTGAGTTTAAGTATTCCATGGGTACAATGGGTGCCCTTGTTCATGACGTGACCCTTTGTCTGGCATTCTGCGGTTTTGCGGGTGTGGAAATCAGTATACCTGTTGTTGCTGCTTTGCTTACAATTTTCGGTTACTCGGTAAATGATACAATTGTTATTTTTGACAGAATAAGAGAGAACACGCAGGTTAAGAGCAGGGAAATTTTTTCCGAAGTGGTTAATAAATCATTAACTCAGTCCCTTTCAAGAACATTACTGACATCACTTACAACCCTTTTTGCTGTAATGTCTCTATATCTCCTTGGAGGAGATGTTCTTAATGATTTTGCCCTGGTACTCCTTTTCGGTATTTTTATCGGAACATATTCAACAGTATATCTTGCTTCCCCCATATTGATAGGGTGGGAAAAACTGAAGTCCAGGTAGCACTGCCTGATCTGACTATTTCCGTGAGTAATTTAATTACTATGCTCACGGAAAAGCGGCAGAGATAATGGAATTTAAAAAATATATTTTATCCTCACTAATTGCGTTTCTTCTTTACAATGGCCAGGCTGGTGGAACAGCTGCTGTTTCACCAGATTATAACTTTTCCCCGTCAGAAATTTCCGGTTATATCACATATCTTATTTACAACAGAGAATACTATCGGGCATCTGTTGAAGTGGAAAGGCTAAAGAGTTACTACCCTGATCATGTGAGCAATTCTGCCTATACGGCATCAATTAATTATCTCATGTATAAGGGGGGGGCATATGCGTCAATTACTGCTCAGGAACCGGTTTATACCGAGGATAATTTATCACGCGAGATTGCTGCGGTTTTTAAAATTGACAGCTATCTTAAATTGAAGAAGCATAATGAAGCTCAAAAAACAGCAGAAGCCATATCTCCCTGCAGTGATGAATTTCTTAAGAGACTTGTTGTTAAGAGAGAACTTTATTTTTCTTTATACAATAATTCATTTTCAAGAGCTGTAGATAAAGAGGATTTTCCCAATAATTATAATGAACTTTTCCGGTATTCAGATTATATTCATAATATGAAAAAAGATCCCTGGAAGGGGCTGGTTTCTGGAATTATTCCCGGTATGGGATATGTTTATGCAGGTGAATCGGGTACCGGGATTGTTGCAATGATTGTAATAGGCCTTGGTGCTGCAATTACAGCGCTTTCCTATCGTAATAATATGGATGCGTTTGCATTTTTGTCCGGTACTGTAACATCTCTGTTTTACGGCGGCAGTATTGTAGGGGGCTACAGGGAAACCTTGCGCTATAATAATAATCTTATGGATCGTCTTGATTTAAGGCTTCAGCGTGATCTTGAATTTGACCGCGATATTGATGATATATTTATAAAATTTGGTATAAAAAATTGACTGATAAAAGTTACAGCTTTATGCAGCTAGCCTGCAGAATCGCTTTTTCCAGGATTGGGTTAACTTCACCTAATCCGGCTGTGGGCGCAGTTATTGTAAAAAACGGAGAAGCAGCTGGCACCGGGGGGACCGGCCCATTCGGTTCAGATCATGCAGAGGTTCGGGCGATTAAGGATGCCCGGAGTAAAGGGATTGATCTTACCGGTGCTGAAATATATGTATCACTTGAACCGTGCAGCCATTACGGAAAAACCCCACCCTGTACAGAAGCAATAATTGAGTCTGGTATCAGCAGGGTATATGTTGCTGTTAAAGATCCGAATCCGCTTGTTGCAGGGAAGGGGATAGCCAGACTTGCTGAATCGGGGGTGGATGTAGTAATGGAGGATCAGTTTTTAAATATGGGATATGATCTTATCAGGGGTTTTAAAAAGCTTATTCTTCAGAAGAAACCTTTTGTGGTGAGCAAAAGCGCAATCACCCTTGATGGAAGAATTGCCACATCTGCAGGAGATTCGAAATGGATTTCCAATCAATACTCCAGATTTATTTCTCATAAACTCCGGGCAAAGTCCGATGCAATAATAATAGGGAAAAACACATATGAGTCTGACAACCCTTCACTTGATGTGAGGATGACTGATTTCAGCCGGGGTGCGGAAGATTATTTCTCAGATGAAAATTTTACTTTTTCCGGATACGATAATTTTTATCTCAGAGAGCTTCTTACAGCTGAAATTACCGGGTATCACGACCCATTAAGGGTTATGGCAGGAATACCGGAAATTTTTCATGAAAAATCAAAATTTTTTAAAGATGATAATTATGTTATAGCAGCTGATGGTGAAGAGTTTAAGGCTGCAGTGAAAAGGCATGGTGCAGAAACACTTAATAAACTGAATCTGGAAATAGCCCCCCCACTTAGTGATGGTGAAATGGCTGAGTATATACTGGATATGCTCCAGCGCCGCGGAGTATTAAGTGTAATGCTGGAGGGTGGAGCGGGTCTTAACAGCGCTTTTTTTAAATCAGGTTCAATTGATCAGTTTATGTATTTTATTGCCCCTAAAGTTGCAGGGAACGGTATTGCGCCTTTAAATAATACAGGTTCCGCAATGATGGCTGAGGCCTTGAATCTTCATGATGTGTCAACAGTACTTATTGATAATGATCTGCTTTATAATGCCTACGGGGAAGAGTATAAATGTATAGAGATGTGAGGTGCAGGTGTTTACAGGATTAATAGAAGAGACCGGGACAGTTGTTTCAGTAAAAAACTCCGGTGACGGCAGGATACTTGAAGTATCGGGAAGGCGTGTGATAGAGGGGACTGTAACAGGTGACTCCATCTCAATCAATGGTGCCTGCCAGACTGTAACTGAAATTTCTTCAAAAACTTTTTCAGTTTTTGTTTCAAGGGTAACCCTGGGAATTACCACTCTTGGTGATTTCAAGCCGGGGCATATTGTCAACCTTGAAAGGGCTTTAACGCTTTCCACACGGCTTGGCGGTCACATTGTACAGGGGCATGTTGATTTTAAAGCGCCTGTGCGTAATGTTAATAAAGATTCCAGAGGCCTTGAAGTTGATATCGGGGCTTCAGAAAGCTATATGAAGTATATTGTTGAGAAGGGCTCAATTGCTGTTGACGGGATTTCTCTAACCGTTGTGTCGGTTTCAGATTCCGGTTTCAGGCTTTATCTTATACCTGAGACACTTGAGAATACAAATATCCCCTCATGGAAAAGCGGAACTTTTGTTAATATTGAAACTGATATTCTTGCAAAATATATTGAGAGGATTCTGCTCTACGGCAGATCAGATAATAATGATACAGAAAGTAATGATAAGTCCCTTCTTTCAAAACTGGCACAGGGGGGATACATCTAAGGGAAAAATCATTATAAATTCTTTCTGAGTTTAGAGGTTCCTTCTTATTGATTAGAGGTTGAATATCTTTTTAAGATCAATCCCGGATTTCTGAAGGGGAAGGGTAATCTCCCTTTTTCTGTGAGCTGAGAGGTAGATCCCGTGAATTATCTCAAGTGCCCTGTATCCGTCAGCTCCATCTGAAGTAATATTATCAGTTTTCCCTTTTAAAATCAACTCAGCTTCTTTATAGATTTCTTCAAAGCAGCTGTTCTTTGTCATAGCAGGGAATTTTGTTTCTTCAAGATCGTTGAAACCTTTGTACAGCTTCGATTTATTTCTGATAAACAGCTTTTCATAACCATTCCCTATAAGTATTTTTCCTTCGGTTCCCCATATTTCAAGTTCAAAGAGGAAATATTTTCTGCCCCCCCCTGATTCAAGAAAGATGTTCACGCCTGATTCAGTTTTTATCCATGCAAGTGCAGTGTCCTCGAAACCTGAATCTCTGGAGTCCCGGCTGAACTCACCTTTTACAGAGATTACCTCTCCAAAATAGAATCTGATAATATCTACCAGGTGTGTACCGTCGTGCAGCAGCGGCCCTCCTCCGGAATTAATGCGGGATTCACCCCTTAACGGGCCTGTGAGAATTCTTGCATTTACTGTTTTGACTTCTCCGATTTTACCGGAATCGATAATATGGCCGACTTTTCTGTATCTGTAATCGTATCTTCTTTCATGATTTATAATTATCCTGCAGTTCTTTTTATCAGCTGCCTCGATAATTGCCCTTGCTGATTTGAGTGAGTGGGAAACCGGTTTTTCCAGTACAATTATTTTTGCACCGCTATCAATAGCATCCAGGGCAATTTCGCTGTGGTTTTCTGTCCAGGTGGCAATTGTTATAAGGTCAAATTTTTTTTCTTTAAGCATTTTTTTGTGACAGGTATATGCAGCATCAGCAGGGAGGCCTGCTGTATCTGCAAAATGATGAAGTCTTTCTCTGTTAATGTCACAGGCACCGGTGATTTTAATTGAAGTTCGGGAGATACCCCCGAAATGAGTACAGGGTTTATTCCTCAGGGGATCCCCTTCAAGAATAAACCCTATTCTGCCGCATCCGATGAGAGCAGCTCTGAATTTTTTCATTTAAAGTTTAGGGAGATAATTTTTTATTTCGTAATCAGTAATATACCTGTTGAACTGCTCAAGTTCAAAAAGCTTATTCTCGACAAATTTCCCGTGAATTATATCACCCAGAGCTTCTTTCATTAGAGCGCTTTCCCGGAAAAAGGTAAGGGCTTCGTACATCTGCGTGGGGAGTCTGGGATGATTAGTATTGGCAACTGCCAGATTCCCCGATTTAAGAGCCTCAGGCAGGGGGTATTTCTCTTCTATTCCCTTAAGGCCTGCAGCCAGTATTGCGGAAAAAACAAGGTAAGGGTTGCAGGCAGGGTCGGGGTTTCTAAGCTCAATGCGCATCGATTCAGGTTTATCAGGTCTTGTCTGGGGGACTCTTACAAGGGCTGACTGGCTTTTTGTGCTCCAGGTGGCATGAGTAGGTGATTCATAGCCGGCCACAAGTCTTTTGTATGAGTTTATCCACTGGTTTGTAAGAATAAAAAATTCATTGCAGTGTTTAAGCAGGCCTGCAACAAAGTATTGTCCTGTTTCAGAAAGAAAATTTTCACTGTCGCCGTCAAAAAAGATGTTTTCGTCCCCCTTGAAAAGTGACTGGTGAATATGAAGTCCTGAACCGTTCTGGTCCGTGAGAGGTTTAGGCATGAATGAAGCATATATATTATTTATCTGACCGATTTCCTTAACAATCAGTTTAAAAGTCATAATATTATCAGCTGTTGTAAGTGCATCTTCATGTCTAAGGTCGATTTCATGCTGGCTGTGAGAACCTTCATGATGGGATGATATTACATCAATCCCCATCTTCTCCAGTGTAAGCACCGTCTGTCTTCTGTAATCCGAGGCCACATCAAGGGGGGTAAGATCAAAGTAGCCCCCCCGGTCAAGAATTTCCGGATTTTCTGAATTTTTAAAAAAGAAGAATTCAATCTCAGGTCCTGTGTAAAAGCTTAATCCGCTGGATGTGATTTTCTGCAGATTCTTTTTTAAAATATAACGGGAATCCCCTTCGTAGGGGACCATATCGGTTGTATGAATATTACAGAACATTCTTGCAACAGAGTCTTCGCTCGGCCTCCATGGAAGAACCTGGAATGTTGAAAGATCTGGTATTGCCAGCATTTCCTCTTCATTAGACCTGATATTCCCGTCCAGGGTAGCTCCGTCGAAGCGTACACCCTCTGTTAAGGCATCTTCAAGTTCTTCTATGGTGATAGCAAAACTCTTTAAAAAACCGAGAATATCTGTGAACCAGAGTCGTATAAATTTTATTTTATTGTCATGGGCGAATTTTAAAATGTAGTCTTTATCGTTGTTCATCTTAGCCTCTGAAGTTGGTATTTTTATTCAGTAATTATTCCTGAAGATATCTTTTAGTGTAATTATGCTGTTTCCAATATCCCTGCCCCCTTCGGCATCGGGAATATTAGAGCATTCTATTTCAAATAAAAGTTAAGGAATTGACATCGATTTTTATTACCAGCTAATATAAATTAATAGTACAAAAAGAGCAAGTATAATCATAAAAAGCGCAGCCATAACAAGCGTACTTTTATGCTCTGTTTTCCCGTTCCTCTCATCAGCGAAGGTTGATGAAGTGCCGGCGGTTCCGGCATTCACTCCTGAAATCGGTATATCTGATGCAGGGTCATAAAGTCTTAATCTTACCTGTTTTTCATCTTCAATGAACTTTCCGTAAACACCGGGGATAATCTCAACAAGTATTTCAATAGGGTTGTTTTTTCCTGGAATTGATTTAATATCCACCACTGTGGACGGGACAGGTCTTGGACCCTTCTCCTCCCGGAGATTGTAAAGATCAATATAGTAGTTCTCTTTTGCTGTTGCAGGAATTAACCTTACCATAATACGGTCGCCGATTTTCAGTTCGTAAATAGGCTTCCCCTTTACAGGCGCGACAATAGGTTTTACCTGGAGAATAACAGTTGCGGGTATTTCATTCCCAGCACTATTCTTCTCAGGTGCTTCAGGGGGTTTTGATCTATCTTCCTTAACTTTGCGGAATTCTCCGGTTGAGACCTCCTGAATAATTGTTTCCATTATCAGATTTTTATCATGAATAATTCGGTTTATTAAATCATAGAGGATAATATCCATCTGGTCATAATCATAGTTATAGGTATGATCAAAAAGGAGCTGCATGATTTTATTGTCTTCAGTAAGTTTTTTTATAGCTTCCATAATGGAAAGGGTCGTACTGTTATTATAATTCCCTTTCCATTTCCTGTCAACAATCGCTTCTTCATATTTTTCCCATGAAGTATGTGGTTCAAGCTCATACATGTCAGAGTATGACGAAGCAATGACGTGATATATATCAAGCTGCTTTGTATTGTTGAAAATAAGGAGAAATAGTCCGTATAAATTCATTGATACAGACTTAAATCTCCCTTTTACTATAAGGATATTATCTTCAGAGGCTTGTGAAAAATCTGAGTCCATAACTGACACCATGACTGAAATATTTTGATTTTATATAAAAATGAATCAATATAATTGAATAGTTAATATTAACTATTCGGAGCATAATGTCAATATAAAAATGAGTAATTAACGCTTATGAATCGCTCAATTCATGTTGGGAATCAGCCGGTCTGATCCGGTAAATAATAAAAATTTTATTTACAATTAAAAGTTTTTATTTTACTATAAACGGGACGATAAGTATAATTATAGGTGATTTCTTTAAATTTCAGTGATAATTAGGGAATTCTTTTATTATAGCATATGTTCTATTCTTCATGCCCAAGGCGGCGGGGAGATATTTTTTTAACTTTACACTAAAGTATATGTTAAGGAATTAGCATTGTTTAGATTTACTCTTTTGCCTGATATTACCTTAAGGGGATTTTTCAAATGAAAAGAAAAACTGGAATAATATTTTTATTTATACTATTTATTTTTAATGCTGCTTCTTCATTTGCTGCGATTGACCAGACTTATGTGGAACGTATTCTTAAAGACAACAGAAGATATATCGAATTTATTAACGTTTGTGTTTCAAATTTTGCCCCTGATAAGAAGGATGAGCTCTTTGCTGTTTATCAGAAGCATTTCAATGGTGAGGTGGCATTTCTCCAGGGTGATTATAAAAGAGCCTTTGATAATGTCTATTCTTCTCAAAAGGATATGGAACTTCTGTATGAGTATATTCTCACTGTTCATTATCTTGAAGATTCGAAAAATATGCTTGATGGTCTTGCTCCTGAAATAATCAGATCAAAAAATTCTCTTTCAAGGCAGTATCTTGCTCTCGGATACAGGGACCGGACAGTTGCAAGGACGCACTATGTTGTGGGTGACGCAACTTATCCGAAACTTCATTCATATAAAATTTTTAAATATGAGGAAGGGATAAAAATGGCAAGGCGCGCAAAAAGATACGGCCTCCTGTCTCTTTATTCCGGTCAGAATCTCGAGATCAAAAGATCTATCTACAACCAGCTTTTTAAAAAGGAGAATGAAGAGGGGGTAATTTTCTTCAACAGGTTTGTAGATAAGGATGAAAAAGAATATATTGCGGAAATGAACAAATCATATCCTGAATATGAAAAAGAGTATGAGGAGAAGCTTAAAGCCCTTAAGGGGGGGGAAGGTGAACTGAATCCCATGGGTCAATCAATGGTTTTTGAAATGAAAGTTGCCCGCGGCGTGAGATTCAGAAGGGAGCAGCAGGTTGCCGGTTACCTGATAAACGGAGAATTCCAGAAAGCGGAACAGATAATAAGGCCATATATAGATAATTATATTTATAAGCTTATACAGGCAACAGTGGATACACTCTCAGGTAAAACTGGTGATCAGACTGAAGAACAGGTGGCAGCTGATAAGGAGCGTTACGCTAAGTTAATGACTCATCACATGGATAACTATTCGCTGCTCACAGGGGATTCAATTCTTGACGGCCTTGTGGGGTCTGTAAGGGTAATTGATGATGTAAAAAAAGAGAGTGATGATATTGACGGAAATGAAACCGTGGAGAAACAGGGGGATTAATTATACCGGGAATGCCTGGTTCAGGGAAATTGATTCTGCTGCCGGAGACTCTGCCGGCAGTAAGTTAACGGGCAAAGGTCTGAATATGGAAAAAAGTAAAAGGTTAGTCTTCAGGATTTTTTTTATATTTACTGTAATATTTCTGATATTTATTTTCTCAGATATTGTATACTGGTATTTTTATTAACAATTATTTCCAGTTTTCATTCCTTAACTTTTATTAGAAATAAAATGCTTTAATATCCCCGCCGCCGAAGGCGGCGGGGATATTGGAAATAGCATAATGACACTAAAAGATATCTTTAAGAATAATTATTGTATTATTTCAGAAGTTATAGTTTTTCCCTTTTACATTGAACTCCCATAATTCAACCAGTTTTTCAAATTCACGGTCCGGCGGTGATCCTTTAAAAAATTCATTCCTTCTTTTTATCAGGTAGTATACTGTAGAATCTTCAAGAAGAAATTTTTCCTCAAGCAGATTAAGCTTCTTAATTACATAATTAAGATTGTATGTGTTGAAGTTCCCCAGTACTTCAGTAGATGCAACTGTCGGTTCATATTTTAAAAGGAGTTCGGTAAAATAGAGGGCACTCCTCCATGAGTCTTTAATTCCTGAAAGGCCTGACTTGAAATGCATGCTCAGTTTTTCAAAGAGCTCCATATTCTTGTAGTAGGAGTCGTAAATTATTTTTATGTACTGGGGGAAGTAATTCTGCACCTCCATAAGGTCAACAGGCTCATCCATCTCTTTGAAAAGATTGAAAATTTCGGTACTTTTTTCATTGCCTGATTCAACATCAATAAGCTGGATTTTAAGATCCTTGATGATGGTTCTTACTATCCCGGCCTTTTTAAGATAAATTTCAATCTCAACAGGCTCTACGTAATAATTTTCGTTTCTATTGTTCATTGGGATACTTTTTTTTGATTTCAGACATTACATTTTTCTGCTGTTCAATATATACTAGAGCTTCAGCATCATTTATCAGTTTTTTTACTCTGCGATTATCAGAAGGTGCTGTCACCTTTATCTCTTCTACAATCTTATAAAAGTCTGCGTTCATTTTTTCAAGCTTTGCCCTGGAAAGATCCCAGAGTGTATCCCCCTTCTGAACAACAACTTTTTCACCATCAAGCATAATAAAAAGATTTGAAGGGTATATCCAGTTGGGATTTTTATTCTGAAATCCCTGATAGGATAATCTTGCGTAGCCGTTTTTGATTGCCACGTCATTAGCATAATTATAGATATCGAGATTGCTGATGGTTACACCGCTTTTTTCAAGAATTTTTTTCTCATCAGCATTGATTCGTGTGACAGTTATAATGCTTCCTTCAGGGGTATCCCCGGTGAGAAGTTCATCTTCAGTTAATATTGGTTCTATTCCGGAATCGCTTTTCCGCAGAAAAATAAATGAGATAATCGCTATAATTATCAGTAATGCGGCAACTCCTGCAATGAGGTATTTTTTGTTTACAGATGGTATAAGAGAGGGTTTTACTGCGTATTCTTCAGTTCTCATGTCAGGAGAATTCACAGCAGCTTCTTCCCCCTGGCGGGAGGATTTTTTCCCGGATGCTGCTTTCACAACAGTGTTTATGTCATTAAGATATATTTCCCGGGAATAGATCTCTTTCCTGTCACTGATCTCTCTTGATAGCTTGTCTATTTCGCTCCGCATTGAATTATATATTTCTGAATCCTTCCGGTCTTCATAGAAAAGATCAATGAGATTTCTTAATCTTACCCTGTCTTTAACAATACGGCTGCAGAGCTTTTTCTGTGTATCAGCAAATGCTCTATCATCCAGAAGGGTTTCATCATAATAATCAGAATAAAAATCGGCAGCCGCGTCACCGGTTTCCTCAAGGAACTGGTGGCAGCCGTTGTTATAAAAAACCATTACTGATTTTAAGGCTGCACTATTGCTCTCGATGAGATTGTAATTAAGTTTAGTTATATTTTTCTGGTAAATATTTTTTAAAGATGAGCTGAGTTTCCGGTCAGTAGTATTCATTACATGAACTTTTAAAAGAGAAAGGGTGTTGAATAACTCTTTCCACCTGGATGGATCTGCTGACATGGATTCCAGTTTTTCGTTTATTGCTGATATGTTCTTTCCGGCAAGCGCCTCGATCAGTTCACGGTCAATAATCCGGTCTGTGTAAATTTCCTCAATTGTGTCGCAGGTTATGAACTCGTACTGTATTCCGTTGAGAAGAAGATCTCTGTCAATATCGTGGAGTTTTCGGATGTTGGGATTGCCGTCGTTGAGAATAAAAACCGGTGTGTCGGTGGAACTGAAAAGGAGTGATGACTCCTCGTAAGCTGTATAGGTTACAATTATGGCCCGGGCTTTCTCCTTTAATATTGCTTTTGCTCCTGAATGTGATTTGATAAAATTAATAACAATATCATTTTTCTGGTTTTTCTTCTCTTTATAGGTTAGCCTGAGGTTAGGGGTGTTGTCAATTGATTCTATTTTTAATCCGTCGCCGGTGAGGTAGTTCATGCCGGTAAAATTCTGGTCAATAATGGTTGCGCTTTTAAAAAGTTTTTTTATCAGGTCAGTCTGGTCAGTATTGTCAGAAAAAAGACGGATCTTCCCCTCCCTGGTGTTTTTATATTTCAATAGTCCTGAAATATTGATGATGTTCTCAGATGGAAGAATAAGTTCCCGTATTTTATTCGGGTCAATGCGAAGATGTGAAAAGCGGCTGTAATAATTCCCCGGATACTGATATGATGTAAAATATCCTCCGCTGTAAAAGACCGGATTTGCATCAAATATAATAAAACCTGATCCGCTGTATCTGCCGTCATTTCTGCTTATTCCGGAAATACCTTCATGAATCGCCGAAATATCGGGATATTCCGTACTTATGGATTGAAGATCGAAAATATCTTTTCCTGAATGTACAATCTTTATATTTCCGTTACTATAGAATACCCCTATGAAATGGTCCCTGTGGGAGATATTTCTTTTTTTAGGCAGTTCAGGAATATCCTTGTCAATGTTAACAATAGAAACATTCGTAAGATCAAGACCGAAATTCCGCTGGTAATCGAGAAATCTTTTTAAAGTCCCTTCACTCCCTATGTATCTGTTGGACTGAAAATTTCTAATGTCAATATTGAACTGTTCGTGGGATGGATCCCCTTTTATTGTATCTGTAATTACAACATTTTCAATTAAAGGGATTATTTCTACAGGGAGATCCATCCATGTGCCTATTCTGATAAATGGGCGTTCATCCTGGATAGAATCCCCTGTGAAAATAATAAAGCATTCAGTATCTACCAGAAAAAGACGGTCAGAGTCATTTTTTATAATTTCATCAAGTTTCATTCTATTTCCCGCTGTATTAAAGAGATTTTTTTAGTATCAGTATTACTGTTAAAGGTCAGTATTTATACTTAAAAATTTTACTAAGGTAAAAACGTCTGATTATTCCCTCTGCCGGAGGGGAGAATCAGAATTTGCTTTTTACATTAAAAGAGATCTTTAGAAAATATTACTGTTAAAATAACACTTTAGATGTAATGAAGTAAAGATGCAATTAAAATTTTTATAGAATTAATACTATAACTGATGAATAGTGGTTAAAATGATGATGAAAACCTGTAAAAACAGGTTTGATTTGCCGATAGATTAATGATAACCTATATTTGTGTAAATTTGAAGCCATGAGATTATTAAACAGAATAATAATATATTTATATTTTCATTTTACCCGCATGACCCTACTTCTGTTCAGTGTCATGTTCTTTCTATTGTTTGCAATCATTGCTGCGGTTGTTTTTCAATCGCATGACGTTGTTACTGATCCTGTAGGGTGGGCCCGCCCTGCTGCCATATCCCCTGCCGGGGTGGAGGCAAAAAATGTTAATACAGTCAGGAAAGGGAACCTGGTTGCTGCTGTGTATGAAGGGGAGGCGGCAGGGGATAAAATTATTTATGTATCGATCTCTTTTGACGGAGGGATCAGTTTTATAGAGCCTGTAGTAATTACTTCGATTGATTCAAAGATTAATAACAATCCCAGAATCACGGTTTCATCCAGCGGGGTTCTCCATGTAATGTGGCATATACTTTCCGGAGAGGAATCTGAATCAAGAATGTATTCTTCAACCTCTTCAGATATGGGGGCATCCTGGACAAGTCCGACAGAAATTACATTCGGTCTTCAGCTGGAAATGCTGCCGGTTCCGGTAATTGATGACAGGGATGATCTGCATCTTTTTTTTACAGCTTATAAGGATGGGCAGTTTAATCTTTTCCACTCTGCTAAAAGAGGAAAGAGCGGATCTTTCAGTAATGCTAAACCACTCGCCGCACTTGCCGGAAATATAAGAGGGGCATTTTTCCCTTCAGTAAAATTTGAAGGGAGAAAGGGGATTATAGTATGGCAGAGTAAAGAGGAGAGCTTTATAGATCATCTTTACAGTGTAAGATCTGATAACTACGGGCAGAGCTGGAGCCGTGTTGATAAGATTACAACCGGGAGATTCAATAATCAGGCCCCTTCTATAGAAGTTTTTGATGATACTGTATATCTGGTTTTCATGGATAATAGTGAGAGAAACTGGGGGATCAGGCTTTTAAGAGGATACAATATGGGGGCCAGATGGGATGATGAATCGACAAAAGTTTCTGAAACTAATGCCAACTGTTATGCACCTTATATTACCCTGGGGCCGGACAATGAACTTCTTATAATCTGGCATGACTTAAGAGAGAGGGGGAGCCGGATTTTTTACAGAAAGTATTCAACGAGGAGTAAAGAGCTTCTCCCGGAGTTGAGGCTCTCTATGAGAAATGTTCCGGCCCGCAACCCGGTTGGAGTGCGAACCGGAAGAAATCTTGCCGTATTCTGGGAGGAATCGGGGAGGATCATAAGTAATCATAGTGATATAACCGTTAACCCCCCTGTTGTTTTTTCCCGTACTCATCCGGAAAACCGCTGGAGTAAAAATACTGAGGCAGTAATTGAGTGGACCAGGCCCGGTGATGATTCCGGAGTAGCAGGATATGCAACACTTGTGGATAATAATCCTGAATCAATACCATCGATCCAGAATTACAGGTTTGATGTTAACAGGGCTTATCTTACAGGACTTAATGACGGTATTACATATTTCCATATAAGAGCCATTGATGGTGCTGGTAATATGAGCCGTACAGTCCATTATAAAATTCAGGTGAGTGCCAATCCACTTGCAATGCCCCTGGTTGTATCACCGAGCCATCCGGAGAATGAAAAATCTCCGTCAAGGGATGCTGCTTTCAGATGGGTAGTAAATGATTCAAGAAGACTAAAGGGTTTTCTATATAACCTTGAAAAAGATAGAAGCAGAAAGCCTGATAAACTTATCCAGGATTTCAGCCTTAATTTTAATAACCTGGAAAAGGGTGTTTACTTTTTTAATATTGCTGCTGTGAGCAAAACAGATCAGGTAAGCAGGGTTACAACTTACACCTTTATTGTAGGCGATGATGCGGATTTTGATGCGGATTATATGAAGGGTCTCTCTGATAAAGATTTTGATATGGCTGACGGAAAGCCTGTTGTACGGCCAGGGATTCCATTTTTAGAAATCACTTTCCCTTTTGCTGATGTGTATAACAGGAACAGTTTCAAGGGAATAATCACTCCGGTAAATATCCGCAGGGATTTTATTGAGGGGTATTCAGTTGTGCTCGGGAAAGAAGAGAAAAAACCTCTCAACAGGATAAACCATAAGTCAGAAATAGTTCAATTTTCTGATCTTAAAAATGGTCATTATGCTTTTGGCATAAAAGGGAAATACTATAGAATTATCCATGGGGAGAAAAGATATTACTGGACAGAACCTGTTTTTAAAACCTTTACTATTGATGTTCCCTTTCAGGATACACCTTTTGACAGGCTTTACGGCACCCTGGTGCAGAAGCTGAAAGATACAGAGCCTGCGGCAGTTCCTCTGATCATTATTCTCTCTCTTATCGCTGCTGTATGGGGATTTGGACTGAAAATCAGTTTTTATTTTAAACTTCTAAAGTATCGTCTTAGACTCCGTTTAACAAGATAACCTGAGTTGTAGCAGTATTAAGATGTTGTCATTCCCGCGCATGCGGGAATCTCAGAACTCCTGATTTTCCCAAGAGATTCCGGCAGTGCAGCCATGATGGCTGCCTGCAAGCACGAAACAGGATGTTTGAATAATGCTTGTCTACGTTATCACTTCGGCCGGAATGACAGATTTTACCTCTGAAATCCTACTACCACCACCGGTGTATAATCCGTTTACCCCTTATTTTCTTTGACATAAATACAACTCTATCGCATAAGTGTTAAGATCATGAATTAGTTTATTCAGAATTGAATAGTATTTCACAGGAGAATTATGAAAAAAATTTATATATTTCTGCCGGTTTTCTGTCTTTTGCTTTCTGCAGGGTGCTCCCCTGTTGACCAGGTGAAGTGGGGGAGCGTGGATCTTTTCGGGAATCAGATAAAGGTGAGAACCATAACATCTTCAATAGCCGGGAGGAGCGGGTCGGTTGTCTGGGAAAAGGGGGAAAAATCTGGTGATGACTCTTCAGAAATAGTTGTAGCAACTATCAGGCGAGGAGATGAGGAATCGAGGCTTCATTTTTTGTACAACAGGGATAGTCGTGAGTGTACGATTATTAATTTTAAGAGAAACGGAGAACATCTTTCTCCATTTATGATTTATAAATATCTCGGGAGGGGCATATAAGCCCAGTTTTCGGGAGTTAAAATGAGCGGGCGAAGGGGCTCGAACCCTCGACGTCCAGCTTGGGAAGCTGACATTCTACCACTGAATTACGCCCGCAATAAAGCCAGTAAAAAGGGATATAGATAATATATCAATTCTTTTTCAGTATTTATTCCGAAAGATATTTTTTAGCGTAATAATTTTGTTGCTATACCCCCGCCGCCTTCGGCGGCGGGGGTATTAAACTATTTTATACTAAATAAAAGTTTAGAAATTAGCACTGATCCTATTTCCCCAATTTTATTAACAAAAAAGAGTTTTTTATTTCTAAAAAATAAGAGATAATAAATAACTGTACTTTTTTTGTAGTTCATTATAATATAAGTGTAATACGATAATGAATTAAAGCTGTCTTATAAATGATTATAAAAGCAGAGTAAAATGAGTTTTTTAATTAAAATACAATTCCGATTTCTCATGGCGATTCTTCTTTTCTCATTATTCGCCCCATATCATATCTCTGCCCAGTCTGTAAGGGATATGGACCGGGAGGCGCAGAAACACTTTGATGATAAAGAATTTTCAAAAGCTGTAGCAATATGGCTCAATATTCTTGATCTTGAACCTGATAATCTGGAAATCCAGAGAAAAATTGAGATGCTTTACGATATGAAGCAGCGTAAGGATATTGAGCTGGAACGGGCAAAATTTAACTTTAAACTGGCCCGAAGAGACCTTATAAAAAACAGAGATGATAAAATTTCATTAAAAAATGCCCAGTCTAATCTTAATGCTGCCAGAGAGAAAGCCTCCGTGGCTTTTGAAAGTTTTGTAATTGCCTACAGAATAGACCCCAGGGATCCGGAAATGCAGTTCCTCCGGGAGGAAATGCAGAAACTGGAAAGATTTATTGTATCAGAGGATACCAGGCTGAAAGTAACAATAGCACAGAGGGAGAGGGTGGATGCCTTGAAGGCACTGGCTATTGCTGCAATGAATGAGCGGAGGTATCAGGATTCACTTAAGCACTGGGAGGAGATTTTATCCTTTCTTCCTCAGAATATTGAAGCTCTTGAAGGGAAAAGGCAGGCAGGGCTTGCTATTGAAAATGCTATAAAATATGAAAGTATCAGAAGATTTATGGCAAGCGGGATTGTTTTTTTTAACCAGGAGGAGTTTACTCTTGCCAGGCAGGAATTTATAAATGTTCTCCAGCTCGATCCTGCCAATGCCGCAGCGGATGAGTATATTGACAGGATTGATGACAGACTGAATGAGAGGAGACGTCTTGAACAGAGGATGAGACAGGCTGAGGTATTTTACGCCTCCGGGATTAACAACCTGAGAGAGAACAGGTTTGATGAGGGGAGGGATGATTTTGAAAATGCCCTGGCCCTTGTTCCTGATTACAGGGATTCCAGACAGAGACTTCTCAGTATCCCGGGTTTGAGAGCTGATTTTGCAAGAAGGGAGAGGGAGAGAAGATTAAGGCTGATAGATACTGAATTTCAGAATGGATTGATCGCCCTTACCCAGCAGCAGTATCAGGAGGCAATCTCTGCTTTTGAAAAAACACTCAGCCTTGATCCTGAAAATCAGCTTGCACTTGTGTATATTCAGAGGGCAAAGGATGCCTTGCTGCAGATAGAAGAGGAGATTGTTGATAATAATTCACCATATTTTGATCTGGTAAATTCCCTTGTGGTGTCTGGAGAAAAGTTGTTTAATGAAGAAAAATATGAAGAATCAAAAAAACGGTGGGAGAAGATTCTTGAACTTTTCCCTAAAAACAGGCTTGCAACGGAGTTTGTCCTTAAATGCGAAATGAAGCTGAATCCTGAGAGAAGAGAAACATTTGCTGAGAGGCTGGTTTCTGAAGGGAATGAATTCCTTGAGAAAAAGGAATTCCGTGACGCAAAGACAAAATTTGAGCTTGTAAAATCTTTCTATCCGGAATATCCTGATATAAATAATCTGATTGCAAGGTCGGATAGGGGGCGCGGTTCTACAGGGGGTGTATCTGTTGTACTCTCCGGGACAGACAGAAACGAAGTAGAGAGGCGTTACAGGCTTGGGATGTCATACTATCAGAGAGGCGGGGTTGGAAATCTGAATCGCGCTCTAACTGAACTTCGCTGGGTTGTTTCCAGGGATCCGGACAATATAAGGGCAATTGTCGGGGTAAACAGGATTGAAGCTCAGCTCAGATCGGGTGCGGCAGGTTCTGCAGTTGCGGAGAGACGGACAGGTCTTACTCCTGAGCAGGAGGCTCTGGTCCGGACCTATTACTATCGCGGGATAAACTATTACTCTAATAATGATTTTAACAGGGCTATTGCAGAATGGAGAAAGGTGCTTGCCATTGATCCGGGACATGTTAATGCCAGAAATAATATTCGCAGAACTCTTGTGCTGCTTGGAAGGTGATTTGAAATGAAATCTGACCAGAATATAAATCAGAAAGATACTGATAATAATAAAAACGATCCGGTGAAAGGGGGAGTCAGATTCGGGATAAGGTTTAAAATTTCTGTAGCAATTATATCTCTTGTATCTCTGATAATTCTTTCAATCGCAGTAATGGTAATCTATAGAGAGAGTAATTTATTAAAGGAACAGATTGTCGGTTTCGCTGAAAGAGAGGTTGAGCATCTTGCAAATACAGCGCAGCAGACTATCGGTATTGATGAACTCGCACTCTCCGATGCTGTAAATGAACTCCGCAAAATTGAGTTTTTCCGTTACGTTTTTGTTCTTAATGCCAGAGATGAAATCCTTTATTTCTTTGATAGAAGAGGATCTGAAGAGGGGACTCTGCATGCTGAAAGAAAACCTGTGAGTGATGGTGTTACCAGAGATCTTAATCTTACTGAAAAACCTGGAGATGTGAGAATAATTGAATATAAAGATCCCGATTCAGCAGGGGAGATATATGATTTTGTTCTCCCTGTAGCAAGCAGAATTGACAGTAAAAGAAAGGTTGGTGCAGTAGTAATCGGAATGTCCGACATAGTGATAAGGAAAGAGATTGAAGAAATTACAAAGCTTATCGGAATTGCTTTTTTCGCATTTCTCCTTGTATCTGTTTTAGGTTCAATTATTCTGGCAACAGTTATTATCCGCCCTATAAGGCGTTTATCCTATGGCGCTTCAGTTATCGGTAAGGGTGATTTTAATCATAGAATTGAAATTAAATCGAGTGATGAGCTTGGCCTTCTTGCTGAAGAATTTAATACTATGACAGAGATGATCCAGAGTGCCAGGGAGAAGGAAATTGAAGCAAGAATAATGGATGAGCAGCTTGAAATGGCGCGGGATATCCAGGAAGGCCTTAATCCTATGGGGTATTATGATAAAAACGGTATACAGATAAAGGGTTTTACAAGAGCAGCAAAGGGTGTGGGGGGTGATTATTTTGATTATACCGAGATTGATGAACACAGGGTATGCGCTCTCTTAAGTGATGTTGCAGGAAAGGGTGTACCTGCTTCTCTGGTAATGGTAATGATTAGAACAGTTTTTACTTCCTATATTGACCGGGAGGATATTGACTGTGCCAGTGTTGTTAAGGCTATAAATGATGCCTTGAGTGCTGATTTTGCTATAGATAAATTTGCCACACTTTTTTTTGTAATATATGACAGAAGAACAGGGGAGCTTTCTTTTTCAAATGCCGGGCAGGGACCTCTTTTCTGCTACAGGGCTGCGCTTAAGGCCTGTACCAATACGTCACTTGATGGGGTACCTATCGGGATTATGGAGGATGTTGACTACCAGCAGGCAAAAGTTAAGTTTGATCCGGGTGATATTGTATTTGTTTATTCAGACGGTATTACTGAAATGAGGAATGCTGACAGGGATGAATACGGGCTTAACAGGGTTCAGCGATTTCTGCTGGAAAATAATCATCTGAATGCCAAAGAAATAGTTGAAAATCTTGTTGAGGATGTGGAGAAGTTCAGGGGGGATGTGCCCCCTCATGATGATATGACAATACTGGTATTAAAAAGAGAGAGCTGAGTTTGAAGGCAAAAAAAAGCTGATTTACATCAGCTTTTTTTAGTCTATATTTATAGTATTATTTTTTAAAGGAGTTCATCTTCAGTATCATAAATTGTGAAAAATTTATCCAGAGTGGCAAGTTTAAGGATATTCAGTACATCATCATGAATATTCATCAGGGCAAATTTTCCTGTATGAGCTTTCATTTTTTTCATTCCTGCTACAAGTGCTCCAATTCCTGAAGAATCCATATAATTTACGTCTTTCATGTCTACAATAACACTTGGGTATTGCCCGTCAGTTATGCTGAACAGGGCTTTTTTCAGTTCACTTACATTATAAAGGTCAACTTCACCGCTGACTTCAATAATTTTGTGTTCCCCAAGTTCTCTAAATTCGATATTCACGTAATCCTCCGGAATATTTGGTTTTTTCAAAATGATTGTTTAATGGTCTGGCAAAAAAAAGCACGACCGTGCAGAATTTCAATAACAAATAATAAAACTCTATAATTTATATGTCAAGAAACAATTTGTCAATAAATTCTGTCAGGTCAATAAAATTATTAACTTCTTTCATTTCTGTACAATGTACTCCATATGTTGAAGCAATGCTGTCGTTCCAGTCCCAAAGATGTTTTTTCTCAGGGTTAAGCCAGAAAAGATTTTTCGATTTTTCCGATATTTTTTTAAATGATTCAATCCCGGGATCATTATCATTGTTTCTGGCATCGCCAAGAATAAGAACAGATGTTTTTTTTGTCAGGGCATCACTATGATTATCAATAAACATGTCAATGCATCTTCCATAGTTGCTTCCCCAGCCATAGGTAAAATTGGTGTCTTCAAACATGGAATTTATTGCCCTTTCCGGGTCCATTTCCATGAAAAGATCGGTTATTTCTACCATGTTGCTTATAAAGGCGAATGATCTTACTTTTGAAAAGAGACTCTGCAGGGTATATGCCAGTAGGAGCATAAAGCGTGAATACTGGTTAACCGATCTTGAAACATCACATAGAACTACAAGCTGAGGGCGGTCGATTTTTTTATTTTTATAAAATAGCTTAAATGGGACCCCGCCGTACTGGAGGTTGGTCCGGATAGTTTTTTTGATATCCAGGCCCCCTCTCTTCACCTTTTTTTTCCTTAATGAAATCCGGTTTTTAAGCTTTTGCCCGAATCTGTTAATAAGCTCCCTCATCTCTTTTATTTCTTCTGGAGAGAGCTGGTATATAAACTTGTTGAGCAGATAATCCTCTCTCTCTTTAAGCTCTTTTCCGATATTCCTTCTGGAAATTTTAAGGTGCATCATTTTCCCTAAAAGATTGAGCAGCTCTGCCGTTTCTGCTTCAGATAATTGAGTTTCCTGATCTGCAGCCTTTGAAAAGTATGAAGCTGTCAGCCGTCCCCCTGTTCTGAAAATACTGATCCCCGTTCCGCCTGAGGAGCCGGAGTCGTTCAGCTCATCAAGGAGTAAATTGAGTATATCGCTTTCAGATTTTTCAGCAAAAACCGATTCATCAAGAGAGTTCAGGAAATTTTCAAGAACTTCGCTCAGATTCTTTATTTTATCAGGTGTGAGGAGATTGTCCAGGCCTGCAAGTTCCCTGAAATTTATATCATCAAAAAATTTTCCTCTTCCGGAGAAGTATTCTTCGAAGCATTTTTCAAAAACAGGGATGTCAGTGTAATCTTTTATCAAAGTTGTCTGGAAAGTCTGTCTGAATACCTCTTTGTCATCCAGCGGGATTTCAGTAATTGCCTGGAAAAGGGATAATACTTCATCAACTGAAATAGAAATGTCCGCGTCCTTCAGTACTTCCACGAAGTCGAAGATTTTCCTGTTTACTGCGCTTTGATTTGTACTGTTTGCCATATCAGTTTATAAATATCTCTCTGGAATGCTCTATAGTGAGTTCAATATCTTTCTGATACTTCAGGATAAAGTTCAGGGTTTCAATTGCAGTCTTTTCATTAAGATCTTCATATCCAAGCATAACAAGTGCCTTGGCCCAGTCCAGGGTTTCGCTGATACTCGGTTCTTTTTTAAGCTTAAGGGTCCTTATCCTCTGAACAGTCTCTACAACCTGGCTCGATAATCTGGCGCTGCTCTCCGGGACCTTCAATGATACAATTTTCTGTTCAAGTTCCAGAGTGGGGTAGTCAATATAGAGATGAAGACAGCGTCTCTTAAGTGCATCTGACATCTCCCTTGCGCTGTTGGATGTTAGTATGACGATCGGTTTTTTTATTGCTGAGAAGGTCCCTATTTCAGGGATAGTGACCTGGAAGTCTGAAAGAACTTCAAGGAGGAATGCTTCAAATTCGGGATCTGATTTATCTATTTCATCAATGAGAAGAACAGTTTTCTGCTTTTTGGTAATGGATTTGAGAATCGGTCTTGGAATAAGAAATTTCTCTGAAAAAAATACATCCTCTGTTTCTGTAAGGCGCTTTACAGCACCGGCAAGGGTTTCCTCTGCACCTGTAATTTCTGAAAGCTTGTCTTTAAGAATCTGGGTATAGAGGAGCTGTTTTGCATACTCCCATTCATAAAGTGCTTTGGCCTCATCAAGCCCTTCGTAGCACTGCATTCTTATAAGTTCAATGTCCAGGGCTGAAGCAATGCATTTTGCAAGCTCGGTTTTCCCTACACCTGCGGGACCTTCCACAAGTACAGGTTTTTCCAGTTTCAGGGCAAGGTAGACTGTAGTAGCTATTGCCCTGGATGTAATGTATTTCTCTTTTTCAAGTCTCTTGGATGTTTCTTCTATGCTGCTGAACATGGCATCACCGTTGAAATTGTAGTTTTATTGTAAGGGTCTATTTGCGGGATTTTATTTCAAGAAGTTTATTAAAAAAACGTATGGACTCCAGAGTTCTATTTAATATTTTCAAGGATAAATATATCCTTAAATTTTAATATCTCTGATTCATCAAGAAAAGAGGTTATTTCATCCGCTTTGTCTTTGAATATAGAAACAATTTCAAGAAGCTTCCCGATATCAATGTTGGCCGTGGTAATTCTGCTGCTGTAAAAGGCTTCATCAAGCTGTTTTGCAACAGCACTACTCTGGGCAAGGGAAAGGTCATGGAGCATGTTCTCATCAATTATATTAAGGCCCTTTGATTGTGCAATCCTGCTGAAATAGATCATAAAAGGGATAAATGCTTCAATTATCATCCCCCGTTCTATGAGACTCCATTTCTTAATTGAGCGCCTTAAAGCTGCAGCGTCAACTTCAGGGGTTTTCTCGTCGGATATGAAATGAGAAGAGAATGTCATGGATGTGTGATTGACGCTTCTCATTATGTCAAGATTCAGATCTGTCATACATTCTATGGGGACTGAGTCTTTATCAAGGAGAACAGCGCTGTTTATTTTTTCTTCATTGATGCTGCGGCAGGTTATAAGTATATAATCCGCATTTACACCTGCGGTGATGAATTTTTTCATTCCATTAAGTCTATATCCCCTATCAGACTTTTCTATGGTTACAGGGGCATCTTTGCTTTCAGAGTGGGCCAGGGCACAGATGGAGAAATCATTTATATTCTGTACAAGTGAAATGAAACTGCTCCCTTTCGGGGAGGAGAGTACCAGGTCGTTTAATACAGGCCTGGCAAGTGCTGTCTGAACTATCCATAATACAGAGAGGCCCAGGTCGCCAGTCTCTTTTGCAATGAGTGCAGATGGTCTCATTACCCGGTAGTTTTTTATGTCAGGCTTGAAAAAGAGTGCCAGATCCTGCCACAGTTCTTTCTGAAGCGGGTTATCCCCTGTTCTTTTCAGGTACGTGCTGTTTATTTTCTTTATCAGATTATTCATTTTTTCTTAATAGTTGTGTTTTAAGGCCGGGGTTTATAACCTTACGGCCTTTCTCACTCTGAAAATATAACTTTTACCATTTCAATAACTATTCCCTTTATATTGTTCCGAAAATCTTTTGCAAGCTAAGCATTATAAAAGGATGTTTTAATACTTTGATTCATCAACTTGCTTAAGTTTTTATTTTACGTGCCCCCTTTGGGGGACAGGGGGCTGACTCCGGAATATGTGGAGATAAACAATATTATTACTTTTCCCAAAGATCCGGAATGAGCCCTATTTTTTATTTCTCAGCATAGATTCAACTTTTATCGGGAGTCCGTAAAGGTTCAGAAACCCTGTGGCATCCTTCTGGTCATAGAGTGTGCCTGCGTCAAATGTGGCAATGTCTGCACTGTAAAGTGAATCGTCAGATTTTCTTCCAACTATCATGCAGTTCCCTTTGTATAGCTTGAGCTTTACAGTGCCGTTTACATATTCCTGTGTTTTATTGATCAGTGCATCCAGGGCTTCCCGTTTTCTTGTGAACCAGAGCCCGTTGTATATAAGCGCAGCATACTCATTAGCCAGATTATCCTTGAAATGCTGTGTATCCCGGTCAAGTGTAATAGATTCAAGGTCACGGTGTGCTGCCATAAGAACAGTCCCTGCCGGTGTTTCATATACTCCCCGCGACTTGATTCCAACAAGCCTGTTTTCCACTATGTCAACACGGCCGATTCCATTTTCACCAGCTATTTTATTAAGTTTTTTCATCAGTGCAACAGGTTTAAGTTTTTTTCCGTCAATAGAAACAGGTTCACCTTTTTTAAATTCTATTTCAATATATGTAGGGGAATCAGGTGCGGCTTCCGGCGATTTAGTAAGTACAAACATGCTTTCATCAGGTTCCCTGTAGGGATCTTCCAGAATCCCCCCTTCGTAGGAAATATGTAGAATGTTGCGGTCCATGCTGTAGGGTTTGTCCCTGGTAACAGGTAGAGGTATTTTATGCTTCTCTGCATAGCTGAAGAGCTTGTCCCTTGAATCGAGATCCCATTCTCTCCATGGAGCAATTATTTTAAGATCAGGAGCCAGTCCCATGAAGGCCATTTCGAACCTTACCTGGTCATTCCCTTTCCCTGTGGCGCCGTGGCAAACAGCATCAGCCCCTTCGAGCCTTGCGATTTCAACCTGCCGCTTTGCTATAACAGGTCGGGCGATTGATGTACCAAGGAGATACCTGTCTTCATAAATTGCATTTGCTTTAATAGCATTGAATATATAGTTTTTTACAAAGTCTTCTGTAAGATCTTCAATGTAGCATTTGGAAGCCCCTGTTTTTTTTGCCTTTTCTTCAAGGCCGTCAAGCTCCTCCTCCTGCCCTATATCAGCGGCATAAGCTATCACTTCGCATTTATATGTATCTTTAAGCCACTTCAGTATTATTGATGTATCAAGCCCGCCGGAATAGGCGAGTACTACTTTTTTAATTTTCATATCTTTGCTGCCTCTTTTGATATAGTCTGTTATAATTTAAAATAGCTCATTCCAGATTTTTGGGATACAAAGGGAGTGCTTTTTTGCTTTTCCCCCTGTCCCCCAAAGGGGGCACGAGTTATCTATTATTACTCTGCAAATATAATTGTTACCACTTTGATAACTATTCACTGTATATTGTTGCGCATATCTTTTACAAGCTCAACAATATAAAGGATTTTTTAATACTTTGATTCATCAACTTGCTCAAGTTTTTATTTTACGTGCCCCCTTCAGGGCGCCCGAGCGAAGCGACAAAGTACGCCCGGGGTAGACAGGGGGCTTGCTCCAGAATATGTGGGAACAAACAATATTATTACTTTTCCCGAAAATCTGGAATGCCTGAAAAATCAGATTTGACTCTCCGCAGTAATTATTTAATGACACATTCCGCGGAGATTTTTGAAAATTCTACTTTCTCCCCATGAGGGCACACATAATAGCTTTCTGACAGTGTAACCTGTTTTCTGCCTGATCAAAAACAATCGATGCAGGGCCGTCCATAACCGCATCAGTTATCTCCTCCCCTCTGTGTGCCGGTAGGCAGTGAAGAACTTTTGTGTTTTTACCGGTTTTACTCAGCAGTTCTTCAGTTACACAGTATCTGGCAAATGCCTTTTTCTTTTTGGCAGTCTCTTTCTCCTGACCCATGCTTACCCAAACATCTGTATAAATATAGTCTGCCCCGTTCACTGCTTCATCAATATTATCAGTTATCATAATATTGGAATCTGTTCCTGATGATATTTTAAAGGCACGCTCAAGTATGCTCATGTCAGGGGAGTATTTTTTAGGGCATGCTACGGTGATATCTATACCCAGTATTGCTGCACCGAGAAGAAGGGAGTTCGCCATATTATTCCCGTCACCGATATATGTAATTTTCAAATCGGAGAGATTTTTCTCTCTTTCAAAAATTGTATAGTAATCGGTCAAAGCCTGGCATGGATGGAATGAGTCACTCAAACCGTTGATAACAGGGATATCGGAGTAGTGTGCAAGTGCCATTATTTTTTCATGTTCAAATGTGCGGATCATAATACCGTCATTGTATCTGGAAAGGACCCTTGCTGTATCTGCTATTGTTTCCCCCCGGCCCAGCTGTATGTCATTGCTGCTTAAAAAAAGCGCGTGCCCGCCCAGCTGGATCATACCTGTTTCAAAAGAGACCCTGGTACGGGTGGAGCTCTTTTCAAAAATCATTGCCAGGGTTTTATTTTCCAGGTATTTTTTAAATTTACCTTTCTTTGTATTCTTTTTTAAATAAGATGTAAATTCAAAAAGGTTTATAATCTCTTCCTGTGTAAGGTCAGATAGTGATAGTAAATCAGGCGTTTTTAGAACGGGTATTTTCATATTGCTCCCCTTTTTTAATTATGACTTTTTCAAAGATATCCATCCCCTCTTCAAGAACTTCCATGCTGATGTTAAGGGGTGGCATAATCCGTATAATGTTTACCGCAGTACAGTTAATGATCAGTTTCTCTTCAAGGGCCTCTTTGACAAGGTCCATGCCAGGTTCAGCAATCTCAATCCCGATATGGAGTCCCATACCCCTTATATTTTTAATGTAGCCCGTTGTCTGCTTCAATTTTTTAAGTCTGGAGAATATATATTCTGATGCTGTTTTTACGTTTTCTATCATCTTTTTGCTTTTTACTTCTTTTATCACAGCAGCAGCGGCAGCACATGCCAGATGATTCCCTCCGAATGTTGTACCGTGAGATCCTGCCGGAAGATGTTCAGATAGAAAATTTTTAGCATGGAGTGCGCCAACAGGAACACCGCCGCCAAGCCCCTTTGCAAGGGTGACAATGTCCGGGGTGATGTTGAAGTGCTGGTAGACAAAAAGCTCGCCGGTTCTTCCGATACCTGTCTGCACTTCATCAACGATAGTGAGTATACCCTTCTGGTTGCATATGTCAAAAACCTCTCTTACAAAGTCCTCTTCTGCGATATTGATTCCGCCTTCACCCTGAATCAGCTCCAGCATTACTGCAGCGATATACTTATCTTTTTTTGCTGCTTTTCTGAATGCTGCCGGATCATTAAAAGGTACATATGTAAATCCGGGAACAATCGGGCCGAATCCGCTATGTATTTTCTCCTGGGCTGTTGCAGACATGGAGCCGAAAGTCCTGCCGTGGAATGATCCTGTAAAGGTAATAATTTCGTATTTCTTTTTATGTATGCTCAGTCCATGCCTTCGTGCAAGCTTGATTGCAGCTTCATTGGCTTCGGTTCCGCTGTTTACAAAGAGTGTTTTCCCCGGGAAAGAATTTTCAGAAATAAGTTTGGCAGCTTCAATCTGTTCCTGATTATAGAACCAGTTTGATGAATGAATCAGTTTGTCAATCTGACCATGGAGAACTTTCTGAAGCTGAGTACTTGAGTATCCCAGGGAGGAAACAGCAATTCCGGAAAAGAGATCCACGTATCTTTTATTGTCCTGGTCGTAAAGGTATGAGCCGTCCCCTTTGACAAATGAAACAGGGAGCCTGCTGCCGTAGTTCTGGAAAAGATACTCTTTGTCATCTTTTATAATTTTTTCAATCTTTGATGAATTCAATTATTTCTCTCTTTGCATTTTATTTCAAATAAAGTTAAGAAATTAACACTGTTTTTTATCCGGAATAATTGCCTTTAATGTCAATAATTAAAACAGCCTTAAAAGACAATTTAAATTAAAAAAATCAGGAACAATTACTCTTTCATCTCCTTATTCAATACTGCAATTGCAAATTCCCCTTTGTCAGTGAGCCCCGGAAGCATATCCTCAATCTTCCCCGGCTTAATCGAAATGTATTCTTCAAATGTTTTTGTCATTTCTCTGCCGATAAATATTTCTCTGTCATAAAAGACTGCGGAAATGTCTGCAAGCGTTTTCTTTATTCTATGGGGTGATTCATAGATTATTATAATACCCTCAAATTCCCTGAGCCGTGTAAGCTCATTAACCCGTTTCCCCGGTTTTTTGCTTAGGAACCCTCCAAAAATGATATGTTTATCCGGGAATCCTGTAACTGAGAGAAGGGTTGTTACTGCTGATACCCCTGGGACAGGAATAATGCTGATCCCCGCTTTCCTTGTCATTGCCACAACCCTGCTCCCCGGATCTGAAAGGCCGGGTGTGCCTGAATCTGTCATGTATCCGGCAGTTTTTCCGCTCTCCAGCTCTTTTATAAGCTGCTGTATTCTTAAATCACCCGAGTGGGTGTGGAGCGATCTCAGGGGCTTACTTATGCCGTGATAGCTTAAAAGCCTCATAGTCTGTCTTGTGTCTTCGCAATAGATGACATCTATTTCATCTTTTAAAATTTTCAACGCCCGGAGAGTCATATCCTCCGGATTGCCGATAGTGGAGGCGATTACGTAGAGCTGCCCCTTCTTCTCCATTTTTACCTCTGGTTAAGCAAAAGTTACTTGAAATATAATGAATTTATGCTCATATTTCTTCAAGTAATTAAATTTTCATAGAATGAAATAAAATCAGTAATTATTCCTGAAGATATCTTTTGCTGTAATAATGCTGTTTTCAATGGGGCTGTCCAAAAAGTAATTTCCCTGTCATACCGGCTGTAGTGTAGCGAAATGCCGGTATCTCTCAGGCCTGATTTAATCGGGAGATTCCGGTATTTGGCCGGCTTTATTAGAACATCCTGTTCTATATGCCGGCAGGCAAACCTCATGTTTGCTCCACAAATTGAAGTTGCACCCCCTGAACGCAGTGAGGAAGCACTCCTGGGGTGAAACCGGAATGACAAATCCTTGAAAATCCGACTTTTGAGACAGCCTCATTAGAGCATTTTATTTTAAATAAAAGTTAAGGAATTAACACTGAAATAAAGTAAACATTAAGGAGATGGTATGTCTGATCAAAATCCGGGGGGATTGCATGAATCAGATGAAGGCTCTGATTTAAAAAAGCTTGCACTTATTGTTGAACAGAGCCCTTCAGCTGTTTTGATAACAGACAGCACTGGAATAATAGAATTTGCCAATAAAAAACATTCAACTTTATCAGGATATTCTTTTGAAGAGATAAGGGGTAAAAATGTATCAATTCTAAATTCAAGACACAATGGGAGGGAAATATATCGTGACCTCTGGAGCGCTCTTATTGAAGGGAGCGACTGGAATGGTGAGTTCAGAAATCAGAGAAAGGATGGTGAGCTTTATTGGGTTCTCGCATCAATCACTCCATATTACAACAGCAATGGTGAGATTACACATTTTATCTCTATCCAGGAGGATATTTCCTACCTGAAAAAGATCGAGCTTGAATTGAAGCAGTCTGAAGAGAAGTTCCGTGTTCTCTTTGAGACCCTCCCGGAAGGTATAGTTGTCACAGATATGGAGGGATATATTCTGCAGATCAACCAGGCTTATCTGAAAATTCACAGGTATGAGGACAGAAGTGAGCTTATCGGCAAAAATATACGGGATACAGTTTCCAGGGATAATTATCAGTTTATAGATAAACTTTTTATCCAGGCTGGAGAAACCGGATACAGCAAAGTCAGTGATTACAGGCTCCCCTATGATGAGCCTGTATATGTTGATGTTCAGGTTTCTCTTATGAAGGGGGAGGCTCATGAGAACATAGGCTTTGTTCTGCTCACAGGTGATATTACTGAAAGCAAAATGGCCGAGAAAGCCTTAAAGGAGAGTGAAGCCCGGAACAGAGCCCTTATTGAAGCAGTACCTGATATAATGTTCAGGGTTAATGATGAAGGGATATATCTTGATAAAATGCTGGGGAGTAAAATAAACGAGGTTTTCCCTCAGGAAGTTGCCGTGAGTACGGTTAAATATATTTCTGATGCCATAAGAACAAGGATGATACAGATTTTCGAATATCCTGTCCAGACAGGTGGGGGGTCAGAGCATTATGAAGCAAGATTTGTGGCAATAGAGGATGATGAGGTCCTTGTTATTCTCAGAAATGTAACAGAACGAAGAAATGCCATGGAAGCAATAGAGGAGGCAAGGCGTGAAGCAGAACTGGCAAACAGGGCCAAGAGTGAATTCCTGGCAAATATGAGCCATGAAATCAGGACCCCCCTTAACAGCATAACAGGTTTTATTGAGCTTCTCATGAGGAGCAGAATGGATGAGTCCCAGAGAGATTATCTGGGCATTATTAAGAAGAGCGCATCAAGCCTTCTCGGTATTATCAATGATATTCTTGATTTTTCTAAAATTGAGAGTAAGCATCTGGAAATCAATAATGTTGAGTTCAATCCATACGTGGAATTTGAATCTGTAGTAAGTCTTTATAATATCAAAGCCAGGGAAAAGGGTATTGTTTTTTTATCCTTTATTGATCCGGAACTTCCATCAGGCATTATCTCAGATCCGTTGCGGATTAAGCAGATCCTGGGGAATCTTCTAAGCAATGCTATTAAGTTTACCCCCGATTCCGGGTTTGTGCGTATCGATATCAGTCTTGTTTATAAAATGGAGGATAAATGTCTTGTATATTTTATGGTAAGCGACACCGGGATAGGGATACCAGTGAGGAAGCAGACCACTATTTTCGAGGCATTCTCCCAGGCTGACAGCTCAATTACCAGGCGTTTTGGCGGTACCGGCCTTGGTTTGAGTATAAGCGCAAATCTTGCCAGGCTTCTGGAGAGTGAAATAATTATTGAGAGTGAAACAGGTGTGGGGAGCCGTTTCTTCTTCAGTCTTGAACCGGAAATAAGCAATACCGTTTCCCTGAAGGAGAGTTTTCTCTGTAATGAAGAGGTGAGCATCTATCTCTATAGTGACGGCACAGCAGGGGAGATGGTGGTAAACAATATTGAGTCCTATCTCGCCGGTTTCAGCTGCAGCTTCACAACCGGCAATGATCTGACTGCCTTTACCGGTGCTTACGATCTTACAATGGCAGTTTTTTCAGAGGGTTTGTACGAATATTTGATGAATAATCCTTCCCTATCATTTGAAAATCCCCCGGTACTTATTATAAGCAGCAGCGATGAGGTGATAATTAGCGGAATTCTGAAATATTTTAAAGGTGTATTAGTTCATCCTCTGGCCCCTGATGATATTGTGGAAATGATTTTCGAAAAAACAGGGGATACCGCTGGAAGAGAAAAAACCGCGGTTGTTTCAGGATCATGGAGTTTTGCTAAATTCAGCGGCCATGTTCTTGTTGGTGAAGATGATAAAACCAATCAGAAACTTATAAGGCTTCTTCTTGCAGATTACGGTATAAGCAGCGATATTGCAGGGAATGGCCTGGATGTTTTTGATAAGTTTAAAAATAATAAATATGATCTTGTTCTCATGGATATGCATATGCCGGTAGCAGATGGTATTGAAACCACTCAAATGATTATTGAATATGAAAAAGAAAATTACCTGGATCATACCCCTGTTGTTGCTTTAACTGCAAAGGCTATTCAGGGGGATGAGGATATTATTATCAGCAGCGGCATGGATGGTTATCTTACAAAACCGATAGAAATCGATAAGCTGGAAGCTGTTTTTGCAAAGTACCTGGTAACGGAGGATTATCCGGACTCATCAACTGAATCAGCCTCATCAGTTCAGCCTTACTCCAGACCCGCAGGGTATGATGTGAAGGGTATTGCTGCTGAGCTTAAAATTCCTGAAGCAGTGCTTCTGAATATTGCCGGAGAATTTCTCAATGATGCAGTAATTGAAATTGCTGAATTGAAAAAAATGCTGGAGGGATTATCTTTCGGGGATCTTTATCTTTGTGCACATAAACTAAAAGGGGCCTCTTTTAATCTTCGCTTTGAGAAGCTTGGCTCACTTATCGGTGAAATAGAAGAAAATTCAGCCAATAACAATAAAGAGTTTGATTATTATTACATCATTGATAAAATTGAAGAAGAGCTTGAGAATATCAGATTATACTTTTTTCCGGGAGCTTAGCATGGGCACTGTATTAGCTATAGATGATGACAAAACAACTCTTGGTCTGCTTGAGTCGCAGCTTTCAGCCCTGGGGCACAGGGTTTTTACAGAGAGGGCTGCTGTAAAGGGGATAGATATTGCCAGATCCTTTAACCCTGATGTTATCCTTCTTGATCTCCATATGCCTATAATGGACGGCTTTGCTGTTCTTTCAGCCCTTAGAAAGGATAAAGGTACAAAAGATATCCCTGTCATTATGCTTACATCAAATAAGGAAAAGGAGACGGTTGTTGAAGCAATGAGGCATGGTGTTGTTGATTATATTGTTAAACCCTATAATCCGGATAAGCTTAATCTTAAAATTAAGGCCGCAATTAATTACAGTTCGAACAAAAAGAGCCAGAATTATGATGATTTTATAGAATTAAACAGAAAAGGGGATATCACGGTAGTTATTATGCGCGGCTCCCTTGGTGATAAGGGTTTTCAGAGTGACGTGCGTACAGTTTTTAATCCCTTTCTAATGAAACAGATGGCGGGTAAAACCTGTATTTTCGACATAAGATCAGTTGCAGAAATGACTGATGATGATCTGGGCAGATTGACTGATATGGTTAAAATATTTTCAATTTCAAAATTGAAAATAGTGGCAGGTAAACATTACGGCGCAATAGTGGCCAAAACAGAGCTTGAGGAGCAGGCTGAACTCTTTCTTTCCTTCGGTGATCTTGAACTGGCGCTTAACACAGATGATCTCTAAGCTTTTTATATCAGTTTGTTGTACAATTTTCAGAGAGACAGTGTTATTTTTCTGCCGGGAAGAGATAAGGCTCTGACCCTGAATCCCCCCTTAAACCCACAAAACAAGCCTCTTCCGGTATGCATCCTCATAAAAGAGAAATTTTTCTGCACATTCTGCGAAGTTTCTCCCTAGTTTTATAAAATATTCATGCAAAGTAAACCGAAGGGGAGAAATATAATTCTCATTAAGATAGCAGTTTATAAACCCTATTTCATTTTCCCGGGGATCACGGGAAAGGCCTTTTCTCACAGGATTATAACCGATATACCAGAGCAGCCACAGGAGATATTCTTCCGGATTGTCCGATTCTTCAATTATTGTTGAGCCAAATCGCTCATTCCAGAATGGCCCTGTTTCACCTGTGCCCCGGTTGTATTTTTCCGCCATGCGAGCTTTGATAAACTGCATTATAAGAGAAATGGTCTCTCTATTCTCTAAGGTTTTTATAAGAATATGAATATGATTGGCAACAGTTTCCGCAGCAATGAGCTCAA
>CAZBFP010000027.1:0-46844 GCA_964491265.1 uncultured Leptospirales bacterium | reverse complement strand
TAAAAAGAGTTGATTTTCATCATAGACGACACGCTCAGTACACCGCCCGGAGGGGACTTTTAAACTCTTTTAACAAATTAAAAGTTTAATAACACAGCCTTTAAGCCCCCCTCCGGGGGGTTTGGGGGGCCGTTGCAAAACTGTGAAGCTCTTAACTTAATGACATTGCCCTGAAGGGGGGCCGACTCCGGTAGATATAGGAACAAAGACTATTACTCTTCCATAAAATTCCGGAACAGCTGCAGCCGGGTATAATCTACCCGGTTATTTTTACAGCAAGATCAACACACCTGAGAGAATATGCCCACTCATTGTCATACCAGCTGAGAACTTTTACAAGATTCCCTCCGGAGACCTTTGTTAAAGAGGCATCAAATATGGAGGAATTATCATTCCCCGTAAAATCAACAGAAACAAGCTCCTCTTCACAGTACTGCAGAATCCCCTTCATGGGGCCTTCAGCTGCATCTTTTATCGCCTTATTCACCTCTTCAACTGTTACATCCCTCCCTACCTCGCATACAAGGTCAACTATTGAAACATTGGGGGTGGGAACCCTTATTGCCCCACCATCGAGTTTCCCCTTCAGCTCAGGTATAACAAGGGCTACAGCTTTGGCAGCCCCTGTAGTTGTGGGGATCATTGAAACAGCTGCTGCCCTGGCCCTTCTCAAATCTGAATGTGGCGCGTCCAGAACAACCTGATCATTTGTGTAGGAGTGAACAGTGGTAACAAGACCCTTAATTATTTTAAATTTATCGTGAAGAACCTTTGCCACAGGTGCAAGACAGTTTGTTGTGCATGAGGCATTCGATAGAATAATATGCTTTGAACTGTCAAACTTATCATCATTAACACCCATAACAATTGTTATATCCTCATCCTTTGCCGGGGCTGTAATAATAACACGCTTTGCTCCTGCATTAATATGAGCCATATTCTTTGCCTTATCTCTGAAAACCCCTGTAGCCTCAATAACTACATCAATTTTTTCGCTCCCCCATGGAAGCTTAGAAGGGTCTTTCTCAGAATAAACATTGATCCTTTTACCATTTATTGTTATTGAATTATCATCATATTCAACTGTGCCGTTAAATATTCCGAAAACAGAATCGTACTTGAAAAGATGAGCCAGTGTTTTAGCATTGGTGAGATCATTTATACTGACAACTTCAACTCCGCTATATTTTGCCTGATCCTGGAATATCCCCCTTACAACATTTCTTCCTATTCTTCCAAAACCATTAACTGATATTCTTGTGCTCATAAGATCCTCCGGTTAAATTTAAAAATAAACTACTCCCTTTAAGGTACTCAATCCGCACCGATTATGCAACTATTAGGGCCATTATTTTGAATAAACCTTACCCTCGCCGCCCCCTTTTTTTGTTTTAAAACTCTGTTCTTCAGCAGGGAACTCACGGGATTTGACTTCCGAATTGTAGTTATTCAAGGCCTCTCTGATAATACCGGAAAGATCCGCATACTTTTTAAGGAATTTAGGATTAAATCCCTCATTCATACCGAGAAGATCGTGAAGAACCAGCACCTGCCCATCACAGTATTTCCCCGCCCCTATACCAATTGTGGGTATACTTATAATACTGCTTATCTCAGCTGCCAGGTCATCAGGAACCATCTCAAGAACAAGTGAAAAGGCACCTGCATCCTCAAGCATTTTAGCATCATCAATCATTATTTTTCTGCTGTCATCACCCCTGCCCTGGACAGAATACCCGCCAAGCTTATGCACCGACTGGGGGGTTAAACCGAGATGCCCCATTACCGGAATAGAAGCCTTTACCAGAGCCTTCACTACCGGGACAAAATCCTCCCCACCTTCAAGCTTCACAGCATGGCAGCCTGTCTCTTTTAATATTCTTCCAGCATTTCGCAATGAGTCTTCAATGGAAACATGGTAACTCATAAACGGAAGGTCACAAACCAGGAATTTTGATGGAGCGCCCCGTTTAACAAGCCCTGTGTGGTAAATCATCTGCTCCACTGTGACAGGTATGGTATTTTCATATCCGGCAACAACATTTCCCAGAGAATCCCCCACCAGGAGCACATCAACTTCGGTCTGCTCAGCTAACCTGGCAAAGGCGTAATCGTAGCAGGTAACCATAGAAATGGGAATCCCCTCCTTCTTTGCCCTGGCAAAATCATTGATATTTCTAAAAAGAGCCATTACTCAGTACCTCCCGGTATTTTTTACTGGTCACAGGATCCGCAAGTTCAGGGTCCAGTTCCACCAGGTGTTTAAGAATAAATTTTCTATTAATTATTTCAGGATGAGGAATTATAAGCCTCTCCGATCTGTAAATAAGATTGTTATATAGAAGAATATCGATATCTATCTCTCTTGGCCCCTTGGAGAACCTGTACTGACGCCCCAGCATCTTCTCAATCTTTTTAAAAGAATCAAGAAGTTCTTCCGGTTCAAGAGAGACTTCTATTTTTATTATCTGGTTGATAAACATGGGCTGATCGGTGAAATCAACAGGTTCAGTTTCCGAAATTGAGCTCTCAGCAATAATGCGGGAACCTGTTCCGGCAACAATCAGCCCCCTTGCTGAGGCAAGATACTCCTCCCTCTCCCCCACGTTGCTCCCCAGCCCTGTATAGACTATAGCCATTATTTTTTCGCTCTATAGTCTTCTCCGGAAAGCTCCATTATTCTGCACATCTCTTTTATCCTTGAAAGAACTCTCCCCTCAGAAAACTCCTTCATAGATTTTTCCGGATTATTATTTGAAGTAATTATGGTAAATTTTTCCGCCTCGTATCTGGCATCAATTAGATTGTAAAGGGTTTCCTGCTCCCATGCTGAATCTCTCTGCACCCCGAAATCATCAATAACAAGAACATCCACTTCCGCAAATGACCGCTCGATTTTGCTCGATTGACCGTATGTTTCCGAACCTTCAACAAATGAAGCCCTTAAAAGATTGAAAAAATTCCGGGAGATTTTTATAAATTTCCCTTCAACAGCATGATGTTTAATAAGTTCAGTTAAAACAATGGCAGAAAGAAGGGTCTTCCCTGTACCGGGATTTCCCCAGAAGTAGAGCCCCTTCTTTACATCAGGGAAGTTCATTACTATATCATAGGCTGCACGCTTGGCTGATGCAAGGAGGGGGTTCCCTGCCTCAAAATCATTAAATGTCTTCCATCTGAACTTTTTATCTATACCTGAAGAGTAGTATATTCTGATTATCTTATCAATTTTCATCCTTACAGCACGGCACTGGCAGGGTATTATATTATCATTGTCCTGGTAATAATATGGCTCTTCACCTCCGCAATTGCAGACCGGAACCACACACTTTGGGCAGGGATTAAGGGCATTGTCGCCCATTGTATCAAAGGCGGGATTATAAATAATTCCCGTATAATCACAGTATGGACAGTATTTACTATTTTTTTTCATATTCATCCGTTTCTTCTTCTAACGCATTAATGCTGATACTTTTTTTAATTTACTGTAAAATTAACTCAGTATTATTTCCTTAACCACTTTGCAGAATAAAATACTCTAATACCCCCGCCGCTGCAATGTCATTAAGTTAAGCCCCCTTTGTGGGGCCGTTGCGAAACTGTAAAGCTCTCAACTTAATAACATTGCCTCGCCACCGAAGGCGGCGGGGGTATTCCAAACGGCATTATTACACTATAAATTATCTTCAGGAATAATTACACAAATTAACTTTATTTCAGCAACTTATGTCAAGATTAATTGTCCATAAGAGCCTAATAAAAGGATTTCTTTAGATTGAAATATTGATTCTTCCGCAGAAAAGATTATTTTTTGTAAAAACAGCAGAGATCTCTTAAGCATCAGTGCTAAATAGGGAATTAAATAAATTTAATCATAAAAATGGATAAATTTTTAATCTTTTAAGGACGAATATATAATAAAGACAATTACAGAGTTTTTTAAAAGGGGTACGTTATATGAAACCTACATTATTCGCAAGAAAATCCGCCTTATTATTCGGGATTTTACTTTTATGCACTTTTTTTACTATTTTTGCTTTTGCACAGCAGAACCAGACTGAACCAGCAGGCGCTGAAACTATACAGGCTGATGAAATCGCGGAAGGGTGGAGAGTAAGCGATTACAAACCATATATTGCTGCATTAAAAGATCTGGAGAAACTGAGCAAGGAGTATTCAGATTTCATTCTGAAGAGAGCAATTGATGAATATTCAAAGGGTATTGACACCCTTGACGATATGCAGACTGAAATTGAAAGACTCAGAAGTGAATACCGTAATAAAAAATACCTGAACGAGCAGTGGTACTGGCAGGAAATCGACAGGAAGAATGCTCAGGAGAGGTATCTTCACAGGATAAAAATTGAATCGAAAACCAGATCTGTTACATATTTTACCAGATCAATAAATCTGATGGATCAGATAAAGTCAAATGACCTTCTAAATAATCCTGATTTTATTGAGTTTAAATCGAAGGTTTTCCGTACATATGTTTCTACCCAGTATGACCTTGGCAACATGAAACCATGCCTTCCGATTCTGGAAAGATATGTTGCTTTAAGCGATGCAAACAGAAAGGATATATGGGCATACAAATATCTGGCAAGCTGCTATGCATTTATGGAGAAGGTTCTGGAGAAATACAGCAAGTCCTCAGAGGATGATATTTACCTTTACAGAAACAAAAAAAATGCAAGCATGCTGACTGCTATTGAACTGAAATACGGCGCAGATTCAGCTGAATACAAGGAACTTCAGCGGATTGTGCAGCTTGACGAAAGGAAAAGCGAAGTAATAAATATTAATAGATAGTCTGCATTAGCGGGGGGGATGAAAATCCCCCTCACTTCTGATAAAAACATTCTGACTTATACCATGCCCCGATCCATCATATCTGAAACTTAATTTCACAACCCTGTTTAATGGAATAAACACCCTCAGCTCTTCAGGCTGATTAATATTATTAACCCGCACATATCGGCCTCTGTTTTTATCAAGCTCCCATCTCTCCGCATTGATTATATTCTCTCTGCCGGGTGAAACTTTTGCCTGAATCTGCTTAGTCAGGGTACCCAGGCCTGTCTCGGTTCTCCCTATATCGTAGCCGTTTACTGTTATATTATAATAAACGATTTTCTCCTCCTCATGGCCTCCCCCTCTCACCATCCCCAGATCTGCAAATTCAAGGAGTATATTAAAATCATCACCCTGGTCATAAACAATATCCCCTTTATACTGATAAATACTCCTGGCAGCAGATGTATCGCAGATTTCTGTTTCAACACCGTCACTTATAACAATAATTCTCTCATCAATTATATCCCGTATATAAGCTTTCTTCAGCATAAGAGGTATCTCATGTCCGTTATAATTGATAAAGCCATCTTTCATTATAAGAAGATTACCGGAAATTATTGAAAAATCATTTACATTATCAATACTCTGGATCTGGTCTTTCTCCGGAGAATACCTGTAGAGCACCCCACCCCTCTCCGGATCAGTGACTGAAAAATAAAAAACACCATAATTTACCGCAAGTTTCACTCTTCCGTTATTTACAGATGGGATGCCGGTTCTAAAGAGGTAATTCCCCCGGGGTGATAAAACAGCAGCAGAAAGAAAACCCTCCTGTATTGTAATAAAATATAAATCATCCCCATCAGGGTATGAGGCAACAACATATCCGGGAAGGTCCATTTTCTCATATGAAGGCCTGTACCTGTAAACATCCCCATCATGCAGCCGATACTCGATCGAAGATTGATTCGCCCCCCCCATCATATTTGCATCGGGATCAGATAATTCTGATGCAAAAAGAAGAATGGAAGCGCTCACTATTATTCCAACCATAAAACCCCCTGAACTTAAAACGCAAAGCAGCACTATCGCGATTATAATATAAGCGCAAAAAATATCCAGTAAAAAACCCCCGCTGTTATTATCAGCGGGGGTTTTGAAAAATCTATTCAATGCTGAATAATATCTTCAGCGAATGCCTCTTCTGTTTAATTATAGGTTTCGGAACCTAAAAATGTTACAGGGGGCTCATCCATAAGCCATCTGAGAGTATTATTAAGCTTCATAAGCTGAACAAAAAGATCATGCTCAGCCTTTTCATTTGGGCCATGCATGGGGCTCTTCCAGTAGAAAGAGAGCCATTCCTGATTTCCGGAGAGAGATGCTCTCTGCGACAGGTCAAGGAAAAGGGCAAGATCAAGAACAATAGGAGCTGCTAAAATTGAATCTCTGCAGAGAAAGTCGATCTTTATCTGCATGGGGTATCCCAGCCAGCCGAAAATATCTATATTATCCCAACCCTCTTTATTATCACCCCTTGGAGGATAATAGTTGATAGCAACTTTATGATAGTAGTCCTTGTAGAGTTCAGGATACTGCTCAGGCTTGAATATCTGATCAAGAACAGAGAGCTTGCTGACCTCTTTACTTTTAAATGAATCGGGGTCATCAAGTACTTCCCCGTCACGGTTACCCAGTATATTTGTTGAATACCAGCCGTTTACACCAAGCATTCTTGCTTTAAAACCTGGAGCAAGTATGGTTTTCATCAGGGTCTGACCCGACTTAAAGTCTTTTCCCCCCATTGGAGCCTTTCTTTTCTCCGCAAGTTCCCAGAAAGCGGGTATATCATTACAGAGGTTAGGCGCACCATTAGCATATGGTATCCCCATATCAAGAGCTGCATAAGCATAAATCATACTCGGGGCTATTGCAGGGTGATTCTCCTTAAGCGCTTTCTCGAAATTTTCCACAGTATCATGTACACCCGGAACAAATTCCTGATGGATTTCCGTACTTCCGCACCAGACCATAACACACCTGGAAATATTTTTTTCCTCTTTAAACTTATTGATATCATCTTTTACCATCTGAGCAAGATCCCAGTGGGTGGGGGCTTCCTTTACCCATGTACCGTGAAGTTTTTTTACATATCTCTGATTAAAAACAGCTTTCCAGGGCTTGATTTTCTCAAGTTCATCTTTAACTGAAAGGATATCATCCTTTGTCAGAACCTGGGCTTTACTTGCAGCCTCAAAAACATTATCCTCAAAAAGGTCCCATCCTGCGAATTCCATATCATTAAGTGAGGCAAGGGGCACAAAATCTCTGACTTTTACATCCTGAGCCTGCTCACCTTTACCCACTCTTATTCTCCCCATCTGGGTAAGAGAACCTACAGGCTTACTAAGCCCTTTTCTAACCATCATTACACCGGCAATAAATGTGGTGCTCACAGCGCCAAGTCCCGGAATAAGTATCCCCAGTTTTCCCTCGGCACTTTTTATATCAGTAGTTTTTAACATTACAGCATACCTCTTATTTAAATTGTAAATTACTGGCTTTATCAGATTGCCAATCCGCATAAACGAATGATTGCAAAAAGGATTATAAATATAAAGCTACTTAAATTAAAAATATATAGATAACCAGAAATTACAACAATAAATGGGGCTGGTTTCGTCAAGAAATTTTATAAGTATTTTTAATATATAAGCCTCAATTCAGCAGGGAATGGGTAATCAGAGGATTTCAAAGTGGAATTAACCTTAATTATTTCCAAAAAAACATTTATATGGTAAAATTATTCTTGAAGAAAATAGGAAATTCAATCTGTAGTATTAAATTATCTGAATTCTCCGGAGTTAAAACATGAATAGAAAAACAGCTGACATTGACTGGGCCGACCTCCCCTTCGGCTATATCAGAACCGACTTTAACATCAGATATTATTATGCCGATGGTAAATGGTCTCAGGGGGAACTGACTGAAGATGAAAATATCACTATGCACATGGCAGCGCCATGCCTGCACTACGGGCAGGAAGCCTTCGAAGGGATGAAAGCCTTTGAAACAAAAGACGGCCGCATTGTGGTTTTCAGACCCCGTGAAAACGCAAAAAGACTTAAAAACACATCAGACAGGATATTCATCCCTGAGATTCCTGAAGATATGTTTATCGATGCCCTTAACAGGGTAGTTGCAGCAAACAGAAAATTTGTCCCTCCATACGGGACAGGAGCCACCCTTTACATCAGGCCCTTTGTTATCGGCACTGGCGCACGAGTAGGTCTTGGACCGGCTTCGGAATATGTTTTTATGATTTTTGTAACACCTGTGGGCCCATATTACAAGGGGGGGTTAACACCTGTAAAAGCCCTTGTAGTGACAGAATATGACAGAGCAGCCCCTAATGGAGTTGGAGATTGTAAAGTGGGAGGAAATTATGCCGCAGGTCTTTCCGGCGGGCAGTTCGGCAAAGACAGGGGATACCCGGTTGTTCTTTACCTTGATTCAAAGGAGAAAAAGTATATTGATGAATTCAGTACATCCAACTTTATAGCAATCAGGGGCAATACATACATAACACCCGATTCAAGAAGCATTCTTAAGAGTATTACCAATGACAGTCTGGCTATTATTGCCCGCGACAGAGGGATGGAAGTTGAAAAACGGCCGGTTCTATTTGAAGAAGTTGAAAGTTTTGATGAGGTTGGAGCTGTAGGTACTGCTGCAGTGGTTACACCGGTCTCTATTATTCATCACAATGGGAAAGATTACAGATTCGGAAGTGAAGACACGGCAGGTCCTGTAATAACAAGCCTTTATGATACTCTTACAGGTATCCAGCAAGGGGATATTGAGGATAAGTTCAACTGGCTCCATGAAATAAAGTAAAATCATATATACGGAGGCAAGGAGGTCTTCCTGCCTCCGTATATATGCAGCAGCTATTCGGAACTGGTTACAATTTTAGCCTGTAAAGCCAGGTACTCAACCAGCTTCTGTTCTGAAATAATCCCCTGAGATACAAGTATTATACCGATTAAACCGCCCTCTGTTTTCTGAACCTCAAGAGCGCTATTTAAATGCTCCTGTGTTATTACGCCATTTTCAACAAGCATTTCACCAAGTAAAGGTTTTGCCATATCCCCTCCGGAAATAATAAAAAAAACATCAATAATTATTACTTAACTATATTTAAGCTGAAAAAGCTCCATTATTCCCGCCGCCTTCGGCGGCGGGAATATATAATTGTCTGCTTTCACTCTAAAACATATATTCAGTAATTCTTAATGACAAATCAATAAAAGACTTCCAAATGGACCTTAAAGAAGACGCCTTACAGCGTCACTCCAGTGCATTATCTGCCTCTCCCTTTCAATTCTATTCATCACAGGTTCGAATCTCCGCGTCAACCTGTTTTCTACTGCAATCTCCTCTATTGTTGAATAAACCCCGGTTGAGAGCCCGGCAAGGTATGCAGCACCCAGTGCTGTAGATTCACGGACTTCAGGAAGAAGAACCGGAATACCGAGGATGTCGGACTGAAACTGCATAAGAAACTTATTCTCTGTAGCTCCCCCGTCAACCCTCAGGTCTGTTATATTTCTCCCTGTATCCTGCTTCATAGCACTTATTACATCCATAGACTGAAAAGCAATAGATTTAAGGGCTGCCCGTACTATCTGCCCCCTTGATGTATCCCTGGTAATACCGAAAATCGCCCCCCTTGCGTCCATTTTCCAGTATGGAGCACCAAGACCCACAAAGGCGGGAACAAATACCACCTCATCCTCCTCATTAAAAAGTGATGAAGCTATACCTTCAGATTCCACAGCATCACCAAAAAAATGCATATAATCGCGGAGCCACTGTATTACAGCCCCCCCCACAAAAACCGATCCTTCTAACGCATAAACAGGGTTCCCCTTATTGTCCGGGGTAAGGGTTGTAAGAAGGCCATTTTTAGAGATCGTAAAATCGGCACCATTATTTACCAGCATAAAGCAGCCGGTTCCATATGTATTTTTAGCCCTACCGGGGAATACACAGTTCTGTCCCACCATTGCAGCCTGCTGGTCCCCTGCGATCCCCCCTATCGGTATACCGTCAGGGAGACCCGGTACATTAGATGTTTTCCCGAATATTGAAGCAGAAGGCTGGACTTCGGGGAGGATGTTCATCGGTATATCAAGAATATCGCAAAGATCCCTGGACCATTTCTTTTCAATAATATCAAAAATCAGGGTACGGGATGCATTTGTAAAATCTGTTTTATGCTCCTTCCCGCCGGTGAGGTTCCAGAGGATCCATGTGTCGATTGTGCCGAATTTAAGATTCCCCTTTTTGGAGAGATTTTTCGCCTCCATCACATTATCAAGGAGCCACTTGATTTTTGTACCTGAAAAATAGGCATCAACCACAAGACCGGTTGTTTCCCTGAATTTTTTTTCATAGCCTGAATCTTTAAGCTGATTACATATATCAGTTGTTCTTCTGCACTGCCATACTATTGCATTATACACCGGTTTCCCTGTGGCAGCGTCCCATAGTACAGCTGTTTCCCTCTGATTTGCAATCCCTATTGCTACAGCCGTTTCTGGATTGAGGTCACCCTTTTTTAATGCTTCAGGTATAAGTTTATAAATATTATTAAGAATTTCCACAGCATCGTGTTCAACCCACCCCGGTCTCGGGAAAATCTGGGTAAATTCACTGTAGACACTGGAGATAGGTTTCCCCTTTAAATCGAAGCAGAATACCCGGTTCCCGGTTGTTCCAAGATCAATAGCGATAATATACTTTCTGTCGGACATTTATTATTCCCCTGATTAAAAAATAATACAGCATTTAATCTATTTATCTTAATTTACTACAGCAGCAGTATAATTTTATGAGTTTTGTCATTCCCGCGCAGGCGGAAATATCACAACTTCTGATTTTTCCAGACGATTCCCTGTAAAATTCTACCTCTACCATTAAATACTAATTATATTTTAACAAAAATATTCCTTCTTGTCAAACATTTAAAAAAGTCCTGATAATAGTATTGACCTCTGGATCACTTTCAGGTAAATAATCTTACTTTACCTGACTCCAGAAATTTAATAAATTAACCGACAGAAATAATATGACAATAAAAGAATTTTTAATCGGATCTGACCCTTTCTTTATAGCTGAAATAGGACTTAACCATAACGGCAGCTTTGCTGAAGCAGAGGAGATGATCTTAAAAGCAGCCGGGTGCGGGGCTCATGCTGTTAAATTTCAGACATTTATTCCTGAGCTGATGAATTCACCCTTTACAAAGGATCTTCTTGAATCGGGTAAAGATGAAACACCCGATTACGGGGTAATCGATTTTTTGAGTAAATTTATCTTCACTGAAGAGGAGTACAGATTATTAAAGAAGCGTGCAGTTGAAAAGGGGCTTATATTTTTCTCCGCCCCCTTTGACAACCCTTCTGTTGATCTTCTCGAAAGACTGGAAGTACCGCTTTATAAAGCGGCATCATCTGAAATTACAAATCTCCCCCTTTTAAAAAAAATCGGCAGAACAGGGAAACCTGTTATATTGTCAACAGGTATGGCAGATGAAAATGAAATTGACAATGCCTTAAAAACACTTGAGGCAGAGGGGTCGGGAGAAATAATTCTGCTCCACTGTGTCTCTCTATACCCCCTTGAAGCTCATGAAGCGAACCTTCAGAGAATATGCTCTTTAAAAGAACGATTTAACAGGAGAATCGGTATTTCGGATCACAGCCGGGGTACAGACTCTGCACTTGCCGCATCAGCCCTTGGCGCATCTGTTTTTGAAAAACACTTTAAACTGAGCAATAACCATGATTGTCCTGACAGTGATGTTTCTGCTACACCTGAAGAGTTTGAAGCTCTGATAGCGAAGGTTAAATCAGCTGCTGAGATGAGAGGGAGCGGCAGTATAAATCCTGAAGGAAGAGAGCTTAATACTGCCAGGGGCGCCAGGAGGAGTTTATTCGCTGCTGAAGATATTTCCGCAGGTTCAGCTATTGAGGAGAGACACATTGTGCTTTTGCGACCCGGATGCGGCATACCTGCAGATAGAATATATGACATAGCCGGAAGAAAAGCAGTTGTTGACATAAAAAAAGGATCTTTGATAAAGTACACAGAGATTTCTTAAATGAGGAGAATTTTATGAAACTTAAAATATTAATTATTTTGCTCTTACCATTTATGCTTCTCCAGTGCAGTATATGGTATAATCTTACAAAAAAAGAGAGTAAATATTATACACCCGATGAACTTGTTCTGCTGCAGGAGACCACCGCTGTTTCAGGGTTCGGCTACGGCTTTGATCCTGATCTTGACCTGGACTATATTTTTGTTGCAGGGACTTATTCCGCAAAAGAACTTGAGGCCAAAGCAAAAGCCATGAGAGATGTTCTTACCAAATACGACAGTAAAAGATCTGTGGCTTTTTATGAAAAAATGTTCAGGCTTAAGGCTATTATTGAATGGAACATGAACTACTACAATAAAAAAGAAACATGGGAAAAATACACCCTGATAAAAAAATATATTCTTCCCGATACTGAAAAATATGTAGAGATGCTCGAAAAAAATATCCTGCTGATTGACAGAAGCTACAGCGGGATTATTGAAGATCGCAAAAAACAGATAAAATCAAATGTAGAGAAAGAGCTTTCATAGAATGAAAAATAATATCAGACTATTTCTTATAGTTATTTTTGCCTTACTGTCAATTACTGCTGCATATGCTTCAGATGCCTCAATAAGTATACTCTGTTACCATGCTTTTCTTGACAGGAAAGATCCATATTCCCTCACAGAAGAAGTCCTTAAGGAACAACTTGAAGCATTAAAATCAAATGGTTTTACCTTTATTTCCATGGAGGATATAAAGCAGAAGAGGGTCAAAGGGAATAAAAATATTCTTGTTACTATTGATGACGGGAATAAAAGCACATACCCTGCCTACTTTAATGTTATGAAGCCTTTAGGTATTAAGCCGGTACTTGGAATTTATCCGGCAATAATAGGCAAAACATCGTATGCCCTCACATGGGAACAGCTTAAAGAATTATCTGATGAAGGGTGCTACATTGCTGCGCATGGATACAATCACCTTTACCTCCATGAAAAAGCCTGGAAGGAATCCCCGGAAAAGGTTAAAAGGGAAATATACCGGCCTAAAAAAGTGCTTCAGGAGAGACTGAATATTGTAATAGATTCTTATGTATACCCTTTCGGATCTAAATCTGACCGGACTATTGAAGAGCTGCAGAAAGCGGGATACAAATACGCCTTCACAATTGTGGGGAAAGGGACAGCTGTGCCGGCAGAAAACAGTTTTGAAATACCGCGATTCCTTCTAACAAAAGGTAATATTAAAAGCACAACAGCAATGATCATTTCACGTCAGTCAGGGATTGCAGCAGTAAAAAAAGATAATCAGAAAGTGAAGCCTGCCGGAAAATCCGCCTTCAAAGGGGTCAGAGAGGTAATAGAAAAAAAAGTTGAAACTGCCGTGAAAAACTCAGAAGCTGTGACAAAACTTGTCATCAATGACGTGGTTATTTTACCTGAAGCTGTTAAAAAGACCACCGGAAAAAATAAAAACATCCCGGAAATAATAAAGCCTGGAAAAGAGCTTATTGACACCGGCTACTCCCCTTCCGGGAGCTATATCCCTGCAGAAATAAGCGGAAACTCCATTTCTACTGACTCTTTCCGAAAGAGGATAGATTCTTTCTTTTCATCTCTTAAAGATTCATATTTTCTGGTTCTGGATAAATTCAGATCAATCATCAGCACGTGGAGAGAACATACTTTCAGCAGGCTTGATGATATTGCAGACAATGCAGTTGCCGCTATTGACAGATACCGGGCATCACCTCCTTATAAAGAGTAACTTCCCGGCCGGAAACATCTGAAGAAGAGGTAATCTCTGCCTTTGAGATAAATTTTTAATGCTTTATTTAACATGAGGTTAGTAATTCAAATTAAAAAATAACCCTCGGTTAAAATAATACTCTTTTCCTTGACATTTAATATTTTAAAGAATAATATTGAAATCGGCCGGTTTATAAACACTGACAGAAAGAAGAGACTCTTTATAATCCGGAATAAACTTCCAGAGCCGGGGGCACATATGCTTTTAGGTATTGACGTTGGCGGTACACACACTGATGCTGCAGTAATTGACAGTTCAGGTGTTGTAGCCTCTTTTAAAGCAAAAACTGATCATAAAAACCTGCTTAATTCGATCAACCAGGCTCTACAGGGAGTCACCTCCGGTATAGATAAAACAAAAATTACGAACATCAATTTGAGCACCACACTTTCAACTAATGCAATTATTGAAGACCGCATAGAAAAAACCGGACTCTTTATTTCTGCCGGCCCGGGCATAAACCCTCAATCCTATTCCATAGGGGACTGTACCTTTATCATTGACGGATCTATTGATCACAGAGGAAACATTGTTAAACCCCTTAATCGGGAGGAAATTGAAAAAGGGATAGATGAATGCCGCCGGAAGGGGGTAAAGGTTTTTGCCGCAGTGAGCAAATTTTCCACCAGAAACAAGGAACAGGAAGTGGAAATGACAGGTCTCATCAACAATGATTCAGATTTTATTTCCATGGGCCACTCCCTTTCGGGGCAGCTCAGCTTTCCCAGAAGAGTGGCTACAGCTTATTACAACTCTGCTGTATGGCGCATATATAATGATTTTACTAACTCAGTTGAACAAAGCCTTGCAGACCTGGGAATTAAAGCCCCTGTTAATATTTTAAAAGCTGACGGCGGTACAATGCCGCTAAACATGTCGAGACAATTCCCTGTGGAATCGATCCTATCCGGCCCTTCCGCCAGTATTATGGGGATAATAAGCCTCTGCGATATAACTGAAGATTCTGTAATTCTCGATATTGGCGGCACCACAACCGATATTGCAATTTTTGCCTCAGGCTCTCCTCTCATTGAAAGCAATGGTGTGAAGCTGGGTGGTATACCAACCCTTGTAAGGGCTCTGCAGAATAAATCGATAGGTATAGGCGGTGATTCTGAAATTATTGTTTCCGGCAAAGAGGTTACTGTAGGTCCGGTACGGAGAGGGCCATGCATTGCAGACGGCGGAGAAACCGCTGCCCTGGTTGACGCGCTGAATTACAAAGGGGTAATATCCTACGGCCACAGGGACAAATCTATTGCAGGAATAAAAAAACTTGCATCCAACTCAAAGCTTTTCGCCGGGAGAATAGCTGATGAAGCAATAAAATACGCTGTCAACAAAGTAAAGGATGAGATAACAAACCTCCTTCTTGAGATAAATCAGAAACCGGTATATACAATACATGAAATGCTGGAGGGTAAAAAAATCAAGCCGGAAAGAATATACCTTATAGGGGGACCTGCCGGCGCACTGGCAAAAGCAATAGCGGGAAATATAAAAGCCATTGTTCCTGAAAATTACCAGATAGCCAATGCAATAGGTGCAGCCCTTGCAAGAACGACTATTGAAGCGGAACTTTTCGCAGATACCAGTACAGGGAGAATGATAATGCCTTCCCTGGGCATAGAACGACAAATTGAAAAGAAGTACAGTCTCAGGGAGGCGGAAGAGGATGCCGCAGCCGGTCTCTCAGAATATCTTATGGCTCACGGTGTTGATGTTAAGAAAGATGAAATTGATATAATGCAGGCAAGCAGCTTCAGAATGATCGATTCTTTTTACTCCTCCGGGGATGACATCCGCGTACGGTGTCAGATTAAACCGGGCGTTACAATGAAACTATACAGTTAGAAAGGGGGGAAAATGCTTACAGCAAAGAACAGGACAGGTTTAATTTTCTTCCCCGCTTATGACTGGGCAATATCTGCTACCCATCCGGAAAGAGAGGAGAGGCTCCTCTATACTCAGGACCAGCTGATTGAAGAGGGTATATTTGATATTGAAGGGATTTTTGAAATGAAACCGGACATAGCAACAGAGACCGACGTTATGCGGTCACATTTCTGCTTCCCGGACGTAAAAAAAGTGACAACTGAATCACATATGATTTCCGCAGGGGGAGCCATAAGGGGCGCAAGGGCTTACCTCAATGGAGAAGTAGACAGGGCCTTTGCACTGGTAAGGCCTCCCGGGCATCATGCCATGAAATCTGTTCACGGCAACAGGGGTTTCTGTAATATTAATAATGAAGCGGTAATGGTTGAATATATAAGGGAGCATTCGAACATCAGGCGAATCGCCATAGTTGATACCGACTGCCATCATGGTGACGGCACACAGGATATCTTCTGGCACGACAGGGATGTTCTTTTTATCTCTATTCATCAGGATGGGCGCACCCTCTACCCCGGCTCCGGTCACCTGCGGGAGATGGGGGGGCCTTCCGCAAAAGGGAGAACCATCAACATCCCCCTGCCGCCGTCAACATCTGAAGAGGGGTTTTTATTTGCCATAAATGAGATGGTACTCCCCATACTTCACGATTTCAAACCTGAGCTTATTATCAACTCTGCCGGACAGGATAACCACTATACAGATCCTATTACGAACATGAACTTTACTGCAGGGGGTTATGCCATGCTCAATGACAGATTAAATCCCCACATATCTGTGCTTGAAGGGGGCTACTCCATACAGGGGGCACTCCCCTATATTAATCTGGGCATAGTTCTTGCCATGGCAGGGATAGACTATTCCCATGTGAAGGAGCCTGATTATAACGCAGAACGGCTGGCGCAGGACCCGGCAATCACAGATTATATAACATCCCTGAGAAAACCTGTACTTGAAAATTATTTCGGGCCCCATGCTGATTATGACAGGCCTCCGGATGGTGAGTTTGCCACACGTACAAAAAATATAAATTACGACACTGACGGGATTCAGGAAACACAGCAGGAATACATGATGATGTGCCGTAAATGCAGAGGGGTACTGATGATTGAATCGCACTCATCTGTTAATCCTTTAAGTGCGGGAATCGAAATACCTGTAGATGCCTGCTGGAGATGCAGGAGAAAAGGGGCATCACTCCTGAAAGAAGCGGTTAAATCCGGGAAATTCCAGACTATTCAGCTTATTGACAGGCCGGAGAAAAATTACGAAAGATTTAGTCTTTAATAATTAAAAAGTCTTATTGGCTAAAAGGGGGCACAAAGCCCCCTTTTTAATTTTTTGACTAACTTAAAAAAAGCATCTCCCAGAATTTTGGTATAGGCCACATACCGTCATCTACAAGCATTTCCAGTTCATCTACAGATACCCTGATTTCATCCATTTTAGCCTTTACTGAATCACAAAGATATTCCGCTTTTTTCTGCTCGTCTTCAATATCCTTAGCTTTTTCATTGAGCTTCTTTAAGATACAGATTTCCGACTGTATTCCGCTTATAAGCGTACTCAGCCTGTTAAGCATATCCTTTTGAGGTTTCAGCACAGACTCATCAACCAGAGACAATACTTCATTTATCGATGAAGCTACCGACTTCTGGTACTTATATGCAGCAGGCATAACCTGAGTTGTAACAATATCATAAAATGATCTTGCTTCAATCTCTATCTGCTTGCAGTAAGCCTCAAGCTTAATATGATATCTTGAATGAAGCTCAACTTCGCTTAATACTCCCAGGCTGCTGAAAAGCTCCTTTGCCTTTTTTGATTCCAGTGCGGGAAGAGCTTCAGGTGTTGTTTTATTATTGGGGAGCCCTCTCCCTTCAGCTTCTTTATGCCATGCTTCAGAATAGTTATCTCCGGCAAAAAGAACAGCCTTGCACTCCCGTATATCATCCCTTATCAATTCAAGGACTGCTTTTTTAATATCCCCGCCTTCCGCGTTTTTAAGTTTTTCCGCTATATATTCCAGACTCTCAGCTACGATAGTATTGATTACAACCGCAGGGAATGATATTGACTGCGATGACCCCACTGCCCTGAACTCAAATTTATTTCCTGTAAAGGCAAAAGGTGATGTCCTGTTTCTATCCGTATTGTCCTTGCTTAAAACAGGGAGTGATGAAAGATTAAGGTCAATAATCTTTGCTTCAACATCTTTTATAGGTTCACCTTTTTCAATCTTCTCCAGGATTTCTGAAAGCTGGTCACCAAGAAATATTGAGATAATTGCCGGGGGAGCTTCATTAGCGCCGAGCCTGTGATCGTTTGATGCACTTGCTATTGATGCACGGAGGAGATCACCATGCCTGTAAACACCCCTGATTACCGCAAAAAGGAACACAAGGAACTGAATATTCTCTGAAACGGTTTTACCCGGATTGAGAAGATTAACTCCATCATCAGTAGAGAGAGACCAGTTTACATGCTTACCGGAACCATTTATGCCGGCAAAAGGTTTCTCATGAAGTATTGCAGCAAGTGAATGTCTCTTGGCAATCTTTCTCATTGTATCAATAAGGAGCTGATTATGGTCAACAGCTATATTTGCATCCTCATAAATCGGCGCTATTTCAAACTGACTTGGAGCAACCTCATTATGACGTGTCTTTGCCGGTATCCCAAGACGGAAAAGCTCCTGATCCATATCGTGCATAAATGACTGGATCCTCTCTTTTATGCTGCCGAAATACTGGTCTTCAAGCTCCTGACCTTTTGCGGGTGACGCTCCAAGCAGGGTTCTCCCTGTAAGAACAAGGTCCTGCCTGTTAATATAAAAGCTCTGGTCAATTAAAAAATATTCCTGCTCCGGCCCCAGGTTAGACTGCACCCTGGACGAGGTTTTATTCCCCATTATTTTAAGAACTTTAATAGAACTGTCATTAACCGCCTTTACTGATCTCAGAAGGGGGGTCTTTTTGTCCAGGGCTTCACCTGTATAGGAAATAAAGACTGAAGGTATTGCAAGGGTAATACCGAGGCCGTTTTTCATGAGAAATGCCGGACTGGACATATCCCATGCAGTATATCCCCGTGCTTCAAATGTGGCACGGAGGCCGCCGCTGGGGAAGCTTGATGCGTCAGGTTCTCCCTGTACAAGCTGATTCCCTGAAAATCTTTCAATCACCTCGGAGTTGCCCACAAACTCAATAAAGGCATCATGTTTCTCTGCAGTAGCACCTGTTAGAGGCTGAAACCAGTGTGCGAAATGGGTGGCACCGTTTTCAATGGCCCACTCCTTCATCGCGTGAGATACGGCATTTGCAGTATCCAGATCAAGATCAATATTCTCTTCTATACACGCAATGAGTTTAAGGAAAACAGGGCGCGGTAATTTTTTCTGCATTACTGTTTTATTAAAAGTATTCTCCCCGAAAAAAGATGAAACCGGCTTTCTCTCCTTGGGCACTTCAAAAGATGTTCTTTCAACTAAATCAATATAACTTTTTTTTCTCATAATTATATCTCCTTTCTATTTTTTACTTTGCAAGATAAATTCAAATAGGTCTAATACTATAATATTGTCAAATTAATGTGCTGACAAAACTATTCATAAATGCTATAATTAACAATTACGTAACAATGCCTATAGATGAGAGGGAGAAATCTGATGAAAAAGGAACTGTTAAAGGAAATAGTCGAAAACTTTTTTACATGCAACAAAGAGGAAGTGCTTCAGATTTTTAACGAAATGCTCAATACTATTGCCGCGCAGGAACAGATGCCTGCCATTGAATCAATGTCGCGTAATTATGAAACTGCACAATCCAATCCGGAGATACACTATATACCGGGTAATCTTAAGGATGCCAGAGATGCTGTATTCCCCTACTTCTGGGGAACAGACAACTGGTCATCAAAGCTGCACCTTGAAAATGTTAAAGGCCCGGCAAACTATGCCTCCCTTATCGGTTCAATAGCATGCCTTTTGAAAAATCCGAATCTCTGCGTTGATACATACAGCCAGCGGTCCAATGAACTTGAGCTTAAGGCAATTACCTCACTGGCGAATCTTGTTTTTTATCATACAGAAAATCCCTGGGGTGTTTTTACCATGGGTGGAACCATTTCCAATCTTTACGGCGGTAAAATCGGAATAGAAAAAGTACGCCCCGGGGCTATGAAAAAAGGACTCTCAGGAGAAAAAATCGCAGGGATTGTATCAGAAGCTGCTCATTACTCCAATGAGACACTGGCTGGATGGCTCGGCATAGGGACTGACAATCTCCATTCAATCCCGGTTGACCCGTCGTGCAGCATGAATCTTATTCTCCTTGAGGAAAAAATTGAAGAGCTCTATTTATCAAAAACAGTAATTGCCTTTGTTATAGCAACATTCGGCAGCACCGATGCCTTTGGGATAGACAACATTGGTGAAATACGCCGGGTTATATCAGAAAAATCCGCGAAGCACAAGATGCCGGTTCCCCATCTTCATGTTGATGCTGCTGCAGGATGGTCACTCTGTTTTCTTAACGAATACAATATTGAAAACAATGAATTTCAGCTGAGCAGCGAAGTTATAGAAACTGTAACAAAAATTAAAGAGTTTTCAATGACAATGCAGTCTGCTGATTCAGTAACTATAGACTTCCATAAAATGGGCTGGGGCCACTACCCCTCAAGCGCCTTCATTGTATACAACAGGGATGATTTAAAATATCTTTTCAGAAGCATGGACCAGGTGCCCTACTTTTCTGAGGCGGATTACAGGCACGATCCTGCACTTTTTACGCTTGAAACGTCGAGACCAGGGATAGGGCCCTATTCAGTAATGGCCAGTCTTAACGGTATTGGACTTAAGGGGTACCAGATACTTGTTGCACACTCTCTCGAAATGGCTGCCAGGCTTAAAAAGAAACTGAATAAGCTGGAATACTGCAGAGTCATAAATCAGGATTCTCTGGGACCCGGAGTAGTATGGTGGGTACTCCCTGCAGGGCGTAATGCTGAGGAGATCTATCAGAAAATGATTAAAGGTGAACTCAAAAAAGATGAATATGAAAGATACTTCAGCGAAATACAGAGACTCTTTGAAAAAAGGAAAAATACAGCTGATCCGGAAAAGGATGCACTTCTCAGCTATACAACATCAATGGGCTATAACCCCGGGGGCATCTCCATCCCCGCCTGGAAAGCGGTTTTTTTCAATCCTAAAACTGATGAATCAGTTATCAATCAGATAATTAAAAGCATTGAGGAACTTTAACCCTTACCGGTAAATTTTTCAATCAGGCTTTTTCTGAAATTACTAATAAATTTTATATCATCAGGGCCGGTGCGGCAGCACCCCCCTATTATTTTTGCGCCAAGATTATACCACTGCTTTACTGAATCGGGCAATATATCACTCCCCCCTCCCTGTGTCCAGCAGTTGCACGATTTATTATAGACTTCACCTGAATTGGGATAAACAACAAAATTTTTTATTTTATAATCGTGAAGCCCCTTCAAAACCCCTGTAACATGCCCGGGGCTTGAACAATTGATACCGCAGCCTATAAGATTATCAGAGGAACCGGCATCTTTAATAAAATCAGCAAAGATATCCCCATTGCTTATATGAACATCGTCTTTGACAGAAAAGGCAAGCCAGTAGGGTAATTCGGGGTAATCCTTCATAAGTTCAACAAGGGCCGCCCCCTCTTGTGCAGAGGGAATTGTTTCAAAAGCTATCAGATCCGCCCCTGCCTCAGCAAGTAGTTCAATTCTTTCTCTATGGAAATCCGCGTACTCATTAAATTCAAGATGATAATCACCCCTGTACTCCGACCCGTCAGCCAGGAATGATCCGTAACACCCTGCAGAACCTGCTATAAAAGGGTAAGGCCTCCCTTCGCATAAATTATGCTCCAGAAAAATATCAATAGCATCCCTGGCGAGCTTAACAGAAAGCTTAATGAGATCCTTCGATTTCTTCTCTGAATAACCCCTTTTCATAAACCCGCTCACAGTAGACTGGTATGATGCGGTAATTATACAGTCAGCCCCTGCTTCAAGAAAAGAAAGATGCACATTCCGGATAGCTTCAGGATTATCCGCAAGAAGAGCCGCAGACCAGAGATGGTCATTTAAGACAAAACCTTTTTTCTCCAGTTCTGTGGCAAGTCCCCCGTCAAGAACGATAAAAGGATATTCTGTCAGTATATCATTTAATCGTTTCACCTATCTTCGGCTCCATATGAATAGTTGACTCCACATTCATCTCTCTTTTTATGGCAGACTCTATATTGCTTGCAACATGATGAGCTTTTTCCAGAGACAGATCCCCCTCAAGCCTGATATGAAAAGTAAGTTCAGTGTGATCACCATATTTATGAATATGCATATGATGGATATCAAGCTCTCTGCCGCTTGATTCAGCCGCGATTCTAATTACACTATCTTTGAATCCGGAATCGGGCGCTTCACCAATAAAAGAATCCATGGAATCCTTCAATATCTCATATGCAGCGTACATAATCAGAAGACCGAGTATAATACCCATTACTCCATCAATCCACCAGAAATATCTACCCAGAAAAATACCGCCAAGTAGAACCAGTGAGGAGATGGCATCACTCCTGTGGTGCCAGGCATCGGCTTTTAATGTTACAGAACCGGTTTTTTTTGCTGCCCAGAACGCAAATTGCGCCATACCCTCTTTAGTAATAATTGAAACAGTTGTGGCTGCAATTGCAATTAATCCGAAAGTAACCCCCTCACCGCCCTTAAGCCGCTGAGCAGAATCAACAATAAAATTAAAGGCAACTACGGCCAGAAGCAGGCCTATTACAATTGAGCCAAGAAGCTCAGCCCTGCCGTGCCCGAAAGGATGCTCCCTGTCGGGCGGAATTGACGAGGCCCTGGCGCTTACAAGAACCACAACAGATGTAAATGAATCGGAAAGGGTATGCCACGCGTCAGCTATAATCGCAATTGAACCTGTAACAGTCCCGGCCCAGAATTTATAGGCAAAAAGAAGTATATTTAAAAGAATAGAACCCCACCCTTCTATATATGCCAGTGTGTTATTATCTCTGCCTATTTTTACCATATGAATGCTCCAGGAAAATATTAGATCAGTTTTTTCGCAATTCTCTTTATTAAAGGTGACCCCATTTTTTTCATCATCCATACTTCAGCAATACGCTTATTCAGGAGTGAAATTGTGGGAAATGAGTGCTGAGTCATCATTATATCGAAAAGGGAAATCCCCTGCTGTATGGCAAGAATCCACTCATGAATCAGTTCACTGGCAGATTCCCCTACTATTGTTGCACCTAAAACCTTCCCCCTTTTAGTAACAAAAACTTTTACAAATCCTTCCGGAACACCATCAGCAATAGTTCTGCCGTAATCCTGATAATTCTCCTTAATCATTTCATACTTAATTCCCAGGCTTTTAATTTCACCCTCTGTGAGCCCTGCATGAGCAAATTCAGGCTTTGTAAAAACAGTCCAGGGAACAATATATTTATCCCATCTAAACCTGGTAAAAGGGATGGGATTAAGAGCATTCATTAATGCAAGCATCCCCTGATGCATCGCAGCATGGGAGTAAAGGGCGATGAAGTTTACATCACCAACAGCGTAAATATTTTTTACATTAGTTCTGAGATATTTGTCTACAATAATTTTTTTACCTGTGTGAGTTACGCCTGCGTTTTCAAGTTTAAGCGGTTCAATCACTGCTTTTCTTCCGGTTGCCACAAGAAGCTTTTCAGACTTAATCACGTTACCGCCGGAATGGACAAGTATAAACTTACCCTTTTTCTCGACCTTATCAATAGTTGCGCTGTTATAAACAGTAATCCCCTCCTCCCTAAACTTTTCTTCAAGAACAAGGGCCCCCTCTTCATCACCCAGGGGGATCAGATGTTTATCATTGTGAACAATAACAACCTTGCTCCCCAGCCTGGAAAAGGCCTGGGCCATTTCAGAACCTATTGCTCCGCCCCCTATTACAGTAAGGGATGCAGGGATACTTTTTTCATCAAAGAGATTCATGTTAGTCAGGTAAGGAACCTCCTTAAGGCCCGGTATCTCCGGAATAAAAGGCTCAGTACCGGTTGCAATAAATATTTTTTTACCCCTGTAGATTTCATCACCAACCTGGATGGTGTTTTTATCGACAAAATGAGCCATACCTTGTTTCAGGATTGTTTCCACTTTTTCAAACATCTTTGTTGTTTTAGGGCCGCTTATAAATTCAATTTTGTCCCTTACTACGCCGAGGGTTGTTTTAGCCACAGATTTACTGCCCGGGATAATTCCATATTTCTTGAGATTATCAGAAACAGCCTTTGCTTCACCCGCTTTTAAAAGTGCCTTACTGGGAATACACCCCACATTTAAGCATTCACCGCCGATTTTATTATTTTCAACCGCCAGCACATCCAGACCCATAGCAGACCCCATTGCAGAAACTGCCATCCCTCCAGGGCCCATTCCTATTACTATAATGTCATAAACTTTTTTCTTTTCCATTATTAAATCCTCCGAATTATTAAGAAATATACTATTTAATTAATATCTTTAATTCTATAGTCAATCATTTTTCAGATTATTTTTATTATTATTCTTAAAATATCTATTTCAAGCGGAAATGTCATATAGTTTTAACTGCAGGTCCCAAAAAAATAATCCTGAAGCAGCCTTTAAGGCACTTCAGGATAGGAGAGTACGATGAAAAAGTTTTCTTGCTTATATTATTTAAGACATTTAATATGGTATTAGTTACTTTTTTTATTGAACAATTATGTTATTTTTGTAATAATTTGTAAAAATGTAACTTAATTGACAATATATGATTATCTCTCCCCGCCGCCGAAGGCGGCGGGGAGAGATAGAACATTTCAATTATAAAGAAATTAAGGAATTATCACTGGAAAAGAATTTCCGGATCTGATTAAAGGGGGGAATATGGATAAAATATGCTTTACTGAGGAAATGGGGAGAAATAACTGCGGAGATATTACGGTTTACGCTCTCTCTACATGCGCTTTCTGCAAAAAGGCCCTTAAATTTCTGCGGGAAAATTCTGTTTATTTTAAATATGTCTATGTGGATGATCTTGATCCTGAATTAAAACGGCAGATTAAAGATGAACTCCGGTCAAAATTCGACAGGGAAGTGGGATTCCCCTTCCTGATTATTGATGATGAGAAAACTATTGTAGGTTTTACTGAAGGTGAATACAAAGAGGAAATTTTAGGGAGGCAGAAAAATTCATGAAAGAAAAAACATATGAAGATGTAAAATATTTTTCTGAAATGGTGGCCGGGAAACAGCTATGGATTCTTAATAAAGATAAAGAGCATCTTGAGATGATACTAAGAGGACTTCAAAAAAATTATAACAGGTATGGATATTTTGCATGTCCCTGCAGAGATTCTGATGGCGTAAAAAATGAGGATATGGATATAATCTGTCCCTGTAAATACAGCAGGCCCGATATTGAAGAGTATGGCCACTGCTACTGCGGACTTTATCTGGATCGGGAATTCTATAATGAAAAAAAAGAACTCTCGTCAATACCTGAAAGAAGAAAGCCCGCATAAATGCGGGCCCCCTCTAAACTATATCCAACCTTTACACAACTATTAAGAGGAAACTATGCGTCCTGTTTGTTGGTAAGAGACCATATATTCATTTTTTCCGCTTCCTTAACAAGACTGTCCTTAAAGTCGGGATGGGCAATCCTTATCATCTCTTCAGCCCTCTGCCAGGTTGACTTACCCTTCATCATTGCAATTCCGAATTCTGTTGCAACATAGTGAGTAATTGAACGGGGCACTGTTACAATTGCGCCAGGCTGCAGTGTCGGAACAATCCTTGATCTAAGTGTGCCATCTTTCTCTTTATAGGTTGAGCTCAATGCTATTATCCCCTTTCCGCCGCTTGAATTGAAAGCTCCGAAAATAAAATCGAGCTGTCCGCCTGTTCCGGAGATCTGCCTGTATCCGGCTGATTCAGAACATACCTGTGAGAATAGATCCACTTCAACCGCATTATTTATTGCAATCACCTTGGGATTGTAAGATATTATCCTGGGATCATTTACATAATTAACCGGATAGGAAGCGCATGTGGGATTAAGATGAAGGAAATCATAAAGCTTCTTTGTACCCATTGCAAAGGTATAAGTCATCTTAAAATGATCTATCTTTTTCCTGCTCCCTGTAACTTTTCCGGTATTATAAAGATCAACACATGAATCAACCAGCATTTCAGTGTGAATACCAAGATCTTTAATGTCACTCTCAGCAAGGAGCTGCCCCATAAGATTAGGAAGGCCGCCGATACCGAGCTGAAGTGTAGTTCCATCCTCAATCTCTTTAAGAATATGCTTTGCAATTTCTCTGTCTATATCCTTAGGCGGTACCGGAGGTACCTCTACAAGGGGCGCGTTATTCCCTTCAACAATAAAGTCCACACTTGAAATATGGATCGACTCGAAATTTCCGCCAAGACAATAGGGGACATTTTCGTTTATCTCCACCACTACCTTTTTTGCCTTACTTAAATTTGCCCCTGTAACTGAATTTGCAAGGCCGAAGTTAAAATAACCGTTCTTATCCATAGGCGCCACAGTAATAAGGGCAACATCAGGCCTCAGATATTTTCTTATAAATCTTGGGCCCTGATGATAGGTCATGGGTATATAATTACACAGATTCTGATCATGAAGCTTTCTTGAAATACCGCTGAAATGATAATCACATACTACTGCATGTTTTCTCAGAGGGTCCTTTTCAATAACCTTTGGGGACTGAGTAAAGCAGACACCCCTTATTTCAATATTATTAAGCTCTTCAATTCTATTGGCCAGCGCCTCATCAAGACTTTTCGGAAACAAAACAAATTCACCGTAAAAAACCTTATCACCAGACTTGACAACCTTAACAGCATTATCAGCAGTTGCCAGTTTAGACCTGTATTCATTCATAAATTTTTCGGACATTTTTCTTCCTCCTGATTGATTCTGCACATTCCCCCGTTTAAATCCTGTTCCATTACTTTTTAATTATGATATTCCGGCAGTACCGGGGGGAGACACTGCCGGAATTATCAAACCAGAGTTGGAAACTTATATAAAAAATAATTTAACACAGTAATTAATCCTGGAAATAGCTTTTAGTGTAATAATGCTGTTTTCAATATCCCCGCCGCCAAAGGCGGCGGGGATATTAAAGCATTTTACTTTAAATAAAAGTTAAGGAATTAACACTGAGTTTATCATTATTTTTCATCAATTTAAAAAAACTCATTTTTCATCTTAAAACTACAGAGTTTATAAACAACTCGATTGTCATCTCTATTACAGGCTCAACCATCTTTGCCGAATCTTTTTCCCGCGCCTTACTGTCCTCAAGCTGTACTATACCAAAAAATGATCCTATCAGAATGTCCACAAGCATATACCTGTCAATATCCCTGACAAGACCCATAGCCACAGCAGTATCGAAAATACTCCTCATCTCCTGCATCAGAAGCCTGGTTTTACCCCTGATCTGCTGCTCAGTTTTCCTGTCCAGCACCCAGAGCATTCCAGCCTGCTGAAAAAGCTGCCCTATCCTGAAAATGTCAGGGTCTTTTTTATAACGCTTGAAAAAAACATCAATTACACTTCTTACAAGATTTTCCCCTGAGCCATACATCTTCAGCTGAAGCTGCATATTGATCTCTTCCATATCAAGGAGACATTCCTTTAAAAAAGGATTAACAAGAGAAAAGTAAAGATCCTCCTTTGTAGGGAAAAATTTATAGATGGTAGGCTTGCTTACAGCAGCCTCATAGGCAATCTCATCCATTGTAGTTTTCAAAAAACCTTTTTTATAGAAAACAGATTTGGCAGCCTTCAGGATATCATGAAGACGCTGCTCCTGTTCCTTCTGCTTCCGGTCCTTTATTTTACTACTCACATCTATCATTAAGTTAACACATCCGTGCTACCGTCAGTAAAGTTTTTACTACCAGTATACTTGTTACCATTAGTATAATTGTCAAGCATTTCAGTTATTTTTTTTCAGCAGGAAAGAAAAAATAGTATGCTCTTATTTTAATACGAATCTGAATTCAAAAGAAGTTCCGCTGGTAAGAAAAAGCTCAAGTTTACCACCTATCTGCTTTGCAAGGGCGCTAATAAGATAAAAACCGAGTTTACCCTTGTCGGGGAAAAAAGACTGGTCCGGGAAACCAATTCCATTATCACTGATACAGAGAGAATAGAAGTTCCTGTCACATTCAAACTGCAGTAATTTTATTTCCACCTGGCCGCGCATATTCCCCGGAAAAGCATGCCTTAGGGAATTTGAAAGAATTTCATTTATCATCTGGGAAAGAGGTATTGCCTTACTAACATCAACATTTATTTCCGGGATATCGATTACAATTTCTACTTTTTCTTTATCAATTTTATACGCTCTCATGAGAGAAGAGACCATGCTTTCCACAATACCTTTCAAATTAATTTCATTCTCATTTTCAGAGCTGTAGATTTTCTCCTGTATAATCGACATTGTCTTTACCCTGTTCTGACATTCAACAAGAGCGGCCTTGATATTCTCATCTTTCTCTTTTACAATCTGCAGACTTATGAGGCTTGCAACTATCTGAATATTATTTTTTACCCTGTGATAGACCTCTTTTAACTGCTCCTTCATATCAGCTATCACCCTTTTCTGCTCTTCTATTATAAGATTAGAGCTGCGGAATTCATCCGGTTTATTCCCCTCTTCCTGTACAGGGGCTTCTGATTTTTCAGGAGGAAAATATTTTTTAAGGAAGATAATAATAAGTGCGGGCAAAATAAAAAAAAGAGGAATGAGAAAAGATTCCGGGAGAAAGGAATAGTCCCCCATTATTGCCCCGGGGATAACCATTATCAGCATAATATATACAATTACCCAGAAAACATGGGAATTATACCAGTATGCAGCAAGAATAACCGGAACATAAAATAAGTGAGTATAGAAAATATACTCACTTATTTTATGTTCCGGAGGTTTTACAAAAAAAAGAATTGTTAAAGCTAATAGCACTGAACATATTGCTGAAAGTTTTAAATATTTTTTTATTTTCATCTTTAAACCAGCCCTAAAAGAAGCTGGCATAAAAAGAAATTTATGTCAATTAAAATGCCACTGCCACATTGGTTTTACTCTCAAGAAGATCCCTTGTTTCCCTGGGAATCCCTTTAAATATTACTTTTTTATTATCAAGCATTGCAAATCTTTGCGCAATACATATAGTCTTTATTATTCCAGGTTCAAAAGAGTTAACTTTGGTAAAGTCAAAAACCAGACCTGCATCATTACAGCCGATGCTCCTTACTCTTCTGAAAAAATCACTTTGAGCCTCCTGCTCCATCATTTCAATAAAATCGTTCCGGTTCATAATCCCCCCTTAAATATCAATGAAGACTTTCAAAATCATTTATCAAATCAGCGAGTTTTTCAAAATCCATAGACTTATCAAAAAAATAATCAGCGCCAAGCTCTTTGCATCTGTTCAAATAATACTGGTCGTAATAATTTGTCAGCATTGCCACTATGGTTCCGGGACTTGTTGTTTTAATACTTTTCAGGATATCAACACCGCTCCGTTTATTCAGCTTAATATCAAGAACAACAATGTCAGGATTAAAACTTTTAAGAAGATCAAACTCCTCATCACCGGTTGAGCCGATTACATCCACATTACCGCCTGCAGAAAAAATTCGGATAAGCCTGCTGCGGATAAGATTTGAATCATCAACTACCAGAACCCTCATATTACATCCATCTGATTATTTATGTCACTTTCATATCACAGATGCTGTTGAAGCACAATCAGACAAAACCTAATTTTTATGAGGTAAATTGATATTTCCAAGGTAAGTTAAAACACCTTCTCTGTAGGACATAGTCTTACAGAGAAGGTGAATAGATAGCGGTAGAATTTTTCAGGTTTTGTCATTCCCGCGAATATTTCGACAAACTCAATACAGGTACGGGAATCTCATAACTCCTGATTTTTCAGGAAATTCCGGCAGATATTTTAGAGTTATAATTATCAGATATCGAGAAGATTGTTTTTTATTACATAGTGGGTAATTTCAGAATTATTCTTCATATTCATCTTGGAGAGGATTCTATGCCTGTATGTACTTATGGTTTTTACACTTAAAAAAAGTTCAGATCCTATCTCTGAAACACTTCTGCCTGATGCAATCATACACATAACCTGAAACTCCCGGTCAGTTAAAGCATCATGTGGCGCCTCATTCCCCCCCAGGGCAATACTGTCAGCAAGTGATTCAGCAAGAGCGGGTGAAATATAACGCCCCCCTGCCACTGCCTTTTTTATTGCCGCAATAAGGTTTTCAGATGCGGTCTCTTTTGTTATATAGCCGGAAGCCCCTGCCCTTATCGTTCTCACAGCATACTGATCCTCAGCATGCATACTTAAAACTATCACAGGGAGATGGGGCTTTAGAAGTTTTATATGCTTAATAGCATCAAGCCCGTTCATACCCGACATTTTAAGATCAAGAAGAACCACGTCGTAATCATTTTTTTTTACAAGTTCAATAAGCTGTTCAGCATTAACCGACTCACCTGTAACCTTCATATCTCTGGAATCAGAAATAATCTGTTTTAATCCTGCCCTTACAATATCATGGTCATCAGCTATTACTATCTTTATCATACACCCCTCTCTTTCAGACAGGAATTATCACCTTTATGGCTGTTCCGCTGCTGCTTCCGCTGATATCTATTATACCGTTAAGGGCCTTAACCCTCTCTTTCATGCCGATAATCCCATATGATCCTTTTGTCTTCAGGTCCGATTCCCCTATCCCCTTACCATTATCACTAATAGACATTTCAACAGAAGAATCATTTTCCTTTAAAGAAATCCTCACTTCATCCGCTTCAGCATGCTTAATAATATTTGTAAGGGACTCCTGGAAAATTCTAAAAAAGGCAACCGCCTTTTCCTCAGCAAGGTCCCTTATCTCCTGACAATCTACAATAAAACTGATACCTGTCCTCTTCGAAAATTCGCCAGCCTGCCATTCAATAGCAGCGCCAAGTCCAAGATCGTCAAGAATGCCGGGCCTGAGCATAGATGACAGCTTACGCACTGTAAAGATTATATCATTGATAAGCCCGTCCATTACAGCAGTTTTTTCAAGGAAATCATCATGCTGTGGGGGTATTCTTTTTTTAAGCCAGGAAAGATCAATGCGAAGTGCAGTCAAAGACTGGCCAAGGACATCATGAATTTCCCTTGCAATATCAGTCCTCTCCTTCTCTCTCATTGACTCAATATGCCCTGACAGGTTTCTCAGCTCCTGCCGGGAACTTATAAGCTCTTCAAAATACATACGGTATTCTGTAACGTCTCTTATAATCCCCTGGTAGCCGTCATTTGAATTTTTTTCATACTCAAATTTTTTAAGTGTAATGAGCACATCAATAATTCGCCCGTCTTTACACTTCATCCTGGTTTCAAAATTGCTTACAGCCCCTTTTGACGCTGCATCCTCAACAAAATCGGTGTAATCATCTACAGCATCAAAAAGATCTTCAAGTTTTAATCCGCTGAACTCTTCAAGTGAGTAGCCGAATAAATCGATCATGGCCTGATTTACATTAACAACATCAGCCTTTTCATCTGCTATAAAAATCGGGTCAAGGGACTGCTCAAAAAGGGTACGATATTTTATTTCACTTTTTTTCAGTTCCCTGTCAAGAAGAGAACGGTGAAGCGCAATTTCTATGGAGGTGTATAAATCCTTCTCCTCTATAGGCTTCACAATATAGCCGTAAGGACCTGTAAGATTAGCTTTTTTTAATGATGTCTCATCCGAATGGGCAGTAAGATAGATGACAGGGATGTCATAAGCTTCTTTAAGAACTGTAGCGGCAGTTATACCGTCAATATCCCCGGAAAGCATAATATCCATAAGCACAAGATCGGGCTTATCAGATGCAACCATTTCCAGACACTCTTCACCGGAGCCGGCTATACCTGTGACTCTATACCCCAGATGTTCAATTGTATTCTGCAAATCAAGGGCTAAAATGATCTGATCTTCAACAATTAATAATTTCCGGTCATTCATTTATTATTCACTAAACCAAAATTTCTGTCTCTTATTCAAATAAATGCCTAAAATAGGAATATAAAACTAAGCTCTTTACGGAATATTGGAATAAAAAGTAAATTTCCCCCCTGTCCCCCGGAGAGGGCTGACTCCGGTAGATATGGAAACAAATATTATTATTACTTTTCCCAAAAATCCGGAAAGCACCTAAAACTAAAATTATTATGATCAGAATAATCTAAATTGTCAAGGTATAATTAAGTCTCTTCCATCTTTGATGCTTTTAATTCTTTGAACATCTCCAGATAAAGCTTTGGTGAACCCTCAAGAGGCTTGAAAATAAAGCTTTTAAGGAGAAAGATGTCCATATATAAAGCAGAAACACCGGAAAGAAAAGATTCAAGAAAAAATATCCTGTAAAATGTTCCCAGAAGTGTATTATTAAGCTTTACAATCCGCTGATCTATATACCTGTAATTCCTGGCAATATCGTAAAAAATTGAGCCGCAGGTATTTAAAGCAGTCTTTTCACCCATAAAAGACCTGAGAAGAGCCTTCCCGCCCCCCATCTTCTTTATATCATCCGGCAGCTGCCTGGTTATTGCCCAGATCATAGCCTGGGCAAGTTCCCTGTTTTTAGTGTCAACAGCTGAATCATTCATTATCATGTTCAGATGAAACTTATGATAATCAAGAGATGATGCAAGAATACGCCTCCAGACACCCCCTCTGATAAGACTGTATATAAACATTAAAAAAGCTGCCCCTGCCAGATAATAAATCTCAGCCGCAACATAGTAGTTTAAATAACCGGCGATTGACTTTAAATAATCCATGCGCTACTGAACCTTCATCATCCTTTCAAGAACCTTCTTCAGCTCATCCATTTTTCTTTTTACTTCTTCATCACCTGAGTACTCAGCAATTTTATAAAAAATATCCTTAAGCCTGGGCTCAATTTTACGCAGAAGAGCAGATTCAGAAGAAAGCTCTTCAGGGGGGGCCAGGCCAAAACTCTTAAGTTCAGGATACTTCCTGTTCATCTGCACCATATCGGGGAGAAGGCCTTCCAGTCCTCTGGAAAACTTCCCCATAGCCTCAGCAATAAGGAGTGGATTCTCAGTTGATTCCACATCAAAAATAAAATTCTCATAGAGATTTATAAGCCTGCGCAAAACAGCTTTAACATCATAATATTTTGCTCTCCTGTTTAAAGAAGTATAATCATAAACAACCGTATCTTCGCTCACATTCTTAAGACTATCCTCAAAGGGGGAGTCGATTCTGCACCTGATATAAATACCTGAAATTTCTGCAACCTTAAAGGTGATCTTTGAACCATTAATTTCGATGTAGAGAGTATTCCCGGGGAAAATCAGAGATGAGGGATCGGGGCTGCCGGCTCGTATAAGAATTTCACCCCTTGCAGGGCTTATAAATTCGATTTTACCCATAGGGATATCTTCATTCCCGGAGACATTGCTGATAAAGAAACCCCACTGAAAAAACAGTGAAACCGCAATAAATATAATTATTTTTTTAAAAGAAGTCTGTACCATTTCAACGGCACCATAATATTATTTCACTTCACTTTTCAACTAAAAATTTTCAGTCCCCGCCCTTTTCAGAAATGATAATCAGCAGAGGCTCCGGAATATTTCATCACAAGAATGGTAATATCATCTTCAAAATAGCAGCTCCCCCTGATTCTGGTGAGCTCATTAACAATAGAATTACTCAGGTCATAGGGATTAAGAGTGCAGTTTTCCCTTAAAAATTTGAAGAAAAGGGCATCGCCAAGTATAATGCTGTCACTCCCCAGACACTCTGTGACACCATCAGTATAAAGAATAATGCTGTCGCCAGGCTCCAGTACTGCAGCAGCATCCTCATAATCAGCAGGTATAAAATCAGCAATGAGCTTCCCCTTTGAATTGAGAAGCTCAATTTCTCCGGAACCTCTAAGGATAATCATTGCCGGATGCCCGGCGCTGGAAAAAAGAAGGGCCCCGGTGTCAAGATCTACGGAGCATATACATGCAGTAACAAAATGATTATCGATTTTACCCTGCAGCGAGCCGTGAATATTTTTCAGAGTAGCGGAAGGCACAGTAAAAGTATTATCCCAGCCGGCAAGTGACATCTTCACCATTGAAGAAACAAGCGCCCCGGCAACACCATGGCCCGACACATCACATACAAAGAAACTTACTGTTTTACTCCTCTCGTCATAAAAAATGTCCAGAAAATCACCGCCCACCTCCATCATCGGCCTGTAACTGAAAGCGATAAAAGCCTCAGAAAGAATAGGGATCTCTTTCGGCAGCAGAGCCTTCTGCAGCTCGCCGGCAATATGAATCTGCATTTCCAGCTGATTTTTCTGGTCCTCAATAACCCTCTGCCCTACTTCAGCCTCTCTTGACTTTACCCACCTCATAAATCTGGTGCCGTCAAGTATATAGATAAAAAAGGAAAGAATAACAGTAACAGCCATAATATCATTAATGCTGTAACGGGCCCTTGCACCGGAAAATTCCATCCCTAAAAACCAGCTCAGAGCTAAAAAAACTGAAACTGAAGAATAAAGAATCATGTATGCCACTTTTCGCGGGAAAGGTACAACCGCGATCAGTGTAAGGACAAAAAGGTATCCCCCAATATAGGCAGGGTCCCCTATTGTAAAGGCAGTCATAACGGCTGTTGACAATTCAAGATAAAAGCCGAAAATAATCAGCATGAGAAGACTTTTCTCTCTAAGCGGTTTAATAAACCTGGTGGAGAAAAGGAGAAGCCCCACAACCGGGAACGCAAGACGAAAAGCAACAATAACCGGCTTATCAGGGTGAATAGCCATATCTATAGGGATATAGGTAAGCCAGGAAAGGGTAATAACAGAAGCAAAAGTTAAAATACGGCTGCTCTGATAATTAAGTTCACGCCTGAAAGTTTCCGGGAAAGATTTTCTCCCGTCATCCAGATTGACATAACGCATCAACTTAGAAATTAGTTCCAATTCACTGCTCCCGACCCTACATAGAACTCTAACATGTAATTTATCCGGGAATAATTCAAGCAGAAAATAACAAATTCCGATATAACCGGGCTTTTTTTAATGCCTTACCTGCAGGGTCAGAGCCCCCTCTGTGAATTCCACTCCAGTTACTACAAACAAACGATGCCTGCCAACTCGGAGTGTATCTTAATTTCATTTGAAGAAATCGTTTTTTACATTTCAAATGGTGCTGTTATTGTCCCGCTTCAATGAAACTCGGACAATTCAGTTAAAAAATATTTAGACAAGAACTCCTTGAAAAAATAATATGTAACAAGGAGAATGCAATGTCAAATAAGAAAAAATACTCATCAGATGCTTTCAGAATTGGATTAGTCAGTGAAATAGTGAGTATAAATATAGTTGAGCGTGCGATACAAGTTGGGAAAACTATTTTAGAGGCACCCACATCAACTTTCAAAATTGTAAAAAACTATATGAATAATAATTCGAATTTAAGTTTTGAAGAAGCGTTTGTTATTGAACATGATAATCAATTCATTGCTAGAATTAATAAAATGAAAAACAAACAATAGTTTTTAAGAATGCTGTAATGCATATAACAAAGCTTATGTTCTTCAAACTGTACTTGTTTAAAATGCCTCATGGGTATCTCCTGGATTTGGTTTTGGTCGACACAATCCTTTATGGAGATTTCTCATGAGGCTGCTATTTTATTTTCCTTTTGCATTTCATACTTGAATTCAGCCGCTGATGCTGTTTGGAAAAATCTTATTAACTTGACACATCTTCATGTGCGTTTAATTTCTGTCCAATTTAAAAGAGGATAAAATGGATTACATACTAAATACCCCGTATATAATAAAAATAATAACAGCGCTTTTTTTAATCCTGATTGTTAACAGAAAATCTGGAAATCTGATAGCTGCAATTATTTCAGGTACGCTGTTGCTGGCACTCTGGTGCGGGCATGGACTTGCCTCAATGCTCAGTATAAGCTGGGTGAGAATTTCATCATGGGGGAACATCTTTCTTGTTATAGCAATATTTCAGGTTATCTGGCTTTCATCAATGATGGATAAATCAGGAGTGATGAAAGATCTGGTTGCGATAGTAAAAAAAAGTATAAGCAGAAGAGCCGGACTGGCAGTACTTCCCGCACTTATCGGCTGGCTTCCTATGCCGGGGGGAGCGCTCTTTTCTGCTCCAATGGTTGAGGAGATGGATGATGGTAAAGAACTGAATCCGCTGCTGAAAACAAAAATTAATTACTGGTTCAGGCATATCTGGGAATACTGGTGGCCTTTGTATCCCGGTGTCCTCCTCGCGATAGATATGACAAAACTTCCTGTCTGGCAGTTTATATCTCTACAGCTTCCGTTAAGTCTTTTTGCAATAGCAGGAGGAATCTTTTTTCTGCTGCGTAAAGTTCCCGTAGATTTAAAGATCTCCGGAAAAAAGGATAATTATCAAAATATAAAGGTTTTTATTGAGCTGATTATGCCTATTCTCATGGTAATAATAGTTTATATTTTTGTAAGTATTGTTTTTCCGGGTCTCTCTAAAAAATCTCAGTATATACCTGTAATATTAGGTCTTTGTTTTTCATTGGGAACATTACAGATTCAGAGACCGCTGAGTGCGGGAGTACTAAAGGATATCATATTATCAAAAAATACTCTGAAACTTGTTGTTATAGTAATATTTATCAGAATATACGGCGCCTTTATTGAGTCCCCGCTTCCTGATGGAACATTTCTTATGTCCGCAGTGCGGGATGAACTTGCAATGTGGCACATCCCGGTATTGGTGATTATAATGCTCATTCCATTTATCAGCGGTCTTTCCACTGGACTCGCAGTAGGTTTTGTCGGAGCGAGCTTTCCAATTGTAATAAATCTTCTGGGGCCGAATCCTCCTCTCGCGGATCTGCTTTCATACACAGTCCTGGCTTATGGATTCGGATTTACCGGTATGATGCTTTCGCCTGTGCATGTCTGTCATCTGGTTACTATTGAGTATTTCAAGACAAATCTTAATGAAAGTATGTTACGGATTATTAAACCGTCTCTTTTTGTTATCGGCGGGAGTATTTTTATGAGTATTGCGGCTCATATAATTGCATCATAAAAATTATTTATTCTAGACGGAATTCTCAATCTCATCGCTAATATTATATATCGTGGTAAAAACTGTGCTGTTATTTCAAATAACAATACAGCCATTGAGAATGTGTATGAAAAACTTACTGAAGAAAAACTTGCATTTATTGCTGCAGCACTGGTCAGACAAAACAATGTAGTCCAGTTCTTTGAATCTGAACAGAATGAAGAAATATCATGGATCACTTCCGGAAACACGGGCTGAAAAAATTCAGCAAAGAATCATATAAGGACAATTTTAAAAATTTTTTACTTCTATACCCGGTAGTTTTAAGCACTTCGCAATCATTGCTCAATAATGCACCTAAAGGTTTTAAATTTGATTACTTAATAATCGATGAAGCATCCCAGGGGGATATGTTAAGCAGTTTACTTGCCATCAATTGTGCAAAGAACCTGGTAGTAGTTGGAGATTCCCGTCAGCTTCAACAGATTGAAGAAGAAAGACTTTTCCTGCAATCTGAAAAATTAGCCGAAGAATTTTTTGTCCCGGAACCTTACCGTTACGAATCTAATTCAATACTTAAATCTGTAAAAGTTGCAGTACCGGGTGCACCAGCTACCTTATTGAGAGAACACTATCGCTGTGCTCCGGACATTATAAACTTTTGCAACAAGATGTTCTATAATGAAGAACTGGTTGCAATGACCAGGAATACAGGAAAGCATATTGAAGTTATTAAAACCGTTCCAGGCAACTATGCCAGAAGGAATCCAAACGGCAGCGGATTATACAACCAGAGAGAAATTGATGAAATTGAGAACATCTTGAAAACAGACTTTATGATTTTGTCACTAATACAGAACTGCTGAATGTAGCCATATCAAGAGGCAGAAATAAAGTAACCGCAATAATAGCAGATAAGGTTTACCATTCATCTAACAACACAATCAGTGATTTCATTAAATATGCTGAATATATCTACGGTACTGATGTAACCCGGGAATCAGATGTAAAATCAGTTTTTGATTTACTCTATTCCGAATACACAGGTATTCTGTTAGCAAAATATAAAAAAAGCCCGAATAAACATAAAACCGAATTATTGATGTGCGATATCATCAGGCAGGTTCTTAAAGCTCATAGTTATATAGGATATTTAATGCATACAAGATTGGGCAAGATCGTCAAAGTTCCGGAGACATTTAGTGATGAAGAAAGAAAATATATTATTCACCCCTGGACTCATGTAGATTTTCTGTTCTACAATAAAGTATCAAAGGAAACACTCTTTGTTCTTGAGGTGGATGGCATACGATATCACGAACAAAATAAAAAGCAGTCAAAAAATGACGACATAAATAATCGGGTATTGCAGTCAAACAATATCCCGATTTTCAGATTTAAGACAAATGAATCTAATGAGATGCAGAGATTAAGTGAAATTATTAAAGAATTTTCTCACTAGCAGAGCAAATATAGACCTGCATTCCGGAAAAATAGATATTGACATAAAAAATTTTCAACCCCTCTATTTATAAATCACAACTCAAACCCTAATCCTTTAGGGAATGGAGGCACAAGGTGAACACTCTTATCAATGATGTGGAAAAACTCCTGAGCAGGCAGCTCTACGGCATCCTTGCCACATCAGGAGAAACCCATCCCCATATGAACCTTATCGCCTTTTGCGCCCTGGAAAACCTTAAAACAGTAATCTTCTTCTCACCTGAAAATTCAGAAAAGATAGACAACATAAAGCGCAGCCCCGGCATAGCCCTCTTTGCAGACAACAGAACCAACACCCGGGAAGACATCACAACTGTCACCAGCGTTACCATATATGGAAACGCTGCCATTCCGGGGGAAAGTGAAAAAACTGCTGAATGGATCAACAGATACACGGCGAAACTTCCCCACATGAAAAATTTTGCCTCTTTAGAAACCAATATACTCGTAAAGGTCGACATTGACACAATACACGTGGTTCGCGATCTCTTTGAAGTAACAGTCAGCATCAGACAAAATAACGCAAAATCTCATCCAGCCTGGAAATATCAACAGGTTTGGTTATATACCCGTTTATTCCAGCTGTAAAACTGTTATCACGCACCTCTTTCAAAGCATGGGCGGTAAGTGCAATAATCGGAATACCGGCTTTATCCTCTCCGCATTCACCACGCCTTATTGCCTTTGCAGTTTCAATCCCGTCAAGTAGAGGCATCTCTATATCCATAAGAACAATATCGTAGTTTTCTATTTTTAAAGCTTCCAGGGCCTCAATCCCATTTACAGCAATTGTATATTCATGCCCCAGTCTTCTTAATACAGCCGAATTCAGAGCGTTGTTAGTCTTATTGTCATCAACCGCCAGTACATTAAGCTTTCTTCTCTCCGGATAGCTCTCCGATGATGAATCATTTGATTTAATACTGGAATCAGCGGGTATTCCGGCCATAAAATCAAAGGTAAACACACTCCCCTTCCCCGGTTCACTCTCAACAGTAATTGACCCATCCATAAGCTCCGCAAGCTTTCTGGAAATAGTAAGCCCCAGTCCAGTGCCGCCGTATTTTCTGGACGTACCGCTGTCACTCTGCTGGAAAACTGAAAATATTTTATTCCATTCCTCCGGTTTAATCCCAATGCCGGTATCCATCACAGAAATAGTTATCTTTATTTCATTTCCGGAGACTGGGATGTCGCAATCAGCTTTACAGGATATACCGATTGAACCTTTATCAGTGAACTTTAAAGCATTGCTCATAAGATTTATAAGTATCTGCTTAATCCGCGTAGAATCAGCTTCAATTATTTTCGGCATTGCAGGATCAATGTCCATGTAAAAGATCAGGCCTTTTGCTTTTATATCTTGAAGGAAGGTATTTCTAACAGAAATTATAAGTCTGGAAATATTGAATAATGAATTTTCAAGATAAAAATTACCTGACTCAATTTTGGAAAAATCAAGAATGTCATTTATAATTCTGGCAAGATGCTGACCCGCATCCTTTACAGTGGCAAGATACATCTGCTGCTCAGCCTTTTTCTGAGACATTATTGCCAGGTCGCTCATCCCTATAATCGCGTTTAATGGAGTCCGCACTTCATGACTTATGGTTGCCAAAAAATCGCTCTTAGCCCTGTTTGCAGCTTCAGCTTCAGACTTGGCAATATATAATTTTTCTGTTTTCTGTTTTACCTTCAACTGCAGCAGAAAATTAATACCCAGTGAGAAAAAAAGCATAAAAAGTAAAACACCCGTAATCCGGAAAATATTACTGTAATCATGGGAAGGTGCAGGTTTTTCAATCCAGCGCCTTAATACCCTGTAATAAACCGACCCCGGTGTATCAGACCAGTCTTTAATATGCCTGTCTATGGCAGAAAGTAAATCCCGGTTTTTCCCTCTGGCAGTAGCAAAGTAAAGGCTTGTGGGGCTGAATATAAAAGGGGTTTTTACAAGATTGTAATCCCTGTGGAAAAAGTCCCCGAAAAACTGGTTGGCAACTGCAGCATCTGCCGCTCCTTCAGAGGTAAAAATGAATGCGTCTTTAAAGGACTGAACAGATAAAATCCTTGTATTGAGATTATAGCCCCTGACCAGTTGCTCAAATGCTCTTATCTGCACAGACCCATGTAGAAGAATTATCTTTTTATTTTCCAGGTCGGAAATAGTTTCAATTTTGACCCCCTCTCTGGCATAAACCTGAGACCAGCTCCCTATTACAGGGGTGTTATGAAAAGAAAATCTCACAAGCCTTTCCGGAGAAAGAGCCACATCAGGCATTAAATCAATTTCACCCTTTTCCAGAGAATCGAGAAGCTCCGACCATGTTCCCCTGACATATTCAATTTTCCAGTTCTCTTTTACTGCTATCTCTTCAAGGAGTTCAATAAAAAAGCCTGATGGCTTCCCATCATTATCGGTAAAAATTTTCGGGTTATTTTCGTAAAGGCCTGTGCGGATTACCCGCGGAGCCTGATCTGACATGGCCTCTGATGTAATCAGCATCAAGGCTGATAAAAGAATAATAAGCAATGTGGAATATTTCATTATATTTCCATGGGACCCGTAAAAGGGATATATTAACTATAATATACATATTTTGGTTTAGATTGTCAATATACGGGGTCAGAGCCCTATGTATAATGTTCTGTTTTTAACTCAACATCTTCAAAGGAGCTTAGTTTTTCTTTTAAATTGTCATAAATATTTTTATCAGAAATTCCGGATAAAAGTTCCTGCCTTATGAGGCCAATAATTACTACACGATATTCAGGTATAAGTTCAAGTAACTCCCTTGCTTCTTTTTTATTTAGTGCCTGCAGTCCTTGCAGGTGTCAGAACCACCTTTTGGCTGCTTCCAGGGAACTTTGAGGTGATGAGAATATTTTTAAAAAACAGCCTGAAAAAATATTTTAATTGTTTTAAAGGTTTTCAGGAATCTGATTCCAGATTCCTGCTTTTCTTTTATTCGAGATGATGGTAATTGTTTAGATAACACCCCGCTTTTCAATTCCTTATTGTACTCTTCCAGAGAATGATTAGACAGATTGTTCTTCATCAATTTTTCTTTTTTATTTGAATCAAGATTTTATTTTACTTATATATTTTTTAAAGTATATCCCCGATTAAGCAGGCAACAGGGATATAACCCATCCACTATATTTTCACTGTCTATGGATTCTGAATGTAAACATCAGCCAGTGAATAAACTTCCTTGTTTAAAACATTTTCATATTCATCAATATTACCTACAGGACGTTTAATGCATTTTAAAAGTTTTTCTATCTGAACATCAGAATTAGAAACTTTCCCGTAAAGATCAAGCGCGTACATAGAAAAATCCCTTACAAACATATCAAACATCTGATTCATTACTTCGTCACTTACATCTTCAATCTTTGCACTTTCTATAATAAGATGGCCATATGCAACCATGGTAAATAGTTCACCAACTGCAAGAAGGTAGTCGAAGTTCATCATCTGTTTAGAGAGATCCTCTCCAGAGGCAACAAGGTATTCTTTATACGCGTTAATCTGTTCGATAAAAACTTTTACATTAGGCAGATGAGACAAACTATTATAAGCCTTATTGTAGTCATGAAACTTTGTTTTTGCATAAGCTTTTGTAGGGCCCTGATGAAAAAGAAAATCATCATTGTTGCCATTGGTAATTCTTCCTATCTCTTCAAACTCACCAGGCATAAACATATAACTTGGAATAAGTTTCGCGATCAGTGCCATATTTACATGGCGGGTACCTTCAAGTTTAGGGAAACCGACGAGTTCAATCACGGCCTGCTGGAAATAGTTATCTTTTTCAAATCCTTTAGCCGCGATAATGTCAAAGAGAAGTTCATGAACCTTTTCCCCCTGGATTGCCACTTTCATTTTCATGATAGGATTAAAAAGCAGATATCTCTTATCATTCTCTCCGGCTACTCTCATATAATCCGTTGCTCTAAGTCCAAAAAGTTTCATCCCCATAATCCGGAGCCATGAATCCATAAAAAGTCTTTTTACATGAGGAAAATCTGTTACTTTTTTCCCGTAAAGCTCCCTGTGTGACGCATGATTAATAGCCTCATAAAAAGAGTGCGTTACAATACCGGTAGAACCTGAACCGATATTGAACTTGCAGATATTAATTGTATTGAGCATATCATCCCATGCTTTCTGGCCTCTTGATAAAATATCAGCATCTGTAATCGGATAATCGTGAAGTGCAAATTCTGCCACAAACATCTGGCTTGCATCTACAACATTTTTTACGCATTCATAATTCGGATGAGCTGAATCAACAACGAAAAAAACATATTCATCAGTATCTGCAATTTTTCCGAATACAGATACTGTACTTGCAACATTGCCGTTTCCGATATAGTATTTACTTCCATTGGCAACATAGCTTCCGTCACCTTTCGGATAGAGTTTCATTTCGGATGAGTATATATCTGCGCCATGTTCTTTCTCTGAAAGGCCGAATGCGCATAAAGCGTTATCCTTCATTTTGGCTGCAGCTTTATGTTTAGCCTCTTCATTGTCTCCAAGCAGAACAGGGTCAAGCCCGAGCGTAGAAACATGATAAGTGTACCAGTAAGCAGAACCGTAAAATCCGCAGATCTCTGAAAATTCATACATCAGGTAAGTGCTATAATACTGGTTCGGATCTGATCCGTATCCTTTCGGAAGAAAAAGTGATTCAAATATTTTCTCATCTGTTACAAATTTCTGAAAATCTTCACAAAATTCCTTTTTATGATACTGTTCTTTCTGTTTTGCAAGACCCTTGTCTTCAAACCAGTTAATAGTTTTAAGCATTATTTCTCTCGATCTTTCATCGGGGTATTTTCTGTCTCTGTATTGCTTCGGGTTTAACAATAAACTCATCACATGCTCCATTAATATTTTTTATGTTCCGTTTCCTATTATCAGTTAATTCTGTTGGATTTTCTCCATATATTCATTTTCTGAGCCTCTTCAACAAGCTCATCCCTGAAATCGGGGTGGGCTAATTTTATCAGCGCTTCTGTTCTATCCCAGAGATTGAGCCCTTTAATATTTACCACGCCATATTCTGTTGCGACAGTACTGACGACTGATCTCGGCACAGTAACAACCGAACCTGGCGTAAGTGTTGCTTTAATCTTTGAATGGAGTTTACCATCTTTGTCTTTGTATGTTGAAGGGAGGCAAAGTACAGCTATACCTCCTCTGGATTCATATGAGCCATTTGAAAAGCTGAGAGCGCCCCCTGTTCCGGAATATTGGTTGTAACCCATCGACTCAGATGCCGCCTGTCCCATGATGTCTACCTCAAGAGTTGAATTTATTGAAAACATATTATCTTCTGCCGCAATCTGTGAAGTATGCGTTACATAATCGCAGTTATATGATGCAAGCAGGGGATTGTTTTCCATGAATTCCATAGTTTCCTTTGTGCAGAGGCTGAATGTGAATACACTCTTGCCGGGATCTCTTTTCTTTCTGGTATTTGTTATTTTCCCTGCCATATACATATCGTAGAATGCATCACAGAACATTTCACTATGTATACCAAGATCCTTTAAGTCAGATTGAGCTATAATTTTCCCGATTGCATTAGGGACTCCGCCAATACCCAGCTGAAGGCATGCTCCATTTTTTACCAGAGGGACAATATTCTGCGCTATCTTTAATTCATCATCTGTAGGGTCTACATGAGGCATGTAGAACATATCAGGGTTTGAACCTTCTATTATATAATCGATTTCATCTATATTAAGATATTCTTCGCTCCCGCCGAGAACCGTGGGGAATTTTGTGTTTACCTCAAGAATTTTAACAGGAGTATTAAGGACATCTCTTCTGATATGGGCATTAATTATACCAAAATTGAAATTTCCTTTAACATCCATTGAAGTGGTTTGTATCACAGCAATATCTCTTCTAAGTGAATTGCTCCAGAGTGGTTCGGTTCTTGTCCTGGTGCCATCCTGGAACTGAAGCGGAATAAAGCAGACAACTCCTGAAGATGCGAACATTCTCTCAAGAGGGCCGTACCATGATGTCTGATATCCGAAATCTCCGTTATTTTTCTGTTCTGACATTTTTATAAGAGCCTGTGGTACAGGGAGAATTGTACCCATTATAAAAATGTCAAGTTTGCTGAATTCTCCATCAGAAATTCTTTTTGCTAAAGCAATATCAAAATCGATCGGTTTAGCATGAAATCCGCCATAGGATATATTTGATCCGTTTTTTACAAGACTGGCAGCTTTTTCGGCTGTTATAAGCTTACTCCTGTATTTATCCATTATTGAAGATGATTTGTAATTCATACAACAATTACCCCCTGTATATTATTCCAGTTATTAAATAATCATCTTCATATACCTCTATTCATAAGAAAAGTCTCGCTAATATATATTTTGACTAAAAAAATGGTGTACAAAATATATTTTGGCTGGCATTTATTAAAATGGTTAAGAATTATCCTGCTGGAAATTTTTTACGGAGTATTGTCTATGGAAACTCTAAAGACATTTTATTTACAGTACCTGTTTTTCGGGCAATTTTTCATGTTTGTTTTTGCCGCATCACAGTTTATCTCCAGAGATAAGTTGAAGATAAATTATATATACTCTATATCATACATATTCATGGGGCTGGCTATAATTCAGATAATATCCTATTCTACAAAAGTTTTCCCCGATTATATCTATATATCATATTTTCTGATACCTGCTACAACCGGTTCCCCTCTCCTTCTATACCTTCGATACCGTTTTCTTATTGAAGGGAAAATGATCAGATGGCCGGTCCCGTTTACAATTTTTCTTCTCACCATACTTCTTTTCCTTATTACAGGCCCGGTATTGATAAGCAGTATTACACTTACGAAAGAGTATGCCGAACTCCGCCCTATATTTGATCCTTCATTCAGCGGACTACCTCTTTATTTTAAATTTGTTCACTACCTTAATTTTCTTTCTAAAATTACACTCAGCGCTGCTACAATGATTCTGCTTATTAAAACCTCCTATCTATGGGAAAACAGTGATTCCGAAAAGATTATCGTAGCCAGATTAGTTTATGTTTTTGTAGTAGTGATGTTTTTAACTTCACTGCTGCTTATTGCCGGTGATCTGTTCAGCTTCGAATACAGCAAGGCAGGTGTTTTCATGATAAACTCTGCAACCCTTGGTGTTTTTTTTACATCGCAATATAATTCCGACTATTACGGAATTTTTAAGCATGTTAAGAAAAAAAAGAAGTACGCTGTATCCAAAGTTATCGGTATTGATGTTGAGTCGATTATTTTAAAGCTCCAGAAAATAATGGTAGAGCAGGAGTTATACAAAGAGGAGAACATTACATTAAGTGCAGTCGCCGAAAGAATGAATGTGAATTTCCAGCAGCTGTCTGAAATTTTAAACAATCAAATAAAAAAAAATTTCAATACTTATATAAATGAATTTAAAGTTGAAGAAGCAAAGCGTCTGTTGATTCAGGAACCGGCAATTTCAGTTATACACATTGCATTTATGGTAGGCTTTAATTCTCTTAGAACGTTCAATAGAGTATTCGGCAGGAATACCGGCTATACTCCTATAGATTACAGAAAAAATAAAAAAATAAAGTAATGAAACTCGGGGTTTTCGGCTCTTACGCCCGGAGAGAATCTTCAGACATAACATCAGATACAACCAAAATCAACGAGGTTAGGATAAAAACAAAGATGGCGGTATTTTTCATTATATTTCCACAGGATCCTAAAGGGTTATATTTTTTATAATATACATATTATCATGCAGATTGTCAGTATACAGGGTCAGAGCCCCATGTCTCTCCTCGTAAACAGATGTCTTCTCCCTATAAATACATACCTGCCATTAAGAATTCAACAAATTATTCTGCTTAAACCGGAATCCGCCAAACCGTAAAAAAAATCCTCCCCTCTGTACCAATATCCCGATTTTTTATTATATTAAATTATTATGAAAAAACAGAACTCTAATAAAATAAACTTCTTCCAGCAGGTTATGAAAATCACAGCAGTAATTTTCATACTCGCTTCACACACTTATGCCTCAGACAGTGTGGAGATATCAGGTGCAAAATTCCCCGCCTCATATACCCATGAAAACAGAAATTTAACACTCAGGGGATATGCCGTGCTTAATTACATGTATGTAATAAAGGCCTATGCAGGTGCATTCTATCTTGAAGAGGGGAAAGGCCGGGCAGATGCTCTTGGCAGGTCAGCCCGGGTGCTTGAACTTGAATATTTCAGGAACATAAAAGGTGAGGACTTTGCAGAAGACAAATATTTACTTGCAAAAAATAAAAACTACCGCCATTTTTGCTTTCATGAACGAGCACGATAAACTTTTTAAAGAAATAGAAAGCGTTAAAGAAAATGCCATTGATCTGATAGAGTCAACCTTTC
>CAZBFP010000026.1:0-47084 GCA_964491265.1 uncultured Leptospirales bacterium | reverse complement strand
ATAATCACTATATGTCAAGCATTAATCCTACTTTTTGCAGTAGCACCATTAATTAAATAAAAATATGAGCAGAATTTTTTCATCCCCCTCCGGGGGAAGCCGGAATAAGTTCATTCAGCACGTCAGGTTAATCGGCTGGGGGCCGGGAGCATAAATGTGGGTAGTAATGAGCTAAATCGGAGGGGGAATTAACATTAGCTGAAGAATAAATGTCTATAGTTCAGGGGCGCACTGAACCAGTCCGGGGAATGTTTTAAATTACACTATGCACCTGATCCTGAATCTCTATCATGTTTTGGAAGTTCCACTAAAAAAACTGTTCCTTCATCAGGGACGCTTTTAACAGAAATCTTTCCTGTATATTTATCTTCTACAATTTTTCTGATAATGGAGAGCCCCAGACCGCTGCCGCTTATTTTCCTTGTTTTATCATTCTTTATTCTTACAAACTCCTGGAACAGAGAGGGGATATCATCTTCACTTATCCCAATTCCCGTATCAGAAACAGCAATTGTAACATTATCCTGGAATTCTTTCAGGATACAGCGCACTTCCCCATTGTCTCTGTTATATTTTACAGCATTAGAAATAAGATTATTAAAAATTATCTCTATATCCTCTCTCTCGCCCAGGTAAAAAATATGCGCAGGATCTGAATCGATTACAACATTAACTTTTTTCTGAGCTGCCATGGGGGATACTATCTCTTTTGAAGTAAAAGCGATTTCTGTTATATTAATTTTTTTCCGGTTACTGTTCTTCTTATCAGATTCAATCCTGGTCAGATCCAGCAGGTCAGATATGAGGTGGCGCATCCCCTTAATCCGCTCAAGAGAACGGTTAACCATCTCGTCATATGCCTCAATACTATCCCCTGCCATGCGGTCTTTCATAATCCTCAAATAACCCTCTATGGCGCTTAGAGGAAGCTTAAGCTCATGCGATAAAACAGAGAGGAACTGGTTGCGGATCTGTTTATCCTCACTCTTCAGATCTCTGGTCATTCTCCGCAGATAGAGATGCTTTGTTATACTCTCCATGGCGGTTTTAAGTTCCAGAGGAGTGAATGGTTTTGGAACAAAATTATAGGCTCCATTATTTGTAGCTTTAATTGCCAGGTCAAGAGAGGCGTATGATGTAATCATCATAACAGAGCAGTCTATCTGCTTTTTATTTATATGCTCAAGCACATCAATACCATAAACTCCGGGGAGTTTATTATCGAGCAGAATAATATCCGCCCCCTCCCTGTCTATTATTTCCAGAGCTTCTTCACCGGTACCAACCTCCCGGATATCATAAGTGAACTCCTCTTCAAGAAAAGGGAAGCTCACCGAATAACCGGAAAGTATACGGCTTATACCGGAACAGATACCCGGCTCATCATCAACTATCAATACTCTCAGCTTTGCCATGCTTATTTTCTTCCAGGAATTTTTATTTTAAATGTTGTGCCTGTAGGGCCTTTCTCCGGATCATTATTGGAATTAACCGAAACGTGCCCATTGTGCATTTTAATAATACCATAAATCAGAGAAAGACCGAGTCCTGTCCCCTTCCCTATAGGCTTTGTAGTAAAAAAAGGTGTAAAAAGCTTATCCATATTCTCCTTCGAAATCCCTGTCCCATTATCATCAAATGAAAAAATTATGTCATCATCCAGCTGTGATAAGCTTATATTAAGGGTACCCCCCTCTGCAGGGAGAGCCTCTATGGCATTCTTTTCAATATTAACCAGAACCTGCATCCATTGATCAGGGTCTATCTCTGCCATTTTATCGGACAACTCAGAGCTGAAAACAACCTTAACGTTTTCAGGTATTATCAGTGAGTTTATACTATGCTTTACAAAATCTTCGATATTAACAGTGGTATAATTGATCTGGTTTTTACGGGCAAAATTCAGAAGCCCCCCCACTATCTTTTTACACCTCTCAGCCTGTTCAGCTATAAGTTTCAAATCCTTACTTATCTGATCATTCCACTTATGATCTTCAAGAAGGATATTACTGTACATGGTAATTATCCCCAGTGGATTATTCAGCTCATGGGCAATACCCGCTGATAGCTGCCCCATTGTGGCCAGCTTCTCTGAATCTATCAATGACTGCTGAGCTGAAGCGAGCTTTTCATTTGTAAGATTCAGTTCATCAATATAATTATGGAGTTTATCAATTGTAAAAGGGAGACACATTTCCGACTCGGCAAGCCCCACAATTATTGCCATTGCGTGTTCTCTGCAGCTTTCATAACCGCAGGCTCCGCAGTTGAGCTGATCTTCCGGTGAAAATTTACCTATCTGCTGAAGCACCTGTTCAATCTCATCATCCGACGGGTGAGGGTTTCTCCTGTCATCAGCTGAAAAAGTCCTGGAAAAATCGAAATCTTTATAGTAGTCAAAACTCTTCTCCCATCCGGCCTGGTCAATTTTTTTAAGCTTCTCTTTTACATAGTTACGAATGTTCGCAGTTTTAGAAAAATGATTCTCCTCACTGGTCATTCCGGGCCCCATAATACACCCCTCGCAGCATAAAAGCTCCAGATGCCGTGTCGCAAGGGGGTCCTGCCGGAATTCCTTTATTGCCTCTCTGAAGTTAATCCTTCCTGAGGCCACAAATATATTCTCTTCACAGATGTCATCAGACTTCTTTACTGAGAGGAACTTCCCTCTTGTTACAGGAAAAATCGCTGCCCTGTTGCCTGGAGGACCGTCGAAATCAGCAGGTTCGGCATTATCAGGACTAACCCCGTAAAGGGTAAACAGTTTTCTTAATTCAATGAATGTCAATACAACATCGAGTTCCGCGGATTCAGCTTTCTTGGCAACACAGGGCCCGATAAAGACCGTTTTGCAGTCACTTCCGTATAGATCTCTTGCAACCCTTGAGGTTGCCACCATAGGTGATACCACAGGGGTAAGGGATGAAACAAGAGCGGGATAATAATACTTGACATAGTATACAATAGCAGGACAGTCTGATGATATTTCATGAGCCCCGTTTTCATCCTGAAGGTTCTTTTCGTATTCATGGGAAACAAGATCAGCTCCAAATGCGACTTCCATAACATAATCAAAGCCGAGTTTTTTCAGCATACCCACGAGAATTCTGAAATCGCTGATTTCGGAAAACTCCGCCGGGAAGCTTGGAGCAATACAGGCAACTTTTACAGAATCACTTTTAAAAATTTTAACAGCATCTTCTGTTGAATCAAGGAAGACCTTGGCATTCTGGCTGCAGACCCTTGTGCAGTTTCCGCACCCTATACATCTTGATGCTATAACCTCGGCCTGCCCATTAATAATTCTGATAGCCTTTACCGGACACTCCCTGACGCAGGTGTAGCAGACCCTGCATCTGTCTTTTACAGTAAAAACCAGTTCGCTGTATATCCTTGGCATATAACAAAATCCCGTTATTAAAGTAATTCAGCTCTTTCCGGAATGCGGGAATAAAAAGCAAACCCATCATACCCGTCTACTCCTGGATTAGTCTGCATTTCTACACATTATTTTTGCAATAGAAAAAATTAATTAAAAAAGATAAAAAATTTCATTGTTAAACAGATTTTTTTATATTGGGGCTGTCCAAAAGTCGGATTTTCAGGGATTTGTCATTCCGGTTTTGCAACTTCAATTATTGCAAATACCGGAATCTCCTGATTGAATCAGACCTAAGAGATACCGGCATTTCGCTTCGCTACAGCCGGTATGACAAAAAAATACTTTTTGGACAGCCCCAATTATAGCGCATTTTTCTACAATAATAAGTTTAGGAATAAAAACATAAAATTTTGTGATTTACAGCTCAATTAGAATGCTGCATAAGGTAGAAAAATATTCGACAGAGATTCGATAATAATACTTATATGGCTTATTCACAATATTGATATTATTTTTTCGGGAGACAGAGAGATTGAAAGACTTAATAAATATATTCAATTATCAGCAGTTTCTCGACACACTGGACAGCCACTATCTGATTCTTGACATAAAAGGGGTTATACTGGCCTGCAACGAGGCTTTTAAACAATTTGTAATCAAAGATATTAATCAGAAGTATCCAGAATTAAAGGGACAGATAGCCGGGATGACATATGAAGATATTGTTCTTACCGGAAACTGGGGATATATAATCATTAATGAAAGAATGAAGAAAATCAGAGAATCCATTGAGGAACGATGCAAAAAAAGGTTTGTTGATGTAAACCGGAATGAAATCCTTGAAGGCCTTATAACACCTATTTTTGATGACAGCGGGAAAGTCCGTTACGTTACTGTAAATATTGAAGTTGTAACAGGAAAAAAAATTTTCGAATTAAAGAAAAATCTCTCATTCTTCTCTTTAAAGGAGATACAGTTCTTAAAGGAGATCGTTAACCAGAAGACTGAACTGGAAATTTTCACAAACAGTGAAGCCTTCCTCGATTTCTACAATCTTCACCTCACTGAATCCTCTAAAAGAATAATAGACAGGGCGCTTATGAGCGATTCAGGTTTTTTTAACCGTAGTGAATATCTGAAACGGGTAAACAATAAACTGCTGAAGCGCCATATTAGCCTGAATGAATTTTTACTATGTCTCAAGTTTACAATCTCACGTCTCCCCGATTAGTCAGAATTATTACACCTCAGCATCATAACAAGACTGTTATATGCTGATAACAGAGGCTGTTAAAAAAAATAAAATTTCATGTTGCTGATAATTTATGTCTATGCTGATCTGATGTAATTAAATTCATCTGGAAAGTTTAAAAAGGGTTAAATCGACTTATGAATAAACGGAAAATACTGATCGTAGATGATGATGAAGATATTATCGACGCCATGAACATTATTTTAAAAAACAGAGGCCACGAAGTAATTGAAGCATCCAGCGGCGAGGAGGCCCTGATTAAATTCGCTGAAGCAAAACCGGATATTATTTTTCTCGATCTTATGATGGAAAAATTCGATACCGGTGTTACTGTATGCAGAAAGATGCGGGAAACCGATAAAGATATACAAATATACCTCGTCAGCTCAGTAGGTGATGAGACTGCAAATACCCTGGATACACATGAGATCGGATTTAATGGCGCATTGTCAAAACCTGTTTCACCTGAAGAGCTTCTCTCTCTTGTAGAGTGAATCTTTTTATTAAGCAAACCCCTTGGTCGTTATTTACATCTGTTGCCTGATACTAATTATATACAGGATAAAATCAGATGTTTATAATTGCCCATCAATTTTGAGTTAGATTTTGTCCACGGTTCACAGGCTTAATTTAAGCCTGTGAACCCCCTTTTTTCACCTCAATATCCCTTGACAAATTTCTCCGGAAAATTCATTAAATTAAAGGGGTATGGTATTATGCAGCAGTCATTTATAGATGAAGAATTAATAAATTCTCTATTACAAAAAAATCCTGATCCTTCAGATTCAGCAGTGAAATCTGTGCTTGCCAGGGCGGAAAATCTTAAAGGCCTTTCAATTGAGGATGCTGCTATTCTTCTCAATACTAATAATAGCGAACTGCTGGAATTGCTTTTTAATACAGCCTGCCGGATAAAACAGACAATATACGGAAACAGAATTGTTCTATTTGCTCCTTTATATATTTCCAATTACTGCTCAAATAACTGCCTTTACTGCGGATTCCGATCTGACAATAATGAAATCCAAAGAAAGCGTTTAACTATAGATGAAGTAAAAAGTGAAACAAGGATACTTCTTGAACAGGGGCATAAAAGAATTCTAATGCTCATGGGGGAGGAGGATAGCGCCTCATCACTCGACTATTTTGCTGAGTGCATTAAAGCCGCATATTCAGTTAAAGACTCAAAGGGGAATTCAATCCGGAGAATCAACATTGAAATTGCTCCATTAACCACGGATGAATTTAAAAAACTGAAGCCGCTGAATATCGGCACATATGTTGTTTTCCAGGAAACCTATCACAGAGAAACATATGACAGAATTCATCCCTCAGGGAAAAAGAAAGATTACATACGGCGCCTGGATGTAATGGAGAGAGCCCTTGAAAGCGGTCTCCATGATGTGGGTATCGGGGCACTTTTCGGACTCTATGATTACAGATTTGATACACTTGCTCTTCTGACCCATGCAAAGCATCTTGATGAAAAATTCGGCATAGGGCCACATACTATTTCGGTTCCACGGATTGAATACGCAAAAAACGCCCCATGTGCTGAAAATATCCCCTACCCTGTTTCCGATATTGACTTTAAAAAGATAGCGGCAGTGCTTCGCTGTGCAGTTCCATATACCGGCATTATTCTCTCAACCAGGGAGAATGCCCGGATGAGAAGCGAGCTTATGCATCTTGGTGTTTCCCAGCTCAGTGCCGGCTCAAAAACCGATCCCGGAGGCTATGGGCAGAATAACCATACCTCTTCCCAGTTTTCCCTCAATGACACAAGGAGCACAGGTGAAATTATAGCTTCAGTAATTGATGAAGGATTCGTGCCATCCTTCTGCACCGGATGCTACAGACGCGGGAGAACCGGAAAAGACTTTATGGATATGGCAAAACCGGGGCTCATTAAAAATCATTGCCACCCCAATGCCCTTCTTACACTGAAGGAATATCTGATAGATTATGCAGATGAAAAAACAAAACTTTCCGGAGAGGATCTGATAACAAAAGAGATTGAATCTATTCCCGGCAGGAAAAGACGTGAAGAAACAGAAAAAAATCTTGCGAAGATAGAACAGGGTGAACGTGACATCTATTTCTGAAAAAGAGATTATTGAACTCCTGGCTCTCAGGGGGGGGGAACAGGCTGATCTGCATAAGAGAGCCTCTGAAATAAGGAAGAATCATGTATCTGACAGAATTTACATCCGGGGGTTGATTGAATTTTCCAATATATGCGTCAATGACTGCTTCTACTGCGGAATAAGAAAATCGAATAATAGAATAAACCGGTATGAACTAACAACTCAAGAGATTATGTCATCAGTTGATGAAGCTGTTGCCTCAGGTCTTACTTCTCTGGTACTACAGTCAGGAGAAAGAAGGGACACTCTCTTTATATCTAATGTTGCAGAGACATTAAGACTTATAAAAGACAAACATCCCGATATTGGGATTACCCTCTCATGCGGGGAACAGAATAAAAATGTATACAGAGAATTTTTTGAAGCCGGCGCTTCCAGATATCTGCTGAGAATAGAAACCTCCGATGAAAATCATTACAAAAAACTTCATCCTGAATCGATGAATTTTAACAACAGGGTAAGATGTCTCAGGGATCTGCGCAGTACAGGATACCAGGTGGGAACAGGTGTTATGATCAATTCCCCCTATCAGACTCCGGAAATACTGGCCGGGGACATCCTCTTTTTCCGTGAACTTGATATCGATATGTGCGGCATGGGCCCATTTATACCACATAGAGATACATCCATGGGGGGATGGGATTATAATATCGATGAAAGCCTCAATCTCGGGTTAAATATGATTGCGGTGCTTCGCCTTGTAATGCCTGATATAAATATTGCATCCACAACCGCACTTGAAACACTATCTCATCAGGGGAGGGAGATGGGGATTCAGGCAGGAGCCAATGTTGTTATGCCCCAGTTCTCTCCGGCAAAAAACAGAAATCAGTATATGCTCTACGACAATAAACCTGTAAGTGAAAAACCGGGAAGCGAACTTGTTGATTTGATAAGCAGAAAGATTAAAATACTGGGATTAATACCTGCAGCTGAGGAGAGCGGAACATCAATTCATTACCTGAGGAGAAATGACAATGACAGTTCCTGTTGAAAGAAATAATATAGGCATATTCGGAAAAATTAATGCAGGTAAAAGTTCGGTGATGAATCTCATTACACAGCAGGAATCCTCTATTGTTGATTCCAGTCCGGGAACAACATCTGACACAAAAATTTCTCTTTATGAAATGCATGGTATTGGCCCGGTAAGATTATTTGACACTGCAGGTATAAATGAAGGGAGTGAACTTGGTGAGAAAAAAAGAAAAAAAGTATTAAGTGATCTTAAGGAATCTGACCTTATACTGATTGTTATAGACCCATCATCATCAGACCTGAGCCATGAGAAGGAAATTGTCAGAGAAGCCAGAGATCTGGACAAACAGATACTTATTATCTACAATCTCTTTAATGAAAAAGACAGAGATTTAATTCCACTTGTTGAAGAGAATATTCCCCATCTGAAATTTCATCAGAAAATCTCATTAAAAGCAAATGATGAAAAATTCCGCAAACCCCTCATAGATTTTATACTGAAAAACTTTGAGCAGGAGAATTCTCCTGTTGAACTTCTTCCATTTATCGAGAGAGACAATTATTATATTCTTGTTATTCCAATGGATGAGGAGACACCGGAGGGGCGATACCTGAGGCCCCAGGCAATGACTGAGGAATATATTACACGTAACTGGGCCTATCCTGTATCATTCAGGCTCGACCTGGCATCAGCCAGAGGCAACAACCCGGGAAGAGAAAAGGAGAGATTTCTTGCATTAGTGAAGGGCCTTTCAAAAAAACCGCGGTGCATTATCACCGATTCTCAGGCAATGGATATAATGAGCAGATGGTGTCCTGAGGATATTGATCTTACCACATTTTCCATTATTATGATAAACTATATGAGCAATGGCAGACTTCACCGCTTTGTTCAGGGGATTCTTGCTCTTGATACACTGCAAGAAGGGGATTCCATACTTATTTCTGAAGCCTGCAATCACAGCCGCATTGGTGAGGATATTGGTACTGTGCAGATCCCCGCAATCTTAGCGAAAACACATCCCGGTGTAACTGTTGAACACAATTTCGGCAGAGAATTCCAGGACAACCGGTCACTAGAGAAGTACTCGCTCATAATTCACTGCGGCGGATGCATGATAAGCAGGCAGAAAATGACCGCAAGAATCCGCGATCTGGATAACCTTGGAATACCTTATACAAATTACGGCATATTTCTTTCAGCTGTAAACGGAAAAGAGGCGCTTGAAAAAGTTCTTAAACCCTGGGGGCTTGAACCCTGAATTAAATCAGTGTTAATCCCTTAACTTTTATCTGGAATAAAATTTTTTAACATCCGGGGCTGTCTAAAAAGTTGGATTTTAATGAATTTGTCATTCCGGTTTTGCAGCTTCAGTTCTTGCAAATACCGGAATCTCCTGATAGAATCAAGTGTATGAGATACCGGCATTCCGCTTCGCTACAGCCGGTATGACAAGAAAAATACTTTTGGGACAGCCCCGGATGTTAAAGCATTATTACACTAAAAATTATCTTCAGGAATAATTACTGAAATTGAATCAATATATTTTTCGTTTAGAAAAACCTGTACCGATTACATTAAAAGTATTTTCCACAATAAAGATGGCATCCTCATCAGTAGAAAAAACAACCTCCTCCAGAGGCTTAAGCATAATATTGTTTGTAATGGCCATAATTATATTTTTATCCTTACCTGAGTAGGCTCCGCTCCCCCTTATAAACGTTGCGCCAAGTTTAAGCTTCTCCATCATCTCCTTTGCAATAAGCTGGTTATATTCAGAAATGATCATTACAATTTTTCTCTGGTTAAAAAGAGCCAGCGTATATTCCAGCACAATTGACATTATAAAAACAAGTATGAGAGATACTATAATCAGATCAATCTCCAGAACAAAAAGGGCGAGTGAAAAAAGAATAAGGTTAAAGAAGAAATATACTTTCCCTATACCCAGATTAAATTTCTGGTTTAGAATAACGGCCACAACATCAAGTCCGCCGTTTGAACCCATGGATCGAAGCACAATACCGCTTCCAAACCCGCATATACCCCCTGCAAGAATTGCAGCATAGAGCTGATTCTGCACCTCGAAATTAAAATCAAAAATTTCATAGGATAGAGTAACAACAACCATGGCATAAAAACTATAGAAAAAAAATCTTTTACTTAAGAACATCCACCCCATAATAAAAAGGGGAATATTGAGAAGAAAATACCAGATACCGGCAGACATGAAGGGGAGAACATAATATATAAGCACCCCCATGCCGAAAAGACCGCCGGGAACAAAATTATGATGAACTACCACCCCTTTTAAACCGGCGGAAAAAATTACTGATCCTATTGTTATTAAAAGAAAATTCCACCATATACTGTATCTATAGTTTTCTAAAGCCATTATAATACCTGCGCTACTTTTTTTACTTTGTGTGTCATTATATCAGAAAAGGCGGTCAGGGTCAATTATTAACTGTAAAAAATAAAATTGAATTATGAGAGCTAATTAAATTTCGCGTAAAAAATCATTCGTGCCCTCACCCGGTCATCGCTGCCGCTTGACCACCCTCTCCCGCTGACGCGGGAGAGGGTGTATTACATCAAAAAATAATATTTTTGAACAAAAAACCCTCTCCCGGACGAAGTCAGGGAGAGGGTGAGCGGCCTTCAGGCTCGCTCGGGTGAGGGCAGTTAACGCATAATGAACTTTATTATAAAAAAATATCTCTCATTGATCCAGGTCAAGGGATCATTTAAAAATTTACGCTAATATGAAAGGGAAAACCGGGATAATTAAACTTTGTTTTATCAGGAAATATGATTAATTTTGCTGTAGTCATATTCAATAATAAAAGGCCGATGAGAATTATCAGAATAAATATATGGAGGATATAATGAAAGTACATGTAAAGAATAATGTTTACTGGGTTGGTAAAACTGACTGGGATTTACGAAAATTCCATGGAGATGAATATTCCACACATAAGGGGTCAACATATAATTCATATCTGGTTAAAGAGGATAAAATCGCCCTCATTGATACAGTATGGAAGCCCTATGCAAAGGAGTATGTTGAAAACCTCATGAAGGAGATTGACCTGAACAAAATTGATTATATTATCTCCAATCACTCGGAGATTGACCATAGCGGGGCACTGTCAGAGCTTATGCAGCATATCCCTGACACCCCCATATACTGTACAGCAAATGGAGTAAAATCGCTAAAGGGGCATCACCACAATCAGAACTGGGATCTCCGTGTAGTAAAAACCGGGGATAAACTAAGTCTGGGGAACAAGGAACTGATTTTTGTTGAAGCCCCCATGCTTCACTGGCCCGACAGCATGATGTGCTATCTTACCGGAGACAACATACTATTCAGCAATGACGCATTCGGGCAGCATTACGCATCAGAGTATCTCTTTAATGATCTGGTTGATCAGCATGAACTCCTTGTGGAATGCATGAAGTATTATGCTAATATTCTTAATCCATTCAGCCCCATGGTAACAAAAAAAATTGAAGAGATCCTTTCATTCAATCTCCCTGTGGACTTTATATGCACAAGCCACGGTATTATATGGAGGGACAACCCGGGTCAGATTATAAACAGATATCTTGAATGGGCAAAGGAATACCAGGAGAACCAGATTACCATAGTATATGACAGCATGTGGGAAAGCACCCGCCTTATGGCAGATAATATTATCCAGGGAATTAAAGAAGCGGACAGCAAAGTTAACATTAAAATGTACAATATTGCCGGGAGCGACAAAAATGATGTGATACTTGAGATCTTCAAGTCAAAAGGGGTTCTATTCGGATCATCAACTATCAACAGCGGAATCCTTTCCGGGATGGCCGGTCTCATGGAAGAGGTAAAGGGGCTTAAATTCAAGAATAAAAAAGGAGCCTCCTTCGGCAGTTACGGCTGGAGCGGAGAATCTGTTAAGATACTGAACGACCTTGCGGAGAAATCCGGTTTTGAGGTGGTCAATGAGGGATTAAAGGTTCTCTGGGCACCTGATGAAGATGCAAAAAAGAAATGCATCGAATTCGGTAAAAATTTTGCAGCAGATTTAAAATAATCCGGCACTTTTCACTCTTCAGTGCCGGATTATAATCAGATAAAAATATCTCATACAGTCATGAGCCTGTCAAATTATACTTTTTGACAGGGTAAAAGCAGTAACCCGCTTCAGGCAATAGACAAGGTCCCCCCACTCTCCTCCAATCTGTTTTTTCTCGGAAACCTGAGATAGGGGATAATATCATCGTTTTTAAAACCGCCGGTTCCATCGTATTCAATTGTAATTATCGGAATATTAGTGACAGATTCTATCTTCCCTGCCATTGCTTCAGTTACAAGTGAAGGGCAGCAGAATGCAGGGTTTGTCTGCACAAAAAGTGAAATGTCCGGATAATGGTTTATGAGAGAATAAATTTTCAGGGCATTCTCCATAGACTCACCTGTGTGCTCAATCTCAAGATTGAATTTTTTAAGAACTTCATCAACAGAGGGGAGTGAAATTGATGCGGATTCACCGAGAACCCTGCTGAAATAGGGGGAATACCTCCTTTCAAAAAGAGAGATAGCTTTCATCAGTATTTTTGAGGTCACCGCCCCCCATACATTCCCCTCCTTAAACCATCTCCGTATATAAGGATCTGCAATAATTTTGGCAAGCTCACTATATGGTGTAGTTATAACCTCTCCCCCGTTTCTCTCTATAACATCTATAAGATTCTGATTAAGTACATCATTATCCCTGGCATAAAGATCACCAAATACTGCAACCTTGGGCCTCTCTTCACGGCTCACCTCAATTTTACTGAACATTGCCTCAACCTTTTTCAGGGCCTTCTGCTTTGATGTTCCGTTACGAAAAGCATGGGAGATAATCGCGGCAGATTTTTCTATTGCCATGTCTGTTGCACCCTTAACTTTTTCATAGGGACGTATGTGACATCCCATACGTCTCAGCATTCCGGAGAACATAAATGCAAGATACATATTCACCGATGTTTTAATTGAAATATCTGTAAAGGTTAAGTCCCCTGCATAGACCTGAACTTTGTCATAGCCCTCACCCATTGACTCAATAAGGGTTTTACAGTAATAGGGGAACATCCCGAGATTGCAGGAGATTGATGAGCAGATATTCCACATAACAGTTTTAGCCGGGTCAAGGTTATGTTTTTTAATATAATCTGCGCAATTCTGAACAATAATATTAAGAGGTATACACTGGCCGGTGTTGTGGCTTAAACTCCGCTGTATTGAGTCACGGCTTTCATCCACAAGCCTTGCATCAATCCCCTCATTTTTAAGAACAGAAACCATGAACCCGCCAAGGATGCTGTCAAAGCGGGGGAGGAGAAGTGTTTTCCCTGTAAGGGATCCGGCTCCGCTCAGCACAGAAGGTATAACAGAGAGCTCTTCAGGTGTAAACTTGATATGATTACTGCTGAAATGATTACGGAAAGACCTGACCCCTGCCTCAATTCTTGTTTCATAACCTACGCTTGAATCGTGCTCATCAAGCTGAAGTATAAGGTAGGGCTTTTCATATGCATCCATTATTTTTTTAAAATATTCCACAGCATAGGAATCGGGTGTACACTTAAATGATGTAACAAATACAGGGTAAAGTCCCTCTGTTTCTGCAGCAATATAAGCTGCTTCAAGTATTTCCGAAGCATAATTCCAGTGAATAGACTTTGTAAAACTCCCCCCCTCTTTAATATCATTTACTCCAGGGAGCATATCCTGAAAGAAAACCTTTGATCCAAGCCTTGAAAAAATATCGGGTATCCCCTTATTCATATGCCTTGATAATACAGTATAGTCCCTTCCAAGAAGAAGAATATTCACCGAGTCTTTATCAAATGTTTCAGTATAAAGATTCTTAAGTTTTAAGGCCGACTCCTGCTGTTTTTTCAAAGCCCTGTCGTATGCGGATGAAACCTGCATATAATTTATTTTACCGCCGGTTATCCTCTTCATCATTTTTAAAAGCTGCAGCTTTACAATTGCAATACTGCTCCCTGACCTGAGAAGGGGTGAAAGAATTTTACTGCTGTCAATTGAGGATGATGCTTTTATTATGGGTGGAAGGTACTGGGTATAGTAGCAGTACTGCCTCCTCACACCAGGCTCCTTTGATTTTGTTTCAATGTACACAGGGAGGAAAACATAATCACATCTCCCCGCAAGATGGGCAACATGGCCGTGCATCTCAGACATGGGCGCGCAGAATTCCGCAGCGGAAATATTTTTACCCTCCCTTACCCCTTCTTTATACTTTTCACTGGTTACAGTTTTTACACCCATGAGTGCAAAGAAGTCCTTCCATAACTGCAGATCCTTAAAAAGATACAATGCCGCAGGTATGCCCAGGGTAAAATCGAAATTACTATTATCTGCAATTTTCGAATCTGATATTTTATTTCTCTCTTTAATCAGATCAAAACCGGAACTGCTGTTATTCACAAATTTTTTTGTTTCATAATCACGTCCGCATAAAAACCCGAAAGCTACAGATTCGCCATTAACTTCAGCAACCTTAACCTTGCAGCTATTTGTGCATAAATCGCAAACCTCAGACCTTACCGGAATACTCTGTCTGTAAATCCCTATCCCCCTGAAGGAAGTACCTGCAGCTTTGATATCGGAGAGATGGAGCGCGCACCCCAGAGCACCTGTTAAATGACAGTACTTTGAAACCATAATAGGCTTACCCAGTCTCTGTTCAAATGCAGCTACAAGGGCCCTGTTTTTTGCTGTAGCACCCTGGAAGAATATTCTTTCACCTATATTATTTTCTATTGCCACCTTTGTCAGATAATTCTCCCTTACTGAATGGAGGACAGAAGCAAGCACCTCACCTGTTGAAAAACCGCGGCCAAGATAGTAATTTAAATCTTTTTCCATAAAGACAGTACACCTGTCGCTTGCCAGAGGCGCTGGGCGGAACTCCGCCCTTGCAGCATACTCATTTAAAGGGCACCCCAGTTTTTTCGCCTGCTCTTCAATAAAGCTTCCGGTACCTGCTGCACAGACATTATTCATAATAGAGAATGTGACGCTGCCGTTCTTCATAGTAGTAAACTTGGCGTCCTGCCCCCCTATTTCAATAATAGTATCAACTTCAGGGTCCAGCATATAGGCAGCCCTTGCGTGAGCTGTAATTTCATCAAGGGCAACATCCGCCCCGATAATACTCCCTATAAATTTTCTTCCTGAACCGGTTGTTGCTGCCCCCAGAACATTAAACCTGCACCCCTCACTCTCCTCTATACTGTGGAGCGCTTCAAATATTGTCTGTACAGCTTCAACAGGTCTCCCGGAGGTGCGGGTATAAAGCCCTGCAACCACCTCATTATCCATATCAAGAAGTACGCTTTTTGTGCTTGTAGAACCTATATCTATCCCCAGGTAAAGATCTAACTCACCGGACCGGGGGAGCTCTTTATAAATATCAACCTCCACCTCTGTAGACAGGGGGTAAAGGGCGGACTTAAACATGAAGGACTTTAAGCTTTCAAACTCCGGATACCCTGACATTTTAAGCTCCAGTGGCTCATAGTGATATTCCCTGACCTGTTCTTCATTACGAAAAATATCCTCTACAGTAAAATTATCCGCCATAGCTGATCCGGATTCAGCCCTCTTTTCCAGCAATAAAAGAGCAACCCCTATTGCTCCGAAAAGATGGGACTTTTCATGAATAAGGATTTCGCACCCAGTAAGCTTTTCCAGGTGTTTAACCACAGCCCTGTTTTTTGACACTCCACCTGCCATTACTATCTGTCCTGCAGGGGTATCCCCGCTATAAAGTGTATCAACAACATTCCGTGCAAGGCCCAGGCAGAGACCGTCGCATATCCCCTCAAGGCTATACCCCTCCTGCTGGGCATGTATAAGATCAGTTTTAGCAAAAACCGAACAGCGGGAGGCTATACCCGGCACATCACCCCTGTTCTCAGCTGCAATTCTGCTGAAATTTTCTATATCCTGAAGATTGAGCCTTTTGGCCTGCTGGTCGAGGAAACTCCCTGTGCCTGCAGCACAGGATGAATTTGATCTGTAATTAAGATAATTACCCTCTTTATCAAAAAGGGCAAGACCGAACTTCTCACCCCCGATTATCATAAGTGAATCGAATGTTCCATAGATATGTTTTGCCGCAGAGATTACAGCAACTCTGTTATCGAATTGTTCACCTGCTGAAAAAATATCGGGACAGGAGGAGGATAAAGCCATACACCCTATAGCGGTACAATCAGTACCTTTAAGCATCTCCTGAAGCGTCTCTTTTACATGCCCCTCATGGAACCTGTAATCACTATAAAGTATTTCCTTTTCATTATTCATTACTACCAGAGAAATTGAAATCGATCCAGCATCGATTCCCAGTACATTTTTTGATACTTCCATTTACTAAACCTCTATATTTCAGATTAAATCTTTATATTTATGCTCATCTATTTTTTAACAAACAGGGGAAATCTATTCTCCCTGTTTACCCCCCTGTCCCCCGAAGGGGGACTTCTAATCTCTTTTAAAAAAATGGAAAGTTCAGTATCACAGCCTATAAGCCCCCCTCCGGGGGGTTTTGGGGGCAGTTACGAAACTGTTAAGCCCTTAACTCTATTCCGTGCCCCCTCCAGGGCACCCGAGCGAAGCGACAAAGTACTCCCGGGGTAGACAGGGGGCCAATAGATACCTGAACAAATAATTTTTCTGCATTTCATGGAAATCCGCAGATTTCTGATTGTAGTATAGAGGGGTTAAAAAAATTTATCGACCGGATAAAAAAATCCGGACTTTTTTAATTGAGGTTTTTCTGTTTTCTGTAGCGGGCCGGGGAGAGTCCTGTCTCTTTTGTAAAAGCTTCGTAAAATACTGACTTTGAATTAAAACCTACTGCAAAGGCTATTGAGAGGAGCTGCCTCTCCGGCTCTTCATGCATAAGGAGGATCGATTCCTTTACCCTGTACCTGTTTATAAATGTATTAAAATTAACCTTCAGATAATGATTAAGATAAGCGGAAAACTGCTGCTGTGTTATGCCAAGATGATCTGCAAGGCGTTTAATTGTAATATCCTCATCACAGAAAAGCTTCTCCTTAACAAGAATTTCATCAATCATGGCTTCGATCTTTTTTATATCAATCCCGAGCATAAGGGCCTCCACCCTTTCGTTCTGCCTGTTCCTCTTTGCAAAAGAGATAACCATGTCGGGATAGATCTGTCCTATTATAAACCAGTATATTATAAAAAAACTGATTAAAATCAAAGCTGCTCTTGAATAGAAGGGGCGGTCAGTAATCAATGAAATAATTATCAGTGAGATAATAAAGAAGAGAACAATCATAACAGTAAGAGCCACTGCTGTAATCCTGTCCCTGGCAGGATCTTTTACCACATGAATAACATCCATCCTGGAAAGTATAGATACAATATAACCGAGTATAAGGGCAAAGCCGAGTGAGTGGAGATGATCGAGCATGGAGTGATCAAGGAGAAACCTGTAAACACCATCCATTACTGAATAACTGTACCCGTCTGCAGGTGTAAGAATTATAACTGCCAGTGAGGCAATAACAAGGGGGATAAAATGAACAAACTCATTAGCAGTAAAAGCGTACCCTTTTTTAAAAACAGTGAGATAAAAAATATATAATGCAGGACCGAGCACAAACTTGGACAGGAGAAGCAGGAGCATACCGGCGCTATTGCTGTAACCGGGGGTAGTGGCCACAAAAAATTCCTGAAGCTGGATAATTGCAATGCAGATAAATATAACAAAAAGGAGAATATTTTTTATTGTCCTCTCCGGCCTTAAAAGCTGCACAAAGCCGAGAAGAAAGGCAAGGCCGCCGCCGAAGAGTATTATGGCATTACTTATATCTGGAAGCATTCTTTATAGTAATTAAAAATATTGTCATAAAAATTTTTTTTACGGCTGATCCCGAATCGACCGGGAAAGCCTTATAAAACTATTGCTTAACCAGAACTTTCTTCATTTTATAAATGCTTAGTATTTTTATACCCGCAATATGCACCAGGGTTATTCCTGAAGCAATAATCGTTAATTCAATAAGAGTAAAGATCATTGAAGTTGTAATTATACATGACATAGAAGCCTCCATTTATGTTACAATTAAGTATTTTCTCAGCTAAATGAATTTTAAAAAAACACTGTAATTATTCCTAAAGATATTTTTTAGTACGATAATAATGTTTTCCATATCTACGCCGCCTACGGCAGCGGAGATATTAAAGAATTTTATTTAAAATAAAAACTAAGGAATTAACACTGAAAAAAATATAATTCTCTGATTTTCTGTCAACAGCAATTTCATTAACCCGACCTTCTCAGAAGCCACTCAAATCCGTACCTGAAATCTATTCTGCTCCAGAGCTTCACCCCTGCCAGCATTACCAATAAAACTGCTATCTGCAGAAGGGTTGCTTCAGATGCAGTAAAAGTTTTCCAGTATCCTGTTTCCACCATAAAATTTCTGATAATAATAATGTGAAGCATAAAGATTGTTAATGAAACACGGCCTGTAAGTGCAATAATATTTTCGGAGCTTAATCTCCCCCCTTTATGAATCACCATTATCAAATATATAGATAAAAGCGAAAGAGCAGAGAGAAACAGAAACTGAACCGGATAAGCGGGATACATATAGAGATTGACCATAAAAACCCTTGATCCCATGGGTGAATAGATAAATTGAAAACCGCCGGTTTTTACTGCAAGGAGAATTATTACAGCAATGAACATCGCTATTGATGCCTTGAAAATATTATTATACTCACCTGAAACAATCCATCTGCCGCAAATCAACCCCGCTACGAAAAGAGCCAGCCATGGGAAGACAGGAAAATTTCCCGCTGCAGAGGCGAGGAGGATAATATCATGCAATCCTGAAAAGGCAGCCATCTGCTCATTTGAAAAGTATCTGGGGAGATCGTAATATGTAAGGAGAATAGAAGAAGCTGCAATGCAGATAATCGATATTACAGATAGTATCCGCACCGAAGCCTTCATCAGTAATGGCGAAAGAATTATTCCACTCCCTATAAGGTGCAGCACATACCATGATCCGGGGGAGAACCAGGCCGGAGTGCACACATTAAGGATATAGCCAAAAAGAATAATTACAGCACCCCTTTTAATCATTGTTCTGCCCGAAGCGCCTGCAGAGAGCATTAAGGCTGCCCCTGTACCGGCCAGTGCAATAAAGAGGGGCGCTGCCATTCCGCCAAGCCCGTTTACTATTACCATGAGGGGATAGTCACTCATGGATGAGGCAATTGATCCCTTATTATTCCAGAACCAGAAACCTGTATGCTGCTGAACCATAAGTATAACAGCAATACCGCGAAGAAAGTCAAGGCTGGCAATTCTATTCTTTACCTTGACGGGAGCTGGATCACCATTTATTTTCTTTTTTGTTTTTTTCATTTATATACCTGATATATTTGGCTATTGCAAATGGGTCAAGAAATTTATTTTAAAGGTTAGGCCTTATAAACAGGAGCGAATTAAATTTCGAATAAATAATCATTCATGCCCTCACCTGATCATCGCTGCCGCTTGACCACCCTCTCCCGCTGAAGCGGGAGAAGGTGTATTACATCAAAAAAACAATATTTTTATACAAAAACCCTCTCCCGGACGAAGTCAGGGAGAGGGTGAGCGGCCTTCAGGCTCGCTCGGGTGAGGGCAGTTGACGCATGGAGAACTTTACCCGAAATTTAATTCGCACCTTTAGAAACCCTGCTTTAATATCTTGACACCTGCAGCGTGGGGATTCTGCTCTTCATAGATAATTTTGGCTCTTCCTGGATTTTTGTGTAAAATAATAATATTATTTTTTTCCACATATTCTGGAGTCAGCCCCCTGTCCCCCAAAGGGGGCACGTAAAATAAAAAATTTGAGCAAGTTGATAAATCAAAGTATTAAAAGATCCTTTATATTGTTGAGCTTGCAAAATATTTGTGGAACAATGTAAATATAATTGTTATCGAAGTGGTAACAATTATATTTACAAGTGATAATAGATAACTCGTGCCCCCTTTGGGGGACAGGGGGAAAAGCAAAGAAGTACTCCCTTTATATCCCAAAAATCCGCAATGAGCTATAATTTTACATGAGGTAATTAACATGAGTATTTTTGAAATAATAATGCTTGTATGCTTTGGCGCAGCCTGGCCCTTCTCTATATACAGGTCCTATACATCACGTTCGATTCAGGGGAAGAGTCTTTTTTTTCTGATTATACTCCTATGCGGATATACATCAGGGATTCTCCACAAGATATTTTATAATCCAGATAATGTTATATTTCTCTACATCCTGAATCTTATTATGATAGGGATTGATACATTATTGTACTTCAGAAATTACAAATTAGGGAAGAAGGGGGATTAGTCTTTGGAAAGATCTGAATAAAGCATAAAAACGGAATTGGGTCATAAATCAGCTGCTACCAGATTATTTTTAAACCATAATCTGTATATAAAGATAGAGAACTATCCTTTGAAATTAGATGTAAATCATTTTGAATAGATTGCCAGATAATCATTCGATCAAAGGGATCTTTATGCCCGAGAACCGGTAGTTTGTAAAATGAAGATACCTCAACCTCATTCTGATATAGTATTTCAAATCCCGAGTCTCTGACATATCCGGGGAGTTCATCAGGCTTAATATTATGAAGTGACAATTTTCCAATACTATACTTTAAAGCAATTTCCCAGAATGAAACCAGGCTCACATAAATATCATTATCAGGATTTACGATTATTGAAGCTGCTTTTTTTGATATTTTTTTTCTATCAAACAAAGACCATATGAGCACATGAGTATCTAAAAGATATCTCATGACCGAAGAAATTCCTCATCTGTAAATTTAAAATTTTCTGGAATTTCATATGAAGCCTTCCCTTCGAGGATACCAAGTTTGCGGTTCATACTTTTTTTATATTTTGAATATGGGACAATAACCGCAATTTTTTCTTTTTTTCTGCCGAAGGAAATAGTTATTTCTTCACCTTTTTTAACATCTTCAAGAATTTCAGAAAAATTAGCCTTTAGATCTGCTACCTGTAGTGTTTTCATACTTTATATAATAATAATTAAATGACAACTTGTCAAGTTATTTTAATAAAAGCACCTGACCCATAGCAATGAGTCAGGCGCTGTTATTACTTTTATTTTTAACTTCTACTGTTTTCTCATTTTAAGGTGAGAACCTTTAACCTTATCTGGAAGAGATCTAAAAGGCTCCTGATTTAAAACCTCTTTAATCCGGGCAGAATCTATAAAGGCGCCTGTATTGTCCCATTTTACATAAAACCATGTTTGGGGGGTATTTTTATATTGCTTTTCACTAATATAAAAACCCCTGTTAACCTGTTCTTTCGATAAAGTTTCTGGAGATGATTCTGCGGCAATTTTATCCGGTGAAGGGAAATACCCGTGATCTCCGAAAATATGGGGTCTGGTAATCAGGATATAGCTTTTATTGTCAACAGTGACTGAATCAAATACAGGGGGAATTTTTACTTTATTTACTATAAGCTCCCCATTGCGGCGCTCAGAGCGTGTCCCCTTTTTATCATAACTTATGTCATGGTTTACCTGAATTGTTGATGCACATGCTGTGAAGGCTATTAGTATGAGCAGAATATATTTTAATTTTTTCATGTATGCTTCCTTTATATACTTTTATATACTTTTATATACTTTTAAATTGACACTGCTTTAAAATTTTCGAATTTCTGACCCCACCCCGCCTACCGGCGCGCCCTCCCCACAGTGGAGAGGGCTTCGAGGTATAAAATTACAGATTTTCCCATGTTACTTTATATTAAAACGTGTCAGCACTTGCAGTTCCGCCTGGATTATAATAATACTCCATTAATTCCTTCCATGTTTCAACTGATCCGTTATCATTAAAATCGCAGAAATCAATTCTGCCATATTCAAAATCAGTTCCATAGTCGAAAACAATATTTCGACTTGTGTACCACCACTGATATGCATAATGGGAATCATCCCAATATGTTAAATTTCCTCTGGAAAAGAATATTGAAAGGCCTCTCTTTACTTCAGCACCTGTGCCGTAGTAATTCCCGAAACCGGTATTGGCATATGCAGAAACAACTGTTTCAGAAAGTTTTGTTATTACTGTCTCAGCGCTGTTTTTCAGATCTTCGGAATAACCTGTATCAGTAGAAATCTGATATGCAAAATCTCCAAGATCATAATAAGGATAGTTTATTGAATCAACATCACTTGTATAAAAGTTATAAGACAGATCCCTTGTTGTTTCAATTCTACTTTTTTTATTTTCTGCTGCAAGCTTAACTGCAAAAGCATCCACTGCTGTTTTTAATGCTGCAATTTTAGATAAATCAGTGGCAGACTGTGTTTCCGAGGAAGTAGTAGAAGTAGAATCTCTATACTGCTTAACCATAAGCTTTGCAAGCTCTTTTGCATCAGATGAATTACCTGTCATTCCGCTGAATAAACGGTTATAATCCCATCCATTCCCCCACTCAAGGTTCATTGAACCTACCATATAATCAGCCAGATCCCTGAATTCGTATGCTACTTCTATTGTCCCCATTAAGCAGGCGTCAAAACCGATTATATCAAGTTTAGTTATACTTGAATCAGCTATTGCCTGTTGTACTTCATCAATATATAAAATATCCCCATCTGTTTCATCATCACATATTGCTTTTACACCTTTCTGTGCTGAGCCGATAATCATCGGTTTATCCAGAGATTTTTTAAATGATGTATCCTTTACGGCCAAAGGCTCATCCAGGTTAGAAGAGCGGGCTCCACTTCCATGATTCCAGAGGATTAAAGCATAATGATCCGCACTATGATATGTATTGCAGTAATCAATAAATGCAGTTAATGTGGCAGGATCACCCATATTTTTTTCACCAAGATTTGCGACATGGCCATCTCCAGTTCCACCATCATCAAGCCGAGTCGCTCCATCTTTTGTTATCTTAAAATATCGGGTGTCAGTGAAATTTTCACCCTCCAGTTCAGCATTACTGTAACCTGGGATTCGGTCTATCATTACAATTAAGTTAATATACTGACTGGGATCACCTGCTTCAGCACCAAGTGCAGCCATTCCTGTTTTCATCTCCTGGAAATCTAATAAAGCAAAAGGCTCAAGATCATTATCACCATCAAGGTAGACCATTATTGTCCATTTTGCACTTGCCGAAGGAGCAAAATTTACAGATGGAGGATTCTGTACTCCGTCAGTAGGATTAGTAATCCTATTTGAATCTCCACCTCCCCCACTGCTGCTGCTCCCCCAGTCGCAGGAGATAAGAAAAGCAAGAAAAAACACCATAATTAGTGACTGTATCCGGAGATATAAACTATTTACAAAAATCTTTTTCATCATTACAAACATACTCCAATAATTATTTTGTATTTAATAATAGCAAAATTTACCACATTCGACCATAAACCTGCCTCTTTTTTCAAGTCAAGTTATATAAAACTCCAGGAAAATAAGGCCGCAATCAGGCTTCAAATCTAACAATTAAAAAGCTTGTGCAAGCTGTTTTTTTATTGTAAAACTTTATGAGCTATAATAATCTGCATAAATATTCCAGTAATTATTCCTAAAGATATTTTATAGTGCAATAATGATGTTTCCCATATCCCCGCCGCCTACGGCGGCGGGGATATTAGAGCATTTTATTTAAAATAAAAGTTAAGGAATTAACACTGTAAATATTCATAAAATCAGTATATAAAAAATTCCAGTCGCCGGGGGGACCATGATGGAAGAGAAGTTTATAAGCAGGCTGAACCTTGATTTTTTACTCTACGATGTCTTTAATATAGAAGAATTCCTTAAAGACCCCTATTTTGAAGAGTTCAACAGGGAGTCAATCGATCTTATAATCGGCACAGCCCACAAGCTTGCAGTAGATATTATGCGTCCCTGCCTGCGGGAGATGGACTCTAATCCCCCGGAATATAAAGAGGGACAGGTTTATGTTCACCCCTCAGTAAAAAAATTCATACAAAAGTGCGGTGAGGTCGGTTTTATCTCAGCCCACTTCCCTGCTGAAGCAGGGGGACAGCAGCTCCCCTATATTGCCACAGCAGCAGCAAACTATATATTCTCAGCTGCAAATTATTCACTCAGCGTATACCCGGGCCTCACATCGGGAGCAGCAGGATTGATTGCAGCATTTGCCCCGGATGAGCTGAAAGATTTTTTTCTCCCTAAAATGTTTTCCGGGGAGTGGCAGGGAACAATGGCCCTGACAGAACCGGAAGCAGGGAGTTCACTCTCAGATATTAAGACAAAAGCAAAGCCGACAAATGAAGGATTCTATCTTATCAGCGGCCAGAAAATTTTTATCTCCTGCGGAACCCATAACGCGGTGGATAATGTTGTGCACCTTATGCTCGCAAGGATAGAAGGAGCCCCGGCAGGTGTTAAGGGGATATCCCTTTTTGCTGTACCGAAACTTAGAGGTGACGGCAAAGGGGGGCTTGAGCCGAATGATCTTTTCTGCGGAGGGATTGAGCATAAACTGGGCTACAGAGGGTCACCCATAGCACAGCTTCATATGGGTGAGGATGGAGACTGCAGGGGCTGGCTCCTGGGGCAGGAGAATATGGGGCTTGCATATATGTTTCAGATGATGAATGAAGAAAGAATTAATGTGGGGATTGGAGCAGCCGGGATTGCATCTGCCGCTTATTACGATTCCCTGAAATATGCCGGGGAGAGGGCCCAGGGGCGTCCATTGAATGACAAAAATCCCCTTGCTCCACAATGCCCAATCATCAGCCACCCTGATGTGAAAAGAATGCTGCTGTACCAGAAAGCCATATCTGAAGGATCTCTTTCTCTTGCTCTTCAAACCGGTAAATATGTTGACCTTAAAACAATCTCCAGTGACAGCGAAAAGGAGAAATATGATCTTCTCCTAGAATTTCTCACACCTGTGGCGAAATCATACCCTGCTGAAAACGGCATTCTCTCAACCAGCGCTGCTATACAGATTCTTGGAGGCTACGGTTACTGCAGCGATTTTAATGTGGAGCTTTATTTCAGAGACTCAAGGATACATCCCATACATGAAGGGACAACCGCAATCCAGGGGCAGGATATGCTTGGCAGAAAAGTGCTCATGAAAAAAGGGAGAGCCTTTGAACTTTTTATTGATCAAATTACATCTGCAACAGAAAAAAGTACAGCCTATCCGGAACTTGCATACTACGGAAATCTTCTTGAAAGCAATATTCATATATTCAGGTCTGTTACAGAGTACCTCACAAAACAGGAGAATTCATCGGACAATGAAGTATTTCTGTCAGATGCTACCCTATACCTTGAGCTTACAGGGATTATTACCATTGCCTGGCAATGGCTCCTTCAGGGTATTGCCGCGGCAGAGGGGAAGAAGAAAGAGAGCGATGGCACTTTAAACGCCTTTTATGATTCTAAAATCCATACAATGAAATTTTTCTTTAAGTATGAGGTTCCGAAAATTCAGAGCCTTTTCCTTACACTGATTGACGAAAATGTCCTTACAGCAGGGATTGATGAAAAAATATTTACTGATTAACTATCCCGGGCGGAATGGGTGGACTCGACACAATTGAAATTATCCGGAAGCTCTATCCCGACCTTCCGGTATTTGTTTCAAGCGGTTATGGGGATAACCCTGTAATGTCTGACCCTGAAAAATCCGGTTTTACCGCGAGTATTAAAAAGCCCTTTACTTTTGATGAACTCGCTGTAATATTAAAAAAGAATTTAGGATAAAATCCTTATAATATAATCTCAGCCCTTCTCCTTATGCGGCGGCATAAATATCCCCAGCCCTGACGGACGGGCTGAAGTCCCCCCGGGTCCATATTCCGCGGCAATTTTTTTTATCTCATCAAGTTCATATTTCAATCTGATTTCAGTATTATCTTTATCCGGAGAAGATTCAATATGAAGAGTCTGAGTGGGGAAAGCAAAACTTACTTCAAGATCGTGAGCAAGACGGAGAATTTCAACAAAAACATTCTGTTTTTCAACCAGTTCGCTTGACCAGTCAGGAACTTTAAGGAAAAAATAAAGAAGAATATTAAGACTGGAATCTCCATATCCGCTGAAAACAACGTGAAAAAAATCTTTCCTTGTACTCCCGTTACTTTTAATAATATTTTTTATCCCCTCCAGAAATGCCTCAAGCTTTTCCGGCGGAGTATCATAGGTTACACCAATTACCTCTCTTACCCTGCGGTACTCGCGCCTCCCCATATTGTCCACCTCTTTGGTGGCAAGATCAGCATTTGGAACAGAAACCAGTGAATTATAAAAAGTACGTATTTTTGTAGACCTGAACCCGATCTCCTCAACTGTACCTTCAGCATTACCGACAACAATCCAGTCACCTACCTGAAATGGTGAATCAAAAAGTATCATTAGAGATCCGAAAAAGTTTGCCACCATGTCCTTGGCAGCAAAGGCAATAGCAAAACCCCCTATACCAAGACCAGCCATAACAGAAACAACATTAACACCAAGGTTCTGTACGATTAAAAGTACACCGAAAATAATTACAAAGACTTTCATTGCCTTATTGAGAAGAGGTACAAGCTGGTCATCAAGTGTTGATTCGGTTTTAGAAGCGGCATCCAAAAGAAAATCTGAGAGAACATTCATGAGCCTGTATATAAGCCAGAGCAGAACACCGCTTAGAGATATTTTGAGAAGCACATTAAAAATAGTTAATACAATACCTTCAAATCCCATAAAATACAGAGTAATGTACCAGAAAAGAATAGCGCCAAGCCAGCCCGTAGGCCCTGAAAAAGCCGCGCCAGTTTTTTTAAGCCATACACCAGATCTTTTCTGAAAAACAAAATTGATTAAATCGACTAAAAACTTAATTGATACCCTGATCACCAGCCCCGCCAGAATTGCAAAAAAAAGTCCAACCCACTGCCATATATATAAATAAAAAACCTTATCTCTCATATAAACCGGTACATTCTCTTCAACAAATGTATCCTGATACAAAGCTCCGCCGCCCGACCCCTCTTTATAGTGGAGATGCTTAACCTTGTCGTAAAATTCTCTCATCCTCATGGTTGTATCTGCTGAAAAGAGGTATTCCCCGGCACGGTTTCCCGATTCCTGCATGGAGATAACAATCTCTGTACCTTTAAGCCTCCATCTTAAAAGTTTCCCACCCGGAACATCACTTTTTTCAGGAATTTTTGAATAATCAATTATAATTACTCTGTCCAGCACCTCTTTAAGAAGGATAGCTGCCTCCCTCCCCCTCTGCTGCTGCTCAACAAAAATAAAACCGCTCAGATCAAAACATCTCACAGCCCTGTCTATATATCCTGCAAGAAGAGGATCCCTTTTCTCTTTCCCTTCCTTATACTTTTCCATTGCATTCATGAAAGTCTGCATTGTATCCCTGGGATTATCAGTTTTTACAGGTTCCAGGGGATTTAAAATTACATCAGATTCAGAAACCCCGGGAATCGGGGAAAGTAATGATAAGATTAAAAATATAAAGAAAAGAAAAAACTTCTTCATTATGCACTCCATTGTGATTGTATATTATTAAAAAATGACAGAATTGCTTATACCGAAGGAAGATATCATAAATTTAAATATTTGAAAAGAATTTTTTTAAAAAAATTATCCCTGAATTGAAATAAAAAGAGGGTATGAACTTTTATCATCATACCCTCTTTTATGCTTGGCCTTTCTTTTGTAGACATTTGCAGGTGTCTCAATTTTGGGCGGCTTCCTGATGTCGAGCCTTATACCCCTCTTAATCTCCTTGGATTTTTTATCCATAAAAAATCTCCCTAAGTAATATTATCAGACCTCTTCAAAAATCTCCTCATCATCATCCTGAGCTGTATCTCTGTGAGGATGAATAAATTCATAATAGGATGTTTCGGTATTAAGAATCATCCCTTCAAACTTTCCGTGACAGCATGTGCCGCTGTTAAAATATCTCTTCTTCTTATTAATAAAATATGTCTTAACAAACTCCTGCTTATGAGTATGCCCCAGAATTATTGTATCATATTTCAGCAGCAGCTTTAAGGCATAATTCAGATACTTATAACGATCATACTTCCTGGGGATCCGGTGGAGCTGATCCTGCCACTCAACAATCCTGTAATATAATTTACGTACACTCTTGAATATGACAAGCTTTTTAAGAAAAAGATACAAAGCCCTGGCAATAAATCTCCCTGAAGGGGAACCGTTTCTCCAGTCAACATTATGGCCGTGCTCAATAAAAATTGTCTCCCCCCTGCTGTTTGTATGTTCCCAGAAATCATGGCCGAACTCGCATAAGCTGTCATGATTCCCGTTTATATAGTAAAACTGCTGGAGGTAATCAACAAGCTCAGGATTTGCTTTTTTAATCTCTTCAAAGGAATACTTATAGAGCTCAAAAATATCCCCATTCAAAATTACCTGATCAACTCTATATTTTTTTACATAGGAATCCATAACTTTGATAAAACTATGGGGGTTCCATTTAAACACATCATTATTGGGATCATTGATCCCTATATGCAGATCTGATATAATCAGTAAAATCATAAAATACCTGCAGAATAACTCATCAGTAATAACCGCCTTTTAATGAATATAACGAAACTTCAATACATAACAAATTATATAAGACCGCCGGGGATTATAATAGTTTAAAAAAATCGAAAAACTTATTGAAATAATAAACAAAAACCCCCTTACTGCATTATACTAATATATGAGGACATAAAAGTATTGATACAGGATCATACAAATAAAGAAAAAAAATCAACAGTGGCGCTTATTCTTGCCGGATACGATAAACCTGATCTTCTTACAAGACTCAAAAGAAGACGGGAGCTTCGCCAGTCGTATGATGGTGAAATAATCTACATGGGCAGAAACAAGTTTATTGAAAAAATAGGCTCGAAGCCTGTAATCCAGTATGTCCTTGATGCTGTAAATGGTGCAGAAAAAGAGGGGCTCCCCCTGTATGACAGAATATATCTCTATAATGACATTGAGAGCCTTAAAAAGGCATTTAACACCGGAAATTACTCCCGCCTTGAATTAAGACAGATGCAGGGATCAGTTGGCGGGAACTGGAAAGACTTCTACACAAATGATATAAACTATGGTGACAGGGTGGATGTTTTTTTCGGCGACACGCCTCGCATAACTTCAGAGGATGTGGAATGGATACATGACCAGTACAGTAGAATACTGGACAAAAAAAAAGATCACCGGGGAGTTACAGTAAGGATGGCTTTTGGAATAGTCCGGTTTGAAGACCTCCATGATGACTGGCTCACATACAGACACAGGTATATTAAAAGAGGCAAGAATCAAGGTAAACATAAATACTTTGTGGGCTTTGAAAATTTCCAGGCCAGGGTGGGGAATTCCGGCGCCATGGTTAAACATCATGTTATGGATGAAATAATAGATAAAGAGGCGCTGAACTTTTTTTATAATCTGAGAAAAGCCCTTACACCCAGCGTCTTTTCAAAAATAATATATTACCTGATGAAAACCAGGAATTTTGAGCTTATTAAGCAGGTAAAGAATCGCGAAATAAAAGAAGAAGTCTTTATAAATTCCCTCTTTGATATAATCTCAAGTGTTTACAATATTGATGTTAGCGGATTTGCAGGAGCCCTCTTTATCACATCGAAAAATGCAGCACGCTGGGAAAACGATATAGATACCCCTACAGATTTAAAAAAAATAAGCAGACATATGACATGAGTATTTATAAATTATATTAGTGTTAATTCCTTAACTTTTTTTTAATATAAAATGCTTCCCATACCCCCGATGCCGCAGGCAGTGGGAATATTAGAGCATCATTATTGCACTAAACCATAATTTCAAAAATACTTACTGAAATTATAGTTTAAATGATATAAGTAATTATTCCGAAATATATATTTAACAGTAAAATAACAGATTATAACCAGAGGCTGATCCAATTTATGTGGAGAAAAAAACTGACAAGTAAAGCTGAAATTACTGCAGAAAATATAAAGAAAACCCTGGTAAGCGGCTTTGAATCTTTCAATAAAGAGGATTTAATAAATATATTAAACAGCCTCCCTGTAGCTATTATGCTCATTGATAACAAAGGTAAGTTTATCATTATTAATAATAAATTTACCGAAATAACAGGCTACCACTATTCAGAAATGCCCGATATAGAAGTCTGGTTTGACAAGGCCTATCCCGACTCAGAATACCGTAAAAAGATTTTCACAAAATGGAAGGGGGTAAAAAAATCTCTTCCAGGTGAAACAAACAGAGATATTGCCATAACCTGCAAAGACGGCTCATCAAAAGACGTAATTTTCTCAGCAGCACGCCTTAATGACGGCTCCAGCTTTGTAACAATGGTGGACATCACACAGCTCAAAGAAGCGGAGGCTAAACTTCAGAAAAGTGAAGAACAGTTCAAAATAATGTTTGAAGCCGCTCATGACCCCATATATGTCCTGTCCAAAGGGGGACGTTTTCTCCAGTGGAATAGAGCTACAGAGGAGATGACAGGCCGTAGAGACCTTGCAGATGAATACTTCTACAATTTTCTAATTCCGGAATACAAAAAAGAAATATTGGAATTTTATCTGCACCAGTATGAAAACAATATTGAACTCACATATAAAGAATTTCCCGCAATAATACAGGGCAAAAAGGTATGGATTGGACAAAACACCGTTCCATACAAAAAAGATGAAGCTGGGAACACTGAAAGCTTCCTCATTATCAGCCGGGATATAAGTGAACAGAGAAAATTACAGCAGGAACTTGAGAAGAAAAATAAAGAGCTGGAGGAACTCTCATCCAGTGACCCCCTCACAGGTCTTTACAACCGCCGCTATTTCAATGATTTCTTTCCTCAAATCATAAAAAATGCCAGCCGTTTCAATAAGTCCCTGGCAGTAATCTTTATAGATCTCAATGATTTCAAAAAAGCAAATGATACCTGCGGACATGCTTTTGGTGATAATGTACTTAAATCTTTCTCTCAGGTATTAAAAAATTCAGGGATGCGTGAAACAGATATTATCTGCCGGTATGGAGGGGATGAGTTTATTCTTGTTCTGGGAGGTCTGGATTATAAGAACTCCAGAAGTATAGTTGAAAGAATTATTAAAGATATCGCAAAAAGCTGGAATAGAAAAAAAGAGGAATCACCTGAAATAAGCGCGGCTGTTAATCTCAATCTGAGCCTGAGCATAGGGGTAAGACTTGTAAATTATCGGGACATAAACCATTTTTTAAACGATAAAGATCTCTCCGGAAAAATTGATGACGAAATATTGAGACAGGCTGATGCCTCCATGTATGTGGCAAAAGAAAAATATAAAAAATCTAAAAACAGAAAGGAGAGCCAGTTTCATTTTTTCAACGGCAATTTATAAACGGAATGAGTTAAAAAAAATTTATCCCAGCTCCTATGCAAGGTAATAAATTAAAAGCTTCTCACTTATTCCTGGCCAGCTGTACAAATCAGCTGTTTCAATTTCCCGCTGTTTGTAAAGGAGCTCATAAAAATGCTCATCACCTGAAGAGGCAGGATGGGGATCACCAATATAAATAAGAGTTTTCCCTCCGGAATTCATATAACCTGTCAGGGCATTGTATGCCATTGAACTCTGGGGCATAGGCCATGCCATAAAAAGGGCACTATCCGGATGGGCAGCAGCTGTAGATTCATCCCCCTTAATTATGCCGTACCAGGAATCATCAAACCATGGATTCCCTTTCTGCCACTCCCATGGACTATGCTCACCAGGGGGGAATCTGTCATAAGCTGAAACATCCGCTCCCATTTCGCTGAGGCATCTTGCCCAGTATCCGCTCCCTGCACCAATTTCAACAATGGGGGAGTAAGATGCCACTTTACTTAAGATTTCATAATAAGGTATAGTAAAGCTGAATTCAGTCACAAAATCGTTCCGTTTATCCATAAGTAGTGATGTAAGCCCGTTGAAATCAAGATGAATATTATCATGAATCAGCTTATTCAATTTTTGAATATAGGGATTATACGATTTAATGTCATTATCAGTAATTCTGTAATTTAAAATACTATGGTCAGCAGAAAGCATCTTAAACGGTTCCATCCTATAAAGTTTTTCTATTTAAAACCTGTAAGAGAAACTGCGTCAAACATTTTCCAGATCCAAAACTATAACTTTCTGGATAGCTGTAGAATTTTATAGATGTTGTCATTCCCGCGCAGGCGGGAATCTCATAACTCCTGATTTTTCCAAAAGATTCCGGCTCTACGTTATCACTTCGGCCGGAATGACAGCTTTTTCCCAACTCAATTTTACTAATGCCAATTCCCGGATGCAGGAAGTGCAGCATTTCTGCTACACCTCCTTGAGGAATCGCGAGGAATCGAACCTTATTCGTTTCCCCCAGATTCCCCCCTTCTTTCTTTTCCCTGTACCGATTGCCATAACTATAACAGCATCCTTAGGCAGGCCAAGAATCTTTTTAATCCTTGATGAATCGTATCCTTCCATAGGGCAGGAATCGAAACCGTAGGCACGCATTGAGAGCATAAAGTTTTCACATGCCAGGGCTGTTGACTTAACAGCCCATGTTCTCATGTGGTGCATGTTAACAGGCTCGCGGATTATTGCGCTGCTGATTCCCTTGACTGAGTATAATATCCATTTAAAACATCCGAATACATTCAGAACCCCCTGACTGTAAACAAAGGGAACAATTTTACCATAATATTTTTTCGCTGCCTTAGGCACATCACTCCCCTGTTTATTAAAGAGAGCCAGCATTTCATCAGCATGCTTACTCCATGTTCCTGTACGTGCCACAAAAATAAAAAGTTCCGCTGCGGTCACAGCAGCAGTCTGATCAAGGCATGCGCTGTTAATCATATGACGCTTTGACTTATCCTTTATTCTGTAAATTTCCCAGGGCTGCAGATTTGATGAATTGGGCGCAAGAAGAGCGTTCTCCATGCATCTCTTTATAACATCTTCAGGTATTGGATCGCCCTCAAACTGACGCACAGACCTTCTTGAATCAATAACCTTCTGAAATTCAGATGCATTTATTTCAGGTGCTTTTTCATTGTAGTTAAAATCGGGTGCTTCATTTAAAATATTTTTAGCCATTGTCCACTCCATTGCTGTGATTATAAATAATTAGTTCTTAATAAGAGTTAATATAGCGGATAATTCGGCAGAAGTAAAGCGGATTTTGGAATACCGTATTGACATTCACCTTAATTTTGATTTTATTTTAATCAAGAGGTAATAATCCCATGAAAAAGGAACTATCGGAAAGCACCTCCTTGTACCTGAAAAGTCACCCATCGGCAATATACCTTGAAACTACAACAAGGTGTAATCTTAACTGCGCCATGTGTGTCAAAAATACCGATCCAGGCTGCATTCCGGACAGGGACTTCCCGGTAGATCTCTTTGAACAAATCGCCCCTGCACTCCCCTACGCAGAGACCCTTATACTTAATGGAATCGGGGAACCCCTGCTGTATCCCCGACTTGAAGAAGTGATAAAAAAAGCAAAAGCATTGATGCCTCCTCAGTCCCGCATCGGATTTCAGAGCAACGGGATGCTTTTAAATCCGGTTAATACAGCTTCACTCATTAAATCGGGTTTAAACCTTATCTGCATCTCCATGGATTCACTCAACCCGGGACTCTTCAGTCTAATGCGATCAGGTGCCGAATTATCAGCAATAAGAGGGGCTTTTAATATAATAAACAGGGGAGCAGATGAAGCTGGTAAGAATATTAAAACCGGAATAGAATTTGTACTCACCAGATATAATATTCATGAACTTCCCTATGTCATTGACCAGGCTTCCGCTTACGGTATTTCATTTTTTATTGTTACCCATCTTATACCATACACGGAAGATATGCTTAAGCAGACAGCTTATGAAAACAATACAGACCTTGCTGTTGAACTGTATGAGCGATGGCTTAATGACTGCCGGATGAAGGGGATCGATATTACCAGATACCAGAAAGTAAAATGGAAGTTTTCGAGGAACGAAGATGAAGAGCTGGTAGTAAAAGCTGTTGAGGATATGGTAAATGAAGCTCACGATAAAAATATTTTCTTAAACATTAACAGAATTATGAACCACGACAGGGGGCTTAAAAAGGCAGTAAAACAATCTTTTGATGAAGCTGTTAAAAATGCAGATAAAGCAGGGATTGAGATTATACTCCCCGGGATTTCACCGGGGGGTGCGAAGAAATGCGACTTTATTGAAACAGGGAGTGTTTTTATTTCCGCTTCAGGGGATGTTAACCCCTGCCATTTCTTATGGCATAAATACCAGTGCCATGTTTCCGGATGGAAAAAATATGTTAACCCTGTAAGCTTCGGGAATCTGCAGCATAACAATCTGCTGGAAATATGGAACAGTGAAGATTACATAAAATTCAGAAGCACTGTAGCTCAATACGATTACCCTGTATGCTCCAACTGCAGTTTCAGCCCCTGTGACTATATCTACTCTGAAACTTTTGAACAGGACTGCTACATTAACACCATACCGTGCTGTGACTGCCAGTGGTGTCTGGGGATATTTCAGTGTCTTAAATAAGTAGCTGACTTAAAAAAAGGGCATCCCGGAGCGGTACAGTGAACCTGCCGAGCTGGCATGTAAAATTAAATAGAAGCAATACCGGCAATTGCAATAATAATAAATGTGATAAGGATCAGCGATATAATTGACTGCATCTGGAGTCTATACCTGCCCAGGGAATACTCTTTACTATCTGAACCGTCATTAACAAAATAACGGAGCGGGTTTCTGCTCATTTCATATAGACCTTTTACGGCAGAGATAGAAAGTTCCTCCATCCTGTCAAAAAAGGCATTAACATAATCTACAAAAACAATCCGCATAAAACCTGCCGGTTTTCTGTAGAACCAGTCAGTATCAATAGATATATTTATTCCCGGGATCATTTTATCCCGCACTACCCAGAAGGCAGTAAAAGTAAAAATAGTAACATAAAGTGACTCTATAACATGGGCCATTGTATAGGGATCATATGAAGAATCATAGGGGAGATAGCGGTAAAGAAGATCAGGCATGACCCCGAAAAGTGCACACAAAAAAGCCAGCATGGCCATTGCCGCAAGCATAGCCTTTGGTGCGGCATCCGGCTTAATCCCCCTCTCCTCGCCAAACCATGTGAAGTATGGAAGCTTAAGCGCAGTAGAAAGAAATGTACCAACTGACGCAAGTATAAGAAGAAGCATTATAAGATTATACTGAGCATATCCTGCAGCACTCACAACCATGGGCTTGCTTATAAATCCATTCAAAAGAGGAAACCCGGAAATTGCGAATGCCCCCACAAGGTATAGAAGTGCGGCAGCTTTCTGATGCCTGTAAAATCCCCCCAGTTCCGCCATTTTACTTTTACCTGTTGTATAAAGAACAACACCTGCACCCATAAAAAGAAGGGTTTTGTAAATAATATTGCTGAAAGCAAGGGCCACTGCACCATTAAGCGCAAGTGCTGTACCAATACCAACGCCGGTTACCATATAACCCACCTGGCTTATAATATGATAAGAGAGTATTTCACGTATATCATTTGCAATTATGGCATAGATGAGGCCGTAAAAAGTCATCATTAAACCCGCATAAATAAGGATATCCCAACCGGGGAAAAGCCTCACAAGAACATATACTGCGCACTTGGTTGTAAAGGCGCTTAAAAAAACTGAACCTGTAACAGAACCTTTCGGATAGGCGTCAGCAAGCCAGGCATGAAGAGGGGGAATGGCAGCATTAATTGCCACACCGGCTAATATAAGCCAGGAAGCTGTGCTGCTCCCCTGCGTAAAAGGGAGAAGAGAGGTGTCGCCTGTATCACTTATATGAATCAGTATGCCGGCCAGAAGAAGTCCTCCGCCAAAAAGATGAACAAGAATATAGCGCATCCCCGCTTTCCGTGACTCCTCTGTGCCACCTGCCCATATAAGCCAGGTGGATGAAACTGCCATTAACTCCCAGAAAATAAAAAGGGTAAAAAAATCCCCGGCAAAAGTAACACCGACAGCTCCCCCGGCATAAAGAAGCGCCGCAACCTGCTGTCCCGTATCCTTAAGGTTAAGTGAATAGACACCGCCGATAAAAGCAATAAGGGCAAATATTACTCCAAACACCCTGCTGAGCGGATCAATATTTGAAAGTATGAGGGTATACCCTGCAAGAGAATACTTTATAATTTCACCTTCCGGTGTAATACATATCATCAATAGCGTTAAAGCGGGCCATAAAAGAAAAGCTGTAGAGCGAATTCTGACAGGCAGAAAGGGGAGAATAAGCGCACCGGCAATCATAAAAACAAATGGAGGAATAATAAAACTACTGTTCATCGTAGTAATCCTCCTTCTGCTGAATAAAAAGCTTACCTAAACCCTTGGCAAAGAAAATAAGCCCGATACACCCTGCGAAAGATAGAACTATATAAAAACCGGGTATTGCTGTAAACCTGTAGCCGTATGCAGGATGAACCGCCACTGTTACATCAAGAACAATGGTTATTACAGTTACAATCCCTATTATGATCCAGTATATACGCTTCATTAAACTCACCTGAGTAAACTGTTTGCTATTTCAAAAGCAAACTGATAAAAATTGAAAAACAGATCCGGGTCTAAACCCAGGATCACCGAAAATACCGCTGTACATACAAGCGGCACAACCATAAAGAGAGGCGCTTCGCCATAACCCTCCAGATTAACCCCTTCCTTAAAAAAGGCCCTATGCACAATGGGGAAAAAATATGCCGCATTTAAAAGACCGCTTATAATAAAAATACCAAGAATAAATAATTTATCCGCTTCAAGAGCTCCCAGGGCAAGGAACCACTTGCTTAAAAATCCATTTACCGGGGGCACACCTGCAAGACCCATGGCGCCGATGGTAAAGGCGCCCATGGTCCAGGGCATAATTTTACCTATGCCGTCAAGCTGGCTTATATTCTCCCTGTGAAGATTAACATAAATTGCGCCTGCACAGAAAAAGAGTGTAATCTTCATTGTTGCATGAGTGGCAATATGCAGAATCCCCCCCAGGAAGCCGGCTTCAGTGAGAAGGGCTGCACCAAGAACAATATATGAAAGATGGCCCACTGTAGAGTAGGCAAGCCGCGCCTTAAGATTATCCTGCTTCAGGGCGATCAATGAAGCTAAAATAATAGTTGTACCTGCAAAAGCTGCAAGTATGATATTAAGATTGAAATTTTCCATTACTCCAGGTCCGAAAACAAAACCCACAACACGGATTACAGCAAAGACACCAGACTTAACAACCGCAACAGCGTGAAGAAGTGCGCTCACAGGAGTGGGAGCCACCATGGCGGAAGGGAGCCACCCGTGAAGCGGCATTATACCCGCCTTTACACCTACACCTGCGAGAAAAAGCATAAAGAGGGGGACCGCAACTGAGGGACTCAGGGATACATTATTAAGAATACCCCCTGCTGCAAAATCCAGTGTGCCGGTAAGATCATAAACCCATGCTGATGCTGCAATAAGGCAGAGACCCGCTGTAAGGGTATAGGCAAGATACTTGCGCCCGCCGCTTATGGCCTCAGGGGTCTCCTTATGAATAACCAGAGGATATGTTGCAATAGTAAGAATCTCGTAAAAAACAATAAAGGTAAGGAGATTGGCTGAGAAAGCCACGCCGATTGTGGAAGATAAACAGACAGCAAAGCTGGCAAAATAACGGGTCTGTTTCTTTTCGCTGTTACCCCGCACATAACCGATAGAATAGAATGAAGTAAAAATCCAGAGACCTGATGCAATCAATGCAAAGAATATACCAAACTGATCAGCCTTCAAGGCAAGATGAATACCCGGAGAAATTTCCAGAAGATTAACCTCTGCAGTATAACCCTGCATAGCAGCAGGGACAAGTGAAAAGACCAGGGCAAACTTGACAAATGCGGCAATCAAAGTCCAGGACTCCCGAAGGTTGGGCTTCTTATCGCTTAAAATAATAAGCGGCACTGCTGCAAGTGAAACCATAACTGCTAAAAAAGGGACATATGATATGTATGACATTTCATTATTCATGTTTATTTCTCTATAACCCCGGAGGCATCATTAAAAGTATTATATTGTTTACAATATAAACGTTAAAAAGCCCAAGAAGTAAAAGTGTCATTGCAAAAAGAACGAGAGGACCGATCATTGAAAAACCGGGTTCATCCTCAGCCAGGGTACAGCTTTTCATCTCCTCATCAGAGTCTGATGATTTGATGTAAACATTCTCTATGATCCTGAAAAAATAGACAGCATTCAAAAGACTGCTTAAAAGAATCACCCCCATAAATATCCATTGCCTGTTATCTACAGCACCCAGAACAAGATACCACTTGCTGAAAAAACCGGCAACAGGGGGGAGGCCGATCATGGAAATAGCAGCAACAGTAAAACATGCCATAGTCACAGGCATTTTTTTTGCGCATACTTTATGAAGCCTGGAAATGTCTGAATGTCCGGCACGCACTCTCAAGTTGGCAGCTACAAGGAAAAGAGCACCCTTCATAAAAGCGTGATTAATGATATGAAGAACAGCCCCTATAAACCCCAGGGGATTGGCCATGCTTATACCAAGGGTGATATACCCTATCTGGGCAACACTGCTGTAAGCGAGCATACTTTTCATCTCTTTCTGGGCAATAGCAAGAATAGAGCCGTATATAATCCCCGCTGCTCCAAGCCACCCCAGAACAAGGGTAACAGGAAAAATCTCTGTAACATACTCAACACCAAAAACAAAAAAGAGAATTCTGATCATTACATATGCGGAAACCTTTGTGCCGATTGCTGCAATAAGGGCAGAGGTTGAAGATGAAGCCAGGGTATAGGCATCGGGAAGCCAGCCGTGAAGGGGAAATACAGCCATCTTTATTCCAACCCCTGTAACCATGAGTGTAAGGGCAATAATAAGAACCGGGCTATTGCTCAGGAGAGGGATAATCTCCTTAAGGTCGGACATATTAAGGGATCCGGATACCATATATAAAAACCCGAGCCCGAGAAGAAAAAAAGATGCCCCGATTGTTCCAAGAAGAAGATACCTGAATGAAGCGAATGCCGAACCTCTGTCCCCCATTGCCATAAGGCCGTAAACAGAAAGTGAAGAAATCTCAAGAAAAACAAAAAGATTAAAGAAATCACCTGTCATTATCATTCCATTGAATCCGAGCATCATCAGCATAACAACAGAATAATATGGTATCTCCTTTGAATGTAATTCAATGGCATTAACCTTAGCAGCATGAATTAGAATAAAAAACACTACTGAGTTGATAACAAAAACAACAAAGGCTGAAAGGGGATCAAGTACATATTCAATCCCTATTGGAGGGGTCCACCCTCCGAAATGGTGATGTATTGTACCATTATTGATAACATAGTAAATATTATTAATTGAAACTAAGGCAGCAGCAAAAACCGCTGAAAGGGCGATTGAGTGGGCATACCTCTCATGCCTGCTGCGCAAAAGCGGTATTAAAAGTGCTGCTGTGAGGTAAATTGCAGGTATTATTACTGAAAAATTCTTTATCATCTTATTCGCTTTCTGATTTCATTTCCTGAATTATAACATCTTCATTAAGAATTTTAAAACGCTTATAAACCAGGACAAAGAGGGCGAATGCAACCCCCAGAGTAGCCACACCTACAACAATAGCAGTAAGCATGAGGGTATGGGGAAGAGGGTTTATATAATTTGCTGTATTTTCAATGGGATAGGCCGGATCATAGATAGGAACAGTTGCATTCCATTTTGATGCGCTTGAAACCCAGAAAAGAATTATTGAAGACTGGAAAATACTTAAACCTATAAGCTTCTTTACCAGGTTCCTTTTAAACATAATGGTATAAAGCCCTATACACAATAAAACAATTATAAACCAGTATGCGTAATGTCCCAGGAAAAACTCCATATTAATTACCCTTGCCGTCCATTAAGTCATCATATATTGAAACAATTATCCCCATAACCGCCAACCCTACCCCCACCTCAACAAGGAGTATTGTCATTGACCTGAGCATGGCTCCGGTAATACCGGGAAGAATAAAATATTCATAATTAAGAAACTCCCCCCCCATAAACATTGTGACAAGTCCTATAGCGAAAAAAATTAAAACCCCCATTACTCCAGCCGGCATACCCCAGGCTCTTCTGAAATGGAGTTCCGATAATGTTGTACCAAGGGCCAGCCTTATTATAAGAAGACCGGCAGCAAGCATTGCCCCCCCCTGGAACCCGCCCCCCGGGCTATAATGGCCGTGAGCAATAATATAGAGTCCGAAAAGCATAATAAAGGGGGAGAGAACCCTGCAGACAATCAGTACAATAGGACTTTCATCAATTCTATTCATGCTTTACTTTCCTCTTTCTTAAAAGAAGATAACAGATAATCCCGGCTGTAAATATAACAATCACTTCCCCCAGCGTATCAAAGCTCCTGTAATCTGCAAGGATCACTGTAACCATATTTGGTGTGGCAGCATCTTTATAGGCGTTCTGAATATGATAGGAAGCTGCATTTACAGTCCCTGCAGGGCTCAGTTCCCGGTTAAAGACTGCCTCACCATCCCCCCTGTCAGGGAGGCCAAGGGACCCGTAAACAAGGAGAACCCCGAAAGAAATAAGCAGTAAAAATCTAAGGTACTTCAATCTTCACTCCGTCGTGTTGTATTAAAAATAATAACAATAAACAGTACTCCGGTTACTCCGGCTCCCACAACAGCCTCTGTAAAGCCCACATCAATGGCTCCCATAGACACAAAAATAAGGGCGGAAAGGAAGCTGAAAACGGAAAGATTCACAGTGGCAATAATAAGATTCCTGCTCCTGATAGAAACAATTGCAGTAATTATCAAAAATATAAAAAGAGTTATTTCCAGTTCCCAATGCATCTTACAGTTGCACCTTCTTTTTTTTCTTTCTTCTGAACCAGGGCCATGGCCATGGCCTTAAACCGTATTTAAATCCTGCACGAGCCAGAGCATGAGTCCCTGTGGGATTGGCTATTGCTACAAAAATAATCGCTACAACGAGTTTAAAGCTGTTTACATTCATCCCTTCATAAACCGCAAGTCCGGCAAGAACAAGCATAATCCCCAGGGTGTCGCTTTTGGTTATGGCGTGGCTCCGTGTATAAAAATCGGGGAGCCGCACTATACCGATCCCCCCCACAAAGAGGAAAAAAGCACCCAGGCTGATAAGAATAACTGATATAATATCAGGGATACTACTCATCATCATTCCTCAATGAATTTATATATTTTGCAACAGCAATAAAAGCTATAAAATTCAGAATCGCGTATGCCAGAGTAATATCAATAAACATATCAAATCTGCCGTAGACAACACCAATAATACAGATAAGCACCATTGTTTTGGAACTTATTGCAGCAGCTCCAAGCATCCTGTCAAAAACAGTGGGACCCTTTACAACCCTGTATAAAGGGATAAATATGACTACTGTAAGAATTACAGAAATATAAACAAAAAAATCATGCATTATAATTCATCAACCGTTCTGATAATTTTAAATGACTGAAGCGTATCTTTACTCTCTGACAGAAAAAGAGCACCCACATAATCGGGGAGCCTGCCGCTGGAGATGAGACTGAAAGCTTCATCAGTAAGAGCATGGACAAGAAACTCATCCCCCTCAATATCGATTGTCAATGTGCCGGGAGTAAGGGAAATTGAATTCCCCAGAATAACCTTTGAGGTCATATTAGGGAGCCTGACTTTAAATCTTATAATAGAAGGGTTGATAGGCATTTTAGGGGAAAGAATAATAACTGCAACCTGTATACTTGAAAGAACCATCTCCCATATAAGCCATGGAATATATACAAGAAGCCGGTGAATCCGGAAAGATGCATTGCTCCTCTCCTGAGAGTAAAAATTAAGAGAAATCACTCTTCTGTTAAGCAATACTACAAGAATAACGGATGCTGCACCGAGCGACAGATGGAACAGGTCGTACATCCCGCTTAAAATAACCCAGAAGGCTGCGAGCAGAATAATAAGATAAATTTTTCGATCAGAAACTGATTTTTTAAAAAACAAAATCTTCCCCATTATAAACTATACTGAAAAACATTTTTTCTATAAACCATATAATGTCAAGAATAATGAAGCAGGTCAGCTTAAGTATAATAAAATCAAAAAAAAAGAAAAATTTTTTATCTCACTCCATGCGATTTTATTTATTTGAAATACCCGAAGACTACTTTCTTCATTATTATTATAATAATACTCATTCAGATCTTAACTTATTGGACAAGAAAAACTCCCTGCCCCATAATAAAATTTTGGCTCTTCACGGATTTTCGAAAAAAAGTAATATTATTTTTGTTCATCGCATCTACCGAAGTCAGCCCCCTGTCCCCAGGCTCATTACTACCCACAAGTCAAGATCCATCAAAATGATAAAAGATATTTCGCGAAAAATCATTTAGTGAGTGCCTTTACCCGGTGTATTGGCCCCCTGTCCCCCAAAGGGGGCACGTAAAATAAAAACTTAAGCACGTTGATAAATCAAAGTATTAAAAAATCCTTTATATTGTTGAGCTTGCAAAAGATTGGCGGAACAATATAAAGAAAATAGTTATCGAAGTGGTAACAATAATATTTTCAGAGTGACAATAGATAACTCGTGCCCCCTTTGGGGGACAGGGGGGACAGCGAAGAAGTACTCCCTTTGTATCCCAAAAATCCGCCATCGCAAAAATTTTTTATTACCTTCAATAATATATACCGACAATATATAATAAACAGTCCCGGCGGAAAATATTGATGGCTACAAGAATTAAAATTCTAATTATACTACTCCTGCTCATATCTGCTTCTATGACAGTCTACTATAAACTTAAAACAGAAAACCTCCGGGAGAGCTATATAGCAGAAATTGAAAACTCAATGAGGGCTCTGACCCCGATTTTTGAAAAGATAGAGGGGATAGGCAGTTCTGATAGCAGCGAAAGAGGGAGAGCCTTCGAAAGCATCATAGAAAAAAATAATTCCATAGCACTGATAGCGTCAGTGGACCATGCAGGGACAATCGGCGCAATTGCTAAAAACAACAGGGAGATCCGCTCAGGTTCAGTTTTTGACGCAATAACTAATGATATAAAATCGGGTGAATTTGAGGCAGTCTCACTTACCCCTTCAGTGAAAAGCTATTCAGAGGGAGACGGGAGAAAGAAAGTTTTCTTTATAGCCGGAGCTGCCGCAGGTAAAGGGAAAACAATTGCTGCCTTCATATTCAGGCCGGACAGGAAAACAGTGGTGCGCATGGCACTGGAAATTGTACTGATTATAATTTTCTGCATAATAGCAGCAGCACTCTTCTTAATGTTCCTTACTAAAAAAGGGATTATTCAGGACAACAGGGAGATAAAAGAAACAACTATTAATCTGTCATCATCGGGCAGGAAAGAGCAGGACAGGGAAACTCCGGAAACAGATTCAGGTGAGATGAATACCGGAGATGGAGCGGATTCCCCGATACCTATTGAGGAATCTGAACTGGCCATGGTATTCAGCAATGACGAAAAAAGAGCAAGCCGCGGAGCAGCTCTTAAAAACATGGGGAAAACCGATATTAATTCCGAGGCGTTGAATTCCAGAATATTTGAACTGTTTAAAAAAATCCACAAAGACCTGGCGCCTGAATCAATCTCCCTCTACATAAAAAAAACCAAAGAAAGCATGAGCAAAACCTATGAGCTTAAAGGGAAGGCTTTCCTTAAAATAGACTCAGCAGTATTAGACAAAATAGATATAAGGGATTTGCATTATTTAAAGAAATCAGGGGCACATATCTCACAGAATGGAACACTTATAAGGATACCGCTTATCCATGATGAATCCTTAACAGGCCTTGTTGAGCTGAAACTCGCCGGATCAGCTAATGACGTGGACCTGGGCCTGGTGCAGAATGAATTGAAGGATACAGCAGAGGAGATAAAGGAATATCTGGTAATCAATAATGTGATTATAGACAGCAGCACCGGATTTTACAGCACACCCTACTTCAACATGAAGCTCAGCGAAGAGATATACAAAAACGGGAAAACCGGTTCCGGGTTCACTCTCCTTCTTATTGATATATTCAACAATCTTGAGATTACAGATGATCAGAAAAAAACAGTACTCAAGATAATACACCCCGGCATAAGGGATCTTGCAGGTGATACACTCGATATATTCCTATTCAATGATATAATTGCATCTATAATACCAGACAGCGTCAAAACAGGCGCAGAGGAAACAGGGGGGAATTTTTTAAAAAATCTTTCCCGATATAAAATAAAACTGAAAGAGGATGAGATTATTACACTCAAACCCTCAATCGCCCTTATTCATACTTCGCAATGTGAAAACACAAAGACTATCCTGAATAAAGGGATTGATATTCTTTCCGGTGATTCGGGCTTCAGCGCTGAGCCATAAGACGCTTTGCCAGTTTCACCGCTTCCATGGCATCCCTGGAATACCCCTGGGCCCCTATTTCATCACAGTATTCCTGGTCAACAACTGCCCCGCCTATCATAAACATAAACTTAAGCCCCCGATCCCTGGCAAGGGAAACCACGGTATCCATCTCGGTCATTGTTGTTGTCATCAGTGCTGAGAGTGCCACAATCTGCGCCTTCTCCTCAACTGCCCGGTCAAGGATTATATCAGCTGCAACATCTTTACCCAGATCAACTACGTCAAATCCGTAGTTCCGGAGCATGAGCGCCACTATGTTTTTCCCTATGTCGTGAATATCACCCTTAACTGTTGCAATAACAATTTTCCCGGCCCTTTCATCCCCCTCCTTCTTTACTAAAAGAGGCTCAAGAACATTAAAGCCTTTGCGCATGGTATCTGCACTCATAATCAGCTGAGGGAGGAAGTACTCCTTTTTTTCATACTTATCACCAACAAGTGCAATGGCAGGTACAAGAAAATCGTCAACAATAGAAGCAGGATTCATGCCTGAATCGATTGCACTCTTAACATACTCATCTATCCTGTCATCCAGCCCCCGCAGAACAGCTTCAAAGACCTTCTCCCCGGGAGATAAATCCTTTTTCACCTCAGACTGGCTCCCCTTTACCTCAGAAAACCTTGAAACATAATTATTCAGATTCCTGTCCCTCCCGGTAAGGGCATTACATGAAAAAACAGTGTTCATTAAAAGCTCAGACCCGGGATTGGCAATTGCGCATGTGAGCCCCCTGCTTATTGCCATAGCAAGAAAGGATGAATTGATCCACTCCCTTGCAGGGAGCCCGAAGGAGACATTGGAAAGTCCACATACTGTGTTCACCCCTAAATCCCCGGAGCACCACTCCACCATCTCCAGGGTCCTCTCAGCTGCTGCAGCATCGGAACTGACTGTCATTACCAGTCCGTCAACAACATAGCTCTCCGGAACATAGCCGTACTCAAGCCCCTTCTCCATTATATTCCTTATAACACCTTTACGCTCTTCAATAGTCTCAGGGATACCGCTGTCATCAAGGGGGAGAAGTACAATCATGGCTCCATATTTTGCAGCTGCAGGGAGGGTCTTTTCAAGCCTTTCACTCTCACCTGAAACTGAATTGACAATTGCCCGGCCCGGATAAATCCGCAGAGCAGCTTCAACAACTTCAGGATCTGTTGTGTCTATACATAAGGGGAGTGAGCTTACACGCGATAAAAGTCTCACGGACTGTAACATCATCTCTTTCTCATTTATACCTGAAAGCCCCATATTTACATCAAGGATAGAAGCTCCCTTAAGCTCCTGATCAAGTGCAAAATCGTGAACAATCCCTGTTTTCCCTTCACGCAGTTCAGCCTGGAGGGCTTTCTTGCCTGTGGGATTTATACGCTCACCTATCACAGTAAAAGGGTTTCCCCCCCCGAGAAAGACCGTACCCCTGGCAGATGATACAGCGCTTACATCTTTTACAAGGGGGTGCAAGGTTACAACCCCTGCTGATGCTTCTGCCACAGCAGCGATATGCTCAGGGGTTGTTCCGCAGCACCCCCCCATTACATTAACGCCTGCTTCAATAAACCTGGGGACAAAAGTTCCGAATTCCCCGGCATCCATACTGAAAACAGTTTCACCATCCTTAAGCCTGGGTACACCTGCATTAGGTTTTGCAAGTAGAGGTACTGATGCATATTTTTTCATTTCAATAATAATTTTAAGCATGTCATCAGGCCCTGTGGAGCAGTTACAACCCACTGCATCTGCGCCAAGGGACTGGAGTGTAATAAGAGCGGAAACAGGGTCTGTTCCATTAAGTGTTCTTCCGTCACTCTCATATGTCATACTCACCATAACAGGGAGATCGCAAAGCTCCTTAACCGCTATAAGGGCTGCCCTGGCCTCCTGTATATCGAGCATTGTTTCAATTACAAATCCGCTTACACCTGCATCAAGAAGAGCCCTTGCCTGTTCAGTATAAACATCAACCGCTTCTTCAAAGGGCATATCACCAAAAGGTTCAACAAAACGCCCTGTTGGAGCAAGATCGCCGAAAACAAATGCACTGCCGCAGCTTGCAATAGAATTTTTTGTCAGAGTGGTATTTATTTCATAGAGCCGGTCCTCAAGGCCGAATTCAGCAAGCTTTACCCTGTTTGCACCGAATGTTGGGGCATATATAATATTGCTTCCAGCAGAAGCATAGCCAGCCTGAATTACGCTAATGGCATCACGATTTTCAAGGCACCATAGTTCAGGGCAGACATTTTTAGGCATACCTTTTTTTACAAGCTCAGTGCCTGTTGCACCATCGAGTATCACAAGTCCATTTTTTATAAGATCAGCAAATTCCTTTTTATTCATCACAGTTTCCTTAGTATATAAATGTTATAATTGCATCATTATTTTCGCTTATCCCCCTGTCTACCCCGGGAGCACTTCTTCGCCTTTCCCCCTGTCCCCCGGAGGGGGCACGAGTTATCGAACATCATTCTTATAATTTAATTACTATAGTTTATATAACTATTTAAATCGCAAGCATGACCTTCATTTTTATCAAGTCATGTTGCACCATAAATCTTTTACACGCTCAACAATAAACAGGTGTTCGAATACTTTAATTCATTTACTTAGGGCTTCCTGAAAAAGTCCATTTGTTTAAAATATAACCGGATGCATATTAAA
>CAZBFP010000025.1:0-50972 GCA_964491265.1 uncultured Leptospirales bacterium | reverse complement strand
TCGGGACTTTCCGTTTACTCGTCAGGTTTAAAGATTCATGAGTAACGAGAATATGTCCGTTTACTGTTATTTTAAAGAATTAAACCCCTGAAAATCAGGCAGTATTAAATAATACCCGTATCCCTTTCAGTATAATTCCCAAAAAAATTAAAAAAATAAAGGATCTTCAATTAAAAAATTGTGAAGACATAAAAAAATCTGCCCGAAGTTTTAGTACCACTACTAAACTTTCCAAGGAGGCAGATTTTTCCAGATACCAATTAAGATATTAATTTCATTATCGGACTACCGGAAAAAAGTTCAAGCAGGAATTTTTGATTTTCCGGATTTTTCTGAAATATGCCCCATTTGCGGAGGGGAAAACTGCGCGGTCAGAATCGGATTCTATTACAGGTTGGCCATAGATTTTGATCCGGAAAAATATAGAATAATTTTTATACTCATACCAATCGCCAGATACCTTTGCAGAAGAGTAAATAAAGCAAAACATAAACACACAACCTTTTCCCTGCTGCCTGATACTTTGATTCCCTATAACCGGATTTCTATAATCCTGATGATGTATATCCTGCAGTTACTTGCTGCAAATGAGTGTGTAGAGCATACTCTTGCAAAAATAGATTCAATCACTCCTGATGAAATTTTCTTTTCAGAGAAGATGATTCAGCATCTTCTTCAGGTCATGGAACAGGCCAGAATAAAACTGGTCCTCTTTTTTCAACATCATTACAATGCTGACCGTGCCCCACCGGATTTTCATATCTTATCACAGCGGGAAGTTATTAACTATCTCCTTAATTATCCAGTACACCTTAACGATCATCCTCTTAAGGGGGCATATGACCTGTCGGTACTGTATTTTAAAACAGAGAGAAAATATCGCAAGAATGCCCGATTTCTATTTGGGACAGCATCACAATTCTGCAGATAGGAATTAATTTTAGAAAATTCATGCAGGGTTTATAAAAAATTCTGCTTCCCCGCATATCAGTAAATTATGAAATTTATTTTTTTAAACATCATACACAATCTATGTCGTGATCAAGATGCAGTCTCCGGCTATAATACTGTTAAAATTAATTTCCAGGAGGATAGGCCCGTGAATATAGATGACAAAATAGCCATATTCAAATACGGTATCATAGCCCCGGTAATCAATGACAGCAGTATAAATCAGAAGCAGTATTTTGAAAGAGCATCTGTACGGGAATATGATTTCCCCGGCAAGGTTGATCGAGCAACCTTCAATCCCCGGACCTTTAAAAAGTGGCTGCATATTTACAGAAAAGAAGGTTACGAAGGCTTGAAACCTTCACGAAGAACAGACCGGGGAAAATCCCGGAAGATCTCCATGCCTCTTGGAGAGAGAATACATCAACTCTGTGAAGAGTATGAATTTAAGACCATCAGTAATCTGTACCGGTACCTGCTGGCAGAAGGGATTATTGAAGCAGAAAATTTTACTGAAGTTACCCTCCGGAACTTTTTAAAAGCCAATAATGTCGCATTTGAATCTCAGGAAACAAAACCGAGGAAAGCATTTGAGGCACCACATATCAACATCCTCTGGACAGCAGACTTTATGCATGGCCCCTATGTCACGGAAGGGAGGAAAAAGCTCAAGACCTATCTCTGTGCGATAATAGATGACTATTCCCGCCTTATCACCGGGGCACAGTTTTATTTATCTGAGCATTCACTCTCTCTGCAGAAGACCTTAAAGCAGGCAGTACTCACATACGGCATACCTCAGCGGTTTTACTGTGATAACGGCAAGGTCTTTTCTTCCGGCTACATCCACATGGTCTGTGCAAAATTGGGAACAGCGCTCATTCATTCCAAGCCCTATGATAGCCCCAGCAGAGGGAAGATCGAACGTTTTTTCCGGACTGTGAGGGACATGTTTATCCCTAATCTTTATATTGAGCATAAATCATTTTCCATACAACAACTTAACGAGGCATTTTCACGATGGCTTCTTGATGAATATAATATCAATATCCATAAAAGCATCAACGACACTCCCATGGACCGTTATCTGGCAGATATGTCTAATGTATCGATTAAGACAATTGTGCCTTCTGAAGCTGATCATTATTTTCATCATACTGTTTTTAGAACAGTGAAAAATGATTCTACCGTGACTGTTAATAATTGCCTGTATGAAGTTCCGGCTAAGTACATCGGGAAAAAAATTGAGATACGCTACCCTCTGGACAATCCACGGGACCTTCGAATATTTGAGAACAACAAACAGGAAGCTGTTCTCACAAAACTTGATAAGCATTATAATTCTGAATCACGCATTGCATACAGCAGGGAGGATGATGATGTATAAGGCATACTATGGGCTTACCAGAGAGCCTTTCCCAAAGGATGTTGAACCGGAAAACATGTTTAAATCTTCTGAGTTTTCTGAACTTGAAGGGCGACTTAAATACATGAAAAAGCAGCGGGGTATTATGCTCATTACCGGAGAACCGGGAAGCGGCAAAACAACTGCTATCCGGAACTTTGTATCAGGTCTCAACAAAGACCGGTTTTTCCCGATATATCTTCCCCTTGCCACTGTGGCAATTGGAGATTTTTATAAACAGTTCAATGATGCTCTGAAAGGGGAATCCTATGCCACTAAATCTGTTCTCTTTAAATCTATCCAGGAGAGGATTCTGCATTATGCGACCGGGCTTAATAGAGTTCCCATTATCATTATCGACGAGGCCCATCTTCTGAAAAATGAGAACTTCTTTGAGCTGCAGATTATATCAAACTTCAACATGGACTCAGTGGATCCGGCACTGTTTATTCTGGTTGCTCAGAGCCACCTCAATGACCGGTTGGCCCGTAATTATCTGGAGTCCTTTAATCAGAGAATTAATATGAAATTTCACATGAACTCTCTAAATCTTTCTGAAGTTGCAAAACTGATTGACCATCAGATGAAAACTGCAAATGCCTCAAAGCAGATATTCAATGAAAATGCGTGCAAGGCAATTCACAGCCTTTCCGGCGGCATTGTAAGAAAAATAGGCAAACTGGTTGATAAATCGCTGGCTCTCGGTGTTTCCATGAAAAAGGACATCATTACTGAAGAGGAGGTTATGGCTGCTTCCAGAGAACTTTGAGGTGATGAGAATGTTTTTAAAAACAGCCTGAAAAAATATTTTAATTATTCTAAAGGTTTACAGGGATCTGATTCCAGGTTCCTGTTTTTCTTTTATTCGAGATGATGATAATTGTTTAGATAACAGTTTGGCTTTAACCAATAATTTATTATATTGTTTAAAATCTATTATCACACCTACCTCTTCAACTTCCCCAACTCAACCAGCAGTTTTGAAATCCCGCCGTGACAATGTACTACCTGAATGCCCTTCTCACCAGCTACATCCTTACCCATATAAGATTCCGCATGTCCCATGAAATTCGTAAGCAAAACAACGCAGTCGAAGGAACTCATTTTTGATCTAAGGCTTTGTTTATCCATATGCTTTTCGGACATAGGGGGCACGCTTTCAACTTTATCAGCTCCGCAGCCGAGAAGTCTCTTTTCGATAGTCTTTCTGGTCTCCTCTCTACCGCCGATAATAAAGATATTTTTCAGTCCCTTAAGAATATCTTTAGTTTCAATCTTCGACTCATTGCTCTTTGATTCTTTCCGCAAACGCTGAAGCCAATCTGAAAGCGATGAATCTGAATTCCCCATGAGCGATTCGAATATACGGACTTGCTCAACAAGATCTTTTTTCAAGATCTCTGTGATCTTATCAAAGTTTTTATTAATTAGCATCATGTATTTACCGGAGAGTCCGGAAATAAAATCTTTAGTGCCGGACATTTCACCAACACTTAACAGATCAAATTTCTTTTCCGGCTTTTTCATGAACTTTTCTCTTGCTTCAATATCATCAAAGAAAAGATCAAAGTTATCCCATTCGTTATTTATTGCACAGGTTGTTAATACAGATGATGCAAATGCTTCAAGGTCGTTCTGTTCCGGGCGTACTTTATCTTTGTAGAATTGATAGAATGAGATTACCAGATCAAATACTTCTTCGCTATTTTCATCATTAATCTTGTCATCAAATGCTTTACGAAGGCCGGCATTGAATAATATATCTATTGAATCTTTCATATCTTCATAATCACACTTTTCAAGTGAAACACGGAACTCCATGTCTATATCGTTTGCAGTAATGCCGTCACTATATGCTAGTGAATAATATTTTACAGCAGGGTTCCACTCTCCAAACTGCGCATAAGCCTTAGCGATCTTCCTGTAATGTTTTACTTCAAGTTTATCAACTGATAACAGCATTACATCAATAAAACAGTTAGCCTTATATTTGAATTCTGGTTCAGGATTTCTGTTCTTTATTATCAGATAAAGGAAGTCATCACAGAATTCGATAGAAGATTCATTGTTCACGCATTGCAGTGCTATATCAAGTATCTGTAGTTTATCTTTGAATGTATTCTGAAAGATTAACTGACTCAGCACCCTTTCAAAATCCTTCTGTGATGCAGTACTCTTTTCATCACCAAGCCAGTTCAGGAATTCATTAGGGGTAATACTCCCTGCTTTAAGTCTTGATGATTTATCCTTATACCTGTCGAAGAATAGAGGTGAAGTCCCTTTACTTATGCTATAATCTGCTTCAATCTTCTTTACAACTGCAGGTGGCAATGCATTTGGTGCTTCAAAAGGGAGTGCAAGTGGATACTGCTCTGTGTTATTATAATCAATGAGTGCCGCGCTTTTATCCTCAAGCTGATATATACTGAGGTCATCCTTTGCAGGTGCGAATTTAAGTATAATTGTTTTGCCGTCCGGTGCTTCATCATAATTCAGGATTAAGCGGTGACCGAAAAATATATATCTATCATTCCGTTTAAGGAAAATCTGGAGCAGATCCTCCTTATTCATCAGTTTAGCAATAGCATCTTTCTCTTTTACTGTTATATCTTTAGCTTCAACCTTCAGGTAAGGCCCGATTCTTTTATATGTATCTGTATCACTTAAAAGAAAATGTGAGTTATTCTTTTTATTATAAACACGCTGGTCATTCAGAGGTTTTTTCTCTATATCCCATTCATATATAAACTTATCAGGACGGTTAAGCTGTTTTTTTGTACTCTTTTTACCGGAATATGAATTATTATAATATTTTTTTACCTGTGGGATACCCTTCCAAAGTCCATTTTCTGTTTTTTCAAATAATCCAGACCAGAGGGATAAATCTTTTTCAACACTCTTAACATCTGCTGATGGATCAAATTTTTGATAATAATTAACAAGATGCTTGATTGAAAGAGGGCCTTCATCTAAAAGAAATAATAATAATCTTCGATGATTTAAAGATTCAACATTCTTCTTTTCATAAAGAACAAGGTCATTTATTATAGATATATTATTCTTCTCTGACATCATTACACCTAAGGTTTAAAACCTTGAGAAATTCCCATCTCCCAAACTATAAGAGCCCAATCGATCTGCTTTTGGGAGAGTTCTTTTCTTTTTTCCAGATATTTATCTGCAACATCATAAGCAAATTTCCTATCTGTAGTAGAACCGAAATTTAAACCTTTAAGAAAAGAAGAAAGCTCTTTCCAGTTCTCCGGAATATTCATCTTATCATCTTCAAACTGCGGCATATATTCAGTCCCTTTTTCTGCGTTGAGTTTGCGGTTAATGATTTCACGGTCATCCCTGTTCAGAAGTATTTTGCATGCTTTGATAATTGCCTGCGTACGTTCACTGGCTATCTGCTTGAATTCATTATTGGGGAACTTGTCCGGATGCCATGCAGAGAGTTGAAGCTTCTTTGCTTTTTCAATCTCATCGATTGATGCAGTATGTTCGATTTCAAGGAGTTCATAAGGATTTCTGTTTTGCCATGTCACGGGGTTGCCTCCATCATCTTATAACTAAATCACTTAATTCTATGAAAATGTTCTTCTATATTATCCTTTGTGTTTCCTACTTCGTGAAGAAGATAAATTTCTTTGAATGAAAAATTCATCTTTTCAATTATTGAGATTATTGCTTTGATAAAATTTAGCGAGCCTATATTCAGAACTTCGAAATGAAGAGATGTATCCACAACAAGTATTAAATTAACACCTGTATAATCTTTTAAACCTTTCCTTTCTAAATTCGCAATAATCCCATCTTTATATTCTTCAATTATTTCATTACTAAGAAAATTAAGACTGGAGATCCCATCTCGATTTAATTCAATAGCGTTTTTATACTGTTGCTCTCCGTTAATAAATGACGTTATTTCAAAAAATGTTTCAATCCCCTCTAAATTTACGGAGACAGCATCATACCCCTGATTTCCTAGTATTATATTTAACTTTGAACCAGTATTACAATAACTTGATTGGCTGTAGCAATATAAAGGGAAAAATTCCTCCAAAAATTTTTTAAATCCTCCTTTTTTGAGCCTTGCTTCTGCCATCAGCTGTTCATTATGTTGCACAGCGTTAAATACAAAATAAAAATATTCATACATCTCCTGAGGCATTCTTGGCTTTTCCAGCTCTTCAAATAATTCATTTGATGTTAGGTTTAAATATGACATTTTTGACCTCATTCATAAATACTTCTCATCAAACCTGTTCGACCTCACCCCGCCTCTGGCGCACCCTCTCCTCAAGGAGAGGGTTTAGTAGCATAAACTTAAACCATCAGTTCCTTAATTGTTTTCTGAATCTGGTCTGCATTATTTAATACTTCATCATTGCTGAATCTTAATATTTTAAGCTTTCTTAATGCAATAGCCTCATCTCTTAACTTATCGTATTTTTGCTGTTCTTCGCTATCATGAACACTGCCGTCAATCTCAACACAGAGGCCCAGACTATCGCAGTAAAAATCCACAATAAAGCCGTCAATAATCTGTTGTCGCCGGAATTTCAACCCGAACATTCTTCTATCCCGTACCATTTCCCAGAAAACTTTTTCAGCTCCAGTCATCTCCTTGCGAAGTTCACGGGCGATCTCAATCTTTTTTGCTGTAACCCGCTGGTTGCGAGCTATACTTTTATCATACATTTAGACCTCACCCGCGCTATTGTGCACCCTCTCCTCAAGGAGAGGGTTTCTGTGCTTCTATATTTTTAGTACTATGCCGTCACCATTCTCTGTATAATAAGAATTTATGATCTACAATAAATTCCAAATCTCAACCTCCCCCTCGCCTTGAGGAGAGGGGGACCGAGGGGGTGAGGTCACAACCCCTCAATAATCCTCACCTCTTCCACAGACTTCTGCCTTTCCATTGCAATAGAAACCGGATGCGCAGGGTCGCTCAGTTCTTTATAAACTTTTTCTATTGTCTTGACCTTTTTATCATCAGACCAGTCGTCTTTCAGTTCAGGGATATTGTTAAGATGTTTAAGGATTTCGGCATCTGCTTCTTTTATCTGTTTAGCAAAGTAGAGGTCATAAACCATAGCATCTATGACAGATTCAAAAAAAGTTAAACTTTGACTATTATAATCTTTAACTTTTAAGAAAAGAATGATTTTTACTATAATTATAAATGGCTGCTGTTTTATTAATGATATATTCTTAATTGGTATTTTCTTCCAATCATCTGGATAGAAATCAATTTTCCCCTTTGATTCATATTTAATGAGATAACTAATAGTCTTAGAGTTGATAATTGATAAAATATATTTCAAATCAAATTGACATGAATTCTTTTCAATAATCTGTCTATCAGTTTGAATGTTTTGATAATACTTTCTAATATTCATATTATCAACTTCTTTTAAATCAACAGCCAAAATTGCGACAATGATAGTATTATCACATATATGTTTTTCATCGCAATATGTGCCAATTTTTTTTTGCCTAGATAGTAGTAGTTTAGGTGGGTTATATAATTCCGGATAAGTAGCTCTCACAAGTTTTCCTGGACATCTTTCAGTATTCCATTCAACAAACATTTCTTTATCAATTCTGTATTTGCTAATAAACTTTCCTTCAACATATTTTCGCGAATGGATTTTTGTTTTGATCTCAGAAATCAAGTCACTTTTTGTGAATGAGTATTCATTATCATCTTTATCGCTATTAAGTCTAAGACCATAACTAACAATACATATTTCACCCAAAATAATTGAATTTTCTAATGATAATTGTAAACCTGATATTTCGTATAAATATTTATTATTATCATACAATACTTCTAATTCTTTATATGGAATTAAAAAAGGAATACTCTGTAACCTCTTAGAGGGTGCGGTACTTTTATGATCATCAATTATAATTATTTTATTTCTAACCGTTGCATTTTCAAAAATATACATATCCGGGAAAAAATTGATTTGCGATAGATGATGCTCGCTTTCTATAAATTCAACTAATTTTTTGGTATAATCTGCCACACCAAGAGTATCAGGTATGATAAATGTTAATATTCCATTATTTCTTTTGATACTTAACCCTTTTTCAATGAAAGGTATATAAATATCCCACATTTTATAAGTTGTTTTATACTTTTTCTCTATTTTTTTTCTATATTCTTTATCATTACTATCTCTAGCCTTAACATAAGGCGGATTACCTATCACTATATCAAAACCTTCAATCACCCCAAACATCCATTCCGGATCAAAAAAAGGACTGCTGGCATTCTGATCATAAGGATCAAAAGAAACAATTTGTTTTGCGGAAGCTGCATCCCATCCTTCACTGATTAATAATTTTGCGATCTCCTCTCTTAGTTTCTTATCCTCTTCCTGACACTTCAGCTTCTCTTTCCGTGTCTTTGCTGTAAAATATTTATGCCTCAAATCTTTCAGTTCATTCTCAAGTTCCGTTATGTTACTGCCTATAAGAAGCCCCTGTTCATTACCATCTTTATATACTTCAACCGGTTTCTCTAACCCTATAAGAGTATTGGCAGCCACAAACTTTGTCTCAAGGTTCGGCAAAGCCCGTATTCCATGATTATCCTTTTTATCATCCCTCTTCTGATCAATAATCAGGGATATAAAAAACCTGAGCTTTGCTATCTGCACAGCAATGGGCTGAATATCAACGCCATAGATACAGTTTTCTATAAGGTAAAGCTTGCGCCCGTAATCGAGTTCATTATTCTCAAAGGCATTTTCTATATCTTCTACAATCTTCTCCCTTATTGCAGCATCGTCAATCCCCTTAACCTTATCAATCTGCCTCTTCTTCCACTGTTCATTTTTAGGATCAATCTTATGCAGCACATGTACAAGCTTATGGAGTATCCCCATTGGGAAAGCGCCGCTTCCGCATGCCGGGTCAAGTATTTTGCAGCTGTCCACTGCAGATATTAAAAGAGCGGACTCTTTCTTATCAAAGCCGTGGTCCTCTTCACTGTAGCTTATAAGGTTCCGCAGTTTTCCCTCACAATCTACCTTTCCCTGATCTTTCATCTTCTGGTCAAGGTAGGCAATAAGGCTTTCATCCACCATGTAGTTCACTATTTCACGCGGTGTATAAAAGCTCCCTGTCTGTTTTCGCGCGGTTGTACTTGTTTCAGGATTATAACTGGCAAGGAGGTTTTCAAAGACCTTACCTAAAAGTTCAGGGTCAAGAGCAATCTCCTCTTCAATGGGTGTATTCTCTGTTATGGTAAACTTGTAGCTGGAGAGTATTTCAATAAGTCCGCGGACTTTATACTTTTTATTCTTTGTCCCGAAAGTGGCATTAAGATCAAATTCACCTTCATCGCCAAAGAATAGAAAATCGGGCACATTGGCTCTTTTCTTAGGATTTCTGGAGAAACCGTCTATGCACAAAACTCTCTTCTTCTCTGTGTCGGTCTCCTCTTTGTCAAGACAGTCAAAGAGCCCGCCATTTAAGAATGGCACATCAGCAAAAAGTTTGAGCGCCTCCTTTTCAGATATAAGAAACATATCCCTGAAGCGGTAGAGATTTTTTACACCGTGGTCTTTCTTAACGTACTCGTCATTCTCAACAGCAAAGCGCCTCTCCTTCATGTTCTGGTTTAATGTACCAAAGAAGAGATTCTGCAGTATGGCATTATAATAAAAATTAGAATCTTTGTTTTTACAAAAATCTTTAACAAGAGCAGCAACCTCATTCTTGTTAAATATCTTTTCAGGTACAAGCCCCTTCTCTTTAATAAACCATATAAAGATAATTCTAGTAATAAGCCTTATAAGGTTAGTGGCGTTACGAATGCTTTTATCCTTTTCAATATCATCGGGGAACTCGGCAAAATTCATTGCCCAGAAATACCAGTTTGAAAGTTCCTGGTAGAAGCGTTTATTAAGCTCTTTAGTATCAAGAGTCTTCTGCCAGGCATTGTGCAGCTCTACAAAATTCGTTACTTTAAATTCTTTCTGAAGTTTACCAAATGAAAGATCGTGCAGTATTTCAATGTGCGCCCTGTGGGGATTTGAAATATTGATATCCTTAATCTGTGTTACCTTTTCAAGGACGTCCTTGCTTCCATCTTTTTTATTAATTCTTCTGCTGATTATTGAAAAAGTAATCATACCATTATATTTAAAAATAACCATAACAGGCATGGGGAAAAGTTTGTTAATCTCACGGCTAATATTACTCAACTGGGTTCTTGAATAACTTTCACCTTTAAGCTCTATTGTAAAAAACAGGTAAGATTCAATAATTACATTATCAACCCTGCCGGAATCAAAAAGCCCCTTTTCCCCGGTAACTTCATCTTTGGAAATCTGAAAAAGTATATCAACGTAACTCCATTCTTTTACAAGTGCCTTATCTTCACTGAAACTATCTTTCACAAAATGTTCTTTAAACTCAGCCCAGGTTTTATTTTCCAAACTGTTCTGTCTTGAGGTATTATATCCAAGCACATCAAAAAGGCTGACTCCCCTCTCTCTCAATTCACCATCAAAGAATGATTTAAGCGCTTCTTTTATCTTCTGTTTAAATTCAATTGCCGACATTATTTACCTCAACACAAGCCATGTTATAAGCTCAAAATTTTCCAGATTGTTTATCTGCTTTATCTCAGGTATAAGCAGAGCGCCTCTTTCTGAAGTGAGTTTAGCGCTGCTCCTCTTTTTAAATATTTTTATTATTTCATGAGCAGCCTTTTTTAAAAGATCTGAATACTTATCCATCTTCTCCCCGTTATGGGTTTCCCTGTTAAATAGCTCACATAATTTTTCATAGGGGCTTTTTCTCCCCTGGCACATGAGCCTGTATACTTCCAGTATATGTTTTGCATTTGTGTAATTATACCTTACAGTACCATCATCCCTTATATAGACAAGGAAATACGGGTTAAGGGGATTAAGCTCCTCATTCCCTTCGCTCTCTTCCTTATGCTTAAGGCAGAAAACAACACCCGGTCTTATTATATCCTTTTCGGAAGCGGTAAAATCTCTCCCCTTAATTTCAGAGGCATAATCTCCTGATGGAGCGGGTACAACAGCATAAAGTCCGGGAGGAGCCTGCTGAAGTTTTTCTGAATTACTGTTAAGGTAATTACCAAGTTCAATCCTGAAATCATCAAGGGTGAAGTCTGTTAATGAAACTGTTTCATCCATATCTTCAAGATCAAGTACTTCATCTTTGAGTTTAGCCAGCTGTTTATTCCGGTATTTAAGGTCATCAGATATAAGATCTGTAAGCTGTTCAGTATTAAGAAGGTTATCCTCACCTGTTGCTGTTACATCCACAAGCGCCATTCTTGCTTCAACACGCTCTTTCAGGTTTATATAATTATCAAGGTCTGCAGTAGGCCAGAAGTTTACAAGCTGAATAACTTTATTTATACTGCCGAGCCTGTCCACACGGCCGAATCTTTGTATAATACGCACCGGGTTCCAGTGTATGTCGTAATTTACAAGATGGTCGCAGTCCTGCAGGTTCTGACCTTCACTTATACAGTCTGTGGCAATGAGTATGTCAATTTCACCATTTTTATCAGCAGACTCCATCTTTGCCCTGTTCTTGGAACAGGGTGAGAAATTCATCAGTATGCTGTCAAAGTCGCTTTTACCAAAAGTAGTTTGAGTATAACTCCCTGACACAAGGGCGATATTCAGGTTAACGTCCTTAAGTGCCCACTCTTTCATATTCTCGTATAAATACCTGGCAGTATCAGCAAAGGCTGTAAATATAAGTGCTTTTTTATTTTTGTCGTTTATGGGGTTATCCAGTTTGTGTTTTATAATTCTTTTAAGCTCAGCAAGTTTAGCGTCCCTCTCCGGTGTAACAGCCCTCGCGTTATTATAAAGGTCAATAAGGGCTTCCTTGTCATTTTTTAAATCTTTTAACCAATCTTCAAGATTCAGGTCAGCAAGATTAAACTTCAGCTTTTTACCCACCTGCCACTGTTCAGAATCATCTCCATCCTCTTCAAGCTCATCTTCATCAGGTTCCATAATCTCAAATGTTTCTTCAGGAGAGTGGCCCTTCATTTGTATAAAATCATTTATCTTCTGTTCGAGCTTTTCAATTTTTGAGATTGTTCTATCCATGGAAATTTCAAAGGATTCTATGGAACTTTCAAGGCGTTTCAGAAAATTTATTTTCATCATATTTATAAGAAAGTGTTCCCTGTCTTCCTGTTTAAATGCAAGTATCTGAGTACCGGCACGGTCTTCGTATTCTTCCTGCTTCTCCTCCTTAACATAAGCTGAAGGATTAAAAACTGAAAGTTTATAATTGAGAATATCCTTGTTTATTTTATCATAGGAAGGGAACCGCTTATCCAGATCGATTTCAGGATAAACCGAATAAGGTTTAAGCCTTTCAGGAAAGCTTCCAAGTTTTTCAATGTCATAGTAATTTTTTATATGTTTTCTGCTCCGGGCTATTGTAAGCTCATCGAGTAGTTTAAAAAAAGATGAATCAAGTCTTTCCAGCAGCTGTTTAACAGATCTATCCGGATTCTTTTTTGAATCAGCCCAGTTTGTAAAATTGGTTTGAGCATTTTTCAAAGTAAAGGATATATCCTTAATGCCGCTCGTTTCCCTTAGCGCGTCATCTTTGCCCTCTGTAATTAAAAAAATCTGATTCCTTAAATCCCTTAATGTATTATTAACAGGCGTTGCAGAGAGCATTAATACACGGGTCTTTGTGCCATCTTTAATAATCTTTTCCATGAGCCACTTGGCCCTGTTCCATTTTACGGTTCCGTCATCTTTAACCTTTTCAACCGGGTTACCCCTGAAGTTGTGCGACTCATCAATAACCACAAGGTCATATGCTCCCCAGTTGAAATTATCGAGTTCAATTCCATTGGCATCTGAACATCCGGTGACCCTGCCCATGTCTGTATGATACAGAACAGAGAAACCGAACCTGTCTTTTTTAAAAGGATTAAGCGAATGGTTCTGGCTTGCCTGGTAAATAGTCCAGTTACCTCGAAGTTTTTTAGGACACAAAAGAAGCACGCGGTAATTCAGAAGTTCAAAATATTTTATAACAGCAAGGGCTTCATAGGTTTTCCCAAGTCCCACACTGTCAGCTATAATACATCCATTATGCTTCAGAATTTTGTTAATTGCCCCTTTAACGCCGTCCTTCTGGAATTCATAAAGGGAGTCCCATATTTCGCTGTCAAAAAAACCGGTTTTTTCATTGAGGAGGCCCCCTTTCTCCTGGTCTTCTATATAGTTTCCAAAAATATGGAAAAGGGTTTTATAATAAATAAATTCAGGATCATTATCAACGTAAAGCTGCTGCAGATAGTGGAGTACCTTATCTTTTACATCCTCAACAAGCCCGGTATTATCATTCCAGAGCTGATCAAACCAGTTCTTTAATTCTTTTCGGTCCCGGTTACTGTCAATTATCATGTTCAGTTCAATATTTTTACTTCCGCCAAGGCCAAGGCCGTTTACAGTAAAATTTGAACTCCCCACAACAGCTTCTTCTATTCCGCTTTCCTGCTTTATGTGGTACATTTTACCGTGAAGGAAATTGGGCTTAACCATTGAGCGTATTTCAGACTTCTCATCAAGCCAGTCATAACACTCCCGGGCTATTGATTTTTGATTCAACCTGTTTTCTGTGGGTATTACAAGGCTATCATCAATAATCTGATAATCGCGTCCATTTTTTCTTTCCGGATCTATCTCTTTTATAAATGTGGGCTCGCCAAAGAGAAACCTGAAACTATTGATTTCATCCAGTTCTTTTTTAAGCTGATGATAGGCATATATGGTAAAATAAGCGGAAACTATTGAGAGGTCGGAATCAGGTTTAATGTTTTCCTGAAGGAATTTGCCCACAGACCCATAGTTGTGGTTGTCCCGTATAGAAGAATTTTCCATTGTTTATTCCTTTATTCACTTTAGACCGGCTTTGTTATTATACTATTTTAAATGTGTTTGTCAATGATTAAACACTCAAATTTGTGTAAGGGAAACCCTTAATATGTTGTAAAACACCCTGTAGTAATAAACATAACAGTAAATCCGCACAGAAAATTTAAGCATAGGAAGTCACTTCCCACCCTGGCGTTTCCGGCGGGGAAAAATCACAGTTCAATATATCACAGCACCTGTGACAAATATAGACCTACACGTTTGTTGGTGCAGGGACTGTTCAATCCCCCCGCATGCGATTCATGCGGCCCCCTTAATAAGGGGGCTGGTGCAGCAGCAGGAATTTACTCTAAAAAATAAATAATACATAAAAATTTCTGCACACACACAAAGGGGGCTGAAGCCCCATGCCCGCAACCTAAATGTAAGCTTTAGATTATTTCACCACAGAGAGTAAGTCAAAAATCCGCCAAAGGCGGACACCAAACAAGCGCAGCCCTTACGCAGTCATTCCGAAGGAATGCGCGTAACGATCTGCGCGTAAGCCTCTGCCGGCGCCTGAGGCAGTGCGCGGGGGTTTTAAAGAGGGTGGTCGCAAAACCACCCCCTTTATGAACCAGTTAATGATAAAAAAAATTTCATAAAAAACAATCCCCGATAAAGCGGCTTCTACCGGAATAAATTACTATATCTAATAAAATAGATATAAAGAATCTCTATCGGCAAAAACCCGGCATCTGCAATTTTCTGTTAAGTAGAAAACTCTTTACCCCCTCAAACTACGAACCGTGATTTGCATGATTAAGAGATTAACAGGATTTACTATACATTCACTCACACACAATCATGAAAATCCTTCAATCCCCGTAATCATGGTTCAAAGATTTCTGCTCGCATAAATAATGTCCCGGTTAAAACAATGTCAACGATTAAACACACTAATTCATGTAAGGGAAACCCTTAATATGATGTAAAACATCCTGTAGTAATAAACATAACAGTAAATCCGCACAGAAAATTTAAGCATAGGAAGTCACTTCCCACCCTGGCGTTTCCGGTAAAAAATCACAGTTCAATATACCACAGCACCTGTGACAAATAGTGACCTACACGTATGTTCCCCGAAGACAGCCCTGGAAACTTCCCCCCTCTCCCGTCATGAATCTTCTGAATGAATATGGGAGAGGGGGCTAGGGGGTGAGGGCATGCAATCCCCTTTCTACGTTAAAGTCCTGCATACACACAAAGGGGGCTGAAGCCCCATGCCTGCAACCTAAATGTAAGCTTTAGATTATTTCACCACAGAAAGTAAGTCAAAAATCCGCCAAAGGCGGACACCAAACAAGCGCAGCCCTTACGCAGTCATTCCGCAGGAATGCGCGTAACGATCTGCGCGTAAGGCCCTCTGCCGTTTGAAGAGCGAATGGGGGTTGCAAGGGGGAATTTTCGCTAATTCCCCCTTGCTTAAACCAGTTAATGATAAAAAAAATCTCATAAAAAACAATAAATCCTGCCGGAGAGGGGGAGTCCGCTGGAATTATCAAACAATTACATCTTCTCAGAGCTCAATCATTCTTATTTCTCTTTCAATCTCAGCCTCCAGTTCCTCCTCAGAGGGGAGAACCAGCCTGTATTTTGAGGCGAATAGCTGTTCACTGTCTTTCAACACCGAATATTTTACAACAGTCTCTTCCTTATCCCTGCATAAAATAATTCCAATGGTTGGATTATCACCTTCACCCCTTTTTAAATCGTCAAACATCCTCACATACATATCCATTTGACCGATATCCTGATGAGTCAGCTTCCCGGTTTTAAGGTCGATGATAACAAAGCATTTCAAAATATAATTATAAAATATCAGATCAATATAATAATGGCTTGTTTCTGTACTTATTCTAAACTGTCTTGCAACAAATGAAAACCCATTACCAAATTCGAGGAGAAACTGCTGCAGATTATTAATTATCGCCTTTTCAAGATTTATTTCTTTTAAATCCGGTACTTCACTTAATTGTAGAAACTCTAAAACATAGGGGTCTTTAATAAAGTCCCTGGGATTTTGTTTTTCATTGCCAGCAGAAACAGGATGTGTATCTTTTTTATCAGCAGTAGAAAGCACTCTTTCGTAATAATGAGAATTAATATTCCGCTCTAACTGCCTTACGCTCCAGTTTGAATCTCTGACTTCTTTTAAGTAGTATTCTCTGGCCTTTTCTGAATCAAGGCGCATAATTAAACGGATATGGGACCAGCTCAATTGGCTACACAGTGTGTAGCCTTTTTCGTCTTCAGAGAAAGTGAGATAGAATTGCCGGAAATTTTTCAGATTAGCTATAGAAAAACCTTTGCCGAATTCTGAATTTAATTCAACAGAAAGATTTTTTATAAGATGCTGCCCATAATCGGCCCGTTCTTTTCCTTTCTGTTCCTCTTCAACAATACGCTTACCTATATTCCAGTATGCCTCAACCATAGCAGAATTAACAACCGTATAGGCCGCAGTACGTGCTTTCTCTAAAATCTTTCTTATATCCTGATAAAAACGCTGATTATCAATTTTATCCATAAATCATCCCTTTAAAATCAGTAATCTTCCTTCACTAAATCATGCCAATCCTTCAATCCCCATAATCATGGTTCAAAGGTTATGCTCGCATAAATAATGTCCCGGTTAAAACAATGTCAACGATTAAACACACTAATTATCACAGTTCAGTATACCACAGGACCAGTGACAAATAATGACTTACACGTATGTTGATGCAGGGACTGTTCAATCCCCCCGCATGCGATTCATGCGGCCCCCTTAACAAGGGGGCTGGTGCAGCAGCAGGAATTTACTCTAAAAAATAAATAATACATAAAAATTCCGGCATACACACAAAGGGGGCTGCCCCTCGACTGATTCGGCTCCGCTCATCACAAGTCCGCTCGGGAACCATCCCTCGACTGATTCGGCTCCGCTCATCACAAGTCCGCTCGGGAACCGGTCCATGCCTGCAGCGTAAATGTAAGCTTTAAATTATATCACTACAAAAAGTAAGTCAAAAATCCGCCAAAGGCGGACACCAAACAAGCGCAGCCCTTACGCAGTCATTCCGAAGGAATGCGCGTAACGATCTGCGCGTAAGCCTCTGCCGGCGCCTGAGGCAGTGCGCGGGGGTTTTAAAGAGGGTGGTCGCAAAACCACCCCCTTTATGAACCAGTTAATGATAAAAAAAATTTCATAAAAAACAATCCCCGATAAAGCGGCTTCTACCGGAATAAATTACTATATCTAATAAAATAGATATAAAGAATCTCTATCGGCAAAAACCCGGCATCTGCAATTTTCTGTTAAGTAGAAAACTCTTTACCCCCTTCAAACAACGAACCATGATTTTCATGATTAAAAGATTAAGAGAGATCAGGACTGGAAATATAATTTTCAATAATTGAGATTATTGATGCAGAAGCCGCTGCAGAATCATCATTCTTTACAACAGCTATATAATTCATCTTTTTAAGAGTATGCCCGTATAGGGAGTCGTAATAGTCACTAAGGAGCATTTCTATAAAATCATCCACCATTTCAGCCTTATACAGAGAAATAAGTTTTTCTATTTTTGCAGATGGCATTTTATACTTCAAGGAATTTACTATCTCAATAACCCTTTCATGTTCATGAAACCGGTCATACTCATTTTTTATTATTTCTACCCGCCTCTTCATGGGGGTATCAACATATATTGCCGGGGATTTCCGCATCTGCTTAAAAATATTATCCGGAATATGCAGGTTCCCCACTTTCCTGGACTCCCCCTCAATCACAATATAGGGCGCATTGCCAAGCCTTACAATATCGCGGCAGAACCCTGTTTCAAAGGATTTCTGACTGCTCTGCTTAAGCCCTATGGCGCCGAAAACAGAACTTCTATGACCCGCGAGCCCTTCAATATCAATAGAATTACTGATGAACTTTATAATTTCAGTTTTCCCTGCACCTGTAAGCCCCTGCAGGATAAAAACCGGAGGCTTTATCACAGTACTGTTAAGTATATTCATAACATACCTGCGGTACGATTTATAGCCATCTTTAAGCTTGTATGTTTTTATCCCCAGAGAGTTGAGCAGCGAAACTACTGCCCCTGATCTCATCCCCCCCCTGGCGCAGCTTATAACTATATCACATCCCTGCAGCCCAGAAAGAGCATTAATAATATCTCCAATCCGCCTGCCCCCTATTTCTGTCCCCCGCAATACTGCCTCACCCCTGCCGATTACCTTATAAATTGTGCCGATCTCCTTCCTCTCCTCATTATCGAAAATAGGGAGATTTATCGCGCCGGGGATATGGTCCTCTTCAAATTCCCCGGGGGAACGCACATCTATATAAACAGGGTTATCAAGATTAAGTGATTCTTCAAATTCTATTTCATTCATAATTAATCATGAGAATTTATCACCATAGACTCTGGCAAGAAGAAAATTCCGGATATTATAAATCTTCATATCCCCCGTCAGTCAATCCCCATAGAACCCGCTTTTGAACAGTTCTGCTTACCCTTTTTTTATCAATCTAATTGAAATCATTACCGACAATAAAATATAAGGATTATCAGTAATTATTCCTGAATATATCTTTAAGTGCAACAATGCTGTTTCCAATATCCCCGCCCCCTTCGGCGGCAGGGATACTGGAGCATTTTATTTCAAATATAAATTCAGGGATTAATACAGCAGTATCTGTTCCTTAGACTTCCGGTTTAAAAATCTATTTTTCCGGCTAAGGAATAATTACTGGCATATTACTTGATTTGTGTATCATAATAAATACTTAACAGGAATCGATTTAAAATGAGCCGATACAGAAAAACCTCAAGGGGTAAGACTTCATTCCCCACAGCTATTTTTCTACTTATATTCATCATTGAAGTGGCTGCTGCATCCGGCGGCATTTTTGCATATTTCTACTCCAGTGCAAAAGGGAGCATTGCGGAAATCGAAAAATACACAGTAAACTACTCAAAAACCATGGCTGAAGCCTTTGCAAGTGTGGCTGAATTGAGCTACAGAACAAAAAATTATTCCTCTTTAAAATCACTTTTCAGAGAAAAGATTGAAGAAAATACCATAGATGAGGCATTTTTTGTGCTTCAAAACGGCACACTTATTGTTCACTCCAACACCACCACAGAAAAGCGCCTTAAAGGGAACATAGCCAATGATGAAATGTCATATAACCTGGAAATGATTCTTCAACCTGTAAAATCGGGGAGCAGGGATCTCCTCTTTTCAAACTACAACATCATAGCTAAAAAAATCCCCTTTAACCGGAGCGAAAGGGACCTGATACAGAAATATCTCTACCCGGATATCAACTCTTCCGGGTGGATTTTCACAAAAGCTGTTTTTCATAAAAATAAAGCGATAGGCTCGGTCAACTTCATTGTGGAAAAGGGGAGAATATACAATTTAATCAACACAACCCTGGAAAAGATAAAGCATTCACTCCTTATTTCTGCTGCTGCTTCATTTGCCATAGCCCTTGCCATAGCATTTATTATTATGATACGTTTCAGAAAAACTCCCGGTTCCATTAAAGAAGATCACACCGGTGAGGACATGCCGGAGGATATACTTTTGGAAGATGATATTGAAATATCACTTGAAGGTGATGATGATATACACGGTTCCCCCATACCGGAATCTGGAGATGATATTGAACAGACTCTGTATGACGAAATCGATTTATCCCTTCAGCAGGATATTACCCCCTTAGCTGATGAAGGTTCCGGCCGCAGTTTTGATTTCCCGGACCATGCAGAAGATGATGAAGAGTACATTACCATTGAACTCCTTGGGGAGCTTGAAGATGAACCCGCTTCACCTGTAAAAGCAAAAAGTGAAAGCAGTTCCGGGAGTTTAAAAACTATTGCTTCAGTTGTGGTGGATGAAGCCGTAATATGGAACAAAAAAATCCCTGACGCCATTCCGGTAAGAAAGGAGAAATAAACATGTTTTTTATTAATCACACTGAAATAATTGACGGTTCAGCCGTAATCATAGAGATAGAAGGGCCGCTCAACAGTGAGACCAGCTCCGATTTTGAGGAGTATATCAACAGGCTTCTTGATAATAATATTATTCAGATAATTCTCGACGCATCAAAAATCAGTTTTCTCAGTTCCGAGGGGATAGGCGTGATGCTCCTTGTTCAGAAAATTATTTCTGAAAAAAACGGTTCCCTGATTTTAACATCCCTTTCCCATGAAACTGAAACACTTTTCCGCCTCCTGGGATTTCTGGAAGTATTTAAAACATCACCGGACCGGGCCGAAGCTTTGAAAATTCTTGACAGACGGATTGAGCTGAAGAGAGACCTTCCCCGGAAATCATCAGAAGTTTCCACACTTTCAAAAGGGCCTGAACAGATTAGTCCTCTTTTTATTGATGAAACCCCGGACATTGTTAATACTGAAAACATAAAACCGCATTTTGCAGCATTTGTAATTAAATGCGTAGAATGCTCCAACCTCATAAGGGTAAAGGAGAAGGGTTCCCATATCTGCCCTGAATGTTCAGCAGAATTTGAGGTAACCGGACCAAGGAGCGCTGTTTTTTCTTGACTTTTACCCGGTTTTTAACGGATATACTTTAAAGTCCGCAAATCAATACTTATATTATTGACAGAGGTCAATGTTAATTCCTGAAAATATATTTTAGTGTAAAAATTGACAATTTTATATCCGGGGCTGTCTCAAAAGTCAGATTTTCGGGGATTTGTCATTCCGGTTTTGCAACTTCAATTATTGCAAATACCGGAATCTCCTGATTAAATCAGGCCTAAGAGATACCGGCATTACGCTACGCTACAGCCGGTATGACAAAGAAATTACTTTTTGGAGAGCCCCGGATAGTAGAGCATTTTTTAATAATAATAAGTTCAGGAATAAATACTGAAAAGAGGTAGAATTAATTTATGGCCATTCCAGAGGGGAAAACATTCAGCTTTGATGATGAATCACATATACAGACAGATTTTCTTGAGACATTTGAATATACCGGGAATCCCCAGAGAATTAAATATGAAACAGAGGAGTTCAGCGCAGTCTGCCCATTTTCAGGACTCCCCGATATTTCGAAAATCGAAATAGAGTACATACCGGATAAAAAAATCGTTGAGCTTAAATCTCTTAAATACTATTTTACATCCTTCAGAAATGTGGGGATATACCAGGAGAGCGTTACTGACAGGATATACAGAGATCTTGAAAAATCACTGGAGGCGAAATTTCTCTCAGTAAAAACTGTATATAACATCAGGGGTGGGATCCTTGCCACCTGCGTTATGAATTCTGATATTGTTAAACAGCACGAATAAAATGAAAGATAAGCTTATTAAGGTATTAACTGCCCCATTCAGATTTTTACTCTTTCTCCTTGACCGGGCCCTTGCAGCTGCTGGTGCTCTCATTTTCGCTCAGTTCCCCTCTTTCATTGTTCAGTATCAGCAGAGGATGGGGGGACATGTTGATGAGCTGGAGAGGATCATAAGAAAATACAGCGAAGCTGCAGCCAGGAACAGCAAAACCATTGAAGAGTATATTTCGATTCATATGAAATCGGAAATCAGCGATTTTGTTTCAAGCGGCGCGATTATGACTGAAAATCTTGATCGATATAATGAACTAAGCAGAACCCTTTCAGAACTGACAGAGTCCACCGGGATAATGAAACTCCTTACTTTTGTGAAAACATTAAACTACGATATTTTTCAAAAAACTCTGGACAACTTTACACCTGGAATTTCATTTAATATTGATACTCTTATATACTCGCTTGCCGGAATTATTTTTATTATGAGCCTCTTTTTTCTTATAAAAAAATCATTACAGATTCTGGTTGAAACAGTAAGAGGTAACAGAACACCCTGAAAAAGGGTAATCCTGGAGAACGACTGACCATGCCTAAACTATTTGCAATTATTCTATCTTTAACTATTGCAGGATGCTCTTCTTCCACTATTATTGAAGATACAACCCGGAATGAAATAAATATAACTATTGTTCAGAACAATGAAGTTATTGAACCTGAAAACAATACATACCGCCTCAGGAGGGCCCCTTTTTCAATCAGGTTAACCTTTAAGCAACCGGACGGGGTGCTGATTCACACATCCCTTAATGACAGGACATACTTAAAAGCTGAATCCGCATATCCCCTCAATGAACTCCCGGGGTTTATGAACACCAGTATTGCTGAGGAACTTTTCAACATGGAATCTGTTATATATGTTTCCGAATCAGCTCCAGCCTACTGGTACTATACAGACGAAACCGACCACAGGTTTAATACTGTTGTTCCCGGTGAATTGGGATACCTCTGTATAAGAGAAATCAGCAATATTATTGATATTGATTCCGGGAAAGAACCTGTGCCTCTCAGCCGGATGAAGGGAGATACTCTATATCTTGTTATAATGAAAACCGACTGGAATAAAGATTACACAGAAAGAATTGAATTAAACAGAAAAGTTATAAAAATAATATTCAATATCTGAAACAGGACAGTGCTATGACCGGTAAAGACCTTATCTTCTTTGAAAGGATGAAGGAACAGATAGAAAACGCCTTTCCTGATTTACCTGTACAAACAAGGGAATCTCTCGATCTATCTATTGAATTTCAGAAAGGGATAACCCGGATAAAATTTACAGTACCTCCACTTACAGACATCATGCTCATTCAGGCACTTTCAATACTTAAGAAACATATTGAGAATATCCGCATAACCTCATTCGAAAAAGGGCATTACGGTTTTCAGTCACTTAACAGTAACATTTTTAATACGGAAAATCTTACTGCAAATTTTAAAATTGATTTTTTCAGTATAGTAAATTCATACGTGGAAATTTCCAAAAAGGGTGACCTGGGGCAGGAGGAGATTAATTCCTGCATCGGGATAATCAGAGCATTAATAATGGACAGCTCCTTTGACCCGAAGATAAGGCTGCAGGAACTCGGGGCTGTTGTCATGGACGGATCAGAAACACCGGACTGGGATTACATTGCAGGATATAAAGAAACAAAGCGTAAAATAAGGGAATCTGTAACAATGCCTTTACAAAACCCGGAAATTTATGATGCTATTGCCAGGCTTACTCGAAGAACCCTTGAATCCAACAGGCCGAAAGCAATACTCTTTGAAGGTCCCCCCGGTGTGGGGAAAACAACTGCAGCAAGGATCATAGCCGGAGATTCGGAAATACCCCTTGTTTACGTTCCCATAGAATCTATTATGTCCAAGTGGTATGGGCAGTCATCACAAAACCTGGCTGAAATTTTTGATATGTGCGAGCTTATGGGAGGGGCTGTAATCTTTCTTGATGAAATAGACTCACTTGCAGGCTCAAGGGACCAGAATATGTTTGAAGCTACAAGAAGGATTCTTTCTGTACTGCTGAGAAAAATTGACGGAATCGATTCAGCTGAAAACACAATCACAATCGGTGCAACAAACCGCATGGAGGATCTTGACGCCGCACTTTTAAGCAGGTTTGACCAGATAATCAGATTCCCCTACCCCAACGAAGAGGAGATATCATCAATATTTTCCAATTATGCCATACATCTCACAGAAGAGGAATGTCTTCACCTTGCTTCCAGAAGCGCTGGCCTCACAGGGAGAAACATCAAGGATATCTGTGAGCTAACTGAGCGGAGATGGGCAAGAAAAATACTGGTCAAAAATCTGGAAACCAGCCCCCCCCCATTTGACTACTACAGACAATCTATCCAGCTCTGGAAAAATTCAACAGCCTGATTTTTCCTAGAGCCTTTTAAGCAGAAACTCTATCTCTTTATTATTACCCGCTTTAATCTGGAGTGATTCTTTTATTTTTTCCATATTTTTCTTCTGTTCTTTTTTAGAATTAGTCATTTTATCCATCTTACACATAGGTATACCTGATAAAAAAATTATCCGCTTATTACCATTTCTGCTGTATTTAAATATTCAGCTCATCCCGAATTTTTGGAATACAAAGGGAGCTCTTCTCTGCTTTTCCCCCTGTCTACCCCGGTAGACAGGGGGCTGACTCCAGAATATGTGGAAACAAACATTATTATTACTTTTCCCAAAAATTCAGAATGAGCCAGATATTCTATATATTTAAAATAATTTATTAAAACTTTTTTCAATACCTGTAAAATGAAGATACGGCAGTAAAAAACTGCCGTAAGCATTGGTATGATCTGTTTCTATTTTAAAAATCTGCTGAAATAAGTCAAATAGTAAAATAAAAAAATTATGCCCAGGTTAAGGGGAGTTCAGGGTCGAATTTTCTCACCATATCGGAATGGTGAGGCTTAATCCTTACACTATAGCCGAACCTGCCGCTATTAAGACATAACATCTGCCCTTCATAGAGAAATACCCCCTTCCCTTTGTCACTGATTTTATGCATAGGGGATGCCACACCTTCTGAAATATCACCCGACCTGTCAATATATCCGAAAACGAGCTCAACCTGCACATCCTCCGGATCAATTCTCCCGAGACGTATCTCGGCGCGGACCTTTGTTTTTGAACCGACACGGATATCGGCAGTACCCTCAATATTCAGGTCAAGAACAGCAGCATCATCCCAGATACTCTTTATCTTCTCCTTCCATGCTGCCATATTTTTTGTCACTTTAAAAGAATCATCGCTATAGCGGGTAAAGTTCACATATCCGGTATGGTAATACTTTTCAGCATAATCCTTAACCATGCGGTTTGTATTAAATTCAGGTATTATCGATTTCATGGATCCCCTTATTCTGGCAAGCCATTCAAGGGGGAGTCCATCTTCGCCGCGCTTATAAAAGAGAGGGATTACCTCCTCTTCAAGTATATTATAAACAGATAGACTTTCAACTTCGTCCTGATATTCAGGGTCATCATAAACCTCGCCATTCCCCACTGCCCATCCGTTATTTGAATCGTATGCCTCGTCCCACCAGCCGTCAAGAACACTTATGTTGAGCCCGCCGTTTGCGACAACCTTCATTCCGCTTGTACCTGAAGCCTCTTTCGGCCTTATGGGATTATTGAGCCATATATCCACACCCTGCACCAGATAACGGGCAACATTAATATCATAATCCTCAAGGAAAACAATTTTCTTCCTCAACTTTTCATCCCTTGAGAGATGTATAATATTTTTTATCAGCTCCTTACCAAGATTATCTTTTGGATGAGCCTTGCCGGAAAATACAATCTGTACAGGCCTGTTTGCGGAGGTTAGAATTGCTGTGAGCCTCTCGATGTCCCTGAAAATAAGTGTAGCCCTTTTATATGTGGCAAAACGGCGGGCAAAACCTATTGTAAGGGTTTCAGGATCAAGAACCGAACTTGCCACTTCAGCATATTTTTTCGGCACACCCCTGGAGAGAAGCTGCTTCTTCAGTCTTTTCCTGGCAAAACCGACAAGCCTCTCCCTCAGCCGCTCCCTGCACCTCCACAGTTCCGAATCAGGTATATTATCAATTCTCTTCCATATGCTTTTTGAAGTAGGATCGTCAATCCATGCAGGGCCCAGATACCTGTAGAAAAGTCTCATCATCTCATCAGATGTCCATGACATTGTCTGTATCCCGTTTGTAACATGCCCGATAGGGATTTCATTGGCAGGGATAGACATCCACACATTATTCCACATGTGCCTTGAAACCTCACCATGGAGCTTTGAAACACCATTTGCTGCGAATGCAGTTTTAATAGCCAGTACTGTCATACAGAACTTCTCTTTTTTATCAAAGGGGTTTTCTCTACCCAGGGAAAGAAACCTGTCCCTGGAAATATTAAGTTCATCATAATAGTCAGAAAAATACTGATCCACAAGTTCAGGCTCGAACCTGTCATTACCTGCAGGGACAGGGGTATGTGTGGTAAAAACATTGCTTGAAGTAACAAATTCATGGGCTTCATCAAAGGTCAGGTTCTGATCCTTCATTGCCAGGCGTATTCGTTCCAGAGCAAGGAATGCAGCGTGTCCTTCATTCATATGGTATACTGTAATATTAATACCCGTTTTATTCAGGGCTCTGACCCCACCTATACCCAGGAGAATCTCCTGTTTAATCCGCATCTCTATATCACCGCCGTAAAGCTGGTCAGTAATGAGCCGGTCTTCAGGTGCATTTTCATCTATATTTGCATCGAGAAGGAAAAGCTCCACCCGGCCGATCAGGGCTTTCCATATCCGGGCATAAACCTTTCTCCCGGGCAGATCCACGTCAATTAAAAGCGCTTTTCCGGAATCATCAACAACAGGGGAGATGGGTGTATTATAAAAATCGGTTTCAGGATACCGTTCCTGTTGCCATCCGTCAAGATTGAGATACTGCCTGAAATAGCCGAGTCTGTACATAAGCCCCACGCCGTAAAGGGGAATACCCAGCTCACTGGCAGATTTCAGATGATCACCGGCAAGTACACCAAGCCCCCCGGAATAAACAGGGAGACACTCATGGACACCAAATTCCGCGGAAAAATAGGCTATTCTGGTGCTGTCAAATTTACCCTTATTTTCATCATACCAGGATTTTCGGGTAAGATGCCTATCCAGTGCATTTTCAACACGCTCCATATGGGCTATAAAGCTTTCCGACTCAGCAGCCTGATCAAGTACACTCTGCGGTATAAGGCCCAGAAGCTTCACAGGATTATGTTCGGTATCGCGCCAGAGATCCACATCAAGACGCCTGAAAAGATCAATGGCATCATAATCCCATACCCACCAGAGGTTGTAAGCTATCTTAAGGAGAGGTTTAATCTTTTCCGGCAAATAGGGGACAACACGGAATTCCCTGATTTTTCTCATAACAATCCTCCATGGCCTTTAATATAACTATTCTGCAGGAAGATAAATATTTACCACTACCCCTTTATCCTCTTCAGATTGAGCATTAATATATCCTCTATGCCTCTTGATGACAGCATAAGCAAGGGCAAGTCCCAGACCGTCCCTCCCATCCTTAGCTGTATAGTAGGGATCAAATATTTTATTAACATCACCGCCAGGTACTCCAGGCCCATTATCCCCGACTCTTATCAGATAATATTCTCCGGGAGTAAGTTCAATCTCTTTAAAAAAAAGGTTCTCCATGACCTGAACCCTTTCAGCAGAAACAGTTATGATCCCGCCGGGACCTGGTGAAGCCTCTACAGCATTGAGAATCACATTCTCCAGAACCTTCTCTATCTGACCCATGTCACCCTCAGCTTCAAGAGATTCATCCTTAATATTTATAGTGAATGTCCCGGCATAATCTGCAAGAGCCTTTTCAGCTGACCGGTTTATTAATCCGGAAAGAAGGAACCTGGTCTTGGGGGATTTTATTCCTCTGGAAAAAACAGCCAGCCTTTCAGTTAGCTTTTTCATCCTTACTGAAGCACTCTCCGCATCTTTAACCACATCGAGAAGCTCGCTGTTACCCTGAGCCTCAAGCCTGGCAAGGGAAAGATTCCCCAGAACCACTGTAAGGGCATTATTATAGTCATGAGCAATTGTGCCGGCAAATATTGACAGAGTTTCAAGCCTGCGCAGATAGTCCCGATCTATTTCCTGGAGCTGAACAGGCTTATTAGCAGATTTTTCAGTCATAAAGTGGGGGCCCATGATTTAAATCTTTCCCTGAGCCTGTCCAGAACCTTTACCGGATCATTTACAATCACCCTTGTACCAGAAAGTACATCAAGGAAACCTATCTCATTTGAGTACCTGGGAACAATATGCTGATGGATATGAGAAATGCTTGCTCCGCTTCCATTCCCAAGATTATAACCCACATTATATCCATGAGGAGAAAATTCACTGTCAATAATTTCTATGGAGAATTTGAGCAGATCATGCATCATCACTACTTCTCTCTCTGTAAATAAATGAAGTGACTCAACATGCCTTACAGGAAAAATCATAAGATGTCCGGGATTAAAGGGGTAGAGATTAAGAGCTACTATAAACAGATCATTTTTAAAAACAGTAAGATCCGGCACTTGAGGATCCGCATCCCTGATAGCGCAGAGGATGCAGTCAACAGAAGGCTTTTCACCCTTCACATATTTTATCTTCTCTGTATTAAAAAGATAATTTCTCTCCACAGGCTTTTATTTCCTTCTGGAATACATATAAATTGAATAAATCAGCATCAGAAAAACTATAAAAAGCCCTATAGAAAGCATCATCCAGTAGAGCAGCTCCATCCGCTGAACAAAAGCTACCCGGTCCTCCGACTCCTGTACCAGATCTGCGACCAGTGTGGTAAGATACCTTTTCGTCAAATTAAAATCTTTTATATCGGATGAATTCCTTAAGCTGAAAAACAGATTATTCGCTTCAGCGTACCTGCTTTTCATATCCCCTGTTTCTATCTGTTCTTTACTTAAAAATTCTATATTATCTTTTATAACTGAAAGCATCTGCTCAAAATAACGAGCCTCATCAACATGAAGAATCGCCTCTGTCTTATTATCCTGGCTAAAGGCTGATAATGACAGGGAAAAAACTAAAAGAAGGAACAGAAAATAATTTTTCATATATTATACCCCTGGCCGATAAATGCCCGCCCCCTTTTTTAAGGGAGGGTAATGCTATTCAAATGCAACAAAAAAATCAGGAGGTTCATGCAGATACAGGTGTATATGCCGGCTATGTAGTCATCGATCATTATTCCCATACCCCCCTTAAGGGATTCCAGGTTCCTGGCAGGGAAAGGCTTAATAATATCAAATATCCTGAATAGAATAAAAGCCGTGATAGCACCTGTAAAGGAAAAAGGGATAAAAAGAATCCCTATCCAGTAACCCATCATTTCATCAAGAACAACTTCCTGTGGATCTTTTTTGTTAAAAAAAACTTCAGCCGCATCTCCAAGTTTTATTGAAGGATAAATTAAAATTAAAACAATGGCAAGATTAATATAAAGGATAGAAGAGCCGAGAATCTCTCCAAGAAAAATATTCTGAAGTATGTAGAAAACCATGGCAACAAAAGTCCCGGCAGTGCCTGGTGCAACAGGGCAATAGCCTGAATAAAAACCTGTAAAGAAAAATTCCTTCACTTTCATAACTCTTCCGCCCCCCCTTTCTTTTTACGCTCCGGTAGAAAAAGCCGCCAATTTGTCATAAGATACCTGACCCCTGAAAGGGCTGTAAGGATTGTTACAGCAAGCATTACCCAGTATGTAGCCTCTTCATGAACAAAATAAATCCCGCTTTTGCGCACAAGATATATCATGATAATTATTACAATCGACATCATCTGAAATGCTGTTTTAAATTTTCCGAACCTGCTGGTTCTCAAAGATCTCCCTCTTTTTATGGCCAGCATCCGCATAACAGTAATAAGGACATCACGCCCCACAATAATTATTATCATCCATGAGTCAAAAATTTCAAAATTCTTATCAATAACTATAATTGCAATCAAAGCTGAAATTACAAGGATCTTGTCAGCTATAGGATCAATAAATTTCCCGAATTCCGATTCCTGTTTAAGGAGCCTGGCTACCCATCCGTCAAGAAAGTCTGTAAATGCTGCAATAATAAATACAATAACAGCAAGGGTCCATGCCTCCAGTGTCTTCAGGGTAAGAAGATATATAAATACAGGGATAAGAATTATCCTCAGGTATGAAAGCATATTCGGTATATTCAGCCAGTCTCCGGGAATTCTCACAGAATCTCTCCAATCAGATCATACTCATAGGAATCAGTTATTCTTGCTCGAACTATACTGTTAACCCTGTCTGAAGCAGAGGTCAAGTAAAAAACACCGTCAACCTCCGGAGCATCAAAAGGGGTTCTCCCTATATATGTCTGCTCATCAATTTTTTCCTCAACAAGAACATCAACCTCACTCCCTATCATGGCCTGAAGTTTCTCTTCTGAAATCCTCATCTGCAGGGACATTAAAGCATCAAATCTCTCCTGCTTAATCTCAGGGTTCACATCATCAGCCATGTCTGCTGCTGCAGTGTCATCCTCCGGGGAGAATATAAAACAGCCTACCTTATCAAGACGTGCCTCATTTATAAAATCGAGAAGCTCATTAAATTCATCTACAGTCTCTCCCGGATATCCGGTCATAAAGGTGGATCGTATTACAATTCCCTCCACTCTATCTCTTAATCTTTTCACCAGATCAAGATAGACTTTATAATCGCCCTTTCTCCCCATGGATTTTAAAATTCTACTGTTAATATGCTGAAAGGGTATGTCTATATATGGAACAACTTTGCTGTTTTCTGCTATTAAATCAATTATCTCATCTGTTATATTATCAGGATGACAGTAAAGAAGCCTTATCCACTTTAGACCGCCAATTGCAGATATCTTCTTCACAAGTTGAGGCAAGGCTGTCTCCCCCCACCTGTATGAGGCTATATCCTGTGCAATTATTATAAGCTCAATAGCACCGTTTTTTACAGCTTCCAGCGCCTCGGAGTAAATAAATTCAGGATCAAAAGCTTTGTGCCCCCCCCGGATTAAAGGAATAGCGCAATAGCTGCAGTTATTGGAACATCCATCAGAAATTTTAATATAAGAGAATGGCGGGTTGGAATAGAGCGGCTTTCTCTTTGAGAGCAGCGCCCTTATTTTAATATTGAATTCTGCTGCCATTGCAGGGACAAAGGATGAGTCGGGGATGGGATACAAAAAATCAATTTCAGGAATATCATTATTTATTTCATCGAAATAACGTTTTGTTAAGCACCCCAGGGCTACAATTTTTTTCCCCGGGAAAGAGTGCAAAGACCCCTCTTCTGCATATTGCTCCTTCATATCCAGGGCATCAAAAATAACACCTATAGATTCCTCTTTGGCATCTTTAATAAAACCGCAGGTATTTATTATTATGATGTCAGCATCTTCCGATGATTGAGAAAGATTGAAACCCGCTGAGATCATCTCGCCGTTTATCCTTTCAGAATCGACAAGATTCTTTGAGCAACCCAGAGATATTATATAAAAAGAAAGTTCTGATGAATTAAACAACTTGTCACCAGTCTTTAACGTCAATATGATAAAGATTAGGATCCTGCAGATCCTTCTTCCAGGTAATTATTTTATTGGCAACCTGTCCGGTCTGGCCGAAAACATAATCCCTGCCGTTTATTCTGGCATTGATACCCCCGGCATTCCCTATCTTAACCTGAATATTCTCTGAAGCTTCCCATCTCTGTAAAGATCCGGCAGGCATGAAACCCCTCTGCTTCATATTACCATCAAGATATATTTCCAGGAAAGACTTCTGAACAAATTTAACCTCAAACACTATTTTAAGGCTTTTGCTGCTCTGTGCAATAACCTGTGTATTGTCTCCGCCGGCAGGCTTGGTATCGTCAATTTCAGCTGCGGTATTTTCCCCGGCAGCAAGCCTCCTGCCGAGTGAGACCATAATTTTGGCCCTGTTTTCAGTAAGCCCCTTCAGTGTAAAAATCAGTTCTCTCGCGCATCCGTCAAGTACCACAGGGGTATCCTGATCCATCTCAAGTTTAATATCAGCACCATCATTCATCAGGGATAGAGAAATATTCTCCTCTGTCACCTCTTTCAGCTGGAAAACAACCTCCTTATTCTCAACAAGGAAGAGAGCTGCTTCACCTGCATATAAAAGGGTAAATCCCTTTTCATTAGAAAGCTGAAGATTGCGGATATTGCTTATTTTTGAATCCTGCTTCTCTTCATACTCCTGTTTTATTCTGGCCAGAGAATCGGAATCATAGAGTTTAACATCATCCCTTGTTAAACTCCAGATCCCCCACACAATAAACAGAGAGACCAGAGCAACACCTGCATAAAAGAATATATTTTTATATGTCTCAAAAAAATTCACCAGTACCAGCATAAATGAAGACCTGGTAGGCCTTGTAAGCTCCTCAAGCGGAGTGGCAGATTCACCGATTTTATACCCCTTATAAAGCATAATAATTTCATCCGTATCCAGCTTAAGATACTCCGAATAGGACTTGAGAAAACCGATTACATAGGTTTCCCCCGGAAACTTGTCAAAATCCTCATCCTCAAGGGCTTCTATATAAAGTGCAGAAATATTTGTATCAGCAGCAACTTCCTTAATGGAAATCTTCCTGGACTCTCTGACAGACTTAAGTTTTTCTCCAATACTTTCCACTGCTATTCCTCTGACATCATGGGATTTTTAAGAACCCTGGCTCTTGCAGGGATATCGAATTTGAACAAACTTCCGGGAAGATCCACATCCGTTTTAAAATCAGTTAAGGAAATACTGACTTTTTTCCCTGTGGAAGTAACACCTTCAGCTTTTGTTATAAAATAGTTTTCATCTACAAGGAGGTTTATTTCACGATACCCGCTTCTGCTCTCTCTCTGCTTAAGCTCAAGAGTATACATCTTTGAACCGTCTTTCATTGTCTCAGGCTGCTCTTTTGATGCGAACCTGTAATGATACTTTGAAAAAAGCCTGTTAAGCCCGCTCTTTGAGCCTGCAGCAAAGAGGCCTGAATCTGATTTAAGATCCTGTTCAGCCACTACATTCATGGAAGGGATATATATCCAGAGCATCTTTCCGTTTGAAACAATCTTCTGATTTGCAGGCTGAGTAAAATCCATAACAAGACGGTCGGAGTTTTTAAATCTGATTACCCCTCTCTGCACTGTTTTCCGTCCATGCCTCTCCGATTCTATAGTAAAATTTGCCTGATATGTGTCAATGCCGCCATAGGCTGCTCTTATTTCCCTCACAACATCCCCTACTGTTATAAAATCAAACTTATAGGAGGAGAGTAATGCAGATGCGGACATAATCAGGAATAAGGTTAAAAGAAATTTTATTTTTTTCATTGTTATCATCGATTAAAGTAAATTTTGTTAATCCCCTGTTAAAAACGTTCAGGTGAGCAGTATTTATCTGCACTTAATATTTTATAAAAAGGTCAATAAAAGTCAATACCAAAAAAAAGAGAGTCTTGTAAACGAATTTTTTAAAGGGTAATAATTAAATTTAGAATTAAAAGAGTGGACAAATAGCGATTCAGGTATATTGGTTGAAGTAGAATAGAAATCGACTCGGAGACCGGATGAAAGCAATATTTATAGGGAACAGAAAACTACGGGAAATAGATTTACTGGACCCTCAACTCGACGAAGACTTTTATGTAATAATGAATGAATACTCCCTTATGGAATCACATATAATCTACTTCTCAGCAGGGGAATCAAAGATTAAAGAAATTATGATAAAAAAAGAACCCTCATATTCTGTCTGATTATTACCTCAGGTTTTTTATGCAGATTTCACACCATACTATTTTATAAAAATCATCACCTTTAAAATTCTGCTTTTAATTCTTTACATGAAAAAATCTAATGCTGAAAAAGCTTAATTAACCGCCTATATATAATATTTCGCCGATATTGAGCATCTTAAATTTTTCACGGTTAAGATTCTGCTTCTCTATCTCCCTTTTCTACAGCCTCCTGCCACCCCTTTTCATCAAAGCTTTTTTTCCCGGTGGAACAGGCTGTAATGAATATAAATAATAAAAAAAATAATTTCATATTTTCAATCCTCCTGTAAAAAAAGACCGGGAAACCGGTTTTTTTTCAGTGTTAATTCCTTAACTTTTATTTGAAATAAAATGCTCTAATATCCCCGCCGCCTACGGCGGCGGGGATATGTGAAATCATTATTATTGCACTAAAAAATATCTTTAGGAATAATTACTCTTTTTTTACAACTTCTCCATGCTGATAAAATTCCGCATATCTGGAAGAAGGGGAGCATCTATTTTTATAACACTGTCAAGATATGCGTGATAGAATTCTATTGATGATGAATGAAGAGCGCACCTTGGGAATCCCGCATCTAAAGCAAGCTCATCACTATCCCCTTCTTTAACATACCTGAGATATAATTTTTCATCAGGGCCATAAATTTTATCCCCAAGTACCGGGTAACCGGCATACTGCAAATGGGCCCGTATCTGGTGTGTACGCCCTGTTACAGGCACAGCCTGTACAAGAGAAAAATTACTATTGGCAGAAAGAACCTTAAACCTGGTGAGGGATTGTTCAGGCACACCTTCATAAGCCTCCCTCTTTTTTCTGATAAGAGAATTACGCGCCTGGCCAAGGGGCACATCCACATGAAATTCCTTTTCTTCTATTTTTCCCCTTGTAATTGCCGTATATGTTTTACTCACATTTTCAAAAACACTTTGAACAGCAGAAGCGGCCGCATTATTTTTCCCCAGCAGAATTGCCCCGGATGTCTCTCTGTCAAGTCTGTGTATAGGGAAAAATTTCCGGTTATATTGATCCTCCAGGATGCTGACCAGGGTATTATGAAAAAATATACCTGAAGGGTGAACAGGTAGATTCCCTGTTTTATTAATTGCTATATAATAATCATCTTCGTAAATAATAGTAAAAGAACCATCAATCTCCGGCTCTTTAACAAAGCCTGGCATATACTGAATTTTAGAACCTGCATGAACCCTTTTTTTTAAATTGAAGACAGCCTCACCATTTATAAAAACTTTCCCCAGGGCAATCTCCCTCTGCCATGCGCTTCTGCTTAAATAGCTGAATCTTTTTGAAAGATAAAGATCGAGTCTCACTGGATCTTCAGACTCAGGCACAGTTGATTCAATAATTCTTTCCTTCGTAATAATAGCGGTTCCTCTCTAATCTAAACTTGATAAAAAATCTTCATCCAGATGACCCATGCGGTCAAAATCATTTTCAGTTATTATCCGGTTCTGATTGCGGAGAAAAGTTACATGCCCCGATCTGCCGTCAACACCCTGCATCATAATTTTTTTTGCCACAGAAAGATTATAATGAGCATTGGTCCCCTTTCGCTCAGGATAAATTCCGAAGTTAACAATAAATTCACTCCTGCCGCTCTCGTCATTCCCTGCTGTAACTGACTTGAGATCATTAACCATAGACCCCAGCAGATCAACTGCTTCCATGTAGGGAATATCATTTATATATCCCGATATCATCCCCGCATCATGCCTGATGGCAACATTATGCGGATTTCCGGAAACGCCAAGGTGTCTGCTCACAATAGCAGTAAATTCCCCGTAAATTCTGTCCCCCTCCTCTCTGCCGTACTTCCGGTTAATATGGACAAGGTTCAGCGGTTCAGCACAGAATACTGACCTGGGGTTTTCATGCCTGTAGCATAAATTACTGTCATAATGTTCAGCTGCAATAAAATCATCAAAATACTCAGGCCTCTTAAATCCTGTGAGAGTGTCGGTATAAACTTTACTTAAATCATCATGGAACTCCTCATGTGGATCACCACCCGAAGAATTATCCCCCGACTCATCTTCGTTAGAATCTGTACCCATCTCCTCTTTCAGAATTTTTACCTCACTTTTTATGGCATCAATTCCATAATGATTAAGGAAAGAGGCGATGTGAAGTGCCAGGGCGCACCCCCCTTCAAGTATATCCTCAAGAGATATCTCTTTTCTGCCAAGCACAACCTCCAGACCTGCCAGCCTGGGATGACTTATTCTGGCATTACGGAAAAAATCATAACCGGCCAGGGGATCATCTTTTTCCACTCTGCCGCCTATATTAAATGTATTAATTATATCATTGAACCGAAGGCACAAATTATAAGAGCCTGAAGAGATTTCGCCCAGAGTTTCCTTTATAGACCTTGCTCCATCAAGCACAGGGTTCTTCTCTTCAGGATCAGCAAGACTCCTTATAAATAAATCCCTTTCAATATTGTCAGGTATTTTAATATTATAAATATCCTTACCCTTCCCCCCTTCCAGATCCCTGATATACTGGTTAAACCCTTCGATACCTTTAACAAAACCGGAAAATCTTTCAAAGTAGTTTTCATAAGGCTTTTCATCATAAACAAGTATAAGACCTTTTGAATCTGTAAGCACATCAAGGAAAAACCGGGAATAACCGTCGAGGAGTTTCATCATTTTATAAAAGGGGCGCAAGTCCCCCTCCTTCCGCCAGAGCTTCAGCTGCGCCCTTGCGCCATATTGAAAGATTCTTTCAGCAATTGCGTCACCCATATCAGGGAAACGTTCAGTCAGATTCTGAAGCTCGCTGAACCTGCTTTTGCTCTTAGACTCCTCTTTTTTTGAATGCTTCTCTTCAAGCTCTATTTTCTCCAAGGCCTTCATTGAAAGATGCTTAACCCTGTCATTAAGGACCCCCTTCTCATCAGCCAGATACATGAGCTGATTTAAAGTGACAACCCTCACTTTGTGAATAATGGAATAGGAGGAAAAAAGAACACCTCCAACACTTTTACTCATATATTCAGCTTTACCTAACCTTACAGGTTTATTGTTAAAGAGAGGCTTGTCTATGAGGGTACCAATATCCCCCCAGAATCCATGAGGGGCTTTTTTTTCTTTATAAACCTTTTTTAAACCTTTTTCTATATAATGGGCATTATTTAATATAAATATATATACCTTTGTAAAATCCCGGAGAGCATTTTTGATATCCATTGCGGAATAGGATGGCTGCGTCGGAATTGCCGCTATTCTATCAAGAGGGCCGGATAACTCGACAAGCTTGATAAGTGAATTGTACTCAAGTGTTGAAAGATAAATATAATATTCATCCAGAATTCTCATCAGCTCAGGTTCCACCTCGCGGAAGCAGGCTGTGATCCTGATCTTTATGAGATTAAAAACTGCCGCCTTCAATCTATGGGTAAGAAGTGTAATAGTGCCGTATTCCAGGGCAAACTGTGTTAACCTGAACCAGTTGACAAATCCTGCAGGTGATTTTTTTAAAAGGGCTATCTCTTCATCCTTCTTCTCCTCATCAGCCTTACTGCTCAGCTCCCTGTTATGTCTCTCCCGTATTTTATGTATAAGGTCTTCAGCCATCCTCTTCTTGACAAGGCTGTTTAACCCGGATCCGGTAATTACGATGAGCCTCTCCTCTTCGTTACGGTTAAGTGCTATATTATTTGAGGCTATGTACCGTTCAAAGGAATCTATAGTTTCCTTAAATGATAGATAATTCCTTTTACTCTCAGCAGAAGCACCCTGACCCAGCTCCTGAAGAAGGCGGTTAAACTTCTCCATATGGCTTTTATGTTCACTGGAATAAGCTCCCACTTCATTGATGTATTCGCTTACCCATTCATCTGAGCTGCTTTTCTTCATTGTAATTTTCCACCTGGTATATTGATACAATATACATTTTCTTTACAGGTTATTCCAGTATTTGTTTTTAATGATAATTTTTTAATGCCGGGGGAAAAGTAAATTTTTACAAATCCTTTCCCCCTGTCCCCCAAAGGGGGCACGAGTTATCTATTATCACTCTGAAAATATAATTTTTACCACTTCGATAACTATTCCCTTTTTATTGTTCCGCAAATCTTTTGTAAGCTCAACAATAAAAACGAATATTCTAATACTTTGATTCGCTACTTACTCAATTATTCCATTTACGTGCCCCCTCTGGGGGACAGGGGGCCGACTCCAATGATGTGAAAAAAATATAGAAAAAATTCAATATTTAATCCTTAACATTTTTTACGCCAGGGCTTAAGAACAGAAATTACCAGCATAAATATAAGAAATGCCACCTGAAGAGTCCCCCAGATATTGAGCATAAAAAGATTTGATGCAACCTCCATATCCTCAAAAGGCTGGTCAAGAAGAAGACCGGTTATTTCTACTGACCTGTTGAGCCATGGGCCCAGAAAAAATGTTCCGAAAAGAATCTGTCCAATAGTCAACACCCACTTAACTGTAATCCATGTATGTTTAAAAAAACCCCAGTTTGTAAAAAATCCGTAAATGAGCCCCATAAGCAGATTCCCCAGGGCTCCCGGAATAATAATAAAATCATCAACTATCTTCATTGCATAGAGATAACCGAAAAATGCGCCGCCCCTATCAGCTGAAAGTGCATTAACCATCACCACAAGGGCAAGCCCCCCGCCAATCCACATACAGACAAAAATAATGTGAATTATTTTAACAATCTTCATCCCCTTAGAGCTAATCTTTTTCATTCTCCCTCACATAATCATCACAATAATTGTTTTAATCAGCATCAAATCTTTTGATTCAGTCCATTGTACACTACCGGGAAATTAGAGGTCAAGTTTCTAATTTTTAATACCAGGGAAACTGCTAAATTCTTGACACAAAAAAAATTTATTTTAAAATACAGTATTTATTTCCTGAACTTATTATTAAAAAAAAATAACTACTCAGCTGTTTTGCCACAGACTTGTGCTGAGCTTTGCGTCGAAGCAGTCACAAAGACACGGAGGGATTGTTAACTTATCTCAAAGTAACGGGTAAAAAATTTGGATTGCTGATGAATTTTAACGTCCCGGGTTTGAAAAACGGAATAAAAATAATAATTCTCTGAGTCTCTGTGCCTCTATGGCATAATTTAACAGGTAACCAGTTTCATAAATAGCTGAGTAGTTACAAAAAACGCTCTATTAGCCCGGTCACCAAAGGCGGCGGGGATATAAAATTGTTTATTTTTACACTAAAATATATTTCCAGTAATTAACATTGTTTAAAATGGCTCACCCCGGAATGAGTTAAAATAATTTAAATTGAGGCGCAATATGGAATGTAAAAAAGAAGTGAATCTGAAAAACTGCAACTGCTCCTATAACCCATGTTCAAGAAAGGGAATCTGCTGTGACTGCGTAACCTATCACCTGAGAGCCAGGGAAATCCCTGCATGTTTTTTTCCTGAGAAGGCGGAAAAAACCTGGAACAGATCATTTGAGCATTTTGCAGAACTTGTTGCGAAAGGGAAAATTTAAGCATCCTTAAAAAGAATAGCGCTCCTTATTCCCCCATTCATAAACAGCTTTTTCCTGTTATATTGAATCCCCAGGGCTCTTTCTGCTTCTTCACCGGGAACAATTATTGCCGCACCGCAATCTTTAAAATCTTTTTTAATTTTTCTGCCGATTTCCCTGTAAAATGCGGGAGTATCCTTTTCCACGATTCTTTTACCGTAAGGTGGATTCATTACAATAAGTGTTTTAATCTCTTTATTTCTTAAAGGCTTTATATCAAAAAAATTTATCACTTCAGGATTCAGCAAACCGGGGAATAATGCACGGCAATTCATTTTCGCCACAGCAACAGCTTTTTCATCAATGTCGGATGTTACTATTTCAGCTTTTATCATTCCTGGAGGGAGAGTTTTTGATATACATCCCTTTTTGATATGTAAAAAATTATTCTCTTTAAAACATGGCCACCACATAAATGCAAATCTCCGCTCTGCTGCAGCAGGGGAGGATGTAAGTATTCCCGCAGCTTCCATGCTGAAGGTTCCGGAGCCGCACATGGGATCAAGTATTCTGTCATAATTTGTAATTCCCGCTTCCAGAAGAATAAGTGCAGCTGTACTCTCCCTCAAGGGAGCCTTTGTCACAAATTCTCTGCTTCCACGTTTATAAAGAAATTCCCCTGAAGCATCAAGACTCACATGGCAGAGATCATTATCATTGCGGAGAATAAGAGTAGAAACTGCGGGGTCACCCGGGCTCTCCTCACCGTTAAGGCTGATATCCGCTTTATACGGCTTAAGCCTTGCAGAAATTCCACGGGCAAATATCTCCTCAAGCTTCCCCGTATGATATATCATCGACTTTTTTGCTGAAGCCCGGAATCTGATTTCACCACTGAGCGGAATATACAACTCCCAGGGGAAAGCAGCAATATCCTTTTCAAGAAGGTTAAACCTCTCCGACCTGAATCTACCCAGACGCATAACTATTCTGGATGAAGTGCGCGTCATTATACAGGCCCTGCAGCAGTCATCTATCCTACCTGAAAATTCAATCCCACCCTCAATAAAATCAGGGCTTACCTTAAATCCCATGGAAAGAAACTCCCTCCTTGCAGTATCTTCAAATCCGGGCTGAACTACAGCAAAGAAAAGATGCTCTTTCCCTATCACATGCTCCTTTACCCTTCTGGCAAGGGACTTATCTTTTATATCATTAAACATAATCTACTTTCTTTTAAGCAGAGCCAGTGTTTCAACATGGGGTGTCTGGGGGAACATATCGTATGCTTCAAATGATTCTATGCTGTAATCCTCAAGCGCCTTAATGTCATCCCTGCATGTGGCAGGATTACATGACATATAGATTATTTTATCGAGTTTCATCTCTTTTATATGCTGAATCATTTTCGGATGCATGCCGCTCCTTGGAGGATCGAGTATAAGCGTATCAAAAGATCCGCTGTTCTCCTTAACATAATCCGCAGCATCGGCGCAGACAAAATTTACATTTTCAATTCCGTTTCTATCCCTGTTTTCGATTGCAGCATCAACCGACTCCTGCACCATCTCCACACCTGTAACCCCCGATGCGGCTGAAGCAGCAAAAAGGGAGATGCTCCCTACACCGCAGTAAAGGTCCAGGGTTTTACCACCTGTTTCAGAGAGGATGCGCCTGTACATCTGCAGAGCCACTTCAGAATTGGATTGAAAAAAAGTATTAGGTGTTATCATATATTCAATCCCGTCAAAGGACTCTGTAATAAATCCCTTCTTCAATGTCTGGTACACCGGCCCGTAACTTAGGTCAGCAAGTCCGTCGCTCAGGAGCATTGAAACAGAATCGACTTCATCAATAAAATCGAAGAGCTTAATTGAAAGCCTGTTATCAGGCTCAGCAGTAACAAAGTTTACCATAACCTCACCGGTAAATCTTGCCTGGCGTATAATAATATATCTCAGGTAACCACTATGAGCAAGATAATCGTAATCTTCAACACCGGAAAGCAATTCACGAAGCTCCATAAATTTTTCATTGGATCGGACCTGCATAAGCGGGCATGATTCCACATCAACCACATGCCTGTATGAGCCTGATCTGCGGAGTCCCTTTTTCCCGAAAGCTGTAACAAGATCCATTCTGGTTCTGTAATTGAATGGGTTTGAAGGGGATACTTCATCAACAGCAGCAAGCCCCTGAAAGAGGCTGTTTACATAATCTTTTTTTAAAAGGAGCTGATTATCATAGGATATGTCCTGAAACATACAGCCGCCGCACTCTCCGAAATGAGCGCACTCAGGCACAACCCCCTCACCCCTGTATTTATCCATAAGCCCGTAAAAGAGCTTCCGTTTTTTTCTCTTCATTAAAAAATCTCCAGGATGCAATATTTATATTCAGATAAAAGAAGGGGGCGGGATAAAACAAGCAAAATTAATAGGGGAATATTTTTAAGAAACGACAATTTTTTTATACGGCCAATTTCAATATGTGTCAATCCTTAAAAATCTTTTAAGTTCAGCAACCTCTCTTTTTGCCAGAGACCTGTACTTACCCGGCTTAAGATCCTTTAGGCTCATCACACCTATCCTTATCCTCTTAAGTCCTGTTACCTTATAACCGAATTTCTCCAGCATTCTCCTTATCTGCCGGTTCTTACCCTCAGTTAAAATAAATATATATTTTTTATCCCCGGTTTTTTTCACTTTAACCGGCTTAAGGTTTTCACCCTCAAGATCAATACCTTCAGCATAGCGCTTTATTATTTCAGGATCGATCTCCCGGTCTGTTTCAATTTCGTACTCCTTTTCAACAGAAAACTCCGGAGACTTAAGCCTGTTTGCAATAACCCCGTCATTTGTAAAAAAAAGAAGTCCTTCTGAATCTTTATCAAGTCTCCCCACAGCATGAACCTGCTTCCTGTCAACAGGGGATAATAGAAGTGCAGCCTCCTTTTCACCGGCATTGGGAAGATTAGTTACATAGCCGCGCGGCTTATAAAGGAGCAGATACTTTGACTCCTTCTGAATTTTCTTTGCCTCATCAAGAAATTCAATTACATCATTTTCCGGGTCAACCTTTGTGCCCGGTTCTGTAACCACAACACCATTTACCTTAATCCATCCCTTCTGGAGATACTCTTCAGTTTCGCGCCGCGATGCCAGCCCCTTTTCGGAACAATATTTCTGTATTCTTATTTTATCCATAGCTATAATTCCAGCCTAAATTATCTGCTCCCTTCCCAGAGATGTTTTTCCTTCCTGTCATTAATAAAGTAACCTTCAATTTTATTCCCTGATTTACTGTAGGTTCCGTAAAATCTATGGGTAAAATAGTAATTTGCTCCAAGCCTTTTGATTTCCTTAGCCGAGTTGGCAGATCTGGTAAACCGGATCTTCCCATTATCTATACGCACACCGCGAAGATACTCCACCGCTCCTTTCCCCCATTTGGGGAAGCGCATTGTACCGGATAGTTTACCATCCTTTTCCCTCAGAAAAAGAATACCCGGGTGACCCTGAACAATTACATTATATCTTCCAAGATATTTGGCATCAACAGCACCTTCTATTTCTGAATCTTCATCCGGGCCTGGAAAAATTTCAATATTGCGGATCTCATTCATTGACCTGTAACTAAGGGAATAAGACGCAGGTTCAGCTTTCAATGTATCACTTTTTTTTGGAGATGATTCCGGGTCCCTCCTGCTTATTATGGAATTACCCAGGATTAATATATTCTTTGCCCGGTAAAAATTTCCATCCCTGTCTTCAACAATAGCCGTATAGGAGGAGAAAACTGTTATAATACAGGGGAGAATAATTAAAACAGCCGCGGACAAAGATATGCAGTATATCAGCTTTTTTCTGTTCCTCTTTTTTTCTTCAGTCATAAACCCCCCCTATTGTTGAAGCTTAGAATAATTAATCTTTTACACTGGTAATGTCAAGTTAATTAGAAAGCGGATGGACATTGAAACTAATATAAACATTGTAATTAATTCCTGTTATAATCATGAACATTTCTGCCGATAAAAAACATGAGCCATCACGGGAGGGATTTATCAGATTATTTACTAACCGGAGGTGCTGTCATGTCACTTTATGAAGAAATCAATGCTCTTGAAGAAAGGGTAAAGGAAATCACAAAAAATTACAGAATCAATATCTGTGACCTTGACGAATACCGCAGCAGCCGGGACAGAATAAAAGAACTGCGGTCCATGCTGAACTCAATGAGATAAGCATGGACCTTAACATTACCCGGCTGAAATGCCGGTTAAATCATTTTTCAGCACACGATCCTCTTCCGGAGAGGATAGTTCCTTCCGGTAAATATATTCCCGGTCATTCTCTTCCATGATATATCCCTCAACTCTTGAGCCGTCCCTTTTTAAAAATATTTTCTTATCCTTATAACTGTTGTTATACTGAATACGTATTATATCCCGCCTCTGTAAAATCCGCCTCTCCCCATCCAGAGGGCTCACTTCGATAAAACCGGTTCCCTCCCTTACAATGCGGCAGTCAATTATTTCACCATCTTTAATAAAAACCGATGAATAGCGCACAGCCGGAACTATTTTTTCAGAAGGTTTTTTCCTCGAAATAGTTTCAACAGCGTCGCGGGGTACATTTATTTCTTTCAATAAATCAAGAGAAGTCCTCAAGGTTATTTTACTGTTGTCCTCATTAACAATAAATCCCTCATAGGTATAACCATCAGTTCGTGTAAGATAAATTCTATCCATATATCTTTTATGAACAAGAATTCTTAATATATCACTTCTTTGAATAATATTTTTTCCACCGGAAGGAGACCCCAGTGTAATTTGAGTATCATTTTCTGAGGTAATTACCCCTTCCACAATGGAACCGTTTTTCAGAAAAACAGATTCAGAAAAAACAGTGCTGCTGAAAACAGCAATTAACAATCCGCATAAAAACACTCTTGCAATAATTTTAATTATACTTTTCTTTAACATTATATCTATCCCCTATTTTACAATATCATTCCCCTGAATATCTTTTGAGTCGATTCTTCTGATCCCATCAGGAGTGACAATGGTATAAGTATCGCTCCGCACTGTAACAGCCCCTGTTAAAACTTCACCTGAATAAAGATGTATCCTGTCGATCCTGTTATATTTCACATCACCGGTTTCCGGTTTATCGGTAATAACTTTAGTAGTTTCTTTTTTCTTATCTTCAGGTACAACTTCACTTTTGGCAGCAGCAGCCTCAATTTTTTTCTCATCAGCAGCACTATCGCTATCTTCAACATCTTTTAATGTCTCATCCTTATCCGCAGATTGTGTCTCATCAGAAACATCCTTTTTCTCAGCAGCTGCATATATTTCAGATCTTTTCTCTTCTGAATCATCTTCCTTAACTGCACTCTCATCTTTAAGTGAAGGAGTCTCCCTGTCAGGGACTCCCCTTTTTTCAACAACGGTTTCTTTCTTTTTCTGGACAACAACCTTTTCAGCAGCGGGCTTTACACTCACAGCATCCCCGGTTACCCCTGCAGGTTTTCTCACACTCACTTCTCTGCTCCGCTCCTGTGTATCTACAGCAGGCCTGTCTGTAATCCTGCCGGAAGTAATACTCTCCCCGCCAGGATCATCCATCTCCTCTCCGGGAGTAATTTCCCTCATCTGGCCGATACCGCCGATATCGTTAATGGAACTGACAGAACTGTCATCTTTGAAAAACATCCTCCTTTCTGAACAGATAAAAAAGAGAAGAAGGATAAGGAGTATAATAGATATAATAATCAATAAAGGTTTTTTAATATTCATTCAAATCACCGTCCTGAATCAGAATTATCCTATTCAATATATTTCATTTCAAGTCTGCAAACCGGTTTAATAATATTCCCGGAGGATTTATTATGCAATAATCACTTGAGCCGCATATATAATAATAGATATCTCTAAATTCATTCAATGTCAAGTTAAATTGGAATCTGAGGTATAGATAAAAAAAAGCGCTATGCCCGGGTTGAGTTTAAACCTGCTGCATAGCGCTCATACTGATTATATTGGAAGTTTTAAATTTAAGCAGCTTACCTTTTCGGTTTACTGATCAGCATTGTAACCAGAGCACCTGCCACTGCAAGCCCGATAACAATCATTACTGCCAGTTCATATGACTGATTATTATCATATATTTTACCGAAGAGAATTGATCCTACAGATATACCGATAATCTGCATAAGCCCGATTATACCTATGAGCTTACTGAAATGCTCAACCCCGAAAAGATCACCCACAAGAAGGGGGAGGAGTGTAACAAATGCCCCGATTGCCAGGCCGTAGAAAATTACAAATCCCCATACCAGAAGCTGATTCCCTGCAATAAACATAATAGATCCGAAACCTGCAAAAAGTAGAATCCAGGTAATAAAAACCAGCAGCTTCTTGGACATTCTGTCTGAAAGTAACCCAAAGAAAATTCTGCCAAGTACACTGAATCCCAATGCAAGACTCCACATCGTGTTTGCATTGGAAACGCCGTAACTCCGGATCAATTCAATAGCGTGCATTGTTAATCCGCCAAGCACTATACTGAATAAAAACATTATATTACTGCCTCTGTCAAGTTAATTTTGTTCAAAATTGTACTCTATGAAAGATTTGCGGAGAAATTTTTAATGTTTATTAAAAAAACAGTATAACAAGTTTATTCATGGTTAAATAAAAAAAGAAAGCGAACTTTGATCAACGATGATTCCTCTTTCAGGGAAAAACAATGGAGCAGAAAGTAAAAAAATTTGAAATAAATAATTTCTTTAAGTAGTATTTAATTTACATACCCGAAAAGGGTATTAAAACAATGTAACCGGAAGGGGGGCTTATAATGAAAAAAATTGCCATATTTGCTTTTAACGGGGATCTTATGTGCTTCAGCCACGTACTTCTCAACGCACTTGATCTGCACGACAAAGGGCATGATGTTAAACTGATTATAGAAGGATCAGCCACAAAACTGATTGCTGATTTTCAAAAGCCTAAAACAGCATTCTACGAGCTTTTTAATAAATGTGTAAGCAAAGGTATACTCGATGCGGTCTGTATGGCCTGTGCTGCAAAGATGAAAACATTAAAGATTTGCAGAGAAAAGGGTTATCCCCTGGCTGAGGATATGTCGGGTCACCCTTCCATGGAAAAATACATTGCTTCAGCCTATGACGTAATAACACTTTAAGCAGCGGAATAAAAATGGAATTCAGAACAGAGGTGCCGGTCCCTGAAGCCGGCTTCAGCCTGGGATATAAAAGCGGAATTATGATGCAGGGATCATGCTTTACTGTCAACATAGGGAACAGGCTGAAATTTTACGGTTTCAATACTCACGTCAATACATGCGGTATAATATTCAATCCTGTTTCTGTATACAAAACTCTTGACATGCTCATGAACAAGAGGCTCTACACTGAAGATGACCTGACCCTGTATAATGACACCTGGATAAGCCTGAATCACCACGGCTCGTTCTCAGATAGCGATAAAGAAAGATGTCTTGAAAAAATCAACAAGGAAATATTATCAGGCCATGAAAGCCTTAAAAACGCTTCAGCTCTATTTATTACCTGGGGCACATCAATTGTCTATAAGCATAACAGGACTCGCAGCATTGCAGCAAACTGTCACCGCCTCCCTGCAGGCGATTTCAAAAAATATCGCTGCTCAACAGATTCCATTGTTAATATATACACGGAACTCCTGGAAAAGCTCCACTCATTCAATCCCTCTTTGAAAGTTATATTCACAGTAAGCCCTGTGCGGCATTGGAGAGATGGCGCTGTTGAAAATCAGAGGAGCAAGGCTGCTCTTCACCTTGCCGTTGATGAACTGACCGGAAAGTTTGCATTTGCATCATACTTCCCCGCATATGAAATTGTTATGGATGATCTGCGGGATTACAGGTTTTACGCGGAAGATATGATCCATCCGGGCCCTGCAGCGATTGAATATATCTGGGAAAAATTCGCATCTGCCTATATTGATAAAAAAGAACATGAATGGATGAAGCGCATAGAAAAAATAAGGAGAGGGCTTGACCACAGAAGCTCAGGCGCCTCACCTGATGAATACAGAAAATTTCTGATTAAGCTGCAGAAAGAAACTGATGAAATATCAGAGCAGAACCCCGACATTGATGTTACTGAACTCAAAGAAGAAATCCTGAGAAAAATCAGCGCACAATAAAACCCTCTCCCGACTTGACGGGAGAGGTTGCAGCAGATTTCAACTCCCCTTATTAAACTCCAAGCTTCATTGCAATCTCTGCCACATGCTTCCCCTGGAACCTGGCCCCTGCAAGTTCATTTTCTGAGGGCATACGTTCACCAGATCCCCCTGCAATTGTCCCTGCACCATATGGGGAACCGCCGGTAATTTCACTCATTATTGTCTGCCCCTGGAAAGTATAAGGGAGTCCCACAATAACCATGCCGTGATGCAGTAAAGTAGAATGAAAGTTGAGAATTGTTGATTCATGCCCCCCATGCTGGGTTCCGGTACTGGTGAATACACTCCCCGCTTTCCCCACAAGTGAACCCTTCTGCCACAGTGACCCTGTGGAATCGAGAAAGGCCCTCATCTGTGCTGTCATATTACCGAAACGTGTTGGTGTTCCGAAAATCACAGCATCAGCCGCAGCCAGGTCATCAATTGAAGCAACCGGGATATGCGAATAAGCCTTTGAAGCTGCTTCAACACCTGTCTCCTTTAAAACTTCAGGGGGAAGGGTTTCCGGAACACGCATCAATACAGGTTCAGCCCCTTTAACCTCCCTGACGCCTTCAGCAACTGCTTCTGCCATTTTAAAAATATGCCCGTATGCGGAGTAAAAAAGAATTAATATTTTCATCATACACCTCTTATTTAATTTAATATTTTATCTGGTTTATTTCAAAGTTAAGTTAAAACCGGAGAATTATTAACTATTTTATAAAATACTGAAAAAAACGTCAACCGGCAAGTGCCAGCGGGAAAAATATGAAAAGATTTACATATTATCAGCAGAGATTTCCGGCTTTAAATCGAAAAATATAATTTTTTTATCAGGAAGAAAAAGCGCATTCCCTGCGGGCATATATTTCTCCTTAAAAATATCTGTACAGGGACGGAAAAAAATTGATTTCCTGAGATCATTTTTATGGAATGAATGTTCATTATAAGTAATAATATTAGCTGAAGATTTTTCTATAAAATAACGGTAGCCTGCCCGTTTTACCTCACGGGACGATTCAGGCTTAATAATTTCAGGGTAATGATGGGATTTCATTGAAACGCAGAAATCCCATCTCAAAGAATCTGTCAATTCCTCACTGAATCGGGGGAAGTCTCTTCTGCATATAGCAGACATGATTACCGCAATACTCTCCCAGCTCCTTAAATCCCCGCTCTCTGTTCCAGCAGTTGCAGATGCAAGTGCTTCATAAAAACTGAAAGGATTCCCATATAAAACAGAAAAAAGAATTTCACTGGTTTTAAATTTACCGGAATTACGGATTAAATCTGTGAAAGAGGCTATCCTTTTCAGCCGCATCATCTCCTCTTCACTGATCCACTTATTTGAAAAAATTTCATATGGAGCGTCATGGCTGTACTCTAGAGAGTAGTCCCGGCTCCGCTCCCTCATTTCTGTCCCCGGCAGAACCTTTAAAAAGCCGCACTGGAAATGCCCGGCATTAAGCGCATAAACCCTGTTATAAGATTCTGCAAACTCATTATACCCTTCAAAGGGGAGTCCTGCAATTAAATCTACATGAAGATGAATGTTTCCGGGAGCAGACAGCTTCTCAACAATCGGGGCAGTTTCCCCCCAATTCCCCTTCCGGTTAACAGCAGCAAGGGTTTCCCCCCTGGTTGACTGTATCCCCATTTCAAACTGGAAAATACCGGGCGGCACAGACTTTAAAAAGGAAAGATCATCATCTGAAAGAAGTTCGGGATATATTTCAAAATGAAAAGAGGTTTCTCCGCCTGAATGCCTGCTGACAATATGATCCCATATCCCCCTGTAATGATCCCTTCTGCTGTTGAATGTACGGTCCACAAACTTTACAAGACCCGGCTTAAAGGAACAGATAAAGTCTATCTCATCTTTAACCGAAGCGAGCCCCCTGTACTGACACCCCTGATCGAGCCTGGAAGAAAGACAATAGCTGCACTTAAAGGGGCACCCCCTGCTGCTTTCATAATATATAAACCTCTTTTTTAATCTTGTCATCTCTTCATCATCATAGGGGAAGGGGATTAAACTGAAAGGGGGATTTTTTTCTCTGATGATCCTTTCCCTGGTATTAAAGCCTTCAAGTGCAAGCCTGCGGAATCCCTCCTCACCAGATCCGCAGATTACAAAATCCGCAGAACCGGAAGTGCCAATATAGTTTTCAGGATCATAGCTCACTTCAGGCCCCCCTACAGCAATAATAATGCGGGGATGGAGAAGCCTGATCTTTCCGATAATCTCAGCAATAATTCTGCTGTTCCAGATATAGACCGAAAAACAGATTACATCCGGATTCCCGGACATGAGAATCTTTACGATATTATCTGCTCTCTCTTTTACTGTAAATTCCATAATATCGATTTCATAGTTAAGATATTCTATATACTTTTTCAGATAGCAGAGAGCAAGGGTGGAGTGAGTATACCTGACATTGATACCGGCAAGAAGAATTTTCATTTTTTAAAGCGGTCCCTTATATTTAAAAAAATTGTCAGCACCAGGCACAAAGCAAAAACAGAAAATGTAATTCTGTCAACAAGATAAGGATTCAGATCAAGGGTAGTTATTTCTTTAATAAGAAAATGTATGTATGACCAGGATTCAACCGGTCTCCCTAAATATTCCCTTACCCTCCAGTGCCAGTCTGTGCAGAAGCAGTATCCGAATCCGTGCCATATGCCAAGTAGGGCCCATGAAAAAAGTGTAGCCATCATTGTCATAAGATGCATAAACCTGGTTCTTTTAAAAATCCAGCCGGTTATATTGAAAAGAGTAAAGAGTGTGTGGAAAACAAGGAAGAAACGGTCAAGAAAAGGGTAAAGGCTACTCTCCATCCCCTTTCTCCAGGGAGCATCTTACCATGCATCTGTCAAATATACTACTGCATCTCTCCTGACAGGAGGATACCGCGTCAATACTGCCACGGCCGTATGTCATTCCAAAATTTATGCTGTCAGGTCCGCATGCATTTCTGCAGTCCAGTTCCATATATCTGCATCTCTCCTCACATGGAGTATAGGTTAAAGTACCCGGTGTGCATGAGGTACAAAAGAAGGCTGCAGTAAATACCAGGGAAATAGCTTTTTTCAATCTATTTACCGGAACCGAATGAATTTACAGCATCCTCTTCATCTTCATATATATCAATGATGTCATGGGCATCAAGAATGGTGATAACTTTTTTAACTACATTATTAAGACAGCAGATTTTCAATAAGCTGCTGTTCTTTTCCAGCTTTTTAGCTGTGAGAATTATCACTCCCAGGCCTGCACTGTTTATATAGGCAACCCTGGAAAGATTCAGAATTATATGATATCCTTCATACTGCTTCATAAGTATTTCCAGATCCCTTTCAACAACAGGGGAGGTACTTATATCAAGGGGTGCTTCAAAATAAACAACAAGGCAGTTATCTATCTTTTTATAATCCAGTTCAGGCATAATATCTCCGCTACTCTATTTTAGCACATAATTATTCTATTGTATAAATATGTCTATTAATAATATAACTTGTGATATAATAATTTAAATTTTTTTTATTAAATCCTGACCAATCAGTTTTACCCTTGAAATTAAAACAATTATAAATTATCACTACTGTCCCATAGAAATTCGAAAAAAATAAAAAAATGCTATTAATTCTCAG
>CAZBFP010000024.1:0-54576 GCA_964491265.1 uncultured Leptospirales bacterium | reverse complement strand
TACTGTTTTGTCCAGTATTTTATAGGCTTTTGACTTTTTCAGGAAGCCCTATTTACAGGCCCCAAAGGAGCGGGAAAAACAACAGTGGGTAAAAAAACCGCCAATTACCTGGCTCTCCCCTTTTACGATATGGACAGGGAAGTTGCCGGATTCACCGGTGGTTCAGATGACATTAATTCAAAGGAGATGCACGAACTTGATATTCTTCAGTCACTCCTTAAAAATGAAAATTTTTTTATATCAACCGGATGGAGAACATTTTTAAACAGCAAATGCCTGCCGCTGCTGAAAGAGGGGAACATGATTATTCTCTTAAGAGGGGAGAACAGTATTCTCAAGGGGAGACTTAAACAGAAAAGTAAAGATGATTTTTATAACAATTTCACCGATAAGGATTATGTCACTTCTGCTCAAGAGATCTATAAAACTGTAGAGCCCCTGGCTGATATTATTATTGATATTGATCCCTATAAAAAAAGCGGATTCCACAGGGAGATAGGAGAGAAAATTTTAAAAAGCTCTATGAACAAACCCCGGTTCATAAATAGATAAAGTTTAATAATAGAAAAAAAAATCTTGCAAAGAAGAGGGGAGGGAGATGTCATTGAATCATTAAGTAATAATTCGGTTCATAAGCCGGTATGTGGATGAATGTGAAGAAAAATTTTATGAAAGTATATTACGCAATTCCGGAAAACAGAGGTCAATTCCCTGCGCCGGTTGTTACTATAGGGAATTTTGACGGAGTACATTCAGGACACAGGAGAATAATATCCACCCTTACAGAAAAGGCTGCAGAGCACTCCGGTACCCCCTTTGTTCTAACCTTCAGAAATCATCCCAGAACAGTTATTCACCCCGGCGCTATATGCAGAATGATTACTACAGTTGAAGAGAAACAGAAGTATCTTTTTGAGCTTGGTGTTGCTAATATTATAATGCTGGAATTCACAAAAGAGCTTTCCGGGCTCACTGCAGATGAGTTCTACAGAGGACTTCTTATTGAAAAGCTGGGGGTAAAGGAGATTGTTATAGGGTATGACCACGCCTTTGGAAAAAACAGAGAGGGTAATATCGATTTTCTTAATAAGCTTTCCAAAGAGACCGGGGTCATTATTACACGGGTAAATGAAGAAAAGATTGGAAATGAAATTATTTCCTCCACTATTTTAAGAAAGGAGATAGATTGCGGGAATATGAATAAGGTTGAGACTCTCCTTGGCAGAAAATATACATTAACAGGTAAAGTTGTAAAAGGGGAGGGGCGGGGTAAAAATCTCGGATTCCCTACTGCAAACATCCTCCCCGACTATGAAGATAAAATGATCCCCGGTTACGGGGTCTATGCTGTTAAAGTATATGTTAATAATGTTGTATGTAGCGGTATGCTTAATATAGGGAATAATCCCACCTTTAATGCCAAAAACAGGAGTATTGAAGTCAATATCCTCGATTTTAAAGGTGATCTTTACGGCAATTCCATAACCGTGGAATTTGTTGATAGAATAAGGGATGAAATAAAATTTGAATCTGTTGACGCCCTTGTTGAGCAGATCAGGAAAGATGAAGCAGCAGCACGGGCTATTCTGGCCTGATTTGAGGTAGAGAGCTTGGAGGAATTCAGTTTTTTTTATAGTTATAAAAATTTAACTCTCCGGTTAACATCTGATTCTGATTCAATTAAAAGCATAGACTTCTGCAGCAAAAAAAAATCATCCTCCATTGATGATAAAATACCTTATCCTCTTGTAATGGCAATTAAGTGGCTGAACAGTTATTTCTCTATCGGGGGATCAGATTCCCCGGAAGTTGAATTTTCAGATCCCCTGAGCAGTAATATCAGTGATTCCTGTGCTGAAAAAAAGAACGGGAAAATTTTACTCGACCTGAGCGGTTATACAGTAAGGGAAATTAAGGTTTATAAAGAACTTATAAATATTAAACCTGGAAGCAGAATATCATATGGCGAACTTGCAAAAAAAAGCGGTATCCCCTCAGGGGCCCGCTTTATCGGCAACACAATGGTAAAAAACCGGTTCCCCCTTATCATCCCATGCCATAGAGTAATAAGATCAGACGGCTCTATTGGGAACTACACAGGGGGAAATCATATCAAAGCATTTCTACTGGACCATGAGTATAGGGGCTGATCCGCCCCTGTTTCTCCTGTCTCAATTATCAGGTTTTAGGCTCACTTCTCCCGGTTCTCAAAAGCGGAATTATAAAGCCGGCTGTAATAAGTAGAGTACCCAGCCAGACAAGCCATATAAGGTGCTTCATGGAAACGTCAAGTACAGCATAATCTGGAGGAATTACGGCACCCTTTTCAGGAGTAATATGAATCTTAATCTTTTTACTCCTTGCGTCTACTCCTTCCAGTGTTATTACCCTGTCACTACCTGCCAGCTTCTGTTCAATGGGAAGATGTTCCCCCATTGCATGCTTCATCCCCGGCTTATAGCGTTTGCCGTTTACCAGAATATTAGCATAAATTGTCATTTCATCTGAGCCCATCTGCGATGTATCAAAACCTGTAAACTTGACATTAAGGCCGCTTATTATTTTCTCTTCATTGAGGCTGATTACAGCAGATGAATAATGGCTTTCAGCAAATACATACTGCTGGGGAATTACATAAATATCCCCTGTTACTCCTTTTAAAATAAAGGGCTCTCTAAAGAGGGACTCGGTTTTTGGATTAATAAAATAAGGCATATGTCCGTGATACTCAATCCCCCCCTTTGTTACTGTGATATCAACTACAGAAGGTTCGATAAATTTAAATCCATCAAGCCTGACTTCAACAGACCCTGCCTGAAAAGTTTCACCCTTTTCAACTTTTCTCTGCTCTGTCCAGGAATGGTACCCTGAAGCTATTACACCCAGTATAAATACGGCAATCCCCAGATGTGCAAGCTGAGATGAGAGTGTAAAAAACTTTCTGTTTCTATACATATCACGAATCATCAGGCAGGCGAGAAAGAGCGACATTACGGTAAAAATATATGCTACCGGACTTTTAGTAAACATGAGATTAAATGCAATACCTGTTATTACAGCCAGTAAAGCTGCAATAATTAAAGTGAGCTTTGAATATCTCTGAATTGAAAATGAAGCCAGAATAATAAAAAGAAGTATGAGAATTCCAAATGGAACAGAGAGATTATTGTAGAAGTTCTCTGTAACAGCTGTAGGATTCTCTGAAAAAATTCCTGAAAATATGGGCATTGATGTGCCGAAAAATATTATCAGGTTATAGACGCCAAGTATTATCATGCCGAATACAACAAGACTCTCCATGGAGAAGAATTTCTCACTTATTTTTTTCGACTCAATCGTTTTGAAATTTTTGACAAAAAGAAAGAGAGCAATTACAATAAAAAAGATTATATAGCTCATGAGAAAAACAGCTGTTTCTGTTTTACCGAAAGAGTGAACAGAAAAATCTGAAAGGACTCCGCTCCGTGTTAAAAATGTACTGTAAAGTACCAGAATAAAATAGGAAAGAGCCATTAAGAGATTTGATCTTCTGAGTACCGACTTACGCTTCTGAAGAATCATTCCATGTATCAGCATTACTGAAACAAGCCATGGGATGAGTGAGGAGTTTTCAACAGGATCCCACCCCCAGTATCCGCCCCAGCCGAGCACCTTATACGCCCAGTAACCACCCATAAAAATCCCCACACCCAGGGTAAGGCTGCTGAAGATTATCCAGTTATAGGAAAATTTAATCCATTTATCATAATCTTTTTTAAGAAATGCCGCAACAGCATATCCGAATGGTATTGTTGCAGCAGCATAACCGAGAAATAGAACCGGCGGGTGAGCAATCATCCATGGATCCATGAGGAGAGGATTAAGCCCTGTGCCGTCAGGGGGGAACTGCCCCAGAGGTATTTCACCGGGATAGGCTGACCATATAGTTTGAAAAGGGCTTTTCACTACAAGAAGGAGAAGAAAAAATACCTGAGTAACTGTGGTAACAGACATTACTATATTTTCATATTCATCCTGCTTTCTGCAGATAAAAATTCCGCAGATATTAAGTATAAAGAGCCATAAAAGAAGACTACCCTCATTCCCTGCCCATAGAGCTGCTATCTTATACTCAATCCCCATATTTAAAGATGAATGATTAAACACATAGGCGTATTGGAACTGGTTAAAGAGAAATCCGCTTAAAAGGAGAAGCATTGCAAAAAATATAAGGAGAGATGTGAGGTAGTAGATTCTTCTGCTTGTATAAAGGGCGAATTTATCCCCTGAAGCGCTCCTGGCAAGAAATACCATGGATAGAAGAGATAGAATAAGCGCTGTAATTATAATTCCGTTTCCAATTCCCATATCAGTTTACTTCCTTTTCATATTTTGACGGGCATTTTACAAGAACCTTGTCTGCTTCAAAAAGCCCCTTTTCAATTGAATATTTCCCTATTAACACAACCTGGTCAGCATGCTCAAAATTAAGCGGCTTAACCCCTTTATGATAAGCTTTGAGTTCATCTCCATTATCTTCCGTAAGTGTAAACCGGAAACCATCATCACCATGTTCCACAGGCGCGTCAGCAGCCCGCTTTCCTATTACCTGTACATTTTTACCAGGTTTGCTTTTAGCATATTCAAAGGAAACATAGGGGCTGAATAGATCATCACTGATCAGCAGAATAGAGGAGATCAGAAGGAGCAGCGCTGCAATAAAAATAATAATTCTTTTAGAGCTCATCAATCTCCCCTTCTATCTTTGATACTTTTCTGTCGAGCCTGTATAAAAGCAGGGCTATACCTATCCATATCACAAGAACTACTGTCATTACTTCAGAGGGCATGGCGTTTCTCCCGGATTTTAATTTTTACCGCGCTTATGCGGTTCATAATATTATAGATGTAAATATAGAGGAGGGTAAAAGCCCCCATGGAAGTGAAAAGTGTAATTTTCATTGCTTCTTCAAGATGCATTTTTTTATCCGCATTAATAATAGTATCAGGGTGAAGCGAATCGTAGACCCTGGGTATTATAAAAACAAAAAGGGGCATAACCACCATAGCGAGAATTAAATAGACTGAGCTGATTTTCCCCTTGCTTTCATTTCCTTCAAGGGCTGAATTGAGACTGAAATATGCGATATATATTAAAAGGAGTATTACAATTGAAATCTGCCTGGGGTCCCAGTTCCAGTAGCTCCCCCAGCTTAAATTAGCCCAGATCGCTCCTGTAACAAGTGCAAGTATTGTAAAAACAAGGCCGATAAGTGTGGTATTATATGCTCTCTCTTCTCTCATCAGGGATTGTTCATCATTTTTAATTATGATGATTATTGACTCCACTCCAGCCACTATAAATGCGATCACAGCTACCCATGCCACAGGAACATGGTAGTAGATTATTCTGCTGGCATCACCAAGTATTGCAGCAGAGGGCGCCCAGAGGAAGGACATATAAATCACAAGAGGCATTAAAATATAAACAAGTCTGTGAATTTTCATTTTCTATTCCACCCATATATATCTGAAAAGGAGATAAGAGATGCAGGCAATAATACCTGAAAAGGCAATTAAAAAAAGCACATTTCTATAATCTGCAGATTCAGCACCTTCAATCGAAAGCGCTGTATTTGTTATAGATACCCACATTACCGGCAGAATAAGAGGGAAGGAGAGGACTGTAAAGAGTGAGCCCTTACCCCCTGCTTTGGACACCATGGCGCCCAGAATAGTTGTAATTGAAGCAATAGCAAGGCCCCCGGAAAAAGCTGTTGCTATAAAAAGCTGAGGAATAAGGGGCCTGGCCTGGAGAAAAAAAAGGTAAAGGGGGCAGATTACTGAAATTATACCAGTGAAAAAAATTATATTGAAAAGCAGCTTTGAAATAAAAATATCCTCAGGGGAGTATGCAAGCCTTAGAAAGAGGGCATTCTTTTCATCCTCCTCCCTGATAAATGTATGGGCAAGTCCGTTCATCCCGCTGAAAAAGATTATCATCCAGATAAGTATTGCATGAATATGAGGTTCAAAAGAGGTTCCCCCGGCAACCAGGCTGATTGACATGGTTGTGATAACAGCAAAGGCAAAGCTGATATTAACAGCAGACCTGTTCCTGAACTCCACAAGGAAGTCCTTACGGAGATTTTTATAAATACCTGTCATCTAACACAATCCCTCTGCTGCAGAGTTTAATTTCATCAGGTTCATTGGTTGCTATAAAAATTATTTTCCCCGGCTTAAGATTTTCAATAAAGCTGTAGAGGATAGCTTTCCCCTCTACATCAAGGTTGCTCCCCGGCTCATCAAGAAAAATCACAGGGGGATCATTTATAATTGCGTTTATGATTCTCAGTCTCTGCTTCATCCCTGAAGAGAAAAATTTCACCTGCCTGTTCCTCTCTTTATATATACCGAATCTCTCAAGCAGTTCATTCACATTGTGAAGATCAACATCAGGGCCGGAAACAAATTCAATATTTTCAAGAGCTGTAAGCATCTCATAGGGGTTCACCTGGGGCCCGGTAAATCCTGAATACTTTAGGTAGTCATCAGGAATTATTGTTACATTATTTTTTTCCCATGTTACATGCCCTGAATAGGGCCTTTGTATCCCTGCAAGTATCTGAAGAAGGGTCGACTTCCCTGAACCATTGGCACCTGTAATATAGAATGATTCCCCCGATTCTGCTGAGAAAGCAAGGTTCCGGAAAAGGAGATGCTCTCCAAAACGTTTTGTAACTGAATCCGCCCCTATTTTAATCAATTTTTTCCGCCGGAGGTAAATTTCTTATATGCGTACCGTCGCAGAATGGGTGATTTTTTGAGAGGCCGCATCCGCATAGGGTGTAATGATCTGTTGTCTCAGGTGTAATATCTCCATCACCTTCAAGGGTTATCCCCCCGTAGACCTCCAGAGTCCCCCTTTTTTTTGCCACAATCTTCGGTTCACCATTATAATAATTAATGTGCCTTACTCCGTCAATGGTGTAGCATAGAGCGCCTGAGGGACATTTTTTTATTACTTCGATTATTTCTTCAGGGGGAGCTCCATCAGCATTGACCCAGGGCCTTTTTGACCTGTCAAAAACTGAAGGGAGGAGAAGTATGCATGAAGCATCGTGACAGCATATGCCGTTATTAAAATGAACTGTAATTTTTTTACCTGTATAATCGCGCCATCTGTAAAATGCCCTGTCGGGCATTTTGTCTGTTTCCATGCCCGCTTCCACATGAGCGAAATCACAGTATGGCATCTCCTGCGATTTACCGCATCTGCATAAAGTCATAAGAGGCTTCACCTCCAGGCGGTTCCCTTTGCTCTCTTCAAATATTTCCAGATCCTTTACAACATAGGGATTCCCCTCTTTTATTATTATGCGGGGATTTTTTTTATCTTCATCTGACATATAATTTACCATTCATTGTTAGAAGCCCCGAGTACTTCTTTACTTTGCCCCCTGTCCCCCAAAGGGGGCACGAGTTATCTACTATCACTCTGATAATTTAATTTTATCATTTCTATAACTATTTCAAGAATGACCACAATTTTTTTCCTGATCCGGTCATATTCTCCCGCAAATCTTTTGCAGGCTTAACAATATAAACAGGTGTTTTAATACTTTGATTCATCAACTTACTAAAAGATCCTTTTACGTGCCCCCTTCGGGGGACAGGGGGGCTGACTCCGGTAGATGCAGTAAACAAATAATAATATTACTTTTTATGAAAATCCGGAATGAGCCAAAAAACATTACATGGAGAATCACTTCCTTTAATAGGTTACTCCATAAGTTTCCCTGTATGATTCCATTTTATCTATCATCTCCATACTGATGGAATGTTCATCCCTGGCTGAATCGTGCTTTAAGAATTCGATTATATCTAGTATTGTTACTATGGGGAAAAAAGAGAGGCCTGTTGATTCTGCAATCTCCTGTATTGCCGATTTCTCACCTGTACCCTTCTCCATTCTATCTACAGAAATAATTACTGCAGAGACTTCAGGATTGCCGTTATTTTTGAGAATCTCCATTGATTCTCTGATAGCTGTTCCAGCAGTAATTACATCATCAACAATTACCACTCTGTCAGCTTCAGTAAGCTGCTTACCCACAAGGAGTCCGCCGTCGCCATGATCCTTTGTCTCTTTGCGGTTAAATGTATAATCTGTGTTTATATTAAACTCTGAATAGAGGGAGCTTACTGCTGCAACTGCCAGCGGGATCCCCTTGTATGAGGGGCCGAAAATGGCGCTGTATTTCCCCTTTACATTGTCAGCTATTGCGCTTGCGTAGAACATGCCAAGGTTGTTTAATGCCTTCCCTGAATAGAGCATTCCTGTATTGAGGAAATAGGGTGAAAGCCTCCCCGACTTAAGTGTAAACTCCCCGAATTTAAGGGCATTGCTGTTGAGCAGAAAACTTATAAAATTCTTCTTATACTCTTTCATTTAATTATCCTTATTCTTATAGAGGTTTATCCCCGATTATTCTGGAGGACACTATATATAAATTAAAAATAAATATAATAGAGAGCCTGTCGAGCATTTTTATTGAGTAGTATGTGCAAAAAGTGTATTGACAGGTATAGGGATAAAATTTTGAAATTACAGGGCTCATAAAACCGGAAGAGGATTTAAACTTATTGAAGAAACTCACTTTCATTGACGGCATAAAGAATGCTCTCCCTGTTTTTACAGGTTATTTCCCCATTGCTGTGACATTCGGACTCCTGGCAGCTTCTGTTAATATGTCGCTTTTTCACACTTCATCCTTTTCTATCCTGGTTTTCGCAGGGGCGAGCCAGTTTGTGGCGCTTAATATGATAAAAGCGGGGATAGGCGCAGGGGAGATTGTCCTTACTGTATTTCTCTTAAACTTCAGGCATTTTTTAATGAGCGCCTCAATATCATCACGAACCCGATTTAGAAAATATCTAATTCCGGCCATAGCATTCGGGGTTACTGATGAGACCTTTGCTGTTTCATCCATGCAGAAGGGTGAGCTCTCTGAAAGCTATATGCTGGGTCTTAATTTTACATCATATGCAGGATGGGTTCTTGGAACAGTTACCGGGTTTATGGCAGGTGACTTTCTCCCTCCCATTCTGCAGGAGAGTATATCCATCTGTCTATATGCCATGTTCGTTGCCATACTTATGCCTGAGGTAAAACAGTCATTAAAGGCAGGTGTTGTGGCATTTCTTGCAGGGCTGCTTAATACAGCTTTTACATATTCAGGTATCATAAGTGCAGGATGGAGTATTATTTTTTCAATTATTGCAGCTTCTATTGCAGGTATGATTATATTCAGGAACAGGGGGTAGATATGGATATTTTTATGATTATACTCCTTCTCCTTGCAGTAACATATATTCCCAGAGTGGCTCCATTCTATCTTGTGAATACAGAATCAATACCCCCCCTGCTGAAAAGGTTTTTATCCTTTATTCCCTATGCTGCACTGGGAGCACTGATTATGCCGGGGAGTATTGATGCTGTCGGCGGAAGGCCTCTAATTTCCCTTATTGCAATAATTTTCGCAGGAGTTGTTGCATGGTTCAACAGCAATATAATCGCGGCTGTTTTTCTATCTGTTGCCGCGACCTTTATAATGCTCCTCATATTCTGATTCTATTTCAGATCCGCAGACCTGTCTTCAGAAATTTTATATCTTTCCAGAATTCTTGAGCTGAACTGGTTCACTTTATCCCTGCTTAAGATTATCTTCTGTCCGCTGTCATCCTCGATTATATGGAATAACCCCTTATTCCCTTCAAATGCCTTCACCAGGTCTTTCATTTCAGAAATATTCTGTCCATTTACCTTTTCAATAACCAGGTTTGACATATTATGATACCCCTGATTGATTTCATCAGCAAGGACTTTTGACAGAAGCACCACTTCTTTTCTGTTTTCCGACCTTATGCCGTTTATGTAGAAATTCATAAGCCTGGAAGGTGCTGTAAGGAACCACTGCCCCCCCCATTCCTGCATATAATTTTTTGTTAAAGGCTGGAAAACCAGCCCGCCCGATATAAAATAGGTTGGCGGTATATCGTATCTTTCAAATGGAACAAGCCGGGTTGTATTCATGGGAACAGTGAGCTTTATCTGCATATCAAGTACTTTGCCGCTGCGAAGCACTCTTATTTTAAGATTGTCATTTATAAATTTCTGCTGAACAATATAGTTCATGGATGTGCGCTCACCCCTGCGGATTTCCACTGAGCCGTCATTGGCAACATTAACCCCCTCAATTGCCAGAATCACATCATCAATTTCAAGAATATTGAGAGCAGGGGACTCTATCTGTATACCTGTTACAAGAACGCCGTTCTGATCCCCTTTCATTTTGAACCTGAGACGCTGGTCCGGGTTTTCCATCCGCTGAATTCTTATCCCCAGCTCAGGGAAACCTGTGTATCCGTTTTTTGCAGTATCCCTGAGGAAATGAAGTACAACAGGAGCAGGCACCATGTATCCGATATTCTCACCCATGGTTGAGGTCTGAAATGCCACACCTACTATTCTGCCATCTTTGATTACAGGCCCGCCGCTGTTACCCGGATTAATTGCAGCATCTATCTGGCATGCAAGAAGATTGGCATTGCTATGGGCATAATTTCTCTGCTCAATCCTTGATACAACACCTTCAGTAATACTGAGCTCATCTCCCCCTGTGGGGAAGCCGTAAACCACAACCCTGTCACGCACACGGGGGAGCTCTCCGATCGGTATGGGAACCGCGTCTTTAAAAAATGCCGGGTCATCAACTTTAAGTATGGCCAGGTCGCTGTCGTGTGAAATCGATTCAAGGCGCGCAGTGTATCTGTCCGCCTCTCCCGCTTTTTTAACCTGGATAAATGTATGATTGCTTACCACATGGGCATTGGTGAGTATTCTGTTTCCTGCTATAATTGATCCTGAGCCTGTATTGTTTGACTGGCCCGACATCTGCCAGGGGTTATCATAATTGTAATTGCTTGCCACAGCATAAATCTTTACCACTGAATTTTTAATATTCTCCTCTGCTGAAAGAACTGATGCAGAGAAAAATAAAATAGATATTGATAAAATTCTTATTAAATTTAAAAACATTATAAAGCTCCATGAATTTTTATGGTAATTTCAGTGTTAATTCCTTAACTTTTTTTTGAAATAAAATGCTCTATTATCCCCGCCGCCATAGGCGGCGGGGATATGGAAAACATAATTATTGCACTAAAAAATATCTTTAGGAATAATTACTCGGTAATTTTAAACTATTATATTTCAGTATACATAATAATTCAATAGTTTCTTAAAAAAACAGTAGCTAATTCCGGAATATTGGAAGAATCAATAATATTGTTTGTTCCTGCATCTACTGAAGTGCCCCCTGGGAAAGGGATTTTAGGGAGAAATAGTATCTTGTTTTACGCTAAAAATCATGCTCAGAAATTAACAGCAATTATGAACTAAAAGATCATAAACCAGAGGATATGGAAATGGAAATAGTTTATATTTCAGTGGGGATCAGCTTTGCCATATGGCTCTATCTGATCTATAAGTTTGACAGGTATGAGCCTGAACCTCTGATGATACTCATCTTTATTGGAATAGCAGGGGGGCTTATGAGTTCAATCCCTGCCGCTTTTCTTAACTCCATTGCTGCATCGGTTTTAAATATAGCACCCTTTTTCTCATCTGGTGCTGATGAACCCGCGGCAGCTTCAGATCTCCTTAAATTTTCATTATTTGTAGGGTTTAATGAGGAGATATGGAAATCCCTTGCAGCACTCTTTATTTTGAAAAGGCTGAGCCATTTTAATGAACCTGCAGATGCTCTTATTTATTCCATGACAATAGCACTTGGATTTGCCACCTTTGAAAATATTGAGTATACTCTAATGGGGGGGCTTGATCTGCTGGTGCTCAGGTCAGTTACAGCTGTCCCCCTTCATGTGGGGCTTGCGGCAATCTGGGGTATTGGTATTACCAGGGGAAAATATATTAAAGGGGGGAGTTACTTTGCTGTAATGGTTCCCTATGTAACAGCTGCAGCCCTCCTTCATGCTCTTTATAATTATATACTCTTTACTGTTGACAGCAGTTTTTCACTTATAATAGCTGTAATAATTTCCTTCTCTGTTATAAAATACGCTTTTAAAAGACTTACTGAATTAGTTGAAATAAGCCCCTTTAAAAAAGAGGAATAATTGTTTAAGAAATACCGAGAATATATTAAGGGGAGAGTATGATTATTTCCTGTTTCCTGTTGAGTAAAAAAATTATGGTCAGATCAATATAATGAAACAACCTGTAATAATAACAGAATTACTTCTGGGTATAAAAAATATTTTCAGAATATCTAAAAAATATTATACTGAATCAGAAATATTCCGTTACATTTCCCATATTATTCTTTCTATTATTCTTGGCCTTCTTGCAGGGGGTGGCGCAATTCTGTTTCATTCCTTACTGGAAAAGATGCGCCACCTCTTTGAGTATCAGAACTTCAGGGAGTTTGTTGATGTTCCCGATTATTTTATAATTTTAATCCCTGTGCTTGGGGGAATCATCTGCTCATTTATGACTTTTCTCCTCCCTGAAGTTGCGGCAAAAAAAGGGGTATTAAGTGTTATTAAATCTATTATAATTAAAAAGGGGTATATCCCTGTAAAGGAAACAATCTTTCATTTATTTGCCCCGATTATATCAATAGGGACAGGTGCACCCCTGGGGCCTGAAGGGCCTGCTGCAAAAATCGGGAGCGGTATCGGTTCCTATATGTCGCAGAAGTTTAACCTCAGCAAGAATGATATGATAATGTACACAACTGCAGGAGCCGGAGCGGCAATTTCAGCTGCCTTTAATGCACCGATTGCAGGGGTCTTTTTCGGCATTGAGGTGATACTCCTTAATGATCTCAGGAACAGGGCACTGAGCGCCCTGATAATCTCAGCAGTTGTGGCAGACATCCTTTCCAGGGCATACCTGGGGAGCGACAAAATTTTTATTATACCCCCATACGATACAGGTGACCTTTACGCATACCCCTTTTATTTCGGCCTGGCAGTTATGTGCGGTATAACTGCTCTATTATACTTTAAATTCTCCGACAGTTTCAGATATTTTCTGAATGAAAAGATTAAGGTTCACAACCCTTTTCTGCGGCTCCTCCCTGTTACGCTGCTTTTCGGATTTGTTCTTTTACAGTATCCGGATATATTCGGAATCGGTTACAGCATTATTAACAGCGTTATAGGGAGAGGGATGCATTTTTATGATATACTTATTCTGTTTTTCCTTAAAGTAATATTTCTTGTTCTGTTCGTTCAGGCAGGAGCATACGGGGGTACATTTGCCCCCTCACTGAGTATAGGCGCTCTTCTTGGTGCATCATTCGCCCTGAGCATGAATTTTATTTTTGGGGTTAATCTTGATCCAACAGCTTTTGCACTTGTGGGGATGGGGGGTGTTCTGGCAGGGATAAACTGTATCCCCCTCACTTCTATCCTGCTTGTATTTGAGGTCACGCATGACTATAAGTTTATTCTCCCCCTTATGCTGGTCTCCATTGTATCATATCTTGTGATAATCTATTACAAGAAAGGTAATATATATACCATTGCTCTTATGGCTGAGAATATAGATGTTTCCAAAAGGGGCGAGCTTGATGTGCTTGGAAGAATAAACGCTGATGTAATACTCCGGAAAGATATGGATGTGGTGGATTACAGAATGCCTTTCAGGGTACTGCTTCAGGTTATTATGCACGCAAAATATGGGGATGTCTTTGTGGTGGATGGGGATAAAAAGCTGATCGGCATAATAACCCTTAAGGATGTTCGCCAGGCTCTCATGGATCATGACCTGGTCGATCTTCTCATAGCACAGGATCTTATTATGCAGGTTCCTGTAATTCGGGGGAGCGATCCCCTCTCCATGGCTATCCAGAAAATTAAGCAGTATGATATCGAAAATATTCCTGTTGTTGCAGAAGGGGCGGATAATGAATTTATTGGTATAATTACCCATCGTGATATTATTGAATCATATAACAGATTGATTGGTGAAGCTGATCACTGCGAGTATCTTACAGGGAGTTATTACGATAAGAAGTAACCTCCCGGCTCAATTTTTTTTATTAAAAATGGTTGCTTAAAAATTCTGCTAACTTTAGGGATACTGAAGGTCTGTTCAGCCTCCCTTTAAGCGCCGCTGCAGAGATGACTGAATAATGGCGCAAACTATTTATCAAAATGAACATATCTATTTAATTGAGGTTTATGTAATGAAATTTAGAAGCAGCATATTAAAGGGTTTATTATTTATATCCTTAATAGCCCTTGTAAGTGTAAGCAGCATCGCTTCAGCAAAGAGAAGCGTGTCATTAAAGGTGTTCCCCCCTGAATACAGACTAACATCCAACGGGACGCCTGTAGCAACAACAAAAGTTTCAGCCTTTCTGAAAAGAGCCACGCTCCCTTCAGGGGAGAATAATCTGGTATTTTCAGCTGACGGTTATCATGACCTGAAGATAAAAGAGAATATTACTGCAAGGACTTCACAGCTTGAGTACAAACTTGAAAGAAAGAATTCCATGCTTGAACAGGTTGCTGTAATGAAAACAGGGCCTCACCCCAAGTCTGTTGAGTTCACACCTGACGGTAAATATATGGTAAGCGCACTCCTTGAAGGGACAGGTGTTGATCTTTTTTCTGTAAAAGATTTTAAGAAGGTTAAAACCATTGAGTTTCCGGAGAATTATGCAAGAAGAAGAAACTTTGTCGAAATTGTCTTTCTCCCAGAAAAAAACGAAATGTGGGTTTCCCAGATGGCTGCTAACGCGGTTCATGTAATAGATATGAAGGATTATACATACAAACTTACTATCCCCACAAAAGGGGTATGGACCAAGGTAATGTGTTTTACACCGGATAAAAAAACTGCATTCGCGTCAAACTGGGAATCAAGGGATCTTTCAATAATTGATACTGAAAAACATGAAGTAACAGGTAAGATAAAAGTATCCGGTGTTCCCAGAGGTATGATTGTAACAAATGACGGTAAATATTTATACACCTGCGTCTTTGAAAACGGGCAGATGCAGAAGATTGACATTGAAAAAAAACGCGTTGTTAAAACTATCAAGTTTAAAGGGAAAGGAGCCAAGCGCCATATTGTAATGGACCGGGAAAAGGATATTTTCTATATTACAGATATGTACTGGGGCACAGTAATTATTATGTCTGCAAAGGATGATTCTATTATCAAAGAGATAAAAGTGGATCAGAAACTTAATACCTGCAAGCTCACCCCTGATAAAAAATATCTTTTTGTATCGTCAAGAGGACCGAACAATCCTGAAACCTATCTCAAAAAGGGTCCTAAATTCGGGAAAATCTATGTTATAGATACTGAAACACTTGAAATTGTTGACTGGGTCTGGGGTAAAAATCAGCCCACAGGACTTGATGTATCACCTGACGGGAAGTATATTGCATTTACCAATTTTCTGGACAGGGAGATAGAGGTTTACAGAATTAATTCAAAGTAACTGCGCAGATGCTGAGGCTGGGCTTTGTAAACAGGGGAAGAGCTGCTCATGAGAATTATTTATTTAACAGATGTGCATGGGAGTTTTGACGGTGTAAAGACCCTGCTTCAGGAAACTGTAGCTGATGTTTATATAATAGCAGGGGATCTTATTGATATCCCCTTTTACAGCATGGAAACCGCGATAAAGTATCACGAAATCCAGTCCGGATTCCACGCCCTCCGGAGAAGAATGGACAGGCAGGAGATGATAATTGAGGATTTTGTTGATGAGATTATCAATGATCCATCCTCTGATGACCCTCTCATAAAAGCGGCCATGGAGTATCAGCAGTATACCATACGCGCCAGAAGGGTAATGCAGCAGAAATATAAACTCCTTGAAAATATCTGCTCAATGAAAGGCTCCTCACAGGTTTTTGCCCTGCCCGGTAATTACGATATGGATTTAAAGTATACATCCCTTCATGGAAGAGACCTTCACCTCCACTGGTACCAGCTTGAAAACAGCCGCATAGCGGGCTACGGCGGAGCTGAAGTTTTTACAGCAGGGATACCGGAAAGATACATTGTTCACTATAAAGGGGGTATCGGGAAAAGCGACAGCCATAATGAAATGTATACATTCTTCCGTGCTGTAAAGCCTGATATAATTGTGGCTCACCAGCCCCCCCACGGCATACATGACAGGCTTTCATACAAGGGGCCTTCAGGGTCACCTGCACTCCGCACCTACTGCGACAAAAATGATGTGAAGCTATGCCTCACAGGGCATATACACGGAGAATGGGGCTTTCTATTCAGCGACAATACGATTTTTCTCAACCCCTCAAATTTTGGTGAAGTGACAATGACTACAGGGGATGTGGCAGAAGGGGGATTATTTTACCAGATTGAGATGCGCAACTCCAGTGTTGAAAAGGTGATGTTTAAAAAACTTGTGGAGAACAGGGTTTATGACCTGATCGATTACTTCCCTGTTAAAAACAAGTGGCAGGAAAACATAATCGACAATGAAAGGGTAGAGGCACTGAGGAAAACAGAAAACTATGATATGAAGATGAAGAAGTATTCACATATCCCTGAGATACAGCTTTATAATGACATAAGGAGTTTTTTCCGGTCATTCCAGACCCAGGAGACAGATATAAGGATTGAGGTACTGGAAAAGGTTGTAGAGATGCTGGAGGGTCATTTCGAATCAGTAGCGCTTGATGTTGTGGGTTCTGTTAATTTCGGCCTGTCTCAGCCCATGTCGGACCTGGACTTTGTTCTTTATATGCGCTGCGATAAAGACTGTAGTGACATGAAGGGGAATTGTTATCCCATGAATGAAGTAAACAGGCGCATTGAGAATCTCCTTCATGGTAAGTTCAAGTTTCAGATTATTGACTGCGTAAACCTTAATCTTGTTGAAGAGAGCATAAAAGAAAAAAATTACGAGTGTGAGGCTACTCAGCGTTTTTTAACCCACAGGCTCATGGGGAGGCCCATCAATTACAGGGTTATGGCCCCTGTTGAAGATATGCTTAATGAAAATATGGAGTTCCGCAAAGAAATAGAAGGGAGTATCCAGTCATTTTTCAAGATTTTCACCAACACTTCCCAGCATGTTCAGTCATTTCACAAATATGAGCTGAGGCTTAAATCGTTGGGCATAAAAATACCTGAAGCAATAAGGGAAAAGATCCGCAGCTACTTCCACCTGGGGGAAAGTGAAGAATAAAACCTTAATCTGCTATTCTATAAAAAAGGACGTATATCTGTTGTTATCATCCCTGCTGCATCAGATGCTTTTAATCCCATGTCGCCATCTTCAAAAACCTGGCATAACTGCGGGGCAATACCCATCAGTTCAGCACATTTAAGAAAAGTTTCAGGTGATGGTTTATGATTCTTAACATCATCTGCTGTGACCAGAATTTCAATATATTTATCAAGGCCTGTCATTTCCAGGGTAAGAATGGCAATCTCTTTTTTACCCCCTGTGCCGATTGACATGGGGAGTTTATTATGATATTTATATACCAGGTCTGCCACAGGCTCAATCGGTTTTACTTCAGTAAGAAGCTCCAGAAAGACCGACTCCTTTCGCCTGGAAAATTTTTCAGGGTCCACATTAAGGCCCATCTTTTCATTGATAAGGGGAATGATCTTCCATGTGGGCATCCCTGCCATGCCGAGGAATTGTTCCGCTGTAAATTCAAAGCCATACTCCCTGGCTGTAATTTTCCATGCATCAAAGTGAAGAGGCATTGTGTCAACAAGGGTACCGTCCATATCAAAGATTAAGGCTTTTGCATTTTTATCTATTTCCAGTTTCATTTCTTTCTCCATTGTGATAATATTTATTATTTCCGGATTATCGGTTAAGGTTCAAATTCTTTCCCCCCTGTCTACCCCGGGGAGTACTTCTTCGCTTTGCTTACTTCGACTAGTTCAGTACAAGCAGAGAGCGCACTGAAGGGGGCACGTGTTAATTCATTATTTCTCTGATGATCTTTTTTTATTATTCCTGAAACTATTTCAATATTATTTAATACATCTTCATCTTTAATTCTAAATATTTGAATTCCATTATTTTTAAAATTCCTCTACTTACTAAAATTTTACTATTACGTGCCCCCTTTGGGGGACAGGGGGATGACTCGAAATTTATTTTTTCTTCAACGGCTTAAGAAGATCTTCAAGTCCGTAGAGCTTAATTTCATACAGCGTTGAAAGGAGCATCCCGAGTCTCCCTGCAGGGAAACCCTTTTCGTAATGCCATACCACATAAGGCTCAGGAAGATTGCATAAAAGCATACCCTTGTATTTCCCGTATGGCATCTTCATTGTCATGAGATCTTTGAGAACCGTGGGATCCATCATCCCTGAGGCATCGATATCCATATTCAGCTCTCCCCCTTTAATTATTAAATTGGGGATGATCTAAGATGAGCCTCTCAATCTCCCCCCTTTCATCTTCAGAAGCCTCTGGGCTGAACCTGGAGCTGCTCCTTTTAAAGCGCTCAAGCCATTCTGCACCCAGCAGCTCAATGTCACGGTTTTTTATTCCCATAGAAGTAAAAGCAGCAGTTGTATCTGCTTTAGGCCCTGTGCCTGCTCCTGAGCCTGTATAAAATCCTGCTGCAAGGAGAGCCCCCCGTACCATTGTAGAACCTGAATAGGTAAAAAGCTTTGCATCCCTTGCTCTGCAGTGATCAAATATCCGTTTAAATATTGAATAACTCCAGAGAGGGGTGTCTGTATTTAACGAAAAGGGATCGTAAAATATTGAGTGGGGCTTTTCAGCCTTTTCAATTAAATCTGCAAAATTCCCTTCCACAAGATTCCATTCAATATTATATTTTTCAGATCTCCATGAACCGTTTTTCAGAATTGCTGACGGGGCTGAATGACGCACATGGGGGAATAGAGCCGGATTTTTTGCTGCAAGGCGGAGAGAATCCAGATCATTTTCAAAGCTTGTTATCTTCACCCCTTTTTCTGTTTTATGATCTGCAAAGATTTTTTCACATTCAAAAAGAGCAGCCATGGCATTGGTCCCTGCGCCAAGGCCCACATCCCAGATCACCAGGTTATCATCATCAATTTCATTGAGCATTGAAAAAATATCTGTCTGATCAATATAAAGTCCCCTTGCTTCAACCAGAGGATCAGTTACTGAATGCATTATTTCTCCGGATGGTATATGACGTATGCTGTGAAATCCCCCGATCTGTTTCACCACTTCATAATTTCCAAGTGAAGGGAGATCCTTCCTCTTTTTGCTCACCGGGGGGTTAACAGGATGTTCAATGTCGTCACTGCTCAGGATCTCTCTCTTTGCATTATAGAAAGATAAAAAACTTCCGGCTTTAATATGGCTCCGCATTGAATCCATAAGATTGCGGTAGAATGTAAGATTATGGATCCCGATGAGATTGCTCCCGTAATATTCCCCTGTTTTGATAAGATGATGCAGATAGGCGCGGCTGTACCTGCTGCAGCATGGGCAGGTGCAATTTTCATCAAGTGCCCTATCCTGAAACTTATAGATTCCTCTCCGCATCTCCATTCTCCCTTTGGAGGTGTATGCCACACCCTGCTGAGCCATTGCTGTGGGGAGTATGCAGTCAAACATGTCAACTCCTCTGTGTACAGCCTCAAGAAGATCAATGGGAGTCCCCACACCCATAAGATAGCGGGGATAGTTTCGGGGGAGAAGGGATGCTGTAAGCCGGGTCATATCCTTCCTCTCCTCTTCAGTTTCACCTACAGCAAGGCCCCCTATGGCAAAGCCGTCAAAGGGGAGGGATGAAATCTGCGCAGCGCTTATTTTTCTCAGTTCTGGGAAACAGGCCCCCTGGACTATTCCGAAAAGCGACTGAAGGGAATCACCCCTTGCAGCAAGGCTCCGCTCTGCCCATCGCGCTGTAATATCCGCAGCATCCCGGCAGAGAGATTCCTCAGACGTGGATGGAATGCATTGATCCATGGCCATCATTATATCACTATTAATTATTTTCTGCGTCTCAATACTTGTTTCCGGACTGAGAAGGATTTTTCTCCCGTCATGATAGCTGCGGAAAACCGCACCATCTTCAGTAATCTTCACATCTTTTGAAAGAGAGAAAACCTGGAATCCTCCGGAATCTGTAAGCACAGATCGGGGCCAGTTCATGAATTTATGGATGCCCCCGAATTTTTTAAAAACATCAGTTCCGGGCCGCAGCAGAAGATGATAGGTATTGGCAAGGAGCACAGGGAACCCAAGGTCTTCCACGGTTTTTGTATCCTGGGACCGGAGCACAGCGAGAGTTGCAACAGGCATAAATACAGGGGTTTCCACCTTATTGTGCAGTGTGGTTAAGGTGCATGCCCTGGCAGATGAGTTTTCCGCTTCAGATTCAACCCTGAAGTTCAGGCGCGAACTATTTTCTATATTCATTATTATTTCAGTTTTAATTCCTTAAAGAGTATTTTGTATAAAATAAAAGATTATGCGGGACTGTCTCAAAAGTTGGGTTTACAAGCATTTGTCATTCCGGTTTTGCAGCTGCTGTTTCTGCAAATACCGGAACCTTCTGATAGAATCAGTTGTATGAGATACCGGCATTCCGCTTCGCTACAGCCGGTATGACAAGAAAAATACTTTTGGGGCAGCCCCGAGCATAGAACATTTCTAATTATTACTGTAATTATTAATCCTCTTAATTCTTTCAAAGATAAAAATTTGATTAAGCCTATGGGTCAAGTTATTAATGATAGATGAAGATTCTTTAAATATCCTGTTAATGAACTTTACCCATCTACCCGGTCTATACAACCCCCCTGAGGGGGGCTTCAAAAAATAAGTTCATTATTCAATACTATAAATAACGGTTTCTGCAAGGGCATATTCGAGAAAATTATTTACAGCCTTCCGGTCAGGCGGATCATTTCTATCAAGTATTTCTTCTAATGTTAATTTCCCGTTAAAGCTGAGTAAAAGATTATTAAAGCCTTTATTTATTATGAGCGGCTTAACCTCTCCGCCGCAGTTATAGATTGCAGCATATGTTTCCTCAGGTGAGTATTCATTCAGGAATTCTTCAAAATTTAATTCACCCACTGTAAGCAGGGCATCAAAGTTATATTTCAGATTAATGAGAACAGAACCTGGTGAGAGCTTAAATACACTCTCATTACTGAATGATTTGTTATTCTCTTCCGGGTATGGGCCTGCATAGAGAGATAAATTTAAAGCCCCATTTATAAGAATTATATCCTCCATAACCGGAGAAAATTTTTCCATCCCGGCTGCAGTAAAAAGCTCCCTGACAAAAGATATCTGCAGGTCTGTTATTTGATTCCTAGTGAGTTCATTTTTTATATTGTTAATCTGAAGATAATGTGCAAAGTCTTTAAGAAGCTGAGCAGGCTGAATGTCAAGGGTTTCCAGTATCATAAACATCCATCCTGCTGCACCCCCCCGGTTATAAAAAATATTGCAGGCATTTGCCAGAGATTCCGCTTCATTCATATCCTCTATGGAATATCCGGGTGAGGAGATTAGAGTATAAGGAGGTACATGAAGATATTCTAATGCGAAAGAATCGGCCATATCATAAAGGACTGTTCCCGGAAGGAGGGCAAGGGGGAAGATATCAACATGGTTAGGCTGAAGCGTGAGAGTGTAATTAAGGCTGTAAATAAAGCCATCAAATGTATCCCCCGGGAGTCCGTAAATTAAATCCATGCCGAAAATTACTCCAGCTGAATTGAGGAGAGATATTTTTTCCGCGTAGTTTTCAGGATCAAATTTTCTGTTAACATTTGAAAGAACTTCAGGGAGGGCGCTCTGAAGTCCTATCTGTAGAGAACAGTTGATTGAAGCAAAAAGTTCCGCCATTTCCTGATCGAGAAATTCTGTTCTCACTTCAAATGTGAAATGTATGAGGGGTGCTATTTTCTGAATCATGCGGAGAATTGTTTTTGCCCGCTTCATGTCCCGATTGAATGTGGGGTCCAAAACAAAAATCTGGGTTACCATACGGGATTCAAAGAATTCCAGTTCCCGCTTAATACGCTCCAGTGAAAAGTGCCTTACACCGGGCACCCCCTTTGATTCAAAACAGAAGCTGCATTTAAAGGGGCACCCCCTTGAGAGCTCCCATAAAAGACCGGAGTATTGTTTTATATCCACTGCTCCTGTAAGAAATGGAGAGGGGATTGAATTGAGATCTACAGCATGGCATTCTCCATTTCCCCGATCTTTGACCATATCTTTAACAAAGACACCTCTGCACTGATCATAGGGCTTATTATCTATAATATTTCTCATCACCTCAGTGAGGGGTATTTCACCTTCACCTTTGATTACAAAATCGAATGGGGCAGTGGAGAGGAGTCTTTCAGGGAGAGCTGTTGCCTCAGCCCCTCCGGCAAAGAGGATTGTTTCCGGGGATCTCTCTTTCATCAATCTGCATACTTTTCCGATAAGCTTACTGTTCCAGATGTATGCGGAAAACCCTGTAAAATCGGGTGATTCGCTGATGATTTTTTCAGCAATATATTGAGCGCTCATTTCTGTATAAAAATCGATAAAGGATACATCCAGGCGCTCCCTTATTTCAGGAACAGAATCGAGCTGAGCCTTCAAAAGGGCAGCAGCAAGAGGGAATCCCTGGGGGGAATTTTTAATATGTATCGATATAATAATCAGTTTTAACTTTTTCAATATTTATCCTCGTAGTTCAGGTTAACCTAAGAAGGTCACTATTCTTTTCAAGTATTTTATTTGTCCGGAATGCGGAATCAAATAATATTATTCCTTGCCACATCGACCGCTGCCAGCCCCCTGTCCCCCAAAGGGGGCACGTAGAAGGAACACTTAAGTAAGTTGATAAATCGTGCCCCCTTCAGGGCGCCCGAGCGAAGCGACAAAGTACTCCCGGGGTAGACAGGTGGGAAAAGGATTTTTGCGTTAATATAATCTTAAATTAAAACTTGCAAATTATATCAATCGATAGCAATAATAAATGCAGTTTGTAGTGTGAATGAGAAGAGGTGAAATTTTGGGAAAAGAATATGATGTTATCATCGCAGGTGCAGGTTCAGCAGGGCTTTCCACTGCCATTTTCTGCGCACGCGAAGGGATGAAGGTGCTGATTCTTGAAAAATCTTCCCGTACTGCTCCATTCCCCAGGGGTGAAACTATCAGGCCGGATCCTGTGCTTGAAGAGCTCCTTGGGGCCGGCTTTATGGAATCTATAAGCTATAACCGCACAGCAGGGAGAAGGTACTATTCTCCATGGAGCGTGAGACAATTTTCTCTGGAGAGAGATGAGGCATCATATATTTTTCACTGGCACGATCTTACAGAGGGGCTCAGGAGAGAGGCGGAGAAGTGCGGTGTTGAAATTAAATTTAACTCTGAAGTAACCGGACCGGTAATTGAGAATGGAATATGCATAGGCGTGACCACAAAAAATAGCGGGGACTTTTACGGTAAAAGTGTAATTGCAGGTGACGGACATAACAGCATTTTCGGGAAAATAAGCGGTGTGGATTACAACAGGCTCAACTGCCCAATTGCAAAGAGAGTATATAAAAAAGTAAACACCGATTACGACGGCATGGAATTCTTTATTATTCCCGGGGGCACGCTCGATTTTGCTCCTGATTTCCCCCCCTCTATTGCCTTTATATTTCCCAGAGGGAACGGCGAAGCTGAAGCAGGTTTGATGATACTTGCAGGGGGGATGCCGCTGAAGGATAGAAAAGCAATGCCCGGGAACAGGGAAATACTTTCAGTGCTTCACCGGATGAGCCTCAACTATCCTGTTTTTTCTGATCGCTTTAAGGGGAGCGAAATCGATTTTGAAGGGGTATCTGTTATACCAATGGCAGGGCTTCATCATGAGGTGTGTGCGATTCCAGGTCTTATACTAACAGGTGACGCCATTGGACTTGTAGAGGCCTCGGGCGGATGCGGAGTGGTTGCCACAATGAAGAACGGGGCCTTTGCTGCACGCTTCCTCATGGAACACCGGGACCATCCCTGGAATAAAAAACTTATGAGGAAAATAAACAGGGAATTCAGAAAAACTGATGTGTACAGGCTTATACGTTCCAAATACAGAAAGCTTCTCCCCCTTATGAGAATTTTTTTTCACAGATGGGTTAAGCCAGCAATGTTTGTGAGACTATGGAAATTTATGGAAGCACGGTATAAAAAAGTGTGATGGGATAAAAGTGTTTGAATAATAATAATTATCTTTTATCGTCATACCCCTTACCATAAAAATTTTCTGCTGAAATAATAAATTTAAGAATAGTGACTAAATCTTCTCAGGAAATTGAGGATGTTTTTTTATTTTTAAACAATTGTCAGCAGTTAAAGAGGAGCATTTAATGAAAAAAATATTACTCGTTTTTATACTTTTTTGTGCAGTAACAGTTAATGCTGATCCTTTATGGAATAAGGCTGTGGATATATACGGCAGGCATATAGACAATCACCCCGATGTTTATAAAGCATATATTCTTATGGGATCAGGCGGATCAAATTCCAGTGAGATCTGGGAGGAATACAAATCTGAGGGTGGGGAGTATTTCAGAAAGGTTCTTAAGGTAAAAAAGAACGGGGCTGATGTTCCTATCCCTGCTGAAGCTCAGGATAAATGGTTCCCTGTGACTAATTCGAAGAAAGACAACAAAGGTGAATATAAAGGGCTTGGTGAAATATTTATGGCAAGGAGCCAGAATGTGGTTGCCTATAATAAAACCGGGAAGAGCAAAATCATATACGGCATATCATGCGCTGAATACAATTTTACATTCAAGAAGAACAGAAATGGCAAGATTGAAACAGTTACTGGTAAAGCCTATCTGGACATGGCCACAGGCGCCCCTTATGAAATCCGCAGACACAATACAAGCCAGTATATGAAGGGTTCTCCAGATTCATATGTTCAGTTCTCCTATGACGGTAATTATCTTTACCCAAGATATTTTATTCTGATTATGAATATTAATTTCATGGGGCAGCAGAGTAATATGACAACTGAGGTTAAGATGGATTATAAGGCTTTGGAGTAACCAGGGTCACATGTGCAGCAAGGGGCTGCGGTTAATTTTCAGAATTATCCGCAGCCCTTTAAAGACTATTTTTTTATTTTAGCAGCAAGTGCAGCTTCTTTGTATGCTTTACTGAAAGTAAACTTGGGAACCTTTGTTGCTTTTTTTGCGGCAATTTTGATATCTTCCCCTGTTATAGGGTTGCGTCCCATTCGCGCTTTTGTTGCAGGTCTTACTTTTACATATACCTTACCCAGTTTACCCATGGGTACTCTTTCCCCTTTCATTACCCCTGCATTTATTACATCAAAGAGATCTTCAATCATTTCTTTTGCTTTTGCTTTAGGTATTTCATGTTTTTCAGATACGTAGTTGATAATTGTCTGTGCAGTAAATTTTTCCGGATACTTTACTTTTGCCTTTGCAGCTGGTTTTACCGCGCTTTTGGGCGCTGCTTTGATTTTTTCACTGGCCATGGTTTCTCCCTTTTATTGTAAATTACAGATTGATTTTTTCAGTTATTACCCGACATTTTTTTGAAAAAAGTTCTGTATTTCTTCATAGGAAAAACGAAGAAAAATAGTAATTGTCAGTATTAATAACCGGATTGATACTTTCATTCAGGCGGGCGTTAAAAAATTCGTCAACCGTTTTTATTGGTTATAAGGTATGAATTAAGCAGCTGCTCATAAAATGACGGTAAAACTGCTCTATGCTGCGCCGGAGTCACCTCCGGGAGATAGTTATCTGCGGTTTTAAGCAGTTAATGAATGAATAATAAAAGGGGTAAATATGGAAAAGGAATATTCATGGAAATACGATGAAGCTGTTCAAACCGGGACTGACTATGAGAGTATTGAAGAGGTGGAGAAGTATGATGAAAGGATGTCCCGCTTAAGGGATGTTAAAGAAGAGATAGATGAAATTTTTAAAGAGATAAAACTTTCTCCGGGGCAGAATCTTGTTGAAATCGGCTGCGGCACAGGGGAATTCGCAATTGCAGCATCGGAAATATGCTCTACTGTAACTGCTGTTGATGTATCAGAGGTTATGCTGAAATTCGCAGCCCGTAAAGCAGATGAAAGAGGGTGTAAAAATATAAATTTTGTAAAAGCAGGTTTTCTCGATTACGATCATCAGGGTGAAGCAGATGCTGTAGTGTCGCAGATTGCACTGCATCATCTCCCCGACTTCTGGAAGCTGATTGCATTAAAAAGAATTTATGACATGCTTAAAATGGGGGGGCGCTTTTTCCTGCGGGATCTTGTTTTTTCAGTTCCCCTGGAGAAGTATGAGCAGAAAATTAATGGGCTTTTGAAATTTACAGGTGAAAATGCCGGTGAGGAGAATGCGGAAAATTTTGCCAGGCATATAAATCAGGAGTTTTCCACGTACGACTGGATTATGGAGGAGATGTTATATAGAGCCGGTTTTTATATTGAAAGCGCGGATTACGGAGAGAGCTTTATTGCCACCTATGTGTGTGTAAAAACCGCGCCGCTGAAATTTGATTAAGAACCCGGTAATTATTCCTGAAGATATATTTTAGTGGAATAATGCATTTTTATATTATCCCCGCCGCTTTCGCGGCGGGGATAATATAACATTTGATTTCAAATAAAAGTTAAGGTATTAGCACTGTCAAAAATTCACCTGCAGAATAATATCAGCAAGGGGACGCCCTATTGCCCCGGCTAGAACAATAATCCATGGCTGCATTTTCCAGAATGCAAGCATGCTGAAGAGGACTGCTGCAAATGCAAAATCGAGTCCTGAGAGGATTGAGCTTGTCCAGATGGGATCATAAAATGCTGATATTAATATTCCCACCACCGCTGCATTAACCCCTGTAAGCGCCCCCTGTATTGACGGCATATTTCTAAGCTTTTCCCAGAAGGGGATTATACCTGCAATAAGTAGAAAAGCGGGGAGAAAAATAGACGCAACTGCAATTAGTCCCCCCTGCCATCCGTATATTATTGTCCCTAAATATGCTGATATTGTAAAAAGGGGGCCAGGTACAGCCTGTGCAGCTCCATACCCTGCAAGAAATGTTTCCCTGTTCAGCCATCCTGAGGGGACAAATTCCCTTTCAAGGAGGGGGAGCACCACATGCCCGCCTCCGAATACCAGAGATCCTGATCTGTAAAAGCTGTCAATAAAGGCGATCTCCCTTAAGCCTGAAGCCTCTCTAAGAAGAGGGAGGCCGAAAAGGAGTATAAAAAAAAGTGCAAGGCATATATATGCAGCGGTTCTACCTCCTGAAATGGACCCGGTTTTTATTTCCTCTTTATTCTTTTCACTGAAGAGAAAATACCCTGCAATCCCTGCAGCAATGATTACTGCAACCTGGGTAAAAACCGTGTGGAAGAGAAGTGCGGCAGCTAATGCGGCAAGTGCAATTCCCTTTGTGCGAAGGTTAGTGGTGAGCTTTTCAGCCATGCCTGAGATGGCATGAGCAACAACTGCTGCTGCAACAATTTTAAGGCCATGAATCCAGGGAGCGTTTTCAAGTCCGGTTTTCTGAAGTATAAGGGCAAATATAATAAGGGCTGCTGCAGAGGGGATTGTAAAACCGAGGAAAGAAACGATCCCGCCGGGAATCCCCCTGAGATTGATACCTATACCCATCCCCACCTGACTGCTTGCAGGGCCGGGGAGAAACTGGCACAGAGCTACCAGGTCAGCATATTTTTTTTCATTTATCCACTTTTTATTCCGCACATATTCATTATGAAAATAACCGAGGTGAGCAATTGGGCCGCCGAATGATGTGAGTCCCAGCTTAAAGGCTGTAAGGAATAATCTCATTAGTGAAACTTTATCTCTATTCTCCGGTGTCATTATAATTAATCTCCATATTGCTAACCTGATAAAATCCCTTCCCCCTGTCTACCCCGGGAGTACTTCTTTGCTTTGCTCAGGGCGCCCCAAAGGGGGCAGGAGTTATTTATTATCACTCTGATATTTTGAATTTATTGTAATGTCTATAATTAATTATAAAGAAAATATAAAGATTCCCGGGAAATTTCTGTAATTATTACAGAAAAAGCGACATGACAGGATCTTTCAGGAGGTAGTATATTACAGGGATAATCATTGCAGGGAGAAGATTCCCTGTTTTAATCTTTCGGATGTTAAGCATGCTTATTCCTATGCAGAATATAAGTATACCCCCCACTATGGAGATCTCTCTTACCATGTCAGCAGTGAGATATGGCGCAATGTGCTGAGCCATGATTGTGATTGACCCCTGGTAAACAAGAACAGGTATTGCTGAAAAGGCCACACCTATTCCAAGGGTGGCTGCGTATATTACAGAGAATGTTCCATCCAGCATAGATTTAGCATAGAGAATATCATGGTTGTTCCTAATGCCGCTCTCCAGAGATCCCAGTATTGCCATGGAGCCTACACAGAATATGAGAGATGCTGAAACAAAGCCTTCTGCGAAACGGCTTTCACCTTTGATAAAGCGTTTCTGCATAGAATCCCCGAAACTTTCAAGGCGCCTTTCAATTCCCAGGGCTTCCCCGATTATTCCTCCCACTACCAGGCTGATTATGAAAAGGAGAGGCTCAGCCCCAGGGGCAAGGAGACCTTTGAGTGCGCCTGAAATTCCGATGAATATAACAGCAAGAGGGATTGCCTGCATTACAATATCTTTGTATTTTTCTTTGAGGCCTTCACGGATAAGTGATCCCAGAATTCCCCCTATTACTACAGCGAGGAAGTTTACAAATGTGCCGAGCATTATCATTGCTGTTACTCACTTTATATATGGAATTTTTCTAAAGCGTTTTATTTATTATAAACTCATATTTACTGTTATATAATGTCAAGATATTTCGATTTTTTAACCTGTTTTGTCCAGCAGCGGGTCCGGTGTAAAGGGGAGATTGGGGGGTGTGTCCGGCGAGCTCTCTCTGGAGTCTCTTTCATGGGCGCAGTATAAAAGATAGTGCTCGCTGTTAAGGGTTTCCCTGAAGGTTTTACCACCCCTTACCCAGAGTCTCCACTGTTCCCACTGATTTATTTCATTTATACCGGGGTGGATATTATATTCCCCCGGTTCTCCGGTGACAGAATATTCGCGCCTTATTGTGCGGAGAGGTTTTTCCCCGGCTGACAGGAGTATTTCATTCTCCCCTGCGATGATTTTTATTCCGGGGAATTGTTCTTTCAGAAACATTGCAATTGCCATCATGTGTATCCCCTGGTCAGGGAACATAACTGAAAGCGCTACTGTTTCATCACCGCGCAGGGCGGTTTTCACTGCAACTTCATTTAAATATTTCTCCACAGCGGGTGAGGATTCCCTGTTTTTTAAATACTGTTTTAAGTCATCTTCCAGTTCTTTAAATTTACTGTAGAAAAGAGAAAGATCATTTCTGTAGGCATTGTATAGATCAGGGTCAAAAAAATTACCCACCTTACCTTTAAAAAATTCCGGTGCAAGACTTGCAGTTGCTGATGAGTTTATAATCTGATTCCATATGTGAATATTAAGATCAAGGGCATCTATATAATAGAGGGGAAGATTTATTTTCAAAGAGGCATAAAGGGATGCTATACCAGGGGGCATATATGTGGGGTGAGCCCCTGGAACAAAAATTAAAAGTACTCTCTTCATCTGATAATCCCTGAATTGATATTATTAATCGCTGCAAGTGCTGAGATAAGGGGTTTCTCATCTGTATAAACGTCAAGCTGTAATAACCGGAGCTGGAAAAAATAAAGCGCTATTCTGGGGTCTTGAGGTTGTGCGGACTGAGCTGAAGGAGATTGATCCGCCAAAAGATGTGCAGGAGACCATGAACAAGGTTGTTAAAGCTGAGAATGAAAAAATTTCAGCTGTGGATTTTGCCACTGCTGCTGAGACTGCTGCTGATGGTACCAAGAGGGCGGAGATTAAGAAAGCTGAGGGGATAAGACAGGCAAAAATTCTTGAAGCAGATGGAGAGGCGCAGGCTATTAAGCTGGTCAATGAAGCGGCTAATCAGTATTTTATCGGCAATGCCCAGATTTTAAGAAAAATTCAGATGGTTGAAGAGGCCTTAGGGAGAAATGCCAAGGTGGTTGTACCTGCAGGGACTGACCTTGTTAATGTTGTGGGTGAGATGGCAGGGATTATCCCCTTGAAAAAAGATAGGGGTGAGTGAGCCCCCCTGATCTTTTAGTAGTAGTAGAATTATAGGGGAAAGTCTGTCATTCCGGCCGAAGTGATAACGTAGAGCCGGAATATCCTGAAATAATCAGGAGTTATGAGATTCCCGCATGCGCGGGAATGACAATACCTCTAAAATTCTACCGCTACCTATTTTAGTCTGGCTTTTTTGTTTTAATTATTCTGGAAATTTTTTCTATTTTTTTTGCTGAATCTACAAGATTCATTGCAACCATCTCAAAGCGGACTGCTACCCCGGTTGTTTTTTCAACTTTATCATTCATATGATCCATGGAGAGTGCTACCTCCTGTGTGGCAGTGAGCTGTTCCTTGGCAGCCTGAGTATTTTCATTTGATATATTATTTAACTGTTTCATATCTTCAAAGAGATCAATTGCCTGATTTGTAAAATCTACAGAAAAATCGGATATCTCCTTCATGATTGTTGAACTTTCTTTTACAGCATTGGTCATCTCTTTCATTGACTGCTCAATTCTGTCTATTGTTTTTACGGCGTTTTCTACAAATGAGGAACTTTCGATAATTCTTCTTTCAATTTCCCTTGTTTCTGAATTAGTTTTATCTGCAAGCTTCCCTACTTCATCTGCTACTACTGCAAAACCTCTCCCCGCATCACCGGCTCTTGCTGCTTCAATTGATGCATTAAGGGCAAGCAGGTTTATCTGGTCGGAAATATCTTTTATCATAGATAGAGTGCCGGCTATCTGCTTTGAGCTTTCCCCTATAGATTGAATTGTTGATACAGTTTCTGCTATATCTTTGTCAACCTCCATTACTTTGGAATAGGTTTCGCGGGCGGTTGTATCTGCATTTTTTGTTTTGAGCTGAATCCCTTCCATGGAGCGGGCGAAATTATTTAGGGAGGTAAAAAGGTTTTGAGTTTTCACATTCTGGAACTCGAAATTTTTAGAAATGTTCTCAATTGAAGAAATAATTTCCTCTACTGAGGCAGAGACCTCTTCAATAGCACCTGCAGTTTCACTCATTTCTCTGGATATATCCTGACTCGCTTTGTCAACTGTGTCAGCTGACTTTATCAGTTCATCAGCATCTGCTGACAGGCTTAAGGCCATTCTCCGGAGCCCTCCGACAACGAGATTAAGGGAAAGTATCATATCCCCGATTTCATCCCCCCGCTCATAGCTGCTGTTTATATCATTGTAAACAATACCTTTTGCTATATCTGACATAAAATAAGAGACCATAGAGATCGATTTAAAGCGTCCTGTAGTTATGCGGAGAGAATAAAATGATATTATAATAAGGAAACCCCACCCTATTGCTGTTATTATGTATACAATAGAATTTGTTTCCTCCCATACCCTGCTGCTTATTTCACAGGATATAAGGTGATAATCTGTATCAGGTATTTTTAGTGAATAGCCGTAATATATAAATTTATCAAACATAAATGAAGCAGTATGGTTCTCACCGCTTATAGCTTCCGCAATTGTTCTGTTTATCCATCGCGTCCTTAAAGGATTTTCAATAAAGACATCTTTATAATGCATCCCAGTAAATGAACTGTTTTCAATCCCTGAAAAGGAATCTCCACTTCTTTGCAGATAGTGAGTATACTGAATCTCCCCTTTACTGTTTATTATCATTCTGAATTGGTCATCAAGGGAATCCTTATTTGAAAAGTACCCCTTTATAAATTCCTGAAATGTTATATTGTCAGATTGAGAAAAATCATATTTTTTTTCTGTTATAAGCTTTTCTGCTTCAGCCATTTTAACTGCTGTATGTGACGGCATATAGAGAGTCCTTATTGATGAAAGGGTATAGGCAAAAATTATTATTAAAAGAAGAAGAATAAGGCTCAATATGGGAACAACAATTTTATACCGGAGAGAGAGTTTCGGAATGGGGAAGCCCTGAACTTCTGCCAGCTTTATTATATTCTGCTTCATCTTTAAGTATGTTATAGCTGCAAGTATTATTCCCAGTCCGGTAGAAGCTACAGTGTTTTCCGAGGTAACCCCGTAATCGACAATGGGTCCAAGCCCCTGAGCGAGCTGTATTGACAAATATATAAATGGAGCAATAAAGTAGAGGCCGAAACCGAAGTAGACCATAATGAGGATATGCTTATCAGAGCGTTTTAATAGAAGTTCTACATCGGTATTCTCATCTACCGGTTTAAGGAAGAGTCCCTTATATCTGCGTGTTAATAATATATTGGTAATAGAATAAATAACTCCGAATAATGAAACAAATGCAGCAATGGTTGTGACTACCAGAACAGCCTTTGGCTGATCTGTTGTCATATTTGTATTGAGCAGATTAAAAATCGCAAATATTACAAAAAGTATAATTGGGGTAAATATCTGTGAATAATAGAGTTTTCTATACATAATCTTCACCTGCTGTACGCGATTTTTATCAATGTGAGATTGATCAATGCATAAACGGAATATTGTTCGCAATTGTAATTTAAGTCAATAATAAAACAGCGGGTGGGAATTGATATGTCTGGTCAAGTATCTTTAATTTTTACTCCTTTCTGCAGTAGTGCTGCAGATGCATAGATTCTCCGGTATATTGCATGTGCTGCAAAGCGGGAATCCGAAAATCCGGGGGAAGCCGGAATAAGTTCATTCAGCACGTCAGGTTAATCGGCTGGGGGCCGGGAGAATAAATGTGGGTAGAAGTTAGCCCCCCAAGGGGGCACGTTAAATTAAAACTTGAGCAAGTAGATGAATCAAAGTATTATAACATCCTTTTACTGTTGAGCTTGCAAAAGATTTGCGTAACAATATAATGGGAATAGTTATTGAAGTGGTAACAATTATATTTTCAGAATGAAAATAGATAAGGTTTACTATGTGATGCTGGGTGTCTTTGCAGCGATGCCGTTTATTTTAAAAAATAAAATAAGTGAAAAACCGGAAGAGGAAATAATAGAAAGGTGAGTATATCATTTTTTTATTAAAAGCTTGAAAGTTTTTTTCCGCTGTTATATATTACTGCATGAATAAATAAAATTCAGCAGCTGGAGCGGGGCGGATGAAAATTAAATGTGACAGGTGTTCTCAGAAGTATTATATCCCTGAAGAGAAGTTATCTGATAAGAGGAGTTTTTTCATCTGTGAAAAGTGTGGAAGCCGCATAGTTGTGGATCCCAATGATGAGATAGATTTTATGGATACTTTCCCTGAGGAAGAGAATCGGGGAGCCGGCTCTATTGCTGATTATATATGCCACGCATTCAGCCTGAAAAGTATAGGCACTGCATTTATTATTATATATCTCATTGCCCTGATTACTTCACTCACCCTTTATCTTGTGACAAAGAATTTCCAGTTTTTTGCGTCACATCAGGTATTTTCAGGGATCTCTGCATTTATCCTTATTGTAATACTTAAATACGCATGGGATTTTATGCTCTATCTTATTTCACTTAATGCATTTTACAGATTCAATTATGACAGGGACATCACCTATGTTTCAATTCCACAGAAGATATTTTCTGATTCATCAATTATTTTTTTCTTTTCATCTGCAGGTATTGCTCTTCTAACTTTCTTTGCAATCCCTGTTTATCTACTTAAGGGGTCGGGACCCTTTTATGCTGCCATATTTTTTCCCTTTTTAATTGCTGCAGCAGCACTCTTTCTGTGGCCATATATGATTAGAGGGTTTCTCTTTGCACTTATAGCAGGGAGAATGAGATCGTTGAAAAATACCTTCAGGGTTATTGGGGATTTTATCTATACTGAAAATATCAATATTGCTGTTTATGCTGTAATTATCAGGGTGGTGACTTTTTTTATTTCCATTATTATTTATGCCGCAGCTGCAGCACCTCTAATTACCGCAGCAGTGATGACCGGGATATTTACAGACACAGGTGACGTATCCACAGCATATTATCATGAGGCTGCCGCATATTTCCTTATATTCTTTATGTCGCTGATTATTGTATTTATCGCATCCTCTCTTACGGTACTGCGCCAGACCCTCCGCTGCGGGGCAGTTAAAATAATGGAAAACAGCCCGGGTCAATCTGTTTCAGGAAGATCAAAAATTATTGCCATGTTTGCACTTGCGGTATTTCTGATTATAGTTTCAGGAGTAACAGTGCTGATTTTTACATCCACCGGTTTTACCGCGCTTTTTTCTGCTGCAGCTTTAGGCTCAGTTATTCAGCAGATGTTTTAGGGGGGGATACGCATTTTTTTGTGAGGCGGAAAACCTCTCAAACCCCCGGCGGAAGTAACGCTTTTTTTAATTAAAATATCTGCCGCCGCCCCCTATGGAGGGGGCTATGAATTCATTCTTTACATTTTTCTCCGATATTCCGGAATGAGTCATTATTAAAAAAAATATCAGTGATAAAAGAATAATTAAACAGAGAGTATATGAATAGAGAAAGAAAAATATTAAAAGAAATATTCGGGTATGATGAATTCCGGGATCTTCAGCAGGAGATAATTTCATCTATATTAGATAAAAAGGATTCACTTGTTGTAATGCCTACAGGGGGGGGGAAGTCTCTATGCTATCAAATCCCGGCTTTGATTTTCCCCGGACTTACTGTGGTGGTATCCCCCCTTATCTCTCTGATGAAAGATCAGGTTGACCAGATGAATCAGCTGGGGGTTGCTGCTGTTCTCCTTAACAGCTCAATTTCAAGAGAGGAGTATAATGAAAATATCAGGAGCATCCGCAGCGGAAAAGTAAAACTTTTATATGTGGCGCCTGAAACCCTTTTGAAGAATGATATTCTGGAATTTCTTGAATCTATGGCAGTTGACGCTTTTGCAATTGATGAAGCCCACTGTATATCTGAGTGGGGACACGATTTCCGCCCTGAATACAGAAAGATCGCCAATGTGAGAAAGCGTTTCCCCGGCGCGGTATGTATTGCTCTTACTGCTACTGCAACATCAAGGGTAAGGGATGATATCCGTAAAAATCTTGAGCTCAGCGAATCGAACGATTTTATTGCGAGTTTTAACAGGCCCAATCTTTTTTATAAAATAATTCATAAAGATAAACCGGTTGAGCAGACTCTTGAGTTTCTGCAGGAATTTAAAAATGAGTCTGGTATAATTTACTGCTTCTCCAGGGACGGGGTGGATCGCCTTTATTTAAAACTGAAGAAGTGCGGCTATTCAGTTAAGCCTTATCATGCAGGTCTCTCTGATGAAGAGAGAGAAAAAAATCAGAACCTCTTTTTAAAGGATGAGGTTCAGATTATGGTTGCAACTATAGCATTCGGCATGGGGATACATAAAACCAATGTGCGCTATGTTATACATTATGATTTACCTAAAAGTATTGAAGCATATTACCAGGAGACAGGCCGTGCCGGCCGTGACGGGGTTAATTCCACCTGTCTTCTCCTCTACAGCTATTCCGATATTCATAAGATAAGATTTTTCCTGGATCAGAAAACCGATGCAGGGGAGAAGAGGGCTGCACTTACACAGCTTAAGGCGCTTACAGATTATGCTGATTCTTCAGTCTGCAGAAGAATTCCCCTTATTACATATTTTGGTGAAGAGTATGGTGAGCCTTTCTGCGGCATGTGCGATAACTGCCTTTCCACTGAAGAGCATAATGATGATATTACAATTCCGGCGCAGATGTTTTTATCATGCGTAAAGAGAACAGGGGAGCGATTCGGTGCAGGGCATATTGTGGATATTCTCCGCGGTTCAAAATCGAAAAAGGTTCTTGATTTTAACCATCAGGTTCTTTCCACCTACGGCATAGGTAAGGGATATTCAAAAGAGATATGGATGAAGCTTGTGCGGCAGTTTGTAAAGCAGAGATTGCTTGTAAATGACACTGAGAGTGCCGGGGTTCTTAAGATTACACCTGCAGGGTACAGTGTAATGAAGGGTGCAGTACAGGTTATGGGGAGCATGCACCAGGATAGGAGAAGCAGCCTTTCAGGGGGCAGCGGTGAAAATTATAACAGGGGATTATTTGAGATTCTGCGGGAAAGGAGGAGAGAGCTTGCAGCAGAGGAGAATGTTCCCCCCTATGTTGTTTTTTCTGATAAGACCCTTTTTGAGATTTCTTCAAAGTATCCGCAAAGCCGTGAAGCACTCCTCAATATTCATGGGATCGGGGAGCATAAATTTGAAAAGTACGGGGATATTATTATTTCATTAATTCAAAAATATTGTGATGAAAATGAAACTGCGGGTTTCCCGGAAAATCAGAAAGTTAATAAGAAGGATAAAATTCCACGTTACATTGAGATTGGAGAGCTTTATAATTCAGGCCTCTCTATAAGGGAAATTTCTGAACAGGAGAAGATACAGGAGAGAACAATTATGGATCATCTCTTCCGTAATATTATGGATGGTATAGCAGTAAGGAAAGACCTGCTTGTACCTCTCCTTCCATCTGACATGGAAAGCATTACAGTGATTATGGAAGCCTTTGACCGGGCAGGGGCGGAAAAGCTTAAGCCTGTTTATGATGAGCTGAACGGGGCGTTCGATTATGATACTATCAATTTATGCAGATTATATTATCTGGGGAGCGGGGAGGGGAGGAATTAAAAAACTCCTGGAATTTAAATATTAAGCTTTACTATTGACTGCAGATTGAGTACTCTTTAATAAAGTTCCCGGTATGGGCAGATATGAGGGGCTTAAATTAAATGATAACCGGCTGGTTATAGGGGGATATTATGGGTGATAAAAGTCCTAAGTCTAAAGATAAAAATCAGAAGCAGAAGGATAGTGCTAAAGTAAAGAGCGACAAAAAGGCGCAGGATCAGAAAGATGCAAAAACTGTATTTACAGGTAAGCCTAAAAAATAGTTTTTAAGTGCATAGCCTGGAAGATACCTGTTTTGATTCACGAAAAATTTCTATCCCCCCGGTGATAGACTGCCGGGCGGATAAAGGATTTTTCAATACCTTAATATTTATACCTGCTGAGGGCCCCCGGCTATTCGTGAAAAATCATTTAGTGAGTGCCTTTACCCGGTGTATTGGCCCCCTGTCCCCCAAAGGGGGCACGTAAAATAAAAACTTGAGCAAGTTGATGTATCAAAGTATTAAAAAATCCTTTCTATTATTGAGCTTGCAAATGATATGCGGAAAAATATAAAAATATAAAGAGAATCAGTGTTAATTCCTTAACTTTTTTTTAGAATAAAATGCTCTTTTATCCCCGCCGCCATAGGCGGCGGGGATATGGGAAACATCATTATTGCACTAAAAAATATCTTTAGGAATAATTACTGAAAGAGAATAGTTATCAAAATGGTAACAATTATATTTTCAAAGTGATAATAGATAACTCGTGCCCCCTTTGGGGGACAGGGGGAGAAAAATTTGAAAGGTATCTTACTATTCCGGAAAGCGCTTAAATTATTCTTTGCCGCTTTTATTACCATGACGCTGTTCAGCACTGCAGGGATTGCACTGGAGAATAATGAAGCTGATAAGATCGAGTTTTTAATTTCTTCTGTAGAAAATTTAGAAGGTGCAAAGTTTATTCGAAACGGCAGAGAGCATGACAGTAAAGAAGCAGGGAGGCATCTGCGGATGAAGCTTGAGAGAGCTGAAAAATATATAAACAATGCTGATGATTTTATAAGGATAAATTCCAGCTCTTATATTACAGGGGAACCCTATCTGATTAAGTTTTCTGACGGCACGACTATTAAAGCTGAAAATTTTTTCAGGGAAAGACTGACGGAGTATAAGGGGCCTTAATTAGTATATTCTGAAATAGAAAAATTTCTGAATATATCATTTAAGAGAGGATCTGTTACAACAGCCAGAACAATATTTTTTTCCATTTCATCAATAAAGACCATCTCTCCATTAAAGTACTCTACAGCCTTTACAGGGTCGGGGAGTTCCCTTACCATATTCACCAGAAATGAGAGTCTGTTCATATCTCTCCTGTCAAAGGGGAGATCTCTCTCTTTTTCAAGATTGCTCTTCTCCCTGTATTTTTTAAGAATATCGCTGAGCCTGCTGAACTGTTTTATGTCATCGTTGTAGCGGGTGATGAATTCCGCTGATGCATCTCTTGTTGTGTCGAGTTCAGCCATCATTATCATTAAATACTGAAAGAGGTGATAATTTCTTGAGATAATAGATTTGAGTATTTCATCCGGGAGTTTTATAAAATAATCGATAAACTTTGAGGTGTCTTTTATCTTAAGAAAATACCTGTTGAGCATACCTGTATCGAATTTGGAAAGGATAAGAAAGAGTATAAGTTTATCCTGGTTTATGTATGCGGAATTTAAGGCCAGATCAAGTAGACGCTCATTGTTGAGAAAAAAGAGGATTTCATCAAGGACCCGTTCAGTGGAGTGGTCATGTATGGTGCAGTATCCGAATGTGAATATTATAAAACGCTCCAGCATGGGTAGGGTAAATTTTTCCGAGTTAATATATTTCTGTAAATGTTCCATGTCACGGAAGAGTATAAGAAAATATAAAAACTGCTGCGTAAGTTCATAATCCTCCTCTTTGAAGACCCTTTCAACCAGTTCCATAAACTCATCAAGTGTGATCTTTTCAAATAGGGGTTTGATCTTATTAATCTGCGGGAATGAGGAATCCTGCATTATTGCTTCAGTGTAAAAAAGCTGGAACCGGTCTATACCGGTAATATTATTTTCTTTAATTATTTTATCCATTTTTATGACCAGGGCATTGTTATGCACTATAATAACATTAACTTTTTAAACTGTCAATGTCAAGCTCTTTGCTGATTGAACTCTGCAGGTTTAATCCCCCCGTTTAAATGCCCTCACCCGCACTTCGCTACCGGCCCCCAGCCGATTAACCAGGTGTGCTGAATAAACTTATTCCGGCTTCCCCCGGAGGGGGATTAATAAAATTCTGTCCATATTTATATTTTCTCAATGCTAAAGTAGTATGAATATGTCAATAAAAGTACAGAATGAGTTTAACAGCCCCCTCCGGGGGCGGCGGGTAAGGATTTTTTGAGGGAAAAAATTCATTCCGCCGGGGGCTCAGCCATTTTTCTTGTCCGTTAAAAGAAGTGGGTAGTAGTGAGAATGAAGGGGGGTTTTTGAGAAATAATAATTGTATTATAATAATTCACATTGTCATTATTGCTGAAATGAGCTGCAGTGAATATATAAGTATTTTCAGTATCACCGCCGCCGAAGGCGGCGGTGATACTGAAAACAGCAATATTACGCTAAAATATATCTTCAGGAATAATTACTGAAGTATTTTTAATATATGAGGCTGCGAAATTATTAGAGGGAAGGATTATTTTATGAAAATACTTGCTGTTTCAGGGAGTCCCAGGAAAAAGGGGAATAGTGCTGCTTTAATTAACGAAGCTTTAAAGCCTTTTATTGATGCAGGTATTGAATGCAATACCATCCACCTTGGTGATTACAATTTCAGCGACTGCATTGGATGTGAAAGGTGCAGGGATACATACAAATGTCCTGTTGATGATGATATGCAGAAGCTTTACCCCTTGATTGAAGAGGCTGACGCGCTTATCCTGGGCTCTCCCACATATTTTTACAATATAACAGCAAAGATGAAGGCCTTTATTGACAGGTTCTACTGCTATGAGATTTTTGATGATAATGACAGGTCAGTGTGGATGAGCCTTAATGAGGCGTCAGCCGTAAAGTTCGCTGCTGTTATTGCTGTATGTGAGCAGAATAATAAGGGGGATATGGGTTTTACTGCTGAGGCAATGTCCATGCCCCTTGAAGCACTGGGGTACAGGGTTGTGAGTACTGTTAAGGCCCTGCATCTTTTTAAATCCGGGGAAGCTGCACAGAACAGCACTGCTCTTAATGAGGCAAGGGGGGCAGGGGAGAGGCTTTTAAAAACTCTGCAGTTAAGGGAACAGGTTCGAGGCAGAATTTAACCTGAAGCAGCCCGCAGTATCCGGTATCTATTTTACATGCTGTTTTACCATTTCCAGTTTTGTTATATCGTAACCCTTTGACTCTGCTTTTTTGATTATAGCATTGTAAATTACCGGGTCGATCTGCGGTGTGCGGGAGAGTATCCATAAATATTCAGGTGTGGAGCTCCCCACAAGGACCCACTGATAATCTCTGTCCAGTTCCAGTATAAAATAGTCGCCGTAGAAAAAGAGGAAAAATGCCACTTTGAGCATTCCCGGTTTTTGAGGGTCGGGGATTTTTGCTTTCCCATGTGCTTTCTTCAGTTTTCCCTGGAGTGTGTTTTTATAGCCGCTATTGAGTACTTTGATTTTACCTTTTTTATCAATTGAGTAGTCTGCTGTTACACCAACCAGATCGTTTTCAAAACGGTTGGGGAATCGTGCTATTTCGTACCATCTCCCCATATAGCGTTCTATATCCACTTTCTCTACAGCGGCAGTATTTATTGTGCTTACGGTTTTACTTTTATCTCCGCAGCCTGTTATAATAAGGGATGCGAGGATTATTAAAAAGAGTTTCAGTTTCATTGGAGATTCTCCCTGGCGGTTTTTTTACTCAATATTTTACTTACTGCTTCAGAGAGCTCTGCTGATCTGAAGGGCTTCTGGAGAAAGCCGGAGATCCCCTGCTCTTTGAGCAGAGTCATATCCTCTTCCCTGGCAAAGCCTGAAGAAATGAGAATGGGGATATGAGGATTAATTTCTCTGAATTTGCGGAAAGAATCTCTCCCCCCCATGACAGGCATAATCATATCGAGAATTATTAAATCAATCCCCTTGTGATGCTTTTCAAATACCTCCAGGCCATGTTTCCCGTTTTCTGCCTGCATAACGGTGTAACCCATTGATTTTAATAGTGCAGCAGCTGATATGCGTATAAGTTCCTCATCATCGATAAGGAGGATTGTTCCGCTCCCCTGAGTTAATGAAGCAGAAGATACTTTTGCACTTTGGGTTTCTTTTGAGAGGGGAAGATAAATATGAAATTCAGTTCCTGTACCCGGTTCGGAATAAACATTAATTGCTCCTGAATGCTCCGAAATGGCAGCATAAACCATCGAAAGTCCGAGCCCTGTCCCTTTCCCCGGTTCTTTAGTAGTAAAGAATGGGTCGAAAATCCTGGACATGATTTCCCGCGGCATACCGGTTCCTGTATCTTTGATTGAAATTTCCAGAAATTCTCCCGGTAAAATATCAAATGGCGAGAAACTACAGTAATCCCTGTCCAGATAGATATTTTTAGCTGTAAATATGAGCTTTCCTCCATGAGGCATAGCATGAGCCGCGTTGATACTGATATTTAAAAAAACATTCTGCAGTATGGAATCGTCACCGATAATGGAGGCTGCTTCAGATTTATCAGCAAATGATATGTCGATACTTTTATCAATTGTGCGCTTAAGTATTTCAATTGTATCGCTGATTATTTTTGTACAATCAATGGCTGAACTTGCTTTTATCCCGCGATGAGAGAATGTGAGAAGTTTTTTTGTAAGATTGCCGGCCCGATTGGCGGATGTGATTATATTTGAAATATATTTCTGCTGGTTTTCAGATGTTTTTTCTTTTACCAGAAGCAGTTCGGCAAATCCGATAATACCTGCAAGAAGATTATTGAAATCGTGGGCAATACCGCCAGCCAGCTGCCCCACAGCATCCATTTTTTGAGACTGGTGCAGCTGTTCAATTAATTTTAACTGTTTTTCCTCAGCCTGGATGCGCTCTGTGACATCCCGTGCTGCTGCATATATGAGATTTCCTTTAGGGTGGGAACGCCACTCTATATGGTGATAGGATCCCTTTTTAGACCGATACCGGTTGGTGAAGTTAATAACTTCATTGCCCTTACCAAGATTGTCCATGGCATTGAGAGTGGCCTGCATATCTTCGGGATGGACAAAGTCCAGAAAGCTCTTTCTGTTAAGTTCTTCGGTTGAGTACCCCAGAATCTGACTCCAGGCCTCATTGGTTTTTATAAAATTTCCTTCAAGATCAGCAATGCAGAGCAGGTCCAAGTTAACTGAAAAAAATGACTCCAGCTCTTCTGCCTGCGTCTTCTGGCTTTTTAGGCTTGCTGCCAGCCGGATGAGAAGGAATAGGAGTACTGTGATGAAAAGGGCTGCACCGGCGAGAAACCAGAGGGTGCGCACTTCCAGAGCAGCCTGAAGTGTTTTTTGAGCTGATATATCTACAAATGCACCTACCAGACCTGCTACTCTGTCATCTGTATCATAAAAAACCTGTTTGCCGAAAATTACCGGGCGAAAAATCCCATCCCTGTCCTTTACCTTAAACTCATAAATCTGATGTTCTGGATTTTCCATAAGATCAAGGTCTGCCTGGTGATAGTGCTCTGCCAGTTCATCGGGCCATAGTTCATGAACTGTTTTCCCCGAAATTTCTTCACTGGAAACACCCATTATATCGGAAAAAACATCATTACAGCCAAGATAGTATCCATTGCGGTCTTTAAAGAATACTGCAACTGGAACTGCATTTAAAAGCGATTGATGAAAAGAATCAATTTTAAGTATGTTCTTAAGCGATTGCCCTGTCTGTTCCTTCCCGGCATCCTTTGCACGCAGGGGGGTGACTGCCGGGAGCAGGATTATTGTGAGAAGCAGGATAAACTGGTGTTTATTCCTCTGCAATGTATCTGTAATAATATTCAGAATAATAGCCCCGGGTATATTTGGTTAATTATAACATTTTCTATACTATTTATCAAGCAGATTTGTGTTTTTTTTGTGCAAAGCCCTCACCCCCAACCCCTCTCCCATGAATGAACTTCAATGTGAATACATGTATTGACAGCGGGGAGAGGTGAGCCAGTCAGTTCGGGGGACAGTTCTGCTCATCAGCCTTTATGCCTCCTGCATTGGCCCGGCACCCTGTCATCGTGAATGCAGAGGTACTTTATCAGTTATAATCTCATTATCCACTGCCTGAACATTATATCCTGAATTCTGTATTCTCCGTTTTTGATAATTATCTCTTTTCTCATGAGGGCATCAATCGATTTTGTTACCTGGGAAGGTGTTGAAAAACTCACGGATTTTAAAGAATCGGCTGAATAAAGGTCTTTACCATCATTCTTTGCAATGAGCTTAAGTGTTTTGCGCTGATTTAATGTGAGATTGTCCCATAGGATCATGAATTCGTGTTCATTACGTTTTAATAGGAGATTAAGAGTAGTGTTTACAGCATCATTGCCGGAGAGATCACTATCCCAGAGGTAAAAGAAAAACTGCTGTATATACATGGGATGCTTTTCGCAAAGATTTACAACATCAAGTATCTGCTTTTCGGAGATTTTCCTGTGCTTTAAAAAGAGTCCCTTAACCCAGCTGATATATTCAGATTCACCAATTTCCGGGAGAGGATAACTTTGCGCCAATTTGTAAAAGGCTTTCCCTTTTGAATTAAACATGCTTGCAAGAATATGCTGCCTGCTCCCGGCAAAGATATAGGATATGCGGTTATGGTTTTGAATGATCCCCCTGAACCGTTTTTCAAATTCACCTTTTGAATAGTTTTCTATTTCCTGGAATTCATCAAAAACAACCACCATTCTGTTCTCAGCGGAATACTTTTCAAGCATGCTCATGGCATTTTCAAGAAGAACTGTTTTACTTCTAGAACTGAAAACCGGGTTAAGAGTGGGGAGCCCTGTGATGGGATCTATGGATATTGAAAAATTAGCTGAGGTAAAAAACTCTTTTGGTAGCAGCAGCAACAGGGTGTTCCCCTCCATGGCATTGCCTGTAATTGTAAAAAGTATTTGATATTACTACGATTATTATATATGCATTATATGATATAATTTATTAATTATAGGGAATTTATAATGAAAAAAAATATATTTGCAGCAGCATTAGTATGGTCCGCTATTATTGCGGGTTCCTTTTTCTGGAACTGGCACAGTGCAAAAGAGAGGCAGTTTAATCTTGCCATGGAATCAGCAAGAAGCAATTTTCAGCAGATTGTTCTTTTCCGTTTCTGGAATAGCCAGCATGGAGGAGTTTATGTACCTGTAACAGAAAGCACTGAGCCGAATCCTTATCTTAAGGCCGATTTAAAAGATATTAAGGTAAACAACAGCCTTACCCTTACCATGATAAACCCCTCTTTTATGACCAGGCAGGTTTCTGAAATTGCGGAGAAACAGGAAGGGATAAAATTCAGGATTACCAGCCTTAATCCTTTAAGACCGGCAAATACAGCCAGTGATGAAGAGAGGGCGGCGCTGGAGGAATTTGAAGCCGGACTTAAGGAAAAGGGGGTAATAAAAAGGCAGAGAAGCGGTAATACTTTTTTTTATATGGCTCCTCTGATAACGGAGGCTTCATGCCTCAACTGTCATGCAATTCAGGGTTATAAAGAGGGGGATATTCGGGGTGGTATAAGTGTAACATTGCCCTTTATATCCGGGATCCCTGTTTTTATGATTGTTGTAAGTCATCTTTTTGCACTTGCAGCCGGGCTTTTTGGAATTATTTTTGCCGGTTTTAAGCTTTCCAATGCCTACAGTGTAATAAAAAGGCAGGCGGTTTTTGACGCCTTAACAGGTATCCCCAACAGGCGCAGTTTTTCTGAAAGACTTCTTTCTGAATTTAACAGGAGCCTGAGGGACAGATATCCCCTTTCAGTAATAATGGGTGATATTGATTACTTTAAACTTTATAATGATACATACGGCCATGCTGAGGGGGATGAGTGCCTTAAACGTGTGGCAAAGACTATAGAAAAAACATTAAAGAGACCGGGTGATTTCTGCGCCCGTTACGGAGGGGAGGAGTTTATTATAATACTCCCTGCAATTGACCGGAAAGGGGCTGCAGTAATTGCTGATGATATAAGAAATAATATTATGGCTCTTGATATTCCTCATGAGAATTCACCTGATTATGAAGTAGTGACCATCAGTCTCGGTATAGGCATTAAAGACCATGGCGTTTCTATCACTCATGATGAGCTTTTGAAAATGGCTGATGACGCCCTTTATATTGCAAAAGCAAAGGGGAGAAACAGGGTAGAGGTTTATTGCGGGAAAAGATGAATAAACCGGGAAATTGATTCTATTATTAAATAAAAATTTTTACTTGATGTTAATCGTTCTTATTATTATTATGTAAATAAATATAAATAATTACCGGAGAATACATTTATGAAAGATATTTTTAAAATAATTCCTGTTATGCTGATCTTAATCACTGCCTGTTCAGGGGGGGGGAGTAACCCGCGGGTCGTTACAATCGCAGATGTGGGGGGGAGTCCTGACGGTGTAACTGCGGCAGATTCAGGGTATATCTATATTACTGATATAGATACTGGCGAAATTATCCAGATTTCTCCAGATGGAGGAATAACTGTTGTAGCAGATATAGAGGGTAATCCTGATGGGATAACAGCTGTGACAGATAGCAGCGGGAATGATATTCTTTATGTTTCTGTAACAGGTACAGATGACCCGGAAACCCTTTCAACAGATGGTTATATAGCAAAAATTGATGTTGAAACCGGTGATGAAACTGTGTTTGTAAATTCTAACACTTTAAATAATCCTACTGGAATTGCCGCTGATGAGGATGGGAACCTCTATGTTGCAGATCAGGATGGAGGTAAAATTTATAAAATTCCTGTTGGTTCGGACGGCGCTGCGGGTGATTTAGTAGAGCTGATTGATACATCCGGTTACCCCGCAGGAGTAGACCTTACTGAACCTCACGGGCTTGCACTGTTAACTAATAGTGACGACTCAATCAGTTTATTTATAACTGATGAGGCTGCGGATAGAAACAATATTATTAAAATTGATATATCAGATTCTACTGTGATCAGCGCAGAAAAAATAACTCAACCTTCAACAGGTGGTGATACAACTGATACTACTGCTGATGAAGCGAAATTTGATAAACCCCACGGCATAACTGCTAATGGTAATGGGGCCATATTTATCGCTGATGAAAATAATAACAGAATACAGATAATTACCCCTGGCGGAAATGTGGTTACATTTGCAGGTAGTGGTGAAGCCGGAGACAGTGACGGAGACCCGGAAAAGGCTAAATTTGACAGGCCCAGAGGTATGGCTATTGATAAAAACGGGAACGTTCTTGTATGCGACTACGGGAACGGGAAAGTTAAAAAAATTATAGATTAAGCGGCTGCAGAAAGTCTGTATTTTCCTGTTACAGCTGTAAAACAATGCTTGATTTAGTGTCCCGATAGTATATTATGAGTTATATTCTAACCGGGGTTCCGCTATGATAGAAAAGATAAATGACAGGATTTCTATTTTTTTTACTGAAGAGGGGAGATATTCGGCTGTATAATTATCGGATGTGTATGAGGATACTGATTATGAGATTATTTCTTCTTTTTTTAATTTTAATATTTTCTGTTAATTTTCTTTATGCAGAGTACAGGCTGAATTTTTTTATTGGTGATGTAAAGATACAAATTAATGGTGAAAGGGCTGAATTAAAAAACGGCATGGTTATTCCGGAAAATTCGGTTGTTGTGACAGGTAAAAAATCACAGGCTCATTTATATGATCCTTCAAGGGGAATCAGTTTAACCATAGGACCGGGAGTTATAACATCTATTGATTCATTAAAGGAATCTGAAAAAATTGCTGATGCAGTTTTTTATAAAAAATTCAGGAAGGGGATTGTATTCACAGGGAGGAGCACCACAGCTGCTGTAAGAGCAGAGACGGAGGATAGGCTTAATAATAATTTTATTTTAAGTGAAGTTGACCTGAATGGAGAGGTGGACCGGTCTGCTGAATGGAAGCTTTTTGAGAGATCTGAATATGTACGGATTATACAGATAACTGGAGATGCAGCTGACTACGAAGGGATGTTTTTATTTGCAGCATCATTGTATTTCCACGAGGGAGAAAAGGCCGGAGAAAAAGCGGCACCAATCCTTGAAAAGATAATAGCAGGAACTGCAGAGGCTAAACTCAAAACTGAAAGTATGCGACTCCTGTCTGCGATTTATTTTTCACAGGGATTTTATGACAGATCCTGTGAATTGATGATGGAGGCGGTAAAAAATACTCAGGAGGGTGATATTACTGAAGCGGATTATTTTATACTGGTACAAAGTCTTTTCTTTACAAATCGTAATGAAGAGGGGGAGAGATATTTAACAGCAATGAGGAGATATTATCCCGGATCTGAGCTTATGAGCAGAATAATCAGGTATTGAATTTAATTACCGGTTCGAGCCCACCCCGCCCGGTTCGGCAGGCTCACCGCATCGCTCCGGCGCGTCCTCTCCCCAGTGCTCACTACTACCTACTTCTTTCAACGAACAATTAATTCGGCTAAGCCCCCGGCGGAATGAAATTTTTCCCACAGATGCCCTCACCCGCGCATTGCTGTCGCTTGCGCACCCTCTCCCGTCTGCGCCGGGAGAGGGTTTAGGTGTTATAAAACTGCAGGTTGAGAATTTATTTCCACATGGGGAAGACCTGGTTTTGCGCTATGCGGTGAAGGGGAATTATTGTATTTTAAAGCTTCATTCCCAATCTTCAATTTTTAAATCAGGAATACGTGAAAACTCTTTAGTATTATGTGTTATAAGAGTAAGATTGTTATGGATTGCTATTGCTGCTATCTGTATATCGTAGGGGCCTATGGGAGTACCGGCAATTTCAAGATCTGCACGGATTCTTCCGCACAACTCAGATATTATTCCGTTAAATCCGGCATCTTCAAAACAATCTAAGAATTCACGCAGAGTTGCCAGAGTCGCTTCCTTCTTCAGACTTTTGTATGCACCATAAAAAAGTTCAAATCTTACAACCGAAGGTATCAAAACATCCCGACTGTCAATTGATGATATCTTCAAGGCAATATTTTTTGAATTACCTTTTAATATTTTTATGCAGACATTTGTATCAAGAAGATACTTCATAGATCTTCTCTTTTTTCATAATCTCCCTGCGCAGCTCTCTCCGGGAAATCGGGTATTGCACCATAAAAATCTTTCAGCGTTTTATTCTTAACTGAATCTGCCTCATCATCCATAATAAAGATTATTTCACCTTTTTTATGTATAAATTCTTTCGGCACATTTATTGTTTCAGGTATTTCATTATAAGTTTTTTTTATTGCATTCATTACAGTTCTCCTGCTTTGATTATAATAATATTGTTCAATATTTACTTAGTCAAGTATCTTTACGTTTTGTTATTAATTATAATAAGACCGCAGGAGTACATTGTCTGAATCAGGATTTTCAGGATGGTTGGATTGGCAGGATTTGGATGACGGGACCTGGTGCCTTTATCCTCCGGCCCGGCATTCTGATATTGTGACAACAGAGGGGCTCTGTGAGATTGCCTGTTAGGGGGTGGATGAGAAGTATTAAAGAATTTATAATCAGAATTCAGGTATAAGAAGTTTTACTCCTGTATTTTCGAAATCTCTGATATTGGCTGTTACAAGAGTTAAATTATTGATTAAAGCTGTAGCTGCAATTACAGCATCCGGCATTTTTATTTTATACTTCTGACGGATTATTATTGTCTCTTCTGCAATATCATCATCAAGATAATATACAAAGGCATTACTGATAAAATCTCTTGCTGCATTATATTGATTTGAATTGCCGCGGTAACCGGCCCAGCCAAGAAACTCAATTTTAGAAATAATCGATATTAAGAAACTTTCTTCAAATAGAGAATCGGCTGACTGCCAACCTGTTAAAAGCCCGTCAGCATAATATATAAGAATATTCGTATCAAGGAGATAGCTATTTCCCATTTCTCTCCCATTCGCTTCTCATAAGTTCCAAATCGTGATCTATTTCATCTTTAGGTATATTAAAAATAGATTTAAATTTCGATGCATTGAACTTCTTTTTTTCAGGAAGCTTTATAATGACTTCCAGTTCTCTATTTTCAAACTCAGGTGGAATAGGGATTACCTGTTTTAATTTATCTGCTTTTACAAGGATTGTATATCTATTCATCAATCACCTCTTATCTGCATAAATATAACATTATTAAGAAATATATACTGAGTCAAGTATGTTTGTGTAAGGTTATTAATAAATTGATTAATGGAAGCTTGAGTCCGGAATCAGGAAAGGCTATCTGTAATGATATTGCAGGAGTATCCCCCGCGGATCTGAGATCAACCCCGCCCTTCGGCGGTCGAACGCGTACTTCCTGTAGGCAGTCCCATATTGATGACTGGAAGAGGGATGTATGCACAAAACAATCCGCTGTGTATTATACTGAATGCCCTCACTCGCGCATTGCTGTCGCTTGCGCACCCTCTCCCGTCTGCGGCGGGCGAGGGTTTAGGTGTTTTGATACTGCAGGTTGATCTCCCCGGGGCTGACCTCATCCCCCTAACCCCCTTCTCCACAGTGGAGAAGGGGGGATTTGAAATAATTGCTATTATGCTTTTCCGGAATTTTTCTGCTTCTGTGAGATTGCGTGTTAGTGGCGGTGATATTTTATCTATTACTGAGGAGGTGTTGGGATTTCTGCGCTGGAGGAATTCCACAAGGCGGAATTTGTGCCGACCTGTTATTATTGCAATATTGCAGTAGAGGTATTCGAACCAGCTGTAGTTTACTTCAATTTTTGAGTCTGCTGATATTATGCGGTAAAGGAATAGCTGCCGTATTTATATGGCACAAATTCATACAAAGGTTCCCTTTGTGAAATTGAAGCCAGAAACAGATATCTTTTGAAGTTCGATTTTCGATAATCTGTTATCAAAGGCTTCCAGTAGAGCCAGGAGAATTTTTCTGGTCTTCGGTAAATTTAATCAATAATGACCTCCCAATACCCGCCTTTGGCAGGACCTATCCTGCGAATCCAGCCATTGTCTTTTAGATATTTAATGTTTTTTTCAATATTGGTGGAAACGATACCTACAATTTCCACAAGTTCTGCCTGACTGACACCCGGGTTTTCACGCATGGCATTTAAAATCTTTTGACGATTTTCAGAGAGTTTTTCACCCCTCTTTTCACCCCTCTTATTATCAGACGTTTTATCTGCTTCACTTAAAAGAGGGTAAGCAAATAGAGTTATAGAAACGCCGCCATTAATCTCTACCATTTCGGGATCAGGTAAGCCGGTCGTCATATACCCGCATCTGAATAGTCGCTCCCATATAGGTGCGATGAACCAGCGCATTTAAAAGCATTTCTCTGAGTGCGGCAATGGGGTAGAGGTCATTTTCCAATCGTTGAAAACCTTCAAAAGTGATGGGGCGTGTCAGAAACTTGTGATTCAGCTGCATCTGTACTTCATGGAGCATGTGAACCAGATTGCCCTCTACAACTTCCTGAAATCGCAGGTCTGCTGCATCTGTACCAAAACGTCCGATTTTTACCTGTACATTGGGGTAAAATATTTGACCCCACCCCGCCTTCCGGGCCGCCACAGTGGCTCACTTCTTTCCACATTTGTTCTCCCGGCCCCCAGCTGATTAACCCGGCCTGCTTAATAAACTTATTCCGGCTTCCCCCAAAGGGGGATAAGTAAATTCCTGTTCATAGTTTGGTTCTTTTTTAATGCCAAAGTATAAAAGTTAAGTTAAATAAACACAAAGTGAATTAACCGGCTCCATTGACAGAGGAAGGACTTAATGTCCTCATCCGGCCTATCGGCCACCCTCTCCCATTTGATGTTTGGAAGAGGGAGAGGGTTTCTTTATCATGATACTGCAGGTTAAGGATTGAGAATCTATTTCCACATTGGGAAGCCCTGGTTTTGTGCTATGCGGTGCAGGGGGATTATTGTATTTTTACAGCTTCATTCCCAATCTTCAATTTTTAAATCAGGAATACGTGAAAACTCTTTAGTATTATGTGTTATAAGAGTAAGATTGTTATGGATTGCTATTGCTGCTATCTGTATATCGTAGGGGCCTATGGGAGTACCGGCAATTTCAAGATCTGCACGGATTCTTCCGCACAACTCAGATATTATTCCGTTAAATCCGGCATCTTCAAAACAATCTAAGAATTCACGCAGAGTTGCCAGAGTCGCTTCCTTCTTCAGACTTTTGTATGCACCATAAAAAAGTTCAAATCTTACAACCGAAGGTATCAAAACATCCCGACTGTCAATTGATGATATCTTCAAGGCAATATTTTTTGAATTACCTTTTAATATTTTTATGCAGACATTTGTATCAAGAAGATACTTCATAGATCTTCTCTTTTTTCATAATCTCCCTGCGCAGCTCTCTCCGGGAAATCGGGTATTGCACCATAAAAATCTTTCAGCGTTTTATTCTTAACTGAATCTGCCTCATCATCCATAATAAAGATTATTTCACCTTTTTTATGTATAAATTCTTTCGGCACATTTATTGTTTCAGGTATTTCATTATAAGTTTTTTTTATTGCATTCATTACAGTTCTCCTGCTTTGATTATAATAATATTGTTCAATATTTACTTAGTCAAGTATCTTTATGTTTTGTTATTAATTATAATACGATCGCAGGAGTATCCCGCAGGTTCGACCACGCCCTTTTTAAGGCCCACTTCTGCCCGCATCTTCCAAGGGACAATTAATTCGGATGAGCCCCCGGCGGGATGAAATTTTTCCCACAGATGCCCTCACCCGCGCGTTGCTGTCGCTTGCGCACCCTCTCCCGTCTGCGGCGGGCGAGGGTTTTGGTGTTTTGATACTGCAGGTTGAGGATTGAGAATCTATTTCCACAGAGGGAAGCCCTGGTTTTGCGCTATGCGGTGCAGGGGGATTATTGTATTTTTTATGATCTCTTTAAACTCGGATTCCCGCAAGCCAGTTGATACATCTATACCCTGACCGAGTGTTATATAATCCTGCATTACTTTACTTTTAGGACCTTGCTTTAAGGCTATGGTGTAGGCTTTGAATTGCTGATTTATAAATTTATCTAAATATTTTTCAAGAGGCGGAAGACGGTCGCTTTTACTGCTATTGATGCGCTTTGATACAGGTGTCAGATTCCATTGTTTATCATGGAGAACAAAACTCCAGGGGATAAAGTGATCTATACTCATGTCGGTAATATTTATCGGGAGGTTTGTATATATATCATTTATCTCAATAGTATTCATCACGACTTTCCAGAATTTTTTTACATCTGCAAGCATTCGTTCCCGAGGCAATTCTATCTTATCTATAATTGCCGGAACATTAGGATTTCTTCTCTGAAGATATTCAACGAGCTTATATCTGAACCATCCGGTGACAATCGGCATATTACAATAAATATATTCGAACCATCGATAATTCACTATCACGGTTGAATCGATTATATTAATTCTATATAAAACAGTTTCATCTTTTGAACTTTTTTCTGCTATAGCTCTATCTTTGTTATAACCTGAATCATCCTTGAACTCATAGAATGAATTAAGCAGTCTATAAGGCACGTATCTTATATATCCCCTGATATAATTCTCAAATTCTGGATCATCAAGCTGATTTAAAAAGATGTTTAATTCTGATTCAGTAATATCCGGTTTTATTTCGTATTTTCCATTTATAAAATATATTACTTCATTAAGCTTATCCTGAGCACCAAGGATTAGTTTAAATCTTAATACTGTATGCCAGCTTTTTGTTATCATCCAGATGACTATAGTTCTGAATTTGATTTCTGTTCTTTGATGATTTATTTCTTCGAGTAAACCGGCAAACCAGTAGAGCTTGTAGCTGTTTGTAAGGGAAGAGAGATCCAGCGACCTTTCAAGGGCCGGGATGTTGAGTTCGGGCTGGGGAGGGAGGGGGTGGAGGTGCATTGAAACTACCCTGTTTTTCTGAAAAGATCGTATCTCTTTTCCAGAGATTTCACATCTGGATAACTGCTTCGTTGCCGCGGTAAAATTATTTTTTTATCGTGCATATCTTTTATTCCATGCTGAAGCATGGGACCGTCATTTTCTTCAAGAATATCTTTTCTAACTTCAATAGAATAATCGGGCCTTATTCCAATTATATTTTTATCATAAGCTGCATGGTGAATTTTACATAGTGATAAGCCGTTAGTCACGATTGGTTCGCCGTCTGGATCTGAATCTGGAATTATATGAGCTGCATCAAGCAGTTCTCTGTGCTGTAATTTACAGAGTGTACACCTGCAATCGTATGCCTCAAGGACTCTTTCTCTAAATGAACTTTGATGAAGCCTGGTTCTTACCTGTGTTGTTATATAGCCTCTCCGGGCAATATCCATACCTGAATCTGCAATATTTGAATATTGATATTCTTCGGCCTGCTTAAGATAATGGATATCATCAGCTGATACTGTAAATGTTAAACTCTCCGGGTTATCGCCAGTAATAAAAACCGGCCATACTGCAAGATACCTGCTCCTTGCTACATTGTGAAAATATATTAGAGGGGCTTGTAATTGAATTGCCTTGCGTAATCCCGCATTATCACGGTGATAAATATCTTCTCCTCTATATTTATACAAAAGCAAACCATCTTTAGAAAAACTGTCTTTGTATGGACCATGGAGCATTGTTGTTATTGATAAGGGTATTTCCATGGATCGAGGCTTCCAGATACCTTGTGGGCCAAGAAGAGTTATTCTTTCGTCATTATAATTAAAGCCCTCTTCAAGGACTTTACGAGGCAAAACATCACCGTGAAAAGCGGTTTGTTCTTCGAGCCATTTGAATGCAGCGAGACGGCATGATGTGTCAAAGGAATTCAAGAGCTTACTCCGCTACCATGGCTAGGCCGTAGTTTTCATCAATCACATAAGATTCATTTTCGCATAAAAGCTCTGCCTGTTCCATAACTGTCTTTACAGCATTCTCCTGTTGATCAGGTGGATATCCGTATTTGCGAAGCAGCTTTTTAATCTCGGTTCTCATTCTCGCACGGACAGACTCCTTCAGTTTCCAGTCGATAGTAATATTTTTTCGTATAGATTCAGAAAGGTCGTGGGCTATCTTCTTTAATATATCATCACCCATGATCTTAACAGCAGCATCATTAACACATAGCGCATCATAGAAAGCAAGTTCATCTTCACTAAGGCCTAAGTCCTCTCCACGTTTCATTGACGATTCCATATCCTTAGCCATTTTAATAAGCTCTTCAATGATCTCAATGTTGGTTATTGCCTGATTAGTGTATCTGTTTAATGCTTTTTCAAGCATCTCGGAGAACTTCTTCGATTCAACAAGCTGCTTACGGGCCATTAGTTTTATCTTCCCTTCGATAAGCCGTTTAAGTAGTTCAGCTGCAAGGTTCTTGTATTGTATATTCCGCACTTCATCAATGAAATCATCGGAGAGAATTGACATCTCCGGTTTATCCATCTTCAGGGCTTCAAATACATCAATTGCGTATTCCGGTGAAACCTGCCACTCATTCCGGTTTTAAGTTTACCACTTTTAATCCATTTCCATTTTCTAAATCACCAT
>CAZBFP010000023.1:0-56021 GCA_964491265.1 uncultured Leptospirales bacterium | reverse complement strand
ATAATCACTATATGTCAAGCATTAATCCTACTTTTTGCAGTAGCACCATTAATTTTATGATAGATGACCAGATTAGTGAGTCATGAAAAGTATAATACCCGGTATAATAAAAAGAAATTAAATCAATCCGGAAGAGTTTTCCGGTTACGAAAAGTCTCTCTTTGCGGAGGTTACTCATCTTTAAGCCGAAAATAAACAGCTTCGAACTGTTTTTGTATTAGTTTAAATACCTCTACCAGGGAAGGGTCAAGATGAGTTCCGGCGACTCTTATAATTTCACGCATTGCTTCTTCGTGTGTCCATGGTTTTTTATACGGCCTAATGCTGCGAAGAGCATCATATATATCAGATATTGCTGTTATCCTTGCTGACAGAGGAATCTCTTTTCCTTTTATGCCATGAGGATATCCTGAACCGTCAAAATTTTCATGATGATTAAGAATAATTTCAGCGGCCATTTTTACGTCCTGATTATTTTTTACAATTCGATACCCTATAAGAGTATGAGTTTTCATTATTTCAAATTCGTCATTTGAAAGTTTTCGAGGAGCTAATAGTATCGAATCTGAAATTCCTACTTTCCCAATATCATGAAGAGGAGAAAAAACCTCGATATCATCGCAATATTTATTAGGCTGACCAAGTTCTTTGGCCAGCATTTTTGAAAATATTCCAACTCGACGCATGTGATTACCTGTTTCATTATCTCTGAGTTCTGCAAGATCCGCAATTGCTTTATAAAGTTCGATCTTGGAGTGTTCGGTATCTATTACAGACTTTGTTATATCAATAGGTAATCCGATATAATTAATTATTTCCCGCCTTTCATTGAATACAGTTGTGATAAATAATTTTGACCATAGTAAAGAAGTATCTTTTCGCTGATTTATTACAATTCCTTCCCATTTCCCGATTAATGGGTTAGTAATATTCTGCCAGAGCCCGGAGAATAATGTATTATAATCATCCTGTGAATACCCTAAATCAATATATGACTGAATGCCCGGGTTTAGAACATGAGGATTCCTGCCTAATAATTCGTCTTTATCGAATCCATACATATCTGAAAATGCTTTGTTAAAGGTTATTATCTGTGCTTCATTATTGGTAATTACAATTGGCTGTTGAATATTCTGCAATGTTGTTGCATATAGTTTAACTTCCTGCTGAAGCCTGATGGATTCAGTAAGATCAGTTATTATGATCATACATTGGTCTTCATTTTCAAATGGACGAATTTTTAACAAATATTCTTTGTCATCTTTTGAATATCTTTGTGATTTAACTGTTTTTTTATCACATGAAGCACAGATATTATGCTGATAATTCCCGGGTAATAAATCAAATAAATCCCTATTCTGAATTAAAACTTTTCCGCTATTATTTAGATATAACACTTCCGCTTCACATTTTAAAATTCCTACAATATCAGGATTGGCTTCAGGTAGTCGCGCTAAAAACTGGTTTTCATTAAGAAGTTTATTGTGCTGTGTAATATCCGTTGTCGATAATAATACAATAAGTGAATTATCATCATTCTTTTTCAGGGGTTTGGATCTGATTAGTACATCAATTCCCCGACCTTTTAGTGATATGTTTTTTGATTCAAACTCGTTGATTTCATAAATATTTTTTATATTTTTTTTTGCTTTTAAAATATCATAAAATGCTTTTTCGGGGATTATGGATAGGAGGTTTTTTTTAAGAGTATCGATATTATCAGCCTCATACAATTCAAGAACTGCCTTGTTTGCAGCGAGTAATTCAATATCAGATAGATGCTTTTCAATTTCAATATCACTATTAACACTTGATGAAGGTATGGGATTAAAACATTTTGAATTAAATTTAAATAGCCATAATGGAACCGGCGATTCGTCAAAAATAATATTCTCCAGATTATTAAAAGTATTCATTTTTTCACCTGTTCAATATAAACCATTAGATACTTTAATCTGATATTTCACACAACGTTGTGTTATATGTATAAGTTTCATTATATCACACCGGAATTTTATAATATCGGTGTGATATAATATTAACATTTGCAAAAGTAATCTATACTTTTTTAAAATACTGTCAACATTAATTAAGCGCACTTCCCCTGCTGTTATTTTAAAGAATTAAAGGGGGAAAGTTTCAATCCATACACCCGTTGATATTGTTCTCAGGTTTTCCTCCCATAAGGATATATTTATTACTGTCATGTTTTCATCAAATATAATACGGTAATTGCCGGCTCGTAAAGATTCACTGGAAAATCAATCTGCAATAGTAGAAATTTAATATCGAGTTTAAACAAAACTTGGAGTGAGAACACAAAAAATCTACAATAGTAGAAATTTAATATCGAGTTTAAACAAGTAATTATCCCCGGAGAGGTGGATATCTACAATAGTAGAAATTTAATATCGAGTTTAAACCTTTAATGTTAATCCATAAGCTTTAATCTACAATAGTAGAAATTTAATATCGAGTTTAAACCACTAAAAGAGGGAATAGTCACCCTTGATCTACAATAGTAGAAATTTAATATCGAGTTTAAACACGAGCTTAAAGCCCTATTCCCTGAATCTACAATAGTAGAAATTTAATATCGAGTTTAAACTTATATAATTCAATACACCACTGCTATCTACAATAGTAGAAATTTAATATCGAGTTTAAACCTGAGCCGGGTATTTTTGCAAGCATGTATCTACAATAGTAGAAATTTAATATCGAGTTTAAACTTTTTTGGTAAAGAGATTAGATAACTTATCTACAATAGTAGAAATTTAATATCGAGTTTAAACGAAAATGCCATTGCACCACCATATTCTATCTACAATAGTAGAAATTTAATATCGAGTTTAAACACGAGCTTAAAGCCCTATTCCCTGAATCTACAATAGTAGAAATTTAATATCGAGTTTAAACTTTAGAGGTAAGAAATGGCTGATATATCTTATCTACAATAGTAGAAATTTAATATCGAGTTTAAACTTGATTATGAGAGGAAATTATTTAGTATCTACAATAGTAGAAATTTAATATCGAGTTTAAACCCTTAATCCGTCATTTGTCAAGTGTTTGTCTATAATATTGATTAAACCTGGGATTGTTTTCAAAGAACAAGTGCTCATATCAGTGCATTTTGTTTATATTTTAATCAGAAAATAATATTAAGACATGGGATTTGCAATTCAGGATATAATAATTAAATCTTTATCATCATTAACTGCATATCCATAACATGTCTTTTTACATTGCTCACTCAAGTCAAAAATTATAATACTGTCAGTTTCATCAAAACTTTTTTCAAAATCATTTTCGATTTCTTTCTTAATGATTGAAAGAATTCTTCTGCTGTTCCTTATTTCAAAAACTGAATACTGCAGCCTGTGCCCAAATTTTTTAAGAAATTTAGAAAACCTGCTCCTTAATTTATCATTACTTATGTCATAACTGACTAATAGCATTTATTTTTCCGATATTTTAAAAAATGGGTATTCATCAATCGGCTTGTTTTTCATAAAAGCTCTGTAATAATTTCGGATGTATAAAAACATTTCGTCCTTTTGGGTTATAAGCGGCTCCATTAGCCAGGTTATGTAGGGGACCGCATTTTTGCCGAATAACCTGAATTGTCCCTGCACTATGTCAAAATCCTGAGTATGGATCTGCTTAAGGTTCATGGCTTTTTTTATTCTTAAATCAATAAGCGGCCTGAAAGGTTCAACCAGATCACAGACAAGCGATTTTCTCTGGTAAAACTGCTGGTGATAAACTCCGTGATACTTATCAAATCCATATATACTGATCATAGCTTCAATCATATTAAAAAGTAAGGTGTAACCTATATCCATAAGTGAATTTATGATATCATGTTTTACTCTGGGTCTGCGAGCGCTCCAGTTGAATTCGGAAAACATTTCCCTGAAATATATCCTTGCAGCAGAACCTTCAATGCCGAGAATGCTTTTAAGTCCCCGCTCTGATGATTTAAGTTCTTCGATATGGTTTTCAAGCAGATTAATTGAATTTTTGAGATCAGTGCTTTTACCCCGGAATTTTGACATTATAGATTTTGTTGTCGTCCATACTGTAGAATCTTATTTCCTGGACTGCATATCCCATTTCAGCAAGACCATAGTATTGAGCATAGACCTGAAAGATATAGCCCTGATATATTTTATTAATGCATTTTTTTCTTTCAGTTAATATTCCACTGACAGTATCAAAAATGTCAATTTTCCCGCAAAGATTGTATTTAGAGGAATAAATGTCGATGCCCTGAAGGATTGTTCTTCTGGATGAATATTTTTTCTCATCTATTTTTTTATGAGAAGCCTTACCTTCTACCTGAGGGATGTCCTGATACAAGCGGGTTGACAGATTCCCGTATAACTGATGATAGTATATTGATAGAGGACAAAATATAAAATCGTTCAAAAATGATACAGGTATATAGCTTTCCATGGTTCCCCTTTTTTATTGCTGTTCTTTTTGAGCAAACTGCAGCCATTCCCTGTTGCTAATTGCAATGTTGATTTTCCCGGGATCATCTGCCTTTTTTATCTGCTCAATAACCCATAGACCTTTGCGAGCTATATTATATGCTCCATTAGCATCGGCATTTTGGGGGAGATGTTCCAGGGCTGTTCTGCTGTCGTAAAAAGTGCCTTTGCTGTCTGCAACCGGTGAAAGCATATAATCGATATCGGTTCCTGTTTTACTGTTTCTCATCTGGACAGTAAGTTTAAAAAGGTGTAAAATTTTTGAGAAAAAAGCCTTGTCTGTCTGGGCTGCTATGGATTTTTTTAAACTATTGTTAATGTCAATTTTATCTTTGAACAGTTCTTCGAATTCTTCTGTGAGATTGATTTCTCTGCTATCCCATTGATTATTTTTTGTCGGATTGCGGAAAGATTCTATTCGTGTGCCATGTGTGCATATTTTCCAGTTGAGCCTTGTACCTTCTGCCTTACCGTTGAATTTTGAATAATCGGAAACCAGAAACTCAAAATAATTTTTCTCATTATTAAATCTTATGGATTCAAACTTGCTGAAAAATTCTCGGGATTTATCAATGCTTTCATAACGGGTATCAAAAAGATTAACAAAGCCGGTAACCGGATCTATTTTGCTGGTATTCCATGCGGGGATATAAAATAAAAACCCGTTTTGCTTACGCATTGCCTGAAAGCTTTCAAATCTGTTTGATAATTGATATGCATTTAAAAGTCCACCTTCAGAACCGGGATTTTTCTTTTTATCAGCGAGATAATTGAGTTTGTCTATAAGCATTTTTTCGAATTTCTGGTATACCTGTTTTTCAACTTTCTGTCTACCTCGTTTAAAGCCCATATTCAGGTCTTCAAGAATCACTAGGGCATTGTATTTTATCATTAGCTCAGTAATTTTATGAACCACCTGGCTCAGATAACCTTCTTTAAGCTCTTTAATGTTTTCTATTGTTTTCCAGCTTTTACGGGCTTCATCTCTTCCTGATTCCTTTTTATCCAGTAAATTACGAAAATCAGTTTTATATACATTACCCTGGTATTCATTTATTATCTCGTTAAGTGAAAACTGTTGAACAATATTGCCGTTAAAATCAATCAGGGTAAGATACAGCAGGTGTCTTTCGCCTCTATCTATTCCAATTACAAAAGGTGCTGTAGATTCTTTAATGAATATGTTTACTTTTTCATTAATATTTTTTATGTTAGGCGCTTTAAAATTTAATGTTATAGGGACATGAAACTGAAATTTATCCACTGTATATCGTCTGTTCTTGATAATATCGTATTCGAATATACTTTCAGGTTTAGGGTTGTTTTTATTTTTATTTTTAACTGGAGTGTTTGCAGGATGTATTATTATATCATTCTTTTTGATACCTGCTTTCCGATAGAATATTTCAGCCTGCCCGTTGAGTTTATAGACAACATCTTTCAGGTTGTCCGGATCAAAAAGCATTTTCCAGTAGAGTGTGTGCATGTTAGGTGTACCTTTGCTGTGTGGAGAAAAATCTTTATTATATATCTGAAAAAAATAAAGTTTGCCTGAATCAACAAGATTGTTTATGTAACTTTCAGGTATTTTACGGAATGAAATATTATATAGAATTTTGTTTATTTCCTCATAAAATCTATCTATACGGTCATAGGTAAGAAATGTTTCTATTTTATCATAGCCGTAGCTATCAGTGCTTTTGTAGGACTGCAAAAAGGATAGGCAGAATTCAATCCATTGTTTTACGGCGGTTTTATAGCCCTGTTCATCACCAGATTGTCTGAGGTAATCTATCTGAAATTTTTTTTTGCCTTCATATAGCACGTTGTTCAATTCATAGATTTCTTTTGTGATTTTAAAAGGTACAGAGTATTTGTCATTTTCTATAAGGTAATCATCATTGCTGTTTTCAAAATGGTGCTTTACATCTTTCATCTGTGTGCTGCATTTGGGTATCATGGTGGTTATATCTTTAAAGAATTTATATTCCATTTTTTCAAAACAGGGTTCATTAAAAGTTTCAAAATCCTCCATAAAAACATGGGTATGTTTCTTATCCATAATACCTAAGTAGTATAGCCCCTCTTTCCGGAGTAATACACAGCTGTTAGCCGGTTCTTTGTTCACATCCCATCCGTCGAGCAATGTGGAATTTTCAAAGTTTAACTTAATTTTTTCCTGAGAGTATGGTTTGCGAGTAAGGTAATTCCTCACCTTGTTGTAAAGAGGTGTAAGTTTATTCAGTATATCCCATAATTTTACGAAATCACTGTAAAATCTTTCATCTTTTTCCGGTTCATTCCCATGTCCCAGCAAGGGTTTAATGAAGTGTTGGAGTTCTTTTAGTGAATCCAGGAATCTTTTTATCTTTTCAATATTTTCTTCATCCTGTGATAGGTTTTTATCTTCAGGATATTTTGTGTTTAAAATATTTTTTATATTATCATAACTTTGACTGATTTCTTTAAAAAGGTCCGGATGTTTTTGTTTATAATAATCTGAAATTTTTATTTCATTACCTTCAGGATAGACTTTTTTTATATAAGTATCCAATTCATTGAGACTAAAACTGGTGAAGGATTTTATATATTTTTCTTTTCGAGTATTATATTTTTCTTCGCTTTCTTTTGCTTTGCGGGGATTTTTTTCTTCGTAATCAGCTTCTATTGCTGAAGTTATGAATGACCAGCTGCCGCAGAGTTTTTGGGAAATGTCTGTAAGGGACGCATCATTTTTAAGGTAAATTTTATCTAAATAATACTCTTCGATACTGCTTAGTAATTCTTTGAGAGATTTTTCCGGCGCATTATTTTTATCTATTACTGTGTCTTTTATATCCTGGTAAAATAATTCAATACTTCCAAGTACAGCATTATCATTCCCTGATTCAAATTCTTCAGGAAGCCATGAAATGGATTTCCGATCACTCAAAATCTGCTTGTATAAAGGTTTAAATTTGGGGAGTCTGTTTTTTCTGTCTGCCTGCCTCTGGTTATAGAGGTTGATATATTCGTTGAGTCCCTGAATTTTAGTGCCATCAGATAAAGTTTTACCGCCAATTATCGCATTATAATTGTCGATTTGTGTCTGGTTAAGTGCTTTATTGAAAGATTGTATTGTAAATAATTCTTCAACTGAATCTGCTGCCAGGTGTTCATTTAATTCAGTTTGAATCTGCTTAAATTTTCCGGATAAATCTGTTTTCTTTATTTTCTCAAATACTTTTATATTATCAATGAATTTTGGGAGGTTGTCGTTTACAAGACGATATGCTACTGATGTTGCCTTTGGTTCATCACTGTACATATTTTTTCTGTTTTCGTGAAAACCGGTAAAATAGGTCGTAAAGTTACTGAATTCATTTATGAGTGATTTCTCCTTTTCGCTTTTAACAAATTCTATGAGATCTTCCTTTATCAGTTCTTTACTGAAGAGTCTTTTGGCTCCTTCACCGGTAAAAGAAGCGGCAACTTCCTTTCGAAGCTTTGTACTTAATTTGTCAAGATTGTCTTTGCGCTTTAAATCATCAGCATCTATATAACTTTGATAGTAATCATTGAGATTTTTCAGCTCCAATCCCTGTAAAGCTTCCTCAATGAAATTTTTATGGTATTCATCTATAATTTTTTTTACTTTTTTATATTTTTCAGCTCTTTCTTCGTCTTCTTTAATTAGACCTTTAGTTTCTATATTTTCTTTTGTTTTACCTTGAGGTATCAATTCAAATCTTACTGTTTTTGATAAACTGTAAAGTCCGGTAAAATCTTTAAATTCAGGTTTCTTCGACATAATAGGCTCCTTTTAGTTAAATCAGTTATTTCAGGAAAAGGCTTATTAAATTCTTCATTTTATAGTAATGAAGGTGGCTTTTTATTTTGTTACAATTATACAATAGAACCTGTGACAAATAGTGTCCTACACGTTTGTTGGCATGTTATTTTATGGTTTGAATGCACTATTTTACAATTATTATTATAAAAAGTCTACCCCAAAAAGCCTTTATAAGTTAATTAAGTGCGAAAATTTTTTTTTCAAATCAGGTTTACGCCTTTATTGCCAGGTCATTGTCAATGAGTTGCTGATTAAGAAAAAATCCTTTACTGATTATTTTTTGGGAACTGGTTTCCCCCGGAAGGTAGAAGATGTCTGCAAGATATGGGGAGTATTTGTCGGCCCTGTATGTTTTAAAAGCCGGGAGGGCTCTGACCCCGCAATAGACATAGTTCATTTTAAGGCATTAATCACCAAATAATACTTGATTTTACACCGCATGATGTGTTAATTTATACACATTATGCGGGAGGTTGAACCATGCCGACAAATTTAGCTATAGACGATGCTTTATTGAAAAGTGCACAGGAAATTGGCGGTCTTAAAACCAAAAAAGAAACTGTAAACCTGGCACTGAAGGAATTTATTCAAAGAAGACAACAGGAAAAAATAATAAGTCTCTTTGGAACAATTGACTATGATGAGAAATATGATTATAAAAAATTCAGGAATAGAAAGTGAAGGTATTAGTTGATACATCAATCTGGTCATTAGCATTAAGAAGAAATTCAGATTTATATAGAAAAGAAGTAAGGGAGCTGCTTGAACTTATTGCTGAATATCGTGTAGTAATTATTGGCCCCATAAGGCAGGAACTTTTGTCCGGAATTTCTGATAAAATTATTTATGATAATTTAAAAGAAAAATTAAGCTCCTTTGAAGATGTAGAGTTAAAAACAGATCATTATGAGTATGCAGCGGAATTATTTAACAGATGCAGAAGCAATGGGGTTCAGGGTTCACATATTGATTTTTTAATCTGTTCTGTGAGTATAAAAAATAATTATTCAATATACACAATGGATAAGGATTTTTTTAACTATGTAAAATATACTGATATTAGATTACATGCTGTTCGTGATAATATTATCTGATCTTTAAAGTGCCTGCCATTTTTAAATTACCCTAACATTAATACGATGTGATTCCCCTGCCGGCCGGGCTGTTTAATTGATAAGCGTGATTTTTGATAATATCCGGGATCGGTAAAAGGTGTAATTAAACTTTTATTGCCAGGCCATTATCCAGAAGCTGCTGATTAAGAAAAATCCTTCACTGATTATTTTATGAGGATCCTTTTCCCCTGGAAGGTAGAAGATGTCTGCAGGATATCGGGAGTATTTGTCGGGCTTGTAGGTTTTAAAAGCAGGCAGGGGCTCTGACCCCACAATTTTCTTTATATGAATCTTTATGAACTTTCGCGCCAATTTGAACAGCTTCACTTGTGTGTTCCATCTGCACATTATGGGCAAAAAGCCATAGCTTTTTTTTGCAGACAAAATAGCAGCTTATTTTAACCCCTGTGATGCCGTCTGTAATTATATTATTCACAATTTTACCGGAGCCTTATTTTGTTTTCTTCAATTATCATAAGTTTCCCTTTAATGTTTTCTTTCTTCAGGATTGGTATTACCCTCTCAAGAATTGATATTATATGATTTCTGCTTTGCTTTTCTGTTCTTAATACAATTATACCCATGTATGATGAGGGAGGATACTTTCTTATGTCTGAGAAATCAAGGTCAAGTGTAACCAGGATTCTTTGTTCGACAGTACAGACAGAGATAAGGTGATCATCATTGCATCCGGTTAACTCTTCATCCCTGACACTATGGACATCAAAACCATGATTAGTGAAAACTTTAGCTGCCTGAGGAGATATATTTTCATCAAGCTTAAATTTCATTTATGATACCAGTTTATCAATTGGTATAATCCGCTCTTTTGTCAGCTCTGCCGCGTAATTAATTGCAGCTAATATATCATTTTTTGTGAGTGGAGGGTAAGCCTCAATGATTTCCTCAATCGTAAGCCCTTCTGAAAGGTTATCAAGTATAACGGATATCATTATACGTGTTCCTTTTATGCAGGCACGGCCGTGACATATTTCAGGGTTGGATGTTATTTTGTCCTGCCAGTTCATTTGTTTCTCCTTGAAAAATGAAGTTGTTCAATTCCTTGAAATCTTTAATAAATTCAACACCACTTTCTACCGTATAATTTACTCCTTTAAGTATCCGGATGTCAAGCTTTTGAATTTTTTTTACGATTGGGAATATTTTTTCACTTTTCCCGGTGGAGCTGATGTTACAGTTACCTGTTTAAGATACTGTGTTTTTTTGCACACAAAGGGTTTTTCTGTGATTTAAATAAGTAAAAGCTTACGCCTTAATTGCCAGGCCATTATCGAGAAGCTGCTGATTGTGGAAAATTCCTTCACTGATTATTTTATGGGGACTGGTTTCTCCCGGAAGATAAAAGACGTCTGCAGGATATGGGGAGTATTTGTCGGCCCTGTAGGTTTTGACTCCTACCAGAGGGGAATCTTTAAGCGCCTTTTCAAGCCGGTATGAATCCTTATCTTTAAATGACTGAATTTTGCTGCTGCCTGTAGACAGATATTTTGAGGCCGGTTGTTTTGTATTCATTTGTTAAGGGATTCTTATTTCCAGGTTGTTTGAGCGCGTCACACCTTAGCCTGACGCGTCAGGCTAAGGTGTTTTGACTGGGAAGTCAATTCCTTTTTGGGATTTGAAAACGACAGACTGTCTGTCGTTTTCAGGAGAAATGCGGCTGATTCGGCTGATTTGGCTGATTCGGCTGATTCGGCTGCGCTCATCACGAGTGCGCTCATCACGAGTGCGCTCATCACGAGTGCGCTCATCACAAGTGCGCTCAACGAGCGTGCGTGAATGATATCAATATCGAGTGTATTAATTTTACAATAAATTGAGTGCAGGGCAGACACGCAGGACAGACACGGGGGGCTGTCTGTCCGTACTGGGGTTTCATCGCGCCAGGGATGGAGGCGTTACCCCGCAGCGGGCAGGGTGACGTGTAGGGACGCATGGCAATGCGTCCATGAAATGGCAGTGAGTTTAAATAAGGGGAACAGGTATTTCCAATGACAATAGAGCCTGCGAGGAGTTTAAGCCGAGAGCCCGGCCCGAAGCGACATGTGTGATATGAAGGGGCGCATGGCTATGCGCCTTTGCTGAATTATGGTTATTTGCAGGCGCACAGGGCAGACACGGAGGTCTGCCCGTACTGGCTTTGGGATAAGGGAGCAAAGAAAGGGGGCGCCCATGTTTTTATGAGATTTATAATTGTGATAATTTCTTTATTTTGCACAGTTTTTTACTCTTTTTTGGGTATTTTTTTTATTAATTATTGACATCCTGCCGACAATGAGACATAATACGGTAAATTATCTTTCAGGGGAAATGTATGAGTTCCAAACTTGTTGTGCCCACAGAGGTTTTTTCAAGAATTTCCGGTTATTTCCGCCCTGTTCAGCAGTGGAATAAAGGTAAGCGTGAAGAATTTAAAAACAGGAGAGTGGTGAGCCCCGGCCGGGTAATGATTGACAGGGTTAGCGGTGCCTGTTTAAGCATTAACAGTAAACATCGCCTTATCTCATAGGGTAGGCTTCATTGATTATGTAGTCCACCTCTGCTGCTGCATAGAGCCCGGTTTCTGAATCTGCGCTGACCTGATAATATGATTCGGTATTGTAGCTTCCGTTTATCCCTGTGGCCAGATCGAATACAAAAACAAAGATTGCTATTGCTGCAACCGCTGTTGAAATGTAAGATCCCATTGTGAGCATCTTTTCGGATTTTAATTTGCGTTGTGCCATTACAGTGCGGGCAATTTTGTAATCCCATATGTCGCTTCTGAGTCTGTTATCTATCTCCTTTGTTAACTTTTCCCTGTTGTTATTCATGATATTTTCTCCCTGATGATTTTATAAAGCATCTCCCGTCCCCTGGAGCTCCTTGATTTTACTGTACCCGGCATTATTCTTAATTTCAGGGCTATTTCATTTATTCCATATCCGTTGAAAATCAGTTCAAGTACATCCCTGTATTTTTCCGGGAGATGGTAGATAGCATTTTTTAATACTGCTATTTCTTCAGCCATGCTTTCTGATGCCGGTTCCATGTCAAAGGCCTGCATGCTTTTTTTCTGTTTCTCCTCCTCTCTTTTAAGTCTCTGATTTATTCTGAGCGTTTCATTTACTGCTATTCTGTAGAGCCAGGTATCTACTGATGAGTCGCCGCGGAACTTCCCTTTGGAAAGGCTGTTAAATGCCCTTAGATAGGTCTCCTGGGCCACATCATCTATGGCATGATAAAACCGCTCAGCCAGATTTTTTTCTATTGCAGAAAGGACTGTCCCCTTTGTGCGTTGTACTATTGCGGCAAATTCCTTTTCGTTCATTCACGGTCCCGCATTCTTTGTTCTCTTCTTTCCCGATAATTCTCCCGGTACATCATTCTCCTTTCATGATGGAGCACTTCCATTTTATCCGTCGGTATTATCTTCGAGATTTCCGCTCCCTGGCTTATGCGGAGAATTCTTATTTCAAGCTCAAGATCGGATATCTGCTTCATGGTCTCCCTTACCAGATTCATGTCAGGATTGGGGTCTTTAAGTATTTCCCGCAGCTTATCCTGTAAAGGCCTGAGCTCTTTATTAAATAGGCTATATTCATTGTCAAACCTGATGTTAAGTTTTTCAACTGCTTCTATCTGCTGCTCGGTCAGTTCAAGCCTGTTTCTCATGAATTCAGGATTGCAGAAGTCCCTGCCGAAGGGGTTCCCCCTGGGGTGCATTACCGGCCTGTGGCTGAAGCCTTCAGGTTGATGGCCGTCCGGCTGAGGCATGTGAAAATTCCGTGAAAAAAATGCCCCCAGCGCAAAAGCAGCTATGATGCCGGTAATTATTATCAGTACTAATTTATTGTTCATACCTTTTACCTTTATCCGCCGATTTTTGATCTTAGTCTTTCATACTCCTCTTCTGTTATTTCTCCTTTTGCAAGTCTTTTATTGAGTATATCAATCGGATTTTCTGTTCCTGAGTTGAGAATCGTCCCGGAGAGACTTTTGTTTTTACTGAGCTGGATTACAAGGAATATTATAATCCCGATTATTATTACTGTTGTTATTATCATAAAGATACCTCCTCCTCTGAATGGCATACCGTAAAAATAAGGGCAATCATATGGACGTGCCATGAGCATTGCCGGTGTAAGTACTATTGCTGATGCTGCTAATAATTTTGATTTCATTTTTTCCTCCTGTTGTTTATTATAAGCTGATCTGCCGGATAATTCCGGCAGATATGTTATTTAAGTTTATTTAACTTCGTGGCCCCATGCCTCGTCTTTCACCTCTTTCCGGACGATCCTTTCTGAAATCTTCCCATTTCTGCTTCTGTTCTTTTGTAAGAACATTGAGTATGGCCTTGCTGTGTTCTTCTCTCAGCTTCTGAACTGCGTCATAGTTTTTACGGTTCTGGTAATACTTATCCTGGTATTCTCTGTCAATTTTATAGATTTTGTCAGCCTGTTCATCGCTTAGTCCAAGAAAATACTGCATTCTGTCAATATGATGAAATTGCTGTCCCATCCCCATGCCAGGTCCGCCGCATATGCCGCCTCCTTGTCCTCCGCCCCATCCGCGGGCCATTAATGATGAAGTTCCTGCTAGTGCTACTACTGCTGCTATTGTAAGAATTGTTAATGTTTTTTTCATTTCGGTTTCTCCTCCGTTTTGTTTTATGAGTTAGACCTGGACTTATTGAGAATGGTTCCAATTTTTTTTTAAAATGGAGATGGGAAAAGCAGGCTCATCACGAGTACGCTTAACGAGCGGGCGGGTTTGCTCGTTGAGCGAAGTCGAAACGGGTAAGTGCTATCCCCTTGATATGGAATGTGGTTTTCTATAAAAGAAGCTGTTTTTTGCACTTAAAAAGGCTTTTTTTACTGCTTCAGGTATTTCATTTATGGATGCATATTCCCTGTATTCATCATAGAGCATTGAAATGAGTGTGCCATTCCGATCGTAAATTCGTGTAGGGATCGGCTGTACTACGGGGCCCATATTCTGCAGTACAGCTGAGCTCCATGTATATGTGTATACAATGAACGCAAATGGCGCAAGGAGGAGAGCGGAAAATATTATTATGGCTATGTTTTTTTTGTTTATCATAACATAAAAATATCTTGCAGGATGAATATTATTCTTTACCTATTATAAATTGGTATATTCCCTCCGGTTTATCTTATATTTTTGATCTGTTTAAGGAGAAAAATATGCAGAGGATTTCACTTTTTACTTCTCTTATAATTTTAATTGTTTCGCTTACTTTACAGGCCCGCATAAAAGAGAGTGAGGTTGAAAGGTACAGAAATATTTTTACCTCAAAAATCATTAAAGATAACCCCGGGCGGGAAAAGGAGATTAGAAATTTTCTCGATGGAATTGTTAAGAGCGGGAGCGGCGGTTCCGGGGTAGCTGACAAGTTCGCCCTTTTTATGTATGACAGTTCTGTTAACAGACTTTCATCTGAAAAAATAAAATTTTCACGCTTTGGAAACAGTACTGAGGTTTTTATTGTTTTAAAGGATGAGTCTGACAGCGCTCTTTATAATCTTTATCTTGAATATATTTACTCAAAAGCGGGGGATTCCTATTCCCTGGGTGATATTTATTTTTCTATGATATTTACTGAAAGGATCGATTCTGTACGCGCATTTTTTGAAGGGGAGTGACATCTCCTCCCTGCAGCTATGCGGCAAAGGGGGATGAAAATTCCTCAATAATAATAAATGGATGAGCTATGACCCCCTTGATTCAGCTTGCCCCTATAAAGGGTGTAACAGACAGAGTTTTCAGAAATACTTTTGCCCGTCATTTCTCAGGGGTCGATTCAGCCCTTGCACCTTTTATAATAAAAGGTGAGAGTGAGAGCCGGATTAAGTCACTCGCACCTGAGATGAATCCTTTTATTAAAACCGTACCGCAGATACTGAGCAAATCCTCTGATGACTTTACCTCACTTGCAGGGAAGCTGGCAGATTACGGCTGCGGTGAGGTTAACTGGAATCTGGGGTGCCCCTTTGCCATGGTTGTCAAAAGAGGGGAGGGGGCTGCCATGCTCCAGTATCCGGAAGCTGTTGCATCCTTTCTTGAGAGGGTAATTCCATGTCTGCAGGTTCCATTATCTGTGAAGGTTCGACTCGGCATGTATTCCTCAGATGAGATTATGGAAGTTATTCCTGTGTTAAATTCCTTCCCTATAAAAGAGATTACGGTTCACCCCAGGACCGGGGTGCAGATGTATGATGGTGTAACTGATATTTCCGCGTTCAAAGCTTTTTTTGAAGTATCATCTCATCCTGTAATCTATAATGGTGATATTAAAACAGCGGACGATTATAAAAGGCTTTCCGCTTCTTTGTCCGGTCTTAAGGGGTGGATGATAGGGAGGGGTCTTCTGGAAAATCCTTTTTTGGCCATGGAGATAAAAGAGGGTGAATCTTTAACCGGCAGCGTCAGGATGGAAAAGCTGAAGAATTTTGCTGATGATCTTTTTGATGCTTATGTTAATGAGCTTCACTCCCCTGCTCATGTGCTTGATAAAATGAAGGGGGTCTGGTTTTATCTTTCCGGGTCATTTAGTGACAGCAGGAAAACTGCAAAAAGAATAAGGAAAACTTACTCTCTCGATCACTACAGGGATGAGGTTGAAAGAATTTTCAGTGGATAGTCTTTGTTTATATTAATTCGGGAAGATGTTTGGAATTATTACTGTAATTAAATTTTAAATCAGGGGCTCTGCGCATGAATAAAGAATTAAAAAAAGCAGTATTTGAAGTTATGCTCCGTGATGGATTTGTAAAATCCTCTGTCTCTGTTACCTATGACAGGGAAACCGGATTTGTGACTGAGGTAGTGCTGAATCACTATAAATACGGAATAATTGTAATAAGAGAGGGATATAAAGATGTTCATCGCTGGGAGAGCGAGGATGAGGCTCAAAAGGGGTCCTATTTAACCAGAAGATATACCACTATACTTCTCAACGGTGTTGTTGATGATTCTGCTTTTGAAGAATCTCTTTTTACAGCTGTTTTTGATGAGCTTGTTTCCAGTGGTTCGGATGATCGTCATTTGTTTATTGATATTCTTGAGCAGATTGGAAAGGGTGAGAGGAATATTTCTGTTAATATTCAGAAAATATAATTTATAGATTATTTGTTGAAATGATTAAGTCTTCTTTGCTGATTTCTATGAATTACAGGGTGATGGATTCTTTTCCCGTGTTGGATTTTTTATTTATAATCTCTATCCCCCGCATGCAATTAGCCTTCATTACATATTCCGGAATTATTACTGTAAAACAAGTTATCTTTAAGTCTGAATTAAAAATTAATCTGATAAAAAGTAATTGAAACTGAAAAGACATCCCATCTAAAATTGGTTAAGAGTGTAATAGTACTTTTTAAAATTAATTCACCGGAGCATAAAGGGTAACTTGATTATATGTTTAGATTATCAGAAAATATTGCTTTCAGAATAATTTTATTGTTTCTGATTATCCCGTCTCTTGTTTTCGGGGAAACTTCCGGCAATGCTCATGGGAAATCAGAATCGAATAATAACCGCTTAATCGTGGGCGGGTCTGATGATTATCCTCCATACAGCTATATTGATGAAAATGGTGAGCCGGCCGGTTTCAGTGTTGATATATCCAGGGCAGTCGGCAAGATTCTTCAAAGGGATATAGTTTTTCATCTTGAGCCGTGGCATAAGGCTCTGGCCAGTTTAAAGAATAAGGATACAGACCTGATTCATGATATTGTATATTCTGAAGAGCGGAGAAAGACATTTTCATTTTCAGCATTTTACTATATTTCCCCATATGCCGTGTTTGCTAAAGAAGGTTCACCGGCAATCAGTTCTTTTGAAGACCTTGCAGGGAAAAGGATTGTACTTGTCCGCGGGGATATTGGTCATGAATATATAGTAGAAAGAAATATTGTTTCTTATATTCATCTGGTCGAAAGTTATGCGGATGCGATTATGCTGCTTGAGAATGGCGATTTCCAGTATACTATGATCGATCAGCTGGCAGGGCAATACTGGATAAAAACAATCGGTGCAAAGAATATTAATCATACAGGCGTTTCTCCTCTAAGAATAAGGTATTCTTTTGCGGAACCGGCAGAGAATGAAACATTAATCCTGGAGGTCAGCGGCGCTTTGTCTGTTTTAAAGGCGAGTGGTGAGTACCAGGCTATATACAATAAATGGATGGATAGAACTGACGCGGCTTCCCTCGCCATGAGAAGTTTTATAAAAAAGTACCTCTGGTTATTTTATACTGCGGCTGCATCGCTCCTTTTTCTTTTTTTGTGGAACTTTACTTTGCAGAGAAAAGTAGCCCGGCGTACAAAAGATCTGGAGATGTCCAGTAGAATAATTGCGGAACGTGAAGAGATGATTCGTTCGATCAGTAATAATATTCAGTCCGGTGTTATTTTCCAGCTGATTTCCCCGGATCCGGGACTGCAGAAATTTACATACCTGAGTGATCCTGTTAAATCACTCTACGGGGTTACCCCGGAAGAAGCTATGGAGGATCCCGGGCTGATTTTTGATAAGATTCATGAGGATGATGTGAGCAGAGTTATCAAAAGTTTCAGGGAGTCAGCCGGATCTTTTACCCCTTTTAAGGCGGAGTATCGGGTCTGGTCCCCTTCAGGTACACTCCGCCGTGCTGTGGCATCGGCAATACCGAGAAGCTGTAAAAATAATGAAATCTGTTTCGATGGGATTGAGTTTGATATTAGTGAACTTAAAGAATCTGAAGAGAGAATTAAAGTTCTCCTTGAAGAGAAGGAACTTCTGCTCCGTGAGGTTCATCACAGGATAAAGAATAACATGAATACAATAAGGGGGCTATTAACTCTGCAGGTTGCAGCAGAAAAAAATCCTGAGGCAGCCGCATCGCTCAAAGATGCTGAAAGCCGGATACAGAGCATGATTATGCTTTATGACAGGCTTGACCGGACAGATAACTTCAGGGAGATGTCAATTAAGGAGTATCTTGAACCTTTGATCAGGGAAATCGTGGGGAGCTTTAATAACAGCAGGATGGTTACTATTCAGACTGATATTGACGATTTTATACTGGATGTACAAAATCTTTCCCCTCTCGGTATTATAGTGAATGAACTTATCACAAATATAATGAAGTATGCGTTTCCCGGTAATAATTCCGGGACAATATGGGTGTCGGCTTCTCAAATCCGGGGGATTGTAAGTCTCCATATCAGGGATAACGGGGTGGGGATTCCGGATTCGGTAGATTTTAAAAAGTCTACCGGTTTTGGCCTTGATCTTGTGGCAATGCTTACTGAACAGATCGGCGGTAGTATAAGAATTGAACGGGGGAATGGTGCAGGTTTTGTTATTGAATTTGTACCCTGATCTTATGGAATGTTGTTTAGGGAATACGCTGCAAGTGGTGATAGTTTTATAAGAGTTGAAGAGAGCACGATAAACTGGGGGGATGAATGTCAAAAATAAGGAATGAAGCCCGGATTAAATTTTTTCTCATAAGGAAGATCAGGGAGCTTCTGGAGCACAGGGGGATGTGGCTGGCGCTTCTGGCTGATGAGGCTGAGAAGAAGGGGCTTGATATTAAGGATTTCGGAAAGGATGCTGTCTTTGCATGCGGTACAATTCAGGGTAAGGAGCTATCCGGAGGGAGCAGAAGTTTTAAGACACTAAAGAAAAATCTTTTTACAAAGCCGGCGCAGTGGGTATTTGAGATGAAGATCCGGGAGTGCAGTGATGATAAATTTTCTATCGATTTCCATTACTGTCCCCTTGTAAAGGCCTGGCAGAAGATGGGGCTTTCAGATGAAAGGATTGCAATTTTATGTGATACTGCAATGTGCGGTGACAGGGGTATTGCTGCTCAGTTCGGCGGCAGGTTGGAGCTCGGGAAGGTTATTGCAAAGGGTGATGATTTTTGTGAGATAAGATTTGTGAAGTAGAATTTCCGGCAATAATATAATCAGAAATGATAATTAAATAATTCAGCAGAGCGTGATAATAGTGAGAGAGATAAGTACTGATTCGATTTGCCTTAAAGTTAAAGAGCTGCTCCTGCAGGCTGCTTTTCATGCAGGTGATGATGTCAAAAATTGCATTAAAGAATATTATGCCGCAGAAAAGTCGCCGGCAGGACGGGCTGCTCTTGAAATGATTATGGAGAACCAGGAGATCGCCTCCAGCGAAGAGATAGCAATTTGCCAGGATACAGGTATGGCTGTAATTTTTTTTGATGTTGGACAGGAAGTGCTTATTACCGGAGGTGATTTCAGGGAGGCGGTGAACAGGGGTGTCAGGGAAGCCTATTCAGATGGATACCTGAGAAAGTCAGTTGTCAATGACCCGGTTTTTGACAGAAAAAATACCGGGGATAATACACCTGCGGTTATTTACACAGATATTGTCTCTGGTGATAAAATTAAAATTCTTGCATTAGCTAAAGGTTTCGGCAGTGAAAATATGAGCGCCCTTGCCATGCTTACACCCTTTGATGGTGCTGATGGTATTATAAATTTTGTTATAAGTACAATAGAAAAAGCGGGACCTAACCCATGCCCTCCAACAATTGTTGGTGTAGGGATCGGAGGAACAGCTGATATGGCAATGGTTATGGCAAAAAAAGGGACAGCCCGAAGTATTGGTTCGCTTAACCCTGACCCGCGCTACGCGGAAATGGAACTGGAGATCCTTAAAAGGGCCAACAGGCTCGGTATAGGACCTGCAGGGCTGGGGGGGGACACCACTTCTCTTGCTGTGCATATTGATTATATGCCGACTCATATTGCGGGGATGCCTGTTGCTGTTAATATCTGCTGCCACGCATCCAGGCATGCAGAAGCGATTCTTTGAGGTGGAGATTATGACAGTAACGGTTAAGATTACTACTCCTCTGTCGGATGATGCTATCCTTAATCTTAATGCCGGTGACAGGGTGGAGATTACAGGGTGGATATATACAGCAAGGGACGCTGCCCATAAAAGGTTTGCAGAACTTATAAAAAAAGGTGATGATCTCCCAGTCAAAATAAACGGCGAAATTATTTATTATGTGGGGCCTGCCCCTGCAAAGCCCGGTTACCCATGCGGTTCTGCCGGGCCCACCACCAGCAGCAGAATGGATCCCTATACGCCCGCACTCCTTGATCTGGGACTTAAGGGGATGATAGGTAAGGGGCTTCGAAGCAGCGAGGTTATTGAAAGCATTAAGAGAAACAGGGCTGTTTACTTCGCTGCAGTGGGGGGTGCTGCTGCACTGATTTCCAGGTCTGTGAAAAAATCGGAGATTGCCGCATATGATGACCTGGGCCCTGAAGCGGTATACAGATTCTATGTTGAGGATTTCCCCGCAATTGTTGTAATCGATTCAAGGGGTAATGATTTGTATAGAACAGCTCCGGAACAGTACAGGGGGTGATTACTGTTTATTTCAGCTGTAATGGGAAGTATATTTATCCAATACTGTTTTTATCATTGTCTGGTATGGTACTCCAAGTTCGTGGGCTTTTTCCTTGAAAAAATTTATACTCTTTTTGCTGAGCTGAATTGTTATTTTAACTGTGTCTTCTTTTTTGATAAGATTTTCCGGCGCAGGGAGAAAGTCCTCTATTATATCTGAAGTCATGATGGCCCTGGATATTTTCCCAGGAGCATCACTATAAACTGTTTTTTTCTTCATATTTTTTCCTCCCTTCTCTCCAGTAACCGGCTCCGAAAATTCTGATACAGCCGGAGCGTATGGTAAAGCGAACTGTTAATATTTTATCATCAATTTTTCCGAAACAGAAATATCTTTTTTCTGTTTCTGTAGAATGATTTAAATCGATTGCTATTACCCGTTTTGAATCAAAAAAAGCTGGCTGTGCCTCAAAGAATGAAACCCCGTGCTTCTCTATGTTTAATTTATTTTTGCTTTCGTCCCATTCAAAGGTCATATAAATAATATTTAAGGCATTATTCCAATAAGATAAATTTATATAACTCATTCCCCTATGAGTTATATAAATGAATAATTATAATATACATACAATTAGCCATATGTCAATACATATATATCAAAAATCCGGATATTATTTATAATTTTAGCAGAGGCTTAATCCATCCTCTCAAAGAGTTTATCAGGAAAATTTCATTCGCTTTTTCAAGATCATTCAGATAAAGCACTCTCTCTTTTATTCTGCCGGATTTTATAAGTGAGCTTCTCATGGTTCCCGGAAGAAGCCCGCATGAAACCGGAGGTGTGTATAAATCTTCATTAAACCGGAGTACAATATTTGCTATTGTACTTTCAGTCAATTCCATCTCTTTGTTGAATATAATAACATCATTATAGTTTCCTGATTTTGTGAGAGCTTCATTGTACATGCGGCGGACCGATGTTTTATGATAGAGAAAGGGATTTTCCCTGTCAAGAGGAGCTGATGCGACAGTAATAATATAAGGTTCTGGAAGTGGAGTCAGCGGTGAGGCAGCAATTTCAATATTTCCATCCGGTCGCAGCATAAATTTTATCCTTAGTATATCCCGGGGCTCTGACCCCTTTACAGCTTCTGCCAGTTTATTTACAGCATCATCTCTGCTGAATGGGATTCTGTAATAATTTGCTGATGACTTTATGCGTTCAAGATGCTCATGGAGTAAAAAGAATTCACCATCACTATATTTTATAGTTTCAAAAAGGAAAAAACTATCCCCGCTTCTCCTGATAATAGCGCATTTAGTTAAACATTCTTTGTATTCCTCTTCAGGGTCTGAATCCCATACAATCCCGCCCCCCACACCGTAAGTTCCTTTCTGCTTTTTTTTATCAATTGTGACAGTGCGGATGGCAACATTAAATAATGCGTCCCCCCCGGGCTTGATCAATCCTATTGATCCTGTGTATATTCCCCTGGCTTCAGGTTCCAGGTCTTCAATAATCATCATTGTGCTCACTTTCGGAGCTCCGGTTATTGACGCGCATGGGAAGAGTGCTTTAAATATTTCCGGTAATGAGGCATCAGTTTCTGCAGTTACAGTTGATGTCATCTGAAATAGAGTGGGGTAGGTTTCTATTGTAAAAGCATCGATTACTTTTACGCTCCCCCTCTCTGCTATGCGGCTTACATCATTCCGAATCATATCAGTTATCATAAGATTTTCCGCGCGGTTTTTTTCTGAATCCGCAAGCCATTCTCTCTTTTGTCTATCATCTTCAGGTGTGATTCCTCTTGGCGCAGTCCCTTTCATCGGTTTCATGGTAATATTTTTACCCTGCTTTATGAAAAAAAGTTCCGGGGAGAATGAACATATAGCATAGTCATCGCTTTCAATATATGCTGCGTACTTTACCTTTGCGTCAGGGAGCAGATGAGAGAAGAATGAAAAAGGGCAACCGTAGAAGTCAGCTTTCAGGGGGAGGGTAAAATTTACCTGATAGGTATTACCTGCCTCCAGGTATTTTTTTATCTCCACTATTTTATCTTTATAAACATCTTCAGTAATTGAGAAATTCCATGGCCCGGTGCTGAATGGTTCCTGATTGCAATTATTTAAAGCGGGCGAATCAATTTCTTCAGCTTTTGAGTAAAGAGCAAATGATATAAGGGGTATGAGGGAATAATCGGGTTTAACATTTAAGCTTCTGTCAAAAGCAGGGGATGCCTGGTATGAAATAAATCCTGCAGCGTATAATTTTGATTCCAGAACTTTTCTGTTTATTGATTTTAAAACTCTCTGTACATGGTCAATTGAAAAAGAGGAAAATACTGCAGCCGGTTCTGTGAAGCTTAACCATTTTTTTTCAGCAGAGTCGTAAATTATTGCGCGCATTTATTTTATTCCCGGATTTTAATTATAACAAAGGGTTGTAATTCACTGTTAATAAAAATTGTTAACCTCCCTCCTGGGGGCCGCGCCGGAGTGTTTATGTAAATTCTTTCATCTTCTGCGCGGGGGGCTGAAGCAGAGCCTGAATTATCCCCTCAAATAAGTTAAGATTTATCAATTAAATTAATAACAAGTGAGGACGCGGTTAATCGCGTCCTCATGCAGCATTAAATATTTAAACCTGTTACTTTGCTGATTTAATCTGGTCCCAGATTTTTGAGTATTTCTGATTATTTTCACCCAGGTCTGCAAGTACATCACTTCTTTCAATTACTCTTTTGGGAGGATTGATTGCAGGATCGGACATGAAGTCGCTATCCATGAGCTTCTGCGCTTCAGTGTTAGGGGATAGGTAATAGACAAATTCCATGTTGGCCTTTGCCACTTCCGCCTCCAGCATAAAGTTTATGAACTTGTATGCCAGTTCCGGATTTTTTGCTGATAAAGGTATTACCATGTCATCACCGCTGATTGAAGTACCTTCAGCCGGTATGGCAAAGGCAAGGTCGCTGTTCTCCTCAATAAGCTGCAGAGCATCCCCATTGTAGGTATGAATAAGAATAAATTCACCGGAGGAGAGGCCTCTTTTAGCTTCATCCACATCAAATTTGGCAATGTTTCTTTTCCATTTTATAACTGTATCTCTTGCTTTCTCAAGCTCTTTTTCATCTGTTGTATTATAGCTGTAGCCGTGATATTTCAAAGCAGCCCCTATTGTTTCTCTAAGGTCATTAAGGAGCGTCATCCGCCCTGCAAGATCCTTCCTTTCAAACATTGACCATGAGGGTTTAAAATCGGGTACCCGCTTTGTGTTGTAGGCAATCCCCGCATAAGTGAGCATATATGGGACGCTGTATTTCATTTCAGGGTCCAGTCCTTTTTTTACATATCCCATGTCAATATTTTTCAGGTTTTTCAGCTTGTTCAGGTCAAGTTCCCTTATCAGCTTCTGCTCGTACATAATCTTTGCCATATATCCGGAGGGGAACATTACGTCATATCCGGAAGCACCTGCCTTTACCTTGGCATAAAGGGCTTCGTTTGAATCGAAATAATTCATTACAACCTTGCAGTTGTATTCCTTTTCAAACTTTTCTATAACCTCAGGGTTCATGTAGTCGGCCCAGTTAAAAATGTGGAGCTCGTTCTTCCTGTTCCCGCAGGAGAGAATCAGCAGCGCGCAGACTGTAAGGATTAAAGCTTTAATATCCTTTCTTTTCATTTCTTTACCTCCAGTAGTTTTTTTGTAGTAAATATTATAATAAATGTAAAAGCAATCATAATTACTGACAGGGCGTTTATAACAGAAGGTGATCCGTGGCGCATCATACTGTAGATGTAAACAGGGAGTGTTGTTGAGCTTGGCCCTGACACGAAAAATGTAATAACAAAATCATCCAGGGAAAGGGTGAATGCCAGAAGTCCCCCTGCTGCAATTCCTGGAGCGAGAAAAGGGAGGAGTATTTTACGCACAGCAGTACTCCATGTTGCGCCCAGGTCAAGGGCTGCTTCGATTATTGTGTAATCAAAATCCTGGAACCGTCCAAGAACAACCATCGCTACATAGCTGATGCAGAATGTGGAGTGGGCAAGAAAAATTGTCAATAGTCCCAGGTGTATCTTCAGAGATACAAAAAAGAGGAGCAGGCTTATCCCCATAAGAATATCGGGTATTACAAGGGGGAAATATATAAAGATATTGTGTCCCACCTGGAGTCTGCTTTTGTATCTGTAGAGTGCGTATGCTGCCATAGTTCCGATTATTATTGACACCACTGTTGAAGCGGTTGCTATAATAAGGGTGTTGGATATGGCATGCCATATATTTCTGTCTGTAAAGAGCTTCACATACCAGTCCAGAGTAAATCCCTGCCAGGTGCCTCCGAAGCGTGAAGAGTTAAATGACTGAATAAATACTATCACCAGGGGGAGATAAAAGAAAATAAGTATTGCCACAGTTATGTAAAAGGGTAACCGGCTCTGTCTCATCCCTATATCCCTATTGATCCCGAATTTTTTTCTTTAAAGAACCGGCGGGTCAGTGCTATTGCAACAGGGAGTATTACCACCAGGGTAAGTATGGCTGAAAGGGCGCTGGCATGGGGGAGGTTCCTGTCTACAAAAGTACGCTGCGCGATTTTGTTCCCTATCATTTCACCTGTAGGGCCCCCCACTATGTCGGGGATAATGTAGGACCCCAGTGCAGGGATAAAAACTATTATTATTGCGGTAAATAGCCCCTGTTTTATTCCGGGGATAAAGATACGCATAAAGGCCTGTATTCTGCTTGCTCCAAGATCAAAGGCTGCTTCCATGAGGCTGAAGTCGAACTTTTCTGCTGCCGCATATATGGGCAGCAGGGCAAAGGGGAGGTGTGTGTATACAAGTACAATGAGCACTGCCTCCGGTCTGTAAAGAAGCAATGAGTTGGGATCGGTGATATGGAGCATGTCGAGAATCTGTTTTACAGCACCTTCAGGGTGAAGAAAGACTTTCCAGGCAAATATGCGTATTAGAAAATTTGTCCAGAAAGGGACTATAACAAGTAGAAGAACAATATCCTGTGTTTTTTTCTGAAGACGGGAAATGTAATACCCGGCAGGTATGGCCATAATTATACAGAGCATGGTTGAAACAACACTGAGCCAGATTGTCCGCCAAATGATTGCAGGGTAGTTGGGATTTCCAAGATCCTTTATGGTCTGCAGGGTCCACTCATCACCAATCCCTCCGTAGGGGTCTGCACTCCTGAATGCCATTGCAATTACAAAAAAAGTGGGGAGAAGAAAAAATATTACAAGCCAGCCCATTGAAGGGAGTGTAAGCAGTATTTCATTTCTTCTCTTAAGATTCATGGGCATCAGTTGTCAGCCCCTTCAGATTCACCTGCCTCAACCGCTGCCATTATATCCTCATCAGGGAGGGTAAGGAGCGCCTCATCCTCAAGTTTGTACTGCTCCAGCATGTAGCAGTAGTCAGCGTGCCAGGAAAGCCACACTTCATCACCCCAGGTAATCATCTTCTCGTCAAGCATGTATGTGTCGTGGAGTCTTTTTGCCTCTACAAGTGATTCATTCACCCTTACCCAGTATTTTGTATGGTACCCCAGATAGATGATTTCCTCTACGGTACCTTTTACTATATTGTATTTTTCCGATAATCTGGGTTTGTTAACTGAAATGGTAAATTTTTCCGGGCGTATACTTAAATATACTCTGTCCCCTTTTTTTATCTTTTTGTCATTATACACAAGCACATCTGTAAAGTAATCAATTGAAAGTTTACTGTAGGGCTCATTCACTTCTGTGACATTCCCCTCGAAAAAATTGGTGTCTCCAATAAACGCTGCCACAAAACTTGATCGTGGAGCCTCATAAATTTCAGTAGGGGTGCCTATCTGCTCTACAACCCCTTCGTTGATTACAGCAATACTGTCGCTTAAGCTCATTGCCTCGCTCTGGTCATGGGTAACATAAAGGAATGTAATCCCCACTTCATCATGGATATTGTCAAGGTCAACAAGCATGCGCTGTCGCAGTTTAAGGTCAAGTGCTGCAAGGGGTTCGTCGAGGAGTAGAACCTGCGGCTTATTTATAAGGGCTCTGGCAATTGCAACCCGCTGCTTCTGGCCGCCGCTGAGCTTGTCCGGTTTTTTATTAGCGTGTTCTTTAAGCTGTATAAGTTCAAGGTATTTGTATACTTCATCTTTTACATGCCTGTTATCGGTTCCGGAAACACGGAGTCCGAATGCGATATTTTCAAAAACAGTGAGGTTGGGGAATAGAGCATAGCTCTGGAATACCGTGTTAACCAGTCTTTTGTTGGGGCTGAGTTTTGTAATGTCTTCACCGTTAAGGATAATTCTGCCTGAATCGGGTTCTTCAAAACCTGCGCATATACGGAGCAGTGTGGTTTTACCGCAGCCGCTGGGGCCAAGAAGAGAGAAAATTTCCCCTTTCTTTACAGCCAGTGATACATTATCAAGGACTTTGTGGTTCCCGAAGCTTTTGGACACGGAGTCGAATATAAGAAAATCATCCATGGGACATCCCCCCCTGAGAAAAATCTGCTTTAACTGAATATTTCAGAAGTTTTTAGCCCCCTTTTTTGCGGGGATAAACTCCAGCGGATTAGATAAAAATTAAATTCTGAAAATATTCAGGCTGCTCCGGATTAACTCATTTTTAATGGGGATTTCCCGGGAAAACTATTACTCTATCTCTCTTTAACGGAGCAGAAATTAATCCTATGTTATTCCTGAAATATGTCCACATAATTTTTTTCAGCAGAATAATACTGACTAAATTTTTTTAAAAATCAAAGTGTTTAACGATTGTTTGATAAAACGGGTAAAGTTCAAGAGTAATTTTCAATAGGCTCTGACCCCGGCTTCAGACCGAATCTGAGGGTCAGAGCCTCCTTCGCAACCTGAAATAATACAATTCTCTGAAGGTTTATTTTTTTACCAGTGCCTCAATAAGCAGATTTTTTGTGTATTCCAGCATTGGTATCATATGCCTGCTTATAGGCTCCCCCTTTGCCTTGTACTGCTCAACCTGCACAATCCCCCAGAATGAACCCCAGATAAAGTCTGTTGTCTTGAACACATCAATATTCTTGAAGAGTCCAAGCTCCACGCAGAGCGATGATATGGTGTGCCCCTCTTCGAAGCATTTTCTACCCCATGATTTAAGACTCTCCGCAGATTCGTAATCCATGTGGTAGAACATATCTGTCTGAAGGAATACAGAGAGGAGTTTAAATCTGTCCGGGTCTGTTTCAAATATGGCAAAAAATATTTTGAAAATGTCATCAATTACATCAGTCCCTGAAGTATACTCTTTCTCCCTGAGTCTGTTTTTAATTACTGTAATCTGCAGGGCAATTGACTGGATAAGAGGCTCAAGGAGCATTAGAAAAAGTTCATCCTTGGTTTTAAAATACTGGTACACTGTTGGCTTGGTTATACCCGCTTCCAGGGCAATGTCATCCATTGTAGAGCCATTAAAGCCTTTGGAAAGGATTGTAGTTTTTGCAGCCTGAAGTATCTGGTCAGTACGCTTGGATTTATCCCGCTTCCCCTTTTTTTCAGGGGCACTTTTATCTTTCATTTGAGTTGATTTCCTTTAGCTGCTGCAGTTTTTTTATTTTAATACCGGCAAAGTTATAATAAATCATGGGGTTAAAAGAGTCAAGAAAAAACTTAACCTTGAGTTAAGTTTAAAAGGGAAGAGTAAGCTGTTCATCCTTGACGCAGGACTCATCATTATCCAGGTTCGACACTGCTATACCAAGAAGCCTTACCTTCTTCTCGCCGGCTCTGGTTTCAGTAAGGAGATTTTTAGCATATCTGCAGATTGTGTCAGAATCATTTACAAAACAGTTTAGAGTAATACTTCTGGTTGCAGATTCAAAATCCGAATATTTTACCTTAAGGGTAATGGTCTTGCCCTTAATCTCTTTTTTCTGTAAATAATTTTCAACCATCATACCCAGATTATCGAGTATGGAGTGCATACCCCTGATGTCGTCAATATCCTCATCAAGAGTTGTCTCCTTACCCACAGATTTCTGTACCCTTTCGCTCTCAACACCCCTGGTGTCAAGACCCCGGACTATATGGAAATAGAACTGCCCTGATTTTCCGAAGTGTTTAACCAGTATTTCAAGACTTTTCTCCTTCAGTTCAGCGCCATTAGTTATTCCCAGGGAAAACATCCGTTTCTCTGTGGCTTTTCCAATGCCGTAGAATTTTCCTATGGGGAGCTTCTCCAGAAAACCTTCAGCATCCTCCGGCCGGATTACAGCAAGACCGTCAGGTTTGTTTATCTCTGAAGCTGATTTAGCAAGGAATTTATTGTATGATACACCAGCTGAAGCTGTGAGTCCGGTTTCTGTAAAGATCCGTTGTCGTATCTCTTTAGCTATTGCTGTGGCGTAGAGGATATTTTTTTTATTTTCAGTAACGTCAAGAAATGCCTCATCAAGTGAAAGCGGCTCAACAAGGTCTGTGTAGTCGTGAAATATATGAGAAATATGTATGGATACCTCTTTGTAGGCATTAAAGTCAGGGTAGAGAAAAATCCCATGGGGGCATAACTTAAGAGCGGTTTTTGAAGGCATGGCAGATTTTACACCATATTTTCTTGCTTCATATGAACATGTGGAAACAACCCCTCTCCTGTCAGGATCACCCCCCACAATTACAGGTTTCCCTTTGAGGGATGGATTATTCCTCTGTTCTACAGCCGCGTAAAAGGCATCCATATCAACATGTATAATTTTTCTGCATTCCATAATTGGTAACTGCGGAATTTCAGCTATTTCCGCTTAACATAATTTATATAGTTCTTTCCTGATTGATGGAATAAAAAGTGAACCATTACAAATCCTTCTCCCCCCTGTCTCCCGAAGGGGGCACGAGTTAATATATTATTACTGAGATAATATTATTATTTAATACATCTCTTCTTTAATTCGCAATGTTTGAATTCCGGTACTCTGCAAAAATTTATCTCTTTAAATTTCATGCTGTTCCAAAAATCTTTAACAAGCTTAATAATTTAAACTAATGTTTTAATACTTTGATTCATTAACTTACTCAAATGTTTCTTATACGTGCCCCCTTTGGGGGACAGGGGGCTGACTCAAAAGATATATTAACACAGGGCTGTTTTTATGTCAACAAATGTTTAGCTTTTAGATATCTATTCCTATAAACTGTCTAACAAGTACACCTATTAAAAATGTAATAGCAGATACGCCAAGGCTTATTAGTGCCATTTCAGTGAATCTTTCTTTGAAATTAAGGTCCTTTGCAACAGAAATATAGTAGTTGAAGAAGAAGATAATTGCTATTCCAATTGATAGTGTAGCGCCAAGTGCTATCATAAAATGATCTATCAGAAGATATGGGAGAATTAAAAGTATAACAGTAATAATATAGGCAGTGCCTGTGTAGATCGAGGATTTAATAGCCTTGTCACCTTCACCCTCGGATCGTTGAGAGAGGTATTCACTGGCAGCCATTGAAAATGAAGCAGCAATCCCTGTGATCAGTCCTGTAACTGCAATAAGTTTTGTGTTCTGCAGGGCAAAGGTGAATCCTGCCAGGGCTCCTGTAAGTTCCACCAGGGCATCATTAAGTCCAAGTACAATCGATCCCACATAGTCGAGCTTCTCCTCTTCTATCAGGGCTATTAACTGCTGCTCATGATGATCTTCATCCTTTGCGATTTTTGCGGCATCTTTAATATATTCAGATATTGCTTCATAATTAATCTTTGCAGACTCTTCCCCTTTCTCCATGAGCTTTATCCCGAATGTGAGTCCAAGAATTCTGGCAATCCAGAAAAATTTTGCAATCTGCCATTTTGAAGGCGCCACATCTATGCCTGTATATTTTTTCCAGATTTCGTAATGACGTTTTTCATCCTCACCGATCTTTCGCAGAACAGAGCTGTTTTTCTTATCTTTTATTGTGTCAGCAAGTCTGGTGTATATATGGTATTCTGTTATCTCATTTTTCTGTGCTTTAATAAGCTGTTGTATTATTTGAATGGGGATTGTTTTTGATGTCATAGCTTTGCCTGTTCTATTAGTAATTTTTTTTACAGCATAGTGCAATGATGGAAGAGGTCAATAAGATTTTTCAAACTGCAGCCAGGTAAATATGCAGCCTGTTTAATCAGTGGAAGTAATCACGTAAAGTTCCTTGACATTAAGCAGATTTTGAAGTTAATTATCAGAAATAAGCTATATGGCGGATACTTTATATTATGAACAATTATCTTAAATATATACTTACAGATATAACCAGAGAAAAAGATTTAAGCGAAATTCGCGAATTAACCAGAATCAGGAATGAGCGGAATGAGAGATAATGCCAGCAACAGGAATATTGAATATGAAAATTTCAGAAGCGAAATATCACTTCTGCCTGATAATGCTTTTGACGGCCATTCCTGTTTTAAAGATCTTACTCCACAGCAACGTCTTGACTGGCTGGCAGAAGCGGTGTTATTTGTTCATGAAGCGCGCAAAGCGCAGAAAGAATAATTATTCAATTATTCCTGAGTTAAATCATCTGGAAAATGAAATAATATGCGGATCGATAATCCTGCTAATATTTTACCATAAACGCTTGTAATCAATTGCTCCTCAAGTCAAAAATTAAAAGTGCCTTCACATAACCAGGGGATTTTTAATTTTTGACTTGAGGGTGACTATATCGCTTTAAATAACAGTACAGTATTCCTCATAGATCAGAAACTTGCAGTTTATACATCTGCTATGAGCTTAAAATCGACTTCATTGTGATAATTTCAATATCTGAAATTCCATAAAAATCATCTTCATTGTTTGTAAAAATTTTTTTATGATTAACCAGTGCCGAAGCGGCAATAATGCTGTCCCCTAAAGAAACATTTCTTTTCTGTCTGATTTTAATTGCCCTCTCTATAACCGCATTAGTAACTTGAATAATGTTGATTGAATTAAAAAAACTTTCAAACAGCAGCTTTTCTTCAGGAGTAAGTTTATGGTAGCCTAATACTTCTATTTTTGAAATTGCTGAAACATGTAATTCTGATTCTCCATTCTTCAGAAAATCCCTTATTTTAAAATTATCAGGCATTACGGAATAGATAATAATATTGCTGTCTAAAATCATTTTATTATCTGTTTAGCAGTTTTTTATCGATTCTCTGCTCTTTCTGCCATTTCGAAGGATCGGGAAAATCTTTAATCCCACCTTTTTTTGCAAGTTCATTAAGCCAGTATACAGGTCCGCACCCAGGCTCCCTGTTTATATGTTCTATATTTAAAATTTCACCATCAAGTCTTTTGGTTAGAGTAACTAAAAGGTCAAGATCAGCATCATTTTTGAATTCAAGAGTAACTATTTTCACGTTGCTATCCCGATTAATCATCTTTTTTAATAATTTAATAAACTCAACTTTCGACACTATGTCAAGAATATTTATTTAAGAAATTGTATGAATCACGGATTGTTACAGATTAAAGGATTACACGGATTTTGTGATGTTTGATTTTTTAGTGTGATTTTAAACTGATTTTGTCTATAATTTATCTTAAAATTTAATTTAAAACAGGTCGTATCGAATAATTTTTTGTCAAGGCCGCCCTTTTTATGACATCGTGTCATGCGGCGGCAGGCGAACATCGTGTTCACTCGCCTTCATTTTATGACATCACTTCGACGGTGCTCAGTACAAGCCTGTTTATTGCCGGCATGCGAACGTCGTGTTCGCTCAAAGATACATTTTGGCATTTTGCTAATATTTAATCTGTCCCTTTAGCCCCAGAGAGCAGGGTCCAAACCCTTTGCGTGTTATCGTAGATTCCTATATAGAAAAATTATCCGTAGAGCAAACTTTCTAAAATATCATCCCTCCCCTTTGAAAAAAGGATTTGATTTTTAACAATATCATTAATATTTTGCATACTTATCTGGAGATTTTATTATTACTACCTGTAAAAAGCATCATGACAGCTATATCCCCTTTCCATCTGCATGTTTAACTTCAGGCTTATGCCGTGCATCAGCGGAATATTTTAAGCCGCTGATTTCTTTTCCCTGTACCACTGTCCGCTGTAAATGAGAAGCATAATCCCCATGCCGACAAAATAAAAGTAGTATTTCATGGAAGGGTCGACCCCTAAAAGAGAGGCCGGAATTGCAGGATTAAGCAGTATGGCAGTTGCAGCCAGGAGGAATGGAACCTCCCACCACTTATTGGCTGTCCTGAACCATCCCTGCAGAAAAGAGGCAAAGCACATGGAACCGAGAACCGCCATTATAAATATCATAATAGCCTGAGGCCATGAATAAATATTATGAAGTATCAGGTCAGTGTTAAAAATAAAAAAGAATGGGAGTATGGCTGTCCTCATGTCATAGGTGAAACCCTGAATACCTGTGCGTATGGGGTCCGATTTTGCAATTGCAGCAGCGGCATATGCTGCAAGTCCTACAGGGGGTGTATCATCTGCCAGTATTCCGAAGTAGAAGCAGAAAAGGTGTGCAGCTATCAATGGTACAATAAAATCCATGTTCCCGCCCACTTCAGTTATGAGCGGAGCTGTAAGTGACGCCATTACAATGTAGTTTGCTGTTGTGGGGAGTCCCATGCCCAGGATAAGGCTTACGCATGCAGTAATAAAAAGAAGAAGAAAAATATTCCCCCCTGCCAGTACTTCAACAATCTGGGACATCATACCGCCAAGTCCGATCCCTACTACACCGACAATTATTCCGGCCGAGGCTGTTGCAAGGGCAACAATAACCATGTTTTTAGATCCGCCAATGAAACCTCTGGTAATCATTTCAATTGAACCGGAAATTGCCTCAGAAATTTTTCTTTTCTCCTTAAGAGCTTTCCGTATCTCCTGGTAGAAAATTGTAGGTATGAGAACTAAAATTGCTCTGAATGCTGCAAGCTCAGGTGAGTGGCGAAGAACAACAAGCTCAATAACCAGCCAGCCGATAGGGATAGTATAGTGCCATCCGTCACGGAGTGTTTTAAAAAAGCGGGGGGTTTCCTCTCTGCTCAGGCCTGTCATGCCAAGTTTTGATGATTCCAGATGAGTTACATAAAACAGGGCAATGTAAGCTGCAAATGCGGGAATTGCAGCAGCCTTGACTACCTGAATATAGGGTAGATTGCAGTATTCAGCAATAATAAAAGCAGCGGCTCCCATTATGGGGGGCATTAACTGCCCGTTAGTACTTGCAGCAACTTCAATCGCTGCAGCCTTGCGCGGAGGATAGCCGACTTTTTTCATAAGCGGAATCGTGAAAGTGCCGGTAGTAACAACATTGGCAATACTTGAACCGGAAACCATACCTGTCATGGCTGAAGAGACAACCGCTGCTTTTGCCGGTCCCCCTTTATACCTTCCAAGGAGGGAGAGAGCCAGGGTTGTAAAAAAATTACCGGCTCCAGCCCTGTCGAGCATTGAACCGAGAAGTACAAAGAGGTATACGATGGTAGCGGATACTCCAAGGGGGATGCCGTAGATCCCTTCAGTTGACATGGCAATCTGGTTTATATATTTCTGCATGGAAACAGCTTTTGTTGCCATAAATTCAGGCATGTGGGGAGCAAAAAAAGCATACAAAGTGAAAACCGATGCAATTACAGGGAGTGCCGGGCCTACTGCCCTTCTGGTTCCTTCAAGGAGCATCACAACAAGGAGCCCCCCTAAAACAAGGTCTCTGGTGTTAAGGTTACCCATGCGGAGAGAAATCCCTTCATAGTCAAACATAATGTATAAAGCAAGGAGGCCTGAACCTATTGCAAGGATGTAGTCAATTAAAGGGATTTTTTTTGTTTCGGAAAAGCATCCGAACTTTTCCGATTTTTTTATTAATGGAACATTGAGGAATATAAGTACCAGGGCAAAGCAGAGGTGGATGGCCCGCACCATTGTGCTGTCAAGAATCAGCCAGCTGGCAAGTGAAAGCTGAAAAAGTGCCCATGCAATGGCTATGGAGGATACAAGAAAATTTTCTTTTTTGCTGAGAACCCTTATGGCAGCCGATTCTTCTTTTATAAGCTGCTCAAGTGATTTCAAATCCGCTTTTCTTCCCATAAAGTATCCTGCTTATATATTGTTATAAAGAGTTATTTCTGATATAATAATATCAACGGTAAACAATCAGAAACGGTGGTTGTTACGGGTGCTGATTGTTTGCCGCAGACATCTTTGAATAGGGCTGCATCAGCCTGCATTGAAGCAGGATAATGCAGCCGGCATCAGTTTATTTTAAAAGATCGGGATTGATAAGTTTATCAAGACCCGCCTCTTTGAAGTACTTTGCAGCACCGGGATGAAGCGGGGCTGAAAGGCCTTCAAGCATATTTTCTTTTGTCAGAACTTCATATGCAGGATGGAGTTTTTTAAATTCATCAAGGTTTTCAAAAACCTCTTTTGTAATGGCGTAAACAATGTCCGCACTCACATCTGAAGAAGTTACCAGAGTAGCCTTAACTCCTATTGTTTCAGCGTCTTTAGTGTTTGCAGCGCTTTCATAATTTTTATTTTTTATAGTTGCTCTTGCGTAATAGGGGAACTTTTTGATTAGAGCGTCAAGTTCTTTACCCGCTATATCAACAAGGCGTACCTTGATCCTGCCGGAGGTAGCTTCCTTAACACTTCCGTTAGGATGCCCGACAGTATAAAAGAAGGCATCAATTCTTTCATCCTGTAAAAGGCCCGCAGCCTCAACAGCTTTAATATACTCAGCCTTCACATCGCTTTCACTCAGGCCGAAAGCTTCAAGAGCATCTTTGGAGTTCTGAAGCTGTCCTGAACCGGGATTACCTAAATTAACCCTTTTACCCTTCAGGTCTTTAATCCCTCTGATATTGCTTTTAACAGCAGCAACAAGGGTAAGGGCTTCAGGATGGATAGCGAAGACAGATCTCAGTTTTTTCTGCGGCCCCTTCTCCTCCCATTCTGCAAGTCCCATCATTGCCTGGTACTGCCTGTCCGACTGGGCAATCCCGAACTCCAGGTCACCGCTCAGTATTGCATTGATATTATAAACAGAGCCCCCGGTAGCTTCAACCGAAGTTTTAATACCGTAAACTTCGCTTTTGTCATTAATCATTTTAGAAATGGCGCCGCCGGTGGGATAGTATACCCCGGTAACACCCCCTGTGCCAATAGTGACATATTTTCCGCTGCCCTTACCGCATCCTGAAATCGATAGAGCAAATGCTGTGAGAATGATCATTAGAATAGAAATTTTTTTCATTTACACCCCTCGTAAAAATTAATTTATTTTTTTGCTTTATTGTGCTGCAAATATTTAAAGGCATAACATTAATCAGAGGCTTAAAAAAAGGACAAACTATAGTCAATAATTAATATTGAACTATAGTGTGAAAATAAGCATATTAGCAATTATTAATCAAACAATAAAATCTGGAAAAAACAAATTTTTTTATGCTCTTGCAAGGGTCAGAGCAGTCTGGAGTGCACCCTCTATTTTAAAAACTCTTCAGGGTTCATTGCTTTCCCCCCTTTACGCACCTCAAAATGCAGATGGGGGCCTGTGGAACGCCCTGTGCTCCCCACTCTCCCTATTAGTGTACCTTTATTGACTGACTGGCCGCTTCTAACAAGAATTTCCGAAAGATGGGCATAATATGTAGCAAGATCCTGCTCATGTTTTACGATTATTAAATTACCGTAGCCGTTCCGGTAGAAACCGGTTTTTTCAATAATACCTTTTTCTGCAGCATAAACCGGAGTGCCGGTTTTAGCTGCAATATCAATACCTTTATGAAATGATCCCCGTTTTTTTGTTATAGGGTCAACCCTGTATCCGAACCTGCTGCTTATGCGCTCTGATGCGGGTATAACAATGCTCCAGTCAGTAATATTTTCACTTCTGTCAGGCTCAACCGGCTCTCTGCTGGAAACAAAGCCTCCGAATACCCACCCTTCAGATCCGTCATCTTTCCGGATCAATAGCCAGGGGGAGGTTACTGAGCTGAAAGTTTCAATTTTGTCACTTTGATACAGGATTTCGATTCTATCCCTGAAGTTGAGTTTCCCTATAAGAGAACTTCTCTGGTCATCCACTGATCTCATATTGAGAGAAGATGTATTCACATATCCGTAGATTTTCGGGGGTATGGCGCCGGTATAATGTCCATGCCCTTCGGTAACACCGGTAATTTCATTTTCATCAAGGGGGAGGGCCAGATTCAAACCGCTGCTGCCCTCAATCCTTTTGTTCATATCCCCTATAAACCCCTTTACTTCCCTTAATACAGCCTCCCTGTTTTTCCGGTCTACTTCTCTCTGCTGATCCACTCTGTCTCTGTGAGTATCGTAAAAGCGGTTCTGTGCCTGGCTGCTTAAAATGGCCAGTACTGTTATTAAAAGCGCTGCATATATTTTTTTTGTCATAATTATCTCCGGTGAAAATTCTTTTCCTTAGTTATTCTTCGGCATATAAGAAGTATAAATTTAAAGAAAGCAGATTCCGATGGTCGGACCTTTGAAAAAGAGTTGAAATCGGTTGGGCGATGATATATATATAAATTGATTATAAATATATTGCGGAAAATATGAATCTGAAAAATATAATAAATAAACTATTTCAGAGAAAAAGCATCTATCCTGAAAAAAAAGCCCTTATCATTGAGGAGGGCGGGATGCTGGGTGTTTTCCTTGCAGGGAGTTGAGGCGGCAAAAAAATTTTTATACAGGCGGGAGTCATGATAAGCAGAATAAAGGGCTATATTTTCTGGGACAGGGAGAGGTTTCCCGATACCTACGCGGGGGAGCTTAATTATCAGAGTAATCTGGTTGTGTTCCCTGCAGCATTGATCTGTATATTCGCCTGGATAAATTATATACCCCTTGACAGGGCAATTTTCCCCGACAGGGAGGGGATAATACTTCTTCGTCTCGGTCTCTCCACATTTTCTTTTATTCTCTTTATGTGTCAGTTTATACCGGCATTTAAAAGAAACAGTATGCTTGTTTTAGCTGCTCTTGGTTATTATCTGGAAATCGGAACAGGGGTTCTAACAGGGCTTACAGGGGGGGACCCGGTATATATGGCAGGGTATTTTTTTACTCTTATACTGATTATTGTTGCCCCCATAAACCGGTACATACTCTGGTCAATGACAACATTTTCAGTTGCCGCATTTTTCTTTACAGCCGGATTCCACGGTATCGGTTTTGCAACTGACAGGGAGAAGTATACAATTACTGATCTGGCATCAATAATTGTTTTTACATTTGTTTTTGTTTACATACTGGACAGACTCCGCTTTTCAAACTGGGAAAAATCGAATGCCCTGAAGCAGAGCGGAGATGTAATAGCAAAAGAAAGAGACAGGATGAGCCTTTTAATGTCTGAGGCGGGTAATCTTATAAAGGAAGTATCCGGCACTACAGAGTTTTTACGGAAGTTTACTTCAGAAATAGATTCAGCCATAGAGGAGCAATCCCCGGTTTTTAAAAGCACAAAAGACACATCTGCAAAGGTAATAGAATCATTTGAAATGATTCAGATTAATACTGAGGGGCAGCTTGATTTCAATGAACAGGGGCTTCTTCTTGTGGACGGACTTAAAAGTGAATTTCAAAGTACAATGGAATCGGGAAACACTGCACGGGAGAACGCTGCACTCATCAGCGAGCTTGCGGCAAAGTGCAGAATCAGGCTCGATAATGCGGGGAAAAGTATAGGTGAACTTAAAAACGCCTCTTCCAGGATTGCGGAAATATCGGACACAATAAATGAAATTGCTGATAAAACAGCACTCCTCTCCCTGAATGCCGCAATCGAATCAGCAAGGGCAGGGGAGCACGGCAGGGGCTTTGCAGTTGTGGCAGATGAAATTTCCAAACTTGCTGATAACAGTATAAGCTCTGCAAAGGAGATAGGGGGAATAATAAAAATTTCAGTAAGCCGCATAGGTGAAACCTCGGAAAGCATAAAGGATACATCAGTAATTCTTGATGAAATAATAGGTATAATGGTGCAGAGCCGCAGTTTTCTGGAAAATTTAAAAAATATGATAGAGTCCCATGGTAAAAACCTGGAGAGCCTGCTGCAGTATTTTAACCTTTCTGTAAAATATGCAGGTATGATAGATGAAGTGACAGCTCAAAACAGGGAAGGGGTTGCCATATATGGGGATATGATAACAAGAATAGAATTATTCTATTCAGACTTAAGCGCCATGTCGGATAATCTTAATGGAATAATCGGGCGATTCAGTGTTGAGGTTGCAAGCCTGGACAGGATGCTTCGCGGGGTTTAATGGCGGTGTGATATTCCGGGTTTAACGCTTCTTGTCAACATGAACTGCAATAATGGTAATGTCATCCTCAAATGAGCCGGCACCTTTGAAACTTAGAAGCTCATGGTATATATTTATTACAAATTCATCAATAGGGCAGGTGCAATGCCTTTGAATTGCCGCGTTAATAACATTATCAAAAAATTCGCTCCCCATATTCATTGTTTCAGTAAGTCCGTCAGTGAAAAAAAGTATAAGGTCATTATTAACCAGCTTAATAGTTTTTTCTTTGAACCGCGGTTTTTCATCAGCTCCAAGGATAAAGCCGTCAGATTTAAGAGGGGTAATTTTCCCTTTTCTTAAAAGAAGAGGGAAGCTATGGGCAGCTCTCGAATAGCGTAGAGTCATAGATTCAGTGTCAAAAATAGCATAAAAAGCTGTAACCAGGTAGCCGCCGGTTTTGTTGTATAAATGGCTGTTTATATATCTCATCATGGCAGGTGGTGAATTTTTATAATCACCTGAAGTGGAAATAAGAATTTTAAGCATGCTTGTAATCAGTGCGGATGGTACTCCATGACCGGTTACATCAGCTATAAAAATTCCGGTTTTTCCCGGACTCCCCAGGTCAATATAGTCAAAAAAATCACCGCTCACCTCTTCCAGAGGTTTGTAAAGAGAGGCTATTGCAAGTCCCCTGACATGAGGAGCAGAAGAAGGGATAATATTTTTCTGAATATTTTTAGATAGCTGAAAATCTGTTTTCATCCGCATCATGGCGGTTCTTGTGGCTTTCTGTTTTTTTGCCAGCTCTTTTATTGATGCAGATCTTGTGTATTCATAACCCATAGTGAGTATGGTAATTGAAGAATATGTAAGGGTAAAGCGGATTATATAGAATCCTGAGTAATAGTGAATAACCGGATAGTGTTGAGACAGAATCATCATTGCTATTGCCCCTGATAAGAAAAAAACATTCCATATTGTCCCCTCTTTTACCCCGTACATAAAATAGGTGCCTGCAGGGAATATAAAAGGCCATAAAGATAGAGCCTCCTGTTGCCCCCCTTTGAAAATATCATATAGAAAAAGGGCGCCGATAAAAAAACCGCAGATTCTGAATACATAGATGCCTTTGCGGATATATTTAAGGCTGATAAAAACTGCAGTGAGTATAAGGGCGGAAATAAGGTTGTAGGTACCGGTAAATATATTCCCTGAAATAAGATTCAATATGGCCACAGGGTAGAGAACAGCAACAACAATCATAAATGCGATCATTGCAATTTTTCGTCTTTCAATCTCCTGTTTGTCAATTCCGGGGAGAGAGAAAAAATTCAGCACCATGTCTTTTATCCTAATAATATCCATGGAATAAGTGTATCTATAGATATGGACAATTTAAAGTTTTTATTTTATATTCAGTATCTGTTTAAAGATAATTTCCTGCTGTAAACTTAATTTTTGTCCCTCCTCGGGTAAACATTTTTGCTTTGCCCCCTGTCTACCCCGGGAGTACTTTGTCGCTTCGCTCGGGCTCCCCAAAGGGGGCACGAGTTATCTATTATCATTCTGATAATTTAATTTTTATCATTTCTATAAATATTTCAGTATTATTTAATACATGTATGCTTTGATTCATCTATTTAACCAGGTGTACCTTTTGCGTGCCCCCTTTGGGGGCTCACTACTACCCACTTCTCAAAAGCCCCCTAAATCCCCCGGAGGGGGACTTAAAAAAGAAGTTTGGAAATATATCTTAACTTCAAAAACGCTTTTATTTTAGAATTTTTTGTTATTCAACTTAAACGAAGTCCCCCTCCGGGGCGCCCTGAGCAAAGCGAAGAAGTACTCCCGGGGTAGATTTAGGGGGCCAATACACCGGGTACAGGCACTCACTAAAAGATTTTTTGCGAAATATCTTTTAGCATTTTGATGGATCTCGACTTGTGGGTAGTAGTGAGCTTTGGGGGACAGGGGGCGGCTCCGATAAATGCGGGAATAGATAATTTCCGCCTGTAAACTTAATTTTGTTGTTGAAAAGGATAATGCAGTAAATAATACGGCTAAATGCATGGTGTAAACAGATGCTGAAGCGGATTCCCGGCTTTTTGCGGGAGTATATAGAATCAGGGGGATGAGACAATGATAAAGGTCTTTAAATTCGGGGGAGCATCTGTAAAAGATGGAGATTCTGTACGCAATGCGGTCAGGGTGCTTAATCTGTATAAGGGGGAGAAGCTTGCAGTGGTTGTTTCCGCAATGGGTAAAACCACCAATTCCCTGGAAAGACTTCTTCATTCCTGCTATTACTCAAGAGATACAATTGAAGCGGAGTTTAATAATTTAAAGGATTTTCATTTGAATATAGTAGATGATCTTTTCCCTGATAAATCTGATGAAATATTCAGCGAAATGGAGAATATTTTTTCTATAATCAAAGGGAGAGTTTCCCTCCCTCATTCAGATAATTACGATTACGATTATGACCAGCTTGTTTCAGCAGGGGAGATTATTTCAACAAGAATAGTCAGCGCTTTTCTGAACAGAGCCGGTATAGAGAATCAATGGATCGATGCCAGGGCAATAATAAGGACCGATAATACATACAGGGAATCGAAAGTCGACTGGGCAAAAACTGAAGAGCTGGTAAAAAATGCCATGGATTTTAAAGACTTTAATGTTTATATAACTCCCGGATTTATCGGGGGTACTTCAGAAAACATGTCCACAACTCTGGGGAGAGAGGGATCAGACTTTTCAGCTGCCATATTGGCTTATTGTCTTGAAGCAGAGGAGGTTATTATCTGGAAAGATGTGCCTGGTGTACTTAATGCTGATCCCAAGTATTTTGACAATACGGTGAAGCTGGAGCGCCTCTCCTATTATGATGCCATCGAACTCGCCTATTACGGTGCCAGTGTTATTCATCCGAAAACTATCAAGCCTCTTCAGAATAAGGGGATACCTTTATGGGTAAAATCCTTTCTTAATCCTCAGGAGATTGGAACAGTGGTGCAGACCGACAAGGCTGAGCTGGAGGTTCCATCATTTATTTTTAAAATGAATCAGGTTTTGATAACCATTGCGGCAAGGGATTTTTCCTTTATAGTTGAGCAGAATCTGCGCGATATTTTTCAGGCTCTTTCAGAAAACAGGGTGAGGATAAATGTAATGCAGAATACAGCATTGAGTTTTTCTATAAGCACGGACTGGGATGAAAGGAAGGTCCTACCACTGATCAGCACTCTTGAAAAAGATTATAAGATTAAGTATAACATGGGACTTGAACTTGTAACAATACGTAATTATGATCAGGCAACAATTGACAGGGTAACTGTTAATAAGGAGATAATCCTTGAGGAGAAGAGCCGGAATACAGTTCAAATGGTAATGCGAGAGGTCAGCAGCTGATCAGAAGGGCCCCTCTTTGTCCACTTTGTCCAGTACCCGTGCAATCTCCTTCATCAGGTCAGATGGCTGGAAAGGTTTGGATAGATATCCGTCCATTCCTGCTTCACGGCACCTTTCCATGTCTTCCGGGTAAGCGTGGGCTGTAAGTGCAATAACCGGAACAGGCTGAATCTGCCGGCTCTTTTCATAAATACGGATTTCCCGGGTTGCTGTAATCCCGTCCATAACAGGCATTGTAAGGTCCATTAGAATAAGATTGTATTCCTTGGTTTTAATCATATTAAGGGCTTCCAGTCCGTTTAAGGCTGTATCAGTTATGCATCCTTTTTTGCTGAGAATTTTTTTAAGGTAAAGCCTGTTAATATTTTCATCTTCAACAATCAGGACATTGATGCCTGAGCATGTACCCTCTGGCAAGTCAGTCTTTTCTGCTGCATCTTCTGTATCAGGTGTTTCACTTTTTTCAGATAAAGCCGGTATAAATACTATAAAACGGCTCCCTTCTCCAGGCCTGCTTTCAACATTTATTTCACCATTAAGGAGATCAACAAGACTTTTTACAATTGAAAGCCCCAGTCCTACTCCCCTGTTTAAAGTTCCGGTATTGTTTTCAATGCGGCTGAAAGGCTCAAAAATTGTATCCAGGTATTCAGGTTCAATTCCCACACCTGTGTCGGCAACAGAAATTTCCAGTTTTTCATCATAATGAAAAATAGAAACCTTTACATGACCGCTGTCAGTATATTTCACAGCATTGGAGAAGAGATTAAGAAGAATCTGCCCCACTCTTTCTTTGTCAGTATTTATAACCGGGTCACTCTCTCCGGTTTCCATGATTATTTTAAGATTTTTTTCAAGGGCCATAACTTTCATTACAGGCGCAGTTGTGTCAATAAGGCTTCTCAAATTAAAAAATGATTTCCGGAGAGTAAGCTTCCCTGAGTGGATTGAGGAGAAGTCAAGAAGGTCGGAAAGAATCCCTGTCAGGTTTTCAGCAGAAGTGCTGATCATTTTCATCATATCCATCTGTTCCCGGTTAAGGGGTGTGGTCTCCAGAAGTTTTGAAATACCGATTATGCCGTGGAGCGGTGTGCGGAGCTCGTGGCTTATGTTTGCAAGAAATCTTGTCTTGGCCTCATTAGCTTCTTCAGCTTCGTATCTTGCTTTTAATGCCTCTTTTCTCGAAATATCAAATGACTCAATTGCTTTTTCAAGCTGGTTCTGCATTCTCGATTTTATTTCCAGCTCTTTTGTGAGTTCTCCGGTTTTGATGCGGACCTGTTTTTTTAAGTTCCAGTTCCAGATGTATGCTGCAAAAATAATAAGGAGAAGCAGAACTGAAACAATGATCATAATTCTCAGGCTTCTTGCCGGTGAAAACCTCTCTTCATATATACCAAACCATTTTTCGTAGATTTCATCATACTCGCCGGTGGTTTTCAAAATATTAAGCCCTTCATTAAGGGTGGCAAGGAGTGCGGCTTCCCCTTTGGGAACTGCAATACAGTAACTTCTTTGAATCAAAGGTTCGGTTAATGGGACTACATTATTCAGGTTGTGTTTAATAATATGCATTGTGCCCTGGAGCATGGCAGCAATCGCAGCATCCCCTTCACCCGCGTTAAGAGCTTTAAGCATTTCCGCCCAGTCCTGTTTTTCAATTATTCTCCCGTCAAGATTCTGTTCAATAACATAATCGTAGCCCAGATCTCCGCTCTGGACCAGTATTTTCTTTCCGGAAAGATCTTTAAATGATTTAATCTGCGACTGTTTCTGTGTAAAAATTGTATAGGTGGATATAAAATGAGGGATTGTGAAATCAGCTTTCTTCATTCTTTCCTCGGTTTTAAACATACCTATTAAAAGATCGATTTCACTTTTTTCAAGCTGATCTCTTACATTTTCCCATGTGCCAAGTATTATACGGATTTCAAGCCCTGTAACATTTGCCACTGCTTTTATAATATCCACATTGAAACCCTGGGGTTCACCATTATCATCCAGATATTCAAAAGGGGGGTAGTTAAAATCGCCACGTGCTATAAGGGTTCTCTTCGCTTCAACGATGTCTGCGGGCTGGAGGGTTTTGCTTATAGGCTTAACAGGCTTATTGCTGTTGAAGCTTAAAAGGGGGCCCGGCCATGTAAAAAAGATTACCGGCAGCATGAGTATCACTATTTTTGTCAGCTGTTTCATTATGTTGAATATAATCAGTGGGTAGAATTTTTCAATTCAAAAATTGTATATTATATTTTAAAGTGGCAATAAGTGGAGGGAATAAAAAAAGGATCTGTGTTTAATCACAGATCCTTTTTTTATCGGGGTTTACGGGACTCGAACCCGCGACCCTCTGCGTGACAGGCAGATACTCTAACCAAACTGAGCTAAAACCCCTTACTGAAAATCATTCAGTCGAAAACTATTAACAATTACACGGACTTTATGTCAATTAAAAACTTCAATTGCTGATAAAAAAATTGTAATTATTCAGAAAGTTGGGGCGAATTTGTCTCATCGCGCCGGTGGCGCGCTGAGAGAGGTTTTACCACTTATTTATGAGCAGATAAAAAAAATTGTAATTATTCAAAACAGGAAGGTAATTTTTTCCGCCGCGCCACGGCGCGGCGGAAAGCAATCTAATCGCCAATTTGCAGAAAAAAAATTAATAATTTGCAATCTAAACATTAAATCTGAAATTAATTATATCTCCATCAGCAACAATATACTCTTTCCCCATCACATGAAATTTACCCGCTTTTTTAAGTTCATCTTCGCTGCCAAGCTCAATAAGATCATCATACTTCATCACTTCAGCTCTAATGAATCCTCTTTGTATATCGGAGTGGATCGCCCCTGCAGCTTCAGGTGCGGAGGAATTTTTTCTTATCTGCCACTGCCTAACTTCATCTTTCCCCACAGTGAAAAATGAAATCAGCCCCAGTGTTTTCATTGACAGGAGTGACAATGTACTCAGGGCATCATCCTCTATACCGGCGTCATCCATAAATTCACGCTTCTCCTCTTCGCTGTCAAGGGATGCTATTTCCGCTTCCAGTTTTGCTGAGACCTGCATAACTTCTATTTTAAGCTTCTCCAGCGTTTTTTTTACAGATTCCATAAGGGATTTATCTCCAATAAGGGAGTCCCCTACATTAAGAACAATAAGCATCTCCTTGCCTGTTATAAAGGGGTAGCCTGCAATAAGCTTCTGCTCCTCCTCATCAAGTTTAAAAGTTCTAAGATGCAGGTCCTCTTCAAGATGGCTTTTCATTCTCTGGAGGAGGGCTTCTTCAATATCGAGTTGTTTTTCAGCCTTTTTTTTCCGGCTGTTTTCAATACGTTCAAAACGCTTTTCAATAAAAATAAGATCATGCATTATAAGTTCTGCATTGATCATGTCAATATCCCTGGCTGCATTAACTGAACCGCTTGCATGATAAACCGAGTCATCTTCAAATGCGCGTACCACATGGCAGAGAGCATCCATCCTGGAAATGTCGGTAAAGATTTTCCCCTCACGGATAGAATCGCTTTCGATTTTAGGGAGCAGCTGCAGATTGATCCTTGCAGGGGCCTCTTTCTTCGGTGCATACATGCTTACAAGTCTGTCGAATCGTGCGTCTCTTATCTCTGCAACACCTGCTGATGTTTTTTCATTATCGGGCATTGTGCCTGTAAGAAGTTTAAAAAGGCTCTTTTTCCCTGTCTGGGGGAGCCCCATTATTCCAAGTTCCATTATATTCTCCAGAAAGTCATAGGTTTTATAAGGTTCATTATACTGCTGAAAAGGATATAATTTTTACACGTTATTATAAGTCAATATTTTTAATTGGTATAGCCGCAGGATTCAGAAGGTAACAGTAGAATTTTATGGGAGTAACTTGTCATTCCGGCTGAAGTGATAACGTAGGCAAGCATTATTGAAACATCATGTTTCGTGCTTGCAGGCAGTCATCGTGCCTGCACTGCCGGAATCTCCAGAAAAAACAGTATTTATGAGATTCCCGCACCTGTACTGAGCTCGTTGAAGTATGCGCGGGAATGACACAACCCCTAAAATTATACTGCTACCAATTCAGAAATATAATTGCTCAGTTTTACTCTTTGCCGGGGGGTATTTCAGGGATATCGTCAGTAAGGTGCTCCAGATTTGATGCTGTATGTTCAAGGTTTGCAGAGGAACGGGCAAGCCTTGTGGAAATTTCCACCAGTTCGCTTGCAGTGCGGGCAATATCGGATGTTGTATTGCTCGATTCATGGCTGGCGACTTTCTGCTCACCTGTATTGGTTTCTATTTTTTCACTGGACTGGAGAAGGCTGTCATTCAGGGAGTGGAGAGTGTCTATTTCATCGTTAATATCCTTGATGAGTTCCTGGACACCGGAAATTTCATAATCTATAACTTTAATCGATATGTTCAGGTCGGACATCCTGTCTGAAGATTCGATAATATTGCTGTTGTTAATTTCAATAATATCCTTTGTCTCATTAATAATTTTTTCTATAGCCTTTGAGTTGGATGATGTCTGGTCAGCGAGTTTTGAGATCTCATCAGCCACAACAGCAAAACCCCTTCCATGATCCCCGGCTCTGGCTGCTTCAATGGAGGCGTTTAATGAGAGGAGATTGACCCTGTCTGCGATTTCATTAATCAGTTTAACAAATTCCCACATCTCGTTGCTTTTGTTCAGGAGCAGTTCAAAATTTTTCATTGAAGTTTCTATATTACGGGCGGAATCTTCAGAAGCGGAATTAATTCTTGAAAGGGTGGAGTTTATATGGGAAGCGCTTGTAATAACACTTGCGCTTTTAGATTTTAATCCGATTATGGAATTTGTAACACTGTCGGTTTCAGCAAAAAGGAGAACTGCTGTCATATTGATTGATTCAGCGTTTGCTGCGAGTTCTTCAAGTGAGGCGGAAATTTCTTCAAGTGAGGCTGCCTGGTGCTGCGATATTCCGTTCAGGTCGCGGGCCACATTATTCTGTTCTACTGTTTCCGATTTCATCTCCTTTACAGAACCGGCAATTCTTTTCATCACCTTTTTCAGATTCTCGAGTGAAGCAACTGCTTTATCCTCGTTCTGCATAGCCATAACAAAAAGCTGTCTTGTGGCAATGGCTCCAAAATATGTTCCTATTGCAACCCATAAATAAATAAGATAACGTATAGGCATATTACTGGCAGGACCTCCGGGAAGGAGTTCCGGACGCATTATCAGAAGTGTTGTCTGGGAAATCAGAATCAGGAAAAAAGTGTAAATGGAAAGCAATCTGTTAAAATAAAAAACACCCAGGGCAAGAACAATATAATGAGCAGCAAAGAGTTCCGATGCGCCGTAAATGACATATTGAAATATCCAGAGTGAGGCTGTCACCCCTGTGATAGTTACATATCCGCTGTATCTTTCACTAATCCTGTGCATGAAAAAAACAGTTATAGAAAGTATTGCTAAAGTTGCGGCAATTTCTATCCCCATGTCTTTCCATGTAAGGTATTGGGAGCCTTTGCCTGTAATTTTTATTGCAGCAGTGGCAACATTGGCCAGAATAAATATGCTTAAAAATGCAAAGATAACCCTGCGGTTATTCTGCTGCAGCACCTCTTTGAAAAGTCTGCTCTTTTCAATTCCCTCATCGTTGCTGTTTTTAACTGCTGCATTCATTATGCTGCTCCCAAAAGATTATAATGCTGGTGAAAGGACCGGGTTGTACAAATATTTATGCTTTATTATCGGCAGAAAAAGCACAATAATGTAGTTTATATACTCTTATTTTAAGGTATTGTAAAATTATCGGAAAAGATAAAATGGATGAGGGAAGCGGTAATTTTATTGGTTGACACTAAGAGCCGGTAATTTTTCATTTAAAATAGAGAAAGCTGCAAATAAAAATAGAGGTGATAAAAATGAAGGATCTCCCTTTTAATAAAGAAACAATAGAGGAGGCAATTAAACGCTTCCCCACACCATTCCATATATATGATGAAAAAGCAATAAGGGAAAATGCGAGAAATCTTATAAAGGCATTTTCCTGGGCACCGGGATTTAAAGAATTTTTTGCTGTAAAGGCTAATCCCAACCCGTTTTTAATGAAGATACTTTATGAAGAGGGCTTCGGTGCAGACTGCAGTTCCTTGGCTGAGCTTATGCTTGCTGAAAAGGTCGGGATAAAGGGTGAGGATATAATGCTCACATCGAATAATACCCCTGCGGAGGAATTTATATACGCACGTAATCTTGGGGCTACTCTTAATCTGGATGATATAACACATATCAATTATGTGGAAAAACATGCCGGGCTTCCGGAGGTAATCTCTTTCAGGTATAATCCGGGTCCGCTAAAGGGGGGGAATGCAATAATAGGTATACCTGAGGAGGCAAAGTACGGCCTTACGAGGGATCAGCTTTTTGAGGCATACAAAACAGTAAAGGAGCGGGGCGTTAAGCATTTCGGCCTCCACACAATGATTGCATCCAATGAGCTTCATGCAGAATATTTTGTGGATACAGCTGAAATTCTCTTTGATCTCATCTTTGAGCTTTCAGAAGAGGTGGGTATAAGCTTTGATTTTGTAAATTTAGGAGGGGGTTTCGGCATACCATACAGGCCTGGAGATAAGCCTCTTGATATAAAATATATTTCTGAAAGAATTTCAGAGGTCTATGATGAAAAGATAATCTCCCGGGGATTAAAGCCGCTGAAAATATGTATGGAGAGCGGCAGGCTGATAACCGGGCCCTACGGCTACCTTGTAACAAGGGCTATCCATAAAAAAGAAATATATAAGGACTATATAGGTGTTGATGCATGTATGGCAGATCTCATGAGGCCTGCACTTTACGGGGCTTATCATCATATAACAGTTCTCGGGAAAGAGAATGCAAAGGATGTAAAGAAATATGATATAACAGGCTCACTCTGTGAAAATAATGATAAGTTTGCCATTGACAGGGTTCTGCCGGAAATTGAAACAGGTGATATACTGGTAATACACGATACAGGGGCTCACGGTTATGCGATGGGGTTTAATTATAATGGGAAGCTTCGTTCAGCAGAGCTGCTCCTTAAAGAGGACGGTACTGTGGATATGATAAGAAGACCGGAAACTCTGGATGATTATTTTGCTACACTCGATTTTTCTAAGCTCTGATTTCTGATTTTTAAAAAGTCTTTATTACAATGTTGATTCCTTAACTTTTATTTGAAATAAAATGCTCTAATATCCCCGCCGCCGAAGGCGGCGGGGATATAGAAAACAGCATAATTGAACTAAAAGATATTTTCAGTTTCCGGTAAACCGGTTTATTATTTCAGGTAAATAAAAACCCCTGTAATAAAGGTGGTTACAAATGTAAATCCCAGGCCTGTAAACCACATCATCATTTTAAAACCCCTGTTCATGTCGCCGCGCAGTTCTTCAAATCTTCTGTCAACAATTGCGAACCTGGAGTTCATATCTTCTCTTAATTCCTCAAAGCGTTTATCGACCTGCTCAAAGCGTTTATCGACCTGCTCAAAGCGTTTATCCATCTGTTCGAAGCGTTTATCCATCTGTTCGAAGCGCTTATCGACCTGTTCAAAGCGCTTGTCCACCTGCTCAAAACGCTTTTCCGACATCTCAAAGCGTTTATCCATCTGTGCCAGCATAAGGTTGAGGATTTCTCTCTGATTTTTAAGTTCTTCTTCAACCCGAACAATCCTTTCCCGTATGTCTATTTCAAAATCACGTGAATATGTTTTTCCCCGGCCGCTCCCTTTAATGAGCGGATACTTCTCCTCAAGGTATTCCCCTATCTGCTTCAGATCATCTTTAGTAAGTTTTAACGCCATAGATTTCATCCCTTATCCCCTTATTTTAAAATCCGCAGAACCTGAAGTCAAGTACTGTTATATATAAAAACGAAAAAGAGGATAATTTTTTTGAAAAAAAAAGTATAAAATGAAAAATTATTTTGTCCCTTCAATCAGAATCTTCACAGGTTCGATACCTGTAACATCACCCTTTTCAATGGCCTTTAGTACAGCGCCGCCCCCTGTGAAAATATAGTATCTGGGGCTGTCAAGTGCTGCTATATAAAGTCCGGGCAAAAGCCGCTTCAGTTCCTGCATTGTATCCCCGCCGCCGTATAACTTAACCGCGTCTTTATTGTCATCAATAAGCTGATCCAGGGCAATTGTGCCTTCATTGAAATGGGGCGTGTATCCCATAACAGCATTAACAAAAATTGTATGGGCATCATGAAAAATACTGTTTATAACCGGATCGAGAAAGCTTTCAGGTGCAACATCAAGCACAAAGTTCAGCTCCTCCCCCTTTTTGAACTTCCGGATATCTTTTTTGCGGAATTTCCCTTCGATTTTACCATCCATTGTATCTGACTCGATAATAATAGGGAGCTCAGCAAGCTTCCCGGGAAACTTTGCTGAGTGAGCAACAAACTCTGAGGCAAGCTTCATGTCTTCATCATCAATCCCATTGATTTTTATCCCGAATTTTGCTGCAAGGTAGGCATTATAAATCACACCCCCCAGTACAAGGTGGTCGCACTTTTCTATAAGTGCGTAGAGGGGATCTATCTTTGTGTCAAATTTTGCACCTGCAACAACAGCAACAAAGGGGCGCTGAGGCTCGTAAATCCTGTTCAGGTTTTCGATCTCCTTCTGGAGGAGAAAACCTGCGTAGGATGGTAAAAATCTGTTAACACCAACAGTTGAAGCATGGGGCTGCCATGAACCGAAAGCGTCATTAATGAAAATATCCGCAAGTCCGGCAAGCTGGTTGGCAAAGCGCAGAGCATCTTCCTCTCCGGCTTCCTCACCGGAAAACCATCTGGTATTAGGCAGGTAAATCCCGTCAATTTTATCCTCCTTAAGTTCTTTGATCATATGATTGATGGAAGTTTCAATCCCTGTATAGCCTCTCTTTTCATCTTTATGAAATTCAGGTATTTTTAATATAATGTGCAGCTTCTGCTGAAGGTAGTCAACAATGGGCTGTACAGATGTTTTATCATTTATTGAAATGTGACCGCTCTCTTTCTCCCTGGGCCTCCCCACATGAGTCATTAAAATGAGCTTTCCGCCGCGGGCTACAATATGGTAAAGGGTTCCTATTGTGGCGTCAATTCTGTAGGGGTCGTGAATAAGTCCCTTTTTAACAACATTGTGGTCAACCCGGACCAGTACAATCTTATCTTTAAGTTCAGCATTCTGTATTCGCGGAAGGTCGAAATTTTTCATAATCAGGTGCCCCCTGGGATTGCTCAGATTTATAATAAATTAGTTCCAGATTTCAGATCAATCAAGTAAAATTCCGGAAAGTGGAGTGCATCCGGGGGAGCGAATTTAATTTTGGGAAAAATCACTCGTACCCTCACCCGGTCATCGCTGCCGCTTGACCACCCTCTCCCGCTGAAGCGGGAGAGGGTGAGCGGCCTTCAGGCTCGCTCGGGTGAGGGCGTTTGGCGCATGGTGAACTTTACCCGGAATTTAATTCGCTACCGATCATGGCAGGGCTTTAATTTTAAAAAACAATTGACTTTTTAGTGTGCAGCAGTTTGTAATTTTTTAATTCCTGAAGTTTTGAAAAGATATATAATTTAACTGCAATAGCTTCCAGGCGGATTAAGTGAAGAGGGGGTGTTAACTATGTCCCTGATAAATGCTGCTGCTTCTGCTGAGTTTATTGAGTCTATAATTTTATTGAGTCTATAATGATAATGAAAAACCGGAAATATACACCTGTCATTTTAGTGATCATTGCATTGCTCCTCCTCTCATGTTCTGAAAATCCGGATAATGGGATTCTTTATCATAAGGGGAGTGTTTATGTTAATGAGTTTGATTTCTCCAGGTCAGTCTTCCCTCTCGATACTGAGTGGGAGTTTTACTGGGGGAGGCTTTATACACCGGAGGATTTTAAATCGGGTATTCCCGGGGCCCCGGATTATATAAAGGTGCCGGGGGTATGGAATGGATATCAAAGTATAGATGGCATAGCCGGAGGTGACGGTTTTGCTACTTACAGACTTTTTGTGAACAATGTCCCCCCCGGTTCATATGCTTTAAAAATACCTACCATGGCTACCGCATACAGGATGTGGGTAGATGATAAAGAGGTTTCTTCAAACGGTATTGTTGCTGAGGATAGAAGCATGACCCCAATGCAGAGACCGGGTATTGCTTTTTTTGATGTTCATGGGGGTGAGATCTCCATTCTTGTTCAGGTTTCCAATTTTATGTCTGACAAGGGGGGGATGTGGGCATCAATATATTTCGGTGAAAGAGAGGCGTTGTTAAGGAAAAGATATATATCTCTCACCCTGGAAATGATGCTTTTAGGGTCATTTATAATTATGGCTTTATATCATTTTGCCCTTTATGCATTTAGAAAAAAGAACAGGTTTACCCTCTATTTTGGGCTTTTATGTTTTGTCATCGGGTTAAGGGTTATACTTACCGGTGAGTTCTTCCTTATTTATCTGTTTCCCGGAATAAACTGGAATATCCATGTTAAAACTGAAATTATAACTGTATATGCAGGGTTTGCATTTTTTATATTATTTTTGAAAAATTTATATTATGAGGAATTTTCCCCTTCTGTCTGCAGATTCTATATTATAGTCAGCCTGATTTTTTCTTTAATCACAATTTCTGTACCTGTTAAGATCTCTGCAATAATATTGCCTCTTTATCATCTTCTTATTATTACAGGATTTATTATTTCTATTGTGTATTTGAAAAAGGCGGTTAAAAACGGGAAAGAAGGGGCTGTTTCTATTCTCTGGGGGAGCCTGATTATTATATTAGTTGTAATGAATGATATTCTTGATTCAAATAAATTGATCAATACAGTTTATCTTTTCCCCTATGGTCTCCTTTTTTTTATATTTTTTCAGTCTATTATCCTTGCCCGCATTTTTTCAGATTCATTCAGCAGGGTGGAAGATCTTTCATTAAAACTTGGAGTTTTATATAACCGTATTGATGAAGATAATAAAAATCTTGAGATTAAAATTAATGAACGTACTGCTGAACTTGCAGATGCAAATAAGAAGCTCCGTGAGATTGACTGTGCTAAAACTGATTTTTTTGCTAATATTTCTCATGAACTCCGTACCCCTCTAACCATATTGCTGGCTCCGGTAGAAGATGCGCTAAAGGGGGAAAACATAAGCAGGGTAACCCTTGAAATGATGCAGCGTAACGGACATAATCTTCAGTCCCTTATAAATGATTTTCTGGAAATATCCCGCATAACCTCAGGCAATTTAATTCTTAATGTATCTAAAATTGATATTAATGAACTTGTGAAAACCTACTGCATGGAGATGGAGCCTGTATCAGCAATTAAAGGGATCACTTTGATCTGCAATATGAACCCATATCCCCTTTATGTTTATGTAGACCGTAACAGGCTTGCAGGGATAATATCAAATTTATTTTCCAACTCATTCAAGTTTACAGAACCGGGGGGAATAATCGAAATTTCAGGGGAGGCGGCGGATGGTTTTGCTGTAATAAATTTCAGCGATACAGGCTGCGGCATATCTCATGAAAACATGGGTCGTATTTTTGATAGATTCTATCAGGGGGATTCCGGATCAACAGGTCGGTATGAAGGTATCGGGATAGGCCTTTCCATAGTTAAGCAGCTTGTTGAGCTTCATGGCGGATCGGTTGAAGTTGAGAGCAGGTATATTGACCAGTACCCGGAGAATCATGGGACAATATTCGAGGTCAGGATTCCCCTGGGGAAGGGGCATTTTGCAGAAAGAGATGATGTGCGGTTTAAGGAATACTATGGGCATGAAAGAACCATTGTGCGTGGAATTGATCTCCCATATCAGGCTGATGATCAGGGGAATGTAAGTCTTCTTGAGGATACTCCTTCAATCCTTGTTGTGGAGGATAATGCAGACCTGCGGTTTCTCCTTGTGTCTATGCTTCGTGATTATTACAGGATATATGAAGCATCAAATGGGGCAGAGGCGCTTAAGCAGCTGGACGTAAATGAGGAGATCGATCTTATTCTTTCTGATATTATGATGCCTCAAATGGATGGGTATGAACTGCTCCGCCGCGTAAGGGGTGATGAGAGATTTGAAATGATCCCGGTTGTCTTTCTAACAGCCAGGGTTGATGATTTTATGAAAACAGAGGGACTGAAACCGGGAGGAGCAGATTATATAACCAAGCCTTTTAATTCAGATGACCTGAGGTTGAGGATAGAAAACCAGCTGGAGCATAAGAGTCTTAAAAATTCCATTGCCCGGAATAATAATGAATTGATGGGGAGGTTAAGGTCAAAATTTCTAGAACTGAATGATGCAGATGGCAACTCTGCCAGGATTGAAATTGTAATCAATTTTGTAAATGAGCATTATAGGCAGAGTCTTGACCTGTGGGATGTGGCAAAAACAGCAGGGCTTGAGGTGGATATATTCAATCATGAATTTGAAAAATATTCCGGGAAGGAATATTCTGAATATTTAGATTGCTTAAGAATAGAGGAATCATGCAGACTTATAACTTCAGGTAATCTCCCGGTTGCCCGTATAAGCGTTGATACCGGGTTTGAGAAAGTTAGTACTTTTTACAGAGTCTTTAAAAAGGTTACCGGACTTACACCGGATGAGTACAGATCGAAAGCACCCCCGGACAATCTTTCCAACTGATAATACCTGCATATATACTTTCCCGGGTATTTTAAAGCTTCAGGTACAATATCTTCATTAATTTAATATCAGATCATCGGGATTGCCCGGCGGGTTATTTTTTAAAATTTTTTTAAGTAGCTCTTCATTGTGAATATGTTGACAAATAGGGTCAGAGCCCGGTTAAGGTAACTGCCGGGACTTTTTTTTTACCACAGCAGTTCGGCTATCGGTTGCTGAATTTATCGAAGTACACTGACTAAGTCGCAGAGGCAGATGGCACAGAAAATAATTTATGTTAATGTGTGTGAAAAACCGGTGAATGGTTCAAAGAAAGTATAAATATGATGAGAGAGGCCAGAGATCTTCCGTAACATCATCTGATAAAACTTAAAACCTCAGAACACTCCTGCGCAGACATTAAAGCCTCAATAGCATTTTTAAGTTTATCCGGGTCTTCACAGCTTTCAATTGCTTTTATATCGTCAGTGGTAACAGCATCACCAAAACGCTTCTTTAAAAGGCGGACAAGAGTTTCACGGCGGTCAATCAGTTTCCCCTGCTCAATTCCCCGTTCAATACCACGCTCAATGCCCTTTTCAATGCCCTTTTCAATGCCCTTTTCAATGCCTTCGAGAATACCTTCTTCTCTTAATTTCATTGCGGTTGTCATTATAACATCACCTCCTCTGTGGGAAATACGGCTGAATATATCGTTTAATTTTTCAGGTGTAATTTCAGTCAATTTCATTATATATGCTATAAATGAAATTATTCTCTCCTCTTCCTCTTCATTGTCAATATATTCTTTTAACTCC
>CAZBFP010000022.1:0-64183 GCA_964491265.1 uncultured Leptospirales bacterium | reverse complement strand
AAAATATAATTGTTACCATTTTGATAACTATTCTCTTTATATTTTTCCGCATATCATTTGCAAGCTCAATAATAGAAAGGATTTTTTAATACTTTGATACATCAACTTGCTCAAGTTTTTATTTTACGTGCCCCCTTTGGGGGACAGGGGGCCAATACACCAGGTAAAGGCACTCACTAAATGATTGTTCGCGAAATATCTTTTATCATTTTGATAAATCTTGACTTGTGGGTAGTAATGAGCCGTTGCGGGGAGATGGCGCGACACCACAGGATGTGGTTAGTGTCGAACGCTGGCAGGAAGCTGAAAAAGCGTTCGACCGCCGGTAGGCGGGGTGGGGTCTTTTCAGTAGAACTCAACCTCTTTCCCGCTTATAAAAAGCCTTGTGATTGCGCTTTCACCCTTTTCAGTTACAGAAACCTCAACAGTAACATTCTCCAGATCCTTTTCAATAACAAGCCCCTCACCCTGTGGAACAAAGTATGATTCCACGCCATATTTAATATTTATTAAATCCCATGAATTTTTGACTCTCCCCTTAATAACAGCGGGGTAATCTTTTCTTAATTCAGAAATATTTCTGGAAACAGCAGCAGCATCGTGCACACCTGTTTTAGAATTTTTCTGAAGGGCTACATAGATGTAATCATGTTTTTTATAATCCGACTCTCCATATACCTTAAGAGATTTAGTGTCAATGGATGAGATGGTATAGTTGAGAATAACATAATCCCCGCTGAAAAGACTCCTGGGGTCAACAGGCTCGCATTTGAGTATCACCTTTTCGCCGCTGCTTATTATATTCTCCTGTTTCGCTATCATAAAAACAAGCACCATAATCTGTGCAGCAACAAGTATGGGGAGCATAATCTTCTGATATTTTTTCATCTTATTTTACCTCCCCTGTATGTGCTGAATTTTTATCTCTCTCCATAATGGAAATCATCTCCCTCCTCTTCTTTTCAAGAAGATATCCTCCAATAAGCCCCAGTATCCCTGTAATAATAAAAAGGAGCGACCCTGAAAGCATGTCCCAGAAAAGGTCAAAGTAACGTGTCCAGAGATGAATCACAAATGCAGCAATAGAAAAATTAAGGAGCACCCTGGACTGAATAGCAGTGCTGTACCATATCCCCGCGCCTGATGCAAGGAGTAGAAGAAGATTAAAAATGAGCGAGTAGACTATCCATGAAACCGCGGGCCCTGATATAAAGAGGGTAATCCCTGAAAAAATAAAAATCACCATTGACAGATAAATTATAAGGCGACCCTCCTTAATCGAAGCAAGGAGAAAAGAGTAAAGAGCTGCAGCAAATAGAATAAAAAGAATAATCATTGCTATTACAACAGATTCAGCATTGAAAATAGATCCCTGGTCTGTAATTTTAAATGACGCAGTGTAGAGTGTAGTCCACACCAGGAATGCGCAGATAATATCAATAGGGGCAGAGGGGTATTTGATTCCATCTTTCTGAGTCAGATGCTTTACACTCCGGTTAATAAGGAAGCATACCGCTGCAAAGAGGATAAACCCTGCCAGATATATTATCTTATTTTTATTATCTACATTGGAGTATATAATAAATCCGGACCACTTAACAACAAGGAATGTTATAATAAAAATAAATGAGAATACCCTGTCAAAACTCCAGTCACCCTTTAAGGTATATGAAAAATAGAGGAGCAGTCCTGAGAGGATAATAATTGCTGAATGCATCGATATCATCCGCGCTGTTATATGTGATGGCGGTATAAAAAAGAAGAGGAGTGCGAAAAAAAGAAATGTAAGGTATATTTTTACAGGCTCACCCATCCGCTTTAAAATAAGAATCCCTGTGCAGGAGATAATCAGCAGCATCAGGTACTCCCATGACTGAATTATCGTGTCAGGTGAAAATGACACAGGGGAGGGTATCCCCTTAAGTTTATAGGGCCATGAAAATACCAGCAGGGGGACCATAAATGCCAGCCATCCTGCTGCTCCAAGGAGGTAGCCCGCGCCTCTCAGTGTTTCATTGAATCTGAAAAAGCGTCCCAGTATTATATGAAGAATCCCCAGGGGGAAAAAGGCGAGGATAAAAATAACAGCACCCTTCTCACTGCTCCCTGAAGTTGTAACAATCCAGTGTATATTAATCTGAAGATAATACCAGGTCCAGAGGAGCGCGGTAATTACAAGGCCTGTCTTATCCCTGTTAATGTAAAATAGAATCCCTATTACTGTAAGGGGGACAATATAAAAGTAAGCGGGACTGCTGTATTCAAAGACCTCCCATATATTCCATATAAAAAAGAGGGCCCAAGCCATGTAGAGTCCCATTCTCTCTTTCATGAGAGCTGCCACTGCAAGTGTACCTATTGCCCATGTCATAATCCCGTTTGTGGGGTGAGAGCTAATATGGTAAATCTGTGCAACAAGCATAATCCCTATACCGAATGTAACCATACCCAGGTTGAGAAAAATTCTTCCTGCAAAGTTTTCCCCCTTAAGCTTAAAATACCAGGCAGCACCATAGGTGGATATAATAAGTAAAAATACCTGAGCCAGCTTTAAAGATGGAGGCATTTTGCGCCAGTTGGAGGCGTAGAAAATTATAAGGCCCACAGCAAGAGAGAGAGCCGCAAGTGCTGCAATCACATAGGGGAGATTAATCTCTTTTTTCCCCTTCGAGGCGGGAGCATCTATTGATTCAGCAGGTAAATATCGGGAGAGAATTATTCTCTTTTGTTCTTCTGTAATAATTCCTTCAGCAGTCCAGGTTAATATCTCCCTGGCAAGTCTGCGCGCAAAAGCATCAATTCTTATCATAGTTTTTCTCCATCAGAGCAGATAATAATCTATTCCGCTGAAGATGCAAATATTTTTTTCACAATAACCGCAAGCCGGTCAGTTTTTAACCAGCAGAGTCTGGCACGATGATTTCTTTACAATCTCATTACTTAGATGCGAGAAGAAGAGATTCCATGGTCTGTGCCGTTTATGGGGCGCCACAACAAGAAGATCGATTTTTTTCTCATTAATTTCATCCATAATCTGATCAACCGGATCTCCTGTTCGGACAATCTCTTTGACAGCAACCCCTTTCCCGGAGCTTACCTTTGCTATCTCATCCTTCAGTTTTTCTAATACGCTTTCTTTAAGGTTTACATTCATAGCGTTAAAATCTTCTATAGGAAGATATTCCAGGGTTATTGTGGAAATATCTTCAAGTACATGCATTAAAAATACTTCAGAGGAGAATTTTTCAGCAATATCAAGAGCTGTTTTTAAAGCATTGTCAGACTCTCCGCTAAAATCTGTTGTAACCAGTATTTTTTTTGGATTAAACATGGTGGGCCTCCTTTGAGAATTTAATAAGCATCTGTAATTAATTTATTAAATTCTCCGGAATAATCAAAATTTTAGAGTATAAATTCAGTTGTAATACTCTTTTTTTGCCCGGAATCTGTTTTTTTAAATAAACTTCATAAACTCACCAGTCATGAGCCTGCAATATATCCGCATATCCTCCGCTGATGGCCCTTTCACCTTCACTGTTTTGCACATTAAAAAAAATATCCTTTTGTCCTTTTTCACCTCTTGCAGCTGAATGAATAAGCCTTATGTCTGTTCCAGGTTTTACCATCCCTGTGAATTTACAGAAAACCTGCTTTAACTTAAGTGGGTCACCTCCTGCTTCCATATTGATAATCTCTTTTACAGCAAATGCAAGGGTAGCAGTCCCCTGAAGAATAATACCGGGAAGCCCTACCATTTTTGCAAATTTTTCTGAAGTATGGATCGGGAAAAAAATATCAGTGCATCCGTCATAAATAAATGGTGCAACAGGGCTTATGGGGATAATGGTTTCCCTGGAGTCGATCCCCCCCCTGCGATCAGGAACAGATGGGATTTCGTCAGTCCCGGAAGCGCCGCCGATGCACTCTACACCCCTTGCAATTGCACCTGTATGTTCTGTAAAAACAGGTACCCCCTTTTTATCATAGGCGTCATAGCGCATAATTACGTGGGTCCCGGCCTTGTGAGGGGCTATTGAGGCAATTCTCCCTTTAATTGTAAGATTATCACCGGGCCTTACAGGGTTGTGAAATTCAATGTGCTCAGTAAAATGGACCTGTCTTGAAATAATATCAAGAGGGAATTTCGATGATTCAATATATTCTGCAATGTTTCCGCTTATCGGCCAGGTGAGGGCAACTGTGTACATGGGGTGAGCAATTATCCCCCCCTCACGTTCATCATCGAAGTAGGCTTCATTGGAATCATTTACAGCAGCTGCGTAATTCATAGCAGAACGCCAGCTTACTGTTGTGCAGTAAGCTTTAGTTTTAGTACCGGTAAGGGAGGAATCAATCTGCATAATATCACTCCTTTTTTTCTTACCCCCTCCGGGGGGTGGCCGCGGAATATTTATATTAAGAGTCAGATATCTGCTGCATCTTTTTAAGATCATTAATCAGTATGCTTATTTCATCTTTTGAAAGGGTGTATTCTGTTTTACCGCCGCCCGGATGTCTCATGGTCAATGAAACGCTGGAGCCGCTTTCTGTAATCTCCCACTGTTTACCCGTCTTAACACGCGCTTCGGTCCCCAGCATGCTGTCAGGATCAAACTGGGCAATCTGAATAAGCACACCGAAGGCGTCTTTCGGGTGAATAAATAATTCCTTCCACCATCCTCCCGGATACTCTGCATATCCGAAATAGGGGATACCCTCTCTTTCCAGAAGCGATCTGGTCTCTCTGATATCCGGTGTTTCCAGTGTTATGTGGTGAACACCTCCGTCACGGTTTTTCAGAAATCCCTCAAGGAAACTTTTTTCACCCCTGGGGCTTATTATTTCAACCCTTGTAAGGTCACCCAGGGATAAGATTTTCCAGTTAAACCCCAGGGACTCATCATCAGCCTCTGCTCCCGGTATTCCCCCTAAAATCCGCACAAAAAAATCCTTTGCCTTTTCAGGGTCCCGCACAGCAATAGATATATGGTCGATTCGTGAAATATTCTTCATGCCGCCTGACCCATATTATTTTTTTCGGAAAATTCTTTTAACAATAAATCTTCCTGAAAAAATTAAAACTGCTGTTAAAAAAAGAAATAGAGCAAAAGCTCCCCAGGTAACAGCTGTTCCCCCTGAAAGAAGTTTAAAAGGATTAAGGCTCGATTCAATAATAATGCGCCCCTGCGGTTCCCTGTATCTTTCCGGGATATCAGGGAGCCCGTCCCCGGTACGGTCCTTAAAGCTTCGTACATATTCCATGATGGCAACCCACTCCTTAAGTTCCTGCACCCCGGGTTTGCTCTTATCAGCATCAATCCTGAAGTCGGCAAGACTCTCCATGGGATTCCCCTCTCTGTCTTTTGGTACAATCTCAAGAATATTGTATGTGAATGATCCTATCATTTTCAGAAATGCTGCTTCGTAAATATTAGAGGCAACCCGGTAAAGCTCTCTGTTCGATTTAGAATAATCAAGGGGCACATATTCTCCGCTATCTGTTTCGATCTCAATCGCAGTAACCCGGTCAAAGAGTACTCTTTTCGGATTATACCTGAATTTTACCCCTGAAATCTGCATAAAATAGGAACTCCCCTTTAGCGGATATACGCTTGTCACAACCTCAAGGGCCCGTTTAATTTCATATCCGTAAACGTAGCATGTTGTAATGGGATACCCCATGGTATTGTCCACTCCAATCCCCAGGGGTAATGTGCGGAACAGGTCGGCAACTGTGATTTTACCGGTATTCCCTGCAATGAGGCCATCCCTTATTACACCATTGGCCTTAATTCCGATGCGGGTTTTTGTCACAGGATCATCGGGATTGTAATCGTATCTGTTAGCCTGCCATCTTATTGCATCGGAAAGAAGATTCCCAATTGCAGCCTCATCCTCAATCTTTAAAAGGTCAAACCCGGTTTCCCCTATAATCTGAAGATAACTCAGATTGTAATCTTTAAGAACCCTCCTGTTTATCATTTCAATGAAGGAGCTAATCATCGATTTAATTGCCGGGTCATCCGGTATGGAATTATCGATTCCGGTAAGGGTGTAATTCTTTAATGAAGTTTTCCCATTCTTAAAGGTTATATCAAGAATCCCTGCATTCTGTCCATAGGAGCCGGATTGAACGATTATTGTATCCCCTGAGATTATCGGCTCATCCAGTTTAGTGTGGCTGTGGCCGCTGATTATTATATCAATCCCCTTAACTTTTTTTGCCAGATCCTCATCCTCAGAACTGATACCCCTTGAAAGTCCGCTGTGGGAGAGACAGACAATGATATCTGCTTTTTCGTCTTCTCTCAGTATACGCACCATTTCTCTGGAAGTTTCTATGGGGTCTTTAAATTTTACAGGGGAGGCAAATGGAGCATCACCGGCCGCGCCTTTACCCATAATGCCGAAGAATCCTATCCGCACCCCGTCTCTTTCTTTGATGATATATGGTTTAACAAGGCCCGATTTAAATACTTCCTCAAGTGTATCGTCTTTCGGCTTTTCCGGGTTAAAGAGAGCATTGCTGAAAACAATTTCAGGAAGAACTTTTTTTCTATCAGCTGTTTTAATTATTTGAGCAAGCCCGTCAGGATAGAGATCAAATTCATGATTCCCCAGGGTTACTACATCATAGCCCATTTTTTTCATCAGTGTCATCTCAAAAGATTCCTCTCTTGCCGGCATGTGAAAGAGCGACCCCATGGTATAATCTCCGGCGTCAACGGCAAAGACCGGATTGCTTCTTTTCTCTTTTTCCAGCTTTATTATTGAGGCTATTCGTGCCCAGCCCCCTGCTGTTTTCCCCGCACCGGGATTATTTTCAAAGTAGTCGAGTTCCGGGGCAAAGGGGATAAAGTGTGAATGCATATCATTTGTATGTATAAAAGTAATGGTTGTTTCCTCAGCTTTTAAAGATGAGGCCAGGCAGATTAAAATAGAGAAAATCAAGGCTGAAGTAAATTTCATATATATCCTCCGCTTTTCTTATACTTTTTCTTTATCCATAAAAGATTCTTTTGTCAAGACTGTATTATTGTGTTAGTATAAAAAGAGAATAATAATTTCAGTACTTTATATAATTTAATATGCTATATTTCTCCGCCGCCGTAGGCGGCGGAGAAATATAATCTTTTATTTTACACTAAAATACAAATTAAGAAATTACCATTGATAAAAAGAGCCGGTTTATTAAAAAAAGCCGTTGAAAATGATTGACCCCGGTGCTTTTGAAATGAACATATGACTGATTTTGTTTGAACTGATTACAAAAGATAATGGGTGTTACCTGGAAGATGTTTATGTTTAAATTTCTGAATAGAGAAAAATATTCCCGTAAGCTTCAGGGCCGTATTACCAGAGATGGCGGTAAGTCCCTTTTCCATAAAGGGGTTCTGGAACTTCATCATGGAATCCCTGTTATTAAACTGGAGGGCAATTATTCTGAAATGGGACTCCAGTACGGGGTGCTGTTAAAAGAAGAAATGGAAAAGTTCTACAATGAAAACCGTAAAAGGGGTGATGATATTATAAAGGCCTTACCCTGGTATATAAAGCCTTTCGGGAGCCTGATGATGTCAGTAGTGGCAGGTTATTCTGCTAAAAGGATCCCCCGTAAATACAGAAAAGAATTGTCCGGCCTTGCAAAGGGGAGCGGCATACCATTCAATGAAATTGCAACTGCAGCCTTTGGCGGTGTAATATTTGATGCTGCCTGTACAGCAGTTCTTTCCCGTGTTGATGGAGGTATTCTTCATGGACAGAATCTCGACTTTGAACCCTCCTATCTGGGGAATTATCCTGTAATTGTCGAATACAGGCCTGAGGGGAAAAGCCGCTATGTCAATTTCGGGATCACAGGCGTTCCGGGGATGTTCCATGGAGTAAATGAAAGGGGTATCTCCATAACAGTAAATTATGGTGACGGAACCTTTAATGGTGAAAACCGCGGCCTCCCCATGGGCTATAAAATACGGGAAATCCTCGAGTCAGCAGAGAGCCTGGACCAGGTTGAGGCTATGCTTAGAGAATTTAAGCCGGATGAGCTGGGGTGGATAGTTACTGTCTGCAGTGCAGAGGAGAAGAGTGCTGCTGTGTTTGATATTTTTAATGGTGATGTTGTAAGGAGTGATTTTTCCGGGGATAAACATAAGTATGTTTTAAACAGAATTTTCTGCAGCGGCAGGCTTGGCAATTATGATTATTCAAAAAAATATCTTCAGATAAGCAGAGGGGAGGGTATTTATAACCTGGCCAGGGTAAGGAGCGCGGAGAATTATTTTAAAGAGAGAAGTATAAATAGTGTTAATGATATGCTTCATTTTCTTGCTGATTACGATTTTTATCATTATAAAAAAATGCCCGGATCAATGAATACCACAATAGTAAATGAAAGGACTCTGCACACACTGATTTTTGACTGGAGAGATTTTTCTGTTTATTTCGCCTCAGCCCCCGGATACAGTTCTCTTGCGTCAATATATAAGTATAATTTTAAATCATCTTCCCTTGAGCTTTACAGGGATCCCCTGCCGGAATTTGGAAGCATCGATCTCCAGGGTTTCATGGAGTGGTACAGCAGCTACCAGAAGGCCTACCTTATTTCAACAGTGGCAAAGGGGATAGAAAGAAAATTCCCCTATATTAAATTCAAAAAGCCTGATTATTCCGGAGTCCTTGAAGATATTGATCTTACTGCATATCATAACCCAAGAGAACTCTGGTCTCTCTTCCGCATATGGAAAAGCGACAGGCGTGCCATAAGTTTTAAGGATGTAATTTTTTCCTGTAAAAAGGCGATTGAGCGTTATCCCGATTTTGCTATTCTTTACACAATTAAAGGGAGTATAGAGAGATCACTTAACAGGTATGATAATGCTGTCGATTCTTTTACCAAAGCCCTCAACTGTACAATTATTTCCGATTATGACAGAATACATATCTTCAATGATCTGGTCTCCCTTTATAAAAAAACCGGGGACAGGGAGAGGGCACTTGATGCAGCAGTAGAAAACATTAAACTAATAGAGTCACTTACAGAGCGCTACTCCATGGGGGGGATTGTAAGCAGAATATACGACCGGATGAAGTACTTCGCCTATAAGCCTGAACAGAGATATAAAATTTATCATAAGTAAAGGGGGATGTCACCTTATGTTTCTATCCTGTTTAAGGTATTTAACCGGGTCTGTTCCAATATTTATATCTGATACAGGCATTATGAATTGTTTAAGAGGTTCTCTTATTTCCAGTTTTTTCTGATTGTTAAAGGGTATTATCTCGGCAATTGGGGTATTTCTGTCTATGATCAAAATACGCGACCCCTCCCGGACTTTTTTGAGAGATTCACTTAAATGCGCCTTTAGGGTTGAAATGTTAATTGTTTTCATATGACCAGTTATGACTATATATGGTGTTGAATCAAGTAATATTTTGTGCAATCAGCTGAATATCGATATGTTCTCAAAAACAGGGGCATAGACCCTCTAGCTTGTCTTGAAAAATTCAAGCTGCACTCTCAGGTTTTCCGACTGGGCGCTTATCTCCTCAGCGGAAGATGCGATCTGCTCGGCCCCTGATGCCTGGTGCTGTGTCTGCTCATTGAGCTGATCCATAGTACGGGATATCTCCTGATGAGTTATGGTCTGTTCAGATGTTGAGTTGGAAATATTATCCGACATGTCCATAACCTGTCTGGTTGCATCAATAATATCATTGCTCGCCTTCTCCTGAACATTTGTAGACTCAACAATTTTCTGTACAATCTCTTTTGTGCTGTTTATGTAGCTTAAAATTTTTCCCAGGGCAGATGAAGTGTCATTGATATCCCTTATCCCCTGCTTGGCTGCCTGTACACCTCTGGCTACAAGGCCTGTAATGCTCTTTGCGGATTCAGCTGTCTGCTCAGCAAGTTTCCCTATTTCATCAGCAACAACAGCGAAACCCCGTCCATGATCCCCGGCCCGGGCTGCTTCTATTGCAGCATTAAGGGCAAGGAGATTAACCTGGTCGGAAATATCGCTTATCATTGTAACCATTTCGGCAATTTTAAGAGAATTTTCCTCAATGGTATTCATACCGGTTATGGTATTCTGCATCAGTTCATCACCCTTCTGCGCTTCATTGGTTGTGTCATTTGCTACAGTAAGGGCTTTCCCCGCGTCTGAATTTACGGTTTTAACAATACCTCCAAGCTGTTCCATGGACTTATAGGTGCTTCTGGAGTTTTCCGACTGCTCTGCCGCGTTTGCAGCAATAGACTCATTGGATGCGGATATCTCCTCAAGTGATGCTGTTGCCTCCTCAACTGCAGCAGCCTGGGACTGTGCGCTGTCAGCAAGGCTGGAGCTTGTTGCTGCCAGCTCTTCAGATGATGCCGCCAGCTGATTTGCAGCAAGCAGGGAGGAGTCCACCACAGCTTTTATTTTGTCCTGAAAGCGTTTCATGTTTTTTATCATATCTCCGAACTCATCAGGGAGAAAGTCGCTGCTCCTTGCAGTAAGATCCCCCTCTGAAAGCTGGTAGAAAATTTTAATGGTATTTCTGATAGGTAATGAGAAGCCTACTCCGATTCGATAGACAATAATGAAAACGAAAATGGTGACAAAAAGAATTCCCACTGTTACGTTTTTAACTATTGAGTCAACAGGGGCCATGAGGTATTCAATATAACTGATTGAAATAAGGTTATATCCTGTTGTTGACATTTTATATTTTTTAAGCATTACATTTCTGTTGTTTATAAGGTAGTCGAAATATTTTTCCTCATCACTTCTGACAAAGTCCATTATATCTCTCCCCGCTTCGTCGAAAAGATCAACACCCAGGCTTTTATTCAGCAGCCTCTCCTCAGGATGGTATATAAGTTTCCCTTCATCATCCATGAGGGCATAAATAGTCCCCTGATCGCTGCTGATGCTTTTTATAAGCTTCTCCATATCTTCAACATTAATTGTTGCAGCAAGCCCCCCTACAGCTTTGTTTAAAACAAGTTCCGGCACTGCACATACCACAATCATTTTGCCTGTATCTCTGCTGATAATCAGATCAGACCAGGCAGTTCTGTTTGTACTGAAGAGATCTTTGAAATATTTCCTGTCACCCACATTCGGGGTCTGACCCCTGTTTGTAAGGGTGCTTCCGTCAGGCCGGAAAGAGAAGAGAGTTTCGATATTCAGGTTGATTCTATTTATAAATATTTTGTAAATTAATGGTGTCTGCTCCTGAAGCGGCATTCTGCTGAAAGAGAATGATGTAAGGTATGCATGGAGTTCATTTTCAATTGACTTAAAACGATAATCCAGTTCAGCAAGGGCCTTCTCTGATTTAAAGGTTGTTGAATCTTTATAATACTGGATAGTCCGGTTTACATTTATTGAGTAAATAGCCATGCTCACAAATGTGAGTGAAATAATAAGAAATGTCATGATTGGAGCCAGGAGTTTTTCAAAAATTGTAAGGGGCCGAATCCCTGCGGCGCCTGCGACAGAATAGAGTATAATCTTCATTCTGTAGTAGTGATAAATAGTGGCAGCTAATCCAAGCATGATCCCTGAAAGTATAATAAAGAGAATTTGATAATTGCTGAAAATAATATTAAGCCTGTAGCTTATTATTGCTATGGCAATTGAGTTGATTAAAAAAATAATTAAAAGAAAAATGGAAACTGCAGCAAAAAGAAGTCTGGTGAAGCGTTTGTCACCCTCATCATCTGAATTAAGGTTAATGCTTCTGCCCAGCTTTTTTGTTGCAGCAAAAAAGAGTGCGCAAATAATCAGGAGAAGGGGGCTATAATACAAAAACAGGGAGGCTATGGAGATTGTCTGTTTAAATCCCAGGCCTACTATAAGAATTATCAGCAGCAAAAGGGGATGTGCGAAAAGATGAATAATAAAATTCTTAAGCAGCATTGAAGGTATTCTCTCAGCTTTTACCATACTCATAGAAAGGCTCCCGTATTCTGTAATTAGAAAAATTATTAATAAATACTCTTTTAAATATCAAGTAAAACTTATGTAGAACTGATTATTCTACAACCCTGAAAACGTTTTTAAGGTACTCCATAAACCGTGGGTCATCGCACATCACCTTTTCAGCGTCATCACTGATCTTTGCCACCGGGTATCCGTTGCATCTGCTCATCTTCATTACAATACTCAGCGGTTTAATCCCGGGGAAATCGTTTGTCAGATTTGTTCCTATTCCAAATGAGGTGTTTATTTTACCGCGGAATTCCCGTGCAAGCATTTCAATTCTGTTAAAGTCCAGGCTGTTGCTGAAAACAATGGTTTTTGTTAAAGGATCAATACCAAGTTTCTTATAGTGTTCAATTATTTTATACCCGAAATTAAAAGGATCACCGCTGTCGTGTCTTACCCCGTCGTAGAGCTTTGCAAAGTAAAGGTCGAAATCCTTTAAAAATGCGTCAAGAGTGATTGTGTCTGTAAGGGCAATCCCCAGGTCCCCTCTGTATTCATCTGTCCATTTCTGAAGCATATGCTTCTGGCTCATGTGAAGCTTTACACCAACAGCCTGGCCTGCCATTATCCATTCATGTGCCATTGTGCCTATAGGCTTTATCCCGTATTTTCTGGCAAAAAATACATTTGAGCTCCCTATAAAATTATTCGGCTCCAGTGTAGTTTTCAGATGGTTCACAACCTCCTCATGCCATCTGAAGGAGTGTCTTCTCCTGGTACCGAAATCGGCAAATTTTATTGTGTCGCTGTTATTTTTTATTATTGCGATTTTTTTATCAATTTCCGATCGTGCCCCATCATAGTCGGGGCGTGGAACCATGTTTTTGAAATAGATTTCATTAACAATGGCAAGAACAGGGACTTCAAAAAGTATTGTAAGGAGCCAGCTCCCCTTTACTTTAATGCTCAGTGTTCCATCCTCAGCAACATCCGGCACTACATGCGCTCTGTTAAGTTTAAAAAGGCTTAAAAAATCGATAAAATCTTTTTTGAAAAAGGGGATACGGCTTAGATAATCGAGTTCATCCCCGGAGAATTCCAATGTGCAGAGGCTGTCAAGCTCCCTTTCAATTTCAGGGAGATAGCCTGTAAAGTTAACTCCCGGTGTACGGCAGTTGAAGGTGTACTCAGCATCAATATCGGCAAAATGGTGCAGTACCCCCTGCATCATGGTGAACTTGTAAAAATCATTGTCCAGAAGGCTTGTTATAATCACTTGAGCATATTCTCCAGGTAAATTAAATTATAAGCCGGTCAACAACCTTGATGCCGGCTTTTTTCATCTCATCAAGAGCAGCAGCGATTGTATCCTCAGCAATTCCTCTGCATGCTTCAAGATTTACGATTACATTAAATCCTGCTCTTTTCAACTGGAGAGCAGTAGTTTTTACACAGTAGTCAGTTGCAAGCCCCCCTGCAATTATATTCTCTATCCCTTTGCTTTTTAAAAATTCTATAACCCCGGTTGACATCTTTTCGTCAAGATCGTGGTAGCAGGCACCGTAGGGGTGCATGTCTCTCTCCATCCCTTTCCATACAAAAAAGTCGTATTCAGAAGGGCGGGGGAGCCCCTTAAGCAGCTCTGACCCTTCTGTACCTGCAATGCAGTGGGCATTCCATCTTATGTCCATATTTTTCCCTTCAACAGGTGAAAACTGGGGATTTTCATTATCAGCAATCCAGAGCGCATTAGTTGAATGCCAGTCCTTTGATCCTACCCTTATTGAGGCAAATTCAGCCTGTCTGTTTAAAGAACCGGCAATTGTATCCCCTTCAGGTACAGGGAGTTCTCCGGGGCAGATTGGTGTAAAGCCTTTCTGCGCGTCTATATCAAATGAAGCTGTCTTCTTTTTATCTGGATGCATAAAAATCTCCTTATTGAATCAGTAATTATTCCTGAAGATGTATTTTAGTGCAATATTGATATTTTTAATCCCATCGCCGTCTTCGGCGGCGGCAGTGAGATTAGAGCATTTTTCTTAAAATAAAACTTAAGGAATTAACACTGTAAAATCTATTAAAATTTATCAGGAATTACTTTTTATAAAAAATTATTACTGACATATAAATATTGTTTTATTATAATTGTACGGATATCCGATTTTTTGTAAAATAAACAATAAGGAATCAGCAAATTTATTAGTAATAAAGAATTATAAAAGAGCCGGATAATATTAAATTATAGAGATCTTATCCTTTTATTATTTCAGTGCAGGTGGTAAAAATGTCAATTTCAATAAAAAAATATTGACATTTCGTTTGTTAAGAACAATTATTAATAGGTTGAGGTTGAATTATGAATGATACAATGAAATATAGAAAGAGCAGGCAGAGGGAGAGGATACTTGAAATCCTTCATGGAACAAAGTCCCATCCCACTGCAGATACAATCTACATTGAGCTTAAAAGCGAGTTCCCTGATTTAAGCCTGGGTAATGTATACAGAAATCTGAATATACTCATGGATCAGGGGCATATTCAGCGCCTTGATTTCGGGAGTACATTTAACAGGTTTGATGGTAACCCTCATATTCACAGTCATTTTATATGTGAAAAGTGCGGTTCTGTGAGTGATCTGGAAATTGATCATAAGGATCAGGCGGAAATAGCAGGTCTTGCGGATAAAAGCGGATTAAGAAAAATCAGCAGATACAAGCTGGATTTTTACGGTATATGTGAAAAGTGCATACATTAATATCATTCTCTTTTCCTGAGTGCTTTTTTAAGCTGAGATAATATATCAATTGATCTTCATGAATGTTACTTATAATTAAGATGTGTGTAATTTTGCAAAAATAATTATTGTATGCTTGACATTTGTATAGCTATAGAGTATCTTTTTTAAAATGGTGGAGGATTAATATGGGTGATACAAAAAAAGTTCCATTAAATGAAAGCTACAGTTACTTGAGAAAGTCTTTTGATAATTTAAATAATCAACAGTCTTCTTCTGAATCTGCACCTAAACTATTTCCGAACGTTAATAATTGTAAAAAAAATCAAGCAAACAATTCTAATTCGTCACAGAAAAACTCTAGGTAAATTAATTGATTACTTATATAAACATAGTATTTACCTTATTCCTTTTATTGCCAGGTTTTATTTCATTAAAAATACGGCAATCCACAAGAGAATACAAAGATTTAACAACATTTGAATATACATCCATTTCTATAGGTTTTAGTTTTTTAATTTTCTTGTTATGGCTATTGATAAATTCTATAATTTTTTCAATTGATAACTTCCATACTTCATTTATTAATGATTTAAAAAAATTAATTATAGATCAAAACCTTGATGTTCTATTTTCTAAATTTTTTGTGATATTTATTATTACATATATGTGTGCTTTTCTTTCATTCTCATTATTGATGTATAATTTACATTGGATTGGCTTCTGGAGTAAAATTCTAAGAAAATTTGGTTTAACTAGATTTTCATCACATCTCACACCATGGGAAGATTTCCAAATATTAAGCAAGCTTGATTGGATTATAGTAGAATTAAAAGATGGTCGAACAATTGTCGGTAAACTCGGTTTTGGATCACATTTGCCATTTGATAAAGAAATAGTTTTAAAAAGAACGGATCTAAGTCCAATTGAAATATACGATAAAGAGAAAAAACGAATTCTATATGGGCCTGATATTGACTTAACTTATATAAACTATTCTGATATTAATTTAATCCATTCAACCAAAGATAAAAGTATTGAAATCGGTTTTCAAAATATTAAAGATTATACTTTTGTTTTTCTTTCGCTGATAACATCAATTCTTATGATTCTTGTATTTTTTTCTTTAATTTCTTTAAAAATTGAAGGTAATTTTTCACATGGCTTCACTGTTGATTTAATTGTTCTTCTTATTGCCATTTTTTCTTGTATATGTAACTTGAAATCATTGAGTAAATTCAGCTGAAAATTTTGTAAAACGGTGCTTAACACTGAGGCTTAAGAAATTATTACCTCTGTTATCACTACGGTGTAAATTTATTAAGCCCCAGGAACGATAAACCATCTTATAACCTGACACACAGCAAACTCATCCGGAGGGAACATGCCTGTACAGAGAAAAGAAACGTCCCTTGGTAATCTCCGCCTCATTGACACACTGCAGTTTAATATAAATACTATAACCAGCAGTTTCTGCTACAGCGATAAAGAAAAAACACTCCTCCTTGATATTGGCACATCTGCCAATGTTGATCATGTGTTAAATACACTTCTGAAAACGGGTATTGAACCTGAAAAAATTGCCGGTATAACCGTGAGCCATTACCATTTTGATCATGGCGGCGGATGCGCTGAGCTCTGGAAACGGATGCAGGGAATAAACAGTGATTTCAGAATATATACAAACACTCTCACCAAAGAACTTCTGCAGAATGCAGAGGGGCATGTAAAGGGGGCAGCAACAACATTCGGGCCATTTGTGGGTACTATGGAGTATATCCCTGATGAAGCCTTTGAAATTGTGGAGTACGATTCATTTCTCCCTCTTGAATTTAATGACGGCGCGAAAATTAAACTGCTGCATACCCCGGGGCATACAAATGATCACTGCTCCCCGGCTGTTTATATTAACGGCAGGCTCATGTTCCTCTTTGCAGGGGAGGCAGCCGGGACATTCTATGCTGATGATACAGCCCTTTCATCCCCATCTTCCATGCCCCCGAATTTTAGATATGATGTTTACATGAATAGCCTGAAAAAAATAATTTCTCTTAAGCCTGAGGCAATCGGCTTGTGCCATTTCGGCCTCATTTCCGGATGGGAAGATGTTCAATCATATCTTCTTCAGCACGCTGTTTTTATGGAGAAATTCCGCGGCGGCATTATTGATGCATATAAAGAGAATCCTTCAACTGAATATGTTTTAGAAAGTACTGCTCATCTCTGGGAGGGGAAATTTGATGAAAGCCTCACCTCCATGAAGGGGAGTGAGTTTTTTTTCAAAAATCTTAAGCTGGCTCTTACTTACGGGGTAATGGTTGACCTGGGGTACAGAAAAGCAAAATATGAAAAACCCACCGGCATCAATTCTTAGTCCTGTTTATTTAACGGGAAGATGGAACAAAACCCGATTTTAACCATTTGCGCAGTCTCCGCTGCAGCAGCATTCTTCACCCCTTGCTTTTGCAAAACACTCTTTCCCTTCCTTCCAGGAATAATAGACAATCCATGCTGCACCGATTGAATCAACAAAGGCAATTCCGAAAATTTCATAAAGAGCGCTTGATACAAGAAGAATAACCGACATCATCAGACATGCTTTTGTGCATTTAGCATCTGCCAGTATAGGCTGTGAATTCAGCTCTCTCCCTGTTTTCTCTTTTGCCCATATGAGAAGAGACATTGATGCTATCGATATTGATGAAATCACTATACCCCAGAAAGTGCTTTCAGGGGCATGTTTCCCTGTGATATTGATAACTATTGTTATTGAGAGCCCTGCAGCGAGAAGATAAAATGCTGAACCTGTTATTTTTAATGCCATAATTTCGAAATTATCATTGGCATTGAAGTTATTTTTTTTAAATCTCAGAATCATGTGAGCTATGCCGACTCCGGAAATAATTTCCACAAAGCTGTCCAGGCCGAACCCGAAAAGAGCCAGGGTTTCATCACTGTGTCCAAGCCAAGTTGCTGCAATCCCTTCAATAAGGTTATATGTAATTGTTATAATGCTCAGTATAAAGGCCCATCTGTATAATTTATCTCTTCTGCCTGTCATGGTCTGTTCCTTATCTCTTTTGATTTTAAAATAATTAATAAGATACACTCTTGTTTTTTGTCACTTTAAATTTCAAGTCAAAATAATTGAGCAGTAATACATTGGCGAAATCATGAAGCTTTAATATTATAGATGGAGTTGAATTAATCTTCTCCCGGATAAAATCGTAGTGAGGGCGCTGCAGCAGATATTTGAAGAATATTATATTCAGTATGTTGCTGTTCAAATGTAAAAAACCGCAATAATTTTACAGTAATTATTCCTGAAGATATTTTTAGTGCAATAATGATGTTTTTCATATCTGGGGCTGTCTCAAAAGTCAGATTTTCGGGGATTTGTCATTCCGGTTTTGCAGCTTCAATTATTGCAAATACCGGAATCTCCTGATTAAATCAAGCCTAAGAGATACCGGCATTACGCTACGCTACAGCCGGTATGACAAGGAAATTACTTTTTGGACAGCCCCGGATATTAGAGCATTTTATTTCAAAAAAAATTAAGGAATTAACACTGATAATTTTAACAAAAAAAAGATACTTCCCCTTTACTATTGTATTTTAATGAAAATATCTCTAAACTGGAGGTGCTTTATGAATTATAAAAAATTCGGTAATACCTGGGTTATCAGTCTTGATTCTGGTGAAGAGGTGGTTGAGGGTCTCTGCAGATTCTGCAGGGATAACAAGGTTCTGTCCGGCACTATAAACGGTATCGGCACAACAGATAATGCTGTGATTGGTATATACGATTCAGCAAACAGGGTGTATAAATCGACAATGATTGAAGGTGATCATGAGATTGCAAATATCACCGGTAATATCTCCCGCATGGAGAATGATGTATATCTTCATATCCATGCCACTCTTTCAGATGGGGAAAACTTTACTATAGGGGGGCATCTTACTTCAGCTGTAATAACCGGATCCTGTGAACTTTTTGTAACAGCTGTTGATGCTGAAATAAACAGGGTGTTTAATGAAAAAACAGGGCTCTATTCTCTCAAGCTTTAGTTTTGTCCGGATCAGAAATGAGCTTTTCCACCTTTAATAAATTCTCTTTTATGAGGGGAAGGTTGGAGAGCTTAATGGCTTTTCTGAAAAGATCCCTTGCTTCAAAATATTTTTTCTCATTCATCATGCAGATATAACCCAGGTTGTTGTATATAAACGGGTTTGTTTTATCAAGACTGAGGGCTTTGATAAATTCGTCTTGCGCTTTTTCCCAGTCGCCGTTATGAAGATGGGATACACCTGTTTCAAAATGACTGAGCGCTTCGATGCATTTTTTATATGTTTTATCATCACTGCTGTTTTTAATTTTTATCTTTATTACGGCAGATTCATTCTCATCAGGGCATTTTTCCATTGTGCGTTTAAGATATTGATTCGCCTTTTCTCTCTGCCCTGAATTGTAGTAGAGCTCTGATATTGTTTTTAAAGTATTGTAATGTTCACCTTTTATCTCCATCTCTCTCTGGAGAAGAGATTCAGCTTCATTATATTTCTTCATACCCATCAATGCAACAGCGCAGTTGTAGTTAACCCCTTCTCTCCTGCTTCCGGTGGATAATATTTTTTTGAAATATTTCTCTGCAGTGCCGTAGTCCCCTGTTGTAAGGGCATTTAATGCAAGCCGGTTATAAATTCTGTTGAGTATCAATAATTCCCCCTTATTTCCGGCAGTGTATCCGGAATGTACTCCCCGCTGCCTCAGGCAGCAGGGAGATTTAATCTGCTATTTAGTATTAAAATCCATGTTAAGAAATCAGCCTACAAAAAGTGACAGTATAAAAACCGCTGTGATTGATACAAGTCCCAGCACAAGTGTAGCAGAAGTGTAGGCCCTGTATGCTATCGGCGGCTCCATATCGCTGAACTGTGAAACAACCCAGAAATAGGAGTCATTAGCGTGCGATACTGTCATTGAACCTGATCCGATTGCCAGTACTGTCAGTGCCGGATTAAGTCCCAGTATCGGAATAAGCGGCGCCATTATTGAAGCTGTGGTGATAATAGCCACTGTTGATGAACCCTGCGCGGTTTTAAGCGCTGCAGCAATAACAAAAGGTAGAAAAATTCCCAGGTTCATCCCTGACATTGAATCACCTATAAAGGCGGTCATAGGTGAAGCCTTGAGAATACTTCCGAAAGCTCCCCCGGCTCCGGTTATTGCAAGGATAAGTGCGGCATTTTTAACTCCATCCCCCATCCAGCCGCTTACTGCATCGCTCATGTCCTCTTTTTTAACAAGGAGAAGCGCAAGAAATACTCCCAGTATAAGGGCTGTGACCGGATCCCCTATAAAGTTGAAAATATTTTTGGCAGTTCCGTCTCCAAAGGGCTTTGTAGGGTAGCTGGCAACTGATCTTAAAAGAATAAGGATTATCGGTATTACTATGGGTGCAAATGAAAGAATAGCAGAAGGGAGCTTCTCCCTCTGTTTTTGAAGCTCTTCATATGCCGGATCCACCTGAGGTTCAATGTAATACCTTTTAGCAAAGAGAATAGCCCAGAAGTACCCTGCAAGCATTCCCGGTATGGAAACAGCAATACCCATCCCTATAACCATACCCAGGTCAGCATTAAGAATTCCTGCGGCAGCAATAGGACCCGGTGTTGGGGGTACAAGGCAGTGTGTGGCGTATAAACCTGTGGAAAGGGCAACTGCCATTACTGCCATTGATTTGCCGCTCTCCTTGGCAAGAGATTTATTCAGCGGTGAAAGTATAACAAATCCGGAGTCGCAGAATACAGGGATTGAAACAATGTATCCTGCAATACTCATGGCAAGTGGTGATCTGTCGCGCCCCACCAGTTTAAGAATGGAATTTGTCATTGCCAGGGCTGCACCGGTCTTTTCAAGGATTGTACCGATTATTGTACCTGCAACAATTACTATCCCAATATACCCCAGGGTTCCTCCAAAACCGCTTCTGATTGCTGTTATAATATCAGCAAGGGGCATCCTGATGAAGATACCGTAAAGAAATGAGACTAAAATAAGCACAATAAAGGCATTCATCTTGTATCTTGCAGTTAAAAAAATGATTATTGCCACTGCAATAAGCAAAAGCACTATGGCTGCGCCTCCTGAAACCATTTTAGACCTCCAGCTTTAATATATTTAAATTTTAAGTATTTGCAGATGCTTATATTGTTATAATATAGATTTCTCTGCATTATTTAAGGAATTATCTTCATGTAACTGTATTTACGATAATAAATAAAATCAGATTTTTCAAAAAAAGAATCCAAAAATGATGCGGTTCGAAAAAAAAACGATTTCCTTTATCCGGTAATTTCTACCTAAAATTTTTTAGATAAACCGGGTCAATAATTCTTGACATTTCTTCCCTTTAATAGAATATGCAACAAGTTGAATATTCTATATTTTTCCAGTGTTAATTCCTAACTATTATTTGGAATAAAATGCTTAAATATCCCCGTCGCCGAAGGCGGCGGGGATATTTAAAACAGCATTATTGCTCTAAAAGATATTTTCAGGAATAATTACTGAAAATACTTTTCATAATTCAGAAGTTTATATGCTGAGAAATTATAAGATAAAAGGAGATAGCCGATGAAAACCAGAATTACTGAAATGTTCGGTGTGGATTACCCCATCATATGCGGTGCAATGATGTGGCTTTGTACTCCAAAGCTCTGTGCGGCCGTATCAAATGCGGGCGGACTGGGGAATCTTACTGCAGCAAATTACCCTACAATAGATGAGTTCCGCAAAGCGATAGAGGAAACAAGAAAACTCACTGATAAACCTTTTATTGTGAATGTAACAATTCTCCCTTCTATACATGTAACAGGAGAGCATCATAAAATGTATCTTGATGTCTGTGCTGAAGAGAAGGTGGCTGGCCTCGAAATATCGGGCACACCTATACATAAAGCCTGCGGTCCTGAATATATGGATAAACTGAGGAATGCCGGTGTTAAAATGTTCCACAAAGTGGGAGCTGTGCGGCATGCCAAACATGCTATAGCAGCAGGATATGACGGTATATATGCAGCTGGTATTGAGGAGGGGGGGCATCCTCTCAATGATGATGTAACTACTATGCTTCTTACTCCAAGGATTGTTGATGAGCTTGGGGTCCCTGTTGTAACTGTAGGGGGGATTGCAGATGGAAGAAGTATGGCAGCTGCTTTAACTCTCGGGGCCGATGGTGTGATGATGGCAACAAGATTTGTCGCCACACAGGAGTGCGAAGTCCATGATAATATAAAACAGGAGCTTGTGAAAAGGGAGGAGTATGAAACCACCCTTATCTGCAAAACCCTCAATCTTCAGGGGAGGGCAATAAAGAATAAGTGTGTTGAAGAGATTCTTGATCTGGAAGCGCAGAATTGCGGCTTTGATAAACTTATCCCTCTTATGTCAGGCAAAAAGGTTAAAGAGGCATGGGAGCAGGGTAATGTTGATCTTGCGCCAATGATGATGGGCCAGTCTGTGGGGCTTGTACACGATATTCCTACCTGTAAAGATCTTATTGAACGCATGGTTAGCGAGGCAAAGGAGCATCTTGCTAAAGCTGCAGAAAAATTGAGGTAAATCGAATGGCATTGTCACATTCAATCCTTGCTACTCTTGTGGGCCGTGGAAAACCTTTAAGCGGTTATGATCTGGCCAAGGAATTTAACAGTTCTGTAGGCTTCTACTGGAAAACCACTCATCAGCAGATCTACAGGGAACTGGCGCGCCTGGAGCAGAATAAGCTTGTTACTTCAGAAGTAATAAAGCAGAAGGACAGGCCTGATAAAAAATTATACTGTATCACCGATGAAGGGAGGAGTACACTTATTGACTGGATTGCTCTCCCTTCACTCCCCACACCCGTAAAAGAGGAGATGCTGGTCAAGATGTATGTGGGGTTCCTTGTGCCAAAAGAAATTCTTATTGAAGAACTGGAGAGGCGCAAGGGGGAGCATCTGGAAAAACTGAAGCTTTATAAAGAATATGAAGAGAATGTTTTTTATGATGTAAAGAAACTCCCTGATAAGGGGAAATACCGTTACCTGAACCTGAGAATGGGTATAAACTTTGAATCGGGTCATGTAAAGTGGTGTGATGAGGCAATTGATTTTCTTAAAAAAGAGATAGATTGATATATTATTATAATTGAGGAGATAGAATAAATGAAAACAAGAATAACAAAACTTTTCGGTATCAAATACCCTATAGTACTCCCGGGGATGAGCTGGATAAGCACCCCTGAACTGGTGGCTGCTGTATGTAATGCGGGAGGCATAGGGTGGCTTGCAACAGGTCCCCTCTCCACAAAGGAGACTGAAGCTGCAGTTAAGAGGATAAGGGAGCTTACAAAGAAGCCTTTCGGGGCCGGCGCTACCCTTCTTATGCCCGGTGCAAAGGAGAATGCGGCTGTGCTTATGGATATGGAGGTCCCTGTAATAAATGTTTCTCTTGGCAAGCCAGATGATATTGTAAAGAGAGTGCATGGTTACGGCGGAAAGGTTATACAGACTGTTATTAATGAAAAGCATGCTCTTTCTGCAGTAGGGGGTGGTGTTGACGCGCTTCAGGTTACAGGGTATGAGGCTGCTGCACATGGCGGCAAAGTTGCCAATCTCTGTCTTATACCTTCAATAAGAGAAAGAGTTGATGTTCCTATAGTTGCAGCTGGCGGGTTTGCCACAGGTCAGGGTCTTGCTGCAGCCCTTACTCTCGGAGCTGATGGTGTTGCAATGGGTACAAGGCTTGCTACAACAAAGGAGAGCCCTGTGCATGAAAGAACTCTTCAGGCTCACCTTGATGCCGGGGTAGAAGATACTCTCTACTCTGACAGATTTGACGGACTATGGTGCCGTGTTCTTAAGTCTAAATCAGCGGCTAAATCTATAAAGAGCGGAATGAATCTTTTCCGTGCAGCAATTGTGGGCCCGAGAATTGCCAAATCCCTGGATCTCCCTCTTATGAAAGTAATGCTGGGAATGCTTGCCCAGCCTGACAAGATGATGACACTGGCTCATATGGCAACAGCCTTTGATAAAATCCAGGCTGCTACTGAAGGTGGGGATTATGACAAAACAGGGGTTCAGCTTATAGGGCAGTGCTGCGGATTGATACACGACATACCAACAGTTAAGGCATGTATTGATCAGATAGTTAAAGAAGCAAAAGCAGCAGGTTTAAGCACCACAGAAATGCTTAAGTAGCTATTTTCCTTAATGTTGCACTTGGGGCTGTTCAGTGTTAAAGCGGAACAGCCCCTTTTTTTCCAGATTATTGTTTAATTTTATTCATCTTTAAAGCAGCCCCCATAGCCAGGAGTGTCTGGTTTCTGTCCTCAATGTTAAGGGCCTGTTCAAGTCCCCCTGCATCTATATTCATATTTATCGCCTCTTTTGTCAGTCTCAGGCCCATATGATTTTTTGATAATAGAATCTTTGCATATTCATGTGCTGTTTCAAAAAGCTTATCTTTCTCAACAACTTTTGTTACAAGCCCAAGGTGCATTGCTTCATCTGATGTCATGAACTTGCCGGTATACATAAATTCATATGCTCTTCCTGCTCCAATCATGCGGGGGAGGAGGTATGAACATGCCATATCAGCTCCGCCAAGGCCTATGTTTATATAGGCTGCACTGAATTTTGCGTCAGGGCTTATTATTCTTATGTCTGATGAAAGTACAAAACTGAATCCCTGCCCTGCAGCAGCACCATGAACAGCTGTGATAATCGGCTGCGGGGCCCGGCGCATATGAAGATTTAATCTGGCCAGTCTTGCCTGAAACCTGTAAAATTCTTCTGTCGACATTTTGGGTGCGGTTTCCATAGATTCCTTCATGTCAAGGCCTGCGCAGAAACCCTTTTCCCCGCTTCCAGACATTATTACAACAGCTGTTTCAAGATCGTATAATCTCTCCCGCCAGAAATGTTCAAGCTCTTCCATCATAAGATGATTGATTGCATTGTAGTTATCGGGCCTGTTAAGGGTCAGGCTCATGAGCCCCTTTTCAACAACTTCGTATTTAATTGTTTTGTAATCCATGAGAAATCCTCCCGGCATTTTTTTATTACCCTCTTTCAGTCTGGAACGTTATTCAGCGAAATCGGGGAGCTTAATGTTATAATTATATATACAAAAGAGTTTCCCATGTCAATGCTATTTATTATATTATCCGTCCAGCCGGTATAATTGGCTTGACATTCAGCTTTGATGTTTTATATATTGATACGGTATTCATTTTCATGATGAAGAGTCTTTTCTGCGAATCATATTTTTATGGTGATTAGCCGGGAGAGGTTTTAATCATTATTTTTTTGGGTACCAGATTTAACTGCTTCTTAATCTCAGGGGAATTGTTTCTATAAAAATAGATAAATATCCCTGTTAATAAAAAACAATAATTATCCGGAGGATAAACTTTTATGAAGAGAACAAACTTTTTAAGATTTCTTGCTGCAGTACTATTTGTTGTGATATTATCAGCCCCTGTTCTTTCTCTTAAACTTGGCGGTAAAGACCTTGTTAAAAATGGAACCGGCAAAAGAACCATGCCTATTGTCGGGTCTGTATATTTTGCTGACCTATGGGTTCCCCAGGAACTGAAAGGTGGAGCGGATTCTGCAATATTAAATGCTGATGAGCCTATGTCTATTACCCTTACAATTGATTCAGGTATTATCACCAGAGACAGATTTGTAAAGGCTGTAACTGAAGCATTTGCACAGTCTGCTTCTGCTGGATATCCGTCAGCAGATACCCGTATATATCTTAATATGTATAATGATATTACCATATCTAAAGGCGATAAGTTTATACATCATTATGACCCTAAAGCTGGTACAACAGTTCAGTATAGATCTGTTAATACAGGGAAGACCACTACTCTTGGTATAGTAAAAGGGGTTCAGTTCAAGAAAGCATTTTTCGGTATGTTCCTGAGTTCAAAGCCTATTCAGGCAGGACTCAAAAAAGGGATGCTTGGTCAGTAATTTAATTATATTATAGTAGAATTAAAAAAGGGGCCCGGGGCCCCTTTTTTTATCTGTCTACCGCTGGAGTACTTCTTCGCTTTTCCCTCTGTCCCCCAAAGGGGGCACGAGTTTATATATTATTACCCGGATATTTTTTTTCTGATTCCGTCATATTGTTCCGCTAATCTTTTGCAAACCTGGCAATTTGAACGGGTGTTTTTATACTCTGATTCATCAAATTACTCAAGTTTTTATTTTACGTGCCCCATTTGGTAGACAGGGGGCTGACCCCGGAAAATACGGGAACAAATAATAGTAATGCTTATCCCGAAGATTGGGAATGAGTTTTTTTATTTTGTAAATTCAAAATCCGCCCTGCGGTGGTGCTGAGCTGATTCATTTGAATCAGTTTTTTTATATCCATGTCCGGCTGTAGTGATACGCCTGCTGCTGATACCCATATTCACCAAATAAGCCTTAACAGATTCGGCGCGCTTAACACTTATATCAAGATTTGCCTTATGTGACCCCACACCATCAGCGTAGCCATTAATTGTAACTTTTAGATTTCTGTTCTCTCTGAGAAACCGGATAAGATAGTGAAGTACAGGTATATCCTCCAGTCTTACAGATGAAGAGTTGAATGCAAAATAAACAGGGGAAGCGATAAAATTTTCCGGTTTAAATCGCTCGGAATCATCACCGGATAAATCTTTCTCTGCTTCAGCAATATAAAAGTTATAATTACCCTTCTCCCCCCGGTTTGATGAAATCAATAAACGCCCGGAGCCTATTTCGCTGACAAATATTTCATCTTCACCGGAGTTTATCCCTTCACCGGCTTTTACTATCTCTCTTACACCTTCATCATTAACACTGGAAAAATATATATCTCTTTTATCAGGGGTATCTGTATACCCGGAGATATATATACCATCTTTTGAAAGGGAGGGGCGAATAAGATAGGGTTTAATATCTGACTGGCGGGATATCGCAGCAGTTTTAACATCACCCCAGAATTCATCCTCCTGGACTACCTCTATAATTCGTATTGCTTCCGGATCATTGTAATTTATCCTGGTAAAAAATATTCTGTTCCCGTCATCACTTATATATGGATTGATCTCATTTTCCCTTGTGTTTACTGCACCGGAAAGCTGTTCAGGGCTTGTCCATACCCCATCTGCCTTTATTGAGTAATAAATGTCAAAAGAGGGGGAGTCAGCCTCTGCGTATTTAAGGCTCCCCGGCCTGTTGGATGCGAAAACAAGTTTATTCCCATTATCAGCAAGGAATGGGGAGATATCATCACTTTCTGAATTTATCCCTTCCATAGGTACAGGATCGCTCCAGGAGCCTTCAGTATAGGTCATGGTGAAGAGATTGAAGCGGCTTTCATCCGCCCCTTTTCGTGTAAAGATTATTGTATCCCCTGATGGAGAGATAGTCAGTGAAGTTTCATCCCCCTCTGTATTGATTCCGGATAATATTTCATTAGTAATGATATTTCCTGCTGAAACAGGGGAAATTGAGAGAAAAAATATAATTAAGGGGAGGATTGCTCTAAGTTTCATTACAGGACACCTGCCTCTTTTTGTAAAAAATATGGGGGCTCTGACCCTTATATAATAAATTATCGGCAAAAGCAATAGAAAAACAGGTTATTTATTATTATAGTAACAATGGGCAGGATTTTTAAAAAAAATGGGGGCGTCTAAAAAGTCGGATTTTAAAGAATATGTCATTCCGGTTTTGCAGCTTCAATTTTTGCAAATACCGGGATCTCCTGATAAAATCAAGTTTATTAGATACCGGCATTCCGCTTTGCTTCAGCCGGCATGACAAGGAAACTACTTTTTAGGTACACCCCCAAGAATTATTGACAATATGAGTTTCGAAAACTCATACTGCCGAAGCATTAGTGATCACAGGTATTAGTGCCGGTAACCAGTTTTTCATTAAGAAAAAGATTTACAATAGCTTCTGTAGAATCAGAAGGGGCTCCGGTTATAACAGAAATATTATTCTGCTGAAAAAGCTGCTGAGCCCTGCTCCCCATCCCTCCGGCTATTATGCAGTTAACGCTTAGAGTGCCGAGCCATTGAGGGAGGACCCCCGGTTCATGCGGAGGGGGCGTGTGTGTTTCTTTTTTTATAATTGTTTTTGCTGCGCTGTCCACATCAAATATATCAAAAACATCACAGTGTCCAAAGTGCATGCATAGTTTCCCGCCTGATGACGGTATTGCGATTTTCATTACGGCTGCCTCTCTATTTTAGAAATTATTTTTTGTACAACAGATTTGAAGTTTACAGCAGGGATGGAGTCCCCCTCACCTATGGAAAAGGGCTCCCCATTGTCTCCACCTGCTGTTATTGCCGGGTCAAGTGGGATACGGCCGAGAAAAGGGACACCCATATCTGCAGCCATAGTTTCCCCACCGCCAGACTTGAATATGTCGATTCTTCCTGCGCAGTGAGGGCACTGGAATCCGCTCATATTTTCCACAACTCCCAGTACAGGGAGGTTGATTCTTTTACAGAATGTAACAGATTTTCTCACGTCAAGTAGCGACACATCCTGGGGTGTGGTTACAATAACCGCTCCATCAGGATCTTTTATCAGATTGCAAACTGACAGGGGCTCATCCCCTGTGCCTGGAGGTGAATCGACGATGAGGTAATCAAGCTCCCCCCATTCAACATCCATAATAAACTGCCTGATGGCATTATGCTTTAGCGGCCCTCTCCATATAACAGGCTCATCCTTATCGGGCATAATTGAGCCTATTGACATAACCTTGAGGTTGTTGCTGTATTGGATGGGGGTTATCATATTTTTGCTGTTGTCAAGGGGGATTTTTTCGATCCCCAGAAGTTTCGGTACACTTGGTCCATGTATGTCAACATCCATTAGTCCTGTTGAGTACCCTGCTTCTGCCAGTGCAGCAGCAAGATTAACCGCCACAGTGCTTTTGCCCACTCCCCCTTTGCCGGAGAGAACAATTATTTTGTGTTTAATTTTATCCAGTGTGTCACTGAGGCGTTTCTCTTCTTCATCATTTTTTGTTTTACTGCTGTCGCAGGTGTTCATTGGATCCTCCTCTCTAAGATTCCGCTATTTCTTTTAATATTGCTTCATTGAGCTTTTTTATTTCATTTACCGTTTCACTGTTATCCAGGCTGCCGTTATAGGCAATTATGTCCTGAGCCTGTCTTTGTGACTCAAGAAAAGCGTTGTCGATGTTTAATTCAGCGGCAACAGATATCCCCTTTGTTTCACAGTAATCCTTTATCGCTTTTTTTACTTCAGGATTAATATCAGCTCTGTTTATGCATACCAGAGATTTTATCCTGAAGTGTTCTGACAGCTCTATTACACGTTTTAAATCGTGCAAAGCTGAAATATTAGGCTCTGTTACCACCAGAAGCAGATTAACCCCTGTTATGGTTGAGATAACCGGGCAGCCTGTTCCTGGAGGACCATCAAGAATGATAAGTTCAATGTCCTCTACTGATGCCATCCTGCGTGCTTCTTCCCTGAGTTTTGCCACCAGTTTCCCGCTGTTCCCTTCCCCCGGAGAGAGCCTGGAAAAAACTGCAGGTCCCTTTTTTGTTCTTCCTAAAAAAAACTCTCCGCAGTTATTATCATAGGACTCTATAGATTGTTCAGGGCAGAAGAATGCGCATACACTGCACCCTTCGCAACTGATCGGATCAATATTAAGATTTCTGCTTATGGCATTAAATCTGCAAAGTTCGAGGCATTTGCCGCAAGCACTGCATGTATCATGGTTGATCCGGTATTTTTTACCGTGGTAAAAGGGATACCTTTCTACAATATCCGGGTCAATGAGCAGGTGAAGATTTGCCGCGTCAACGTCGCAATCCGCTGATACGCAGCTTTTCTGAAGCGCTACCAAGGCAGCTGATATGCTTGTTTTACCTGTTCCCCCTTTACCGCTTATAACAGCTATCTCTTTCATTTACCCTCTTTTTTGATAATTTTCTGTTTAATGTACCCTGCTATATTTTTCAGCTCTGCTCTGTATCTATTCTGGAATAACTTGTTGAAGCTTCCGGTGGAGTAGGCATAGGCCAGATCTTCTGAATATGAGATTACAGCGGTGATCTTGATGTTTTCATCTTCGCAGAATTTTAGAACAATATTATCGCTGTCTTCAGTATCGTTTTTATTTATTATTACTGAAAAGTCGAGTACCATAGCCCTTGCAGCTTCTACTGATATTTTCAGATCACTCAGGGCAAAGGGGGTCGGTTCGGTTACAAGCAAAAGATGGTCGCACCCCTTTACCGCCGAAACAAAGGGGCATGAGGTCCCCGGAGGTGCGTCAATAATCTTAATTTTCTCATCTCTTTTTCTTAATTTTTCTCTTACATAATCAATCAGTAATGTTGTCTGGATCTGCCCTGTATTGAGCCTTCCCCCTGTGTAGTATATTCCCTCCGCTTCACCTTCCTCATATAAACCTATAAGATTTTCGGCCGCAATCAGTGCACTGGCAGGGCACAGAATCAGGCATCCTCCGCAGGAATGACATAGATCTTTAAAAATTAGAGGGCGTTTATTAACCATGGCAATGGCATTGAATCTGCAGAAATCGGCGCAGCCGGAGCACCCTATACATTGCCTGTCAATCAGTTCAGGAATTTCCATATATACATTAGAGCTCTCTGTTTTTTTTATTTTCAGAAACAGTGCAGCATCGGGCGCTTCCACATCGCAGTCAGCAAGGACAACGCTGTAGCCGCTGATTTTAAAATATTCCTGTAATGCTATGGCCAGAGTGGTTTTACCTGTTCCCCCTTTCCCGCTTGCTATAGCTATTTCCATTTTTTCCCGGCTCTCTTGCATCGAGGATTTTTTTTTTCTGGATTACCTGAACAGTTTCTAAAGCGGTTTCTTCCTCCCTCTTTCTCTGCCTGTGAGTTCTGTATTGTTTCGTCGTTTCCGGAATTGTTGCAGTATCCGTTTCTCATTGTTTTATACTGATTTTTCATAATGCCTCCTTTTCATGCCAGTGCCCGCTAACATTTGCAGACTCTGTTTTTCCCAGAGTCCCTTTTTTCAATTCCTCAAGGGCGTCTTTCACTGTGCCGTTAGCTCCTGTATAAATTTCTATCCCCGCAGCATTAAGGGTTGCAAATGCCTTTGGCCCAACGTTTCCTGTAATTACTTTTTTGGCTCCCGAATCTATTACATTCCGCGCGGTCTGAATACCTGCGCCTTGAACTGATTCCATCATCACCTGGTTCCCCAGATAGGTGAAGTTTCCGTCAGATGTATCGAAAATAATAAACCCTGAAGCTCTGCCGAACCGCGGGTCTATGCCTGAATCAATTGTTTCACCTGCAGCTGTTACTGCTATTTTCAATTATGGCCTCCACTTGTTTAATTTTTTAAGATCAATACATAGTAAATATGCACATACTGTGCCAGATTTATGAAGAGGGCATTCCCAGGAAATTTCTTTAGTACCTGGCTGGTTTTAATAACATAAAAAGGGTTTTGTCCGGTTTATTGCAGCTCAGAGAGGGGAAGGGGTTTTTTCGATTTAGTAAAGTAGAACTTATATTATATGAATAGTTGCAAAAAGCAATCAGCTTTTCTCAAGGAGGTTGCTTTTTGCAATTACTCCGGTTCTCTTATACTGTACTGCTTCATCTTTCTCCAGAGAGTTGATTTATCTATTCCCAGAGTTGAGGCGGTCTCTTTTCTATTCCACTTATGTTTTGTAAGGACATTTAATATCAGTTCCTTCTCCATATTTTTTATAGTAGTTTCCGAAACTGCCGCAAAATCAGCTTTTATCAGGTAATGGGGGAGATGTTTTTTGTGAATGTAGTGCTCTTTGCAGAGGATAAAGGCGTGCTCAATAACATTTTCAAGTTCTCTTATATTCCCGGGGAAATCGTGGTTTATCAGAATGTCGATAGCTTCATCTGTCATACCTGTAATATTTTTTGATTTAAGAATGTTGTACATGCTGATAAAATGTTTAATAAGGAGGGGTATATCCTCTTTCCTTTCTGAAAGAGAGGGGAGGGATATTTTCATAACATTGAGCCTGTAAAAAAGATCTTTCCTGAAATTACCGTTTTTTATTTCATCCTCCAGATTACGGTTTGTTGCTGCAACTATTCTTACATCAGCTTTTACCGGTCTAATCCCTCCCAGGGGCTCATATGTTTTATCCTGAATAAATCTTAATAGCTTGGCCTGTACATTTATAGAGAGTTCTCCTATCTCATCGAGAAATAGTGTCCCCCCTTCAGCCTGCTCAATCCTTCCCGGTTTGTCTTTTTTAGCGTCAGTAAAAGCCCCTGATTTATATCCGAAAAGTTCCGATTCTATCAGATTGTCAGGAATTGCAGCACAGTTAACCGGTATAAGCTTTCTGCCGTTTCTTCTGCTCAGATTATGTATGGCATGTGCTACAAGCTCTTTCCCTGTTCCGCTCCCCCCTTCTATAATAACAGAGCTGTCGCTTTCTGCAATATCAGGAAGAATTTTGAAGATTTCCCTCATGCGGCTGTTTTTACTTACAATATCTTCAAAAGTAAAGCCTGACTCAATGGTTTTCCTCAGGCTGGTAATTTCGGTAATATCCCTGAATGTTTCAACCCCGCCGATTATATTTCCCTTAATGTCTTTTAAAATAGCGGTGTTTATGCTTATAGGTATTTTTTCACCGGTCTCTTTTAATATATAAATTGTTTTGTTTATCAGGGGTTTGCCGGTTTCGATTGTTTCTTTTAATGCGCAGGAGTAGCTGCAGATATTGGCATGAAATATTTCGTAGCAATGTTTTCCTATTGCATCATCTTTCTTTATCCCTATAATATTTTCTGCTGCCCTGTTAATAGATGTTATTCTGAAATCAGTATCAACTGTAAAGACCCCGTCAATAATGCTGTCCAGAATGATGCCAAGTATGTCGGTTTGTTCAGATTGCATTATGCAATTCCAGGTAATTAATAATTTTTGTTAATGAGCACATTCAATGGGGATAAGAAGATCAATCGCAGAGCCGTTATTGTGCCATTCCGCTGCACAGAGGTACTTTATAATCCGAATCCCCCGTCCTCTTTTACTTAAAGATGGTTCCGGTTTAGCTGATTCAAGGGGGAACTGGAATCCCTCACCCTCGTCAGAGATTGTTACCTTTATGCATTGGGGGGATTTTTTTATGTTAACGCTGATTTTTTTTTCAGGATCCCACCGGTTGCCATGTTCCATGGCATTATTTACAGCCTCATCAAGAATCAGGCGAAGTTCATTATTGTTTATAAGGAGCTTATCTGAATTGAAATCGATTTCTTTAATGATAGAATATATCAATTCCTGGCCGGTCTCTTTTAATGTGGGGAATTTCTTTTCAAATATTATCATATCTAACATTTTCTATTGTAATCATGCTTTTATAATAAGCTATTAAGCTTTAAAATAAAAGCACTTTTTTCTTATTGTGAAGATTTTTCGGGGTGGGGAGATTCGAACTCCCGACTTCTTCGTCCCGAACGAAGCGCGCTACCGGGCTGCGCTACACCCCGATTAAGACAATTAAACAGAAATGGGGCGCGTAAATTAGTCAATTGTTTTTTGAAAAAGCTTTAAAAGTGCTTCAGATTATGGTATTTTATATTTTAATCAAAAGGGTTCGGGAGTTAAAAAATAGTTGCACCTTATGGAGGTTATTTTAATTGTGAGTTACTGGAGAATATAAAATGGATTTCGAATATGAATATGTTAAGAATATTCCTGTAGTCAAATTCAGCCGGGATGACGGATTCCTTATAGGTGAAGAGATCAGTATTTTCGGATCAAATGTCTCTGAGCTTGTAAAAGAGGGGACTGGTAAAATTGTTCTGGATTTAAGGGAATATACCTATTTAAACAGCTTTGGTCTGGGGGAACTGATAAATATACGGAACTATTTTATTGATCGTAACATCCAATGTATTCTCATTGTTAACAGCAGCAAAATTTATAAACTCTTTGATATGGTCGGTATTGGCGATCTTTTTGAAACAGTAAAGCATGAAAATGAACTTTAATGGCGGTATCTGATGATTGAGAAACATGAAATATATTCCTCTTTTATAAAGAGCAGTATTATAAAAAAAGATTCCTACAGATTTTTCAGATTTCTTGTAGGGATATTTCTTCGCAGAATCGAGCTTGATGAGGAGAGCCTCCTTATTATGAATGAATACAGGGGGGAGGGTAAGTTTGTCTACGCCTCAATGCAGTCAAAGTCCACGTCGCTTTTTATTCTTTTTAATCTGCTGAAAAAACATAACTTCCCTGTACCTGAACTGGCTCTCGGTTTTATACCTTATACATATCAGAAGCTGAGAATCCTTTTTCTCAATATTGTGGTGCTGTATAGAAAATATTTTACATCAAAAGACCAGGATTTTGTTTCCAATGTTGAATATATAGAAAGAACACTCCAGGCAGATAAACCAATATCTCTTTCTCTGCTGTCAAGGAAGCTTTTTTTAAGGCGCTATGTGGAGATTAAGAGTGATTCTATTGAGTATCTTCTTGAAGTGCAGAGAGGTATGGATGAGCCGATTTATATTTTTCCCCAGGTAATTTTCTGGAACAGAAACCCTGAAAGGAACAGGTCAATTCTCAGATCCAGCGCCACGGGGGACAGGGGCCTTTTGTCAGGTTTCTTTGTAATTTTCAAGAGTGTAACACCTGCATTTTTGCGTATAGGGAAACCGGTTAATTTAAAAGAGGAGCTGGCTTCAGCATCAACTGATGATCTAAAACATATTTCAAGAGGTATAAGGAATAAAATTCTTGATACCTATGATTACGAAAAAAGAAGTATACTGGGGCCGCAGATAAAAACCCAGCAGGAGATGATGGAAAGGGTTCTTTATCATAAAAATGTTCTTGATGCTATCCAGAACGAAATCAGTGAAAAGGGGATTTCTGAAAAGAAGCTCAGGAGAAAGGCCTACAGCTATTACAGGGAAATTGCCGCAGATTTTTCAATTATATATATAAGATTTTTTAAGGCCACTAATGATTATCTTTTCCGGAAAATATTCGACGGCATGCATTATGATGTAGAGGATTTTAAAAGGCTTCGCGAGGCTTCACAAAAGGGCCCCCTTATTTTAATCCCGAGCCATAAGAGTCATATGGATTATATTATTATTTCAAGTCTCTTCTATCATAATAAGTTTATGCCGCCTCATATTCTCGCAGGCTCTAATCTTACATTTTTCCCCATGGGGAAAATTTTCAGAAGGTCTGGAGCTTTTTTTATGAGAAGGACCTTTAAGGGGCTTAATCTTTATGCTGCTGTATTTAAGCAGTATGTTAAAACTCTTATAAACGAAGGCTATACAATCGAATTTTTTATTGAAGGGGGACGTTCCAGAACAGGTAAGGTAGTTTCCCCTAAAATGGGTATGCTCAAATATCTTATTGAATCTGTTGATGAAGGATACAATAAGGATCTGGTATTTGTTCCCATGTCGGTAAATTATGACCGTATCCTGGAGGAGAATTCCTATAAGAAGGAGCTCAAGGGGAGTGAAAAGAAGAAGGAGTCCACTTCCGGATTTATAAAAAGCAGAAAGCTCATTTCACGCAAATATGGCACAGTTTACCTTGCTATTAATGAGCCCTTTACATTAAGTGAGGCCAGGGATAAGATTAACTCAGAAAAGCAGATCAAAAATATTGATGAAATGACTTCTGAGGTGGGCTATCATATTGTTAAAGAGATTAATAAAACTGTCATGATTACACCTTTTGCAGTTGTTACTGCAGCTATACTTTATACAACTACAAGAGGTTTTTCCAGGCAGATTATTAAGTCAAGGGTAGAGATGCTCCTCTCCTATATGAAAGAGATTAATGCTAAACTCACATCTCCATTGTATGATGAAAGCAATATTGATGAGATTATAGATTCGGTTTTTGAATCCTATATGAGCGACAGGATAATTGCAAAGGTTGAAGTAGACAATTCAGGTGCGGTAGAGAATCGTGATGACGAGCTTTATGTTATTAATGATGATGAGCGCGCAAGAATTAATTTTTATAAGAACAGCATGATTCATGTTACGCTCCCTATCAATATGATTTGTCTCGCTCTTTTAAATGCCGGTTCTTCAGGGAAGGTTAGCAGAAGTAAAGTGATTGCCGGGTTTGAGCTTGTGAGGGATATTTTTTCAAAGGAATTTGTTTACGATGATTCCCTTTATAATAGTGAAGCTGTTTATGATGAAACAGTCAGGTATCTTGAATCACGGGGTATGGTTTCTTCATCTCAAAAGGAGATATCTGTAAATGAGGAGAAGAGAGAGTGCGTAAAGTTCTTTGCCGGCATGCTGCAGGATTATATTGAATCGATGCATATAGTTATAAGCGCTGCAGATAAATACAGCGATAAGTCGGAAGAATCAAGAAAGGATTTTGTTGTTAATGTGAGGAAAAAGGGGATTAAGCTTTATCATCTTGGTGAGATTGAGTGCTCCGAATCCCTTTCAATGGTTAATTATAATAATTCAATTGATCGTCTTAAGGATGAGGGGGTTCTTCTCATTAAAGGTGACGGGAAAAATCAGGAAATTCATATTATTAAAGACTCCAGGATGAGAGAGTTTCAGTCTATTGTTTCAGGTTATCTTTCAATTGTAAAAAGCAGTTAATGATCGGTACTTTTTCCTGGACTATTTCGGGATAAGAATGATCCATTATGCCCGCCGAAGGCGGCGGGCATAAAAAAGTATTTTTATTTCTGGCTCATTCCGGATTTTTGGGAAAAGTAATAATATTATTTGTTTCCGCATATTCTGGAGTCAGCCCCCTGTCCCCCAAAGGGGGCACGTAAAATAAAAAATTGAGCAAGTTGATAAATCAAAGTATTGAAAAACCCGTTTTATTGTTGAGCTGCAAATTAATTGCGGAACAATGTAAAGAGAATAGTTATCGAAGTGGTAATAATTATATTTTCAGAGTGATAATAGATTACTCGTGCCCCCTTTGGGGGACAGGGGGAAAAGCAAAGAAGTACTCCCTTTGTAGCCTAAACATCCGGAATGAGCTTTACTTCTTAAGCATCGGTATTACTACAATATCAACTCTTCTGTTCAAAGCCCGGTTCTCCTTTGTGTCATTGGGCACCACAGGTCTGTACTCGCTGTATCCTGCTGAAGTTAATCTCCTGGGGTCAAGGTCGGTATTTTCAAGAAGGTATTCCAGTACCACCAGAGATCTTTCAACTGAGAGCTGCCAGTTGTTCCGGAATCTTCGTGTTTTGATCGGCACATTATCAGTATGGCCTTCAACAATAATATTGTACTCAGGGAAATCGGAGAGGATTTTACTTATTTTTTTAAGAGAGGGGAGCACATTTTTCTTCAGCACAGCCTGACCGGAATCAAAACTGATTTTATCATCAATATTGATAACAAGTCTGTCATGGAAGCGTGTAAGTCTTATATTGCCTTTTTTTATCTCATCTTCAAGCTGTTTCTCCAGTTCAAGAGCCTGGTTCTCCATTCTGGAGAGTTCCTTCCTCTGTTTTTCAGTTAATTGTTTCAGCTCAGATAATTCATTGTTTAAGTTTTCTATTTCTTTCTCAAGAGAAGTAATTCTTTTATCATAGTCAGATTTCAGTTTAATTGTATCCTGGAGAAATCTGTTCCTTTCATTCTCAAGAAGGTCTCTCTGCTTTTTTATTTCATTGTCAAAACTCTCCTGAAGTTTCCGGTTTTCATCAATAAGTTCGCGTTCAGTTTCTCCGCTCTGCTCTTTGAGAATATCTGTCCGCTTCTCCAGCTCGCTGATTTTTTTTCTGTACAGTTCATTCTCTTCCTGATTCTTTTTCTCCAGAAGCTCTATTTCTCTATTCAGATTAGCTATATCCCCTTCAAGACTTTTTATTGTATTCTGAAGATTTTTTTTGTCATTTGCGTATTGCCTGTTAAGGCTCCTCAGTTCCAGCTCCAGTGCCACCTTTGTGTTCATTAGAGAATTATACTCCCCCGGCGTATAAAAAAGCTGAGCAATTGCCCCGACAGGGATAAAGCATAAAGAAAGGATGATCAGAGTTTTTTTTATCCCGGCCATATCATTTCTCCTCTTTAGCAGGCTCGTTCAGCTCTTTTTTTGAAGCATCATAGGCTGCTTTTGCTTCGTTATATTTCTGCAGAGATTTTTCCTCTTCTTTTTTCATTTTTTCAAGGTGAGTTCTATATTTTTTATACCCGAATCTGTCATCTTTATCTCTTTTGAAAAGGGAACTGAAGAAACCTTTCTTCTCATCTTCATCAGCCGGTTCGGTTTTTTCCCTGTATGCTTCTGCAATTTTTGATTTTTCAAAATTAAGCTTTGCTACAAGAACTGCAAGTTCCCTGTTGCGCAGTTCCGCTTCTGAATCATAGAGGCTTTTCTGCGATTCCTCATACTTAAGTAATCTCCTCTGCCTCTCCAGCTTCTCTTCATTTTCTTCAAGCTGTTGTCTCTTTAATTCAATATTTCTTGCGTCTTTTGATTTTGTGTATAGTTCGAGCTGGTCTTTAAAGAGCTTATTTTCTCTTGTAATGAGATTTAATACTTCCTTTGTATTTTCAATGTCAGGTGTATTCTCTTTACGGTTCTCTTCTGCAGCCTGCTTTTCTCTATTTTTTGTAATGATTTTTGATTCAATCTGCTCAAGGCGGGCTGCGTCGCTTTCTGTTTTATCAGCAAGATACTGTTCCTGAACCGGACCGGGTAAAGTTGTGCATCCTGTAATGAATGCGAATGCTATAATTGCTAAAAGATATTTTTTCATGTGATACTCCATGTTTAATGATTAGAATATACTTTTTTGTTTAATATAAAGTATTGATTATGACAGAAAAGTCAAGAGTTTGTTTCATTAAGTTTTTATAAGAGCAGGATATTTACTGTTGATTTCTTGAGGACCAGTATTCCGGTTTTCGACTAAGATGCATAATAGCTATAATGTAGATTCTGTCTGAATAAAACATGTAGATTATTCCAAAGGGGAATTTTCTGATAATGTACCTTCGAGTTGATTCCGACATTTTCTGCCAGGAGTGAGGATAGTTCGTTATTGTATTAATTCCTATCTGAATTTCATTCATGAACTTAAAACCCAAACCGGATTGTATTTCTTCATAATAATCTACGGTTTTATCTAATTCGAGGATGGCCTGAGGATGAAACTCTATTTTCACTTGCCGAGTCTTCTCCTGATGTTATTGAAAACATTGTCAGCGGGAATTGTTTGAACGGTATTCTCTTTGATTGATTTTGCCCGGTTTTCCGCTTCTTCAGCCCATAATTTTTCTATTTCCCGGTCAACAGAGGGATTGAGGGTTTTCAGCAGGATATCAACCAGTTCCGCCCTGTCATCAGCAGGCAGAGAAACCACTTCATCAATAAGAGCACTTCTCATTGTAACTCCAGAATGATTAATTTAATAACTTGTGATATGATTTAGTATAATATATAAGCTGGAAATGTCAAGAGTTTGTTCCATTAAGCTTTTGAATTCAGCAGATGACTGATCATTTATTTAAGATTTATCTTGACATGCGGCTTTTATATTTTTAATAGTAATCAGCTTTATCTTTATGGATAAAGAGATATTAATTTTTTTAAAAGGAGATTTTATGAAGGATTTTGTTAGAGGGATGTTCCTGCTCAGGGATTGACTTCGGACAGAATTTTATTTTTTAAAAATTTTTTCCGCGCTTAATATTAATGTCAAACCCTTCACAGCACTCTGTGCATGCAGAGCAGATCATCATATTCCATATTTTTTACTAAAAAACAACATGGTTCGTGATATTGTATTATTAATCAATAGATTGAATAATACAATTATAATTTGTAAGCGTTTTTTTGATGCAGGCTGATTATTTTATCATATTTCAGGATCTAATAATATAGGGAGATTATAATGACACAAAATAATATAAGTAAGAAAGATTTTTTACAAGCTGTGAGGAAACTTCCGGAGTTAGGATGGAACAGTTTTTTTGAAGAGGCTTTTATCCCATGGAAAGATTCAGGGCTTCTTCCCGGCAGGGTGATATCCAGGTCGGGACCGTTTTATGAGGTTCTATGGGAATGCGGCAGGGGGGATCTGCCGGTTTCAGGGCACTTTGGCTATATTGCTGCAGGCGCTGCAGATTATCCTGCTGTTGGAGACTGGGTGCTCTTGAGGGGGGAGAATGAATCCACGGTTATAGAAAGGGTGCTGGCCAGGAAAACTGTCTTTGCCCGCAGAGCTTCAGGGAGGAGCAGTGAGGAACAGGTAATAGCATCAAATATTGACTATATGTTTATTACCGCCTCAGTTGACGGAGGGCGACAGTTCACAGAGAGGGGACTGGAAAGATATATTGTAATGGTCCGCTCAAGCGGGGCACTTCCTGTGATAATTCTTAATAAGTGCGATCTTGCTTCTCCGGATGAGAGAGAGGATTTTATAATGAGGGCTGCGTCAGTGGCAGGGTCTATTCCGGTCTTGATGGTGAGCGCATTAACAGGGGAGGGGATAGATTCGATTAATGAGCTTCTCGGACCCGGCACTACTGCAGCTTTTACAGGACCATCAGGTGTGGGGAAGTCAGCAATAATTAATTTCCTGGCAGGGGGTGCTGTCCAGGTAACAGGTGAAACCAGGGAGGATGATCTGCGGGGGAGGCATACAACAACAAGGGGGGAGCTTCTCTTTTTGAAAGATGGCGGTATGGTTATAGATACCCCGGGTCTCAGGGAGCTTCGTCCTTCAGGCGGGGTTGATGCCATTGATGCCGCCTTTGATGATATATCCGAAGCGGCACTTCTCTGCAGGTTTACCGACTGCAGGCATATGGATGAACCGGGGTGTGCAGTTCTGCAGAAGGTTTCTGAGGGTCTCATCGATCATGCCAGGTATGAAAACTATATAATGCTCAGAAAAGAGGTGGAAGCTCTGGAAATGCTGAGAAGCGAAAAGGGTAAGTCGGCCAAAAAGGTGAGGGAGAAGGAGATATCGAAACTGGTGAAAATATACAATAGAGAGCATAGGGATTAGTCCCTATGCTCTTATGTTAAAGACATTTTTTGATTGTCATTAATTTATTTTATCTATAAACTTAACTTATGAAAAATGAAAAGAAAAAAAAACAGTTCTCAGGTGGTGTATCAGGTTATAATGCTATAGTAGATGACCTCACAGAATTGATATGCAGATTTACTCCGGATTTTAAGTTAACATTCGTTAACAAGGCATATTGCACTTTTTTTAGTATGGAATTTAATGATCTGATTGGTGTGAACTGGCTAACCTTTCTGCCTCAGAATGAACAGGATATTATTGTTGAAAGGGTTAATGGTCTTACCGCGCATAAACCGCAAATATCGTATGAACATAGTGTGATATTATCAGACGGTACAACAGCCTGGCAGCAATGGACTGACAGAGCATTTTTTGATGAAGATGGATTAGTGTATGAGTATTTGTCCATCGGAAGGGACATTACCGAATGGAAAAGAGACATTGAGCTTGTTAACATTCAAAGGGATCTTGTTGCAAGGCTGGGGAAAACTTCCAGTCTGCATGATTCCCTGAGACTGATACTTAACACAACCCTTGATATTAATGAAATAGACGGTGGAGGGATCTATTTTTTTGATAATGAATCATCCAGCCTTATGCTTATGCATTATGCAGGTTTATCCGAAGATTTTATCTGCAGGGTAAACCGGTATGATAAAAATTCTCTTCAGTATTCACAGGTAAAAAAGGGGAAGCCTCTATTTTTGTCTGAAAATGAAATAAATAAATACAGTTCTATTCTTAATGCCGGTAATATAAAAACTATCGCTGTAATACCGCTAATTGATGAAGGGAAATCAATTGGTGCTTTGATAATAGCGTCAAAAAGTGTTCCCGATTTTTCCATCAGGATCAGACAGTTTTTACTTACTACAGCATTGTATGTTGGGGGAATAATTGCACGGATAAAAACTGATGAATTTATTTCTAAAAGTGAGCAGAATTTTTTAAATTTATTCTCCAGGCTTGAAGATCTGCTTTTTATTCTGAATGAAGAGGGTAATATTTTAGAAGTAAATGAAAGCGCTCTTAATAAATTAAAATACAGCAGAGAGGAGATTCTTGGTAAAACTGTACTGGATCTTCATCGTCCTGATGAAAGAGAGAATGTTGTATCTGTATTATCGGAAATGCTTGAGGGTAAGAGGAGCATCTGTTCAATACCAATGGTTAATTCTGCAGGGGAGTGTTTCCCTGTGGAAACACGTGTAAGCTCAGGAATCTGGAACGGGGAAAAAGTTCTTTTTGGAATAACACGTGACCGCACAGAAAGAATAGCGCGCGATCTGGAGTTGAAAGAAACCAGCAATCGCCTTGATCTTGTTATAAGGGGGATGGATGTGGGGTTCTGGGACTGGAAAGTTCAGACCGGAGAGCTTGTAATTAATGAAAGGTGGGCCGGTATAATAGGTTATACTATAGCGGAGCTTTCACCTGTGAATATAGATACCTGGAGCAGGTATGTACATCCCGATGATCTTCATAAATCAAATAATGAACTGACACGTCATTTTTCCGGTGAAACGGAGTTTTATGACGCAGAAGTGCGGATGAAGCATAAGAATGGATCATGGGTGTGGGTCCATGACAGAGGTAGAGTTTTTGAAAGAGATCCGGCAGGCAGCCCATTGAGAGTTGTTGGTACAAATGCGGATATAAGCGGCAGGAAGGAGACGGAAATAAGGCTGTTAAATGCAAAGGAGATGGCGGAGAGTGCGAACAGGGCGAAAAGCACTTTCCTTGCGAATATGAGTCATGACCTCCGTACTCCCATGAATGCGATTATAGGAATATCGGGTGTCCTTATAAAAAAATATGAAAACGGTAACTCCTGATGTTATACTTATGGATGTGAATCTTCCGGATCAGGACGGCTTTGAACTCACTAAGGAATTGAAAAGGCACGCAGCAACTAAAAATATACCTGTAATTTTTCTCACAGTGCATAATACCGCTCCTCATGTGATAAGGGGCATTAAGGTCGGCGGATCAGATTTTATTGTAAAACCCTTCAATGAGCAGGAATTAAGATTGCGTGTAGAAAAAGTTTTTGAAGGTAAATAGATCAGGTATGAAAATAAACAATCTGCGGGGACATTGTGAAAAAGTACCATATACTTGCGGTTGATGATGAGCCGGCAAATCTCTATCTCCTTGAGGAGGTATTAGGTGATTATTTTGTAGACACAGTAAAAAGTGCCCATGATATGTTTAATTTCCTTCAGAAAAGTATTCCTGATTTAATTATTCTTGATATTATGATATTATGATGCCGGGCATGGACGGATTTACTGCAGCTGAGCAGTTAAGAGGCAATCCAAAGTTTATGGATATACCTGTGATTTTTCTCACAGCAAGAATTTCCGGCGAGGAAGTTGCTGAAGGTCTGAATAGCGGTGCTGAAGACTATATAAAAAAGCCGTTTGATAATAATGAATTAATAGCCCGGATAAACAGGGTAATAAGAAATAAAGAGATGAGCAGTGATCTTTATAAAAAGGCAACACGCGATAATTTAACCGGACTTTTTAATAGAGAGTATTTTTTTGAATCGCTTTCATATAGGATAATGAAAAATCATAGGGAGAATCTTAGATTTTCGCTTGGATTTCTTGATATAGATAACTTCAAAAAGATCAATGATACATGGGGTCATCAGACTGGTGATATTATTTTGAAGAATCTTGCGAATTTCATAAATAATTCCTTAAGAGCCTATGATGTTCTGGCCAGATATGGCGGAGAAGAATTTGTATTTATTGCTGATGGTATTTTAAAAGACCAGGCAGTAATGATTATAGATAGAATAAGGGAGGAGGCTGCCCGTACTATAATGGATAGAGAAAACAATCTTTTTGTCACCTTCAGCTGCGGTTTAACTGATGTGACTGAAGCTGAAGGTCAGAATAATGTTTCTGATGAGCTTATAAAAATTGCGGATAGAAGGCTTTATCTTGCTAAGTCCGGGGGGAGGAATAAGGTGGTTGCTGAAGATTAGAAATTCAGATTCAACGATTTGTGCTTTGCCTCTGATAATCTTTCTGGTCAATAGTGATGAATTTGAATTCCCTCTCCTCCCGGTTATATGCTTATATAATAAATATTTTTTTATTGGTCCCTCTCTTCTGTATAGAATGGATCCGGTTTATCCGGAAAGAAGAGTATAAATGAATTGACATTATGTAACCACTGGTTACATAATTGACCAGTGTTAATTTATTCTGAAAATAATTTCTCCGGAGAATAGCCATGACCCTTCCTGACAGAAATAACCCATATAATTTTGATGAGTTCCTCCAATGGAGAAGAAACGTAGATTACTACATGGATGATCCATTTGTACAGAAAGCTCTTAAGCATTTCTCCGGCGACGCATGGGAAGAGGCTGACCGGGAAGCGCGGAAAATTTCCTATAAAGCTTCTTTCCGCTGGCGCGACATGGCGGAATCTGCATCTGTACCTGAGAAACGCCCTTATATGATGCACTATGACGGTCATCATAACCGCATAGACAGGATTGTGCGCCCCCGGGAAACAGAAATAATGGAGAAGGAAATTTTCGGCGAACGCCTTTTCTCGGATGAGTATTCACCCTGGGTAAAATTTATACGCATGCTCATGGTATATCAGAATGGCGAGGCATGCATTGCCTGTCCTGTTACCTGCACTGAAGGCCTGGTAAAGCTTCTGGAAAAGTACGCGGATACACCTGAAACAAAGCGGATACTCGAACATTGCAAAGAGGGTATCGATGGCGAAGTTGCCATAGGAGCACAGTATCTTTCCGAGATTCAGGGGGGCTCTGATGTTCCGGCCAATGTTCTTGAAGCAGTAAAGGAGGGTGACACATGGAAACTCTATGGAACCAAGTTTTTCTGTTCAGCCACACATGCTGATTATGTTGTTGTTACTGCAAAACCTGCAGGTTCAGAAAAGGTTGCACTTTTTGTAATGCCATCATGGCTTCCGGGTAATAAGGAGAAGGAGATACGCAACAGTTACACCATTGACCGGATTAAATGGAAAATGGGTACAAGCGAACTTACAACAGGTGAGCTCACCTTTAACGGGGCTGTAGCCTATCCTGTAGGGCCACTTGACAGGGGTGTGGCCAATGTTGTTGGTATTGTTCTTACCTATTCCAGGCTTACTGTGGGTATTTCAGCTGCAGCAAGTATGAGCCGGGTCTGCAGGGAGGCAGTAGAGTACAGTAAATTCAGAAAAGCATTCGGTTTAACAATAGGGGATTTCCCCCTTGTAAAGGTTCAGCTTCAGGAGATTGAGCATTTTACAAGGAGAACAACTGCAGGGGCATTTAAACTTTACAGCGAATTTCTCAGCCTTGAAGGGGGGCCGCAGGGGGGTATCGTCAAAGACATTCCCCTTGAAGTGAAAAAGAAAAATTTTATGGTCAGAGAGCTTATCATGCTGCAGAAGATAACAGGCGCCTGGGACTCAACTGATATTATAAGAAAGGGAATGTCCATTTTCGGAGGGCATGGAGTGATGGAGGACTTTTCCTCATTCCCCCGGCTCTACAGGGATGCGGCAATAAACGAGCTGTGGGAGGGGCCGCGTAATGTACTCCTTACTCAGATTCATGGTGATCTTAAAAAAGCTGCAGAATGGTACACCCCATCGGAATTTATAAAAGATCTTCTCACAGGCGCAGCCCCGGAAGTGATTAAGGGATATTCGGCAGAGATAGAGGAACTGGTGTCGCACCCTTCATTATTCACCAGTGATGAAAAGACCCTTGATGTATGCCGCAGATGGGACAGTTTCTGCCACAGGCTTTTTCATGCCTATCAGGATTGCGCTCTGGCTGAGGTTGAGGGGAGGTAATATTGATAAATCAGAGCATCAGGCTTTGCATATCTTAATGAGGTGATTTCCCTAATGCCGGGATATGATCCCTGATCTTTAGTAGTTTCTTTCATCAGGATTTATTTTAAGTACAACAAAAAGCCAATGTTAATTCTTTAATTTTTTTTTGAAATAAAATCTTCTAATATTCCCGCCGCCGAAGGCGGGAATATTGAAAACAGCATAATCACACTAAAAGATATCTTTCGGAATAAGTACTGACAAAAAACAGATTTCTCTGTGGTTAAATCAGATTTATTGCTACAAAACAGCTGTTGTGTTAACTTAAAGTTTGATAACTTTACTTATGGTTAAAAACATCTTGACTTTTCTTCCCTTTTATGTGTAAGACTCTAATTATAGAGATGTCATTATAGTAAAAGGAGTTATTCATTATGTATAATACCACAAAAAATCTTCCACCCTGGCGTGACTGCGACAAAAACTGGGAGGCCGACTTCGCAGAATATATGGCAGAGAATAAAACCCTTGCCAATATGATTCTGAAAAAAGCATTGATCTACAAAGAGGAGACTGCTCTTACACAAAAGAATAAACAGGGTCAGTGGGAAACAATCTCATGGCCGGAATTTTCAGCAGGAATTAAAGCTGTATCAAAATTCCTTATTGCAAATGGGTTAAAAGAGGGTGAAATGTGTTCGGTTTTTTCCGGTAACTGTGCCGAATGGGCGGTTGCAGATATGGGTATTCTTGCTGCAAGAACTGTATCAGTACCGATCTATGCTACAAACTCCAGAGAGGAGACTGAATATATTATCAATGATGCTGAAGTGAAGGTCATTTTTACGGGTGACCAGGAGCAGTATGATAAGGCCCTGATGATAATTGCGGAGAACAGGTTTCTGAAATATATAGTTGCCATGGATGATTCTATTAAAATTTCAGGGGATAAGAGTTTTTACCTGAGCAGAATTATTAAAGATGGCGGAGGAAATGTTTCTGACAGTGATTTTGAAGAAAGAGTTAGCAGCGGTTCACCTGATGATATTGTTACAATAATCTATACTTCCGGAACAACAGGAAATCCAAAGGGAGCGGTACATACAAATCGTACTTTTATGAGCGGCATATTTCATGCATTACGCTATCCTGAAGCAGGGCCTCAGAGCTTATCAATGTCTTTTCTCCCTCTTTCCCATATATTTGAAAGACTCTGGTCTTACGGTTGTATGTCAGTGGGAGTGAGAATCGGGTATTGTCCTAATCCTCTGGAGTTTGTTGATTATATGGGCGTTCTTAAACCTCATTTTATGACAAGTGTACCGCGCATATGGGATAAGGTCTATGGAGCTATTCATGAGGGGATGAAGAATGCAGGGGGATTAAAATACAGTCTTTTTGAATGGGCAAAAGGTGTGGGTCTTGAATCCTACAGAAAGCAGAGCTATGGTATAAAATACAAAATTGCTGATAAAATCATTTTCAGTAAAATACGCGAAAAGCTTGGTACTGAAAACTGCAATATATATCATGTGGGAGGGTCTGCCTTTGCGCCTGAGGTTAATGATTTCTTCCAGGCTATAGGGATCAATCTGTTTATGGGATACGGTTTAACAGAATTTTTTCCTGTCTGCGTAGGATTCAGGGATAATGCAAAGCCCGGTTACTGCGGATGTCTTCTCCCGACCATTGAAGCAAGGATAGCTGAAGAGGGTGAGGTCCAGCTCAAGGGGGGGATGTCCATGACCGGTTATTATAAAAACCCGGAAGCAACTAAAGCTATTTTTACAGAAGACGGATGGTTTAAGACACAGGATGTTGGTGAGCTCTATCATGTTGATAAAAACGGTGATCGTCTTACCTATATAAAAATAACTGACCGGATTAAAGAGCTGATTATTACATCAGGGGGGAAGAATATTTCTCCACAGCAGATTGAATCGCTTATGGGTAATGAAGCTTATATATCACAATTTATTGCAATAGGGGAGGGGAGAAAGTTTATCTCCGCACTTGTAGTTCCCAATTTTATTCTGCTTGAAGATTACTGCAGAAAGAATAATATAGAATATATTTCTCCGGAACAGATTATTACAAATCCGGAGATTTATAAATTTTATGAAAATCTCATTGATGTGAAAACAAAAAGTCTTGGGCAGGTGGAAAAGGTTAAGAAATTTGTTCTTCTTCCGAATGAATTGTCACAGGAAGCTGGTGAAATGACCCCTACACTTAAATTGAAAAGAAAATTCATTGATAAAAAATATAAAGATCTGATCGATAAGCTTTACCAATAGTGTGAATATTTCAGGAGACAGAAATTTCCTGCGGGATGTTCTGTCTCCTGATACTACTCTTTCTGTTTAAAATGAATTCAAAGATAATTGATATTGCGGGGAGGCGCGGTTCAGCTTTTAAATTTTAAGGCGATTATCTTCCCCAGTTTTTTCATGTGTTCCGCCACTTCATCTTTACTTCTTCCGGGGTAGTTTCTGAATGTTATAAGGACTCCGTTCATTGCTGCAAAATAGGTGTGAGAAAGCATCCTGATATTCCCTTTCGCTTTTATTCGTATGAATAATTTATCCATCTGGTTAAGGAGCAGTCTTTCCGCCGCATTAAGGCGGTCAACCAGTTCCGGGCTCAAAGAGCCGTCCAGCATAAAGTGGGTCATCATTCTAAAGTACCGGTCATTCTCAATAAGGTAACCGATAAATTTATCTGTCACTTTTTCGATGCTTACTTTTTTATCAGCGTGTATCAGCTCTTCCAGGAATTGAATAATATTATCAGCCCCTCTGAGGAATGCTTCAACAAAGAGTGTCTGCTGGTCAGGGAAATAGCGGTAAATGGATGCATGGGAAATCCCCGCCTCCTTAGCAATATCACGTATCGTAACTTCAACGAAGGGCTTGCTGGAGAAGACCCTCTCCGCAGCGCTGATAATAATATCGCGTCTGGCCTGTTTCTCCTGTTTCTTTAAAGAGGTGAAAGAGATGTCCTGTTCCAATGTTAATTCCTTAACATGTATTGTAGTAAAAAATAGCAGAATATATCTCCCCGCAGCCTTCGGCTGCAGGGAGAGTGAGAATTTTTATTTATACAGCTTAAGTATATCTTTCTCGTACTGCTCCAGTACATTACGCCTCTTGAGCTTCATGGTCTGGGTAAGCATTCCGTTTTCAAGAGTAAAGTCTTCAGTAATAAATAGAAATTTTCTCGGGATTTCATATCCGCCGAAGGTTTTCTTCAGCTGATCTTTAATCTGATTCTCCAGCATGCCGGTGAATTTTTCATCTTTCACAAGCATTGCCGGATTTGACGGAAGATTATTTTCTGCAATATATTTTTTAAGGTATTCGAAGTCGGGGAAAATAAGGCATACATTATATTCCTTCCCGTCGCCGTAAACCATCGCGTTTGCCACAGATGGAATAAGCTTAATTTCCTCCTCAATAGAAGCAGGGAAAACATATTTTCCGTTTTCAAGCTTATATTGCTCCTTTATGCGCCCTGTAATGTAGAGGTACCCGTCATCGTCGAAGCGTCCCCGGTCTCCGGTTCTGAACCAGCCGTCTTTGCTTAAAACCTGTGCGGTTTCCTCCGGCTTGTTATGGTAGCCTTTCATTACATTAGGGCCACGGACTACTATTTCCCCATCGTAAGCGTCATCTCCGCCTGTCATTGATTTGTCGATTTTTACTTCCTGCCCTGCAAGAACTTTTCCTAAGCTTCCAAGTCTGTGTGCAGCGCTGCAGTTCATTGTTACTGCAGGTGAAGTTTCAGATAAACCGTAGCAGTCATAAATAGGCGTGCCTATATCGTAGAAAAAATTAGCTATTTCCACATTTGTGGCCGCGCTTGCGGTAAGAGAAGCTTCCATCCTTCCGCCCATTGCTTCGCGTATTTTTGAGAATACAAGTTTGTCCAGAATGGCGAACTTTATATTTGTAAGCACGCTCGATTTTCCCTCCTGGGCAAGAAGGCGCTTCTTTTTCCCTGCTGCACATGCGGCATCAAAGAGCTTCTTTTTAAGCCCCCCTGCATCATTCATCTTTGTCTGTATACCGTTGTAGATTTTATTAAAAACCCGTGGAACAGAAATAAGATAGAGAGGCTTAACCCGCTGCAGGTCATCTGCCAGGGTAGTTACATCCTCCATGAAACCCAGGGCACCGCCGAATTGAATCCAGTTGTGAAGCTCCCCACTCAGGGCGTAGCTGTGAGCCCAGGGGAGCATACTCAAGGCTGTTTTAGTTTCATTAAGCTCAGGATAGATATTATATCCACCTCTTGAACAGTAGGTCAGGTTGCCGTGAGTCAGCTCAACCCCTTTAGGTTCACCCGTGGTTCCGGATGTATAGATTATAACTGCCAAATCCTCAGCTTTAGGTTTTATTGAAGCTGCAGGGTGTGATTCACCCAGTTTTTCAAGTGCGGCAAGACTGTTCTCACCCTGGGATTCGATTATAAAAATCTTTTCAAGTGTGGGGATTTCTTTGAGTAAACCTTTTACCTGGTCATAGATTACCTGATCCGGTACAAAAAGAAATTTTACGGGGCCGTCTTTAATAATGTATTTCCATGTATCATAAAGTTCTTTTTCGTACATGGGGATGTAGTGACCGCCGCATCCGAAAACTGCAAATTCAACAATTACCCATTCAGGACGGTTTTTAGAAATAATACCAACTGCATCACCCTTCTTGATGCCAAGGTGCGACAGGGCTCCGCGGACTTTGTCCACGCGATTGCTGATCTCGCCATAGGTAATAGGGAAAAGCGGATTTTCCGGTGTTTTTACCAGAAAAAAAGTATTGCTGGAAAATTTTGATACACTGGTTTCAAACCAGTCTACCAGATTATCAGGTTTTTCATATGTATACATCTACTCACCTCTTTTATTAGTATGAAGCATGGACTTTAAAAATCCGTAAATCGGGGGGCACAATATCGGCTTTTAATGCTTAAGCTGGTACCGTTCCGATTTTTTGTATCAACTGGGAGTGATACAGTTTTATAAATAAAAAGAGGGGGTATTTCTTAAGTCAAGGTATTATTATGCTTTGGCTGTATAATTCCTGCCTGCTGAACATATTATTTATTAGACCTTTCTGGTATTCTCACAGTTTTAGTAATTTTTTTAAGTATAATCCGGGTATTAACCTTAAAAAAATTTTTTTGCCAAAAAAAGAGTTAAATTGTAATAGAGAATACATTTAGTGGAGTTTGAAATGAACAAAGTAAAATTTTTACTAACATTAGTAATCTGCATCATGGTGACATCTTTTTTTATTGGATGCGCAGCGACTCAGCAAAGTCAGAGTACCGGTCAGTATGTTGATGATTCCGTGATAACAACTAAAGTGAAAGCCGCGATTGTCAAAGACAAATCTTTGAAAGTGTATCAGATTAATGTTGAAACATACAAGGGAATAGTCCAGCTGAGCGGTTTTATTCATTCCGATGAGGAAATTAAAAAAGCAGAAGAGATTGCAGGGAGCATCGAGGGTGTTAAAGAGGTGAAAAATAATCTTGTTAAAAGATAGGTTGTCTGTCTAAGACGGATTAGCGATCGTATCTCTTTTGTCATGGTCTGGCAATGCGGGCAATGACGATTGGGTACGAGTTGCATAAAATTGTTTTATGGATGCAGCAGTTACACTCTTAAATTCTTCTGACAATGGCTTCTGTTCTGCATATTTCAATTGTGCGAAATACCCTTCTTTTCTCTTTGTCTCCAGCACTCTTTCAGGTATTGAAATTTCTGGATATTTCCGATGAATGTTGAGGGGTTCCCCGGTTTTATAATTTCATTCAGAATCCTGTTATAATGCCCTGTTTCCCGTTTCTAACTTTTTTTATCAGTTGCAGTAAAATACTTGTTTTCTAAGATTGGTTGTTAAATATTTTATTAATTGGTTTTGCTGCGCTAAATCAGAGTAGAATTGGAAATTTTACTGCTATTTACCAATTATATTTTTTCCTTAAAAGTTGCCTGATTTAAGTTTTAATGTATTTTTGCAAAGTTATTTCAGAATAGGATCTATAGATGAGTATAAAACCGATAAAAGAAAAAAAGATTTATGAAGAGATTGTTGAGCAGATCAAACAACTGATGGCAAATGGCAATCTGAATCCGGGAGATAGACTCCCTTCGGAACGTGAACTGGCAGAACGTCTTCAGGTGAGCAGAGCCTCAGTGCGTGAAGCGGTCAAATCTCTTGAAATTATGGCATTTGTTGAAACAAAGCCTGGAGAAGGCACTTTTATCAGAAGTCATAATTTTGATGAAATTATACTCCCTTTAGCGATGTTTCTTGCTGTTGAAAAAAGTTCAATTTTTGACATGTTTGAAATCCGGAGAATTTTTGAAACAGCAACTGCCCGTATGGCAGCTGAAAGAGCAACTGAAGATGAAATAGCCAGGATCTATCACTATTATAAGCAAATGGAGGAAAGCATCAGTTTTAAGGATTCTGAAAAAGGTGAGGAATACGATACTCTTTTTCACTATTCAATCGCTGAAGCTTCCCGTAACGGGCTTCTTATCAGATTATATAGAACTTTAAACGAGGATTTTGCCCGTGCCATATCAACAGCACGTGGGCAGCTCTATACTTATAAAGAAAATCCTCAGCTTATACTTGATCAGCATAAGAGAATTTATGAAGCAATCAGCCGCCATAATCCCTGGAAAGCGTCTCAAGCTATGCTGGAGCATGTGACATTTGCTGAAGAGGAGTTGAGCAAAAGTCTGGCCAATAAATAATATTTAATACTTTTTTTATTCGGGGAAGTGTAAAAAAAAATTAACACCCGAAATGGAACTACCCGCCTGTATATTTGAGTGCCCGATTACTAATCATTTCAATTAAAACCTTCTTTAAATCAGTAATAATTCTTACAGATAACTTTTAGTGTTCTAATGCTGTTTTAACATCCCCGCTTTCTTAGGCAGCGGGGTTTTCGAGCATTTTATTCCATATGAAAGTTAAAAAGTTAATTTATTTAAATATTTTTTTTTATTTAAGTGAACTTTTTTGTAATTAATTTGACATATTAATTCATATGTGCAGAAGATGGACACAGGTCTGACCACTGGCATGTGTCAAAGTCAGATAGATGGCAGAAAATCCAATCAAAGAAAGAGGTAAAATATGATTGATAAAAAAATTGTTAACATGCTGGAAGAAATTGTAGGGAAAGATCATGTCCTTACACATAAAGTGGATCTTGTATCTTATAGTTATGATGCTACAGCAGACATACCCACTGAGATTCCGGATTTAGTAGTTATGCCCACAAGTACTGAAGAAATACAAAAGATTGTTAATCTGGCCCGTGAAAGCAAAATAGCTATTTATCCAAGAGGAGCGGGCACAAATCTTAGTGGCGGTGCGATCCCTCTCAAAAAAGGGATTGTTCTTTCATTACAGAAAATGAATAAAATACTTGATGTAGACCCTGCAAACCTGACAGCAACGGTCCAGCCCGGGGTTGTTATTGCAGCTCTAAATTCCGCAGTTGCTCCACATGGTCTTATCTATCCCCCTGATCCGGGTACAGTTGCAACAGCTACAATGGGGGGGTCGGTTGCTGAAAATTCAGGCGGTCTTCGCGGGCTTAAGTATGGTGTGACAAAGCATTATGTAATGGGAATGGAAGTTGTTCTTGCAAATGGTCAGATCGTTAAATTCGGCGGGAAAACAGTTAAAAATGTTACAGCCTATGATTTTTCCAACCTTTTCGTAGGTTCAGAAGGTACACTTGGGATTATATCAGAGATTACATGCAAGCTTATCCCTGCTCCCAAATACCGCCGAACAATGATGGGTATATTTAATAAACTCGAAGATGCCGGGAATGCTGTTGCAGGTATAATTGCAGCTCAGGTTATCCCTGCTACACTTGAAATTATGGATAATATGACTATCCGTACAGTCGAAAATTTTGCGAAAATAGGCCTTCCTACTGAGGCAAAAGCTCTCCTTTTGATAGAAGTTGATGGAATGACAGAAGATGTAGTTGCAAATGAAGCTGAATCTGTTATTGAAGTACTGAAAAATAACAACAGCGAATATAAAGTTGCAAATTCTGATGCGGAACGCGATCAGCTCTGGACAGCTCGAAGAAATGCCCTTCCAGCTCTCGCAGGCCTTAACAATACCTGTATTGTTGAAGATGCAACAGTTCCAAGAAGCCGGATTACAGATATGCTTGTAGCTGTAGAAGACATCGCGAAAACAAACAATGTAACAATCGGAACTTTTGGACATGCAGGTGACGGGAATCTGCATCCTACAATTCTTTACGATATGTACGATAAGGATGAGGCAGCGCGTGTACATAAGGCAGTTGATGAAATTTTTGCCGCAGCACTTAAATTTGACGGAACACTCTCCGGTGAACATGGGATAGGTATAGCAAAAATGAAATATCTTGTAGATGAACTTGGTCAGAGCGGACTTGATTTGATGAAATCTATCAAAGAATCTCTTGATCCGGAATATCTGTTAAACCCGGGGAAAATGGTTCCGGCACCGGAGGTATAAAAATGTCGAATGTTAATGAATCAGTAAAAAATAAAACAGGTAAAACCTATCACGATGATCTTGAAATGGTGAGACAGGAAATTGATAAATGCATGAAGTGCGGCAACTGCATGGCAGTATGCCCGGTTTATGATATTGATAAAGAGGAGTCTTCAGTTACCAGATCAAAAATTGCTGTGGCTGATGCTCTTTTGAAAGGACAGCTTGACTATAAAGATCCCTATGTATATCAGATGGCCTTTAATTGTCTTGTATGCAAATCATGCAACACGAATTGCCCGACAAAAGTAGATTTCGGGAAAATTGCGGTTGCCTTAAGAGCTGAGCTGGTAAGAAGAAACGGTTTGCCATGGCTTAAAAAAATGATTTTTTCAACCTTGAAAAATCCCAAATTATTTGACGCGGGGATGAAAGTTGGTGCCGCTATGTCCGGAGTTGTATTTAAAGGGGATAAAGATCTCAAGGCAATTTCTCCCCGCTCACCTTTTGCATTTGTGGGGAAAAAAGCAGGGTTTGATTCCAATAGAAAAATGCCGGAGCTAAACACCTCATCATTGCGTGACAGAGTTCCGGAAGTAGTGAAAGCTAAAGATGCCAAAACAAAAGTAGCGTTTTTTACAGGCGATTCACTAAACTACTTTTATCCTGATGCTGGTATGGATCTGATAGAAGTTCTTACTGAAAATAATGTAGAAGTTCATATTCCTAAAAAACAGTCCTGTTGTGGAATTCCTGTGCTTGTGCATGGAGATATTGAAACAGTCCGGAAGCTGGCAAAAAACAATCTTGATGAATTTGATAAAACGGGCTGTGAATATATTGTTACCGGATGCGGATCATGCGGCGGTGCCTGGCAGCATGACTATGTGGATATTATGGCCGGAGATCCTGTTTACGGACCAAAGGCTAAATACTGGGCGGAAAGGACCTATGATATCTCCACTTTCCTTACTAAAGTTATAAAGTATCGTGAACCGAAAGGGGAAGTTGATGCTGTGGTGACTTATCATGATTCCTGCCACCTGAAAAAAACAATGCAGGTATTCAATGAGCCGCGTGAAATTCTCAAAAGCATACCGGGTGTTACTTTCAAAGAGATGTCTGAAGCGGATAAATGCTGCGGCAGCGGAGGATCGTATGTTATTTCACATTACGATACATCTGCTTCTCTCGGCAGGAAAAAGGCTGACAATATTAATAATACCGGAGCAAATATTGTATCAACAGGATGTCCGGCCTGTATGATGCAGCTCCTGGATAACATAAATCGATTCGGCAAGAATCAGAAAACCAAACATTATATTTCACTCCTTGCTGAATCGTACAGGAATGAAAAGAAATAAAAATAGAATATACTGTTTTTATTAGTATATTCTTGATTAGATTTTGTAAATTTGTTAAGCGATCCTTTGAAGTATAATAACCTTTCTTTTTTAACAATTACTTTTTAGAAACATGAGGGTGTCCAATCCGGGCACCCTCATGTTTTTGATCTCAGGGCAGAGTTTTACTCTTTATAGTATCAGACTATTATATTTTCTGGTGATCCGTCAAGCCATGAATTGATATTATTTTTTACTATGTCAAGCCTCCTGAGAAAAGCCTCCCTTGATGCAAAGGCGATATGGGGGGTAACTATTGTATTCTCAATAGAAAGAAAAGGAGTGTCAAGGGGGAGCGGAGGTTCAACATCAAATACATCCAGCGCTGCGCCGGCAATTGTCCTGTTCTTGAGAGCTTCTGCAAGATCAGCGGTTTTTACTACCGGGCCTCTGGCGCAGTTGACAAGGTATGCTGATTTTTTCATCAAAGCGATTTTTGCAGAATTTATTAATCCCCTGGTGGAATCATTTAGAGGACAATGGAGTGTCACAATATCACTCTTCTGAAGCAGTGTATCAAGATCAGTATATTCCACACCATATTTTTTTATTTCATCCTTTTGAGTTACATCGTATCCAAGAAGTTTTACGTCAAAACCCTGGAGAATTTTTGCCACCCTGGTACCGATAACACCTGTACCTACGATCCCCACTGTTTTCCCGGCCAGGTCGAAACCGACATAGCCGTCCTTTGTCCCCCCATTTCTTGTAATGGGATCAAGTTTTGTTATGTTACGAAGAAGATCCAGCATCATCCCCACGGCAAGCTCCGCAACGTTAATAGTTGAATATCCGGAAGCATTGCATATGCGGATATCCTTCTCCCTGCATTTATTTACAGCAACATGATCAACGCCGGTGAAAGCAACAGCAAGCATTTTCAGATCAGTGAGTGCAGATACAACTTCTTCCGGGAAGGGGAGGTTCCCTATTACAACTACTTCGGCACCTTCACATCTTTTGATGATTTCTGCGGGATCCTCATTCCTATCCGGGAAGCTCACCACCTCGTGTCCGCGTCCGGCAAATTCTTTCTTAAACTGCTCCATGCTTTCAGCCGGGACAGCAAGGGGTTCAATTACATGAATCTTCATTTTGTCCTCCGTCTAATTATTGCATATTATATATAATTACGTATTCCGGTGAAAATTTGCCGCAGGCCAAGCGAACGCAGTGAGCGCCGCTTATGCCCCGTGTTAAGTGAAGCGGCCAAATTACAGAAAGTTTTCTTACAGCCGACGCTCGGATGGCAGAGGCTGTACTAAAAGTTTTATTCTATATGAGACAATTCATCGATAAGTGCTTTCTCGACAAACTTATTTAAAGATACATTCATTTTAGTTGAAGCTATCGCTATTTCTCTATGAAGTTCCGGAGAAATTCTAAGATTGAATTTCCCTGAATATGGTTTCTCCGGACTAACACCTTCTTCTTTGCACCATTTTATATAATCATCAATTGATTCTTTAAAAGCTTTTTCTATTTCTTTAACTGAAGTTCCCTGGAATGTAATTACATCTTTTGTATTTATTACATCACCATGAAATATTTTTGCATCTGAATCGTAGTTTACTATTCCTATATATCCTTTGTATTCCATCATGGTTTTACACCTGCATTTTCTAAAAATCGTTTCATTGATGCCACTGCACCTTTATCTGTTTCTTTTTTCGGGTGCGGTCTATGAAAAACAGCGCGTACATTATTAAGTTTGATCCGGATTCTTGATCCTTCACCTTCGCTTATTTCTGCGCCAATAGATATCAACAAGGCTTCGATGTCTTTCCACTGAATGGATGACATTGTTGGCTTTTTGAATATATCTTCTAAAGTCTTTCTGTTTTTAACATTCATATTAATGTTATAGTACTAATTTGTGGTATCAACGTCAAGTTTTTTTTAACCGGCACAGGACGTGCCGATCTTAAGTTTTTTGGCCGTTTCAGACAATGTTTTGTGTTATTTGAAGCGATATAGTCACCCTCAAGTCAAAAATTAAAAATCCCCTGGTTATGTGAAGGCACTTTTAATTTTTGACTTGAGGAGCAATTGATTACAAGCGTTTATAGTAAAATATTAGCAAATATAGCATATAATTGTCAAAGGGAAATATATACATATTGATTTCTAAAATTGATTATAAAGGAAAAATAATATTGTAAAATACCTTCAAAATAGGTGCTTAGAAATGTTTAAAATAACACCTTTTTACCCTCAGCACCCTTATGGGAGAGGAAATTCCTGGATTTTAACAGTATATGTCTCCGACGCCCATCAACGGCGGGGATAACGGTTTTTTATTTATCAGTTGTTTTTATCTGATTACTATTTCGGAAGACTGTAGGAGTTTCTCCTGTAATTTTAAAAAATGCTCTATTGAATGTGCGTAGACTTTCGAAACCTGAAATCAGACTGATATCTAATACAGATTTGTCACTTGAGATCAGGAGAAGGGAAGCCTCTTCGATGCGGAGCTTGTTTATGAAATCCCCAATTTTCATACCTGTATAAATTTTAAAGAGTCTGCTTATATAATCCGGGTCGAGGTCAATCATCGAAGCCAGTCCCTCTCTTGATATATCGTCATGGTAATTGATTTCAAGATATGATATTATCTTATCGAGCTTTTTTCTTAATGCCGGTGAAATCTCTTCAGGCGTTTCCGGTAGAGATTTACTCCTTGGTGTATTCTTGAGTATTTTTTCAATATGATGAAGCTCATTCTCCTCCACCTCCAGCGAGTCATTTTTTTCAAGATTGTTGCGGATAATCTTTCGCAAAGGTCCCGTTACACCGAAGTAGTAAAGTACGGGGAGTATTGTAATGATAAGCAGCATGGAGATAATCATTATTATCAGGATGAAACGTCCCGTTTTGTGCATATACTTCAGGTAATCTATATAGGGGAAACCGAATCCGTAAATTCTCCCTTCAATTTTCCGATGGTATTGATTGTAATTTACTTTATCAATCTGAATGGAGTATCTCCTGCCCGGTTCAATTTTTGAATAATCATGCAGGTTACTCCCACTTTTCATCTTAATATAATTTGGCGGCTCTTCCCATATCCCGGTGCTGATTACATCCGGAAGATTCATATCTCTGTCGTAAAAAATTTTCCATCCATCTTTTGTTTCAGTTGAAATATATGAAACCGGGAGTTTGCCGGTGACCGGACCTGATGCTTTATCCGTTTTAAGTTCTCCGATTATGGTTATGTTCATCTCGTCGTATGAGAGAGAGCGGGACTGCATCATGAGATATCCGCCGGCAGTGATCATGATAAGACTCATTACCAGGGGGAGTCCTGTAAGTCTGTATATCACAGGTATGTTTTCATATGATGAATGCAGATAGACGCTGGTGTAAAGTGAATAGATTACAAGTACAACAATGGCTGTTGCGAAAGAGATGGCAAATGAACTGATGGAGATTTTGTTCATAACTCCATATACCATAAATGAATGGATTATATCGAGAGATATAAGGCACGCGAAATTACGGGATGTCGCCGCTTCTCTGCTTCGGGGATTTGTAATCGTTTTCATAAGTCCGGAATATGTTCCGTTATTTTTTTCGTAATCAATTCCCCGGCGAATAAAAACTGCAGTCGCCCATGCGTAAAAAAGAGCGACTACGAGAGGGATAGCGCTTGAGTGATATTCAGATCCCGATGTGTGCCCGAAAAGCATAACCGGTGAATTCCAGCTGTTTATCCAGTACTCGGAAATAGCAAAAACTGATATAACTGATGCGGAGATAAGAACAGCCTTTCTTTCTGATTCATGCCACTTTTCCGGGTAATAATAGGCAAAGCGTATCATGAATAACACCATGAATGGAGCAAAAGTCTGGATATACCAGACTATCTGTGCGTCAGCTGAGTAGATGGAGAATCCGAAAAAGTTTAATACATTATAAACAGATGCACCGAGAAAATAAAGGGATAGACTGGTTCTGTCAGGGGTAAATTTTCTTCTGTTAAACTGTCGTAAAAATATTGTACCACTGATTACCAGGGAAAGCAGTGCAGGGCAGACAAATCCGATGGAGTATTCTGTAATAAATAAATTATGCATTGCTGTTTTTAAATGCTCTCCTTTCAATTATGGCAGGTTTATATAGATTATATACACAATAAATCTGTTAATTAAAAGCAAAAAATAAAAAAACCGTCCCGCCGGTAGACAGAAATTGTAAATTCCGTTATTTGACAAGACATTAAAATATCAAACTGGTATGATATTTATGGTAACAGATTATTTTCGGGGGTGCATATGAGAAGCGCCGTGCCCCTAAAAATAAACCGCTACCGATTTTTATAAATAAATAAATTCGGAACAGTTCCGATTCATGTGAAAGGAGAAATGTATGAAAAAAAGAATTTCGGCAGTTATTTTGGGATTATTGCTTCTTATAGCCTTTCCCTCCTGTGATGATATTGAGGATGGGAGTACTGTAACAATTCCTGAAAACTCTAATGTTTTTTCAGTTCCTTCTGAAGACGGAACTGTAGGGGATCTTGTAATCCTTGATTCCGACGGAAATTCTGTCGATGTTGAAACATCTTTGAATACCGAAACGGGACTGATAGATATTAACCTTCCAGCTCTGACCCGGGATGACTCATTTACAATACAGAAATCTGGTCAAGCTGACATTTATGTAACGGTAACATCGTCTGATAATACTTCTCCAGAGCTTATATCGGGAAATATTGCGAATGGTGCGCAGAATGTAGAAGTAAATCTCCCGGTTGATTTATCTTTCAGTAAGGTAATAGATGGTTCATCGATAAATAGCGCTACTGTTGTACTTAACGAGATTAAATATAACCGTATAGTTCCGGTGAGATTTATATACAGTTATGATAGAATTATTGTAATCCCCAGAATGAAACTTCAGCAGAATCTTGAATACAAACTAACTGTAAATGGAATAAAGGATATCACAGGTCAATTGTTGTCTTTTGAAGTAAATTACAAAAACAGGGATCTGGATTATGGACTCTATTTTTTCGGTAAAAACGGTGAATGCGAAAAATACTTCCCCGGTGTTCAGAATGCTTTTTACGACGATTCAAAACCTACCATGATATACGCTCACGGATGGCAGCCTAATGCGGTTACGCAGAGTGATTATTACGGCCGCTCATCATACGGTTACGAGCAGTTTTTCTGGGCAGAAGATGATTTTAAAGGTCAGACAAAATATAACGGATTAAGACAGTTTACCAATCACTCATGGATAGATAAGGGGTGGAATACAGGATTTGTTTACTGGCAGCAGTTTGCCGATGAGCCTGCATTGGTTCAGGGTAACGTAGGTGGAGTTCATGATGCCGAAGCAAAGATCTGGAGTTTCCAGGGATACAAAGGGAGCAGGTACAGAGTCGTTGATTCTAATGGGGATGCTTTCTATAAAAACTGGGACGGCAGGTTGGACTTTAAAGGTTCCAGCGTTATTGTTGACAGTATAAGTAAACTCCTTTCTCTCTATGTTAATGATGCTCTTAAAAATAATGTCTCCGGTAATATAAGATTTGTCGGGCATTCGCTTGGAAATCAGGTTGTAAATAATCTTATGAAGTATGCGTTTGATGCCGGAATTACTATAAACAGAATTGCTCTTCTCGATCCGGCATGGACCAGCGGCGATAAAAATTATCTTCCAAATGACGGATACGGCAAATGGGTTGGAGAGAGATGCCGTAATTTTATATTTGAAGCTAAAAGCAGAAACAGCAATCTGGCAGTAGAGATATATCATACAACCGGAATGAATATCGGTATTGCAGGTCTTGCTGTCGATACAAATGATGCATTGACAACTGCAGCAGCAGATTTTAACGCAGCGCCATGGTATTACAGCTCAACACAGCTTGACGGTAAACATAATTCCATCAGAAATTCATATATCTGGTCATTTGAATTTCAGCCTCCTGCCGAGGTTACTATAAGCTGGTGGAAAAGAAGTGCTACCGGTAAGATGGGGCCATCTGCTTCAACTCCCGATTGGAGAATGAGAGAGATGATGGGGCCTAAGTATGAATGGACACAGGTAGAGGGACGTTATACCCCATCTCCTGCAGACGATCAGTGGGAGAGGAAATCTAAAGATACAAGCTGGTTTTCGCTCTGGTAGTTTTGAATAAATTTTGAATAAAAAAAGGCTGCTCAGGCAGTCTTTTTTTTATGAATAAATGTAGCGATTACATTCTGTTGAACTAAACCACCTGCGGTGGTGCCCTTGAAACTATCTGAATTTAATCAGATCTTTTCCTGTAATATTGTAAAGTACAAATTACAGGAGGAACGAAGATGGCTACAGTAAAACATTTTACAAGACGCGAAATGCGGGAGATAATGCAGATCCGGGGATTCAGCGAGGTAACAATATCCACGTACATAAACCATGTCCGGAACCTTGCAGAATATTTCAACAAGCCCCTTCATAAACTTCAACCGGAGCATATCCATGAATATCAGGTTTTTCTGGTACAGGAGAAACTGCTAATGTAACTTAGCGGTTTTTTTGCGGCAGCTACGTTAAGACTTCTATAAGTTATCGGCTGTTGCATTTATTTCAAGGTCCAGTTTTCAATTTTTAAATTTTTTATTCTTTCAAATTCTTTGCTGTTATTTGTGACAAGAATTCCATTTTTTGCTAATGCTGTTGAAGCAATTAAATAATCATTTGGACCGATTCCTGTACCTTTTAATTCCAGAGTTGCTCGAATTTTAGAATAAATGATCGAGCAATCATCATCAAATGGTATAATTTCAAATGGTTCAAGAAATCTATTAGTATTTGTTAGGTTTTTTGTTTTATGCTGACTTTTCTCAGCTCCATAAAGCAGTTCAGCTTTAACGATTGATGGGATTTTAATATTATTCGGATTTGAATTTTTAATATTTTCTAATACTGATGGGTATAATCCTTTAAGAAAATATACACAAATATTTGTATCTAAAAAATAGTTCATAAACTTTCTCTTTTGGAATCATTTTTAAAAGTTAAAGTTTTAATATCAAATGAATCATCTGATATAGAACCGAATAAATCAAAGTAACCTTTCGGATAATCATCTTTTATGACTTTTTTAATATTTTTTCCAACCCATTTCGAAATAGAAATTTTTTCCTTGCTTGCAGCTTTTTCTATTTTGTTTAAAGTTTCTTTATCGATGTAAAGTGATATTTGTGGCATAGGATACCTCCTATGTAGAAGATAAAAAAAGGGTGGGAAAAGTCAAGTATATTAACAAGTATATAAATGCAATTGTCGATAACGTCGAAGCATAGCAGAAGTTTTCACCGTAGGGTACTCCCGGAGGTGAAAACTTGCCGAAGGCCAAGCGACCGATAGGGAGCGCCGCTTATGCCTCGTGTTGAACTAAACCACCTGCGGTGGTGCCCTTGAAATTATTTGAATATAATCATATCTTTTCCTGTAATAATGTAAAGTACAAATTACAGGAGGAACGAAGATGGCTACAGTAAAACATTTTACAAGACGTGAGGTGCGGGAGGTAATGCAGATCCGGGGATTCAGCGAGGTAACAATATCCACGTACATAAACCATGTCCGGAACCTTGCAGAATATTTCAACAAGCCGCCTCATACGCTTCAGCCGGAGCATATCCATGAATATCAGGTTTTTCTGGTGAAACTTAGCGGTTTTTTTGCGGCAGCTACGTTAAGACTTCTATAGGTTATAGGCAGTGCCCGCTGTTTTCTATTTGGACCAATTTTCTATTTTTAAACCTTTTATTCTGTTAAAATGTTTTTCATTGTTTGTAACTAATATGGAATTCATAGTTAGGGCAGTTGATGCGATTAGTAAATCAAAATCGTCGATAGTTGAACCTGATTTTTGTAAGTTTGATTTCAATTCACTAAATGTTTCAATAATCGCTTGATCAACATCTATAATTGGGAATAACTCTTTTATACGATAAACCATAGCAATATTCTTTTCTAAATTTTGAGACTTTTTAGCACCAAACAATAGTTCTCCGTAAGAAATCACAGAAATGGACTTTGGAATATGTTCATTTTTTAAAAAATTGTTTTGTACAACGGCATTACCTTTTATGCTGTAAATAATTATATTAGTATCAATCAAATATGACATTTTCTGATTTAAACCTCTTAGAGTTATTACGTGATTTTTTTATAGAATCAATTATTTCATCTGCACTTCGTTCATCATCCCATGCACCGGAAAGGGCTATAAATTCTCTAGTCGGATTATTTTTATAAATAGCAGGGTTTGAAAGATACTTTTCTATTATAGATATTACCTCTTGACTGATGGATCTATTTTCACTTTTTGCAATTGCTTTTAGTGAAGAATATAGTCTGTCATCAATATCTCGTACTTGTAGGATTGCCATGTTTTTACCTCACTATATACAATATAATAAGATTTCATGAAAAGTCAATCAAATTTCATGAAAAAGCGGGCATTGCATATAACACTCCCGGGGCATAAGAAGTTTTCACCGTAGGATACTCCCAGAGGTTAAAATTTGCCGCAGGCCAAGACCGGACACGTCTTCCAAGTCTTGTGGCCGGTCGCCGCTTCTATGCTTAGTTGAACTAAACCACCTGCGGTGGTGCCCTTTAAATTA
>CAZBFP010000021.1:0-66375 GCA_964491265.1 uncultured Leptospirales bacterium | reverse complement strand
AATAATCACTATATGTCAAGCATTAATCCTACTTTTTGCAGTAGCACCATTAATGAAAAAGTATATGGTGGTCGCAAATCAGGAATAACAGGTGTTGACCTTGAGTTTGATTCTAATGGACAGAGAAATATCGTTACTATAAAATCCGGGCCGAATTGGGGAAATAGTTCTCAAATTAAAAAAATGAGAAGTGATTTTGTAACCGCTAAAAAAACATTAAGAACAAGTAATTCTCAATTACAGATTGTTGCTGTAAATGGCTGTTGCTACGGAAAAGATAATAATCCAGATAAAGGAGATTATTACAAATATTGCGGACAAAAATTTTGGGAATTTATTTCGGGTAATCCGGAATTATATATAGAGTTAATTGAACCGCTTGGATATAAAGCAAAAGAGAAGAATGACGCTTTTATGATTTCATTTTCTCAGATGATAAATAAATTTACAAAAGAATTTTCAAATACTTTTTGTGATAATGATGGGAATATTGACTGGAATAAGCTTGTAATCTTTAATTCAGCTGCAAAATAAACATTGAATGTTCCATTCGGATGAATACATCCATGTATTTCCTGCTTTTTCGTAAAATCACGTTGTATCGTGTGAGTGTATTCATTTTGATTGCATCATATTTGCCCCATTAAGCGTCAAAAATTTCTTGCATTTTTAAAAATATTCTGTAAAAAAAGTATTTGGCATTCCTGACATCAGGTACGCAAACAATAAGCGTTCTTTTATATAAATTCTCCGGTGATTACTGATCCGGAGAATTTTTTTCTGGAGGGGATATGAGTATTGCTGCAGTTATTCAGATGGTAAGTGGTGATGATATTGAGGGAAATCTCGCTTCCGCAGGTGATCTTCTTAATGAGGCTGCCGGTAGAAACGCAGAGATTGCGGTTTTACCTGAAAATTTTGCTGTGTTTAATACGGGTCAGATGATTTCAGAGGGAGCCTGTGAAGTGGAATCTTCAGGGCGGATCAGAAGCTTTTTAAGCAGAAAGGCTGCTGATCTTGGTATATGGATTGTGGGTGGCACTATCCCCTCTGCTGTAAGGCCTGATGGTACCTTTATTAAAAGCAGAGTCAGATCTGTCTGCAGGATTTATAACAGCAGCGGCATTGAAATATCCCGTTATGATAAAATTCATCTTTTTGATGCTCAAGTAGGAGATTCCCATGGAATTTACAGGGAGTCTGATGAGCTTGAGCATGGGGAGGATATAATTGTCGCTGATACACCTGCAGGGCCTATGGGGCTGGCTGTATGTTATGATCTCAGATTCCCTGAACTATTTTCAGCTCTCCGGTCCCGGGGGGCAGAGGTGATTGCAATCCCTTCAGCATTTACAAAAAAAACAGGGGATGCACACTGGGAAATCCTGGTACGGGCAAGAGCTATTGAAACCCAGACCTGGCTGCTTGCACCGAACCAGGGCGGTGTTAATTCTGATAAAAAGGAAACCTCGGGGAATTCCATGATTGTTGATCCCTGGGGGAGAGTAGTGAAAAGCATTAAAAGGGGTGAGGGGGTAATTACTGCTGAAATTGATCTGAAAGAGCTTGGTGAAATCAGATCTGCCATGCCTGTTAATGAGCATAAAAAAATCTCCCTCTGAAATTTTCATCGGGAGATTCTGTTTTTCCTGTTTGAGTCCGGACGCTGAGAAAGTAAGCTGTTTATTCCTCTATTCAAACCTGAATGGCGGGTATTCGTCATTCAGCCCTATTGCAAATGCTGTAACTTTTGTCAGGTATCTGAAATACTTGGTAAGGAAAGTGAAAAGTATGCCGGGCCATCTTCCTGTTGCTATTACAATTATCAGTCCCGCAATAAAGGCTGCTGGTACTGCCAGAGTGAGAAAAGTGAGAATGAGCAGATGGGGTAATATGAAAATTATTATCCCGATTATAGAGAGGCGCAGTAGAGCTATATTTCTGGAATATTTTACCGGATAGGTTATGCTGAGCTGAAGCTGATGATTGATATCAGGTCTTCCTGAGAAAACAGGGCGGTCTTCAACAATCCCGGTTATATTTGTTTTAATGTAAATCAGAGATCTGAGAGTGTTTTCTGTTATCTGGGAGAAATCCTCTACACAGTGACCTGTAAAGAGGATTACCACCTGATTAATAAATCCAAGAATAATAGAGATTACTGTGTAAACAATCAGTACTATAAACTGGGGTATGAGGGTTAAGAAATATAGTCCGGTAAGGCGCAATAGAGCCTCAAAGCGGGAATACTTTAAAGAGAAATCTATTGAAAGGGTAGTTGTTCCTCTTCCTGATATATAATTATCGGATATTTCATCTTCTGAAGTGTAGATGTCAAGATCATCATCTATGGGGATAATTTCTATGTCATCAAAATTTATGTCATCAGCTAATTTATCTACATTCAGTGGATGAGCTCTTTGAGAATCGGGCTGTTTTTCCGAAAGGAATTCTTCATACTCATCCAGATCTATTTCAGGGAGTTCATCTATTGTATCAATTATGTGCGTTTCGTGCGCTGTTGAATCATCTGAAATAGCGTGAAGTTCAAATTCCGGGTCAATATTATCGAGAGAATCCTTTATCTGCTGTTTGATTGAAGCTTTGTCTTTTCCGGGGTGCTTGTCTTCAGTTAATTCATGGAAGGTCAGCTCTGCATCTTCAATCGTGAGCTTTTCTTCATCATCATGAAAATCAAAATCCTGTGCCTCATCAAGGTCTGAGACATCTATATCAAGTGTATCAAGATCAATTGTAATGCTTTCATCCTCATCTATTTCGTCAAATGAAGAGTTCCTTTCAACTTCTTCAAGACTCGATCTGATAACTTCATCTTCAAGGTCAATATCGAGTTCGTTGAGGTTCAGGGTAAGATCTTCATCCTCCTCTGAAAGGGAGTCTGACAGGAGTTCACTCCCTGAGGCAGGGGCAATATGTTCATCAAGGTCTATGTCAAGTTCGTCAAGATTAAGGGTAAGGTCATCATCAGCATCTGCCGCTGAATCTGATATAAGTAAATCTTCAGATTCTGCAACAACCTCTTCGTCAAGGTCAATGTCCAGTTCGTCCAGATTGAGCTTAAGGTCTTCATCAAATTCATCAGATGCTATTTCGTCACTTTCCGGCAGTTCCGATTCATCAAGGTCAATGTCCAGTTCCTTCAGATCAAGGGTTATATCTTCATCAGATGTGACTTCCATATGGCCCGGTTTTTCAGATAGCTCATCTATTGAGTCTTCGGGAAAATCGAGATCAAGGTCAATTTCATCTGATTCAGATATTCCGGCATCTTCAATATCCGGAGGGGGTGATTTTTTCTTTTCCGGTTCACTTATTTCATCATCCAGGTCAATTGCAATGCCATCGGATGATTCTGCTGTATCTTCAAAATCAATTGACTCATCAAAATCGATGTCAAGTTCTGCAAGATCTATGTCAATATCATCTTCAGATTTTATTTCATCATCAAATACTGCTATTTCATCTTCCATGTCAATGGAGGGTGTGTCTTCAAATTCCAGATCAATCTCATTAAGATCCAGAGGGGTTTCATCTTCTGCTGAGGGGGTTTTATCTTTAGAGTCAGGGATTGCTGCAAAAAGCTCGTCTATGTCCTCCTGCCGGGTCAGCTTAGGTTCATTCCCGGCAGGTTGAGCAGCATCTGAGTCTTCAAAGGAACTTTCTTCAATCGATATTCCGGAAGAGTCAAGATCATCGAAAATCAAATCCTCTTTACCGGTAGAGGTTTCAGTTTTTGTATGAGCAGCTGATTCATCGTCAAATGAAAGTATTTCATCATCAGTAAATAAGTCATATTCTTCATCAGAAGCTGCTTTTCCGGTGATTTCATTATTGTCTGGTGTTAGTGAATCAAACTCATTCTCATCAAAAAAAATATCGTCATCAGCGGCAGCAGGGGTATCAGCAAATGTATCATCAGCTGCAGATCGGGGTTTAATGTCAGGTTCAGCACCGGAAAGTGGAGAAGCAGCCTCATTCCCGTGAATATTATCTATGCGGTTATCCACAATATTTTCTGTACCGCATTTCAGGCAGCTGTATGCGAATTTTTTCCCCGAAACTTTCTCGTCATCCACAGCAAATGCAGAATTACAACTTTTACACCTGACAATCATTATGTACTCCTGTGATTTTATCTACCCGGGAAAAATTTTTCATTTATGTTGTGCTGGATGATAAGGGGCGAAATAGGGAGAAAGAGAAACATAAACCATTTCATATCCCTGCCATTCAGCATTTCAGATTTCTGCATATACTTAAGATTCAGATATAGGCTCCAGATCCCTAAGGTGAAAATTGTGAGAAGTATGTTAATCACAGGATCATCACTGAAAATCCTGCTGACCTTTGCCAGCCACCAGAAATAGTATAAACCGAAAGTGAGAATTATCAGAAGTAACATTACCATAAGATTATTCTCGGGACTGTATTCATGCATAAAAAACCTGTCTTTTTTATGGATTTTTCAAAACTATCTATTCCATATTAACGGTATTTCCCGTTATTTTCTTCAGTAATTATTACTAAACTTTTTTATAATTCTCAATGCTCTATTTATCTGAAATATCAGAGAAAATTATCTTGCCGGGCGCTCCTTTATTTTTGCTTTTAAGGTAATAAGCTGTCTGTTTCTCCAGATTGTCAATGTTATTGTTTCTCCTGCTTTTGTCTCGCCAATAACATTGAGGAGATCTTTGGTGTCTTTAATATTATTGTTATTAATCCGGACTATAACATCGCCAACCCTTACCCCTGCATCAGCTGCCGGACTTTTCTCAACAACTTCAGCCACAAAGGCTCCCTCGTTTTTTTCAAGCCCAATCTGCTTTGCATCATTTTCAGATATGGGGAGAATGCTTACACCGAGATATCCTCTTTTTACCTGCTGATACTTCTGAAGCTGGACCAGGACAGATTTGGCTGTATTTATAGGTATTGCAAAGCCTATACCCATGTATCCGCCGCTCTTTGAATAAATCATTCTGTTTATTCCAATAACTTCTCCATATATGTTAATAAGGGGACCGCCTGAGTTTCCCGGATTTATCGATGCATCTGTCTGGATATGCGAGCCTCCCATGAAATCCACGTCTCTTCTCCCGATTGCGCTTATAACACCTACAGTAAAAGTTTTATCCAGGCCAAAGGGATTCCCTATGGCAATAGCCCAGTCACCTACTTGAACAATGTCGGAGTCTCCAAAATATACCGGGTTAAGCTTCTCCTTTGAGTCAATTTTAAGAAGCCCTATATCTGTCCGCTCATCAGATCCTATTACACGGGCTTCATATATTTTATCCTTTACGGTAACATTCACTTTGTCAACGCCGCTGATTACATGGTGATTGGTGCAGATATAACCATCTTCAGATATGATGAAACCTGTGCCAAGGCCTGTTCTTTTCTGTGTCTGGGGCTCTCTTCTGTCGCGTCCGAAAAATTCTCTTAATATGGGATCATCGAAAAAAGGGTGTCTTATCTGAACTGTCTGCTCAGTGGTAATGTAGACCACACTGTCTTCATACATCTTGAAAATTTTACGGAAGGCAGATTGTATTTCATCTGCTCTGGTGGACTCAATCTCTTTTCGTATGGGCGATTCCCCGGAGTTGCCTAAAAGAAACCCCTGTTTATCTTTACTGCATGAAAAGTGATTAATCCCTGCTGCCAGAATAATCAATAAAGCCGGTATTATGAATAATAATCTCTTCATTTAAGCTGCTCCTTGCGGAAAAATATTAAAATTTATCTTTATCCGGATTATATCTTTTTGTACGCCGCTCTTCCTGTTCTATTTCATTCCTGAAAATATATCTCTGATTACTGGAGCCATCGGGCAGGATTGACTCCATATCGATCATGGATTGTTTAGCTTTCTCCCTGCTGCAATGGGGGAATAGAATCAGAGCTGAAACGCTAATATATAATAATTTTTTTTTAATTGCCATTTTCCCCGAACCGTTACATTAAATCCATTATATAAAGCGGAAATAAAAAAAACAAACAAAATATTTTTAATAGCTGAAGGTTAATACCTTTATCTGGATTGTAGAATTTAAGGGATGAATATCTGTCATTCCGGCCGAAGTTATAATGTAGGCAGCCATCATGACTGCACTGCCGGAATCTCCTGCAAAAATCAGGAGTTATGAGATTCCCGCCTGCGCGGGAATGACAATACCTGTAAAATCCAGTTAAGTCGGATGTAAAGGAATATCTGCCGGGATTTAAGTGATGAGCATAAATGATAAAGAATATATAATCGAAACTTCACGGAGCGGGAACAGCATTGTTGTTGTGAAAAGCGGTTCCACCTATGTTCCCCTTAACAGCAGGCTTGACCCTGTCAGGGAGGGGAAGAAAGTCAGTTTCGATTTTGATCCTGAAAGATTTTCACTTCTTATAGTACTTGGCTGCTCTCTCGGTTACCACCTTATTGAGTCAAAAGATATATTAAGTAAATACAGAAAAATAATTGTAATTGATATACTTGACGGGATTGAGAAAGAAATTTTAAAAAATGAGCTCACCTCTTTTATTGCCCGGGGGGAGAATATTGTATTTTATTCAGGGAAAGATCTGATGTTCCTTGAGAAAGATTTAATGTCGCACATTGATTTCAATTTAATAAGCGGCGTACAGGTTTTTGAACATGGCGCCTCTGTAAGGGTTTTTGGTGAGTATTACAGTACTGCAAGAGGGATTATAAAGCGCCTGATTGACAGGGAAGCAAGGAACAGCTCAACAGTTAAGGCCTTCGGATGGCTTTTTTTGAGAAATGCGCTGAATAATTTCAGTAATTTCAGCAGAGTAACGCCTATAGCTGCGTTGAAAAATGCTTTTACCGGATCAAAAGCTCTTATTGTCTCATCTGCTCCATCCATTGAAGATTATATTGACCACATTGACCGTCTGAAAGATTTTTTTTATATTGTTGCTGTTGATTCAGCTCTCCCTGTTCTTTCTGCAAAAGGTATTATTCCGGACGTTGTTATTTCTATTGATCCCCAGCCCAGGCTTTCTGAACATTTTCTCGGTGAAAATCTTAATGATACTTTGTGCGTTTTTTCTATCGTTTCTAATCCCGATCTTGTGAAGAGATATGGAGGGTATCTTTCCCTTAACAGCCATCCGGTTTCGCAGATTATAGATGATTTTAATCCGGGACTGGTGGGATCAATCGATTCCGGTACAGGCTCAGTTGCGGGGGATGCCCTGAATTTCTGCCTATACGCCGGATTTGAAAGTATAGGTATGGCAGGATTCGATTTTTCCTTTTCGGGGAATAATATTTATGCCCGGGGTACAGCTTACCAGAGGAGATATTCCTCGATTTTCAATAACAGGTTCACCACGCCTGAAGGTTTTAATGCATCCTATATTTTTAAATCGAGTGGTGCTTATATGTCAGGGGGAAAATATACAAGAAAATCTTTTGTCGGTTACAGGGATTCCCTTGAGTCTTATATTGAGAAGCGGCAGATTCCCGGAATCTCTTTTATCAATAATAGGGGACTCCCTGTTAAAGGTGTGAAGTATGAGAATATTGATGACTTTGCCGGGGGGAAAGGAGTGGCGGACAGGGAGATAATCAGAGGTTTTTTAGAAGAGGGGGGGGGGGATATGGGCTCTATGATTAATCTTCCCGGAATATATGAAATTATGTGTAATAAAAAGGCTGCAGAGGAGATTCTTCAGGCATCCTGCGGTAAATCCCCGGAAGAGAAAGATATGGTCTGGCTCTCTTCTCTGCTGAAAAATCAGTTTATTAAAGAGGGGAATTTATGAGAATCGGTGTTACAGGTATTTTTGCATCAGGTAAGGGGACTGTATGCAGAATGTTTGAGGATCTGGGTGCTGAAGTAATTGATACTGATCTGCTTGCAAGGGAGATTATGGAGCCGGGGGGGGATGTTTTAAAACAGATCGCCCTGGAATTCGGTGCGGAATTTATTAATGAAGATGGTTCTCTTAAGAGGCGTGAGTTTGGGGCTGTTGTTTTCAGGGATGCTGCTATGGTGGAAAAACTGAACGGGATTACCCATCCTGCCATACTTAAACTTGTTATGGAAAGAAGTTCAGGCAGAGGGATTTATGTGGTTAATACACCTCTTCTTTATGAGTCAGGGTTTAACAGCTATATGGACAGCAACATTGTAGTAACAGCATTTACTGACCAGGTTATTGAAAGAGGGATAAAAAGGGATAATATTAGCGGGGATGAGATCCGGGAGAGGCTTGATCATCAAATTCCGCTAAATGAAAAAATCAAACTTGCCGATTATGTAATAGATAATTCAGGTTCTATGGAACATACTAAAAGGCAGGTTATAGATATATGGAAAATTTTGAGCCAAGACCGAAAGGGGTAAGAGAAAAAAATCTCTATGTAGTGCATCTTGATACTCCCAGAATAATTATACTCTCTTCAATTGTAATTGGTATTATTACAGCTTCCTTTCTTCTGGGCATGAGCCTGATGAAGGATGATAAATCCTCTCAGAGAAATCTTTCATTGAATGATTTTAATCTTGATGAGAAGAGCGGGATTGATCTTTTCAGTAAAGATGTTCCTCCTCTCCCCGGTTTTAATATTTCAGATGATGTGAAGGAGAGCGGGGGTTTTTCTGTTTCAGGGCTTCCAGATATGTCACCAGGGATTACGGATGGATCCTCCTCTGCAGGTGAAACCGGAACCGGCACATCTCTTACTGCAGATGTAAACAGGGGGAAAGCTGATGTGTTAACCGGTGATAATATTAAAGAGATTATCCCCCCGGCAAAAAAAGCTGTTAAGCCGGTTCCTAAAACTGTAAAACAGGCCAGGGTTGAAACAAAGCCGAAAGAACAGCCTGCAAAACAGATCGCAAAAAAGAATGAAAACAGAAAACCTTCTGAGAAGAGAATAGATTCCGGGAAGAGCCGGGTTCAGGAGGTCTCAAGGGATATGGAAACCAGGAAAGCTACAGGAGGATTCGCTGTACAGGTGGCATCATATGATGTGCTTGCCAGGGCAGAGCAGGAGAGAAATGTCCTGAAGTCGAAACGTTTTGACTCTTATGTGGACAGAACTGTGGTAAACGGGAAAAATTATTTCAGGGTAAGGATCGGGCCTGTTGCATCAAAAGATAAGGCATTTCAGCTCCTTGAAGAGATCCAGGGGGACAGCAGATATGCAGGGAGTTATCTGGTAAAAGAATAGAAGGGTCGCAGTTTATTCTATATTTGGATTAAAAAAGCGACATTTCAGTCGCTTTTTTTACAGGCGGATTTAGTCTTTGATTGTTAAAGGGGTAGGGGGGAGCCATGTATTCAATTTTCAGCGCTACAAAGGATCTTGTAATAAAAATTGATAATTTCATAGATCTTGTAAGCGAGTCGGTTCTCCATTTTGAAAGGGGGCTCGATCTTTATCTGTCAGGTAAAGCAGAAGAATTTAATGAGAAGGTTCATACTATAACAGTACTTGAAAGGAAAGCTGATGATCTTCGCCAGAACATTCAGGCGCAGCTTTATGTGCAGACTCTTATCCCTGAGTCGAGAAGCGATGTGTACCAGCTTCTGGAGGACATGGATGACATTATCGATTTTTCAAAATCCCTTATTGTCGGTTTTGTTGTGGAAAAGCCCTGTATCCCGGAAGCGCTGCATGACAGAATGAAGAAACTGGCTGAAACAGCTGTGGATTCAACAGACGCCCTTGTGCAGTCAACAAGAGCATATTTCTACGATGTAAATACAGTGAAGGATCATCTTCATAAGGTTAAATTTTTTGAAAATGAGTCAGATCATATTGCAGATAAGGCAAAAAGAGAAATATTTGAAATGGATATTGATCTTGCAGCAAAGCTTCATGTTAAGCATTTTATTGTATCTATTGATACAATCTCCGATATAGCCGAAAGTATAGCTGATCATCTTGCCATAGCAGCAATGAAGAGGGTTGTGTAGCGATGATGGTTATCTTTTTTCTCTCAAGCGGTCTTTTTCTGGGCTGGTCGCTGGGGGCAAATGATGCTGCTAATGTTTTTGGTACTGCAATAGGCTCAAAGATGGTTAAGTTCAGAACTGCTGCGATTATTACCGGAATATTTGTTATTCTTGGAGCCGGTATATCGGGAGGGGGGACGTCTCATACTCTCGGTACCCTGGGGTCGGTAAATGAACTTGCAGGAGCTTTTATAGTTGCCCTCTCTGCTGCTTTAACAGTTTTATGGATGACTCAACTGAACCTTCCAGTATCGACTTCCCAGGCTATTGTGGGGGCTATCATAGGGTGGAATTTTTTCTCTTCATCACTTACTGATATGAATTCATTGTCAAAAATTGTTATGAGCTGGGTAACATCACCCATACTGGCCGGAGTTTTTGCATTTATTATTTATATGGTTTTCCGGTTTGCTTTAAAGAGGGTAAAAATACACCTGCTCATGCTCGATTTTTATAATCGTGTTGGACTAATTGTTGTGGGGGCTTTCGGCGCATATTCCCTGGGGGCAAACAATATTGCAAATGTTATGGGGGTTTTTGTTCCTGTTGCACCATTCCGTAATATTGAAACAGTTCTGGGGAATATGTCAGGGAGCCAGCAGCTCTTTATTCTCGGAGGAGTTGCCATTGCTGCAGGTGTATTTACTTATTCTCAGAGGGTAATGAAAACAGTGGGGCAGGGAATTGTTTATCTTACCCCGCTAACTGCACTTATTGTTGTACTCGCTTCATCGCTTGTTCTTTTTCTTTTTGCCTCCCAGAGCCTGGAGAGCTTTCTTATTTCCAGGGGCCTTCCGGCGTTTCCCCTTGTCCCTGTTTCAAGTTCACAGGCTGTAATTGGAGCTTTAATCGGTATAGGCCTTACCAGGGGGGCGAGAACCATCAATTACAGGCTCCTGGGACGAGTCGCTTCCGGCTGGGTTACTACACCGGTTATTGCATGCATTATAAGTTTTATCTCTCTCTTTATTATTCAGAATGTTTTTGATCAGCAGGTTTTCAGGGAGGTCCGCTATTCTATTTCTGACAGTGTATCAAAAAAACTGGTTTCAGAGGGGATTCACTTTTCCGCAAAGGACGATTTTTTAAATGTTGAATATAATAATGCTGTAAGTTTTAAAAATGCACTTGATAAGGCAGCTTTTTCACTTTCAGATCAGGAGATTAAGCGGGTTATAGCTCTTTCCGGTATAAAGGAGATAAGAGTGGATCCGGGGAAAATCGAAAATGAAATCTCATCCGGGTGGCTGACCGCAGGGCAGATCGAAGCATTGACAATTCTTGACGGCAGAGAGTACAGTTACAGGTGGGAGTTTTTTGAAGATCTGGGGAGGCAGAGCATTGAATGGAGATTGAAGCAGTATAATAATGACAATAAGTCCTTTAACAGAGATATTGAATCAAAAATTGATTATCTGGCAGAGAAGTTCTGGAGCAGAGAGTAGGGGTTTTTTTGATTGAACAGCACTGTCTCACCTCTGCACCCCGGAGAAGAGGGTGCAGTATTACTCCGGGAAGGGGATCTGATTAATGCAAATCATCCTTTACCAGCATCTCCTCCAGTTCATCAGCTTTTGCTGCGATATATATTAAGGATTTAATAAACCGCACAGGGTCGCAGTCCTCAAGAAGTATGGAATTATACATAACCAGGGTATTCCCCCGAAGCGCCAGAGAGCCGTAGTCAAATGTATTGTTCAGCACAAGACAGTACTTATAAAGATCGGGCATGTCGGTTTTCACTTCCATTATCTCAGAATGATAGTTTATTACTCTGTCTCCAGCCTCATCTCTGCGAAGTGTAACCAGCATATCCTGGGATCTGCCGTTATCGAATTCAATTGTAGCTGTATAGTGACCTTCCCCATCTTTGTGAAAGGGGATCTTTAATTCACTTGCAATTGCTGATATAAAACCGTCAAATATTTCCATTTTTTTACCTTTCCAGTACAAAATTCTCTTAATTAAAGATGAGATAAATAATTTTATATATTGTCTCTTAAAAGTCAAGTTTGAAATTAAAGGTATATGTTTTGATCAAAGTAAATTTATAATATTTTTAGTGTTAATTTCCTGGTTTTTATTTAAGATAGAATGCTTTAATATCCCCGCCAACCTAGGCGGCGGGGATATTGAAAACAGCATTATTGCACTAAAAGATATCTTCCGGAATAATTAATGCATATTTTTTATTGACATGCTTCTTCCTGACAGAACATTTGAACTGTTTATATAATAATTCAGTAATTATTATTAAAGATATCTTTTAGTGTAATTATGCTGTTCCGTGTGGGGATGTCCCAAAAGTCGGATTTTAATGAATTTGTCATTCCGGTTTTGCAACTTCAGTTTGTGTAAATACCGGAATCTCCTGATAGAATCAGGTGTATGAGATACCGGCATTCCGCTTCGCTATAGCCGGTATGACAAGAAAAATACTTTTTAGGCAGCCCCAATATTAGAGCATTTATTCCGAATAAAGGTTAATGAATTAACATTGATACTAATTACTGATGCAATAAACTCTTTTTTAAGGGTATTTCTGATTTAAGGATTTATTTATGATTGAAGGTATATTTGTTGAAGGCCTGATTTACGGCATTATGGTGCTGGGTGTTTTTATAACATTCAGAATTCTCGATTTTCCCGATCTTACTGTTGACGGTTCCTTCCCCCTTGGAGCGGCAATAATGGCCACTATGATAGTGAGCGGATACAATGTGTTTTTTGCGCTCTTTGCGGCATTTGCAGGGGGGGTTGCTGCAGGTGTAGTTACTGCTATTATTCATAACAGGTTAAAGGTGCCCCATCTTCTGGCAGGGATTCTAACTATGACGATGCTCTGGTCAATTAATATAAGGATTCTGGGGAACAGGGCTAATCTTCCGCTGATGAAAAATCATACAATACTTACCGATATTGTTGAATGGACTGAGGGGATAATTCCCAGGGATTATGCCATTCTTATATTTTTCTTCTTTGTTGCAATGGCTATTAAGGTTTTTCTCGATATATTTTTCAGAACTGATATGGGGCTTACCCTGGGGGCTCTCGGTAATAATGAACAGATGGTTATTTCCCAGGGGATAAACATTAATACTATGAAGGCAATCGGAGTGGGGCTCTCCAACGGGCTTGTGGCTGTATCAGGGGCTTTTGCTGCTCAATACCAGGGGTTTGCTGATGTGGGGCTTGGAACCGGTATTGTAATTATGGGTCTTGCTTCTGTAATGATAGGGGAGTTTATACTCACCTCTAACAGAATATGGGTTCTGACCCTGAGGGTTCTCATAGGATCAATAATTTATAAAGCTATAATGTATCTTGGCAGATATTACGGCTATCATATAGGGCTTACACCCAATGACTTGAAGCTTCTTGCAGGTCTTCTGATTATTGTATGTCTTATTATTGCCCGTTCAAGGAATCAGGGAAATTTCTTCAGAAGGTGGAAAAATGATCAGGCTTGAAAATATAACAAAGGTTTTTAACCAGGGCACAGTAAATGAAAATACCGCTTTAAGGGGTGTTAATCTTACTGTTAAGGAGGGGGATTTTATAACTATTGTGGGGAGCAATGGAGCAGGGAAGACTACCCTGTTTAATACTATTGCCGGATTTTTTACACCCACAAAAGGGGACATCTTTTTAAATGATATAAATGTTACTAAAATGCCTCAATATAAAAGGGCCCAATATATCGGAAGAATTTTCCAGGATCCCCTTCTTGGCACTGCTTCTAACATGAGTCTTGAAGATAATATGATAATCTGCAGTAAAAAAGGGTTTAAGTGGCCTGTAATAAGCCTTAACCGGAAAATGAGGGAGAAGTTTAAGCAGGAACTGAAAGTCCTTGATATGGGTCTTGAACACAGAATGGATGATAATCTGCAGCTTTTTTCAGGGGGGCAGAGGCAGGCTCTGACCCTTCTCATGACTGTACTGTCCAGGCCTGAGCTTGTACTTCTTGATGAGCATACTGCAGCACTTGATCCGAAAAATGCGGCAATTGTACTTGAGCTTACAGACCGTTTTATTAGTGAAAGAAAGCTTACTGCCATGATGATTACTCATAATATGAGTCATGCAATAAAATACGGGAACCGGATTTTAATGATGCATAAGGGTGAGATTATTCTTGATATTTCGGGGAATGAAAAGAAAAATCTTACTGTTGAGGGACTTGTTAAAAAGTTTTATGATATTAAACATGAAGCTTTGACTAATGACGAGGTTCTTCTTTCCGCGGAGTGAAATCTTTTTATAAGTGCCTCCGGATTTCCGGAGGCACTTAATATATTAAACCATTCTTCTGAGGCGCTCAACCCGTGATTCAATCGAGGGGTGCGTTGCCCATAGTGATGTTCTTCTGTTTGAACTGATTTTTGCAATAGCGTATGAATCTTTTTTTGTTTCAATCCCTGCTGCCTTGGAGAGCGCAATAAGGGCATCTGCCATTGCTGATGGTGATGTTAATTTAGCTGCTCCAGCATCCGCCCTGTATTCCCTGTATCGAGAAAAGGCTGCAATTGGAATTGATGCAAGTATCATAAAAAATGTGTCCAGGAACATTACAACCATAATATAGGCGAAGAATCCGAGTCCCCCTTCCCCTTCGTCCCCTCTGAGTGCATTGTTTATTGCATGGGCTATCATCCTTGAAAGGAACATAACAAGTGCGTTAATAACACCTGTAAGGAGAGTCATTGTAACCATGTCGCCGTTTGCAATGTGTGCTATCTCGTGTCCTGCAACTGCTTCCACTTCATTCTTTTTCATTGATCTTAAAAGACCTGTTGAAAAAGCAACAAGAGCTTTGCTTTTTGAAGGGCCTGTTGCAAAGGCATTGGGATCTGCTGATTCATATATTCCCACTTCGGGAACTTCAGGAAGTCCGGCCTGGCGCGAAAGTTTTGCTACCATGGCGTGTATTTCGCGAAGCTCGAAATTCTGCTCATTAGGGCCGATTAATCGGATATTGTATGCTCTTTTTGCCATCCATCTGCTTATGGCAAGTGATATAAATGCCCCTGTCATGCCGAATACACCGCAGAATACAGCAAGGCCCATCCATCCCCCCTGAACCTGTATCCCCAGCATGGGCATAACTATATTCATGATAATTCCTACTGTTACTATAACAAGCAGGTTGGTAAGAAGAAATAATCCTACGCGCTTTAACATTCTTTCACCTCTTTTGTGTCTTATTTTTATTCATTTTTTTCAACATTACAGAGCAGCTTTTTATATTTCTGCTGCTTAAGCTAATTTTACAGACTAATATTTTTAGTCAAGTATAATGAAATATATTATAAATCATTTCAGTGATAATTACTGAACTTTTTTTCTAATTAGAAAATGATTTATTCTCCCCGCCGCTGGAGGGGGTGGAGAGATATAATTTATTATTCTGCACTATTTAAGGTATTAATATCAATAATTATCAACAAAGTATTATGTTTTTGTTATTAAAATAATGTTACAGCGCGGTTTGAAATAATTCCGCTTCTTTTATAGATATGGTTTTGCCTTTATAATCTTTTAAGAGCCTTGCAGCCGCCATGCATCGTATCCGGGAATACCGCAGGAGGGGTACAGTTATAGAAGATTTACAGGAAAGGCCCGATTGTTTAAAATATATGATTAAAGATACAGTGTATTCATTCTGCGTGGATAAGGTAATCAGAAGGATCATTAAAACTCATGGGATAATTGGAGGGGGCAAAGCCAATCTGCACATCCTTATATTTTATATCAAGTCAAAAATTAAACTGCTTAGATCGCCTGTAAAGATTTTGAAATTTAGAAGAGATAAATTTATTGACATGTTTTTTCTAATGGCTGTTTTTATTAAGATCATAGGGGAAGCTGTTTTTTAACATTTGCGCGAAGGCCGATTCTTTGACACCAGAGCGGTGAGTTGAAACATACTGGAGTTTATCACATTTTCCTAAAAAGATAAAAGAAATTACAGGGAATTGGGGAAAAGTGTCATGAAATATTTTTGTTATCTAGCATCGCCGGTTTATTTACTTTCATTTATCGTAAGTATTGTTTTTACTAGCTGCATTGATGATTTAACTTACAGTCAAATCGAACAGGAGAATTGTATAGGTGAATATAATGATCTAGTTCAACAGACATATACTATCACACCGGACTTTTCTACAGATTCTTTAAACTATAGAATCTCAGTATCTGGCGATCGATTTTCTGAGAAAGCTTTGGGCGAAATCCTGTCCACAGATGATGGTTCCATACAGGAAATATCCAATAAAGAAATTTTTTTTACACCAGATGCCAATGCAAAACCTCCGTATAAATTTTATATCTGTAAATCCGGCTCCCATATAATTTCAATTGGAAGATGGAATAAAATAACTGATTCTTTATTTATTATGCCTGCCAAGGGAGCCAAAATGGTTGTAAACGGCAAGCAATTATATATCTATGGCGGTTTCGATGGTGAAAGTTACAGAAGAGACTTACACCGGTATGATCTCGCTGCCGGTTCCAGCACAGTATTAAATACATTTCATCCTGCACGTGCTTATCATGCAATGAGTTTTAATAATAATAAATTGTATGTATACGGCGGTCACGATGGTACAATAAAACATAATGATACTAGAATATATGATATTGCAACCAACACCTGGACGAATGCTAACCCTTTGCAATCTCCCGACTTTGGGCGTTACTATGTTGCAGCATCAGCATCTTCAACTGATATGTATGTTATTGGTGGGTATGCAGATACGGCAAATCCACCTATAGCTGAGAACACCAATGAAATTTGGCGCTATAATTATTCCGGCAATTCCTGGACTTTATTAGACAGTAACGGCCCGGTACGCAGGCACCACGCAGTGGTACAGGCAGGGGATAGCATTTATCTATTCGGCGGCTATGACAGCGTCCTTTCCGGTCAGCTTTGGCAATTTTCAATTGCCAGTAAAATCTGGACTCAGATAGGCGATTTATCGAGTATATCAGGTACGAATGGTGCGCGTTTTGACCCTGCATTTTTTTATTACAATAATGCTCTATATGTTTTTGGCGGATTAACGGCTAATGGCTATGTAAATGATTTGTATAAATTCGATCTTAATACTCAGCAATGGGTTGTGATGGAATCAGGTGCAACTCCCCGTTATCAGCCGGTATTTGCTGCATTAGATAATTATGGTTTAATTGTGGGTTTGGGTCGCAACTATGACGGAACTACTCCTGTTTATCTAAATGATTTATGGATATATGATCCTAAGGGCGATTGATAAAGAGAAATTGGAAACTGTAATTACGAAGAATAAAAAAATGCATTTGGCTATGCCGATTATTATATATACAATTGGCATTTTTATTTCGTTTAGTCCCCAGGCCATCTCTTCGCAGTTTTTCTGGAAAGATGGTCATTTGGATCTTTCATCAGGTTATACTATGCCGATTGGTGACTGGGCTAACGAGTTAAAACCGGGATTTGGCATTGGTCTTGGATACAGCTTTCCAACCAGTTTTTTAAATAATCAGGTTTTTGTTATTCAGGAATTAAGTTACTCCCGATGGGCATTTGCATCTAATGATAACTCAACAGCAAATATTTATTCCTACTCGTTGCTGCCAGCCATTTACTTCCCTTACTCTTTTACAACCGGGAAAATAGTGGCACCTTTCTTTGCAGTTGGGGGGCAATTTTCGGATTTGAATCTAATTGAAGAAAAATTATCGAAAAACGATCATTATTATGGTATCTTTTTTAAAGCTAGAACAGGCATATTTTTTGACATAACATCGAATTTAAGAATAAAACTACAGGCAGAAATCTCATCATATCCTTATATTAGTCATAAACTGAATTATACAAGTATTAGTCTTGGCATAGGCTATCGCTTAACCGCTCCTGCAGAAATTCAGAATCCAAATGCGAAAAAAATTAAAATTTTACACAAGGATGCTGCAATAGCCAGGAATACTGATGATTGGATAAAACTTGAGGAAGTGGTTACAGAAATTCTTGCTCTTGATCCCAGGGATGATCAAGCCCTTCATTATCAACTTGAAATTCAAGACGAAGGTATCTATCAAACTGCTCTTCGAACAATTCACACGAAAGGTGAACTTCAGGCAATACCGCTGTTAGAAAAAATTGCACAACGTTATCAACCAGCTCAGCAACAGTTAATATCTATACGGAACAAATTGAAAGATAAAATTCCAGAATGGCGGAAGGCAGGTGTTCAGGCTTATGAAAATCAAAACTACCAGTTATGTATACAATTGATGAAACAGATTTTACTGGTAGATCGGGAAGAAGAAACCGCAAAAATATATTTACCACGTGCGGAGATGAGATTACAGGCTTTAGAAAAACTTCAGCGATAATCAGGGAGTTGCATCTAAAACAGTTGTGTGTTATCGAAGATACTTAGATAGAAAATGATATGACCTCCCCTATCTTTGTCTGGAAAGACGTCTCCCGTGCTCGTCTGGCAGCATATCTTTTTTTAATGAATTATATTATTGACTGATTAAAGAATATAATGGATGATTCTATATATACCTGATAATTAAATTCAGTAATTATTTCTAAAGATATTTTTTAGTGTAATTATGCTGCTTTCAATATCCCCGCCGCCGAACAGACTGTGTGAAAATAGGGGCTGTGGGTAATTTTATTAATTGCATAGTAATAGTAATTAAAATGTAATCAATGTCAAGCAAGGAATTGGTTATGTATATAAATGGAATAAGCCGTGAACAGTTATATCTTTTTGAGAATAAGCTGGATGACATGATTTAAGAAGATAATCCGGTGAGATTTATTGATGTCTATGTTGACACGCTGAATTTATTGAAACTGGGTTTTAAAAATCCGGGAACAGATGGAGGCAAAGGTAGACCGCCGTATAATCCTGCAATTATGCTTAAGATATACATTTACGGGTATCTCAACCGGATAAGGAGCAGCCGAAAACTTGGATCTGATTGACGGAATGATTTTTTTATTGCAGATAATTTTTAAGAGAATATAATCCGGGAAGATGAGGTTAATGAGATGGAATTGAAGAAATTATTTTTATTTTTTCTGATTTTCAGCAGTATAATCTTTTTTGATAATCACAGAGCTTTTTCTCAGGCGGTCGGGAAGGCAGAGAAGGGAACTGTTTTTGTTCCTGCCTATTCATCCATATTATATGGTGATTTGTCCAGGGAGTTTAATCTGGCAATTACCTTGAGTATTCATAATACTGATTTGAATAATTCTATAATTATTAATACTATTGATTATTATAATACAAAAGGTAAAATAATTTTCAGATATCTGAAAAACAATACAATTATACTGAAACCTCTTGAAACTTATAATCTGGGGATTAAGGAGTCGGATAAAAGGGGGGGGATTGGCGCAAATTTTATTGTGAAATGGTCCGGTGACGGCCAGGTTAGCAGGCCCCTGATCGAAACTATCATGATAGCTACAAGGGCTCAGCAGGGAATCTCGTTCACCTCCAGAGGTGAGACAATCAGCGATTAGTTCTAATTGATATTCTATTCCGGGTAAAAAATGAAAAAACTGAGATTATCTTTCTTTATGCTGTTCTTAACTGTTTTGTTCGGCATACTTGCCTATTATTATATAGAGGGTATGACAATTTCTGATGCAGTATTTATGACAGCAATTACCATGAGTACTGTCGGTTTTGGTGAAGTGCAGCCGCTGTCTACTGCCGGACGCATTATCACCATATCTATTATTATTTTTGGAATAACTATTGCCGGTTATACTTTAGGTAATTTTATAAGAATGCTTATTGAGGGTGAAATCAGTAAAACTTTCGGGAGAAAAAAGGTGAGAAAAGCTATTATTGGTTTGAAGAATCATTATATAGTATGCGGTTATGGAAGGATCGGTAAGCTTATTATAAATGAATTAATAAGGAATAAAGAGAAGTGTATTGTTATCGAGAATGATTCTTTAAATATTGCTGAGCTTGAAAGCAGCCATATCCCCTATCTTATGCTTGATGCACGGGATGAGAATACTCTCCTTAAAGCAGGAATTATGCGATCAAAGGGGATTGTAACAGCTGTATCTACTGATGCTGATAATGTATTTATTACTCTTACTGCAAAAATGATTAAGCCGGATATTTTTATTCTTGCCCGGTCATCTGATGTAAAAAATGAGAAAAAGCTCTTGAGCGCTGGAGCTACCAGGGTTGTGTCTCCTTATTTAATCGGAGGGCAAAGAATGGCACAACTGCTTCTTAAGCCTACTGTAGTGGATTTTATTGATATTGCAACACTTGATGATAAGTTCGGCCTGCGCATGGAAGAGGCTGTAGTAAGTACTTCATCAACGCTGCTTGGTAAAAACCTGATTGAAAGCAATTTAAGAAAGGATTATGGTGTAATTATTGTTTTGATAAAAAAGTTTAATGGTGAAATGATTTTCAATCCTCTTCCCGTTGAAAAGCTGGAGGCAAATGATGTTATTGTAATGCTGGGGAAAAGTGAGGATCTGGAGAAAATAAATTTATTTATTTAAAATATAATGTTATTAAAACATCATTATTGCAATAAAATGTCTCATTCGGAATAATTATTGAAAAACAATTGTGATTACTATCAGTATAAGGAGATTAAAATGACGTCAGTGAACATTCCTGAGAGAAAGGATGTTAAATCGGAAGATAAGTGGGATCTATCCCCCATGTTCAAAAGTGATGATGAATGGAATATTCTTTATAGAGGAATTGAAGGTAAAATTGAAGGGTACAGCAGATTTGCCGGAAGGATGGGGGAGTCACTGGGCCTGTTCCGGGAAACATTGGAATTCGATATTTCAATATCCAGAGAGCTTGAGAAGCTTTACACTTACGCTCATCTTAAGAGTGATGAGGATAAGTCGAATCAGTTTTATCTCGGCATGTATCAGAAAGTGGTCAATTTATACACAAGAATTTCTGAAGCATCGAGTTTTATTACCCCGGAAATACAGCAGCTCGATGATGCTCTGGTTAAAGGCTACATTGATCATGAGTCTATGAAAGATTACAGGTTCTATATTGAAAAAATTATAAGGTATAAGCCTCATACCCGTACCCATGAAATTGAACAGATACTGGCCATGTCGGGCGAGATCGGTCATGCCCCTTCACAGATTTTCAGCCAGCTTGATAATGCTGATATGAAATTCGGAAAAATTAAAGACCATGAAGGTAAGGAGCTTGAACTGAGCCACGGCAATTTCAGCACATTCCTTATAAGCCCTGACAGGGAGGTGCGGAAAAATGCTTTTCATCAGTATTACCAGTCTTATGAAAAATTAAAAAATACTATTGCCGAGACCCTATCTCATTCAAATAAAAAGGATGTATTTTATTCCAGGGTGAGAAATTTTAATTCAAGCAGAGAGGCTTCTCTTTTTTCTGATAATATGCCTCCATCTGTTTATGACAACCTGGTTGATACAATCCGTAAAAATACAGGCCCCCTTTTCAGGTACCTGGCTTTCAGAAAAAAAGCTTTGGGCCTGGATGAGCTTCATTTTTATGATACCTATGTTCCCATTGTAGGTGATGTAAATTTCTCCATGAAATATGAAGAGGCTGTTGAAACATGTGTTAAAGCACTTGAGCCTATGGGGGCTGAGTACCTGGAAATAATGAAAAAAGGTCTCATGGGCGGATGGGTGGACAGGTATGAAAACAGGGGGAAAAGGAGCGGCGCCTATTCCTCCGGCTGCTATGATTCTCCGCCCTATATTCTTTTGAACTATGAAGAGAAGAATATAAACAGTCTTTATACTCTTATGCATGAGGCGGGTCACTCCATGCATTCATATTTTGCCAAAACCAGTCAGCCCTATATTATGAGTGATTACACAATATTTGTAGCAGAGGTGGCTTCCACTTTTAATGAAACACTTTTAAGCAAATATCTCCTGGAACTTTATAAGGATAATCCCCGTATGAAGGCTTATATTCTCAACAGGGAGATAGATAATATAAGGGCAACAATGTACAGGCAGACCATGTTTGCGGAGTTTGAAAAGAGGACTCACGAAATTGTGGAGCGTAATGACCCGCTCACACTTGAGGTTCTGAGAATGGAATATTACAGTCTCCTTGACACATATTTCGGTGATTCAATTGTAATTGATGAAGAGCTTTCTCTAGAGTGTTTAAGGATTCCCCATTTTTATTCTGCATTTTATGTTTATAAATATGCAACAGGGATTTCCGCTGCAATTGCCCTTGCTCATAAGGTTATAACTGAGGGGGATCCGGCAAGGGATGCTTATCTGAACTTTCTTAAGCTTGGAGGGAGTAAATATCCACTTGATGAGCTTCTTGCTGCAGGTGTGGATATGAGTTCCCCTGAGCCTGTTGAAAGGGGAATAAAACATTTTGAAGAACTGGTAATACAGTTTGAAGATGTTTATTCAAAGCTGTAAGTCTGGTTTGCCCGATTTTCGGGGACAATGGCATTAAGTTCAAAGAGCTTCACAGTTTCGCTACTGCCCCCCAAACCCCCCGGAGGGGGGCTTAAAGGCTTTGATATTGGAATTTTCATTTGTTAAAAGTGTTGTACAAGTCCCCCTCCGGGGCGCCCTCTGCTTGTACTGAGCTCGTCGAAGTAAGCAAGGCGAAGAAGTACTCCCGGGGTAGATTCAGGGGGCTTAGCTTAACGGCACGAGCCATTTCAGGGGACAGGGGGTGAAGAATATAGCTTTCATCTCAAAAATCAGGAATGTAAAAAATTATAATATAAGGGGGACTTATGAGCGCAGTATTATTTGAAAAAAAAGGTGCAGCAGGGATTATCACAATCAACAGGCCTAAGGCTAATCAGCTGAGCCTTGAGGTGAGGGACGGTTTTATCTCTTCACTGGATCAGTGCGAAAATGACAGTGAAATCAGGGTGGTAATTATTACCGGTTCCGGTGAGAAAATTTTCTGTTCAGGGGCTGACCTGGCTGGAGGTTTCGGCGGGGATGAGGCTGTTGAGTTTTTAAGGAAATGGCAGGAGCTTTACAACAGGATTGAAGGTTTTTCTAAACCTGTTGTTGCTGCAATGAACGGTCACGCTTTTGGCGGGGGATGTGAGCTGGCAATGACCTGTCACATGAGAATTATGAAAAGCGGGGCAAGAATTGGACTTACTGAAACCAATCTTGGGATTATGCCGGGATATGGGGGAACTATGAGGCTCCCAAGACTGATAGGGCATGCTAAGGCTCTTGAGTACATACTCCTTGGAAAAGAGATTGAAGCTGCTTCAGCACTTGAGCTGGGCCTTGTTAACATGTTAAGTGAAGGTGATGTATTGGCAGATGCCCTTGCATTGGCGGAAAAACTTGCAGCAAGGCCGCCCCTTGCAGTAAAGGCAATTCTTAAAATATTCGCTTCAAGGCAGTGTCTCTCTACAGATGAATATCTGAAGATTGAAAGGGAATCTCTTGCTGCTCTTTTTGCTACTAAGGATACAGCTGAGGGGATAACCGCATTTATGCAGAAGAGGCCCCCTGTTTTTATAGGGGAATAGATCTTTGGTTTAATGATAATTTATTATTTAAGATGCCTTCGCGGGTTAAAAACCGGGGAGGCATTTTTAATAACAGGGGAAGCAGTTGTATCAGGACTCTCCCTTTTATAAAGGTCAGGATATGAGAAAAATTGAGCTTCTGGCTCCTGCGAAAAATATGGAAACAGGTATTGCTGCTGTAAATTACGGCGCGGATGCTGTATATATAGGGGCTGAAAAATTCGGTGCCAGGGGAGCTGCGGGGAACAGTGCTGCAGATATTGCGGCACTGGCTGATTATGCCCACAGGTATCACGCACGGGTTTATGCTGCTGTAAATACTATTCTCTTTGATGATGAGCTTGAGGAAGCAGAGTCTCTAATCAGGGAGCTGTATGATTCAGGTATTGATGCAGTAATAATTCAGGATATGGGGATTATGGAAATGGATCTCCCCCCTGTGGCAATTCACGCAAGCACTCAGATGAATAATTTCGATATAGAGCGGATTAAATTTCTCGACAGGGTGGGGGTTAAGAGGGTGGTGCTGGCCAGGGAACTCTCTCTGCCGGAAATAAAAAAAATCAGGGGTGCTGTTAAGTGTGAACTGGAATTTTTTGTTCATGGAGCGCTCTGTGTAAGCTTAAGCGGACAGTGTTATATGAGCGCTTCAATTGGCGGGCGCAGCGGCAACAGGGGGGATTGTGCACAGCCCTGCAGAAATGTCTATGATCTTACTGACTCATCCGGTCAGGTGATTGCACGGGGGAAGCATCTTCTTTCAATTAAAGATATGAGCCTTTATGATTCAATTAAAGAGCTTATAGATGGAGGTGCCGATTCTCTGAAAATTGAGGGGCGTCTTAAAGATATAAATTATGTTAAAAATATTGTAGCCCTTTACAGAAGTAAACTCGATTCCATCCTGGAGGGGAGAGAAGACCTGGGGAAAGCATCTTCAGGAAAAGTATATTTTGACTTCAAGCCTGATCCGGAGAGGACATTTAATCGGGGATATACAGATTATTTTATAAAAGGGAGAACCGGGCCTGTGGGGGCTTTTGATTCACCTAAGTCGGCGGGGAAGAGAATGGGGACTGTTGAAGAAGCCGGGAATTCTTTTTTTACACTCTCAACAGATGAGAAGATAAGTAATGGTGACGGTCTCTTTTTCTATGACTCGAAAAAAAATATTACCGGAATCAGGGTCAACAGGGTTGAGGGTAAAAAAATATTCCCCCTTTCAATGAATGGTATTTTTAAAGGGGCTCTTCTGTTCCGCAATCATGACGCGGTATTTGAGAAGATTCTCGATACAAGCCGTACAGAGAGAAAAATTAAGGTTGAAACAGATTTTTATGAAACTGAAACCGGCTTCGGGCTTACTCTAAAGGATGAAGACGGAATTTCGGTAAAGGCTGAAATTGAATCTGCAAAAGAAATTGCCAGGTCCGGAGACGGGGAGGCTGCTATTATAAAACAGCTGAGTAAAATGGGGGGGACTATCTTTGAGGCTTCAGGGATTAATATCAAAAGCGGCGGAAATTGTTTTATCCAGGCCAGGGTGATCAATGAATTAAGACGATCAGCTGTAGAAATGCTCTCTGCTGAAAGAATTAAAAGACATGCTGCGCCGCCGGGCAGAATCAGCCGGAACCGGGCGGAATATCCCTTTAAAGAGATAAATTACAGATGGAATGTGACAAACCGGCTGGCAAAGAAATTCTACAAATTCCACGGAGTGGAAAAAATAGAAAGCGGTTTTGAAATTTTAAGGGGGGAATCTTCCCGTCAGGTGATGATAACAAAAATGTGTATTAAATATGAGCTTGGCGCATGTGAAAAATTTCAGTCCCCTGCGAAGAGATGGAGAGAGCCGGTTTATCTGACAAACGGCAGGGACAGGTTCAGGCTCGAATTTGCATGTAAAGAATGTATGATGAGGATTTTTCCCGCCTGATTTATGGACATGAGGCAGTAGTAGAATTTTGTTGGAAAAACCTGTCATTCCGGCCGAAGTGACAGCGCACTTCCGGAATCACCCCTTAAAATCAGGAGTTATGAGATTCCCGCCTTCGCGGGAATGACATCACCTGCAAATATTTTTATTGCAACTATTGAAGATATATTTATTACTGGGAATATGAAATTGAAATATATAATTATGCTGACAGCATCTGTACCCCTGCTTTTTCTTTTATCATGTGCAGGGGGGGATAAAACCGATGAAGCGGGTAAGCTGAATTATAACAATGCCAGGTACAGTTTTGCCGTAACATTCCCTGAAAGCTGGAGAAATTATGTTGTATTTGAGAAAGCGGATATTATAGCTCCAGGGTACAGTGTTGATTCTTTATATTTTGCAATGCCTGCAAGGTCAAGAAACTGGCAGCCCTTTAATGTGCCTGATAATTTTGCTGAGATTTTTATAATACGCATATTTAAGCTCCCCCTATGGGAGGGGTACTACAATACCTACAGGGATAATCCGCTCTTCTATGACAAAAATGATAAAGTAATATACCGCAGCGAAGAATATGTCTACCTTCTCAGATACAGCACAGCTCTCCCTGCAGATCTTTACTCTTTTACAAGGGATATAGATTCAATTGCTGCAACCTTCAGATATACGGGTAAAAAGTAGTCTCCTATGATTTTATGATTCTATGCAATAGGCAGAAAAATTATAAATGAAGTCCCTTTCCCTGCTTCACTCTCTACAGTAATAATTCCTCTGTGGGACTGAATTGTCCCGAATACTGCAGAAAGGCTTAACCCGGTTCCTTTCCCTACAGGTTTGGTTGTGAAAAAAGGCTCGAATAAACGGTTCATATCCTGTTTCTCTATTCCGTAACCGGTATCACTAATCTTTATACGGATGTACTCTCCCGGTTTATAATCATTCTCCCCTTGCGGGAAAAAGTCTTCATTGAGGTGGATATTTTCAGTTATAATCGAAAGAGTCCCTCCCTGGTGCATAGCTTCTTTCGCATTCATACATATATATAAAAGGGCATTGTCAATCTGTGTGTGGTCCCCTCTGCACTTATCTTTGACTGCATCAAAGGAGAAGTGAACATTGATGTTATCAGGAAAAGTCAGTTTTAACAGGGATATAACATCAGTAAGCATTTTATTGATTGAAATTATCTCTGAAGAGAGGTCTTTCTTCTTTGCAAAAGTTTCCATCTTCTCTATTAGAATTGATGCTTTACCTATAACGTCATTTATGCTGTCAGTATATTTTTTAAGTCCCTTGTCTGCGGATTTAATTTCAATTAGAGATGAAAGGGATTGTATAGCCATGAGGTTGTTGTTGAGATCGTGGGCAATCCCCCCTGCCATTTGTGCTATGGCATTCAGTTTTTCTGTCTGTCTCAGCTTCTCTTCGCTTTGACGCAGCGCTGCTTCGGCTTCGACCTGTTTTGTTACATCAAGTATAAAACCCTCAAGAAAAAGGAGTTCTCCGGAATCATCATAAATTCCGCTCCCCTTTTCCCAGACATGTTTTAGATCCCCTTTTTTTGTGATAATCCTGAATTCAACATGAAATGAATCTTTCTGTTCAATTGCCCGCTGAACATTGAGCCACACATTAGCTCTGTCATCAATGTGAATAACATCATCCCACTTTATTTTCCCACTGGTGATCTCCTCAGGGGTGTACCCTGAAAGCTCAATGCTCCCCCGGCTTACAAAATTCATTGTCCAGTTTTTATCATTGAGGCACCGGTAAGCCATGCCAGGGAGGTTTGACAGAAGATTCCGGATCTCTCTCTCTTTCTCTGCCAGTTCCTTTTCAATTTTTCTATTGCCGGTTATGTCATTAATTAAACATGCTATTTCATTATGGTCAGTAGTGAACAGAACAATGAGAAGATATTTATCCAGCCTTCTGGAGTAAATTTCAATCCTCTCTGATATCCCGGTTTCCCAGACCCTAACTACAGGATTAATCAGATGTGGTGAGGGTGACGGGAAGATTCCACTGAATGACATGCCGGTCAGGTCATTCCCTCCAGCCAGTATATTCATGGCCTGCCTGTTCATATCTGTTATAATGAAATCAATATTTTCCTGCCGGTTATCTATCTCACCTACAATATAGCCTGACATCATCTTGGCGCTTATATTTTCCAGGAGGGTTCCCCTGTACCTGTTAGATGTTTCAGCTGTATCCCGTTCTCTCAGGATCATCTCCTCATATTTTTTCTCTTCAGTTATATCCTGGAGCCAGAAAATTAAAATACGCCGGGAATAGTATTTTGCAGGTGTAATCCTTACTCTGGCATGGAACATTGATCCGTCAGGGCGTATGATTTCCATCTCCTCATCTTCCAGGCTTTCCCCGTTTTTTACGGCTTTCATTATTTTTTTTATACTGTCAGATGATGACCCGGAAAGTATTATGTCGGGAGTAATCTCCCCGGTACCGAAAATTCTGCAGAAGCTCCGGTTAAGAAAGAGGTTCTTCTCCATTTTGATATCGGTGATCTGTACACCCATGGGGCTGTTGGAGAGCATAAAAAGAAACCACGATTCAGATCTGTAGCTGGACCATTCGAATAATCCGAGAAAAATAGCAAATGGTATAAGGAGAATTGTGAGGATTAATATTACGTCATTTTCCAGGGTGTTCCTTTTGTAAAAAATTGAAAAAGTTATTAGAAGTATGCAGAGAGCCGGGATTATACGTTCAACCCTGGAAACATAGAGAATATTAAATGCATCACTTTGCTTTATCTTTTTACCGGGAATATCAGATGTTTCGAGCCATGCAGCAGTGATCAACATGCAGATTGATACGGTTAAAAGTATATCTGGAAATCCCCCTTCAGGAGCTGACCCTGCAAGGAGTCTGGGTGTGTAATAGAACAGGCTTACAAAAAAAGAAAGAGTAACTCCTGAAAGTATTAAAAGGAAAATAATTTTGCGGGCCGGCTCTTTTCTCCAGATATTAATCCAGTAAATAGAGAGGCCGATTGTTATAACAAAAATTCCTGAATAGGAGAACATAAGCGAGCGGGCTATGTGAAGTCTGTCTGTATTAACCGCGTATCCATGTATATTTAAAATATATGAAAGAATAATAAGTGTTATCAGTATAATCCCTATAAGGTATGACTGCCTTCTTGCATCATATGGAGTTTTCCCCTCTCCCCCCATATGGAGCAGTACAGCAGCTATTGAAATATTTGCGGAAAAAAAGAGGAAGGGTAATAATTTTACTAATGAGCATGCGGTAATTGTATTATAACAGTATACTTTAATAATTAGTCCCGATATTGTGAAAGCAGTGTATATAAGCATCAGGGCCCATGATTTTTTTATTACACCTCTTCTTTTTGCAAAAATAGAATATGATTTAATGGAAAGAAGGATGAGAGCAAGAAGCCATATTGATATTGTAATTATGGGGCGATGCAGCGGGAGCAGTAAGAATAAAAAAATGTGAGCAGAGATGATAGATGATATGAGCAGTGCTATATCCCTATAATTGGAGATGCGCCTGAAAAAAAGAGTTGATGATACTTTGTTCTCTGTCATAATTGCACCATTGTAAATTTTATATTTACACTGTTTGAGAATATATTTATTTTATAATTTAAAAGCAAACATTATTCAGAAATCAGTGTTAATTCCTTAACTTATATTTGAAATAAAATGCTCTAATATCCCCGCCGCCGAAGGCGGCGGGGATATGGAAAACATCATTATTGCACTAAAAAATATCTTTAGGAATAATTACTGTTCAGAAATACCCTTTTTTTAACCCTTTTTCCTGATTATGTGCTATGATTGAAAAGCAGGGGGGAATGTTCTCAGCTTTTAAAAAGTGGAATAAATTTAAAACAGCTTATTTATCAATAATTTCGGGAGAAGCATAATGAAGAAAATAATTATATTTACAGCTGCTATGGTAATAGCAGCTTCATCAATCCTTTCTGCTCAAATTTCTGAGGATAACAAAATAGTGGTTCAAAGGGAGAGGAATGTTTTTGTTAATCCATCGGATAATGAATTTATGTGGAAAATCGGAACAGGTTATGCCTCTGATCCGGGGAAGTTCGGCCTTGATCTCAGCTTTAACTACATATACAATATAGATCCTTTTTTTGTTTTCGGCCTTGAAGCCGATTTTTTCTGGATTAAGTGGAGCAGCACTGTGGGGGAGGTTAACCCGGGCGGGGCTGTAAGCGCATCAGAGAAGGCTGAGACAAATCTTTATACTTTCCCTCTTTTTGCCAATGCCCAGGTGCGGCTCCCTATGCTTAAGAAATTAATATATGTTGAGCCCTTTTTGACAATCGGACTTGGCTATTCATTCATGATTCTTAACTATTCATCTGATGAGGGTGATGGTACAGATTTATACAGCGGATTTGCCTGGCAGGTAATGACTTCAGCAGCTTACAAAATATCTGATGCCTCAGCTGTTGATTTTATTTTTGATCTTGGGTACAGGAGTATTAAACCTGATAAGGGGAATGTGGAGATCGATATGTCGGGTGCATTTTTCAGGGCCGGTGTGCGGTTTTATATATAACTGATACGGTTAGGCAGTTTTGTAAATATGTTATATCCGGTAAAAGTTTAAGGGGCCAGGACGGGCCCCTCTATGTTGAGGGAATAAAATGGTAATCCGCAGATTATATATAATATTTATTTTTATGATTTTTGTCATGCTTCTAAGCTGTTCAAAAAAGGGGGATGTAATAAAGGTGGGGATACTCCCTGCTATAGATTCCCTCCCCCTTATTGTTGCTGAGGCTGAAGGCCTTTTTGAAGAAGAGGGGATAAGCCTTGAGCTTGTAATGTTCAACAGCGCACTTGAGAAGGAGTCAGCAGTTCTTTCATCCGCTCTTCACGGATCATTCGGGGATATGGTTACAGCTCTTCTTACACTTAAAAGCGGGAAGGATGTGAGAATTTTTACCGAGTCATCACGTACAGGGAACAGCAGAATGTTTGCCCTTGTTGCTGCACCCGGATCATCAGTAAAGGGGATTAAGTCTGCCGGTCGGGAGCAGATTGCAGTATCGAGCGGGTCGGTTATAGAATTTTTTCTGGATGAAATTGCAGCTTTAAATAATGTTGATACTGGTACTCTCCGGAAACTGGAGGTTAAGGGTATACCGCTCCGGTACCAGATGCTTATGTCGGGCCAGGTCAGTCTTGCCATGCTCCCGGAGCCGCTTGTAAGCAAGGCGGAAAAAGAGGGTGCGCGTATAATTGCTGATGATTTATCCCTGGATGTTACTGCAACAGTAATAAGCTTCAGGGGGGATTTTCTTGAAAAAAACCGCTCTTTTGCCGAATCTTTTACAAAGGCTTATAACAAAAGCATAAATCTTATTAATACAAACCCGGATAAATTCAGGGATTTAATGGTATCAAGACTCCGTCTCCCTGAGGAGTTGAAGGAATCTTTTAAAGTACCCCGCTATAATAAGATTAATCCCCCATCAGAAAGAGACGTTTTACAGGTATACTCATGGATGATGAGTAAGGGGCTTGTTGAGGAACCTCTGGAGTATGATAAGATAATCTGGAAACAGTAGAAGAGGGTGATTTCATTAAAAAATATAAGCAAGGATTTCCACGGGAACCGGGTCCTTTCAGACATATCATTTGATCTTCAAAACGGGAATTCCGTTTCAGTAATAGGACCTTCCGGCTGCGGTAAAAGTACACTTCTTTATATTATAGCGGGTCTTGCTAAACCATCAGGCGGTTCTGTGCTTATTAATGAGAGGGAGGTAAAGGAGGCAGGCTATAAAACCTCTTTTATTCTCCAGGATTACGGGCTTCTCCCCTGGAAGACAGTATTTAGAAATGTTTCCCTCGGTTTGAAAATAAAAAAATTTTCCGATAATGAAGTTAAAGGGAGAGTGGAACAAATCTTAAAGGAGATGCAGATATACCCCCTTAAGGACAGATTCCCCTCAAATTTAAGCGGAGGGGAGAAACAGCGGGTTGCCATTGCCAGGGCTCTGGCAACTGAACCTGAAATTCTGCTTATGGACGAACCCTTCTCCTCTCTTGATACGCTTACCCGGGAAAAACTTCAGAATACTGTTGCCGGGATTCAGAGGGGAAGCAGGCTTTCCGTTCTCCTTGTTACTCATAGTATAGAGGAAGCTGTTTTTCTGGGAGACAGAATAATAGTAATGTCAAAAAGCCCGGGGAGAATTGTTGATATTATAAGTAATGAAAGGGCGGGGGATGAGACGTTCAGGGATTCGGAGTATTATTTTTCGCAGTGCAGAATGGTAAGGGGGATCATAGAGTCCCTGTGAAAAGAGGAGCTTCTTTTTTGGTTATTTCCATCGCAATTGCTGCAAGCCTGGTTCTCTGGAAAGCAGCCTCTCTGATTATGGGATCACCGGTGCTCCCTGCGCCTGAAAAGGTTCTCCCTGTATTTGTTTCCGAAATATGGAACCCGGTGTTTCAGGGACATTTTTTTATAAGCCTGTTCAGGGTATGTGTCAGTATTGCTGCAGCATGGATTCTTGCATTCCCTGCCGGGGCTGTAATCGGGTATAACCGGTCACTGGACAGGATATTCTCACCCCTTATTTTTATGACTTACCCTGTTCCTAAAATGGTTTTACTCCCTGTTATTATACTCCTTTTCGGTCTTGGCGATCTCCCCAAGATAATACTTATTACCCTGATTCTTTTTTTCCAGATACTGGTGTCTGTGCGTGATGGTGTGCGTAATACTGATCCTAAATATTATGATTCGATTTTTTCAATGGGGGGGAGCAGAAAGGATGTGCTGATCCACGGGGTAATTCCTGCTGCGCTTCCACATAGTTTTACTGCAATAAGGATAAGCATAGGGACCGCAATTTCAGTTCTTTTTTTTGCTGAATCATTTGCCACAGAGAAGGGGATGGGATTTCTTATTATTGATGCCTGGGGGAGAGGGGATTATGTGATGATCTTTGTCGGGATAACAGGGATGAGTCTTATGGGATTTTTCCTTTACCTTATATTTGCACTTCTTGAAAGGAGAATATGTCCATGGAATTTCACAGACCCGGCTCATATAATAAAGAGGCCGGAGTAAAGATTCTCAACCCTCTTTTCTGATTTTTTACCGGTTTCCCCATCTTTTTTTATTGAAAAATAGAGGGGTGAAATAATGCTGTTTGTCATAATATTAAAGGACAGTGCCATGAATAATGTTATCCGTATTTGCGAAATGTTTTACTCCCTTGAAGGGGAGACTGTGACTGCCGGGTTCCCTGCTTTTTTTATACGGCTCGGGGGGTGTAATCTGGACTGCTATTACTGTGATACGGAACTGGCCCATGTATATCATAATGATATGACTGTTAAAGAAATAGTTGAAGAGGTGGGGAGAAATGTCCCCTTCCATCATATAACTGTTACAGGTGGTGAACCTCTGATGCAGAGTAATACCATCTATCTTCTGAGGGAGCTTGCTGAAAAAGGCTACAATGTGCAGCTGGAAACAAACGGAAGTTTCTCCCTGGCTGAAGTGCCTCAGCAGATCCGTATAATTGCTGATGTTAAAACCCCATGCAGCGGTGAAGCTGGATCTTTTTTTATTGAGAATGTGAAATACTTGAAGGAAGATGATGAAGTGAAATTTGTGATCTCAGATATGGCTGATTATGAATTTTCCAGAAATTTTATTAAAGAACACCTTGAAGATACCGGAGCAGTTATTAATTTTTCACCTGTCCACGGTTCCATGGAGCCGTCTGAACTGTCAAAACTTATTATAAGAGAGAGGCTTAATGTGCGGCTCAATCTGCAGCTTCATAAAGTTGTCGGTTTTGACTGATTTATTCTAAACCCTCTGCCAGATTCACCAATCCTTCCAAAACCCCTCTAATCCTGTAGGACAAATACCTATGGGGAAAAGTTCCGATTTCCTACATTTTTAAAAGAGTAACTGATCTTGCTAATTTTGCATTAATACAGATAATTACTGAGTAACTGGAATCAATTATTATGTATCTGAAGAATTTTCCTGCAACCGGCGGCAGGTTAATCTTCAGATACACGATTTTATTTGCTGATATTAATTAATATTTTTTTAGCAGGGGGTCTTATGAAAAAAGTTCAGACAACATGCCCATACTGCGGAACAGGCTGCAATATGGATCTGCATGTGGATAATAACAGGATTGTAAAAGCTGCGCCAACAATGAATCATCCTGTCAATGACGGCGAGTTGTGCCTTAAGGGACTTTATGGATGGGAGTTTGTTCATTCATCAGAACGTCTACAGAAACCTTTAATCAGAAAACTTAATGGTGCTTTTTCAAAGAATGGATTGCTTGAGGAATCTGAATGGGATGAAGCACTGGATCTATTAAAAGAGAAAATAGGGTTTGTAAAACAAACCTATGGCCCTGATTCGTTTATGGGGCTTTCATCAGCAAGATGCACAAACGAAGAGAATTATGTTTTTCAGAAATTTTTCAGGCAGGCTCTGGGAACAAACAATGTTGATCACTGTGCCCGCCTCTGACACGCTCCAACTGTAGCCGGTCTGGCTAAGAGTCTTGGAAACGGATCAATGACTAATGATCTTGCGGAATTCGGAATATACACAAAATGCTTTTTAATAACAGGTTCAAACACAAGTGAAAATCACCCCATAGTAGGTATGCACGTTTTCAGGGGACTCGAAAACGGGGCAAAGCTGATTGTAATAGATCCCAGGAAAACTGAGATGGCCAACAAGGCTGACATTTTTCTCCAGGTCCCTCCCGGATATAATATTCCTGTTATGAATTCTCTGATAAATGTGATCATCAGCGAAAACCTCTATGATAAGGATTTTGTGGTAAATCATACAAAGGGTTTTGAATATCTTAAGGAATCAGTTAAAGATTATACCCCAGAATATGTATCAGGCATAACAGGGATCGACCCTGAACTTATCATCGAAGCGGCACGTATGTTTGCCGGTTCAAAACCTTCGGCAATTCTGTATGCCATGGGCATGACCCAGTTTTCACATGGTACCGGTAACGTATGGACCACTTCTAATCTGGCAGCTATTACCGGGAATCTCGGAATCAAGGGGGGTGGAGTTAATCCTCTCCGCGGGCAGAATAATGTTCAGGGCGCATGTATGGTAGGGGCTCTACCCACTGTGCTTGCAAGCGGCAAACCTGTGGTGGATGAGGCGGCAAGGACTGAGTGCGGTGATCTCTGGTGCTGTGATGTGCCTTCCAAACCGGGAATAGCTTTGACTGTTCTTCCGGAAAATATTGAAAACGGTAATATTAAATTTCTCTGGGTCATGGGGGAGAATCCCATGATGTCTGACCCGGACTCAAATCATTTCGCGCATTCCCTGGATGGACTGGAGTTTATGGTAACCCAGGACATCTTCATGACTGAAACATGTCTCAAGTCGGATATGGTTCTCCCTGCCGCTGCTTTCGCGGAGAAGGAGGGGACCTTTGTAAATACTTCCAGACGTGTCCAGCTGGTAAACCAGGCAATAACCGCGCCGGGGGAAGCTAAGGCTGACTGGGAGATTATTTCCATGCTTGCGGAAAGGATGGAGGAACCGGGATTTGATTACAGGGACGCAAGGAATATATGGGATGAAATCAGGACAATAAACAGGAATCAGTTCGGCGGGATGGATATAAGGAGGCTTAAGGATCTTAACGGCCTTAATGCGCCCTGTCCCAATCATCAGCATCCCGGAACACCTGTACTTTATGAGGGGCCGAAGCTTTCTACGCCGGATGGTAAGGCTCTCCTTATCCCTGTTGTCTTTACAGAGGACAATAATAAAAAGGGAACACTGGAGGCGGAACTGAGGAAGAAACTCAATCTGGATAAGGATTACCCTGTGATGGCAGGCTCTCTTAATGAGGCAGCATCTGAAAGGTACCCCTTTATACTTACTTCGGGGCGTTATGTTTATCAGTATCATACAGGTACAATGACGCGTAAATGTAAATCTCTGGAAACAGGCGCTGATATGTTCGGTCCTGCGGTTATTGAAGTGGGTATTGAGTCAGCTAAGAAACTTGGTGTAGCACAGGGTGACTATATTAAACTGGAAAATGAAAGGGGTTACATTGCGGCCAAAGCCAGGGTTATGGATAGAATTAAAGCCAACCATGTTTTCGGCAGTTTCCATTACTGGGAGGCTAATGTAAATGAGCTGACCAATCCCAATGGACTTGACCCGGTTTGCAAAATCCCTGAACTCAAGGTGAGCGCAGTGAATATTGTTAAAATAGATGAGAAGGAATATCTCGCTATTCAGAAAGAGAAAAAAGCAAAGTTTAAAACTGACAATATTCATGGAAGCGATGGGGTAATATTCCCCGCTGCTGAAGATTTAAATCAGAGCCGTTCACTTGGAAAGGGGGTATAGCATGTCTTTTATAGTAAATGATAAACTGAACAGATTTGTAATCGCTAATCCGAATAAGTGCATGGCATGTTATACATGCATGTCAGCCTGTTACGAATCAGCAAAGAAAAGGGGTAAAGTGGCAAAGCCGAGGCTTCTGGTTGTTCATACTGAATCAGGGTCAATGCCTAATCAGTGCAGACATTGTGAGGATGCCCCCTGCGCTAATGTTTGCCCCACAGGCGCGATAAAATTCGGGGCGGATAAAATTGAGCTTCATGAGGAGCTTTGCATCGGATGTAAAATGTGCGTTATGGTATGCCCCTTCGGATGTGTTCTTCCGGAATCGGAACCTATGCCTTCAGTGAATTACATGTTTGAAGAACCTGTGGATAAGCTGATATCAGTTTCTGTGGGCGGCAAGAATGTTGCGGTAAAATGTGACCTCTGTGAAGGGAGAGAGGAGGGGCCTGCATGTGTCGGAGCCTGTCCGAATAAAGCTTTAACCTATGTTACTCCGGATAACATGGAAAATTCAAATGTGGATGTTAAATCAAGAAATGCTATTTTGAAGCTTGTTTCATTCATGAAAGATAGCGTATCTTCGAAAACACCCCGTGATAAGGGAGTGGGGGTATAAAAATGGCTGAAGTATATCTTCTGTTTTTAGCAGGCGCGGCAGCATCATTACTTTTATATAAGTTTCAGAAAGCCGCGGCATATATAGGTTTTGGAATACCGGCTGCGGCATGCGCCTTTGGAATATGGTATTTCTTTTCCGGTCTAACCGGGGGGAGTGAGCTTCTTGTTTCATTTCCGATTATGGAAGCAAAGTTTGTTCTGGACCCGCTTTCATCATTTTTCTCTTTTGTTATCTGTCTCATCGGCCTGGCTGCTTCTATATACGGAATTCACTATGCTGAAGAGTACAGCGGAAAGGTGAGCATTGGTGCAATGGGATTTTTCTTTAATCTCTTTATTGTATCCATGCTTATGGTGGTTACTGCTGCTCATGTTTTCTGGTTTATGGTTTTCTGGGAATTTATGACACTCACTTCTTTTTTCCTTATACATTTTAATGATTCGGAGAAAACAGCTAAAGCCACTGTGCTTTATATGGTGATAGCTCATATCGGGGGCGCGGCAATTCTTACAGGGATGCTTCTCATGTCTACCGGGGCGGGGTCATTTTATTTCTCCGATTTCAAGGGGATTAATCTTTCAGCAACAATGGCGACAGTGATTTTTTTCCTCTTCTTTTTCGGGTTCGGTTCCAAGGCGGGTATTTTCCCTGTGCATGTGTGGCTCCCTGAAGCTCATCCGGCAGCACCATCACATGTTTCAGCACTCATGTCGGCTGTAATGATTAAAACAGCAATTTACGGAATAATCCGGACCTGCCTCTGGCTCCCTTTGAGTGAATGGTGGGGAATCATGATTATAGTATTCGGCGCTCTGTCCGCGCTTCTTGGGGTTTTATACGCGCTCACACAGCACGATACCAAGGCGCTTCTGGCATATCACTCTGTAGAAAATATCGGGATAATTCTTCTGGGATGCGGAGTGGGTTTTTACGGCATGGCTTCAGGCAACGGTATTCTTGCTGCTGCGGGTTTTATCGGCGGTTTGTACCATGTTATAAACCATGCTACTTTTAAAGGGCTTCTTTTCCTGGGTGCGGGAAGCGTAATATTCAGAACCCATAACCAGGATATGAATAAACTGGGGGGCCTTGCGCGGAAAATGCCCTATACAGCTTTTGCTTTTCTTATCGGGGCAATGGCAATTTCAGCTCTCCCCCCTCTTAACGGTTTTGTCAGTGAATGGTTTACATACCAGTCACTTATCCAGGCAGCTCTTGGATCGGGAGCAATGGGCACCTTTATATTTACAGGTGCGATTGTGGCCCTAGCAGTAACCGGCGTGCTTGCAGTAATGTGTTTTGTTAAGGTTTACAGCGTGATATTTACCGGTACGCCAAGGGATGAAAAGATCTGGGAAAAATCTAAGGAATCACCATTTCTTATGGTAGCAGGTATGTTTATTCTTGTTGGTGCCTGTATACTCCTTGGTCTCGGGGCTCCATATGCTGCGGGTAAAATAATGAATGTAAGTCTTTCAATTACCGGTATGGGATTTGAAACAGCCAGAGGGATAAACGTTGTCTCCTCAACCGGTTCAATTGTTTCACCCGTACTGATATCAATAGTATTTGTTTCAATGCTTGTTGTCCCTTTTCTCTTTACCGCGATTTTCAGGGATTCCACTTCAACTGTAAGAATAACAAAACCCTATGTATGCGGAACCAAATACTCTTCAAGAATGCAGATTACCGCATCACCCTTTACAGGTTTTCTGAGACAGGTGATGAACTGGCTCTTTAGAAATGAAGTACATTTTGAAGAAACAAACGGTTATTTCGGCAGGGTAAAATACAGCTCACACGCTAAAGATATATGGTGGAGCATATTCTACACTCCGGTAATGAAGGGGCTCCAGTTTCTTTCAGACAGATTAAGCGTGCTTCAGAACGGCAGGATGCAGCTGTACGCCTCCTATGTACTGGTGACACTGGCTTTCTTTATTATAATAGCAATATTCGGATAGAGGGTTAAAATGAATATTCAAGATATAGTATACTTAATAGTTCAGGTTGTTGTTATTATTCTTGTGAGCCCTCTCCTTGACGGCATCAGAAGAATCATGATAGCAAAATTTCAGAGCAGAAGAGGCCCTGTTGATATTTTCCAGACCTACAGGGATATAATAAAGTTATTTAAAAGATCTGAAACAATGCCCGATTGCGGGACATGGGTATTCAGGAGCGCTCCCTACCTTATGTTTACAATTATGGCAGTAGTAATTGCGGTACTTCCTGTTATGCACACAAACGGGACTTTTGCCGCAGCGTCCGATCTTTTTCTGATTATCTATCTTTTCGCTCTAATGAGGTTTATTTTCGGGATCGCATCTGTGGATTCCGGTAATCCATTTGCAGGGATCGGGGGGAGCAGGGAGCAGATGATTGCACTTTTTGTTGAACCAACGATTATTCTTGCAGCTATTGTTGTTGTTTTTATCACAGGCGGAGTTACTAACCTGGGGGAGATAAAAAATTTTGTAAGCTCAGAAGCGATTTTGAATGTGCTTCCGGTTTTCATTTTTTCGGGAGTGGCTTTCCTTTTTGCCACTTATGTGGAAACAGGTAAAAAGCCTTTTGACCTGGCAGAAGCTGAACAGGAGATCCAGGAGGGGCTGCTTGCTGAATATGCGGGTAAAAGACTTGCTCTTGCCCATGGCGCTCTGGTTCTCAAACAGGTGGCAATTGTGGGACTCTTTATTTCCATATATGTCCCATGGCCGGTAATTGATATCCCGATTCTGTCTCTGGTATTCTTCCTGGTCAAACTTGTAATCTTTTATTACTTTGCCTCATTTGTCGAAGGGGTCAGTACCCGTCTCCGTATCGGCGACACAAGGCTTGCCGCTTCCGGCGCCTTTACTCTTGCTTTTATTTCTCTCATACTCTTTATAATAGGGAGGGCTGCGTAATGGAATTCGGTCTGATTGTTGGATTATCATTTGTTATGGCCATTATGTCATTCTGGGCTATTGAAGAGAGAAACCTTGTAAGGGCGACTCACATATATACCTTACAGACCCTTACCCTTGTGGGGATCTTTCTTGCCATAGCCTGGGAATACTCGATAGGTACTCTGTATATCTGGGCAGGCACTGCCTTTTTAACCAAGGTTCTGCTGGTACCATTTCTTATTCTGATGCTGATAAAAAAGATAGAGATCAAACATGAAGAAGCCCCATTCGGCGGACTCTTCCATCCATTTATCATTATAGGGATGTCCCTCTCTGTGGCGATTCTGCTTGAGCCTATATTTATCAGGTTTTCTCTTTTAAAACTTCAGATTCCGATCATAGTCTCCATATTTGTTTTCATGCTGGGGATTCTTGGTCTGGTTTTCAGAAAGTCAGCTGTAAAGCAGATTCTGGCTTACTGTCTTTTTGAAAACGGTGCCCATTTAACTCTGGCTGTAACAGCTTACAACGCACCTGAAACAATAGAAATTGGAATTTTAACCGATGCTATTTTTTCAGTAATAATAATGGGAGCTCTTGCTATGAGGTTTTTTAATCACTTCGGTTCCCTTGATACTTCGCAAGCGAATGAACTAAAGGGGTAAGTATATGTTTGAAAATATTAATTACGCGATAAATATATTACTGCTTATTCCTTTCGCTGCATCTTTAGTTATTTGGTTTGCAGCAAGGGGTAATAATCGGGTAATACTGTATACTCTGCATTTGATTGCAACAGTGGCAACGTCAGTTGTCGGCCTTGAATGTGTGACTCATGTCGCTTCCGGGAATTCGTTTATGTCACTGAATGATTTTATTTTATTTGATTCTATAAGCGGCATTTTTGTACTCGCAATCTCTGTTATAGGGCTGCTGGTAAACCTGTATTCAATTAAATATATTTCCTGGGAACTGGATAAAGGAGAGATAACATTTTCGGATGCGAGACTTTTTTTTACTCTTTCTCATGTGTTTGTGTTTACAATGCTTCTGTCAGTTCTTTCCAACAATATAATATTGATGTGGGTTGCCATTGAAGCAACAACCCTCTCTTCGGTTTTTATTGTATCATTGTACAAAAACAAAAAAGCTGTCGAAGGCGGGTGGAAATATGTGATTATCTGCAGTATCGGTCTAGCCTTTGCACTGTACGGGACAGTTCTTATGTATAGTTCAGCTTATCATATAATAGGGAATGCCCATGAAGCTATGCTCTGGACATCACTACTTGCGCATTCAGTCGAGTTTGATGCTGATCTGATGAAGATTATATTTGTTTTTATAGTAATTGGATATGGCACAAAAGCGGGTCTCGCTCCGATGCATACCTGGCTTCCTGACGCTCATGCTGAAGGTCCTGCTCCGGCTTCGGCTCTACTGTCGGCGGTTCTTCTTAAATGCGCTATGGCAGGAATAATTAGATTTTATGTTGCCATGAACAGTATAGCTGAAGTTGCCCAGTTTATGCAGAATATAATGTTAATTGTGGGCTTAGTTTCGATAATACTTGCCAGTTTGTTCATTATTAGACAGCGGGATATTAAGCGTACATTTGCTTATCACTCAGTTGAGAATATTGGTATTATCGCGGTTGCCATGGCATTCGGAGGTAAGACAGGTTTCTTCGCCATGTTTTTCCACATATTGACACACTCGGTAACCAAAGCACTCGCGTTTTGCACAACCGGCAATCTACAGAGAATATACGGAACACGTAATACATCCGGAATGGGCGGTCTTATAAGAATCGCCCCGGTAACAGCAGTATTGCTGGCTATAGCTATGTTCTCTCTGGCCGGGATGCCGCCTCTTGCTATGTTTACAAGCGAATTTTACACGGTTGTGGCAGGTATAGAGGGGGAGCATTATCTTGCGGTAGCTTTGTTCATTCTTGGGCTGGCAGTGGTTTTCTATGGTCTTGTCCATCATTTTAATGATATCGTATTCGGTAAAGTGCGTGGACAGATTATTCATAATGGAGATGTCGGGATAGGTGCAAATCTTCCTTTGATTGCTATGGCTTTAATAATATGTGTTATAGGAATCGCGCCTCCTGAATGGTTTCTGGAGTTGTTAAAAAGCGCGGCCGCTGTTGTAGTTAATAGCCGGTAAAACAAGGAGATTAAAATGGAAAAAACTATAATTAAAGGTAAAAAGTTTATAACCGCCTTAAGCAACAGATTTAAGGTGGAGGTGATAAGGCATCAGCCGGAGGATCAGATTACCATACTTGTGGATAGAAATGATCTCCCTGAAGTGGTGCGGACCCTCTATTATGATATGGGGGGGTGGCTCTCAACAATGGTTGCCAATGATGAAAGGGAGATGAACGGTAATTATGCGCTGTATTATGTGCTCTCCATGGAAGGGGGGAAGATGCATGAAGGTGACGAACTCCCTGCTGAAGAAAAGTGCTGGATAACTGTAAAAGCCCTTATTCCGGCCCATGATCCTGTATACCCTTCTGTAACTGTGAAGGTTCCTGCTGCAGTATGGTATGAGCGGGAGGCCCGGGATATGATGGGGCTGGTTGCAGAAGGCCTTCCTGACCAGCGAAGGCTGGCAGTTTCTGATGATTTCCCTGAAGGGCTTTATCCCCTTAGAAAGGATTCAATAGATTACAGGGAGAGGTTTGCTCCTTATGACCTGGACAAGGAACCGGATTACGATTTTCTGTTTCCTGAGGGTGAGGGAACAGTTGATGTTCCGGTAGGCCCGGTGCATATAACCTCTGATGAGCCCGGGCAGTTCCGCCTTTTTGTAGATGGCGAAACAATTATTGATGCGGATTATAAGCTCTTCTATGTGCATAGGGGTGTGGAAAAACTTGCAGAAAACAGGATGGACTATGACCAGATGGCATTCCTTGCAGAGCGGATCTGCGGTATCTGCGGATTTGCCCATGCTGTTGCCTGCATAGAAAGCTCGGAAAATGTTTCGGCAGTGGAAGTGCCAATGAGAGCACAGGCTATCAGAACAATATGTCTGGAAACAGAAAGACTTCATTCACATCTCCTTAATATAGGTCTTGCCAGTGAATTTACAGGTAATGTTACAGCATTTCTCCAGCTTTTTAAAATAAGAGAGCATACCATGGAGATGGCCCAGATTATAACCGGAGGGAGAAAGACCTACGGGATGATACTCACCGGCGGAGTGAGAAGAGACATTACGGATATAGAACGTAAAGAGATGCATCGTATTATGAATAAAGTCGAAGCGGACTTTAAAGAATGCCTTGATGGTATTATTGATTCACCCAACTTTATTAAAAGGCTCACTGGTGTTGGTGTGCTTAACAAAAAAGTGGCAAGGGATTTTTCCCCTGTGGGCCCCAACATGAGAGGTTCAGGATTTAACAGGGATACAAGGTATGATCACCCCTTTGACTGGTATAAGAATGTTAATTTCAATGTTGCGGTTCAGCCTTCAGGGGATGTTCTTTCCAGGGTTCTGGTAAGGGCAGCGGAATTTCATGAATCAATATCTATAATCAGGCAGTGCCTGGAGCTTATGCCCTCAGGGCCGGTAATGGCAAAGAAGGCATTTGTTGAGCCCTTTTCCCATGGACTTGGATATGTTGAAGCGCCAAGGGGGGAGGATATGCACTGGACTATGCATGGGAATGCACAGAAGGTTCACAGATGGAGAGTGAGGGCATCCACTTATAATAACTGGCCGAGCCTGAGATTCCAGTTCAGGGGGAACTCTGTCGCTGATGCGCCCCTGATAGTAGGATCTATAGATCCATGCTACTCATGTTCTGAAAGGGTAACGATTGTTGATGTTAAGAAGAGTAAGTCAAAAATTATAGGAATGGATGATTTGAAAAAGTATGGAATCAGCGGGAAAAATTCTCCATTAAAGAATGCTTGAGAGGGGCGCTCATGAAGATATTAGAATTTGCAAGAAAAGAAAAGATGGTGACCAACAACTTCCCGGTTGTACCTTATGAGGTTACAGACGGATTCAGAGGGAAGCCTGAGTATACCTACGATTTGTGTATCGGCTGCGGCTCATGTGTGGTTGCCTGCCCGTCCAATGCCCTCAGTTTAAAGAAGGATGAAGAGAAGGGTGTGGCGCGCTGGAAGGTTGATTACAATAGATGCATATTCTGCGGCAGATGCGATGAGGTTTGTCCGACCAGGGCAATATCCATGTCAAAGGAATATGTAATGTGTGTTCTTTTTGACAAGGAGGATCTGACCGTTACTGGTGAATTGAAACTGAAAAGATGTGATACCTGCGATGTTTATTTTACAACTGAAAGGATGAGCAATTATACCTATCAGAAACTTGTTTCAGCAGGTTGGGACATCGCTGGTATTGATGAGAAGATGAAGCACCTTAATACCTGCCCTGACTGCAGACAGGAGAAAGCTGTTGCTGTAAATGTTAATCAAATGAAGAAGCGAGGTGTATGATGGGTCCTTTATATACTATACCTGAAAACATACAAAGGGAGAACACCCTTGAAAAAAAACTTGCTCACCTGGAAAAGATCAAGAGAACTTTTTTTGTGTACAGAGTAGACGCCGGATCATGTAACGGATGTGATATAGAAATTTTTGCTGTTATAACCCCGCTCTGGGATCCTGAGCGGCTTGGATTTAAGCTGGTTGCATCGCCAAGGCATGCGGATATCCTGGTGTGTACAGGATCGGTAACAAGGGATATGCGTTATCCCCTTATCCGGGCCTATGAAGCAATGCCTGATCCTAAAATTGTCGCAGCAATCGGGGCCTGCGGATGTTCAGGGGGAATTTTTCATGATGCCTATGGGAATTGGGGGGGTATAGATTCACATATACCTGTGGATCTCTTTGTCCCCGGATGTCCGCCTCATCCGGCAACAATACTCCAGGGCCTGGCTCTGGCTCTCGGGATTGTTGATCAGAAGCTGAAAAAGACCGTATATGATAATGATGAGGGGAAAATTCCATTTGACGGAACATCTATACTCAATAATACTCTTTTTGAAAGGGATCTTTATGTGGAGAGTAAATCTCTTATGGGATATATTCATGGAAGGATTCTGTTTAAAAAATATTGTGAAGCGATGAAAACCGCAAAGCGGCCTGAAGACGCCTCAGAAATAGCTGAACTGATAAAACACCTGATCGCACAGGAGGAGGACCCCAGGTATGCTGAATGTCTCAGGGTTCTGCATAATACAGTCTATATGAACTGGATTGACAGTATGATGGTTATGGGTGAAGAAGGGAAGAATCAGTATATTATAAAAGGGGCATAGATGGTCAGGGTATTAAGGTTAACCGACAGGGTTGTTGACCCTTCAATGAGTTCCAATGTTACAGCCACGCAGATAAAGCTTCATGTGCTTAAGGTGGGGCATGGAACCGGGAATATCGATTTTGTAAGGGAGATATTCTCCATGAGTGACGGGGAATATGATGAAATCTGCAGTTCCTGCGGGGAATACGGCAGGTTTAAGCTGGGAAATCTGAGCAGGTATTTTGAAGTGGATATTTATTCTGAACATGCTCAGATGCTCCTCCCTGAGATGCCGGAATGCCGTCTTAAAGATGAGCTTGCTGCGTTGAGGGAGGGATTTATCACCATCAGGAAATATGACGACAATGAAGATACATCGGGACAGTCCGGATTATAACAAAGGGGAATCTGTATGAAGAAAGCACTCCTTACAATCGGCAATACTTTCAGGGGTGATGACGGGGCCGGATATGCCCTTGGTCAGCGGATCGAAATCAGGGGAGGATGGACGGTTTTCCAGGGTGAGGATTGCCCGGAAAACCAGATCCACCTGATACGGAAGTTTGAGCCGGATCTGGTTGTTGTGGCAGATGCTGTACTCGGTATTGAAGAAGGGGAGGCGCATTTCCTTGATGTTTCAGAGGAGAATGTTAAATCATTCATGACTCATAATATTCCGGTTCAGTATCTGATACAGTTTCTTGAAGACTTCTGCGCAAAAGTGGTTTTCCTCGGAATGGGCGTTTCTGAATCAGGGGTGATGAGTGTTGAATGCGGACTCTCTGACAAAGCCCTTAAGGCTGTTGCTGATGCTGAAGAGTTAATATGCCGCTTTGAAGAGATGCTGGTTTAAACATTTAGTATCAATATTAATTTCTGAATTTTTGTTTAATACCCTGCGGTATGCAGGGGGACAGGATTCATTTTGTATCCCCAAAATACGAAGTGAGCCTTATTTTTTAATTATTGTCTATAATCTAATAATTAAGCTGCGGGAATGTTATGAATGACAGAGTCTTGCTTTTATTGAATGATGCCCAGGCATCGCGTAAATTTAAAAAGCTGCTTAATCTGCTCGACTATGAAAACGTTGAGATTATGTCGTGTGATAATCCCGATTTTGACTCTCTTTTTTCCGGATCACCTGAACTGGTGATTATCGGGTCATCATTTTTTGAAAAAAAAGGTTCAGTGCCCTTTATTCAGAAAGCGGTTCTTCTCGAACTTCCGGTTATAATATTTTCTTCAAGTGCAGAGGTATTTTTCCACAAATCCACACTTGAAAAAGTTATAAGTAAACTTTCACCTGCTTTACGCCCACTGCACAAATATCTGCTTCAGGAAATATTTCAGGATAACGGAATACATGAGGAGAGCACTCATGTATCAGATGAAGTGCTTATTTCGCTTCAGAAAGACGGCAATGCCTTATACCTTCTTAAACAGCTTAAATGTCTATATTTCATCTCTGATGTAATGAATATGCCCGATCTTTCCATAGAGGCGGTATTAAAGCATACACTGTTGAGTATAGAAAAAGCACTCAGTTACGGCGATGATGCAAGTGTCAGAATCACATACCTCAATACTGTTTATGAATCTGACAAGTTTATGGAAAGCAGGCTTAAAATAGAATCACCTGTTTTTGTAAACAGCAGAGAACTTGGTGAAATCGAGGTATTCTATCATAAGCATAGCATGGACAGGGAATATCTTCTTAAAATGGAGAATGACCTGATCAATGCCATTTCTGAAAGGATAGGGCATTATATACAGGGTCAAGATGTTATTGCTGAACTGAAAAAGACAAACCTGGAACTGAGAAACCTTTCATCGCACCTGCAGGATGTGAGGGAGGGTGAAAGAAAAATGGTGGCAAGCACAATACATGATGAATTCGGGCAGAGACTGCTTACTCTAAGGTTTGAGCTTCTTAATCTGAAAAGAAAAGTTCAGGAAGGGGGAACCGATATCATTCATAATATTGATGATATGCTCGGTCTTCTGGAAGGATCTATTAATACTGTAAGAAATATCTCTTCAAACCTGAGGCCGGGCGTGCTTGATAAGCTGGGTATAGCAGCGGCAATTCAATGGCTGGCGCAGGATACAGAAAGCAGGACAGGGATCAGGTTTAACGTTATATGCTCCCCTGAAGACCTGGTGCTGAATGATGATTATACAACTGCGCTTTTTAGAATATTTCAGGAGGCAACAACAAATATTGTACGGCATTCATGTGCTTCGGAGATAATTGTTAATCTGAAAGCAACTGAAAATGAGGTAATGCTTATTGTTCTTGATGACGGGAAGGGTATATCCCCGGAAGATGTTAACAGGGCTGATTCATTCGGCATAAAAGGTATGAGAGAAAGGGTGCTGAGTTTTCAGGGCAGTTTTTCTATTTCCAGTAACGGAGACCGGGGAACGCTTCTTAAAGTATCCCTGCCGCTTCTTGCCGGCTGAACCCGATTATTCGAAATTCCCTGCGGGTTCCTGAACCGGTTCATCCGGAGTTAACTATATATGATGATATTCACAATATAATTTTTGGAGGAATGATTAAATGAGTAATGTAAATCTTGATTCGAAAAGATGGTTTATCGCCATCATGGGGACCTGTCTGCAGGTATGCCTTGGTACTGCATATGCCTGGTCATATTTTCAGAAACCCTTGAGTACAGCATTCGGCTGGTCTCAGAGCCTCACTGCATGGGCTTTTTCTCTTGCTATTTGTTCTCTTGGTATTGCGGCAGCGATTGGAGGAATTCTTCTACCCAAAGTCGGTCCCAGAAAACTTGCAATGGTCGGCGGCTTTCTCTTTGCTCTGGGGTATTTGACAGGCGCTCTTGCTCTTAAATATCAGAGTGCGCCCCTTCTTTTTATCACCTATGGCGTAATAGGCGGTGCCGGACTCGGATTCGGTTATGTAACGCCAGTTGCAACAATTTCAAAATGGTTTCCCGACAAAAAGGGCTTTGCCACAGGAATGGTTGTCATGGGTTTCGGACTTGGAGCTCTTTTTATGTCAAAGATATTCGCACCGATGTTGCTTGATGCCTTTGGCTGGGCAGCTGCAACAGATGTCGTTTCACAGCAGGCCATACTGGTGAAGCTTTTTCTTGCTCTTGGAGTGATTTTCCTTATTCTTACAATCCCGGTGGGATCGCAGATTGTAAATCCTCCGGCAGGTTATGTACCTTCAGGCTATACTCCGCCAGTGGTTTCAGCGGCCGCTTCTGCAGCAATGGATTCATTGACATCAAAGGAGGGAATATTTTCAAGAAGATTTTTCATAATGTGGGTAATATTTTTCTGTAATATCACTGCAGGTATTGCGATTATTGGATTTCAGTCACCCCTTTTTCAGGATCTATGGGCTAAGGTCGATCCGGGCCTTGATAAGCTTACACTTGCAGCTTATGGTGGAACACTAATAGGTATTACCTCTATTTTTAACGGGCTTGGCCGGTTCTTTTGGGCCGCTATATCAGATAAGATAGGTAGAATTGAGACTTTCAGAATTATGCTGGGGTCGCAGATTTTAGCTTTTATTATACTGGCATATATTCCCAATCCATGGATATTTGCAATAGTTCTCTGTTATGTTCTTTTATGCTACGGAGGGGGTTTCGGAACAATGCCCTCTTTTGTGCTTGATGTTTACGGGCCGAAGATACTTGCGGTTGTCTACGGCACAATACTGACAGCATGGTCTGCAGGCGGTATAGTGGGGCCGCAGATTGTAGGCATACTCAAAGATACCTATAAGGATGCTCCAGCTGACGCGGCTTACTGGACATTTATTTTAGGAGCGGGAATACTGGGGTTGGGTTTACTTGTCAGTTTTCTTGCAAGCAACAAACCTTTTGAAAAGGAATAGTTTTATTACCTCCATTGGCGTATCTCCTGTACAGGGGATACGCCTTCTCACCTGATGAGTAAAGAAATTGACTAATTCCCGATATGAATTACAGTTAGTTTTATAAATTTATTTCCTTACTGCTGGAAAAGAATTATCACCGGAATGGTATCTGGAAGAGGGCTTCGGATGATTAAAATAATAATAGCTGATGACCATACTATAATACGTGCAGGATTAAAGCAGCTTATAGAAGGGGCTCATGATATGAAAATCTGCGGCGAAGCCTCTGATGGACAAAAGCTGATTCATGAGTTGAAAAAAAATAAATATGATGTGATCATAATAGATATATCAATGCCGGGGCGCAATGGTATTGAAATTATCAAGCAGATAAGGGCTTCAGGGGATAAGACCCCGATTCTGGCCTTAAGTTATTATCCTGAGGACCAGTTTGCCATCAGGGTGCTTAAGGCGGGAGCTTGCGGATATATGAATAAGGATGTGGAGCCGCAGGAGCTGGTTGAGGCAATATATAAAGTAGCCAGAGGGGGTACTTATGTAAGCCCTGTCATTGCCGAGAAACTTGCATCCAGCATAAACATGACTATCGATCAATATCCCCATGAAAATTTAACTGACAGGGAATACGAGGTATTTCTGAAAATAGGGGGGGGGAAATCAGTGTCGGATATTGCTGAGGAACTTTTTTTAAATGTTAAGACTATAAGCACATACAGAACAAGAATTCTGGAAAAAATGAACCTGAAAAATAATGCTGAAATAACATATTATGCCATAAAAAATAATCTTATTGAGAAAATTTAACCCGAAATCCTCCCTCTCTTTATCTTTCCAATAGAAAAAATATTCTTGCCTCTTCTGTTAATAATTAATTTAATGCTGTAATCGGGGAGTAACATTTTTTCTCCGGAGTTTTTCAGATAAAATTTCAGGGATAGATACCTGAATTTTATTACAATAATTTATTATAATAATGAAAGTATGGAGTGAGGTATAGATATGGATTATGTAGGACATGTAATAAGGCCGCCATCTGAGGCTTATAGTATGATTATTCAGGTTACTGTGGGGTGTTCCCATAATATGTGCACATTCTGCGGAACCTACAAGGATCTTGATGAAAGATTCAGGATAAAAAACTGGGAAACCGTGCGGAGAGATATTGATGAAGCGTCAGGGTACAGGCACGGTTTTAAAAGGGCTTTTCTGGCAGATGGGGATGTGCTGATTCTCCCTACAGATGATATTTTGAGAATTATGAATTATATTAAAAAGAAGAACCCTAAGATTGAAAATATAAATATGTACGGTAATGCAAAGGCGATTATGCGTAAAACCCCTGAAGAGCTGAAAAGCTTAAAGGATGCCGGCCTTGGCGTAATATACCAGGGGATTGAGAGCGGCAATGTTGATGTACTGAGAAGAATTAAAAAGGGGGCTTTCCCTGACAGGATGAAAGAGTCTGCTGCAAAGGTAATAGAGTCGGGGATTAAGCTTTCCCAGACAGTGCTTCTGGGTATAGGCGGGACTGAGCTTTCACATGAGCATGCCAGGGATACAGGAAGGCTTTTAGGTGAGATGTCTCCCGATTTTGCATCAGCGCTTACTGTTATGATTCTCCCTAACACGGAGCTTTACAGGGAATTTAAGGAGGGGCGTTTTGTTCTACCGGGTAAATTCGGGCTCCTTGAGGAGCTGCGTATAATTATAAAAAATATGCAGGTAAAGAGGAAGTGTTATTTTACATCTAATCATGCCTCAAACTATCTGCCTATAAAAGCCAATCTGCCGGAGGAGCAGAGAAGTGTTCTTAACCTCCTTGACAAGGTTCTGGAGAGTAAAGATGAGAGTATACTCAAACCTGAGCATATGAGGGCTCTGTAGATAAATAAATATTATTCCAGGGAGTTGTGTAATGGAAGAGTCGATGAAGAATGCAGTAAAATATATTTCTGAACAGCTGAATGATGATCCCGGGCAGAGTAAAAATCAGCTTATTGAGGAGGCGAGCAGAAGATTCGACCTCTCACCTCTGCAGACAGAATTTCTGATTAATAAGTATGTACTGGGCCTTTAACGGGATCGGGGGATGACCCTTGTTTGATGAATTTTTGAGGAAAATTAAGGATGATCTTTTCAGGCCATTTACATTAAGGCTGCTATGGATTCATCCTTCTTTTATAACCATTGCCGCTTTGGCTGCGGGGACCGGATGTGCATATTTTCTTTATTACGGCAGTTATAGAGAAGGTTTTTTCCTATGGGTTGTCAACAGAATTCTGGATGGCCTTGACGGAGCAGTTGCAAGGGCTGGTGGAAAAGAAAGCGATCTTGGCGGCTATATTGATATAGTTGGAGATTTTGCCGTATATGCAATGATACCGATTGCACTTGCTGCAGGGAAAGGTGAACCTCATCTCCTTGTTGCGCTCTCCTGCATGCTCGGTTCTTTTTATGTAAATGCCGCATCATGGATGTACCTTTCTGCTGTACTGGAAAAACGTCATGCTGCTGATTCCGGGGTTCAGAGTAAAACAGCTGTTGTTATGCCTGCAGGGATTATTGCAGGAACAGAGACTTTAATTATTTATTCTCTTTTTATTTTGTTTCATGAATATCTTTTTATTATTTTTAATATTACCACAGGGCTGATCCTCCTGACAATATTGCAGCGCTTACTCTGGGGAGTAAAGAATATCAAATAGCGGTTTTAAACAGGGGCCCATTATGAAAAAAATATATATTATCGGTCATAAAAATCCTGATACAGATTCCATTGTTTCAGCAATAGCATACTCTGAGCTGAAAAAAGCTCTCGGTTTTAATAATTATATCCCTGCAAGGGCAGGGAAGGTGAATATTCAGACAGCCTATATTCTTGAAAGGTTCGGTGTTGAAGAACCTGAGTTTATAAGCGACCTTGTGCCCAGGGTAAGGGACCATATGAATGAGGAGCCCGACACCTTATCGCATAACACGCCGCTGTGGGAGGCGATGCAGATTCTCAATACTAAAAAATTCAGGATGCTTCCGGTTGTTGATGATGATAATAAATATCTCTCCACACTCCATTACAATACCTTTGCAGAAAACCTTTTAAAAAAAATAGATCCCCATAAAAACAGTATTATTTCGACATCTGTTTATCATCTTAAAAAAACCCTTAATGCCCAGCCTGTTGTGGTGCATGATGAGAATAAAATTTTCAAGGCCCAGATAGTTGTTGCAGCATCTGAGGTTGAAACACTCCGGGGGTTTATTGATATTATGCCTGCAGAAAACTCTATAGTTATTGTGGGGGACAGGTCCGATATCCATGAGTATGCAATAAAAAAAGGTGTAAAGGTACTTATTGTTTCTGCCGGAAAGGTTGTCAGCAGAGATGTTAAGGATCTGGCTGAATCATCAGGGGTTTCTGTTCTTTATACACCCTTCCATACATCGAGTGCCTCCTGGCTTGCTCTTAACTCTGTTCCGGTAAGCTATGTAAGTGATTCAACATTAAAGCCGGTGAATTCAGATGATTATATAAAGAATATAAGAGAACGCTTTGCAGATTCCGTGTCCAGGTCACTCCCTGTTGTTGATGAAAGCGGCAGAGTCACCGGTGTTCTTACCCAGAGTGATTTAATGAAGGACCCCAATGTGGCTCTTATCCTTGTTGATCATAATGAGCTTAGCCAGGCTATTGAAGGCGCTGATAAAGTAAGGATACTGGAGATTATTGATCACCACAGGCTGGGGAATGCTGCAACAGAAAACCCCATAACCTTTATAAACAGGCCTGTTGGATCAACATCAACAATTATTGCAAACCTTTACAGGGATTATACTGTGCCTGTAACAAAAAAGATTGCCTCAATACTTCTTGCCGGTATTCTTTCCGATACCCTGGCTCTCCGTTCTGCAACTACAACTGAAATTGATATTGAAACAGCAGACTACCTTTCCCAGATTACTGACATTGCCATTGATGACCTGGCAACTGAAATTACAGATGCCTCCTCTCTGATCAGCCGTAAGCCTGTTCATGAAATTGTAGGGATGGATATGAAGAGCTATACAGAAGGTGATTTTTCATTTTCTGTGAGCCAGGTTGAGGTTAACCACCCTGAAGAGATTATGGAAAGGAGTGATGCGATTATTGAATACCTGCAGAATAAATTTGAAAGTAAAAATATGCTTTTCAGCGCTCTTCTTGTAACAGATCTTAATGAGCTTAACAGTCATTTATTTGTCTGCGGCAGGGATGAGTTTGTAAAAAAAATAGCATACCCCAAACTGCGGGAGAATATTTTTATACTTAAAGATGTGCTTTCAAGGAAAAAACAGCTAATGCCATACATCAGCGATATAATAAAAAGGATCTGATTTTAACCCCAGTGCTCCATCACAATTTTTATCCCTATAAGTATAAGGATAACCCCTCCGAATACTTCCACTTTTCGTCCCAGTAGTGAATTTAATCTGCACCCCATTTTTACACCTATATAGCTGAATATGAATGTGACAATACCGATGACCACAGCAGGGCCTGCTATGGGGTAGTCGATGAGTGCCAGGCTTAAGCCCACTGCCAGTGCATCAATGCTTGTGGCAATGGAGAGTATAAAAAGTCTTTTGTAGCCGAGTTTAAATTCATCGGTACAGCTGTTTACGCTGCTGTCATCTGGCTTAAGCCCCTCATGTATCATCCTTATGCCGATATATGATAGAATTGCAAATGCAACCCAGTGATCGTAATTATTAATAAGCGAGGCAAAGGCGGAACCTGCGAACCAGCCGATTACAGGCATAAATCCCTGGAAGAGCCCGAAGAAGAGCGCAATGGTGATGGTGTTGCGCAGTGTCATTGCCCCGGCCCTGCAGCCGTAGGAGATTGAAACTGCAAAGGCATCCATGGCTAGGCCTACGGCAATACCGGTGATGGTGATGTATGACATATTAAGCTCCTCTTATTTCAGGAAAACCTTCTCCCGGTCAGGTACAATAAGATCTGACCGAAGGTCTGAGCCATCAAAAGAGAGGAGGGGTGAAATTTCAATGATTTTTACCTTTTCCGGTATTGATACACCCTTTGCTGTAAGCCATGACCGGTGGAGATTGCTCATAAGTTCAGCTGCTGAAGCAGGGGAGTCAATCCCTTCTGCGTTTTTTATGGGTGCGAATTCCTCTTCACGTTCTGTTTCAAGTATAACATCTTTACCGGCAAGGGGGAGAGCGTCAAAGACAAATTTTTCGAACTTGTACCCTTTTACAGTTGTATATGCACCATTTTGGAGAACCTTAATATCCTTTCGCGCAGTATGGTATGGCAGGTTTGTCTCCCCCGCACTGGTTATTTTTTCAATAAAATTTCTTGAGAAAATATGGATTGCCGGGCTCCCTGCAGCATATAAAAGATTCCCACCGCTATCCTTCATGTGGAGCTTTTCTTCAGGCATATCTGAATATTCTATAATTCCGGTTTTGCTGCCGGGAAATTTTACAAATACTCCGATTTTTTCTTCAGGGTAGGCCTTGATAAGAGCTTTGCTCGACATGTCAGCTGCATGAATAAGGTGAAACCCTATGAATAGAGGGTCTATAACTTTTACCAGGGGATTGTCCACCTGGAAGTATGAAAGTGTTTCTATTCCGCGGTCTTTCAGTATTTCAAGCACCCCTGAGCTTTGCAGGGCTGTTATGCTCCCGCCATGTCCGTCGGGATTGCGGAAAAGCCGGTTTTTATCTGATAAAACAAGGTTCCCCTTATCATCAAGTGAGGGGATCATGTTCTGTTTAAAGAAATAAACATCGCTTTTATTAAGGCCGAAATAATTCTCCTCTTCAAAGAAGGCTATTGTTTCATCATGATTGTCAGTTGATGTCATAATAAGATAGGGAATTACAGTTGAATATTTTTTAGAGGCAGCATATATCTTTTCCCCGTGAAAATGGAAAAGGCTTTTCCCGGAAACAGGGCCTGCGGGGAATTTCCCCTTTGGTCCTTCATATCCAAGGCGTGATCCCTGGCCCCCTGCAACAATAAATGCGGCAACTTTACCGGCTTTAATGTGCTCTATCCCTTTTCTCTCAGCATCTGCAAAGGATTTTCTCTCTTCATCATTCTGCGGTCTGCTTATATAGGGCGCCGGTTTGAATTCTGATGGCAGTGGATCTTCAGTGGAGTTGTATAGTTTTTTCAGCAGGTCAAAGTCAATCTCGGAAAGTTCCCTGAGAAGTATCACCTTTTCAGAATCGGAGAGCTCGCTCCAGTATTCAAAAACATGTTCCTGTTTGTAGAAATAGACTTTTTCTATTGTCTCCTCATATCCCTTGTAACTGATCATGTTACCTCCATGAAATTCACGATTACCCTGCGCTGCAATGTCGTTAAGTTAAGCCCCCTAAATCCCCCGGAGGGGGACTTTTAAACTCTTTTAACAAATGAAAAGTTCACTATCGCAGCCTTTAAGCACCCTCCGGGGGGTTTGGGGGCAGTTGCGAAACTGTGAAGCTCTTAACTTAATGACATTACCCTGCGCCGGGATAATAGCCGGTCTGATGATTTAATCTTCATCAGCTATAATCCTAACATAAAAGCTGCGCCATGTAAACAATATTTTTACTTTACAAATAATTCCTGAGCATATTCCTGTATAGTTGCGGGTATCACTTATTATCGGCTCTGACAAGCTGCAGAGGACGGGGTTATTATGACAATAAAAAATTCGATAGAAAAAGTAAGCACACTGATTGAATCACTTCCTTACATAAGGGAGTTCAGCGGTAAAACTGTTGTTGTGAAATACGGCGGGCATGCCATGTCAGATGAAAACCTGCGCCTCTCATTTGCCAGGGATATATCACTTCTTAAACTTGTGGGGATTAATCCGGTAATTGTACATGGGGGCGGACCCCAGATTGAAAAGCTCCTTGAACAGATAGGGAAGAAATCGGAGTTTATCCAGGGCCTCAGGGTTACAGATGATGAAACAATGGATATTGTTGAGATGGTTCTTGTTGGAAAGGTTAATAAAGAGATTGTAAACAATATACACATTGCCGGCGGTAAGGCTGTGGGGCTCTCAGGTAAGGATGCGGGGCTTATTACCGCACGGAAGCTCTACCACAATGAGCATGGCCTCTCCATCGATATAGGGCAGGTTGGAGCGATTGAGCGGATTAACCCGGAAATAATAAAAATTCTGGAAGAGGACAGGTTTATTCCTGTTATAGCCCCCATAGGCGCAGGGAAGGATGGGCAGACATATAATATAAATGCAGATATTGCTGCAGGTAAAATTGCGGAAGCGCTTGGAGCGGAAAAGCTTATTCTGCTCACTGACATACAGGGTGTAATGATTGAAGGTGAGCTTGCTTCTACAATCGCATCTGAGAATATACCGGGATTGATTGAAAAGGGTGAAATTAAAGGGGGGATGATACCGAAGGTGAACTGCTGCGTTGAGGCGGTAAAGGGTGGAGTAAAGAAAGCCCACATTATTGACGGCAGGGTGGAGCATGCGGTTCTTCTGGAGATTTTTACAGACAGCGGTGTGGGTACGCAGATAATATAAGATTCGGGATGAAGCGGGTGAAAAAGGAGGGGGGGTGATATATAAGGCCTCATCTCTGGCCCTTCTTCGTATAACTTCTACTCGCATTTATTTCCCCGGCCCCCAGCCGATTAACCGGGTGTGCTGAATAAACTTATTCCGGCTTCCCCCGGAGGGGGATTAGTAAATTCCTGTTCATATTTATATTTTCTCAATTCTAAAGTAGTATAAATGTGTCAAAAAAATACCACGGGGGAGCGCCCTTACGGAGAGAGGGCAGGTACGGGGGGAGTGAGATAAGATTTTCGGGGGCATGTACTTCGCAAACGACAGAAAAACAAAATGCCGCCTCATCGACAGCAACACAGTTACTTGTTTTGTATTCAATTTTAAAAAAGAATACCGTCCGTTTTGATGGAGGGATTTATTTGGTAAAAGGACTCGATGTATTTGAAAAACATTTCAGCGGACAAAACGAAAAACATGTTTTAATCGCCGGAGAAGCTTAAAACCAGAATCTTTCATCAGACCGGCATTTCAATATAAGGTTGTAATGTTTTGCTTTTAAAGTGATTTTAAAAAACTAAGACTCATAAGCCTTCAAACTGCTTTTCAACATTGTAATCATGGTTTTCCTTACGTGAGGTGGGGATAATATTTCAACATCACTGCCGTAAATAACTAACTGCTGGCATAGATAAAGATAATCTGTAATATTAAATGTTGACTCAAGCCAGTCTCCGTTATCAAGGGATTTAATTTCAGGTTCGAAGAAGCTTATCAGATTAGTAATTTGAACACCTATTTTCTTTTTATATCGGATCTTCATTTTGGCTGTCGGATTATCTGAGATAAAAGCGCTTAAAGAATCTTTGAAAAGTTCTTCTACAGGAATTATATTCCATTCCTTTTTCTTATCATATGTAAGTACTTTAAGTTTCTTTATTCTTTCTGCAAGTAAAGGTATATGCTTTTCTTGTACCGGGTCCCATACCACAAGATAAAGGTTATTGTTTCTTAGCATAAAATAATAAGGACAGAGTTCCCATCTATTAATTTTGTAGCCTGTATTGGTAGTATAATTAAACTGTATTCTTCTTTTTTCAACTATTGCAAAATATACCCTCGCTAAAGTCCAGAGAGCCCTGTCAGGCATTGAGTTAATAAACTTTTTAAGTATTATATCTCTTGTTGCATCTTTAACAACGAAGCCGGAATATACTTTCGCTATCATGAGTTGAGTTTCTGGATCGATATCTTCTGCAAGTGACATTGAGTGTTTACCTTTAGTCTTATCAACTTCAATGCCAAGTTCTTTAATAATGTTCACCTGAATATATTTTCTTATCTGGCTGTCGTCCAGGGTTTTACCTGTATCATCATATGATAAAAGTTCAGCGAGTTTGTTGGCATTCCATAGTTCAGCATCTTTTCCTTCCGGTGTAAATTGCAGAAGTGCAAGTATATGCAGATATCTTTTAAGCACGTTGATTTTACGTTCAGGATTTGGAAATATTATTTGAGCTGGATCATCCATATAATTATTTATCCTTAAAGAATGAATTAAGGTAGGACATCATTTCCTATCTTTTATAAAGCTTATAGTCTATAGTGTCTTTGTTATTAAATAACAAGTACAATTTTATTCATCATTCAGGAGGGTAATTAAATACTACATCTTATCAATACAGCAATTTAATTTAAAATAAGGGTCCGGGTTATGAATGATAAAATTGATTTCGGAACAATTGGTATAAAGATAGGTGATACTATTATTTTTGAACCTGCTCAAGTAGAATATAAAGTAGGCTCAGGTGCTGGAGTCCCTGGTAATGGAGGTACTTTAATTCAATGGGAATCCGGTGTATTAAGAAGTATCAAAAGTGCAACAAGAGTTCTCATGGGTAAAGATTTTAATGAAGAATCAGATTTGTTCAGCTTATGGACTTTTGAAGATCATACATTACGTGAACTTCATGAGAAGAATCAACGCAGCAAAATTAAAAGAATATAGGAGATATTATGGCAAATTTTATATGTGAGTATTGCGGGAATAAAGCATCAAGCATTTCAAGCTTAACGGCAAGTTCGTGTCCAAGGCATCCCGCTGGTTCAAACAAAGGTAAACATAAGCTTTATGAAGGTGGAGAGAAACCTCAATATTTCTGTAAGTATTGCGGGACTAAATTTTCTAGCATATCAAGTTTAACTGCCAGCTCCTGTTCAAGGCATCCGGACGGTTCAAACAAGGGAAAGCATGCACCAGCATTATAACAATGCTGTGAGTTTGAAGATCACTATCATATTATTAATTTTATTATGAGAAATAGACAAAAAAAATCATTATTCAAAAATGTTTCCTGGGTAATGGAGCCCCTGTATGATCATATTGACGATTTTCATGAGGGGCTTGCATCTTTCCGCATTGAAGGTAAGTGGGGTTATATTGATCAGGAATTAAACATTGCAATAGATGCACAATTTGATGCGGCTCTTGATTTTTCAGAAGGTTTAGCATGTGTACTTCATAATTATAAATGGGGCTTTATTAACCGGCAGGGCTTAATGATAATTAAGCCGCAATTTGATGAATTCCCCGATGACTTCAGTGATGGACTGACAATGTTTGCAGTAAAAGATTGGGAAACAGTTATTATCAATAAACATGAAATAATATCAGAAATAAAAATGTTTGGTTTTGCTGATGGAGAAGGTAATATAGTTATTAAGCCGCAATATCTCCATGCACAAGCTTTCTCCGAAGGACTGGCAGCAGTATCTGTTAACTGGAAAAGCGGCTTTATTGATAAAAAAGGTGAAATGATTATAGATCCGGTTTTTGACAATGCCTTCAGTTTCAGGAACAGAAAAGCCCTTGTCTGTATAGGGAATAAATGGGGTTTCATAAAGAACCCTCTATTCCTGAGAAATATAGGTGAATAAAGTATTAATTTATGGAGATAAGAATTGAAAAATAACCGGTTTATTGCCCTTGATTTTGAAACTGCAAATAATAATAGGAACAGCGCATGCGCCTTGAGTATTGTCTCTGTAGAAAATTTTGTTATCACTGATCAATTCTATGCTCTGATAAAACCTCCGGAGAATTATTTTGTTTATACAGGTGTTCATGGAATAACCTGGAGAGATGTAAAAGACAAACCAGCCTTCAATGATATCTGGCCAGATATTCAGAAATATTTTAAAAAAACTGATTTTATCGCTGCTCACAACGCATCTTTTGACCGCTCAGTAATGGATACATGCTGCAGTCACTACGGTCTTAAGATACCCGGGGCAGAATATAAATGTTCATTACAGCTCTCCAGAAACAGGCTGAAACTTAAAAGCAATTCTCTCGATAAAGTCTGTCTCCATTACGGCATCGAACTTGAACACCATAATGCATTATCCGATGCCCTGGCATGTGCCAGGATTATGATTAATTTTTTAACCATACATCTGTGATTTAATAATGAGGTTGAATTATTATGCAGTCATTTGAAAATTTTTTTATATGTCCCGAGAATAAACTGGCTTATGCAATTGCCAAAGAAATAGCATCTCCTCCGAGGAGAAATTCTAATCCGTTTTTTCTATATGGGAAATCCGGACTTGGGAAAAGTCATCTTTTAAAAGCTATAAAAAATCATTTATATAATACCATGCCGGATATGGACATAAAGTATGTACCGGTGAACATATTAGTTGAGGAGTTTATTTCTTCTATACAAATGAATAAACAAAATGAATTTAAAGTAAAATACCGTAATACCGATATTCTCCTGATTGATGATCTGGATTATTTAAAGGATAAACCTGAAACTCAACAAGAATTATTGCATATAATTTCCCATCTTCAGCATTTAAGTAAGCAGGTTGTTGTTTCATCATGTGATTCTCCACTGAATATGACACTTGGCAACCATGGACTGTTAAGGGAAGGTAACAGTTTAATTATCAAAATAGATCCTCCCGGTTTTGAATCCAGACTAGCCTATCTCCAGCTGCTGGCAAAAGAGAATCTGTTTCGTTTTACTGTTGAAATGTTAAAAGATATTGCTAAAAAAATACCCCCGAATTTTTCAATAATTGGCAGTTTAATGGAGACTATTTACAAAGTATCAGAAATATATCAAAACAGAGCACCTCTTGAAACTATAAAATCTGTAATAAAGCATTTTCTTGTGGATACTCCGGTCTAATCTTAAATACTATTTTCTTTGGCAGCAGTAGTAGTTAGAACTATAATGTTAATCCTTTTTCATCTTTAAATCTTTCAGTTAACGCTAATAATTCTTTAATTTTTATTTCTATAATTTCTATTAAATCATTTTCTTTTTCTGATCTATCTGAAGATAAAATTATAAAAACTTTGTCATCCCAATCTCTATAATTTCCCAAAGATTTATATGCGCGTGTCTGTATACCCACCTTCCATTCAGTATCAGAAATCACTTTCAGTGTATCATGTATTTTTAAAACGTCATTATCACTATTAAAGCCATAAATAAAATTTTTGAAACCAGCAGCTAAAAATTTAAATCGTAATTTATAATTCTTCCATTCTTCTTTTTTGAAATCAAAACCCCAATTTGCTTCAAAATAATTATCATTAATTAAGGAAAATTCTAATTCATTTCTTTCTGCCATTTCCTTGAGTGAAGGTAATAATTTAGTAATAATAATCTGTTTTTTTAGCTTTTTCATATTCTTCGCTATTGAGAATGCTGATTCAATATTCTTTATATCGCTCATTATAGTACCAATTATATCATTTCCCATTTCCTGACTCCTTGCTTGTTGGGTTATTTTTTTTAGTAAAAAAATGTATTGCGAAATAGTTTCCCGCAGTAAAGGGAAACTGGCCGATTCTTTTCTGCATTTTTCTAACCATTTTAGAATTGTTTCACTATAAGATATCCTTATATAACTTTCTGACCCTAAGCTGCCTAAACTATAAGGACTGGCATCGGTTCCATCTAAAGTTAAGTAAAATATTTTTGCTTTTTTATTATAATTACTATATCGTAGGAGTTGGTTTTTTTGATCTTTTGCATATATTTTATTCTCAATAATAATTTGGTTATTTGAATTATCTGTTATTAGTATGTCAATTTGACCGCCATTTTGATATTCTCTGTCAATTGGCCCGATATTTTTTTCTTTCTCAAGCTTCGCATTCAATACTTTAAAGTCTTGAATATTAACTTCTTCTAAAAATAATACAAGAAATGCTTCCCCTCGGCCATGACTTCCTTTAGGATTTAAGAGTGAAGCAATAAATGATGTATGGCTTAATTCATCAGTTGATAGTCCAAGTATTCTAAATATATTGAAATTTTCTCCTGTGATATTTGCTATATTTTCATGATATTTAGTTATATCATATATCTGTTTTAAAAAAACGTTTAATTGCATTTTTCGCCTCTTTATATTTACTCAACAATTAATTTTTGTATAGTTAAATCTGATATATTATTTCATTGCTTATGTCAATATTAATTTAGCGCACCCCTTCGCCCGCTCCAGTCGCGTGGAAGGACTTCCCCCATACCAAAAACCACCCTACCTCACCAAACATTCCCCTTGAATATCCCAGGTAAACCAGAATCCTGTAGGAGGCCGGCCCCTTCAACGATAAACGGGATTATTGATGTTAGACAGAGCTGAAAAAAATTTATGTGTAATTATGCCTTGATAGCCAGCCCATTATCCAGCAACTGCTGATTAAGAAAAATCCCTTCATCTGTGTTGATTTCGGGCGCATCTATTCCTTTGTGTCTTAGCTTTTAATGATAGTTATAATTATTTTTGAAGGATTAATTCTCCGTGTATTTTCAGAATTCTTCCGTCCCGATTAATCTTAATATCCTGGCCCGGAAAATGTTCGGGAATAATTTTTTTCAATAAATCAGCAATTTCTTTTTCGATCTGTTTTTGAACAGTTTCCGGAATATTATCAAGAGTTGCGATATGAACATCCACAACATAACCCCTCCCATACACTGATCCGTAACCGGCACTAAAACTGGCTCCCACATTAAAAAGCCCATCGCTGGCTTTATTTGCTGTTTCACCCCGCCTTGGCCTGTTTGGATGCAACTGATATTTAGTGCCGTAATTGTTTTCAAGATAATCGTCAATAAGATCGAAAATCTTTTTCAATTTAGCGTCAAATTGTCTTACTTCATGACTATAAACCATTTTAACCTCACTACGGTTTCCCCGAAACCTCCATGATCAGGGTCCGAATACGAAAAATTCTCCACAGCAGCACAATTGCTTAAAAAATCATGTACTGTTTTTTATCAAGAGCTTTTTCCTGGAACAAAAATAATATTTAATCTCCAGAGATGATAAAAACTCATATGCTGCTGATGATAATCAGGAATATGCTAATCTGGAAAGGAAGAATCCCTGCATTTTACACCAAAGAATTAAACCGTTCCCCCAACGCCTTTAAACTTCTCTACAAAAGCGGCGATTTTTCGAAAGATGTTTTGCTTTATAGTTAAATATTGCGGATTGAGCGGGCTCATTTTCGGGAGGATGGCATTAAGTTCGGTGCCGTTTTCGCTGGCGTATTCCCGCTTCAATGATGCAAGGATATACCGTTTTGCCGCATCTTCATTGAGGTTTTCTGAACTGATTAATTCTTCTGCTTCACGACGCTGTTCTGCCTGGGCGAAGGCGAAAAAGGCATCGATGATGCTGGCTTTATCGAGAATGCTGTCCAGGTTAGTCTGGTTGATAAAATCCACCACTAGGCTCTCTTTCGCGCGGTTCCCAATGCTGGCACGGATTAAACGTCGTACTTCTTCTACCAATGACGCTTTATCTTTTACCTTTTTACTGTTTTCAAAAATCAGTTCAAGAATATAGTCCAGGTTAATCTCCTGTGATTTCAGAAGATCTACTTCAAAGAGAATATCGCCCCAGTCAATGGTGGAGGATTCTTTTTCCTGGCCTGTTTGTTCACGGCGTATCCAGTCACGGATATCGTTATAGGTTGAACGATAGTCCTGTATCGTACGGTCAGCCGGTACAGGTACTTTCTGCATTGCTTCTATATCGGCGTCGCTAAGATAGTGAACAGCTTTAAACTCTTCAACAGCTGTCGGGTCGGACATATCGACATTCTGCAGGGCTTTAAGGCCGGCAAACTCATCGTAGTTCTGCAGAATGTTTTCGACACGCAGGTATTCACCAAAGAGTTTAGCGAAGTCTCTTTTATCCTTTTCTTTAACGATTTCATCGGGCTTGGGGAACCGTTCTTTTAATTCTTTCACCACTTCCAGATAACCGCCACCCCAGCAAGTAGCCTCTCCATAAAATTCTTCTTACTCATCATCGCCCTCGCGTCTGTTTAGTTTATTTTCAGGGCTTTCCAGTATCTTTATCTGCTTATCAAAATCGGATTCGTACAGGCGGTCCTGTACAATGCGGTATTTTTCAAATTCACTGATCGCATGTGCTTTAGCGATTTCGGCGGTGACTTTACCTGCGTCCTGTAATATTTCCCGGTCTGTAGCCGCAATAAAACGGTTAAGCCGCTCTTCCCAGTCTGCCATTGTCATGGGGATCTGTCTCTGTGCCATATCTTCGGCAATATCCAGATAGGCATTGACCAGTCTTTGTAATCCGGCCATTTCATTTTCGGTGAGATAATTTTTTGCAATGTTGACATCAAATCTTTGAATCTTGCCATTGGGTGCGTCTTTCCATGATGTCAACCCCATATTGGTTTTTTCGGCATCAGCCCGGTTGTAGACAACTTCTGCGGCGGTCTGCCCGTGAATTGCCCAGTGCAGTTTGTTCTGCACAGCGGCAAAGAAGCGTTTGGTAGCCTCAGCTGTCACATCGTAGTCAATAGATGTTGCATAGATGTCGGTAATCTTCTGATAAAACTTGCGCTCGGATAGCCGTATTTCCCGGATACGCTCAAGCTGTTCTTCGAAGTATTTTTTGTTAAGAATCGAACCGTCATTTTTAAGGCGTTCATCATCCATGACATACGCCTTGATTGTGTATTCTTTGATAATGCCTGTTGCCCATTTCCGGAACTGTACCGCACGCTCGGAGTTTACCTTGTAACCGACAGCGATAATAGCAGAAAGATTATAATGATTAGTGTTGTAGCTTTTACCGTCAGCGGCAGTTATTCGAAAATTTCGAATAACTGAAGCCTCTTCCAGCTCACTGTCTGAGAATATTTTCTTCAGATGGTAGTTGACAGTATGGGTCTCTATGTCATAGAGAACCCCCATCATCTTCTGACTGAGCCATACGTCTTCATCGGCATATACAGCTTCAACACCGCCTTCTCCACTGGCTGAAATAAAGGTCAGATACTCTGCGGCGGATGAACGAATTGTGGGTACTGGTCTTTTCTTTTTACTCATGCTTCAATCTCCGCAATTATTGAATCAATTTCCGCCCGGAGCCGGTCAATCTTTGCCACGGTGGTTTTAATCTCTTCATTCAGTTCGGTAATATCAATAATCTCACGGGTGTCTTTGGCTACCACATAGGAGCTTACGGAGAGGTTATAATCGTTTTGAGCGATGGCGTCATTATTCACACATTTTGCGAAATAGTCAGCATCTGCTTTATTGTCAAATACCTCCATAATCCGGGCAATATGGTCATCTGTGAGGATGTTGTTATTGGTCTCTTTTTTAAAGAGTGCACTGGCATCGATAAACTGGGTTTTGTTGTCGGTTTTGTGTTTGGAAAGCACCAGAATATTAACGGCAATGGAAGTGCCGTAAAAAAGATTGGGAGCTAAAGAGATTACAGTTTCAACAAAGTTATTATCTATAAGATATTTACGGATTTTCTGTTCAGCACCCCCACGATAAAAGATACCGGGGAAGCAGACAATTGCAGCCCGGCCTTTACTCGAAAGATAGCTCAAAGCGTGGAGCACAAATGCAAAATCCGCTTTTGACTTGGGAGCAAGTACGCCGGCAGGGGCAAAGCGTTCATCGTTAATCAGCGTGGGGTCATCGTTTCCAATCCAGGTCACCGAATAGGGCGGGTTAGAAACAATGGCATCAAAGGGTTTTTCATCCCCGTAATGGGGGTCTATGAGCGTATTGCCCAGGGCAATATTAAACTTATCGTAGTTAATGTTATGTAGGAACATATTCATACGGGCAAGGTTGTAGGTGGTGTGATTGATCTCCTGCCCAAAGAATCCGTCTTCAATGATATGGTTGTCAAAGTGCTTTTTCGCCTGCAGGAGCAGGGAACCGGAACCGCAGGCAGGGTCATAGATCTTATTGACCGATTTCAGCTTGTGCATGGCAAGCTGCGCAATGAGTTTGGAAACATGTTGCGGAGTGAAAAATTCACCCCCTGATTTCCCCGCATTGGCGGCATAGTTGGAAATGAGATATTCGTAAGCATCGCCAAAAAGGTCTATGTGGTTTTCATCGAACTTGCCGAATTTTAAGCCCGCCACACCTTTAAGCACTGACGCCAGACGGCTGTTTTTATCTTTAACGGTATTGCCAAGCCGGTTGCTGGTGGTATCAAAATCGGCAAAGAGGCCTTTAATATCGTGTTCGGACGGATAGCCGTTAGCTGAACTCTCAATAGAAGAAAATATTGCAGCCAAATCGGTGTTGAGGCTTTCATTTGTGTTAGCTGTGGCAGCAATATTCTCAAAAAGCTGGCTCGGGTAAATGAAATAGCCCTTTGTTTTAATGGCATCATCTTTAAGTTCCCGAGTGATAACAGTATCGGAAAGTTTGGCATAGTTGATACTTTCATCATCGGCTTCAATGTAGTTGGAAAAGTTCTCACTGATGAATCGATAAAAAAGGGTGCCTAAAACAAATTGTTTGAAATCCCAGCCGTCTACGGACCCGCGAACATCATTGGCGATTTTCCAGATCTGAGATTGCAGTTCGGCTCGTTGCTGTGTACTTGTCATTTTGGTTTCCTTTTATTTTCGATTTAATGTTTATCGGTGTATGTATCTACTGTTCTTTAAAAATGTTGCAATTTAATTTTTTAATGTTACACCTTGTTATTCTCCGGCATTCATCAGCCGGTTTTGTTCATCGTTTCCGGCGTATGCGACGTTTTCACCGCAGCGCAGCGGAGGTGAAAATGTGGCGAAGCCCAAGCGAGGTACTCCGAGCGCCGCTTCTATGCTTAGTTGAACTAAACCACCTGCGGTGGTGCCCTTTAAATTA
>CAZBFP010000020.1:0-66795 GCA_964491265.1 uncultured Leptospirales bacterium | reverse complement strand
CGGGGGAAGCCGGAATAAGTTCATTCAGCACGTCAGGTTAATCGGCTGGGGGCCGTAATATCGGGGGGCAGGGGGAAAAGTACTCTCTTTGTATCCCGAAAATCCGGGAAGCGATTTCATATTATTATTAGTAGCCTTTTTTTTAATGAATACTTAACAGAATCTTTATATATTCTTAATGAAAAAACATTTCTTCATAATTAGAAAGCTATTCTAAATTATTAATACGGGTAATTAAAAAGAGTATTATTGCACTAAAAGATGTTTTCTGCAAAAATTACAGATAAAAATTATTTTAGAATTTGGTAGAAGATAGAGGGAGTGTATAATGGAATATATTGAATCATTTTACGAAAAGATCAGCAGGGAAATATCGATTTTTAATTTTGAGCAGTCTGTAAAGTTCGGGAAAGAGGATATACTCACTATCGACCTTCACTGTCACGATTATAACAGCAGTGAACCTGATGAGGTTGTGGGGCGTATGATGAATATTCCTGAAACATGGCTCCCTTCCGAGGATCTGATAAATACTCTTAAAAATCATAATTGTGATACCTTTACTATTACAAATCATAATAATGCCCGTTCCTGTTATGAAATGCAGGATAAGGGGGAGGATATTTTAACAGCTGCTGAATTCAGCTGTAAAGTCCCGGACTTTGATGTGCGTATTCATGTGCTTGCCTATGGATTTTCACCGGAGCAGGAGGTTAAGCTGGATAAATACAGGCCCGATGTTTACAGGTTTCAGAAATACGCTCTGGAAAACAATATTGCAACCATCTGGGCACATCCGCTTTACCATTACAAAAAGAACGGCACAATCCCAATGGACTTTTTTGATAAGATGTCTCTTGTTTTTGACAGATTTGAAGTAATAAACGGCCAGCGTGACTCATGGCAGAATATGCTTGTTAAGTACTGGGTTGAGTCTATGACTGAGGAAAATATCAGGAAGTATGAAAAGAAGTTTCAGATACAGGAGAGCGATTTCTGCCGCAATAGATACAAAAAGTCAATGTTCGGCGGATCGGACAGTCACATGGGTATCTTTGCGGGGATGACCGGTACAAAACTTTATGTAAAAAATCTTGAGTCTGAACTTGTAAAGAGGAAAAGATCTGAACTCGCACTTGAAGCAATTTTGAACGGGTATAGCGCCCCATATGGCGGCTACAACAATACAGAAAAGATGACAATAACATTTCTCGATTATTTCTGTCAGATCGGAATCAACATGGAGGATCCCGGCCTGTTACGCCTTCTTCTGCATAAAGGTGACAGCAGGGATAAAATGTTATCTTTCGCTCTTGTTAATGCATTTTCCGAGCTGCAGAGGCATGGCCTTACTCTGAAATTTCTGACCCTCTTTCATGAGTGCCTCAGAGGGAAAACTCCCGGATTTGTACAGAAACTTATGGTCCCTGCTGCATATAAGACTGTATTTAATGAGGCTGTTTCAATGGCAGATGTAAAAAAGAACAAACCGGAGGAGATGGTTGAATCATTTGATAATTCCATATATAAAATATATTCATCATTATTTGAACTGATGATAAAACGCCTTAACAGTAAAATTGAAGGGTTTAAGGATAATCCCTCTTTTAATCCGGAAAATATTGATGCACTAATCGGGGGACTGGAAATACCGGGACAGATGCGGAGATTATTTGAGAAGGAAAATGGATCGAAGAAGAAGGGTGTTACAAACGTTAATATGTCTGAATTTCTCGATGGCCTCACTTTCCCCTTCCTCGCTTCATCTGTTATTCTCGGTGCTAACTTTGCTTCAACAAATGTAATGTATAAATCCCGTGATATGCTTACAATGTTTTCTAAAAGGCTAAACCGTCTTAAGTTTCCTGAAAGGATGCTCTGGCTCAGCGACACCTATGGAGACAGCAATGGTGTTTCCATGTTTCTCAGCCATACACTAAAGGAAATACAGAAAAGGGACCTGCCGATTGATATCCTTGTATGCAGCGATAAAATTGAACCGCAGAAAAATCTTATTGTGGTGAAACCTGTAGCTGAATACACACCACCCTTTTATGAGCACCAGCCAATAAGAATACCGAATATTCTGGATATTCATAAGGAATTCAGCAAAGGTGAATATGACAGAATTCTCTGTTCAACAGAAGGACCCATGGGCTTTGCTGCATTTTTTCTTAAAAATTCATATTCAGTGCCTGCCTATTTTTATGTGCATACTGACTGGATGACATTTGCTAAAACATCTTTTAATCTTTCTACAGCAGCAATGAACCGTATGCGAAGGATAATACGGGCATTTTATAATTCATTTGACGGAATTTTTGTACTTAACAGAGAACAGCGTAAGTGGCTCACCAGCCCGGAAATGGGATTTAAAAGAAACAGGGTAAAAATAACGTCGCATTGGGTGGATGAAGATTTCTACAAGAGGGATGTTTCAAAAAAAGATGTTTTTGGTATTGATAATAATACTCCTGTTCTGCTCTATGTGGGGAGAATAAGTGAAGAGAAAGGTGTACTGGAGCTCCCATATATTTATGGCAAGGCAAAGGAATCAGTACCCGATTTAAAACTGGTTATTGCGGGGAAGGGGCCCGATGAAGAGAAGCTGAAGAAGAGTATGCCTGACGCGCTTTTTCTTGGATGGGTTGACCATGCTAAACTTCCGGAAATATATTCAGCAGCAGATATGCTGATTCTCCCTTCAAAATTTGATACATTCGGCAATGTTATAATTGAAGCTTTCAGCTGCGCATGTCCGGTAGTATCCTATAATACTAAAGGCCCCAGGGATCTTATAGAAAATGAAAAAAACGGTTTTCTGGTTAATACAATGGAAAAGATGGCGGAAGTTATATCACGCTTCTTCAGCGATAAGAATCTGATGATGGAATTATCAGAGGGTGCAATTATACGGTCAGGCGATTTCAGTGCGGATACAATTATGAAACAGCTTCTTGCTGATACAGGCTTAAAGTGAAAAAAGATTTATGGTGGAAAACCGGAGTTATATATCAGATCTATCCCAGAAGTTTTTATGACACCAATAATGACGGTATTGGTGATTTACCCGGTATAATTGAAAAACTCGATTATCTCTCATGGCTTGGTATAGACGCCATCTGGCTGTCACCTGTAAATAATTCCCCAATGTACGACTTCGGATATGATATAAGTGATTACCGGGGTATAGATCCTGTTTACGGCACTCTGAAAGATTTTGAGAAACTTATAGAGAGGGCCGGTGAAAGAGATATTAAAATAATTATGGATCTGGTAATTAATCATTCATCTCACCTTCATCCCTGGTTTATAGAATCAAGGTCTTCAAAAAAGAATCCTAAAAGGGACTGGTATATCTGGCGGGACGGGAATGGTGATAATCCTCCAAATAACTGGAAATCCGCTTTCGGGGGGAGCGCCTGGGAATGGGATGAAAAAACCGGGCAGTATTACCTTCATTCATTTTTACGTGAGCAGCCCGATTTTAACTGGAGAAATCGTGAATTAAAAGAGGCTGTTTTTAATGATATCCGTTTCTGGCTCGATAAGGGTGTAAGCGGATTCAGACTTGATGTTGTAAACTGGTATATTAAAGATGAGAAGTTCCGCAATAATCCATTTACGATTAAACCATTTGATCCTGAGAAGCATAAATATGACAGAAACAGGCCTGAAACGCATGAGGTGATAAAAGAGCTGCGCAATCTTGCTGATTCTTATAAAGATATACTCCTTGTAGGGGAGGTTTTTTCACTGATTCCAGGGAATCCCGGACTTTCAGCTTCATTTCTCGGTAATGGCGAAGATGAGCTTCATCTTGCATTTGACTTTTCCATCATGTACAGGCTCTGGAGCGCCAGGCGGTTTTACAGGGCGGTTAAACGATGGTATAAAGCTTTGCCGGAGAATGGCTGGCCATGTAATGTTCTTTCCAATCATGACCAGCCAAGGGGAAGGAGCAGGTATATGGGGAAAGATTTCTGCGACGGGAGAGCCAGGGTTGCAGCAGTTTTCCTTCTTACCCTTAAAGGGACACCATTTCTTTATTATGGTGAAGAGATAGGGATGAGGAACACCAGAATTGAAAAGTGCGATATTGTTGATCCTCTGGGGAAAAGATACTGGCCTATTTACAAAGGGAGGGACATGGCCCGTACACCGATGCAGTGGAGTAAAGCAGATTATGCCGGTTTTTCCGGAACAAGACCCTGGCTCCCTGTTAACAGCGATTATGATAAAGTAAACGTTGAATCCCAGAAAAGCGACAGATACTCCATCCTGAATTTGTACAGAAAACTTCTTAATCTGAGAAGAAAGCATAAAGCCCTTGTGATAGGGGCGTGGGAGCCGGTAATCAAAGGGCGGGGGGATGTGCTTGCATATTTTCGAACTTATGAAAAGGAGATGATATTTGTTGCCCTGAATTTTTCCACAGGACGCAGAAGGGTGAGAGCCGGACAGAGGGGTCAGTGGAGAGTGATTCTTTCAACTCACAGAACAAAGTTTGAACATTTCACTGAACTTGATTTTGAGCTTCTGCCAAATGAAGCAACAATTATAAAGAAGATCGGGGATCTTTGATTGAGGATGCTATTTCAGATATTTAACAAGAAGCACCTGGTTCCCCCTGAGATTATATTTTACTTCGTCAAAAACTTGGGTTGTAATGGTAATCCCTCTACCGTGTGCGAGGAAGTTTTCATTCGCACTGTCAGAACCGGCTGCAAGAATTTTTTTATGATTAAAACCTTTCCCCTGATCTGTAATTTTATAGATAACTTTTGAGTCAGAGATCATATGTTCAATTTTTACATTTTTTGATCTGTTGGCAGGATCTTTCTGACGTTCATTTATAAGTTCAATGTAGCTGTCTGTAAGCATTGCCTTTGATTTTTCGTCATATGTAATATTAAGATTACCATGCTCTATGGAGTTAATCAGAATTTCTCTAAGGGCCATACGTATCATGTTTATTTCTTTTTTCCCGGTATATCGTATAAGTTTTTCCGTGATTTTATGTGATATATCATCAGCAGCAACCAGATGGCTGGAAATAGCATATTCACATTTTTCACTTATAAAAAACGGGATAGTTTTATCACCCGATCCTCTGGCAGCTTTCCCCATGATCTCATTGTGGCCTTCAGTTTCTATAATTTCCAGAATTACTGTAAGTTCAAGAGGCTCTATCATATTTGGTGTTTTAAATCCGGTTGTAAATTCTACCTGCTTTGCACCGTTTTTAAGCTGCTCCAGTTTCTCTTTAATAATCGTTTCTGATAAATCATTTCCAAATGGATTTTTGTAGATAATATCACGCAGGTTAAAATTCTGTACTGAATCAACATTAATTTTAAGTTCCTGTTTAATAGCTTTATTGGCGTTAATGAACTGGAAGTTATTATCCAGAGTAAAAATTATATCTCTTGTTCCTTCAACAATAACTCTGTATTTTTTTTCAGAAACAGTCAGCTGACGGTTTATTTTTTCAGTTTCATTTTTCGATTCAATAAGTCTGGCTTCAGTTTCCCTGTGCATGGAAATTTCTTTTTCAAGAGACATGTTTGCTTCCATATATTCAGCTGTACGCTCAAGGACCATTTCTTCAAGAATCGCATTAGTTTTTACTATCAGACGTCCTACTTTTCTTCCCGCAATAATCAGTATAGTAATAAATACAGAAAAGGAGAGAGTCACAATAAGTGTATGCAGGTCCAGGGTAAAATCCGCCTTCTTTTTTGAGGATGCTTCAATTTCAGTGACAATTTCATTGAGTACTGTAATTATTTCCTGTTCTCTCCCCCGGGTCTCTTCTTTTTTTATGACAGCATTGCTGAAGTTTTTCTGTTTCATATCAACAATGTGGCCGGTAAACTCAGAAGTTATTTCCCGGTGAAGGATTCGCAGATCTTCTATCTTATCTTTAATCACGGGCGCGTCAGAAAGCTGAAGCTTAAGGTTAAACAGGAGATTCTGTACATCCTGTGCATTATAGGAAAACATATGATAGTGATTTTTATACCTTTCAAAATTTTCCCCCTCCATTAAAAGGTTCTGCCATGTTAAAACCTGTTCCTGAAGTTTGAGCTCGGTTTTCCTTGCTGTATTGAGCGTTTCAGTGCTTTTTTTCAGGTTATCCGATATCTTGAATATTGAGTATATTCCCAGAGATGCATTAAGTGTAAATATTAGAATAAAACCGGTTATTGCGATCTTTACAAGAATTGAAGTATTTCGCATACCGGGAGATTTGAAAATACCGGATAATTTTAAATTCATATGGTTACCAGTTAATACATAGTTAAAGTTTAATCATTTATTTATTTCAATGGATATTCTTTAGTGTTATAATGTTGTTTCTAATATCCCCGCCGACTTTGGCGGCGGGGATATTAGAAACATTTATTATAAGCAACAGTTAAGAATTAAAGCTGAAGTAAATTATTGATATGAGGATTTATAGAGGGGATAATTCAGTTTATGATAAATTAAATGTTAAATTATTATAAAGAAGACAGAGTTGATTCCTGAACTTTTATTTGAATTAAAATGCTCCAGTATCTCCGCCGCCGAAGGCGTCGGGCATACTGTAAAATATCTTAAGGAATAATTATTATAAAGAAGAGGTTGTCTTTGCTTCAAGTGCTTTTACAAGGGAGAATACAGATTCATTATATGGGGCAGCAATTCCTGATTTTATAAGTATATCAATTATCCTGCCATTAATATAATCAATTTCAGTTTTCCGTTTATTTGCAATGTCCTGCAGCATGGAACATCTGTTGGAGGAGGTTTTTCTGCAGACATCAACAGTTCTCTGTATCATATCTTCAGTATCGAGGATTATCCCCGCTGCCTGAGCCGCAGCAGTCCCTTCCCTGATAATCATCTCCTGAAGCTTCATGGAGTAGGGATTGTCTAATATTTCACCGTTTGTAATTGATAATATTGCTGCAATCGGATTAACACCTGCATTGATAATCGCTTTCTGCCACACCGATGTGGCAGGGGTTTCTGTTACTGTAAAGTCAATCCCTGCAAGATGGAGCATGGAGCTTAATCTGACAATTGCTTCTTTAGACTGGCCGCCAAACTCGATTGCACCGGCGCCTCCGAAACGGACGGTTGATGCATTATCTTTAGAAGCACCTATAGTAGTGATGCCGTAGAGTATCCGTTCTTCATTAATATGTTCTGCTATAGTCTCAAAATTCCCGATGCCGTTCTGAAGGGATACGATTATGGCGTCACTTTTCAGATAGTCCTGCACCGCAGCTGCTGCTTCTCCGGTTGAGTAGCTTTTAACAAAAAAGAAGATAATGTCGCAGTTGCATAATATTTCAGGGCTGGTGTCTATTTCAGGGGAAAAAGTTTCAGATGAATCCCCTGATATGAGGGTGAGTCCGTTTTTTACAGCATCTGCTGTATTCCGGTCGATTTCATATATTGAGTAATCGACCCCTGATTTTGAAAAAAATGCCGCAAATAGAGAACCGAGCGCTCCTGCTCCGATAATTCCTGCTTTCATCTGAGTTTTAACCTTATAATGAGTTATGGTAATTACTATTGTATGATTGTTTAAGCTTTTTAATAATTGCAACTTATTTTAATTGCCAAGTATTCACTTTTTGAAATAATTACTTAATCAGGGGTTAGTTAACAAGTTGATCAGCACTCTGTCATACCGGCTGAAGCGACAGTGAAGGGAGAAAGCTATTTTTAGCTTCAATTCCGGAATCTGATAAAACGGGTATTATTAGATTCCCGCACCTGTACTGAGCTTGTCAAAAGTATACGCGGGAATGACAAAAAATGGATTAACCGGGCAATCGAATAAATTAAGTCACAGGGGATAATAATGCGTATACGGAAGTTGAGGAAAATATTGATGAAGAATGACTGTTTCCCCTACATGGTTAAGGATCTGGTGAATATTAAATATCTTACCGGTTTTTCCGGTTCAAATGCTCTTTTAATTATTGGAGAGAATAAAACATATTTTATTTCAGATTCAAGATACGAGGAGTATGTTAAATCATTGCTGGGGCCCGGTTTTGATTTTATTCTGCAGAAGGGGGGGCAGGCTGAATCTGTTAAAGAGTGCGCTAAAATTATGAAGGCGGAACGGATTTTTACTGAATCAGGCAATATAACCCTGGCACAGTATAATGATATAAAGAAAAAGCTGGGGCGTGTAAAGCTGATTCAGGCAGAAGATGATTATGTAAATACACTTCGTATGATTAAAGATGATGATGAAATCTCCCTGCTTAAGGAGGCTGCAGCAATAACTGACGAGTGCTTTTCACTCCTGCTGAAAAAGATTAAAACCGGCATGAGCGAATGGGATGTGGCTGTTGAAATCGACTATTATTATAAAACCCATGGATGCAGGTCATGCTCCTTTGATCCTATTGTAGCTTCAGGAGCAGGCTCTTCAATGCCCCACTATATCCCCTCTATGGATAAAAAAATATGCAAGGGTGATGTTTTACTTATTGACATGGGGTGTCTGTATAAAGGGTATAATTCCGACTTGACAAGAACAGTATTTTACGGGACCGTTGATACAAAGCTCAGGGAAATATATGAAATTGTTCTATCTGCACAGCTGAGGGCAGCTGAATCTTTAAAGCCTGGTGCAGATGCCGGGAAGGTTGATGCTGCAGCAAGGGATTATATTTCCGGGATGGGTTATGGTGATAATTTTGGCCACGGCCTTGGTCACGGACTGGGACTTGAAGTACATGAGCTCCCGGCTCTGAAAAGCAACAGTGAAATACGGCTTAAAAAAAACATGGTTCTTACAATTGAACCGGGGATATATCTCCCGGAGATCGGCGGCGTAAGGATTGAAGACATGGCACTTGTCACATCAAAGGGGTGCGAGCTTCTTACGAAATCTTCAAAGGAATTAATTGTAATATAAGAGGAAGAGGTTTATATGGTTTCGGTTAACGATTTTAAAAAAGGGATGGTCATCAAACTGGATGGTGAACTTTTTTCAGTTATTGATTATCAGCATGTAAAGCCAGCCAGGGGCGCGGCATTTGTAAGGTCTAAACTGAGGAATGTGAAAAGGGGCTCTGTGGTTGATAAGACCTTCCGCGGCGGAGAAAAAGTTGAAGATGTAAAGCTTATAAAACGGCCTATGCAGTATCTCTATGATGAAGGTGATACACTTGTATTTATGGATACAGAATCATTTGAGCAGGAATCAATACCTAAAAAAGCAATTGGTGAAGCTCTCCAGTTTATCAAGGTGGAGGACATTGTTGATATTGCAATGTATGAAGGGGAGCCTATTACCATTGAGCCTCCCGCTTCTGTTATTCTTCAGGTTATATACGCGGAACCGGGCCTTAAGGGTGATACGGCAACAAATGTATTAAAGCCTGTTAAAGTGGAAACCGATGCGGAAGTGCGTGTTCCGCTCTTTATAAATGAAGGTGACTATATTAAAATTAATACCCAGACGGGTGAATATATTGAGAGAGTAAAACAGTGATATGAGTATTTCACGTTATATTCTGGAGTGGGCTAATTATAATCCGGGTAAAGCTGCCGGCGCTCTTGCCGGCTTTGTCCTTGGATTATTAACACTCACATTCGGAATCGCTAAAACAATTCTTATTGTTCTTTTTGTTCTTCTCGGTTTTATTATTGGGAAGATGGTTGATGACAGAGTTTCTGTTTTTGATGAAATCCGGAACCTCTTCCGGAGAAAATAGTTAACAGGAACTGTGGAATTTGAAAAGGACTGCGCCAGCTAAGAGAAAGTATAATTTTAATTATATTAAGGAAGCCTACCGCTCCTTTAAAAAAGGGAATTATTCAAATTCCGCAATTATACTTGAAAAAGCCTCCGGTGCCGGAATTGATGAGCCATACCCGGTCTTCCTCCTGGCATTATCCTGCCTTTATTGCGGCGATTACGCTAAAGCGGAAAACGTTCTTTTAAAAATTGAAAGAGAAGACCCATTTTATCCGCCATATATTCAGCTTAAATCATTCCTTGCTCTGAAGTCAGCCCTGTCGCCTGAAGAGGCTATCTCTTCATATATCAGCTCTCTGGAGAAAATACCTTCAGACAAAATGCTTAAAAAAGCCCTTTTGAAAATTGAAAAAACTTCCGATTTTTACAAGCTTCAGAAATCAGCTAAAATAACATCTTTTGTGGAAATACCGGCACCGGGAAAGGGGGTCTTTCCATATTTCAAAAGTGCCGCCGGCGGTTTTTTCACCGGGAAGGGCACGGGGAGAGAGAGACCTTTAAATTCACGATTGCGTCCTATTCTGCTTCTCTTAATAGTTATTTTTATTTCTGCTGCTGCTCTGGTATATTTCTATTTTGATGAAATTGACGGGCTGGTTTTTAAAGATCAGGATAGTTCCAGAGTAATTGCAGGTACAGATAAGATTGATATTATAAATTTATCCGGTTCAGGTTACGGACTTATAAATAAGGTAAACAGGGATGTAACTCCCGAGTTCTATGTTTCAGGGGATCAGCTGCATAAAGATTTTGAAACAGCCAGGAATCTTATTAAAAAAGGTGAGTTGAACAGGGCAATTATAATTCTGAACAGAATAATAAACAGTAATTCCAGCTATATGGTAAAGGAGAAGGTGGAATTTTTAATCCGCTTTATTCTTGAATCGGATGAACGTATATATGAAAGCATAGAGTACAAAGAAATAATGGCTAAACCTTATCTCTACAGGGGGGTATCCTTAACATTTAAAGGGAGAAGCGCAAATGTAAAACAGACAGCAAAGGGTACCGGATTTTCTCTCCTCATAGGCTTTGACGGGAAAAAGTTTGAAGGGGCACTTGATGCTTTTTATAAAGAAAAAGTTAATATTAAAGATGGAGATGATCTTGAGGCTGCAGGGATTTTCTATCCACATATCGGTGAAAACAAAAGACACTTTGTCTCAATTGAAACACTGACTGTTAAATAAACTACCTGTTTTAAGGTAGTAGTTGAATTTCAGGAGGTGTTGTCATTCCCGCGTAGGCGGGAATCTCATAACTTCTGGTTTTTCCCTGAGATTCCGGCACTGCGTTACCACTTCGGCCGGAATGGCCAGCTTAACCCACGAAATTCTAATCCTGCTCTGTTTAAACTGTTGCAGAAATAACCCAGTGGGAAATAACCTTTGAAGTATCACCTAAAATTGTCCGCTCCATCCAGCCGTATGAACATTTCCTGAATATACTGAAATATTTTTTCACTTCATCTTCTGTAAAAAAAGAAACAGTAGTCCCTGAAAGGTCATCCAGTTCTGTTCTCCATGTCCCCTGACCAAGGTGGGTACCTGTTTTAAGATAGGAATCCCTTTCGTTTCTCAATGTGGCAAAGAGTGATCCCCCCTTTTTTAAAATCCGGTGAGTTTCATTAAGCATGAGTGCGAAATCGGTTTTATCCGCATAGTGAAGCGAACCCCATGCAATGGCAATATCGAATGAGCCGTCGCTGAATGGGAGATTTTTATTATTGCAGTTAATCAGGGCTGAAGGTTTGATATGGCGGCTTAACTCAAGGGCGTTTAAGCTGTAATCGGTACCGTATACATCATTTAATCCGTAATTATTTAAAAGCATAAGATGCCTTCCGCTTCCGCAGCCGATATCAATACCTTTTAAATTCTCTCTCTCTTCTGTCTGCGCAAGTTTTCCGGAAAGGAGCCGTACCAGGTTTTCATCCGGGAATGCTAAATCGGATCTGCTTTTATTATAATGGGCGTTCCAGTCCTTTTTATTCATCATCGCTCTTTATCCTTATGTTCATTTTTGTTTCAGCCTCTTCAGCTGCTGCAATTGCCAGTTCATGGGTTTTCCCTCCGGCAATGATCACCCCTATACGGTCATGATTCATCTCCGGCACTTTTATCTGCGCCCCTATATTCTTAAAGATACGTGTAAAAATAATATCGGGCATATTTTTTACAGAATCGGTACTGCAGGAAGCGAGAGTCCCATCTTCACCTGTAATATATTTAACTACAACAGGCCGGGGAAGTGTATTTTTAACCGGCTTTTTTACCGGATTCCCTGTTACTGACAGTATGGCGCCGGCTAAATGGTTATAACCGGTTGCAGCAGGGACCATAATATCGGGAATAAACTCTCCGCCGAATTCAGGAACAGCTTCAAGGAGGTGAAGATTCTCATCCTTATCTACAATAAATTCCATAATAAGGGGAGATGTCTGGATGTTAAAGGCATCAGCAATTATCTGTCCGGTTTCAATGGTTTTATCAGTAAGATGCATGTACCTGGAAGGGGCAGAATGCATAAGATCGACAAAGTAGGGGTGGGGTGTTGTTTTTTTATCGGACATTAGAATATGATAATACTTTTTATCTTCAATAATTCCGGCACAGATAATTTCATCCCCCGCAACGAATTTTTCAAATATAAAGCTGCTGCTTTCATGTTCTGCCGTAAATTCAGTGAATTCATCAATACTATGGATAAGCTTAACATCAGATTTCGCATGCCCTATCTGAGGTTTCGCAACAATGGGGAACTCACCGGCAATGTTTTTACCCTTAAGCCGGGCTGTCTCAGGTACTCTTATCCCCTTTTCCTTGAATATTTTCCTCATGGTTTTTTTATTAAGGAATTTTTTACTCTCTTCAAAGGGGAGAGAGGGCACCCCGAACTTTTCGCAGAGAAAAGATGATGTTATAATGGCGCTTCCATAGGATTTGGTCATAATTCCTGCTATATTTCCATCAAAAAGAAGCTCCCTCAGCTTAATGTAAATTTCTTCATAATCATCAACAGATTCCTGAATTTTAAGGTCGCAGTGATAAAATCCGGGTGCTGCGGAATTTTTGTCCACGCCAATAACCTGGAAACCGAGTTTGCGCGCCTCAATTATAAGCGGTATCTGGTTGAGTCCGGCACCTATTGAAACAAAAAAATCCCTGCTTTTAATCTTCTTTTTTTTCCAGAACATTTATTACCTGCGTATTATTTCCAAATTACGGGGCCTGTCTATAAGCCCGCTGGCCCCCTAACCCCCGGAGGGGGACTTTTAGACTCTTTTAACAAATGAAAAGTTTAATAACAGAGCCTTTAAGTCCCCCTCCGGGGGGTTTAGGGGGTACTGCAACAGGTACGTACATTTTATAAATAATTTTTCGCTAAAGATCATTTATAAAGTTTATTGAGCTGTAAATATTATGTCAGCAATTATTTTGAATGGAATACATTTTTTGAGAGGTTTTTAATATTAATCAAAATCGATGCTGTAGAGGTACTCCCCTGTAAAAAAGAAGAGTGTCTGCTCTTCAACAAGGAAGCGGCTGCAGTATCTTAGAATTATATAGGCGTTCTGCTGTTCAAACCGTGTATCTATTTCCACAGCATAGAGTGCACCATTGCTGAATCTTACAAGAATAGCGTCATCTCTACCGGGGTAGAAATCGAAGGAGCTTATGATACTTGCCGAGGTGAATGCCTGTTTTTTCTTCATGGTATTTATGAAAAAGGGGAGATGATCCTCCTTCCCCAGCCACTTGACGAAAATTCTGTTCCCCTCTTTAGACAGGAGGACATTACCTTTTAGTTTAAGGTTTTTTCCGGTTTTAATTTTTCCGGCTTCACCCTTGTACCATCTGGTCAATATCCCCGGTGAAGATTTTGCAGGTTTTTTGAAAAGAGCTGAAACTTCTTTATATTCATCATTAATCACATATTTAACTTTTTTGTTTTTTACCTTCTTCTTTTCAGAAGGAATATATTTTTTGATTTCCAGAGGTTCAAATTTTTCCGGTACCAGCAGAGGGTAGCATACCTCAACCTGTCTCTCCTGGATTTTAATCCTCTTTTCCCATGGCCTGAATTCATCCTTTGTCAGCCTTATACTGTAAATCCCCGGCGTAATATTCTGAAGCAGAATATTACGATCCATAAGACCTGCCTTTTTTTTCAGTTTACCATTTACATAGAGGGATGTATCCGCTTCACTGCTGGAGAGGTAGATTCCTCCGGTTTCGACTATCTTGAAATCTGCACTGATCCTGTACCCCATTGAATAGCAGATTATGAGTGGTATAACCGAGATAAAGATAAAGAAGAGGATTATGATTGTTATCAGCTGTTTTTTTGGTGTCATGAATTAGTATCCTTCCCGGTGTCTCTATGTTTTGGTGTTACCCAGAAGCCCATATATTTCCCGAACATGAGTCTTGTCTGGGCATCCAGGGCAGGGATGGCGCCGAAAATAGTTATGGTAAGCGGTACAAGGAGCCACTGAATTATATGGTAGAATCTTTTAGGTTTTCTTCCGTTTTCCGGGATTGCAGGCATAAGGCTTACAGCAACCATTGATGATAATATTAAATTACACATGGTTATCATCATAATATCTCTGGTAATGTATGGGAGTGTATAACTTAAGGTAGTGGTATTGAATTCCCGACCACCCAGAACAATGGGCATCCATCCAAGGAGAAATATAATTATAGGGTTAGTTGCCAGTGACCAATAGCCGTCCAGATTTATGAGAAAGATTTTAAACTTCTTAAAAAAAGGAATCTTTTTATTCTTTGAGAAATTGAACATTATATAGGCAAAGTTTTCAACACCGTAGGCCCATCTTCTCTGCTGCCTGTATATATTCTTCATGGTTTCCATAAATCCCGGTGCAAGGTTTGCGTCCATGGAAACAGGGTATGACATGGGTGTAACAATATAATCACCGTCGAATTTCATGTAGCAATTCCAGAAAATACGGGAATCCTCACTGACCATATTGCTTTGCCAGTAACCCGTTTGGTAGAGTGTACTGAAGGCAATTGAATGGGAGCTGAAGGTTGCCATACGTTTCTGTCTCTCCTGCTGCACCATCTGCCAGAATGTGCCTGAATATGCCACAACCCGTGATACTGCCGGAGCCTCGAATATGTTGTTGTTGAAAACAGGAACTGGCTGAAATGATGTATTAAAGGGCTTCTCATTTGTTAAAAACATCCATGTTAAGCAGAGGAAGTAGTCCCTGTAAACTATGGTATCAATATCAAAGGCTGAAACCAGTACATCTTCATAGGGGATTTTTTTTCTGTCAAGAATCTGTATCCGCGCCTCTTCAGCAGCATAGGTTATGTTTGAGCCTTTACCTGCCATTTCACCCTCAATCCCGTCAGGGTGAATGGTAATAATAAAATGATCGAATTGATTACCGTATTTTTTTTCCATCTCTGCAGCGGTTTTATGATGTTCAGCTCCGGCACGCTCTTCAGATGCAAGGACAACAATAAATTTCTTATGATTGTATCTGGAATCGAGTAGTGCCTGCAGTGTTTTTTCTATTATAGATGCATCCTCTTTGTAAAAGGGGAGCATTATCATATGATAGAGATGGTCGTATTTAAAATGGACAAGCCTCGATTCCCAGTCAGCATGAAAATGTTCCTTAATCCTTTTCCAGTTGGCCTTTAAATGCAATGAAAGATATGCGGTTTTCATGAGCCAGAAAACATCGAAGCATATAATAAATATTGCCGCATAAAATGGATAGAAGAAGGATGCAGCAACAGCACCGAGTAGCGTAGACCATGAAACTGCACCTGGGAGTATTTCCCAGAACCTGTAGAGCAGGTAGTCGGAACCGGAAAGCTCATCTGCTTTTCCGATTCTGAAATTTTCGTATTTATATTGACCGGGCAAATTTTTCCTTAATGGGGTGTGCCCATTCACTGTTATATAGAATTATAAAAATAGTATGAAGCAGTGATATTCTGCGGTTAGTATCTGTCAATACAATATGGGGGATTTTTTTATATATATTGGTATGGATTGAAGATTGTATGTAATTGTCAGATCATTGTTTAATAAAGAATTGAAAAATAAAAATGGAAAATCAAAAAAAAATCAAAAAAAGTACGATTTTAGTTGACACATCCTCGATTATGTCGTAATTTATATTTACGAATTTGATAGGGGAAGGGAATAAAAGAGGCTGAAAGAAGCAGATTTAAGAGCCTTTGGTGCGCAAAACACCGTACCCGTATAACCTGAGTGGCAAATTCGGAGATTAGAATTACGAGGTGTAGATGTTGGTCTCAGATTGGTCGTGCTGAAAGGGCTGTTATCCCCTCTTGGTAGCAGCCCTTTCACTATTAATAGGCTCCGGTTAAATTCTCCTCTATAAATTGTCTAAATACTGAATATATTATAATGTTTAGCTCATTCCGGATTTTCGGGATGCAAAGAGAGTATTTCTTTGCTTTCCCCCCTGTCCCCCAAAGGGGGCACGAGTTATCTATTATCATTCTGAAAATATAATTGTTACCACTTCAATAACTATTCCCATTATATTGTTATGCAAATCTTTTGCAAGCTCAACAGTAAAAAAGGATGTTATAATACTTTGATTCATCTACTTGCTCAAGTTTTAATTTTACGTGCCCCCTTCAGGGCGCCCTCTGCACAGCGAAGAAGTACCCTTGGGGTAGACGGGGGGCTGACTCCAGAATATGTGGAATCAAACAATATTATTACTTTGTATCCCAAAAATTCTGAATGAGCCTGATCTTTTTATTGATTCTATCATTTTATTCCTATAACATCTATTCAGGTGTAAGTAAAATCCCGGGAGGAGTAAAATGACAAAAAAGAAATATCTGTTCTCAGCAATTTTAATAATACTTGTCGTCACATCCGCAGCAGTTTTAATTTTTCTCAATACCATGCTTCCCCAGAGAAGCGGAGAAATAAATATTCCCGGTCTTAATGATAAGGTAAATGTAATATTTGATGAATGGGGTGTTCCCCATATTTATGCTTCAAATGAAGAGGATGCATACAGGGCACTTGGTTATCTCCATGCCCAGGACAGGCTGTTCCAGATGGAAATTACCAGGAGGCTTGCAAAAGGTGAGCTTGCTGAGATTCTGGGTAGCTCACTTCTCGATACAGACAGGTTTTTCCGCACACTGCGGATTAAGGGCTTTTCAAAGGAATACGGGGAGATTCAGGATAAAAAGAGGCCTGCAGTAAAACTGGGGGAGGCATATATTAAGGGGATAAACCACTTTATTGAAACCGGGCCCGCGCCTGTTGAGTTTCGTATCCTTGGAATACCAAAAAGACCATTCACACTTGAAGATTCAGTCGCTATCGGGGGATATATATCCTACAGCTTTGCCACTGCTTTTAAAACAGATCCTCTTTTGACATATATCAGGGACACCCTGGGTACAGATTATCTAAAAGATATGGCATATGAAAGGGAGGGTAAAAATCAGTTTGCGGCAAATAATAGAACTATTGATTCCATGGCTGCACTTGCCCTTCTGGTTATTGATATTGAAAAGAAGTTTGCACCTGCGGGGCTTTTTGAAGGGAGCAATGCATGGGTTGTTTCCGGCAGCAGAACAGAGAGCGGTAAGCCTATACTGGCCAGCGATCCCCATATAGCTTTTTCTGTACCTGCTGTCTGGTATGAGGCTCATATTATTACTCCGGGATTTGAGTTTTACGGCCATTATCTGGCTGGTGTGCCGATTGCAATGATGGGGCATAACAGCAGAATCGGATGGGGCATAACCATGTTCAAGAATGATGATGTGGATTTTTTTATAGAAAAGGTAAATCCAAAAAATCGGGATCAGGTCTGGAGCAGGGGGAGATGGGAGGATCTGGCAATAGAGGATGAAGTAATAAAAGTTAAAGGCGCTGATGATGTTCATATTAAGGTAAGAAGATCGAAGCATGGACCGCTGGTAAATGATGTGCTCAAGGAACTCGATTCAGATGAAGCCCCTGTTTCCATGTGGTGGGCCTATCATGAAAAAAATAACAGGATGTTCGAGGCGTTTCACAGTTTTGCCCATGCAGAAACCGTTTACGATATGGAACGGGCTGCAAAGAAGCTTTACGCTCCTGGTATAAATGTTATAGCTGCTGACAACAGCGGCAACATCGCATGGTGGGGGATTGGCAGAATACCGGAGAGGGCTCCCGGCGCCAATCCGAATTTTATAATGGAGAGCGGAAAGGATGATTACAGGGGATTCCGTGATTTCTCCAGGCATCCGCAGAGTATCAATCCTCCATCCGGATATATTGTGTCATCTAATCACAGGCCTGAATTTAAAAAAGGGGATATGGTTCCCGGATATTACAATATCCCCTACAGGGCAAAGCGGATAGAGGAACTCCTTGCTGCTGGTGATAAAAAATGGACTATGGAGAATACAAAGCAGATACAGCTCGATAATATTACTGAATTTCATGTGAAAATCAGGGATGCGGTTCTCCCTTTTCTTGAGGGATCTGAAGAACTGCAGGGTGATAAAAACGCACTTGAGGCGCTGGCACTCTTTAAGAACTGGAAAGGGGATCATACCCTTGAGTCAAAGGGGCCTGTAATCTTTTTTCAGTTTTATTATGATCTTATGGAGTCAGCTTTTAAGGATGATCTGGGGGAAAAGTATTTTGAAATATTTCTCGGTACAAAGATGTTTGAAAAAAATGTACCTTTGATTTTATCAAATCCGGAATCGCCCTGGTGGAACTTAAAGGACACAGAAAAAAAGGAAACCATGGGGGACATTATTGTTAAGTCATGGCTTCAGTGCGTAAGGAACCTGGAAAGTGATCTTGGCGCAAATATTGATAAGTGGAGCTGGGGGAGGGTCCATTCTATTGAACTGAAACATCCCCTGGGGAGGAAAAAACCGCTGAATAAAATATTCAACGAAGGCCCCTATACTGTACCGGGTGCGCGGGAGGTTGTAAACAATCTGGGATTTGATATTTCAGGGGGGCATCACCATGTTAATTACGGCCCATCTACCAGGAGGATAATCGATTTTGCCCACACTGAAAATTCTATGGGAATAAGCCCCATGGGGCAGAGCGGTTATTTTTTTGACACACACTATAATGATCAGACAGGGATGTTTATTAATGGAGAGTACAGAAAACAGCTGATGAATGAAGATGAAATAAAAGAGAGGCGGAAAAGTACGCTGGTTTTATTTCCCTGACTTTTCCGGCGGTATTGATGTTAAAAAGAGGCTGTCTATAAAGTATTGTTTTGTCATACCGGCTGTAGCGAAGCGAAATGCCGGTATGACATGCAACTGATTCTATCCGGTGATTCCGGTATTTGCATAAACAGAAGCTGCAAAACCGGAATGACAAATATTGATGGATACTACTTTATAAGACAGCCATATTTTATTGATCCTTTTAAGAAAAGACTCTACTTCTTGTTGCTCTTTCTCCAGATTTTCATCCTTTCAGCATCTTTAATAAGATCGTCACGGAAATCGGGATGGGCTATACTGATTATCTTCTCAGCTCTCATCCATGTGGGGCTTGCCTGAAGCTTAACCATCCCATGTTCAGTAACAATAATGTCTGTCATCTGCCTTGGAATTGTTACAGCTGTACCTGCGTCAAAATTCGGTACTATCCTTGATTTAATATTTCCCGCGCTGTCCTTATATGTTGATGGAAGGCATATTATGCTTTTCCCCCCTTCAGACCACTGTGAGCCGAGAACAAAATCCCACATCCCGCCATTACCGGAAATCTGTCCCCCGGCGTGGCTCTCAGCATTAACCTGTGATAGAATGTCAACCTGAATAGCGTTGCAGATACTTACCATATTATCGATTTTGCCGATAACCTTCGGGTCATTTGTATAGTCAACAGGGTATGATGCCAGCCCCGGGTTGTTGTGCATAAAATCGTACATTCTCTGTGAGCCGATGGCAAATGTGTATGTAGCCTTAAAACGGTCTATATTTTTAAGTGAACCGTTCATCCTCCCTGACTCGATCATGTCCACATAGGCATCAACAAACATCTCAGTATGGCATCCAAGGTTTTTAAGGTCGGATTGCGCGATAAGCTGTCCCACCATATTGGGCATACCGCCTATACCGAGCTGAACACAGCATCCGTCTTTGATCTCTTTAATAATATATTCAGCAACCTGCCTGTCTATATCACTTGGGGGCATCTGGGGCGCATTGAAAGGGCCATGATCCTCAGGTGCTTCCACAATATAGTCAACCCTGGATATATGAATAGCTTCTTCATTACCTCCAAGGCATACAGGCATGTTCTTTACTACTTCAAGTATTACAAAATCTGCTGCATCAATAGATGCGGATGTTTCGGAGTTATGGGGCCCGATATTGAAAAATCCCGCCTCATCCATTGGCGCAACCCGTACAATGGCGATCCATTTAACGTCTTTACCTTTTTCCTCATCCTTGTAATATACCGATCTGTAGCCTTTTGTAACATTATAGCTTTCAAGTAGAAACCTGTAGAAGTATGGAGCCCTATGGTACAGGATTGGTGAATAGTATGCTTTTTCAACAGATGAGTGCATAATTCGTGTCAGTTTGCTCCACTGCCAGTCCATGTAGCTGAAACTTGCAGGATATTTTATTACTTCCGGAACCGGCGGTACTGTTACAGCTGTAAAAATACTTACGTCCTTTAATTCTTCGTGCCTGTTTGCAAGGGCAATATCACATACAACAGGTTTTCCATTGAAGAATCCGTAATCTACAACATCACCGGAGTTTACACACGACACAGCTTTTTCAGCAGATACCAGTTTACTCTGGTATTGGGTTTTAAAATTTTCACTTTTGTAATTCATTGAGGCTCCCCCCTTCAGGTTATTCCTAATCTTAAATATATTACAAGGGCACAGATTTTTTTCCGGTTATTGGATCATATATCTATTTAACCGGCATTATGTGTTCTCCTTGATAAATTAATTTTAGTGAACTTATTAAATATATTTGCAAATGTCAAGAAAGAATAATTTTTTTATTATTTTTTCTCTCAAAAGCAAAGGTTTTTATACTAAAAAATTAGCTATTCTAATTAATTTAAATATTTAGTGTATATTATGTAAGGTTAATTGGTTCCGTTTTTGTTGACTCTAAGACTGGTTTAATCCGTAAAACTTGTGAATAACAAAACCGAAGATCTTTTAAGGGGGCAGGTTGCAAACTTTATTAGATAGAATGCACTTTCCGGTGTCAAATAGTATCCCTTTCTATCGTAGTTTATTGCTTGTGTGATTATAGTGAAAAAAACTGACATTTGAGCAGGAATTTGTTCAGTTAATTTACTTTGGCTAAATTTTATTTCAATAAAACTGCTTTTTACTTGCATTTAATTAAGGTTTATGCTTTTATTTCTTATTGTTTAAACGGCTAATTCAGCATTTACCGTCGGTTCCATGTCAGTTTTATCCGGTATAGTGCAGTGTTGAGTTGAATGCTGTTTATCTTCACCAGAGAATTGTCTTTCATGGCAATTATATACAAATTATATATTAATCCCGGAGGGTATGAGGTATGGCGTTAAATCCGATTATAGACACAAGGGACACGCTTTTTATTCTTTTTGAATTATTTCAGGTGGATAAGCTTAACAGTTACGAAAAATTTGCAGATTTTGACAGGGATACCATGGAAGATGTTGTTACCCTGGCGGAAAAAATCAGTGTTGCGCAGGTTTATCCCATAAATGCTGTTGCTGATAAGAAAGGAGCGCAGTATAATCCGAAAACTAAAGAGGTAATAATACCTGAAGAATATTCAGCAGGATTCAAGGCCTATTATGATGCCGGTTTCCATGGTCTTGCTGCGTCTCAGGAGTGGGGCGGGCTCGGTATGCCGGAAACTATCTATTACACAGTAACAGATTATTTTACAGCTGCAAGCTGTGCATTTACCATGTTTCCAATGCTTGCCATAGGAGCATGTAATATGTACATTAATTTCCTCCCTGAATCCCCCATGAAGCACGTGCTTGTTGAAAAAATGCTTTCAGGTGAATGGGGCGGCTCAATGTGTCTTACTGAACCTGATGCAGGATCGGATGTGGGTGCTTTAAAAACAAAAGCTGTAAAAAATTCTGATGGTACATACTCCATAAAGGGGCAGAAGATCTTTATATCATCGGGCGATAATAATTTTTATGAAAATAACGTTCACCCTGTACTTGCCAGGATTGAGGGTGATCCGGAAGGTACCAGGGGTATTTCAATATTTATGGTACCTAAATACTGGATAAATGATGACGGAACCACAGGTGAGTTCAATGATGTTAACTGTGCAGGTATAGAGCATAAAATGGGTATTCATGGCAATCCCACATGTACAATGGTTTTCGGGGATGATGATAAATGCCGCGGCATTCTTATGGGTGAAGAGCGTAAGGGAATGAAGATAATGTTCCAGATGATGAATGAAGCCCGTCTATATGTTGGCGGGCAGGGGGCTTCAGTAGCGAGTTCAGCCTATATGCATGCTGTTACTTACGCCCGCAACAGGATCCAGGGTAAAAAGGTTGAGGAGATGATGAATCCCGATGCCAAAGGTACCCCTATTATTAATCACCCTGATGTGAAGAGGATGCTTTTATCAATGAAGTCCCGTGTTGAAGCCATGAGAACACTTACGCTCTACTGCGGATATCTGGTGGATATGATGCATGTTGAGAGCGGTGAGGCAAAGGATGATGCTCAGGCCATGCTCGATTTTTTAATCCCTATAAACAAGGCTGGTAATACAGATATGGCATGGGATGTGGCTTCCGATGCTATACAGGTTTACGGCGGTTACGGCTATTGTGCAGATTATCCTGTGGAGCAGTATGCCAGGGACGCAAAAATTCTCTCTATCTATGAAGGAACAAACGGGATACAGTCCATGGATCTTACCATGCGCAAACTTCTTATGGATAAGGATTTTAAAAACTATAAGGTATTCTGTAAAATTATACGTGAAACTATCAGCACTGCCAGAGGGCTTGTTGATGATGTATATCCAGACCAGCTGGAAAAGGGTCTGGTGAAGATGGATGAGGTTGTAGCTTATCTGAAGGGTCTTGTTGACAAGGGGCAGTTTCTTCAGGTCTTTGCAAATGCAACGCCCTTACAACAGGCATTTGCCATGCTCTCCTACGCTTTTATGCATTTATGGGCACTGACTATTGCAGCGCCTAAGATGGAAGCCCTTACCGGGGGGAAAAAAGGTGCTGAGCTGGAAGCTCTAATTTCCGAGAATAGTGAAGCAGCTTACTACACAGGGCGGAGGCTCTCAGCTGAATTCTATATAGGTGCTGAATTCCGGAAATATTTTGGTAAGTGTGATTATGTGCTTTCCGGTGATACTTCTGTGATAAAGGCTTCATCAGCAGTATTCAGCGGTGCTCTGGAGGAGTAGTTGGAGCTGTCAGTTATTAAAGTTTATTAAAAAGATCGAAATATAAAAATGGGGCTGTCTTAAAAAGTCGGATTTTCAGGGATTTGTCATTCCGGTTTTGCAACTTCAATTATTGCAAATACCGGAATCTCCTGATTGAATCAGACCTGAGAGATACCGGCATTTCGCTTCGCTACAGCCGATATGACAAAAAAATACTTTTTGGACAGCCCCATTTTATTGCTTCACATTATTACTGAAGATTTTCTATTAGCACTGCGGCGCCCATTCCGCCGCCCACGCATAGTGAGGCGATCCCCAGTTTTTTATTTCTCTTTTTCATTTCATACATGAGAGATATTATAATCCTTGCGCCGGTTGAACCTACCGGGTGTCCCAGGGCAATCCCTGAACCGTTTACATTGACTATAGATCTGTCAAGGTCGAGCCCCCTTTCGCAGGCAATGTACTGGGCGGCAAAAGCTTCATTTATTTCAAATAGTTCAATTTCCTGAAGCTTGAGCCCGGTTTTTTTAAGGAGTTTATTTATGGCTGGAACCGGTCCATATCCCATCAGGTGCGGCTCGCATCCTGCGACAGCGCTTGCTGCAATCCTTGCAAGGGGTTTTGCACCGCTCTCCTCTGCTTTGCCCAGAGAGGTGAGTACAAGTGCTGAAGCGCCGTCATTGAGGCCTGAAGCTGACCCGGCTGTAACTGTGCCGTTTTTGTCAAAAGCGGGCTTCAGTTTGGCCAGAGATTCCAGTGTCATATCTCTCCTGGGGTGTTCATCAATGGCAAACATTACAGGGTCACCCTTTCTTTGCGGTATCGGCACAGGGATTATTTCATCGTTAAATCTCCCTGAGTCAATTGCGGCAATTGCCTTGCTGTGACTTTCAAATGCAAGCTGGTCCTGGTCTTTCCTTGAGATATTATATTTTTGTGCAAGATTTTCCGCTGTCTGTCCCATGATGTATCCCTCTCCAAGAAGGTGGCTTCCGGAATATAGAAGCTCCCACATGGCATCTGTCATTTCACCATGCTGAAGCCGCTGTCCCCACCTGGCATTTTTCAATACATAGGGGGCGTTGCTCATGGACTCTGTCCCTCCGGCAAGAACATATTCCGAGTCCCCTGCCAGTATCTGGAGTGCACCGAAAATTACCGACTGCATCCCTGATGCGCACTGCCTCTGGATTGTTACAGCCGGAACCTCAAATGGGATCCCTGCTTTAAGCATTGCTGTTCTTGCAGTATTAGCCTCTTCGCTGGCCTGCAGGCAGTCGCCGAATATTACATCATCAAGCTTTCCGCCATCCAGGTTTGCCCGCTTAAGCGCCTCCTTCATTACAACAGCTGCAAGTTCGTGTGCTTTAACAGACTTTAATGACTGGCCGAAGTCGCCAATCGCTGTTCTGCATCCTGAGATTATCACCACATCTTTTTTGGACATATTAATACCTCATGTATATTTTATTTGTTAAATAATAGTTCTTTTGAAAACTTATTCCATATTCTTATTCATAATAAGGAATAATCATCAATTTTATGGATAGACTGTAATTTATTATAATTTTCCGGTCAAATCATTAATTGAGTGTTGTAAAAGAATTAATAATAAAAGTGAGGTGATAAGCCGGCATGGGTGAGGAGCAATAATTAAACCTGAATCTTTACAGTCTCTCCCGGGTTTAAAAACCGGGTATTGCTGTATTTCCTGAAAGTTTCAGGTTTAACTGTTTCTGCATAATGAGAGAATGTTCCCCAGTGAACCGGGATCAGGTTTCCCGGTCTTAAATCTGAATTCAAATTTAAGATATCATTTGAATTATTTGTTACCCGTCCTATAATGCGTGAAAGAATGGAGTCACCGATCATGGCAGATCCGGCATTAGCAATAACAATGTCTATATGCTCAAGCCCTGTGTACTGTATTATTCTTTCATCGTAGACAGCGTCACCGGTTACATATATGCGGCAGTAGGATTTACTGTCTGATATAACAAGGATATATCCATTACCATTCCCTATCAATGGACTGAAAATTCTTCTTTTTGCATGTATGGCAGGAATTGATATTATTTTTATCTTGAATTGATTGATAATGAATTCTTTTTCCTCCCCCCAGGAAAGATGAGTTGCCAGAGGATATTCTTTTCTTTTGATGCGTTTCTTAAGGCTCTTATCCGTAACAATTACTGATGTTTTTTCTATGTGTTTCAGGCCTTCATTATCTAAATGATCTTCATGATTGTGGGTGAGGAGCCATAAATCTATATTCTCAAAATCAGAATTATCAAACTCAGGTGAGTTGAGCCGACTGGTTTTAAAATAGAAATAATCCTGAATAGTCCCCCTGGGGCAGAGTACCGGATCGCAGGCTATCGCGGTTCCATTAAAAGTGAGAAGCCATGTTGCACCGCCAATCCATTTGAAATCAAATTTCATAATCGAATACCCCCTGTCCCTCAAAGCTTGCTTCATACCCACTTCTCAAAATCACCATAAATCCCCCGGGGGTAGATTTATGGGGCCAATACACCGGGTAAAGGCTCTCACTAAATAATTCTTCGAGAAATCCATAGCTGTTTCAATATTGTTTTATTGTACTGAGTGAACATGGCGGGGTCAATTTTTTTTGAACTATATTGCTGTAAATTTCTGCTGCATGGTGTAGGGTGGAAGAGAAGATTTAGTATCAAAAGATAAAAAAATAACCCCTGAATGTCAGGGGTTATTTTTAATTGGGAACTACTGGACTTGAACCAGTGACCCTCTGCTTGTAAGGCAGATGCTCTCCCAGCTGAGCTAAGCTCCCGTATTTATAAGGTTTTTTCTGTTGATTTGCTTGCTTTAAAATTCATTTTAGATTTTGCCGGAACATCAATTGTTTTCCCGGCTATGGGTGATTTAATCTGCCTTTTCTCCTGTGTGCTCTGAAAGAAAGATCCGAATCCCCTTATTTCTACTGTGCTTCCGCTCTGAACTGATTCTTTTATTCTTTCGATAAAACTATTCAGAACTAATTCTACTTCTTTTTTTGAAATACCGGTTTTTATACTTATTTTTTCAATAAGGTCCGACTTATTCAAAAAATAATCCTATGCTGTTTCTTTTAAAGAAGCAACTGCCGCGTTAACTTTCTTTGCAAGTCTCGATTTTTTTCTGGCAGCTGTATTTTTTTTGATAATACCTTTGCCTGCTGCAGTATCGATATTTTTTATAAATGCAGCATGTAATTCCTGAATCTGAACAGGATCTTTAGTATCTTTTGATTCTAAAGTTTTTACTACTTTTTTGACAGCTGTTCTAATGCTTGATTTAACCTGAGAGTTTTTCACACGCCTTTTTTCATTCTGGCGGTTTCTCTTTTTCTGTTGTTTTATATTAGCCAAGTCAATACCTTCAATTTATTGTTTATTGTAATATTTCTCTTAAGTACGGGGGCAAATATGTTTCGAGACAGAAAAACTGTCAAGCAGAATGCAATTTTTTTTTTAAAAAATATGAGATGCAGCAAAGATTCTTTTTAATCACTGAAAAGTGAATTAAATATATCATTGGTGTAGCTGTATACTTTGCATCTCATGGTCATATTGTCAATGAGATGCTGGTAAAGTATAACTCTTGTGCGCCCTTTTTTAAATGTATAAATATATAGAGATGATTTTTTGTCTGTTTCAGGGTTTCCGAATTTCAGGGTAAGATCTTTCAGAATTTTTTCACCCTCTTTAATTTTAATTTCACCCCTGTTTTCCGTGATGCCGCAAAGTCTTCCTCCGTAGAAAAGATAGTCTGTTTCAGGTGTTATTTTCAATCTTACAATCTTTATCTCTTTTCCTGCTGAGCTGTTTAAGGAATTGATAAAGCCTGTAATCCGGTTTTTATAATCAGGTTTTTCTGATGGATCAAATTCTGTATATTCTATCTTCCTGTCCAGTGATTTAATAAATATATTATATTTAGTGCCCCAGATTTTTTCATAGGGAAAGGATATTTCTGGTAAAAGAATCAGGATAAGAAACAGGATTAAGCCGGTTATTGTTTTTAAAAATGAATTCATGCTGAACCTTTGTGACAGTTTAGAGTATTTGAATAGAGATGTTTTATAAATGATAATCTTTATATGCGTTTATTGCCAGGGATAGTTCAGCTCTATTCAGGACATATTCATTTGATACATGCACTGATTTATTCAGAAGGGTGCTGAGCATGTCAATATTAAAAACCGGGGGAATTAATTTTTTATTTTTTCTTCTTGCGTCTATATTCATGTTTGTATAAATAAAATGGTGTTGTATGTACTATGGTATTTTGAAAATTGTCTCATGTCCGGTATGCTCTATATCTCTCCCTCCGCTCTGCGCGGGGGGAAAGATATTACAATGAAATAAAAAAATTGAAAGTTAAAAGAATTTATGTATATTATTTTTAACTAATTCAATTCCAGATAACCTATAAAACTGTCACCATAGTTATTAATTATAGAAGTTAAACTTAAAAGATGGTAAAATAAATGAAACTAAATAAAAAGCTCTTAATTTTCATGTTCTCTTTAATAATTACAGCTTCATCTGCTGCTGATCTCTTTGCGCAGAACAGGTATGCGGTTGTCAAGCTGAGCGGATCGGTTAATCCGATTGTCGCTGAACATATTGTGGAATCGATTGAGCAGGCAGCACTGGACGGGAATCAGTTTATTGTTCTGCAGATGGATACTCCCGGCGGAATGATGGATTCAATGCGGGAGATAATCAAGTCAATACTAACATCTAAAATTCCTGTTGTTGTCTACACCTATCCAAAGGGTGCACAGGCAGCTTCTGCAGGGGGATTTATTATGCTTTCTGCTCATGTGGCTGTTATGTCTCCGGGAACCGAGATTGGTGCAATGCACCCTGTAAGCCCCATGCTCGACTTCATGAAAAAGGATGAAGAGGGGGGGCCTGAAGGTGTTATGGAGAAGAAGGTGCTTAATGACACAATAGCCTATGCACGGAGCCTTGCGCAGAAAAGGGGGCGTAATGTGGACTGGGCAGTTGATGCTGTTAAAGATGCCATATCGAGCAGCTATTTAGAAGCTAAAAAGCTTAATGTCATCGACTTTATAGCAGAGGATATGAATGACCTCCTGAAACAGCTTAATAAAAGAAAAATTGACCTTAATGGAACTCCCTTTGTTTTTAATACAGAAATGGCAATGGCTGTGAAGTATGACATGACCTGGAAGCAGTCTCTGGTTAACAGATTTGCCGATCCCCAGGTTATTCTTCTTCTTTTCCTTATAGCAATTGCCGGTATAGGTATGGAGTTTAAGAATCCGGGCATGATTGTACCTGGAGCAGTAGGCTCTCTATCACTTATACTCTTTCTTCTTGGTATAAGAATTATACCTATAAATGGTCTTGGTCTGCTTCTTATTATTCTGGCTTTTGTTTTATTTATTCTTGAATTACAGTTTGTCAGCTACGGTCTGCTTACATTAGGAGGTATTGTGTCCTTTGTTCTTGGTGCTACTATACTATTTGATTCACCTCTGCCCGGCGGGGGACTGCCATGGTCTACGATTGTTGTAATGGTTATTGTTGTTATGGGCTTTGTTTTTATTGTACTTAGGGCAGTTCTGGATGTTCATAAATCAAAAGTTACAACAGGCCGTGATGGTCTTATTGAAGCTGAAGGGATTGCTCTTGTCGATTTTAATGATCGTTACGAAGGGAAGATAAGGGTTCATGGCGAAATCTGGAATGCAGTTTCTAATGAAAATATTTTAAAAGATCAGAAAGTAGTAGTTATAGATAGTGCTCCTGGTCTGGTTTTGAAAGTCAAAAGCATTACATAAAATGATAAAAATAAATGGAGGTCTTAAATGTTTGGAGATTTAGGTTTTATTCCAACACTGATTTTTCTGATTCTGCTGATTCTAATACCGGCAATAAAGGTAATTAAAGAGTATGAAAGGGCAGTTATATTCAGACTGGGGCGCCTCATTGCGGTTCCTAAAGGTCCAAAGGGACCAGGTTTAATTATTGTAATCCCTTTTATTGATAAATTTGTAAGGGTTAATCTGCGTCTTGTTGCAATGGATGTTCCGCCGCAGGATGTTATTACAAAAGATAATGTCTCAATTAAGGTTAATGCTGTTGTATATTTCAGGGTAGTTGAGCCTAACAGGGCAATTACAGAAGTTGATGATTTCCTTTACGCTACTTCTCAGCTTGCACAGACAACACTTAGAAGTATATTGGGACAGTTTGAACTTGATGATCTCCTCAGCAATAGAGAACATATAAATTCCGAACTTCAGACTATTCTTGATCAGCAGACAGACGCATGGGGTATAAAAGTTTCCGCGGTTGAGGTTAAACATGTGGATCTTCCCCAGGAGATGCAGAGAGCCATGGCTAAACAGGCTGAAGCTGAAAGGGAAAGAAGAGCAAAAATTATCAGTGCTGAAGGTGAATTCCAGGCAGCGGCAAAGATGGTTGAAGCAGCTGCATTAATGGAAGTACACCCCATTTCTCTTCAGTTAAGATATCTTCAGACATTGAGGGAAGTGGCAAGTGAAAATAATTCCACAACACTTTTCCCTATTCCAATTGACTTTTTAGATGCCTTCACAAAAAAGAAGTAATTTGATTCAGATTGTTAAAAAAAATGTCCGCTCCGGCGGACATTTTTTTTAAGTTTTAAAGATAATTAGCATAATCAATCATAAGAAGCAGCCACTTCCTGATTAGAAAAGGTAGCGCATAATAATAAGGGTCACATATCAGATAAGAATTAAAAACCTTCCGCAGTATGTACAGATCTGAATTTTATCTCTCGCCTGCAGTTCCTGAATATTAATCGGGGGAATACCCATGTTGCACCCTGTACAGGTATTTTTTTCTACTATTGAAAATGGATTACTTTTTTTGCTCCGCATTTTTTCGTAGTATGCAAGGGAGCGGTATTCAATCAGTTTTTTCAGCTCTTCAATTTTTACTTTTAGCGCTTCAGGTTTGTTCATTTCATCGTAGAGATTGTATAACCGGTCGAGCCGGATTAGTATGTCCAGATCAGAAGAGGGGACACCGGTCAGGTCATGAACGTCTTTATCATTTTTCAGCATCTCTGCAGAAATTGAGGTGAAATAGATGTCAGATTCTTTATTGAGATATTCAAAAAGCATATCTGGATCAGGGGTGCTGTCAAGAAACGCGGCGTTTTCTTTGTTGTTGAAAATTCTCGCAATCATTCCAATAAGGTAAAGATATTTAGTACTCATTGCTGTGGGGAAAAGGCTTAGAATTATATATTTTACAGGCCTGCTGTCAAAGGACTGGTAGTCAATGGGTGTGTCGCAGACACCTATTATTGACTGAAAATTTTTTACCGAGTCTGTCCTTGCGTGGGGTATTGCCACTCCGTTTCCAATACCAGTATTTTCAAGTGATTCCCTGTGCATAATCTGGGCATAATATCGGTTTGTATTTTCTATAAGTCCAAGCGTTTCAAGTCCCCCTACAAGTTCTCTTAAAGCGGCCTGCTTTTCAGTAGCGGTGATTCTGATAACATTTTCTCTGGGTATAATAAAATCGAGTTTCATATATTAAGGGTACTCCGGAAGTTTATTTCAGTTATAAAACAATTGTTAATTCTCACTTTCTGTTGTCAAGGTATTTAGGTTAAAAATATTTCCGGCTTAATGCAGAGTGAATGATGGAAGTCAATTGGGGGCGGATATCTATTCCCTCCCGAATCGGCGGGAGGGAATAGTGAAAACCTGTGATTCGGGATTACTCCTGGTACATTTTATCAATCTCTTTTTTGTACTTTGTTTCTATCGCCTTTCTTTTAAGCTTCATGGTTGGTGTAAGTTCACCGCCATCCTGTGTCAGCTCCTGTGTAAGAAGTGTAATTTTTTTAATCTTCTCCACCTTGCCCAGGGATTCTGTCCGGCGTTCAACGATTTCCTCGTATAGTTTTATTATCGCCGGGTTCTGCACCAGTTCCTCTTTAGAGGAATATTGGATATTATTTTTCTGACAGTATTCATCAAGTATGATGAAGTTAGGCACTATCAGGGCGGATATGAATTTCCTCCCTTCACCTATTGTTACAAACTGTTCTACATAAAGTTCGTCTCCAAGGAGAACTTCAATCTGCTGAGGTGAAATATTTTTCCCACCTGCTGTAATAATCAGGTCTTTTATGCGGTCTGTAATTTTCACATAGGTAAGAGGATCACCATGTTTCTCTTCAACATGAAGTTCTCCCACATCCTGTGTTTTAAACCATCCATCCTTAGTAAAACATGCTTTTGTGGCCTCTTCATTTTTGTAATACCCTTTTAAACTCATCCCGCCTTTAAGCTGGATTTCCCCTTCATCCGATATCCTTACATTACACATGGGGATAACAGGGCCGCAGTATGCCGGTTTCCCTGTGTCGCGGTATCCTACGCATACAGGGAAAAATTCTGTAAGTCCGTATCCCTGTACAATGTTTATACCGAATGCCTGGAAAAATTCATTAATATCGGGAGCAAAGGCTGCTCCGCCAATATGGAAAACATTGCAGTTCTCTGTACCAAGTTTGGCCCGGACCTTGCTGAAAATTAACTTATCTGCAAGCTTGTATTTGAATCCGCTCTGACCTTTCCCTGTATGAACCTTCTTTCTGTATTCCTCAATACCTACCTTTGTTGCCCATGCAAATAGTTTCCTTTTGACCGTAGGTGCACTCTTTAATCCCTCATGAATTGTGCCATAGACTTTTTCCCATATCCTTGGTACGCTTGTCATGAAATCGGGTTTAATTGCGGCCATTACATCGAGAAACTGTTTCGGGTCAGGGCAGTATGCTATGCGTACACCAGCTGTCATACATCCGTATGACCACATTCTTTCAAAAATGTGTGATAGTGGTAAAATGGCAAGAGATACAGTATTGGTGTCAGCTTCAGGGAATCTCATATATGAAGGGTAAATTCCATTCAAAAAAGTGCGGTGAGTATGAATGGCCCCTTTAGGCTTCCCGGTTGTTCCTGATGTATATATAAGCGTAAGGATGTCATCGGGATTAACATTTTCCAGTCTTTCATTAAATTCCTTATCATTTGAAAGGGACATACCTTTTTCAATAAGGTCATCAAGGTAGAGGCTGTGAGATGGGTCGATCTTTGTTTCTTTGTCAAAAGCGATAATCTGTTTCAGGTGAGAATTACTCTTTATTATTTCAGCAGCTTTGTCATACTGCTCCTGATCACCGGTGAAGATGATTTTAACTTCAGCATCATTGACAATATATTCAGTTTCATCTTTTGAGTTTGTCGCGTAAACCGGAACAGATACAGCCCTTGTAGCCAGAATCCCCAGGTCGGAAATTGCCCATTCCGCCCTATTCTGTGAGAAAATCGCGCACATCTCACCCGGTTTAAGATCCATGGAAATAAGGACTTTTGCTATTGCCTTAATTTTTCGTCCAAATTCCTCCCAGGTGATCGATTCCCATTCATTATTTTTATTCTTTTGAGTTAATGCAAAATTACCTTTAAATTTTTCAGCCCTTTGAAGCATCATATATGCCAGGGTTTTATTTTCCTGCAGGTACTGTTCAAATTCTTTTTCCCAGTCCCTTTTTGATTCCAGTAATGGTTTCATGACTCCTCCAATTGTAAGTTTTTTTAGTGCCGGCGTTAAATTTTTGCAGAATAGTTCTAATCTGTCAAAATTCCTGCGGAATAATGCTTTGCTGAATTACAGTTATTTAATTATTCCGGATAGTAAAACTATACATTACGATGATAATTGTCAAACTATTTATGTGCTGTAATTATTGTAAAATTAATGCTGTATCTCTATGCGAAAAGATTTTTACTGCTCCGGCAGGGTGGTTTTTTTAATTGTTTTTTTGATTACCACTCTTCCTGTGATTATATTATTACTGCTGATATAAATTTTTCGCTTCATATATGAGTGACAGATAAGAAAGGTATATTACAGATGATGCAGTATAAATTTATTCCAGATCTTTTTATATCCGGTTCTAGTATAAATGAGGATGAACCGGTTGAGAAAAATTACATCACCAGTGAGGGAGAGCTCTTCAGGTGTTTTTTCGAGAATATTTCTGATGCGGCTTTTCTTATTGATTATGAAGAGATGAAAATTGAACTGGTAAACAGTGCGGCATTAAAGCTGTACGGTTATTCTAAAGATGAGCTGCTTGGCATTAATCCTCTTAAAATAAGTGCGGAATCGGAAAATACAAAGGCAGCCCTGCGTGATCACGTCTCCTATATTGCAGAAAGGCCCCATAAAAAAAAATCGGGCGAAATATTCTGGGTAGAGGCAAATGTTACGTATTTCAATTCCGGCGGAAGGGAGAAGATTATCCTTACTGTAAGGGATATTACCCAGAGAAAGTTGTGGGAAAATGAGATAAAAAGATACAGCGAAACCCTGGAAACAGCAATAGAATCCGCCAGACTCGGTTTATGGGACTGGGATATAAAAAAAGAACAGGTAAATTTTAATTATCTCTACTCTGAAATTATGGAGATTGATCCCGGTGATAATATCCGGTCAATATCGGAAGTGCTGGAGATGATTTATCCGGGAGACAGAAAAAATCTTCTCAGGAGAATCGAAGAACATTTCAGCGGGAGCACCCCTTTTTTTGTTTTTGAGTTTAAACTGAATTATGCGGATAAGACTAAAAGAAAATGGATAAACTCTTTCGGCAGAATTGTTGAGCGTGATGATTCGGGGAATCCTCTCCGCATGCTCGGTTTTAACAGGGATATAACAGAGAATAAGATTGCTGAAGAGGAGCTCCTCCGGGCCAAGCTGAAAGCTGAAGAGAGCGACAGACTTAAAACCGCCTTTCTTGCCAACATGTCCCATGAAATACGCACGCCTCTTAATGCTGTTGCCGGTTTTTCCAGGCTACTGAAGCGGGGAGATCTTGACAGGGAGACCATGGGGCGCTATTGTGAAATAATTCAGTCTAATTCCGATCAGCTCATACGGCTTGTTTCCGACATACTTGATCTTTCAAAAATTGAAAGCGGCACAATAGAATTTGAGAATGGCGAGATAAATCTTTATCAGTTTTTAAAGGAGATATACTCGCTTCTTGAAGATCTTGTTCATCAGAACGGGAAGAGCAATATTAAAACCGGTGTAAAATATCCGGAAAGAAACATTGTTTTTATTTCTGATGAGAACCGTCTTAAGCAGATCATGAATAATCTTTTATCAAATGCTGTTAAGTTTACCAGTCAGGGAAAAATAACCGCAGGTTGTGAAATTATAAATAATACTTTAAATTTTTACGTTTCTGATTCAGGGATAGGAATCCCTGAAGAGAACAGAGAAACTATTTTTGACAGATTCAGTCAGGTGGACAGCTCATATACCAGGAATTACAGTGGAACCGGTCTTGGCCTGGCTATTTCGAGAAAGCTGGCACGTATGATGGGGGGGGATCTCACTGTGGATTCCGGGAAAAACAGAGGTTCTGCTTTTAATTTCCGGATTTCACTGGTTGAGGCTGCCATTAAGAGTAATCTGATTGAGAAAGATTTCCCGGGGCGGGTGGAATATACATCGGGCAAAACAGTTTTAGTGGCTGATGATATATGGCATATTCATGACTTTATTAAAGCAGTGCTGGACATGAGGGGGTACAATATTATTTCTGTGTATAACGGGAAAGAGGCTCTTAAAGTGGTATGTGATAACGAGAATATTGACCTTGTGTTTATGGATATTCAGATGCCTGTTATGAACGGAATTACTGCAATGAGCATGCTGAAAGAGGTAAGGCCCAATCTCCCGATTGTTGCATTAACAGCCCATGCAATGTCAGGGGACAGAGGGAAGTATCTTAGCGAGGGTTTTGATGATTACCTTTCCAAGCCTGTGGATTTAAATCAATTATTTGCTTTGCTTGACAATATTCTGGAAAAAAAGCTGAATGCATAGAAATAGATGAATATTGAATTCAGAATAAAAAATCGGGAATGGTTAATTATGATTAAAAAAATATTAATGTTAAGTATGCTTTCTATTATCATTTCATCCTCTCTGTCTGCTCAGGAGAGAACATCGCTCCGTGAGGACAGGGATATTAAAACTATTAAACTTGATAATAAAAGGGGGGATGATAAGTTTAAAGCCGGAGTCTCTTTCGGATACCCCTTCGGGGTTACTGCAGGTTACAGCTTTTCCAACTTTTTTGAGCTGAATGGTCTTATCGGTTCAAATTATCATGATTTTACAGTTGGCGGGAGTGCTCTCTTTACTGTGGCTGATATTGATATTTCCGGTGAAAAATTTCCCCTCTCAATCGGCCCTGCCTTTTACAACCATTTCGGCAAAGACTATAAGTTCGATACCCTGGCAACTGTGCGGCTTGAGTATTCGTTTAAAGAGGTCCCTGTTAACCTCTTTGTTGAAGCCGGAGCCGGCATAAGGCTTGTTGAATTTGCAGGCCCTGCAGGTTCATTCGCATTAGGTGCGCGATATATTTTTTAATGAAGAGTCTCTATCTTCTTAAATACAAAGTCCCTCCTGAAAAGGAGGGTGAAATAACAGAGACCCTTCAGAACAGCGGCACTGTATCTTTTGCTGTTGAGATTGTTAACGGGAAGACTTTTTTTATGATCTACTCTCAGGAGGATAAACCTTCTGAATTTATAATGAGTGACTATCTTGAAAGTATAGATCTTATCAATCCTGATGATTTAAATAACAGGTGGGTGGAAAATTATAAAGGAGCGTTTTTAACAGATAATTTTTTTGTTAAGACACCCGATATGCTCCCCCCTGAAGATTTTCATGGTCATGTTATTACCCTGGATCCGGTTGGTTCCTTTGGTGACGGATGCCATGCAACTACAAAATTGTGCGGAGTAATGCTGGAGGATCTGCTGAATCGATACTCCCCGGATGAGAGAAAATCCCTGTCAATGCTTGATATTGGAACAGGCTCAGGTATTCTTGCAATTGAGGCTGCAATGCTCGGTATTGAGGATATCGATCTTTTTGACTGCTACAGGATTTCCGTTGTAAAGGCTGATGAGAACCTGAAGCTCAATGGTATTAACAATTTTACACCCTTCCAGGATGATCTTTACACCCACATTTTCAGGAGACAATACAATATTATTACAGCCAATCTTCTAACTTCTGTTATTGAGGATAATCTTTATAAAATGAGGGCCGGGCTTGCTCCTGGAGGTAATCTCATTATCAGCGGAATTGGTGAAATGTGGACTGCTGAAATAGAGGAATTTATAAAAAGATCGAGATTTAAAATCGAAAGGCATAAAGTGCTTGAAGGGTGGAACGGATTTATGCTATCATACCGTTAAATCTTTCACCGGAATTGCTTACATGATTATATTCGTCTCTGAAAAAATAATTTATTTTTCTGTTTTTATGTGTTTTCTTTCCGCTGCAGGTCAGCTAGTGATCAGGCACAGGAGAAGAGAAAACTATAACCTGGCGCTCCTCTTTTTTCTCATGGGGATTATGCTCCTTCAGATGTATCTTCTTGTTTCCGGTTCAGTTTTTAATTACAGTAATTTCTTTAATTTTCACGCTGCTGTATTATATACTTTCTGTCCCCTTCTCTATTTTGCCTATTATGTTGTTTCTTTCCCCGGTGAGGCTCCTGGTCGTGGTTTCTATCTATTCTTCATCCCGGCAGTCCCGGCTCTCATCTTTGATATCTATTTTCTAACTTTAAACAGTGAAGTCCGGTCAGGGTATATTATCGATTTTTATTACGGTATTAATTCAGCAGGGGTGATTATTTATAAGTTTATTTTAACCGGAGCTTTTTTACAGATACTGGTTTATCATTTATGGCTGCTTAAAGTAATAATACCGCTTCTGAAGGATAAGGAGAATAAGGATATAGTTGTTATAACTATGTTTTACTCATTTTTTTCCGCAGCTGCTGCATTAATTGCCATACCGGGGTATCTCTTCAGCAATATGGATATTCTCAGATTCAGCGCAGTAATTATTTCACTGAGCTTTACCTTTACATATTTTATCAGCATCAGATATCCCCGTTTTCTTCAGCTCCTTTCGATAACTGTGGACCGGCAGGGTTATGCAAAATCCCTGTTAAAGGGGCTCAATGTTGATGAGCTCATGGAGGAACTTGAGCAGCTCATGACCGATGAGAAAATTTATCTTGATGAAACTGTAACACTTAACAGTGTGGCGCGGCTTATGTCAATATCACATCACCAGCTTTCACAGCTGCTGAATGAAAAGTATAATATGAATTTCAATACATTTGTAAATACCTACAGGGTTGAAGAGGTTAAAAGGCTCCTTGTTGACTATCCGGAGAAGACAGTCCTGCAGATTGCCCATGAAGCAGGTTTTAACTCAAAATCCTCTTTCTACGATTCATTTACAAGATTTACCGGTTTAACACCGGTAGAATACCGCAAAAATAGCAGGTAGTCCGGAATTTGTCAGATTTTACTTATCTGACACTGGAATTACAGCAAATTTTTATGAAAAATTTAGATATCTGTTAAAAATTTTGTCCGGATAGATAATTTCGGTCGAGATTTTATTGTTAATCTGCTTTAATCATCCCTATATTATATTGCAGTTATAGACGGAGTTTTAATATATAAATGGATCGTATTGCAGTTACTCTTAAACTCTATTCAGGGATTCATAGGGAGATTAATCTTCATGATTATGATCCTGAAAAAGGGATTATCCTTAATGTTAAGCAGGGAACTGGTTTAAGAAAAATTCTTAAAATGGCCGGTATTAATAAAACAGGTAATTATATCTATTTCAGTGAAGGTGAAAGGATAAGCGTCTGGAGTCGTATCAGGTATTCAAGGGAGATTTCCTGTCTTAAACATGCAGGTGGGGGATGACTTGGCAATAGCTATAGCATTTAACTATTGCATTTCCTGTCATTCCCGCGAAGGCGGGAATCTCATAACAGCAGTTTTATTAGATCCCGGCATTTCGCTATCGCTACAGCCGGGATGACAGAATGCAAGACAATAATCGGGAATACAATTCAATCAGCTTTAGCTGAAAAGATAAATAAGATATTAAGGAGAGAGGAAATGCAGGATATAACCGGCACAAGCAACAGGATACTTGAGGTTGATCTGAGCAAAAAGAGCTTCACTATCTATGAAGTCGATAAAGAGGATTTAAGGCTTTACCTGGGGGGGAAGGGGCTTGCTTTAAAGCTTCTCTACGACAGGATGGAACCGGGTATTGATCCTCTGGGTGAGGATAATATGATAGCATTCCATACCGGGGTGCTCATGGGTACAGGCGCTCCATGTTCCGGGAGATTTGCGGCTGTTACCAAATCCCCCCTTACAGGAATAATGACATCATGTTCCTGCGGAGGTCCATTTGGAATGGCCCTCAAGACATCAGGGTGGGATGGATTGATCGTTAAGGGTAAATCAAATACCCCGGTTTATCTTTATATTGATTCAAAAGGCGTGGAGTTCAGGGACGCAAAAAAGTTATGGGGAATGGATACACGTCAGGTGCAGGAGATGATTTCAAAAGATTCCGGCGGTGCTGTTGCGATTGGTCCTGCAGGTGAGAATCTTGTGCGCTTTGCAAATGTTGCCTCCGGGCACAGGTTTTTAGGCCGGGGCGGTATGGGCGCGGTTATGGGATCGAAAAATCTCAAGGCAGTTTCAGCTAAAGGGAAAGAATTCAATATTGTTCCGGCAGATCAGAAAAAATTTGAAAAGACTAAAAAGAAGGCGACCAAATACATTAACAGCAATGACATATCTTCAGGGTCTTACAGAAATTTCGGCACCAATGCAAATGTTAATCTTAATAATGCGGGGGGGATTCTTCCTGTGCGGAATTTTACCGGAGGTTCCCATGGGGAGGCCCACAAAATTTCCGGTGAGGAGATGGCGGAAAAGTTTAAAACCTCCTACAGCACATGTAAGCCATGTACTATTTTATGCGGACATAAAGGGAATATCGGCGGGGAGGAGAGACAGATTCCGGAGTATGAAACTGTGGGTCTCATGGGCTCAAATCTTGAGATATTTGATCCTGTAAAAATTTCCGATTTTAATGAAATATGCACACTCATGGGTATGGATACAATAACAGCAGGGGGGACTCTGGCATGGGCCATGGAGGCTACAGAGCGGGGGCTCTTTAAATCAAACCTGAAATTCGGGTCAGCAGACGGCGTATGTGAAGTGCTCATGGATATAGCAAAAATGAAGGGGATAGGGAAGGATCTGGCTATGGGATCCCGCTTCTGTTCCCGGAAGTATGGAGGGGAGGATTTTGCAATTCAGGTTAAGGGGCTGGAAATGGCTGCCTACGATCCCCGCGGTTCATTCGGACAGGGGCTTTCATATGCTGTGGCAAACCGCGGGGCCTGTCACCTGGCATCAACATCATTCGCACTTGAGGTATACTTTGATCTGATTGAGGCATATTCATACAGGAGCAAAGCTTCCCTTATTAAGTTTCAGGAGGATGTTATTACAGCAATAAATTCTCTCCAGACATGTGTTTTTACTGCATTCCCTTATCAGCTGGAAACACCGTTAATGAAATACTCACCACGTGCTGTTCTTAAAATTATGATGAACATGATGGCTGGTGTGGCAATGCGTTTTGTTGATATAAGTCTCTGGCCCGAGTTCTGGTCTTCTGTAACAGGGAAGCGTGTCGGTATGACAGGCTTTCTCAGGGCAGGCGCCAGGATTCAGGTTCTTGAGCGGATGATGAATTGTGCTGAAGGTATTTCGAAAAAGGATGATGTTCTGCCTGGAAGAATCTTAAATGAATTCAGAAAGTGTGACTCAAAGGAGAGGCCTATCCCGCTGGAAAAAATGCTTAACAGATACTACTTTATAAGGGGATTTGATAAGAACGGGATTCCTAAAGAGGGTACGGTCAGAAGACTGAAAATAAAAAAAAGAATGGCGGTGTAATATATTATGCAGATACCCGATTACTTTAAATTTTTTAATAAGACAAGGATTATCTCCGGGAGAAAAGCTCTGGAGAATATCCCCTATGAACTGAAGAGCATGGACGCTGTAAAGCCTCTGGTTGTTACTGACAGCAGATCAGTTAAAGATGGGGTTGCGAAAGAACTGGTAAAGGCATACGCCGATTCAGGTCTTGTAATAGGTGCAATTTTTGATGGTGCAGCAGATTACTCTTCAACTAAAATAGCGGAGCAAGCCGCTGTTCTATTCAGATCACGGGGATGTGATTCAATTATTGCTATCGGCAGTGAATCTTCCGCTTCTGCGGCAAAGGGGGTAAACCTCCTTGTTTCAAATGTAGCTGATGATCTTCCTGAAATCGATTCATTACCCGATATAATGAATCTCCGCCCATTTATTTTTATACCTACATCTGATTCAACCGGACGGGAAACATCCTCTGAGTGTGTGATAGATGGACGAATATACCGGTCTCCTGAGCTCATGCCCGATATAGCTGTACTTGATTCCAGAATGCTGAAAAAGAGAGGTAGTAGTGAAGTTGTAATATCCGCTCTGAAAGCTATGGCTGAGGCAATTGAAGCGTGTACACAGGAGGAGGCTAATCCGATTAATGATTCCTTTGCATTTGCTTCTATCCAGCTCATTTCTGAAAATCTCTCCGGAGTTATAAAGGGGTTCTGCCCCGGTAAATCAAGGCTTGGTCTTGCAAATGGAATAGCTATTTCAGGGATTGTTTCTTCAAACGCGCCGGAGGGTCTTTGTTCTGCTCTTGCAGGTGAGCTTGCAAAATCAGCAGGAGGCGACAAAGGTTTGTACAGTTCCATACTTCTCCCTTATATTCTTGACTATAAACTTGAGAATACAAAATCGGGTGTGCGCGGCGAGCTTCTTCTCCCACTTGCAGGTATTGACCGTTATTGCTCTGTTCCTGAGGGTGAGCGGAGCAGAATTGGGGTCGATTATCTTATTGAGATGATTGCCGGCATGAATAAGTATATTCCGGCAAGTCTTAATGAGTTAAAGATTCCGCATTATATACTTAATAATGCCGCTCAAGCCCTTGATGCGCGATTTGCTAAACAGTACGGGAAAGGTGCGGTTTTAAAAATATTAGAGGCTGCTTATGAAGGAACTGGAGGTACTAAATAATGAATATTAATAAATACCCTGAAGTTAAAAGCGGGGGGAAGCTTATTAAAAAAATTTATGTGGCAGTAATGCTCTGGATAGTAGGACGGGCTATTCAGGCTGCCTCAAGGGTTGACAAAGATGTAAAAGAGGAGTTTGCCAGGCTCAGTGATGATTTTCTTATGCATCTTTATGTGCTCCCTTCAGGTCCGGGTATGATTGTCGGGAAGGACAAGGATAGGAAGGTTAAATATATGGGGTGGAATCCTAAAGGGAAAAAGATAACCCTGGAAATGAAGATAAAAAATATTGAGGCAGCAATACTTATGTTCACCTTCCAGGAATCGACCTGTACGGCATCTGCGAATAACCGACTTGCTGTCTCCGGCGCGGTACCTGAAACCATGGCTTTTATCAGGATACTCAATATTGTTGAAACATATCTGCTTCCGAAAATTATCACATCATTGGCAGTGAAGAGATATCCAAAGTGGTCACAGATGAATCCTGTCCGTAAACATCTGGGGCGTGTGCTGATCTATGTAAGGACATTTACATTCTGATTGGAAGCATCTATATAAAAGGTACAAATATAAGGAGTGAATAATGCAGATACCGGGATATTATGAATTTTGTAATAAGGTAAGAACAGTTTCAGGGCACAAGGCGCTTGATAAGCTGCCGGAAATGCTCGCCTCAATGAACTGTGCAAAGCCTATGATTATAACTGATAAAGGTGTTATGGGTGCAGGGCTTGTAGAGCCGGTTAAAAAAGCCCTGGGTTCGAAAATTAAGATCGGCGGAGTATATGATGATGTTCCTGCTGACTCAGATGTTAAAACTGTTAAAAATATAGCTTCAAGGTACAAAGCTGCAAAGTGTGATTCTATTATTGCAGTTGGCGGGGGTTCGGTGCTCGATACAGCAAAGGGTGTGAATATACTGGTTTCTGAGAATTCGGAAAATCTTATGGATTTTGCCGGATTCGGCGCTCTTAAAAGGAGGCTGAAGCCGTTAATCGCAATCCCTACCACCTCAGGTACAGGTTCGGAGATGACACTGGTTGCTGTAATTGCCGATCATGAGAAGGATGTGAAGATGCTATTCCCTTCACTTTTTCTTCTTCCTGATTTTGCAGTACTCGACTCCAGGATGACAAAAACTCTCCCCTCATTTCTTACAGCTGCCACAGGTATGGATGCCATGACGCATGCATGTGAGGCATATACATGTCTTTCAAAAAATCCGCTCAGTGATGCAACTGCCATGTCTGCTATTAAGCTTATTAGTGAAAATATTCTTAAAGCGATAAAGAAACCGGGGGATCTGGATGCCCGTCTTGCACTTGCTTCAGGCTCTGCTCTTGCAGGGATGAGTTTTTCAAATTCCATGGTGGGTATGGTTCATGCGCTGGGTCATTCAATCGGCGCAATATGTCATGTGCCTCACGGTATATGCATGAGTATTCTGCTCCCCTATGGACTTGAATATAATCTTCATAAGACAGCACATCTGACAGCTGAACTTTTGTTCCCTCTTAAAGGGGAAGATGCTTATAACAACGCAAGTCCGGTGGAGCGTCCTCTCCTTGCTATTGAAGCAATCCGGGAACTGAACCGTGAGCTTCAAAGAGTAACAGGGGGGAGTCATCCCACATCCCTTAAAGAGGTTGTTGACCGGGAAGGGAATATGATGATTCCGAAGGAGGCTTTCCCGCAGATAGCAAGGCTTGCATTAAATGACGGGGCTCTGGTGTATAATCCGGAAGATCTTGATTATGATGATATGTTAATGGTTCTGGAAAAATCATGGGAAGGGGAACCTCTTGACAGGAGTAAAATAAAGAAAGGAAAAAGAACTTCAAAAATTAAAGTTTAGATTTATTTTAGGCCCCCCGCGCAGAGGGTTAAAAAGATTAAATATATATACCGGCGCGACCCCCGGAGGGGGTAAAAAACTCTCCAGAACAAGGGGTTGCAACCCCTTGTTCGTAATAATTATATAACAGTAAAGGCCCCGTTCAGGGGTCTTTGCTGTTATGGGATTTTAGTACATTTGTGTAAAATCCCGTCAGAATAAAATTGTTTACATTATTATCATATTTTTTATATTGTATAATCAGTGTTAATTTATTAATTTTTATTGAGATAAAATTTTTCATTCCCCCTGCCGCCGAAGGCGGCAGGGGGAATGAAAAAGGGATTCATGCTTAATAATAATATTGAAAATTGCATTAATCAGCAGTAATATAAATTAAGAGAAAGAAGAAGTTAATAGATATGAAATGTGAAAGATGTAAACATAATGATGCAACAATTCACCTTTCGGAAATTGTTAAGGATGTTAAATCTGAAGTACACCTCTGTGAACGCTGCGCCAGAGATGTGGGTCTTAATACAAGAAGTTCAAATTTTTCGCTTTCACTCCCGGAAATGCTTACCTTTCTGAATGTTGATGATCTCTCCGATTATGGTGATAACCGGTTATGCTCTAAATGCGGCTGTACCTTTATTGAATATAAAAGGGAGGGTAAGCTGGGGTGTCCCGATTGCTATATACATCTTGAAGAGGAAATAGAAGCTGTTGTGGCTGATTATTATGCGGAAAAGATATATAGAGGGAAAAAACCTCAATATAATGATCTGACATCTCAAGTTATATCTCCCCCTGCGATGAAGGGGGAAAATAAAATTAATATTGATGAACTCCTTGCTCAGCTTGAACATGCTGTAATTGATGAAAAATATGAAGAGGCTGCTCTTCTCCGCGATAAAATCCGTGAAATTAATCAATTCCCGGAAGAGGAGTAATGGTGACTTAATGAGCTTTATACAGGAAATATTACATAAAAATGATGCTTTCTGGTCTAAACAGGGGCCCAGAAATGATATAGTAATTTCAAGCCGTGTAAGAATCGGCAGAAATGCGGATAATATTTTTTTTCCAGACAGGATGGACGAGGGGGATCTGGACCTGGTGGATTCCCTGGTGAACAGGTTCAGGCAGAGTTACAGCAGTGGTGAAGATACACTGCTGATGGAAATTGACTCCCTTGACCTACATGAAAAGAGGCTTCTGAGAGAAAGGAATATTATTACAAGTGAGATGGAGACATCTTCCAAAAGCCGTGTTCTTATTGAACTTGAGAACGACTTTGCTATCCTGATAAATGAGGATGACCACTTCAGAATACAGGTGTTGCGTCCCGGACTTCAGCTGAATGAGTGCTACAGGCTGGCTGATTCAATAGATGATTCTCTCAACAGCGTGGTCAGGTATGCCTTTTCAGAAAAGTATGGATATCTCACAGGGAGCCCCTCCGATTGCGGCACAGGCCTTAAGGTATCAGTAATAATGCATCTCCCGGCACTTGTTATGCAGAAGCAGCTTAACAGCTATATCAATGAGATAAGGAATAGCGGGTTTCTTATAACCGGGACTCTCGGTAACGGGGGGAGGGTGATAGGGGGGCTATATCATATCTGTAACAAGAGGAGTGCAGGTATTTCTGAAGATGAAATACTTGGTTCTGCAGATAATGTTATCAATAGATTGATTAATTATGAAGATCAGGCCAGGGATGAGTTTTTCAGTAATTCAAGGAAGGAGCTTGAAGATTCTGTCTGGAGGTCTTTCGGAATATTAAAATATGCAAGAAGGCTAAATTATGTAGAGGCTATAGAAAATCTTTCAAGAATCCGTCTTGGTGTTATAATGTCTGTTTTTAAAGGGATGGATGTTGAGGAAATAAATGACCTTATGGTGAAAATACAGTGGTCTCATCTCCAGGAATATTTCGGAATACGATTTAACAGTATTGTGAGCAGTGATGAGTTCAGGGCAATTTTTCTCAGAAGAGAATTAAAGGAGGGGCTGGAATCTCATGTTTGAGTTTACTAAAAAGTCCAGAAAAATACTTGAAGTATCCTCCCAGAATGAAGGGAGAAGGCTCAATTCTGAAGCTTTGGGGCCGGAGCATATTTTTATTTCTCTTTTAAAAGATGATGATTCTGTTGCAGCGAGGATTCTGCGCAACCTTAGTGTTAATTTTGAAAAAATTCTTTTTGTTATAGAGAAGAATCTCAGGGTGAGCAGCAATACAATCACCCTTGGTAAAATACCTATTACTGTTTCATTTAAAAAAATTATTGAGCTCTCACGTGATGAGGCAAAGGGGCTTAAAAATTCATATATCGGAACTGAACATCTTCTTCTTGCTATTTTTAAAGAGGGGAGCTGTGCCGGGCTCACTGATCTGGAGAAGGGGGGAATAAACTACGACATAGTGAGAGATGAAATTCTCAGGGTCCTTGGAGTGAGGCCCGGGGTAAAGACTCTGCCGATCAAGAGTGACCAGAAGCCCTCTGCTGTTGAAGAGTTTGCCATTGATCTCACAGCTCAGGCAGCTGCAGGGCTCCTTGACCCGGTTATAGGACGGGAGGATGAGATCGCCAGGTTAATTCGCATTCTTTCCAGAAAAAGGAAGAATAATCCTATACTCATCGGTGAAGCTGGTGTGGGAAAAACAGCAATTGTTGAGGGACTTGCACAGAAGATTTTAAAAGAGGAGGTTCCCGAGTCTCTCTTAAACAACAGGGTTTTGGCCCTTGATCTTTCCGCTATTGTAGCAGGGACTAAATACAGAGGGGAGTTTGAAGAGAGGCTTAAAAGACTTGTAAATGAAATTACAGGTAAAAAAGGGATAATAATATTTATTGATGAGATTCATACACTCACTGGTGCAGGAGCAGCAGAGGGGGCAATTGATGCAGCAAATATTCTTAAGCCGGCTCTTGCCCGCGGCGATTTACAGTGCATTGGTGCAACTACCCTTGGAGAGTATAAACTCTATATTGAAAAAGACAGCGCTCTGGTGAGGCGATTTCAGAATATACTTATTGAAGAACCTGATGAAGATGAAACTCTTGATATTCTCAGGGGTCTTAAGAGTACATATGAGGTCTTTCATAAGGTTAAATATCCGGAAGATTCATTGATGCAGGCGGTTCTTCTTGCAGGGAGATATATAACAGACAGATTCTTCCCTGACAAGGCAATAGATGTGATTGATGAGGCGGGCGCTATGGCCCGGTTTGAAAATATTGAAAAACCATCTGAGATACTTGACATTGAGGAGGAAATCAGCAGGTTAAACTCCGGTAAAATTGAACTTGTCCAGTCCCAGGAGTATGAGCAGGCAGCCAGGGTAAGGGATATGATTGCTGAAAAGAAGGGAAGGCTTGAGGTGCTGGAGAATGACTGGCTCAACAGGACTAATACCTACGAAGTTACTGTGGGAAAATCAGTTATTGCAAAAGTTGTAGCTGAGATAACCGGTATACCACTTGAGGAGATTGCTGAAGATGAATCTGAAAAACTCCTTAAGATGGAGGATTATCTCCATAGAAGGATTGTGGGGCAGAATGAGGCTGTTGCTGCTGTTTCAAGGGCAATAAGACGCTCCAGGGCTGGAATAGGGGGAGATGACAGGCCAAATGGTGTATTTATTTTTCTCGGGCCCACAGGAGTCGGCAAAACCGAGCTTGCAAGGGTTCTGGCAGATTTTCTTTTTGATGATGAAAAAAATATTATACGTCTGGATATGTCTGAATTTATGGAGAAGCATTCTGTTTCAAGGCTTATCGGTTCGCCGCCGGGGTATGTGGGATACGAAGAGGGGGGACAGCTTACGGAAAAGGTTAAAAGGAAGCCCTATTCAATTGTTCTTCTTGACGAAATAGAAAAGGCACACCCCGATATTTTTAATATTCTGCTTCAGGTTTTTGATGAAGGGGAGCTCACAGATGCTTCAGGCACTACTGTGAGCTTCAGGGATACAATAATTATTATGACTTCTAATGCAGGGAACAATGCCCTTGATAAAACAGGGAGCCTGGGATTCAGCAAAATTGAATCAGCTGATTTTGACAGGCTAAAGGCTCATGATAGTTTGAAAAAGATTTTTTCTGTTGAGTTTTTAAACCGCGTGGATGAAATTGTCTTTTTTAATAAACTGGAGATGAAGGATCTTCATGACATCGTTGAAATAATGCTTGATGATCTTGCAGAATCTCTCTCTTACAAAGAGATTGAGCTGAGCATATCCTCATCAGTAAAGAAGTATCTTGTTGAGAAGGGATTCAGCAATACTTCAGGTGCAAGAAATCTCAGGCGGATAATACAGAGAGAGATCGAAGATCTTCTCGCGGAGAAGATACTTGGTGTGAAATCCGCAGGGAGCAGAAGTTTTAACCTGAGCCTGAGAAACAGGAAAATTGTACTGCATGAAGCAGGTAAAGATGTAACCGGAAAAGAGAAAGTAGAAAAGACTGCTCCGCCGCTGAGCACTGTCTGCTGAAACTTATATTTTTAGTGCATCCTTCCGGATTTCTTATTAGACAATGTTACTTGTAACAGCTCAGAGAGAAAAATCTGATGCGAAGTGTGAAGTATTTAATAAACAGCGAATTATTTATAATTATGAGGGATAATATGGGCAGAACTTTAACAGAAAAAATATTTGATGCACATCGAGTTGATGAACTGGACGGCGGTATACATGTACTTAAGCTTGATGCTGTATTCTGTCACGAAATTACCACACCTATTGCTATAAATGATCTTGTAGCAAGGGGGAAAGACCGGGTTTTTGATCCTGAAAAAATTAAGGTTGTAATTGATCACGTAACTCCGTCAAAAGATACTAAAACTGCTATCCAGGCTAAAATACTCAGAGACTGGGCAAAGCGTAATAAAATAAAGGATTTCTTTGATGTTGGAAGAAATGGTGTATGCCATGCCATATTTCCTGAGAAGGGATTTTCCAGACCCGGCTATACAATCATTATGGGTGATTCCCATACATGTACTCATGGGGCATTTGGCGCCTTTGCAGCGGGTGTGGGTACCACAGATCTGGAAGTGGGGATTTTAAAAGGTGTATGTACTTTTAAATCCCCCAAAACTATAAAATTTATTCTTAATGGATCACTTGCACAAGGGGTTTATGCAAAGGATGTAATACTTTATATAATATCAAAAATCGGCGTAAATGGTGCTACAAATAAAATTATGGAATTTACAGGCCCTGTAGTGGAGAAAATGTCCATGGAGTCGAGGATGACTCTCTGTAATATGGCTATTGAGGCTGGCGGCACAAGCGGTGTATGCTACCCTGATGAAACTACACTTGAATATCTCTGGGAATTTATCAAGGATGATTATTCCTCGAAAGAGGAGGCGCTTATAGATTTTTCTAAATGGATTTCCGATGATGATGCTGTATTTGATGATGTCATTGAACTCGATTTAACAGATCTTGAGCCAATGGTAACTTACGGGTATAAGCCCGATGAAGTAAAGCCTGTCAGGGAACTTCAAGGGACAGATGTTAACCAGATATATATAGGCTCATGTACAAATGGAAGGATTGAAGATCTTCGAATAGCGGCTGAAGTACTGAAAGGGAAAAAGATAAGCGATACTGTGCGGGGAATAGTTTCTCCTGCCACTCCTGCGATTTTCAAAAAAGCACTTGAGGAAGGGATAATTGACATTTTCATGGATTCAGGATTCTGTGTTACCAATCCCACCTGCGGTGCCTGTCTTGGCATGAGTAATGGGGTACTTGCACCTGGTGAGGTATGCGCATCAACAACAAACAGAAACTTTACAGGAAGAATGGGTAAGGGTGGCATGGTTCATTTAATGAGTCCAGCCACTGCTGCTGCTACAGCCATTGAAGGAAGAATAACCAATTCAAGCCTTTATAAAAAGAGTTGAGGATATTATTATGAAGAATTTTAAAGGGAAAGTACTTTTTCTTGACCGGTCCGATATTAATACTGATGAAATTATTCCGGCAAAGTATCTTACTGAGAATACAAAGGAGGATCTGAAACCCTTTCTTCTTGAGGATCTGGAACTTGAAGGGTTTAATCAGAAAGAGGATCTTCGGGGGGCCGGTGTAATTATTACAAGGGAGAATTTCGGATGCGGTTCCTCCAGAGAACATGCACCATGGGCCCTGGAGGTGAATGGCATAAATCTTGTACTTGCGGTGAGTTTTGCCAGGATCTTCAGGCAGAATATGTATAATTGCGGCATGATGGCTGTAGAGCTTCCTCAGGAGACAATTGATTCACTCTTTGTCAGATTTTCAGGGAAGGAAACTTTTCTGGAGACAGATATGGAGAAAGGAATTTTTATTTTCAGGTCCGGGAGTGATGAAGTTTCTGTTCCATTTACTAATTCAGGCTTTGATAAGGAGCTGGTTGAAGCAAACGGGTGGGTCGAATTTGCAGACAGCCGGTATTAATTGACTTCAGCCAGGCTGATGTTTTTACTGTTCGTAATGTCACCCTTAATAACAAAAGGCATAACGTACCATCTTCCGCTCTGGTATTTGTTCAGCACTGCAACAGCAGGGCGGGGGATGTCTTTAATAAAATGATTGTTGAATTCCAGTTTCATCTTCATATCCCTTGCTTTCAGGTCGCTGTCAAGAAGGCCGTTTAGAGAAAGACGTATATCCTCTGAGTTGAAAATAAATGAATTTATAGTATACTCACCCATATTTAAATCAATATTGCCGTAGATTTTATTGAACTCCATGTCTCTTAATTTATAGCGCAGTTCAGCAAGAAAAAGAATCAAACCGTTCTGTACACCGGTGTTAACCAGTTTACCTTTTGTAATATTAAATACCACCTTCCCTTTTATACTTTCCGATAAAGTACTTCCAGGTCCTATTGTAAGAGAGGCGCTGCCGTCTGCAAAACCGAAAAACCTGTTTTTCAGCTCATTATTTTCAAAGGGGTAGTCCTGTACCTTAATATTTTTAAATTCAAGGGCTGTATTGATTAGCGGAGCATCCCCTGCAATCTCTATTCGTCCGTTTCCGGTAATTGATCCGCTTAGAGTTGAGGTGGAGATTTTATTAATCCGGATGTTACTCCCGGAAGCATTAAAATCAATATTAGTATTTTTTAACCTCAGATTATCATAGACTATGTCAGTTACTGCTATTTTCCCGTTAACATTTACCGGAATTTTAATTCCACCTTTTTTCCCGATACCTGTTCCTGAAATATCCGATTTGGCAAGTTCATTGAGATTTATGCTGCTGCTTTGAAGAAAAATATAAAAGGAGTTAAAATCCCTGTCAGTTGTGGCAATTGATACTGTACTATTATTCCCGAGAATTTTTACAGGTACATTCTCTTTTCTTATTTCATTGTTATTAATCTCTACACTGGTTGAGAGCCCGCCGAATATCTCCATCTCTCTTTTCATACCGCAGTCTGAGAGTTCGAGGCGGCCGTTATATTTTTTCCCGTCAAAGCTGAGCCCCCCTTTCACACTGCCGTAGAGTCCATCAGGAAGGAAGTCCAGAAGTATTTTTAAATCGCTTACCTGGGCTGCAGCATTGGATGCTTTAAAGCTTTTAAGGGCACCCTCTTTACCGGAGATTATAAGACTGTCCAGGTCAAATGTGGTACGGTCAATTCTGCCTTTTACATCATAAACTGAAACCATGAGAGTATTCAGGTCAACAGTACACCAGCCGTCAACGACCGCATTCTTGTTTGTTCTTTTTAATGTGGAAAATCCCCTTGCCCGTCCTTTCACATGATCCGGGGTTATTTCAAAATTATCAACCTCTGCAGTTACTGTATCAAAAGCAAGGTTTGGATCATTACTGGCGAATTTATAAACCCAGAGCAGAGAGCATTTTTCAAGGCTTACTTTTCCACGGATAAGGAACGTGTCTGATAATGTCAGGTCAAGTTCAGGTTTCATCACCCCTCTCCCTGAGGGTAGAACTATTGTTGAGTGATCAAAATGATAAACACCGTCATCCTTAAAATTAATAGTAGTATTAATTCCATATTCACCCTCGAGTGGCCTGTAGTTTCCTGGCGGGTTTACCAGATTTAATCTGCAGTCATCAAGCACTACTCTTGAGATTTTAAGAGATTTCCCTGACTTTTCCGGTTCAGTATCTTTATCATCCCCCTTTATATTATCTATAAGATTGCTGTAGTTATGTGTTCCCTCTTTATTAAAAACAAAGTTAACATGGAGCCCCTTAAGATTAATCGACCATATATGAATTTCATCTCCAAGAAGTGAAAAGAGTGATAAGAGGATCGATGCTTCATCTATTTTAAGCAGCTCGCTTTTATCATCTTTATCGCTGTCATAAACAGTTATATTGGAAAGTACAATCCCCTTGAGGCTGTAATTTAAAGATTCAATTGTAACAGGCGTTTTAAGGTATTCTTCAGTTCTATTTTGAATAAATTCCAGGGCCTTTTCTTCCGGGAAAAAATATATAAATACAGCTGTTCCTGTTGTAAGGATAAGCATAATTACAAAGATAAATCCTACCAGGACTTTAATGGCTTTTCTTATTTTTAGAATCATTTATTTTTGCTGGCTTCCCTTTTTCTTTCAAGTGATGACTGCTTCTTGTGGAAATTAACAGTTTTTTCAAGCTCAGCCATATCTTTACAGATAATTTTCCCACCTTCCAGCGACATGTTTTTGTCCTCCAGAAGCTGTACAATAACTGATTCACCCTCGTGAGGGGATAATCCAACCATGTTTATAAGCTCTTTCGATCCGAATTCGAAATTATGAGGCCTTTTCGATTCTATAGGTATTTTCTGCTTTTCAATCTGAATTAGAAGTGTGTCGAATATTCTTCCAAGGGGATGTCTTATCATCAGGTTTTCTATCTGTCTGTAGGCTGTCCAGATCCTTTCACTTAAAAGCTGTATAAGTCTTGTGGCAAGCTGCGGCTGAGCCTGGACCATCCCTTCAAAGTTTGATTTGTTGATTGCCAGTACAGTTACATCTCCGTAGGAAATGGCAGATGCGCTTCTCGGCTTATTATCCAGGAGTGCCATTTCTCCAAATATATCGCCCGGCTTCAGTACAGCCAGGAGTATCTCCTCATCCATTATCTTTGTGATTTTGACTTTCCCCTGCTGAATAATAAAAAGTTCATCCCCAGGCTCAGATTCACAAAAGAGCATTGTATTGTCTCTGTAAACCCTGTTCATCCCTTTAAGGTTAGGCATTTCCGGTGTCTTGTATGGCGCTTTCATCTGCTGGAGTCTTTCAAGGGCAAGGTCCCGATAATTTCCACCCGGATTATACTGTATATATTTCTGGTACGCATAAATAGCATGATTGAGTACTCTTTTTTTCAGATAATATTCCCCAATGTTGAACAGGTGAGCAGGATCCTCATCACCTGAGTTTTTCAGTGTAAGGCTGGTAATGGCATGATCAAACTGTCTTAATTTGCGGCTGAAAAAACGGATAATCTTCATTGCAACAGTTGGGTTTTTCTGAATAAGGAGTCCGAAAAGATCTTTTTCAACAGAAATAAGTGAAACCTGCTCCAGGGCAATTGCAGTATCAAGCCGGGAGTGGCCGCTCATACAGGATACAACACCGAAAAAATCCCCCGGTCCCAGAATAGTGAAGGGTTCTTCTGATATTACGGGATTTTCCTTTGTTATCTTTACCTTGCCGCTTCTAATAATATAGAAGTTACTGGCATTTTTTTTCCCTTCAACCATGATAAAAGAGTCAGGGAGGTAATTCTCAACCTTGAACTGGGCAGTTGTCATTATTCCTCTTTTCCCATTATTTTATAACGTAGTCTTAAAATTTCAACCTGATTTCACCATCCCGGTCCCAGAATCTGAAATTCAGGGGGGGGTGAGTTTTTTCCCGATTACGGTTTATCCTCAATAATCCGGATTACTCTTTATTAAAATCGGTATATTTTCAATAAATATATACTGTAATAATTATTTATTTTCACCTGTGTAATATTAATGATTATCCGTTTTATTTAATATATGTGTTAATTCCTTAACTTTTATATTAAATAAAACGCTCTAATCTGGGGCTGTCCAAAAAGTAATTTCCTTGTCATACCGGCTGTAGCGTAGCGTAATGCCGGTATCTCTTAGGCCTGATTTAATCAGGAGATTCCGGTATTTGCAATAATTGAAGTTGCAAAACCGGAATGACAAATCCCCGAAAATCTGACTTTTGAGACAGCCCCAGATTGAAAACAGCATAATTACACTAAAAGAAATCTTTAAGAATATTTACTAAATTAATATATCATTTTTTTCAGCCTGTTCAACTCATTTATTGCTTCAATTGGAGTCATATTTTCCGGGTCCATTGTTTTCAGAGCCTGAATAATAAGGTGATTTGATGCATTAAATATTTCAAGCTGTTCGGTTTCGCTTTCACTTTCCGGGACTTTACCTTTTGAGGAATTCCCCTTTTCAAGTTTATCCAGAATTTTTGAAGACCTTGAAACAACTGTTCCAGGGAGCCCGGCGAGTTTAGCCACATGAATCCCATATGATTTATCAGCACTTCCAGGAACAACTTTATGGAGAAATTCCACATTGTTGATCGTTTCTTTAACCAGTACATTGAAATTTACAATCCCTTTTTTTGAACCAAGCTGTGTCAGCTCATGGTAGTGTGTTGCAAAAAGGGTTTTTGCTTTAATATATCTTAAAATATATTCAACAACAGCCCAGGCGATTGAAAGGCCGTCATATGTGCTGGTTCCTCTCCCTACCTCATCCATTATAATAAGACTTTTATGAGTTGCATTGTTTAGAATGCCCGCGGTTTCATTCATTTCAACAAGAAATGTGGATTCCCCTCTGGAGATATTATCAGAGGCTCCGATTCGGGTAAAAATTCTGTCAGCAATTGAAACATCGGCGCTTTCAGCAGGTACAAATGAACCGGTTTGAGCCATGAGCTGAATAATCGCACACATTCTGATATAAGTTGATTTACCCGACATGTTTGGTCCTGTTATAATGCTGATTATATTTTCTTCATCGTCCAGGATAATGTCATTGGGGATAAAGACCTCTTTTGTGTAATATTTTTCTACAACCGGGTGGCGTCCCCCTTTGATTGAAAGATAGTTCTTTTCATTGATTGATGGTTTAACATAGCGGTTCTGCATTGCAGCAGTAGATAAGGAAGTGATAACGTCCAGATATCCTACAGCAGAAGCTGTTTCCTGGATTCTTTTCTGTTCTTCCATAATTTCCATACGGAGCTGCTCAATTTCACGTTTTTCAATTTCAATAATCCTGTCTGATGCGCTGAGAATATCTGTTTCAAATTTCTGAAGCTTTTCGGTTGTATACCTCTCCGACCCCACCAGTGTCTGCTTCCGCATGTAGTAATCCGGGACTGATGATGACTGGTTTTTGCTCAGCTCAATATAGTAACCAAGAATTTTGTTGTATTTAACTTTCAGTGTATTGATCCCCAGGCGGACTTTTTCCTCCTCCTGATATTTAAGCATCCAGTTTTTTGCGCTCACCTTTAATTCATAGATTTCGTCAAGTTCAGGGAGAAAGCCTTCTTTGATAACCCTGCCATGTTCAGGGGTTAATGCAGGCTCTTCACTGATGGCATCATCAATCCTTTTTGCAAGTTTCTCCAGATCTTCTATCCCTTCAGTAATTCTGTTGAGTCTGGGGAAATTTACCTCTTCATCTGCAAGAATTTTTTTAAGCTCCAGTGAGGAGTATAGAGATTGTTTCAGGGAGATGAAATTACGTGTCTGCATTCTTCCAAGTGTAAACCTTGAAAGAATCCTTTCCATGTCATAAATCTCTTTAAGAACAGAGGTGACAGAATCGGTCAGTTCCGGTCTCTGGTAAAAAAATTCAACCAGGTTCAGCCTCTCTTCGATTGCGTTACGGATAACGAGGGGCTGAAGCAGGTTCCGCTCCAGGGTCCGTCTCCCCATGGGGGTATTTGTGTAATTAAGTACTGAAAACAAGGTGCGGTTTTTTGAACTGTCATTCTGGTTCTCGATTATTTCCAGATTTGTGATTGTTGCTTCATCAAGAATCATGGAATCATCAGACATTATCTTTCTGGGGTTTCTCAGGTGAGCCGGTATCTTCTTCTGGGTCTCATTGAGGTATTGAAGGATAGAGCCTGCGGCAATAATTTCTGTATCTGTCTGTATTCCCAGACCTTTAAGGCTGTGTACCTGCATTGTTGAGCATATCACTTCAGTGAGGTAATCCTTTTCGTATACCCATTCATTCAGGGTCTGTACAGGGATATTTCTGTTTTTTATAAATTCAGTATATCTGCTGTCTGTTTCAAATGACCGGGCGTAAACAATAGCTTCACCGGGGTTGAACTTGGCAATCTCCCCCTTGAAGATGTCATAATTTTTTTCTGATGATGAATAGAAAAAATCCCCTGTTGAAAGATCAACAAAAGCCAGGCCCATTTCTGTTTTAGAAATATAAACTGAGCATAAATAGTTGTTATCATCGCTGCTCAGCAGGTTCGAATCTATTACAGTACCGGGTGTAACAATGCGGACCACATCCCGTTTAACTATTGTGCCTGATGATGGCACAGTTTCAAGCTGCTCACATATTGCAACCCGCTTACCTGCTTTAATCAGCCTGGCAATATAATTCTCTGCAGCATGATATGGGATACCGCACATGGGAATATCATTCTGCCGTGCTGTAAGTGCAATATCGAGTATTTTAGAAGCGATTTTTGCGTCATCAAAAAACATTTCATAAAAATCACCCATGCGGAAGAAAAGTATCTCCTCCTGGTGTTTCTTTTTTATGTCAATATACTGCCTTATCATGGGTGTAAGTTTTTCTTCCATTTTACCTGTTCCCTGCTTAATCGCTGTAGATATAACTTCGTGACTGGTGATCTGAAAACCGGACAATGTTTCCGTTTATTCCATATTCCTCAGCAAGGCGTATCCTTGTTTCCAGAGCTCTTTCCGTGTCGGGATGCCTGCCGATATAGACTATGTGGCCTAGTGTGGTATTTTCAATCCGCACATGATCGTAGTTTTTTAAAAGGTTAACTATTGAATTTGCGTCTTTTATTTTGCTGAAGGGGCCTATTGTTATTGAATAGTAAATTTCATTATCATAATTTCCTGCTGCATAGTCGGGGGATATATCAATGGTTGAAGTGCGGTTAACCATTTCCATGTCAGGGATATACTGCACAATTTTCGGGTTTGCCGGTTTAAGACTTTCTATACGGGTAAGAGACATTTCCGCCTCAGGTGATTCAGGGAAATTTCTTACAATATCAGTATATGCGGAAAATGATCTGTCCTTTTCATCCCTGCTTTCATAAAAATTACCAAGTTTAAAAAGAATGGAGGGGTAAATTTCGGATGATTTAAATCCAACCGCAAGTTCCCGCAGGTTGTAGATATAGGCTCTGGAATTCCCTGTTATCTTTCTGTCAATTTCCGCAAGGAGGAATATGGTTCTTGATAGTATAGTATAGTCATGTGTTTTTTCAGTTATTTTAATGCATTCATTCTTTGCCCTGTCATACTCCTCCAGCATGATACATGAAGTAATGTAGAGAAATTTAAATTCAAAGAGATAAGGGCTATCAGGAAAGAGCTTTATTCCGGAGAGAGCTTCAGCCTGTAGCTCTTTCCAGTCCGATTTCAGGTCCAGAATCTGACATATGCGATAGAGTGCGTAATCACGATGGGGGTAATATCTGTAAAATTTTACCACTGCACGGAATTTCTCCAGTGCAAGCTCGGCATCACCTTCATTTTCCGCCAGCATTAGCCTTACATCAGGTACATATCTGCTTTTAGGAAATTTTTTAAGGAAATCATTTGCTGATCTGTCAAAAGCTTTACCCGGTCTGCTGTTAAAATAGATCCTGAGATCATTAAAATTTTTATCAGCAGGGTCCGGGTTTGGAGAAACCGGCATTACTAATAAAAGGAGAAAAAGAACAGGGATAAGTCTTTTAGCCTGTTTTTTCACCAATAAGAGTTGAACCTTTAACATCCCTGATTTCAATCCGAATCTCCCTGCCGATATCGCTCAGCTCCCCTTTAAATACAACCGGATGCATAAATCTGGTTTTACCCATAATTTCCTGATCCGATCTTTTGCTGACCTTTTCTCCGATTACTATCTCCTTTTTATTTATCCTTGACCTGAGTTTTTCAAGAGAAATTTTTCTCTGGAGAGTAATTAATTGATTCAGCCGGTTAATTTTTTCATCCCTGTTCAGGAGCTCTTTCATTTCAGATGCAGGGGTTCCGCTTCTGGGGGAGTATGAGTACATAAATGCTTCATCAAAGCGGATCTTTTCTACTGCCTTGAGTGTTTCCTCAAACTCCTTTTCACTTTCACCCGGAAATCCCGTTATGAGATCTGTAGATAAAGCAAATTCGGAAAGTTCTGTTTTTATAGCATCTACAATCCGGTAATAATGTGCAAGGGTATATTTCCTGTTCATTGCCTTAAGTATTCTGTCCGAACCGCTCTGAAGGGGGAGGTGTATCCCTCTGGAAATATGCTCGTGATCTCTTATTACACCGATGATTTCAGGAGAAAAATCCATGGGATGGGATGTGAGAAAATTAATTCTTTTTATCCCTTTTATTGAAGCGGTTTTATCCAGAAGCTGATAAAAGGGTATATCCCCTGAATCGTGACCGTACTGATTTACATTCTGCCCTAAAAGAGAGATTTCGGTGATACCCTCTTTTGCAAGGTCATTTATATATTTAATAATCCGGTCAGATGGGAAGGATATAAGTTTACCCCTCACATATGGGACAATACAGTAGGAGCAGAAATTTTCGCAGCCGTGTGTAATTGTAACCCATTTATGCCAGGGGTGGACATCCTTATTTTTCAGCAGGCCATCATCGATCCGCGCTGTAAAATCTTCAGCTTCCTGGGATGAGTATAATTTTTTTCCGCTCCCTGATAAATATTCCTTAACTATTTCCCCGCATCCCGGGGCCTGGTATGGGCCAATGGCAAGGTCTGCCATACCTCTGGAAATAACATCATCCCCGATCCGCTGAGCCATACATCCGGTTAAGACAATAACCCTATTTTTATGAAGACTGGAGTTCCGTTCCTCTTTAATTCTTGCCAGGGCCCTGTCCTCTGCATTCTGTCGTACTGAGCAGGTGTTGAATATGCATATATCCGCACTTTTAATATCAGGAGCAGGGGTAAATCCGTTTCTTTCCAGAGATACCTTCATCAGTTCCGAATCGCCTTTGTTCATCTGGCATCCGAATGTTTCTATGTAAAAGCTTTTATTCATGCTTGAATTAATCCTGTCCTATACCTGCTTTGCGGTAGATTGCCTCAATATTTTTGTAGTATCTCTTAATATCGAATATTGCATCAATCTCTTCTTTCCCGGCTTTTGAAGAAATTACCCGATCTTTTAAAACCAGCTCTTTAAGACTCCCTTCACGCTTCCATACCCTCATTGCCAGATCCTGTACAACAGAGTATGAATCCTCCCTGGACATCCCCTTTTCAATAAGGAGGAGGAGAAGAGATTGTGAGTAGAAAAGCCCACCGGTTTTTTCTATATTCTCCAGCATGTTTTCCGGATATATGTGCAGGTTCCCCATTATGAAATTCATTTTACTAAGAAGGTAGTCCAGTGCTATTGTGGAGTCGGGGAATATTACCCTCTCAGCAGATGAATGGGAAATATCCCTTTCGTGCCATAGTGTAATATTATCAAGTGCCACATTAACATTGGCTTTAATTACACGGGCAAGCCCGGTGATCCGCTCAGAGAGTATGGGGTTCCGCTTGTGGGGCATTGCAGATGACCCCTTCTGCCCCTTCTGGAAAGGCTCCTCAATTTCACGAACCTCAGTACGCTGAAGATGCCTCACCTCTGTTGCAAGCTGATCTAGTGTTCCTGCTGTAATAGCAAGGGCACACATGTACTCCGCGTGTCTGTCCCTCTGGATTACCTGTGTTGATACAGGGTCAGGCTTAAGCCGAAGCATTATGCATACCTGCTCTTCGATTTCAGGATCTATGTTGCTGAATGTACCTACAGCCCCTGAGAGTTTCCCGAAGGAGATGTTCTCCACAGCTGCTTTCAGACGGTCCCTGTTTCTTTTAAATGACTCATGGTAAAGGGCCATTTTTACACCAAATGTTGTGGGTTCGGCGTGAACTCCGTGTGAACGCCCCATGCATGGTACATCTTTGTATTTAATTGCGTTTATTCTGATTGTTTCAATCAGCTCATCAAGTCCCTTTATTAGTATCTCTCCTGCCTGTTTAAGCTGAATTGAAAGGGCAGTGTCTCCGATATCGCTTGATGTAAGTCCGTAGTGAATATGTCTGCTTTCTGGTCCCACCTTCTCAGCAACAGCTGTTAAAAAAGCTATAACATCGTGGTGGACCTGGCTTTCAATCTCCAGAATTCTCTCCAGGTCAAAATCAGCCTTCTCCTTAATTACTATAAGATCCTCTGCAGGGATTATCCCCCGTTCAGCGTATATTTCGCATACTGCTATCTCTATATCGAGCCATATGCGGAATTTATTTTCCAGTTCCCATATATGAGAAATCTCTTTTCTCGAATATCTTGGTATCATAAGAATCCTCTTTTTTTAGAATTATATTTTATTTTGTTATCTCTTCAAGGTGTGATAAATTTGCAAATGCTTCATCAAAAGCAGAGCCGCAAAGACCTGCTGTAGGTGTAAAATTTTTGCAGACTTCAGGCCGGGAATTGTAAATTCCGCACTTCATCTCCGGAGTAAGATGTATACATTCTACTCCTGCCGGCTTGCCGCCATTCATACCCGGAATCTCTGATGATATGGATGGCGCTATACAGCATGCACCGCATCTGTTGCATTCAATTTTCATTTATATAGAATATATATCCTTTAAATTTATCTGTGGAATATATCATTGGTATTCACGGATTTTACTCCAGTATACCCCCTGTCCCCCAAAGGGGGCACGTGTAAATATATTAGCACGCTGATTATTTAATATTTATCATCCCTATATTTTAATTACTGAAGCGAGGATTATATCTGTCAAGCATTTAGACTTTTTTTATTCTTCCACAATTGTGGTAGTAGTTTTTGTGTGAGAAGACTGTCATTCCGGCCGAAGTGACAACGTAGTGCCGGAATCTCTTCGTAAAACCAGGAATTATGAGATTCCCGCCTGCGCGGGAATGACACCACCCCGCAAAATTAAACTTTACCCCTTAATCATAGGGTGAATGGTACTGTAAAAAAACAGCATCTTCATCTGTAAAGTATTGACACTTATTTTAATTATTATTTTCTGTATTTTAAGTAAATGAGGTGTGGAATGTATATTTCTAAAATAATTTTTGACGTATCAAAGCCGGCTGTAAGGAGGCATCTTATCAGCCTCGATCTTCTTCGTAAAACCCTTAAGAGCCTTACAGCAGGTAAGGGGTTTATATACCGAATTGAGGATGTTCCGCTAAAAGAGAATAACTTTCTTCAGCCCCTGGTTATGGTGTCTAAGGAAAAACCGGACCCGGGAGCATCAGGAATGCCTGATGGTTTTATTGCATCTATAGAGAGCCTGAATTATAATATCCCCGTTAGACCGGGAATGAACTACTCATTTTATCTGAAGGCAAATCCCTCAACCCGCATATTTTTTAAGCGGGTTGAGATTGATGGTGCAGAATCGCAGAAAACATGGCTTCAATCGGAATCTCATAAAAACGGATTTGAGCTGATACAGTGTGAGGTTATGCATTACGGCTATATAACCTGTGAAGCTGATAAGAAAAAATTTCTCTCATCTGTTTTCAAGGGGGCTCTCAAGATTACTGATCAGGAAAAATTCAGCAGGGCGCTATTTGAAGGGATTGGTGCGGGTCGGGAATACGGGCTTGGCCTTCTTTCTATAGAAAGTTTCGGATGCAGAAACAGAAATATTGCAGAAGAGATGAAGCATTCAGTTAAAAACTAATCGGGGTAGACTCATGAGTAATAAATTGCCAATCCCCTCAGAAGCGGGGAAAAGAGCAGGTGAGTATCATCAGATGGGATACAACTGCTCAGAATCTATTTTTCTTACATTCAGGGAATATCTTGCACCTGCAGTTGGAGAGGATTTTGTGAGGATTGCCACCCCTTTTGGAGGGGGACTGGGGAGAGCAGGATGTATCTGCGGAGCTTTAAGCGGAGCTGTTCTTATGCTCGGTTTTGCAAAGGGGAGGACTACATATAAGGTGCCGAGAAAGGAGTCATATCTGCTCTCTAATGATCTGGAGAAAAGATTTAAAGAGAGGTTCGGGTCAACATGCTGCAGATCTTTGAACAGGCATCCATTCGGCAGTCCCGAACAGGGTGAAACCTGTATGCGCATCATTTGTGAAACCGCGGAACTCTTTATGGAATTTATAAAAGAGAAGGGGATTGCAGGGGATGATGAAGACGGGATGGCGCTTTAATAGGCCTGATATTTGATAATAGTTTTTATATATTATTCACTGAAGTAATCATGATTCTGCTGTTTACCATGTTAATCCATAATTCCCCGGAGCCTATCATTATCCCTTTAGAATTTGCCTGAATATCAGCCAAAGGCTGCAGCAGGAGAGAATCTTTTACCTTTTTGTTAAAAATATGGTGATAATTTTTAATAAAATCATCTTTGTCGGATATTTTTATTTTCCTTTTGTTAATAGTTACTGTAAGAGGGTAGCTGATTAATGCAGAGATATATTCCTTCTCATCATTTCTTGCCATATCTTTAATAAGCATAATAAAATTTTCTGCTTCCTGGTCCTTTTCAAAACCTGCGGCTTTGAACCGGTCTGTTTCAGATCTTTTCAGATTTATCAGCTTACCATAGGTTTCACTATCTTCCCCATTATCAGGTGCTTCAGAAACTATATCACTAATATAGCTTATGTCAAACTTGATATTAATATAATCAATGTTTGTTTTCGGAACATTATCATGGAGAAGAAGAAAGTCGTAGGGGAAAGAGAATAGCTGGAGATTGTCTACAGGGAAAAGAATATATCTGCAGTTGTCTATTCTGCGGAAAATGAGAAGCCAGTTCTCATTATCCAGCTTCTTAATCTTTTTAAATGCAGCAGTTGTTTCCTGAGCGGGATGTGTACCGGATTCTGTATCATGAACTTTTTCTGCTGTAGTACATGCACAGCATAGAAGAAGGGCTGTTAAAAGAAGAGCAGATACGCCTTTCATGAATTTTTTCTCCAGTTTTTTGATTTCACAGGTGCAACCGTGCTGATTCAGTTTTTTCTCTTTTTAAGGGGCCGAATTCGAAAATACATGATTATGGGGAAAGCAGTCAATAATTATTTTATTATTAGTGACATGTTGTTAATCTTTTTTTATACATATTAAAATAATATCTTCACTGATAGCAGCATAATTTGAAAAATCATAAACGCTTTCAATAAGGTTGTGAATAATATCCATGGCTGGTTCATCTTTCAGCTTCATAATGTTTTCCCCTATACGTGTTTCACCATAGGTTTTGCTTCCATCTTCTGTTGCAGCATTAATAAAGCCGTTTGAGTAATATATAAGAATATCACCCGGATCCATTGTAAGGGAGATGTCCTTGTAAAAGTTCCGTTTTGCCAGGAGTTTCCCTGCTTCGGTATTTTTCAGGTTTACATGCCCGTTCTTCTTTTTGTTATAAAGAAATGTAGTAAGGGGGCCGTATGATGATACTACAGTTTTGCCGGTTTTCAGCTTAAACTGGTAGGTGGTAAAGTAGATGTGTTCATTTGAGAGTGATCCCATCCCTTTAATCCGGTTATTAATAGTTTCAATAAGAAGGGATGGTGTGACCTTTTTTGTTGCCTCATATTTAAGAATTGTCCGTATCATTGCCCCGGTAAATGTTGATGTTGCCCCATATTTTGATACATCACATACAGTTACCTGATAGGTATCATCATCCAGGTAAAGACCGTCAATAAAGTTCCCCGACATGAGGTCTGCCGGCAGGTATGCTGAAGCAATATCGAGCCCCTTGACATCTGAAAATCTGGGGAAAAGCTTGGCCTGGAAGTCGCGCATATTCACAAGCTCTTTTTTATATTTATCTGCAGGCACCTTCTCCTCGGTAAATTCTGTGGAGAGCTGGTTTATTATTTCAAAAACCTTTGTAAAAAAGAGCATTATTTTCTCTGAATAATCCGGGATTTCATCGTAGGATTGAAAAATAATGTACCCTGAAATCTCTGGTGTTATTACTGCTGATGAAATGAGAATTTTTATTTTCTTTTCATTTATTGACGGGACAGTTAATTTTATGGTCTCTTCTTTACTTTCTGTTTGGAAAGTGTGCCGGGTTCCAAGTTTTTTAAGAGGGATTACTTCAAAACCGCTTATGAAGGTTTTATAATATAATGATGTGAGCTGATCACCTGATCCGGTTGCAATTTCAATATAGCCGATCTTAAGGCTTTCACCTGTTTCAGCAAAGGAGGTTATAAGTTTTTCAAGATTTTTATGTTCAATCATAATTTCCTGTAATTATACTTAAGGTAATTTCTTTGTTAAAAAACAAAATATTATAATCTTCCTGTCGGATGCTGCTTTATATATAAAGACATATCATAATAATCCCGTCCACTCAAATTTAGCTTAAACATATGCGGAAAATTTTTTATTTATTGATTTTCTGTTCTTATTAAGGGATGTGTGGTTGATCCTTCTTGTAAATCATTCCAGTTCACTGTTATCTCTCTCTTGATCCTCAATGGAAAGGATGTCCTTCGCTTTGACTGGAGAAACCACTTCTTTACCAGTTTTTTGTTCCAGTTCAATACGGGCGTTTTTAGCAATTGTACCGCCTTGTTTTGCTACATCTACATGATCAGAGAAAGTCTCAGGACTGCTTACCTCAGAAATTTCTTTTGTGGAAAGCTCGGCAAGCATATTCAAAACAAGCTCCTTGTTTGTCATATTGTCTCTCAAGTTTTCTTTTTTTAGCCCCTTGAACTGCTTGTATTCCCTGGCTGTTTTATCCGCCCAGGTTTTATAAATAACATCAGTCAGTGTCGCAAACTGAACCCCTTCCTGCAGCCCGTGCTTTTTCCATTCATCAGTAAGCTCTTTACGGATTTCTATGCTCTTGAGACGTTGATTTATCCAGTTATCGGAATACCCAAGCCTTTTATATTCATAGAGAGCCCGGTCTATGGTCAGTTCCGGATCCTGCATTTCATCAATCCGGTCTTTTGCAATTTCTGCCAGCCATAATTTAAACGGTTCTGCTTTGGGTGAAGGAATGGATTGAATGAGGCGAAATAACTGTTCGGTATCAAGTACATCGGTTAACCGCATTTTCCCATCAGGTGCTTCCATCTTCAAACCGTGACAATTTGTCACGGTTTCATTCCCTTCTGTTTTTAACCGTTGTTTCAACTTACGCCAATATCCGGTCGGGTCAACGCTGTCCGTCAGTACAGCGACAACATCAACAACAGAAAAATACCACTTATCCTGTTCTGTATCCCAGACAGTGCGAACAAGTTTTTCATTAAATACCTTTATTCCATTCTTCATAACAGCTCCCGAATGCTTGCCTTTTGCGTTGATTTCCTCTTCCATTTATTCTATCGTCTTTTCGCCCGGCGATGACGCCGGGCGTCCTAGAGGTGGGTTTAAGAGATTATTTTATCCAACAAGTTATTTTTCTATAAGAAAGGCTGTTACCATGTATCATATAACTTAACCAATATTTCAAAAAAAATAATCTTAAAGCCTCAATTCAGGCTCATGGTATAAAAAAAGAATAACATGTAACACTAATCCCGTCCACTCAATTTTAAGTTAACTTAAAGGCGTGAATAATTATTTATTGATTTTATGTCCCGATTAAGGGATCTGTGAACATGAGTTTTCAGGAGGGTTGTTCTTTCCTCCGATTTAAGATAAGATCGAAAATGATTTATCAGCTGACCGCATAGAACATAAAGAAGATCCGCATGATCATCATAGGATATATCTTCAAAATCGATAAGTCCTCGAATAAGAAAATTTTCAAGACGGTCTTCATTACTGTCGGCAGTAGAGAAACTTAATGTTTCCTGTGAATTGGTACGAAGATGCTGTATCAGAAGGTCACGTTCTACCGGCTGAAAATGAATAGAAGAACAATCGAGCTTGAAGGTTTTAAAGCCAATAGTATTTTCATCTTTAGGAACTACAAGAATCCGGGGGATATCAATGGTATCCTGAATCACAGCTTTAGTAACTTTCTCAACTATAGCCTGCATATTAATTTTTTCAGATACACCGGGTAAAATTTCAGGATCAGGCTGATAGGCAACAAGAAATGATTTATCCCTTTAGCAAGGTGGAGATAACTGATGCAGGCACCCATAAGCCTTGTTTTCCCAACACCTGTCGCCAGAGCAAAACATAGGGAGGGGAAATCCCGTTCAAAATCATCAACTGAGGGATATTCACTTTTTATCACATCAAGTATATTTGATATATTACCGGTTTTTGATAATGAAGAAATTTCAGTAATACGGGAAAGTATTTCAAGGCTTATTCGCTGAGGCTCCCGAAGGCTTAACCTTCCGGCAATGGAGTTTACTATTTTATCAGTCATGTTTTTTACCTTTTTTATGAACTGAATCTTTACTTGCTTTTTTTCTGGAGAGAAAGGCGGATGCGGCTTCTTCTAAATATTTTATACTCTCAGCTTCCCCAATTGTTTCTTTCTTCTCACGCCTTATAACGGCAAAGCTTTCATATTCTTTTTTTGCATGATTTTCTGCGGTTTCTTTACTGATTCTGCCGGCATTGTGCAGAACATCCCGGTCATTAAAAGCAAGAAACTCATCAAGTTTCAATTCCCAGTCTTTCATGAAAATCTGTTTGCGGCGTTTAGCCTGATCCTCGGCAAAATCGAGCCACATTGAAACTATACGGTTAAGCTCTTCTATTTCATTTTCATTGAGGTAGTTCTTGGCAATAGTTACATCTGTTTTAGTTACCTCGTGACCTTTCCAGCTTGTAAGCCCCATGTTGGGGAGGGCGTTGTTTGAACGGTTATGAATAAGTTCAGCAGTTGTCATACCGGTTGCCGCAAAATGCAATTTATTCTGAATGATACTGAAAAATTTTGTAGTTTCACTCCATGTAGGATCGTAATCGCCTGCCATTGCGAATATCTCTTTAACACGGAGATACATTCGCCTTTCGCTGGAACGTATATCCCGGATACGGGAGAGCATTTCGTCAAAATAGTCGGGAATTGCTGAATTGCCGACCGGAGGATTTTTGAGGCGTTCGTCATCCATGACGAAACCCTTTATCATATATTCCTTCAGCTGGTCGGTAGCCCAACGTCTGAACTGCACCCCCCTTTGAGAGCGGACACGATACCCAATAGCAAGGATCATATCAAGATTGTAAAAATCGACCTGCCGGGAGACTGTCCGTTCACCTTCAGATTGAACTATTAGGAATTTCCGAATGGTTGACTCAGGAATGTGTTATTTTAAACATTTCTAAGCACCTATTTTGAGGGTATTTTACAATATTATTT
>CAZBFP010000019.1:0-67748 GCA_964491265.1 uncultured Leptospirales bacterium | reverse complement strand
CTCCTTTTGCAACTAAAAAATTTGTCCCCGGAAAATATTATTCACACAGTCTGGCCGTCGGGGTATCCGGAACCGTCCAGCATTTCGTGATGCCTCAGGGCTATTTCCGGTATGTTTTTGTATTCAGGGGGCCATGGTATTTTGCTGACAAATTTGTATGTTTCAATAACGTGGCTTTCAATCTCTTTTCTTTCAACGGGATTGAGGCTCCCCCTGGTGATCTTCAGATTAAGTTTATCATGCTCAGTAAGAATTTCCAGGCTCCTTCCGGAGATATCAATACACTCAAGGCTACTGATTCTATCTATAATATCTGCAAGAAGCTTTTCCGGGTCGCCGTCTGTAATGGTTGGTTCGTTTAATCTAATCAGTTCATTTTTAATTTCAGATATTGAGTGGAGAATATATTTTTTTTCAGATTCAATTTTATCGAGAGGCTCCATGCTCTTTCCGGGATGAGTAAGGGTATGCGCAAGGAATTCTTTTTCCCGAATTGAAAATTTCAGCTCTGTAAATCTGTAGAGATAATCGAGACGGAGAATGAGGTTGGTTAAATCAACGGGGAAGAGTTTTTTTGCTTTGCGGAAAATATTCAGGTCAATATATACCTTGCCGAAGTCGTGAAGCAGGGCAGCGAATTCAAGTTCCTTTATATCGTTTTCAGAAAAAAAGAAATCCTTAAGATAACCCTGATCTATGTTATTAACCGCTTGTGCCAGTTCCCTGCAGATTTCCGCCACGCGGAAAGAGTGACCTGATGTGGCCGGATCGCGCGATTCAATTGCAGTAACTGAAGCTTTAACAAATTCTTCAAATTGAGTCTGTATCTGATTTATAAGCCTGTTGTTTTCAATTGCTATGGCTGCCTGCCCAGCAATTGCTTCAAGGAGGCTGTTGTATTTTTCATCAAATGTTACAACATATCTGTCAAAATCCTCTTTATTCTCAAGCTTGATCTGAAATGCCTCATTGTCGTACTGGATGTGTCCGGAAAGATCCTCTTTACTGTTTATAAGCTGTATAACCCCGATAATCTGGTCTGAATGATTTTTCATCGGAACAACAATCATGGATCTGCTGATGTAGTTGTGCTGCCTGTCAAAATATGGATTGAAGGAGTAGGGTGAAAGTTCGTCAATTTTATAGGCATCGGGAATATTTAAAACCTCACCTGTAGTGGCCACATAGCCGGATATGGAATTCATGTTCAGATCCATAACATACTCTTCAAGCGGTATACTCCTGGAAAAGGTGTGGGAGTATTTGAACCGTAGTCTTTTTCGCCCTAACTCATCATCTTCTACAAGATAGATGCTTCCTGCATCTGCACCTGTCATTTTTTTGCTGAGAGATAGAATAAGCCGTAGAAGCTGGTCCTGCTTTTTTTCCGCAGAGAGTGCTTTCCCTATATTTATCAGATCCTCCTGATCTCTCTGGGAATCCATAAGCCTGTTGTAGTACCATCTCTTCTTCTGCTCGTTCTGGTAATGTTTTTCAATTATTGAGAATGATTTTCTGATTATGAAGCCCAGCTTATGTTCCCCTGCTTTTTCAGTAAGGAAATCAGCAATATGATAGAGCCGTTCAATTTTATCATTTATCAGATTCTCCTCACTCCCTATAAGGATCATCTGGTAGAATATGCGGGAATAGTCTGTGAGATTCAGGTATTTGTGAATTTCATCGTAAAGGTTAAAGGGAATTATTATCAGTGTAAGGAGGCTGTAGCCGTCACATTCAACCAGTATGGAGTCCATTTCTCTGGTAATATTATTACATACTTTAACTGGAGCCTCAAGGGTTGAGGGTATATTGATTTTTTCTTTGATGCTGTCATGCACCAGTATTTTTTTTATTATCTGCTTTTTTTCTGACTTCATCAGGTATTTTCAGGTTCCCTTATCGATTTACTTGTTATAATCAATTTTAATGTTACTTTGTTTATTTTCAAGTTTTATTTTTAATAAAGAGCTGATAAAGTCTTTCCGGTAGACACGGGGTTTAGATGTAAGGAAAATGTTTTTTCTTGACATCTTACATGTGAAAGGTATAGTTCAAAAGAGAATAAATTTTCAAGTGAAAGGGAAAGATGGCTTTAAATAAAGCAGAGATTGACAAACTTGTAGCAAAACTTCGTGAAAGGTATAAGGATTATTCAGAAAAGCATAATTCAGCCTGGTTCAATCTTGATGCCTTTGATGAAAGGCTCTCAATGGCGATAAAAAACAGGATGAATCTTGAAGGGTTTATTCTTGCGGAAATAACGAATTTCGAAAAGCTGAAAGAAAAATATGAAAGTAAAAAAAAGACGAAGGAAAACAGTTTTACAAAGGAGGTTGACCGGATTATTGATGAGAATACAGCCAGGATAAAAAAATACTCCCCGGTTATTTTCCACCCCTCCTGCGGGCTCGAGATTTCTCATTTCTATGGAGCCATGGTTGTATTCTCTGCTGAATTTTTCCCTATATTGAGACTCCTTATTACTAATTCAGGTAAAGGGAACTATTTTTTGCAGATTGAGGGAAAAATAGAATTTCTTGCCCTCCCTCCCGGCGGAGGCAACTCAAAGCGGATTGAGGATCATATTCTTCTTCTTAACAGGGCCGGTATCAAAGAAATAGAAATCGAGAGGGATCAGAATAACTACCTTAAGGAGTGCGCTTTTCTGCTCCACGATATAACTGATCTCTGTGACGGGCTTGTGGATAGCGGTGAGGAGGAGTGGGCTCTCCCTCTTAATTTCAACAAACTCTTTATTGAAGAGAGAAAGAAAAGAAAAATCGTTGATCTCTTTAAGGGGCTCACCGGATACGGGGCATTATTTAAAGTGAGGGATGCTGCTTCTGCAATAATTGAAGATTTCCGTCTCTCTGCGTTTAAGCGCGCAGTTTAAAGTTTTTTAATACAGATCAGTGTTATGTCATCCTTTTGAGGTTTGTATCCGTTAAACTCGTAAAACTTCCCCAGTGTATGGTGAATTATTTCATCTGACTTCATCCCTTCAATATCATCAAAGCTTCGGATAAGCCTTTCAGTCCCCATCATTTCATTAATATCTGCTCCCTGTTCTTCAATTATTCCGTCTGTGTATAAAAAGATAAAATCATCTTTCCCCAGTGTTATCATCTCATCTTTATAGACTTCATCTTTAAACATGCCGATCATTGGGCTCAGTCCCTTGATGGAGGATATTTTTTTTTCTGATTCGCGGTAGATTAATGCTTCAGGATGCCCTGCTGAGATAAAGAGAATATGATCGGTGTTTAGAAATATCTGAACTATCTGTGCTGTACAGTAGAAGTGATGCTCGGAGAATGATTCCGCAAGACTTCTGTTCACCTCTGCAGCTATATCAGCAGGCTTCTTCCCGGGAGCTGATTTCTCACGGAAAAGCGTCCTTATCTGGTTCCCCACATAAGATGATGAGACACCGTGGCCCGACACGTCGCATAAAACAATCTGGTATGTTTCATCATCAATAAAAAATCCGTCGAAAAAATCTCCTGACAGATCCTGAGCAGGCATAAATGAGAAACCGGTGTCGTATCCTTTTATTAATTTAAAATCGGGAAGATTGGATACTTCAAGTTTCCGTATTATATTTATCTCTTTTTTGAAGTTGTCGTTTATTGTGCGAAGCTCCTTTTGAATGGCGAGCCTGTCGTTGATAAGATTAATGTAGTCCATGTATAGGGCGATAAGTTCTCTGTCATTTGTTGTAAATTTTTCACTCCGCTCTATAAGGATGTAGCCGTAAATGGTATTGCGGAACTTTACGGAGAAAAGACATATGTGGATTTCATTAACCCCTTTTTTAAGTTTAAAATAATTAATCTCCTTTTCCGAAAGTGCTGCGAAATTACTGTTGGACTGTATCTCTTTAAAGGCGGCAAAAGAATTTTTTCTGGAAATATGTTTCTGAATAATGCTCAGGGGAACACCTTTTTTTACCTTGAGAATCTCTATGTATGTAGTATCAATCATGCTGGAAAGCTTTTCCGCATTCTGAAGTACTGTATCTGAATCGGTTGAAATAAGGGCTTTACGAACATATTCTCCAAGCTTGTAGAGTTGAACATTGTGGTCAAGCTGGGCCTGGTATGACATCTTCAGGTTTTCCCTTACATCCATGATCCGCTTAATTATTTTAATTTTTGATTTCAGCTCAAACTGGTTAAAGGGCTTTCTGAAGTAATCATCAGCGCCATTTGTATATGCCTCTTTAAGGGTCTCCTCATCAGTTTTGGCAGTCATTATTACAAAAAAACAGTCTCTATATGCCGGGCTGCTTTTAAGCTCCCTGCAGAGATCTATTCCATTGCCGTCCGGGAGATTTACATCAAGGAGAAGAATAGCGGGGTGAAAATTTTCAAGAATTATTCTGGCTGAAGCTACATCAGGGGCATATTCGATTATATAGTAATCGCCAAGGGTCATTTTTATATATTCCCTGGCAACAGGATCGTCATCAAGGGCCAGGATTTTATAAAATTTCTTTGTATATGCATCCATCTTATTACCGGATATTACTGATTATGTTTGATGTATAAAATGATATCTTAGCTTCATTAAGAAATAAAAACAAGGAAATAATATTTTTTACTGTGTTAATTCTTTAACTTTTATCTGGAATAATATGTTCTAATATCCCCGCCGCCGAAGGTGGCGGGGATATTGAAAACAGCATTATTGCACTAAAAAGTATCTTTAGGAATAATTACCGGTATTTTTTATTTTTTTCTAATTGAAAAAAATGAACAATTATTTTACTGCTCTTTCATCTGACAGACTGATTGAACCCAGTTTATCCATTCCAGTTATTACCGGGAATATTTATGAGAAAACTTGTAGAATATTTTGCACAAAAGTCTCTGATTGTCAATATTATTTCAGCGGGTCTTCTTATTTCCGGTATCCTCTTCATTCTTACAGCAAATCGTGAAGCTTTCCCTAAAGTAGAATATGACTGGGTAATAGCTACAACTATCTATCCCGGGTCAACTGCAGAGGATGTGGAGAAGCATATAAGTATACCTCTGGAGAATGAAATTCGCGGTGTTGAAGGAGTTGATGAAGTCTATTCCGGGTCTTATGAGGCCCGTTCTGTGCTCGCCTTAAAACTTGATCCTGATATTAATAATAAATTTCAGGTAATAAATGACATAAAAGATGCGATTGATTCAGTAACGGACCTTCCCGGAGATGCCCTTGATCCCGTTGTCACTGAACTGAGTACATCCCTTGTCCCGGTAATTGAAATTTCTATTGTAAAAAAAGATGGAATCCGCAATGATAAAGATGAACTTGAACTCCGGAGAATGGCAAAGATGCTTGAGGACAGTCTTCTTAATCTTCCCGGTGCAGCCCGGATAGATAAGAGCGGCTACAGGGAGAGGGAGATGATTGTTGAAGTTGATCCTTTAAAGCTGCGGAGATTTTATGTTTCTATTACTGATATTATTAATTCTCTTTCAAGAAAAAATCTTAACTTCCCGGGCGGTGTGGCAAAGACAGAAAAAGAAGATATTATGATCCGCACCATTGGGGAAGTGGAAACTGCAGATGATATAAAAAATGTTTTTATTAAAGCCAATGATCTGGGAAATTTTGTTACCATAGGTGATGTTGCCAGGGTCAGGGATACCTTTGAAGAAGATGACATCATTATTAAAACTTCGGGGATGAAAGCGATTACCCTTACTGTTCTGAAAAAGGAATCAGCTGATATAATAAATATTGTTGATGATGTTAAAAAAATTGTCGGGGATGCACAGGAGCGGTATGGTGACGGTTTTGACTTTATACTATCAAATGATCTTTCCTATTATGTTAAGAGGAGACTGAATGTTTTAATTAATAACGGCATTGTGGGTTTTACACTGGTTCTTATCTCCCTGTTCCTCACATTGGGCTGGAGAATCGCCACTGTAACCGCGATTGGTCTTCCTATTGCATTCTGTATGACATTTATATGGATGGCTCAGGCTGGTGTTACCATTAACCTCATGTCAATGTTCGGTCTTATTATTGTTCTGGGTATGCTTGTTGATGATGCAATCGTTGTAGCGGAAAATATTTACAGGCATCTTGAACAGGGGGATTCTCTGCAGGATGCTGTTGTAAACGGTACTTCGGAGGTTATTCTTCCTGTGGCAGGTACAATTCTAACTACCATAGCAGCATTCAGTCCGTTAATGTTTATGAGCGGCATTATGGGGAAATTTATATGGACCCTCCCGGCAGTTGTCTCTGTTGCGCTGGCAGCGTCTTGGTTTGAGTCCATGTTTATTCTTCCATCACATATTAATGATATTGAAAAGCTTAATAAAAATTCAAAACATAAAAAGCTTGAAGAGGGGGGGATTCATACCTTTTTTAAGGAGAAGTATACCGCTATCCTGCGTACAATTCTTGTTAACAGGTATAAATCGCTCCTTGTTGCTACACTGTTTTTTGCTGGTACTCTTTTATTTGCCTATAATCATGTAAAGTTTGTTCTTTTCCCTGCTGATAAAATCGAGCGCTTTCTAATTAAGCTTGAAGCACCTACCGGGACCAGCCTTGAAAAAATGAATATTAAACTTTCACTTATTGAAAAGCTTGTAAGTGAACTCCCTGAAGAGGAGCTGGATAATTATATATCTATGGCAGGTATTATAAGGGAGCAGCCTATGGACCCGGGTGAAAAGAGAGGGTCTAATTACGGTACTATTATTGTGAACCTCACTCCTGAAGAGAAGCGGGAGAGATTAGCCCTTGATATTGTTGATGATATAAGGGAGAAGGCATCTCAGTATGAAAAGGAGTTTGTTAAAATTGAGATGAATACTGTAAGGGGCGGCCCCCCTGTAGGTACTGCAGTAAGTGTGATAATAAGGGGTGATAATTTTGTTGATTTGAAGAAGGTTTCCTCCATGTACCAGGATTACCTTAATACAATTACCGGGGTAAAGGATGTTAAGGACGATTTTGAAGAGGGTAAAAGCGAAATAAGAGTAATTGTTAATGAAAAGACTGCAGCTATTACGGGGATAAGTGTTTTTGATGTTGCCTCAACTGTACGTTCATATTTTGAAGGGACTGTTGCTACAACCATACGCAAGAGTGATGAGGAGATAGACATACGGGTTAAGTTCCCTGATCATCTGCGGAATAACCTTGAGAGTTTTAAGTATATAACAATACCTAACCGCATGGGGAATCTTATCCCCCTGAACCGTGTTGCAGAATTTGAAAGCGGTAAAGGTGTTTCTGTTATAAACAGGCATAACTGGAAACGGGCAATTACAGTAACTGCTGATATTGACGAACATGTAAAGGGTGTAAGTTCTGTTTCTGTTAACCTCATGCTTGGTGAAAAGTTTGCAGATATAAGCAGTTTGTATCCGGGGATTACAATAGATTATCTTGGTGAGTTTAAGGATACCAAAGATTCTATGGAGAACATTATCAGGTCCTTTATTATTGCTGTGATTGTTATTTATTTTATACTTGTGGCGCTTTTCAGCTCTCTGCTTCACCCTTTTGTTATTATAACTGTTATACCAATGACATTGATGGGTGTTATCTGGACCTTCTATTTTCATGGTATCCCCTTCTCTTTTCTCGGGCTCATGGGGGTTGTTGGGCTCGCCGGTGTTGTTGTTAATGACTCGATTGTTTTTGTTGATTTTATTAAAAAGAACCGGACAAAGGGGATGAACCCCCTGGAGGCATCAGTTGATGCAGGGGGGAAAAGACTGCGGGCGGTTTTTTTAACAACAATTACAACATTCCTCGGTCTTATCCCTACAGCCTACGGCTGGGGAGGATTTGACCCTTTTCTTAAGCCAATGGCTGTAGCAATGTCATGGGGGCTCCTTTTTGGTACAATGATTACACTTCTTGGTACTCCCCTTGTTTATAATTTATTGTCCGACTTGAGAAGGTTTACATTAGGCAGAGAAAAAGATGGCGCTGAGTTTCTTCCCCCTGTAATTTCACCTGATCCTGAATTTACAAGATCTGTAAAGGATGAGCTGCATCACTGCCTGGATGAGGAACTGGAGGATATTTTAAATAAGAAAATTGAGCCTGCCCTAAGCAGGAGGATTGATTCAATAATAGAGAAAAAGATGAAAGAGAAGAAAACTAAGAAATAATGGTGTAAACAGAAAATGGATTATTCACTTATAATAGGTATTCTTTTTAAAGTATCGGGTGGGCTTGCTATTTTTCTCCTTGGTATGAGTTATATGTCAGGAGGGATTCAGGCTGTTGCCGGAACCCGGCTGAGAAAGCTTATAGGGGCTGTAACAAATAACAGGTTCATGGCCCTGGGGGTCGGTTTTTCAGTTACTGCGCTTATTCAGTCCAGTTCTGCAACTACAGTTATGGTTGTGGGCTTTGTTAATTCCGGGGTAATGACTCTGATTCAGGCAATTGGGGTTATTCTTGGGGCAGATATTGGAACTACAGTAACTGGCTGGATCCTTGTATTAAATATCGGTGATTATGGGCTCCCTATTGTGGGGGTTTTCGGGATTCTTTATCTATTTTCAAAGGATGAAGGTATCAGATATTTTGCAATGATGGTTATGGGACTTGGTATGATTTTTTTCGGCCTTGAACTGATGAAGGCCGGTTTTAAGCCTTTGAGGGAGATTGATGCATTTCTCAATCTTTTTGTAAAATTTCAGCCCGATAATTTTACCGGCCTTATAGCCTGTGCAATGACCGGAGCTCTTATTACTGCCCTTGTACAGTCATCATCAGCATCTGTGGGGATTGTAATGGGTATGGCTTCAACCGGGGTTCTTACTTTTGATACTTCAGTTGCCCTTGTTATGGGTATGAATCTGGGGACTACTATTACAGCTCTTCTTGCCTCTCTGGGAGCATCGACAAATGCCAGAAGAGCCGCATATGCCCATGCCCTGATAAAGGCTGTGGGCCTTATATGGGTTCTTCCCCTGTTCCCGTTTTTTATGCGGATTATACCTCTTATTATGGGTGAAGATCCGGGCACAGTCCGTATTCATGACGGAGTTGAATCTTTCCCTTTTATAATCCAGGGGATTGCAATTGGGCACACCATTTTTAATGTTATAAATGTTCTTATTCATTTCCCTTTCATTAAGCAGATAGCAATGCTCCTTGAAAAAATTGTTCCTGATGATAATGACGGGGATAAGGTTAAGTTTACTAAATTTGATATAAGAATGCTTGGTACCCCTGTAATAATTATTGAACAGTCCAGGCGTGAGATAATAAATATGGGGAATGTTGTTACTGATATGCTCCACAATCTCAGCGATGTAATAAAGAACGGATTTGATGATGACAAAAGTATCAAGGCTGTGTTCCGGAAAGAGGAGGAGCTTGATATAATGCAGAAGGAGATAACAACTTTTCTTGTGGAAATTATCTCCAGGGATCTCCCCCATGCACAGGTCGTTGAAGCCCAGGCGCAGCTGAGGATGGCGGATGAGTATGAGTCTATAAGTGATTATATTGCCAATATAATGAAACTCCTGTTAAAGCTTAGAGATAATTCTCTGGGGCTCAGTGATAACAAAAAGCGGGAGCTGCTGGAGCTTCATGGATACGTTACTGAATATTTTAAATATATTCATGATACAATTATTAATGAAAAGAAGCCGGATACTTTGTATATTTATGCTGAAGGTAAGTCTATAACACATCATTTCAGGGAGCTGAGGACAATACATCTTCAGCGTCTTGAAAGAAAAAAAGTTGAACCACTTATGAGTGTTACATATATGAATATTCTTAACTGCTACAGAAGGATCAGGGATCACGCTGTAAATGTAGCGGAAGTAATTATAGGTGAAAAATAGGCACGTCTCCGGGGCGGTCAATTCTATTTGACTTTTTTATTCATGGGGTTATTGTGACCCCTATTAAATAATGGATGGAATCCTCTATGAATAAGTTTTTAATTGTACTATTACTCGTTATGACAATGTCCGGGTTATCCGGCTCATCTCTTTCTGCAGAGACAGTAAAGAATGAGGATCCTTCCGGAAGCAGCGGTGCAGGGTGGGCTCTTTACAGTGAAGGGCTTCTTTACAGGAGTCAGGCTGGTGCTGCTGTTACTGTTGATGAGCGCAACAGGCTTATTGATAAAGCAATTGAGAGTTTCCTGAAAGCTGTTGAAAAAGGGGATACTTCTGCCAGAGTATTTAACCAGCTGGCTGATTCATATTTTGTAAAAGGGGAGTCTGACCGCGCTCTTGAGTATGCGGGGAAAGCCATCGAAAGTGATAAGGAATTTTTTCCCCCCTATAATATTATTTATGGAATAAGGATGTCCCGCAATGAGCATAAAGCTGCTGCGGAAATAATGGAGAAATATCACGAGGTTAACCCTGAGGATCCCTATACTCTTTATCTTCTGGGGGTTCATTATTTCAGATATCTTAATGATGCGGAGAAGTCTCTGGATGCTTTTCAGAAGGTTATTTTTATTTCTGAAACAGCAGCAATGCCTTCCTATTACCTGGAAAATTCATACTATAACTGCGGTTATATTCTTCATTCAAAAAGTCATTTTCAGGAAGCCCTGTTTTATTTTAAAAAATCTTTTGAACTTAATGAAAATAATTCTACAGCCCTATATATGATTGCTCTTTCAGCCATGAATCATTATAATCTGAATGATGCGGAAAAGCATGCGCTCCTTTTTCTCCAGCGCTCCCCGGGTAATCAGAATATGGAATATCTTCTCGGGAGACTCTATTATATCAAGGGGAGCTCTTCAGCTTTTCAATACCTGGTGAAGATAAAGGATGTTAATTCTTTTGAAGGTCTCCATGCAATGGCTTTATATTCTGAACTTACAGGTGAAGATGATAAGGCTGAAAAAATATTAAATGCGATTGTAAAACACAAAAGTGATTTTATCTCTCCTTATATTGCTCTGGGGAGAATAAGGGCCAGAAAGGATGATGCTGAAGGTGCTTATAATGCATTTATTGCAGCAGGAACCAATTCATTCAGAAGCGGATTGTTTGATGTTGCGGAAAAACTTTTTTACCGCTCTCTGGAATTAAAGGGTGAGGAGAATCCCGATCTCTATTACTATATTGCAAGAACTCATGAAGAGAATAGAAATTTTTCTCTTTCAATAAGCTATTATAAAAAGTATTATGAATTTACCGGTGAGATAAACATTTTAATTCATATCGGTTATCTTTACGCCTCAAGGGATCAGTTCTCCAGGGCGCATGAATATTATAATAAAGCTGTTAAAATTGAACCGGGGAATTCTTCAGTTTATTTTTTTAAAGGGCTCACTTATATATGGGAGTCCAGTTACAAAAAGGGTGAAGCGAGTTTGAGAAAAGCGATCTCTCTGCAGGAGGGGGAGGAGGGTTATTATTTTTATCTTGCCGTAGCCCTTGAAAAACAGAACCGCTTTAAGGAGACTGTTTCCGCTCTTGAAAAGGCGATTGAGTTTAATCCCCGCAGTGCCAGGTCCATGAATTATCTGGGATATCTTTATACTGAAAGAAATATCAATATTGATGAAGCATACAGGCTTATAAAGACAGCATTGGATCTTGAACCTGATAACGGAGCATATCTCGATTCCCTGGGCTGGGTATATTTCAGAAAAGGGGAATTTGAGGAAGCCTTGAAATATCTGCTCCTTGCAGAGGAAAGGCTCGATGAATCGGGCGCACCTGACTCTGTTGTTTTTGAACACATAGGGGATACCTATGAAAAAATCGGTAATATAAGGAAGGCGGTTTTATACTGGGAAAAGTCTATTGGAATGGAAAAGAACAGTGAAATAGAATCGAAGATAAAAAAAGCGATGAGTAATGAGGATAAATAATACAATGAAGAAATTTTTTATTTTTCTTCTTTTGACAGCTATTGCGGCCAGTATTAATTGTGCCGGGGTTGAAAAAAAGAATGGAGCGGAACTGCCGGTTATCGGGGCAGGTGACGCAAAGTCTGCTGAGCTGCAGGATAGAATTAAAGAAATAAATGAAAATAAGCCATCTTCCATATCATCAAATCTTACAGTGGATGGTGACAACAGGGGTAAGAAGTCCCGGTTTGAGGGCTCCTTCGTATACGACAGCAGGGGCCTGGCTAAGCTGAGTCTAATGGATTATATATTTAAAGGCCCTGTTCTCGATTTTTACAGAAATATGAACAACCTCTATTTTTATTATCCGGCTGAAAGAAAGCTCTATGAAGATAAGTTTGATAAGATTGTTTTTCCTGATTATTCAGGATTTCCTCTTGAGTTTGATTTTGTCTATACTCTCTTTACAGGGGGGATTCCGGTTATTAAAAATGTCACCTCTGTCAAATCCCTGGGGGAGGAGAGGGGGGACACCTTTCATCTGATTCTGGAAAGCGGGGAGTATTTCCAGAATATTTATTTTAAAAAAGATCTACCTGAAAGGATTCTGGTTATCCATAAAATAAGCAGAGAGAAGATTGAAATTTATCTTCAGGCTCACAGGGTTAAGGATAAAAGTTTTTTCTTTAACAGGATAAGAATTGTTGTCCCGGGAATAGATACAAGCATTAATTTCAGTTTTACCAGAACCAGGTTAAATGAGCCTGTGAGGATTGATCCTTTCAGGCCTGACAGCATAAAGGGTGCTGAGATAATCCGCGTTAACTGATGCGGAATTATCCGCATCTGGAGAATCCGCACCCCCTGCACACAGAACAGCCCGATTCGAATTCCAGCGGGCCGTGGCAGTCGGGGCAGACCCCTGTCATTACATTATCATTCCCCTTGCCGTTTGTCTCTGCGCTGGTCTGTGCCATCTCTTTTAGCGCTGTCTGATTCAGGTTTGCATTAAAACCGATTGGAGAATAATTTTCTATTGCCTTTGCAATGGCATCGGAACATGAATAAATCCGGCCCCCCTTACCCCATGCCTGATTGGGGCATCTTACCCCTTTGAGCTGCTTAACAATCTGCTCCTTGTCAATACCGGAGCGGAGTGATAAGGAGATTAGCCTCCCTATCGCTTCTGTCTGACTTGCCGCGCATCCTCCCCCTTTCCCCATTGCTGCAAATACTTCAAAGATACCGTGAGCGTCTTCATTTATAGTAACATAGAGTGAGCCGCACCCTGTTGTCATTTTTCTTGTTGTTCCCCAGGTTGTTTCATGCCTTGGCCTTGGCGCTGCTGCTTTTACCGGTTCTGCCATGTCATCTTTCCCGGCACTCTTTTTATCATCACCGATCTGGAGAACCTGGCTGTCCCTTGATCCGTCTCTGTATACTGTTACACCCTTGCACTCCAGTTCATAGGCAAGATCGTATACTTTTTTTATATCATCAATTGTCGCTTCTGATGAGAAGTTTACTGTTTTTGAAACAGCATTGTCAGTGTATTTCTGGAAAATCGCCTGGGTTTTAATATGCCACTGGGGTGAAATATCGTGGGCTGTAACAAAAATTTTCCTTATATGTTCCGGGATTTCATCTATTTCTGATGCAGAGCCGTGATCCGCCACCAGGCCCATTATGGTTTTATAATCCCCTTCATTAACATGGAGTTTCAGCATTGCAGCAAAATCGGGGTTGCTCTCAATAAGCCTGTTATTGTCCATAACATTACGAACATATGCCAGTGCAAAGAGAGGCTCAATACCGCTTGATGATCCTGCAATAATACTTATTGTACCTGTGGGCGCAATAGTAGTTGTTGTGGCATTTCTTAGAGGTGCTTCCCCGCGAAGGGCATAATCAGATTTATCAAAATTAGGGAATGCGCCTCTTTCTTCAGCCAGACGGGCTGACATGACTTTTGATTCAGCCTGGATGGTTGACATTATTTTTTCTGCAATTTCTGCAGCATCTTCCGAATCATATGGAATCCCCGTTTTTATGAGGAGGTCAGCATAACCCATTACGCCAAGTCCTATTTTTCTGTTTGCTTTTGTGGCTTCAGCGATTCTCTCAAGGGGGTATAGGTTTACATCTATAACGTTATCGAGAAAATGAACCGAGTCTCGTGTAATCTCTTTGAGAAGTTCGTAGTCGATTTCAATTTTACCATTTATTTCCCTGAGTATGCTGTTGAGATTTATTGAACCCAGGTTGCACGACTCATAAGGTAGAAGGGGCTGCTCTCCGCAGGGATTTGTGCTTTCTATAAGACCGATACTTTTAAGGGGGTTATATTTGTTTATTCTGTCAATGAAAACAATCCCCGGCTCGCCGTTTTTCCATGCCATTTCAACTATAAGATCGTATACTTCCTTCGCGTTCAGGCTGCCGGTTACTTCTCCATTCCTCGGGTTGACCAGGTTGTAGTCGCTCCCGCTTTTTACTGCTTCCATGAAGCTGTCTGTAAGGGCAACGGAAATATTAAAGTTAGTAAGAAGAGAAGTGTCGGATTTGCACTTTATAAAATTCATAATATCGGGGTGATCAACATTGAGTATGGCCATATTTGCCCCTCTCCGGGTCCCACCCTGTTTTACGGTTTCAGTTGCAGCATTAAAAATGCTCATAAAGGATACAGGCCCGCTTGAAACACCGGCTGTGCTGCTTACTATATCGTTGCCGGGCCGAAGCTTTGAAAAGGAGAATCCCGTTCCCCCTCCGCTTTTGTGAATAAGAGCCATGTTTTTTACAGAATCGAAAATCCCCTCCATTGAATCTTCAACAGGGAGGACAAAACATGCTGACAGCTGCCCTAATGGCCGGCCTGCATTCATAAGTGTGGGGCTGTTGGGGAGAAACTTCAGTGTAACCATGTTGTCATAAAATTTTGACGCGGTTCTGTTTGCTGATTCTATATCTGCATTATAGGCTAAATCGGCTGATGCTACAAAGCGCGCTACACGCTTGAAGAGATCCTCAGGGCTTTCGATTATGTCTCCTTTTTCGTTACGGGCCAGGTATCTTTTTTCAAGCACAGTGAGCGAGTTTTCAGATAGTTCCGGTTTAACCGTGGAATTTATTTTAATTTTTTCAAAATTTTCTTTAAACATGCTTTTCCCTCTTAAAAGTTATATATTGCGGTTCAGGTTTTTTTCTGCTGAGTTATTTTATAGATTACTTCCGGTTTCCGGGCTATAAAAAAATTAACCCGGTCAACCTGTCTATTCCGGGGGTACTTATTCGCTTTTCCCCCCTGTCTACCCCAAGAGTACTTCTTCGCTTTGCTCAGGGCGCCCCGGAGGGGGCATGTGTTCATTAAGTTAAGCCCCCTAAATCCTACTTCGTCTAGCTCAGTACACCGCCCGGAGGGGGACTTTTAAACTCTTTTAACAAATTAAAAGTTTAATAACACAGCCTTTAAGCGGGGCTGTCCCAAAAGTCCCCTATTCCCCAGATGCGGCACCACACAGGAGCGTTTCAAGTCCCCCTTGGGGGATTTAGGGGGTGAAAAAAAAGAGAAGCTCTAATATGGCAAAAACAATTTACTTTTGGAACAGCCCCGTTTGGGGGGCCGTTGCGAAACTGTGAAGATCTTAACTTAATGACATTGCCCCGGAGGGGACACGTGTTCATATATTACTCTGATAATTATATTTTTATCATTCCTGGAACTATTTTAATCTAGAAAAACTACAGTTTTTTCTGAGTTATTTAATAGATTAATATGATGAGCAAGAAAGATCAATTACTTCTTTGTATCATATTGAATTTTTATCCAGGAGGATTGTCAAGAATAATTCTTAATAAGAGAAAATTAAATTAAAGATTCCCCGGAATGAGCCTTAAATTCTTATTACCACATTACAAAACTGGAAGGTTATGTCTATATTTATTATGTAAAAAGAAGCGGGTAATTTTTCAGAACGAGTTATTACAGAAATATCCAATGGCAGTATTCGGGAGGCTCTGACCCTGCAGCTATTCGGAATATATTAACTGCCAGCTGCTCTCCACAAGTCTGCGGCTGATTTTTCGTGTCTTTCGTGCTCTGACCCCCCGGTTTTTGAAATTTACCTGAAACTCAGATATAACCACGAAAACTTCTTGCAAATAATCTAATCGGCGGCAGATTTGATTTCATGAATGAACACGACAGGCTTTTTAAAGAGATAGAGAGCCTTAAAGAGAACGCGATAGATCTGATACAGGCAACATTTCCGGCAGATGTTCTGCAGGAACTTGACCTGACAGTTATGATTCTTGATAATAACAGCTACGTTGACGAGAAACTCAGGGAATATTACACAGACCTCGTATACAACTGTAAAACCGCAAAAGGCCCTTTGCTTAAAATATCTCTTTTATTTGAGCATAAGAGTTATAAGCCCGAAAATGAGTATCTGCAGCTTTTGCGATATCTTGTGAATATCTGGTCATATCAGGAGAAAAACAGAGAACCCCTGACAATTATAATACCTGTTGTGTATTATCATGGGAAAGAAAAATGGGAAATGAGGCCTTTTTTTGAATTTTTTTCAGGATACAGTGAATCTCTTCACGGTTTTTTGCCCGGTTTCAAATATATTCTCGCGGATATTACGAAGTATGATGATGAGACTCTTCAAAATGAGCTATTCAAGCGGCAATTTAACCGGTCTCTGGCTCTTATTTTTAAATATATTCACAACGAAGAGTTGCTTTTAGAAAAATTATTTGATATATTTAAAGGGTTAAAAGAATATATTGACAATGAAGATGAGCAGTCAAAAATAATTTCATTTGTAGCTTATGTGATGAAATTAACAGAGATAACGCCTGAACAGTTAAATGATATATTAAGCAGTATTTCCGTTAAGGGGGGTAAAGTAGTTATGACAACGGCAATGAAACTCAGAGAAGAAGGAATTCTCGAAGGCCGTGAGGAAGGTCGTGAGGAAGGTCGTGAGGAAGGCAGATTGTTAGACCGGCGTGAAACTCTTATCCGGCTTCTGAAAATCAGGTTTGGAGATGATGTTAAATCTGAAGATATCGCGTTAATTGAAAACTGTGTAAAACTGGATAAGCTTAAAAACGCTATTGAAGCATTAATATCAGCACAGAATTCTTCTGAAGTTTTAAAGCTTATCAAATGACCCGGGTCATGCTTAGTGAGTCGTCAAGTTCTCTGCGATGCGTCTCTCAGCTGTCACAGTGAGCCCTTCGGCAGGTATCACCATGGCAACGGCCATAAAAGCTCTGATCCCCCATCTCCGAAATATACTTGACCTATCCTCTGCCCTGTTTTACCCTTAAGGAGGCAAGGAGTAAACCCATGAAATATCTGCCTATAGGCATAAGCACCCTGAGCTCTATTCTCTCTGAAGATATGGTCTATATTGACAAGACCGAACACGCCTATAACCTGGTAAAAAAGATGGGCCGATATTTTCTTTCACGGCCCCGCAGATTCGGTAAAAGCCTTTTCTTAGACACCCTGAAGGAGATATTTGAAGGAAACAGCGAACTGTTCAGGGGCCTCTACATCTATGACAAATGGAACTGGGAGAAGAAATATCCTGTAATTAAAATAGATTTTGTCAGCGGAATCATAAAAAATACAGAACAGCTTGAAGTGCGTGTTAAATATATTTTGAAATCCAATGCTGAAAGACTTGGCGTTGATATAGATATAAATACCGACATAGCCGGCATCTTTACTGATCTGATAAAAAACGCGGCAGAGAAATACGGGACAAATGCCGTAGTTCTCGTTGACGAATATGACAAACCCCTGCTGGACAATATCGAAGACCCCTCAGCCGCTGCAGAAGTACGCGAGGGCCTCAAAAACTTTTACTCTGTTTTAAAAGAGCAGGATAAAAACATACATTTCATCTTTTTAACAGGCGTAAGCAAGTTCTCCAAAGTGAGCATCTTCAGCGGAATAAATAATCTCAAAGATATATCATTAAGTCCCGCTTACGCCACAGTATGCGGATATACTCAGAATGACCTTGAAACAGAATTTGCTGAACACCTGACTGGTGTAGACCGGGCTCAACTCAGGGAGTGGTATAACGGATATAATTTTATGGGAGAGCCTGTATACAATCCATTCGATATACTGCTTTTCATAAGCGAGAATGGTTCGTTTCGCAACTACTGGTTCGAAACCGGAACCCCGACTTTTCTCGTTAAGCTCTTTAAAAAGAACCGGTACTTTATTCCTGACATGAAAAACATCGAGGCAGATGAAAGCCTTTTGAGCACCTTTGATGTTGATAAGATATCCCTGGTGACTCTGCTGTTTCAGACCGGATATCTTACTATTGAATCAGCTGACAACAGTGTAGGTAAATTCGTGTATAAACTTAAAATCCCGAATAAAGAAGTGAGTATTGCCCTGAATGATGTTCTCTTTGACAACTACACCGATCTTGCAGAGCAGAAGGCAAAGTACCAGAGAGAGGCCTGGGAGGCCCTGCGAGCCGGAGACCCGGCAGCCCTTGAGCCTGTGCTGAAGCGCCTTTTTGCGGCGATACCCTGGCGCAACTTCACCAACAATGACCTGGCCGATTACGAAGGCTACTATGCCTCAGTACTCTACGCCTTTTTTTCAGCTATAAATTGCGAGATCATCCCCGAGGATATAAACAACCATGGCCAGGCTGATATGACCATCAAGATAGAAGAGTGCGTCTATGTCACAGAGATCAAGGTTGTTGACACCGAAGAACCGGCCGAAGGGTCTAACTCTGCCCTGGCTCAGATAATCGAAAGAGGCTATGCTGCTAAATATACCGGCACCCCGGGCAGAAAAGTTTTTCAGGTGGGGATGGTTTTCTCATCTGTAAAGCGCAATCTTATTCAGTTTGGATGGAACGAGACTGCTAATTGAGATATCGCATTATCCCTTACTGATTTAAGGTGTTATACTTACGACAGGTTCAATACCTTCCTTAAGGAGTTTTATTGATTAATGAATAAGTTAATACATTTTGGATGAATTGTCAACTAAAAATTGAAACTAAGTCCGCTATGTTTTTTTGTTTGCGTGAGGCTCTGACCCCTTCCTTGGTTACTGTGGGTTCAATTCTTACAGAGATTCATCATAAAGAGCTTATGGCAGGATGGTGCGTATATTTTATAAGCGGCATGCGTCTTATTTTTCTCCCATTTGTTGTATTTCTATTTGTTATATTATTTACCGATAATCCAATGATAATATCTGTTGCTGTAGTAATAGCTGCAATGCCTGTTGCAGTAAATGCGCCGCTTATTGCACAGGAGTATAAGGGGAATTCTTCACTCGCCTCAAGGCTTGTTTTTGTTTCCACACTTTTTTCGCTGGTTACTCTCCCTGTTGTGCTGGTTTTGCTGAAGGGGGTGGTGTAAGCTGGATAGAGCTAATTTTGATATTTAACTTGACTGTATATGATTAAGCGTATATTATTATTCTATTATGATTAATGAAAGAATTACATTTGATCCGGATATAATGGGTGGGAAGCCCTGTATAAGGGGGATGCGTGTGACAGTAGGTATGATCATCAACCAGCTGGCCTGCGGATATACCATTGAAGAGATATTAAAGGCATATCCTTATTTGGAAAAGGATGACATAAAAGCGGCTCTGCAATATGCAGCCTTTAGAGTTGAGGAGAGGGAAGAGCCCCTTGCTGTATGAAAATTCTTATCGATATGAATATTTCACCAGTCTGGGTTTCAGTTTTAAATACTGCCGGAATTGAAGCTGAGCACTGGGTAAATATAGGCGCCCCTTCAGCCCCTGACACTGAAATATTTCAATATGCTGCGGGAAAGGGATATATTATTTTAACTCATGATCTGGATTTCAGTGTAATTCTGGCAAAAACACAAAGCAGATTTCCCAGTGTCATATTGTTGAGAAGCAATGATCTTTTGACAGATAAAAATTATCCCCATGTAATAGAATCAATTAATAAAAACATCAGCGCTCTGCATGATGGTGCGATTGTTACGATCGACTTGATTAATTTCAGAGTCAGAACTCTGCCTATATCCTGAAAGGAATGATTTTGTGAGGCTCTGACCCGTATTGCTGAAAAAATCTTGACTTTGTATGAATCTTAAAGTATATTTTTTAGTGTAATAATGCTGTTTTGAATATGCCCGCCGCCTTCGGCGGCGGGCATATTGGAGCATTTTATTCCAGATATAAGTTAAGGAAATATTATTGAGATTTTTTTAAAAATTACCCTTTGATGCTAATATAAATGGAGAATTCAAATGATAGTGGTAAATGAACAGTATCTTGTAAACAGTAAAGGGGATAAGTCAGCAGTTGTGATCCCCATAGAAGAATATAAGAGGCTGATGGATATAGTTGAGGAGTATGAGGATATTAAAGATTTTGACGAGAGAAGAGGTAATCCCCATTGGATATCTATTGATGAGTTGAAATCGTAAAGACGTATACCAATAGAGATGAGGCGAATTTGAAAAGAGAAGATTATAAAGAGGAATTTAAGGAAGCGCTTTTTGGCGCAATTGAAGCTGTGATTGACCACAAGATCGGTTTAAGTGCGCACCAGCTTATAATGAGCTACTTTAATGACACTGAAGGAGAAACAACCCTGGAGCGTGCTGTTAAAACTATTGAGAAATACTCTCAAAAGGAATTCCCCCCTCTTGATGAGAGGTCGAGAAAACTTAAGGCCTCATTAAACAGGCTTGCCCACGCAGCTGAGCAGTGGGACAAAGATTAAGCCTTTCCATTTATGATACCAGCTTTCTGAACTCCCCAAAGAGATACCTTGAATCATTAGGCCCTGGCGCTGATTCTGGGTGATACTGCACTGAAAACATGGGGAGCTTTTTGTGCCTTAACCCTTCAACAGTTTTATCATTAAGATTTATATGTGTTACCTCAATGTCGCTCATCCCTTTGAGCGATTCCATGTCCACTGAGAATCCGTGATTCTGGGATGTGATTTCAACTTTATTTGTGCGCAGATTCATTACAGGCTGGTTGCCGCCCCTGTGTCCGAATTTGAGCTTATAGGTTTTCCCGCCCAGTCCCAGCCCCATGAGCTGGTGCCCCAGGCATATCCCGAAGCATGGCACCTCTTTTTTTATAATATCCTCTACAAGCTTTTTCCCGTATTCAACCGCATCAGGATCTCCGGGGCCGTTTGAAAGAAATATCCCCTTTGCACCTTCATCAAGTACAACCTCAAGGGGTGTTGATCCCGGATAAACAGTAACATTAAATCCTGAGCTTTTAAGAAGCCTTAAAATGTTGGTTTTAACACCAAAGTCGAAAACTGCAATGTCCGGGTGTGAAGGTGTTTTTTCTCCGTAAGAATATTTATCTCTGCAGCTTACCTTTGAAGCAAGGTCGAGGCCCAGCATGTCAGGGGAGGCTTTCAGCTTATCAACTGCCTCTTTTCTGTCGAAAAATATTCCTGCCCTCATTGCCCCTTTATCGCGTATATATATTGTGAGCTTTCTGGTGTCTATCCCTTCAATGGCGGATATTCTTCCATCTTTAAGATAGTCTGCCAGTGACCCTGTTGCACGGAAATTAGAGTAGGTCCGGGAGTATTCCTTTACTACAAAACCGGCAACCTGTATTCTGTCAGATTCAACATCCTCGCTGTTAACACCATAGTTCCCTATCATGGGATAGGTCATGGCAACAATCTGTCCGCAGTATGAGGGGTCTGTGAGAACCTCCTGATAGCCGCTCATGGATGTGTTGAAAACAGCTTCACCTGTGGTCTCGGTTTCATATCCGAAAATTTTCCCTTCAAATTCAGTGCCGTCTTCAAGTATTAAAAAAGCCTTTCTGCCCATTTATAAGCCTCGCTATATTATTTACTTAAACCTGATCTCTACTGATCCGCCATGCTTGTCGTCAAAGCCTTCATATTCAGACATTAACTTCACATCCTTCATGGTCTTTTTCAGTGCTTCCCTGTTGAGGAGCTGAAATGTGGTGTGACGCATAAATGTATCTACTGATGTGCCTGATGAAAAGCGCGCTGCCCCCCCTGTGGGTAGTACGTGATTTGTGCCTGAGTAATAGTCCCCCACTGCTACAGGAGCGTATCGTCCAAGGAAGAGTGAGCCCACATTTTTTATCCTTTCCAGATATTCAAGGGGGTTCTCCACCATGAATTCCATATGCTCCGGGCCGTAATTGTTGCTGAAGTTTATGGCTTCATCAAGTGAGTCAGCAATGAGTATGAGGCCGCTGTTTTTGATGGATGTCTTCTTTATTTCGCTTCGCCCTGTACCAGACTGAAGATCTTTATTTATTTCATCTTTTACTTTATGGGCAAGTTCTTCAGATGTTGTTACAAGAACTGCAATTGCTCTCTCCTCATGTTCCGCCTGTGACAGCAGGTCCCATGCAACCCAGCGGGGATCAGATTTTTCATCTGATATTATTAACACTTCGCTGGGGCCGGCCATTGAGTCGATCTGAATTATCCCCATGCTGAAAAGATATGTTTTTGCTGCTGTGACAAATATGTTGCCCGGCCCTACAATGATGTCAGATTTTTTTATATTCTCTGATCCGAAAGCTGATATGGCTATACCCTGTGCGCCGCCCGATTTTATTATCTGACTTACGCCCAGTTCTTTGCAGATTGCATAGATTATGTCCGGAACTTTCCCCTCCTTATTGGGCGGGGTGATTACAGTTATGTTTTCTGTCCCTGCTATCTGTGCGGGGATTACACCCATAAGAACTGAAGAGGGGTATGATGCTTTCCCCCCCGGTACGTATATGCCTGCGCTTTCAATTGCCTGATGTGTGCGGCCCAGGATTATGCCGTCTTTACGTGTATATATTGAATTTTCCTTATGCTGTCTCTGATGGAATTCCCTTACGTTTTCTGCAGCTTTCATAAAGGTTTTGAGTACATTTTTAGGTGTGTTTTTGTGGCCTGCGTCAATTTCCTCTTTTGTCGCGATTACAGATTTAAGTTTTACGCCGTCAAATTTTGCTGTGTATTCAAGCACAGCCTTTTCGCGCCTGTTTTTAACATCATTTACGATGGGGACTACAGTATCTATCATTATAGAGCTGAAATCCTCTCCAAACCGGTTAAACTGGGCGTCAAGTTCGGCAGGTGTAAGGTCCTTTAATCTCTTAACAGGGATCATAAGTCCCTCCTTTTTATTTATTAGATTAATTTTCACTAATTATTCCTAAAGATATCTTTTAGTGTAATTATGCTGTTTTTAATATCCCCGCCGCTTTCGACGATGGGGGTATTGGAGCATTATATTTTAAAAAAAGTTAAGGAATTAAAATTGATTAATTTTACACAAATAAATCAGAGGGGTAAATATGTCAAGTTTTAGATTGAAAAGCGGGTCCCACTTTTCAGGCCTAATTATTTCTGAAATTTTCCACCTTTTCATTAAGGGTTGATGCTATTTTTGAAATCTCCTGTGCATTGGCAGACATCTCTTCAGCTCCTGCAGCATTGTCCTGGGTAAGTTCGCTTATTGTGGAAATTGATCTGACTATCTCAGTTGTGGCGTTTTTCTGTACTTCTGTGGCGTTCCGGATCTCCTGGGATCTATCCTTAACATCGCTAGCTTTGCTGTTTACTGTCCTATTTGTTGTTATCTGGGTTTCCATAAAACTTGACATGGACTCCACCATACTGTTTATCCCTGCAACTCCCCCTATAATTTTAGAAAGGGATGATACCACAGTGGTGACAGTTGTAAGACTCTGTCTGGCATCACTCTCTCCTGCTTTGATGAGTGAGCTGATCTCTTTTACGCTGCTTGAGGTCTGGTCTGCAAGTTTTGAAATTTCATCAGCAACTACGGCAAAACCCCTCCCAGCGTTTCCTGCCCTGGCTGCCTCAATCGCGGCATTGAGAGAGAGGAGATTGATTCTGTCTGAGATGTCATTGATTATATTGATAATACCTGCCATTGCTGTAGAGCGCTGGTTCATGGACTTTATGCTCTCCTCCATTGATCTTAAAGATGACTCCCCTGTGCGGGCCTCACCTGAAATGGATGATGTCATTATGCGGGCTTCATTGATTTTATCTTTCATGCTGCTGATCTGGTTTGAGAGTTCATTCAGCTTTGATACAAGCTCTTCAATTTTATCCATCTGAACGCCGGTGCTGTGTGCAACGCTCTCCACACCGGCTGATATTTCTTCAACCGTGGCTGTAATCTCTTCAGCTGCTGCAGCCTGGTTCTGCGCATTATGGGAAAAATTTTCTGTTGCTGATGACATTATGGAGAAGGAGTTGTTTAAACGTTCAGAAATTTCAGATACTGAGGCAAGAAGCTCTCTTGTGCGCTCCAGGTGTTCTCTCTTGTCTGCCTCCTCTTTCAGGCGCTGGAGAGTTTTGTCAGTAATACTCATGAGGAGGTAGCAGATTGCTGTAACAATAAGAAGTTCAAAGGTAAAGTTGATCTGAGCCATTGTGCGAAGATTTGAAGGGATGCTTTCTGATGAGTAAAGTGCAGTCATCTGAATTATGAGTACAAGTAGAGCCAGCAGCAGAGTCATTCCTTTTCTGCAGAAAAGCGCGCTGAAGATTATAAAGATTAAAAGCTGATATCCGGAAACAATTACTCCAATGTCAAACTTGAAGGAGCCGAATAAAAGATAGAGGCTGTATCCGGCAAGTGTTGAAAGAACAAATGTGTTCGCTGCAGCGTAATATCTGCCGCTGCGGAGAATGAAGAGAGCGAGAATATTTGATATTATAACTATCAGCAGAAATAGACTTAATATTGAAACGACTGAATGCCCCAGGATAGTGATAAGCAGAACCCAGAGTGGGGGCATTATTGATGAAATTATAAGTGAAAAGGTTAGCAGAGTTTTAGATTTAAGAATAATATCGAAACTGTAATTTTCTGAATCTGGAATAAAAAAAGATATAAGTTTTCCGGTCATTTTTCCCCTGCTTCCTGAGTTATGGATTTTGTACTATCTGAATATATGAAGCAATTTTTAAGCGCAAACTTTTTATCCTGTTTCGAATATCTCAGTTCGCTGTAATTAAAATGGCAGAGTTAACGGTTCCAGTCAATTATTTTAAATAAGATTTGCTGCTATCAGGTATAATTTTATTTTGAGTGAGGAAATTATTATTGCAGAGAATAATTTCCGGTATATATTATTGACCTGAATGCTTGACCCGGGGGATATTATGAAAAATTTAATATTGATTGTTCCAGTTTTTGCGATTTTAATTTTTAGCCTTTCCTGTGTTTCCGGAAAAGTTAATAACCATAGTACTGCTGATCAGAATTCTGATTATTCTCAATACGGGGGCCAGGGGGAGCTGAAGGAATTTCTTCTCGATTTCACAAAGGCTGTGGAAAAAGGGGACTGGCCTGCGGTGCTGACTTTTTTTGACTGGGATAATTACCTTGAGCAGCTGTCAATAGGGGTGGAGAAAAATCAGTATATAATTGAAGGGATGAATCTCCCCATGGGTGAGTTTGCTCCTGAAGGCGGGTCTGCAGATTTAAGCCGGCTCAGGAGTCTTATTGTGATCAATATTTCTTATGCTGTTGATGACCGTTACGCTGAGGTGAGGGGTGATGCACTGTTGAAAGACGGCAGGCGAATCCCCTTTGTTCTCCTTATAATACGTTATCAGAACGGAAAATTCGTAATTGCTCCACCGGTGGGATGATAGTATAAAATTCTTCCGTCAGTATTAGCAGGATATACCTGACTCCACGCGGGATTATCTGAACCCGAATTGTGCGGATATCTCCTTTGATGTATTTTTGACCTCTTTTATAATCGATTCTCTCATCTCATTGATCCGGTCAGCATTACCTGTAAGGACAAATGCTGCTATAATATGGCCGCTGTGGTTGAATATGGGGCCCCCTATGCCGGCCATGCCGATAAAATTTTCCTCCCTGTCAAAGCTGATCCAGTCATTTCTCACCTGCTCCAGCTCTTTGAGAAACTCTTCCCTGCTGGTGATTGTGTTTTCTGTAAGTGGCTCAAAAATATAGTCTTTAAGGGCTTCCTCAAGCCTCTGGGGCGTCATACCTGCAAAGAGGATTTTCCCGATGCATGAGCTGTGGATGGGGATTACTGTTCCTGCCTGAGGGAATGTTTTAAAGTTTTTGTCAGGCTCTGCCCTGAATAGAATAAGGGCTTTTTTCCCCACCAGCATCCCCACATTTACCGGTTCCCGGAATTTAAAACTGAGGCGCTCCATCCAGACCCGTGCTGTTGTAAGCATATCCATGTTTGCCGCATAGCTCATGCCGAGCTGAAAGAGCCTGGGGCCAAGCCGGTATTTCCCTGTAAATGGGTCTTTTTCCAGGTAATTCATCTGCGCAAGTGTGGTTACAAGGCCCTGAATTGTGGTTTTGGGTAAAGATAAGCTCCTGGCAAGATCTGATATGCCCAGGTTTTTATTGTCTATATATAATGACAGAATTTCGCCGGCTCTTTGAACTGACTGTATTATTTTTTTGTTATTTTTTGTGTTAGAGTTCATATTTCTCCTTTTTTCTTGACATATTAATTGATTGTGATACTGTATTGGTACAGTGTACGGCAATGACGTACACTGTCAATTATTTTTATAAACGCAGGGGGGGAATATGCATGAAAAAAAGCCGTGGCTGAAATTTTATGGAACAGTGCCTCACTCGATTGATTATCCCAGGATAACAATGTATGAGGGGGTTGCGGAGACAGTTAAAAAATGTCCCGATTCTATTGCCTACGATTTTATGGGTTATACTGGCACATACAGAAGCTTTCTTGATGAGATAGATAAGTGCGCTGATATGCTTGCCCATATGGGCCTTAAAAAGGGTGACCGTGTGACAATCTCCATGCCCACATCACCTCAGGGTATTATCTGTTTTTATGCTGTTAACAAGCTTGGCGCTGTGGCCAGCATGATTCACCCCCTCTCTACAGAGAGTGAAATTGAATTTTATGTGAATATAAGTAAAAGCCGCTTTGCCCTCACACTGGATGCATTTTACGCCAAGTTTAGAAAAGTTATGGATGTGACAAAACTGGAGAAGGTTATTCTGGCCCGCATACCCGATTATCTTAATCCCCTTATGCAGCTCGGTTTCTATGTGGCAAAGGGGAGGAAAATTCCGAAAGTCCCCTCTGACCCCGATTTTTACTGGTGGAAGGATCTAATGGCCGGTAATTACAAGAGGGTTGAAAAATCTGACATGAAGCCTGATGATATGGCTGTTATTCTATACAGCGGCGGAACCACAGGGAAACCTAAGGGGATTATGCTTTCAAATTATAATTTTGTTTCTCATGGCCTTATGGTTTCAGCCTGGGGAAACCTTGCCAGTGATGATTCCATCCTTGCAATACTTCCGATTTTTCACGGCTTCGGCCTTGGTGTATGTATTAATGCATGTTTTATGAGCGGCGGTAAAAGTATTCTTGTGCCTCAGTTTACCCCGGATGATGTGGCTAAACTTATTAAAAAGAAGAAGCCCACGTTTCTGATAGGTGTTCCCACACTTTACGAGGCCCTTAATAAAAATCCGGTTTTCCAGAACGCGGATCTTCGATGCCTTAAAGCTGCTTTCAGCGGAGCTGATACTCTACCCAGGGTGGTGAAGGACCGCTTTGAGAATATTGTAAAAAATAAGGGGGGGAGTGTTAAGCTTCTTGAAGGGTATGGGCTTACTGAAGCTGTTACTGCAATCTGCGCCACACCTCTTGATACATATCGTGAAAACAGTGTGGGTATTCCATTCCCTGACATGGATGCAAAGATTGTGGGGATGAGTACTATTGATGAGCTCCCGATCGGTGAAGAGGGTGAGCTCTGCATAAAGGGGCCTGCTCTGATGCTGGGCTATCTTGACAATCCGGAGGAGACAGCAAATGTTCTGAAGAAACATTCTGATGGTGAAGTGTGGCTTCATACCGGTGATATATGCACAATGGATGAAGATGGATTTATTTATTTTAAGCTGCGCCAGAAGAGAATGATAAAATCATCCGGTATGAATGTTTATCCTGCACAGGTGGAAGCAAATCTTTATCAGCACAACGATGTTGATATGGTTTGCGTTATTGGTGTGCCGGATCAGGATCAGATTGAGAGGGTTAAGGCATTTGTTGTTCTTAAAGATAAAAGCAAAGCCGGGCCTGAGATGGAGCAGGAGCTTATTAAGCACTGCAGGGAATCCCTTATTGTATGGAGCTGCCCAAGAGAGATTGAGTTCCGCGATGATCTTCCGAAAACCCTGGTGGGGAAGGTTGCATATAAGGTTCTGGAAAATGAGGAAGTGGAGAAACTGAGGGAGCAGGGGAAGTATACCGGGGAGCGCTGATTCCGCTATTGTTTCCATATCTGCTGCAGGTTACCGGGGGTGGAATGAAGCTTTTTTCTGCCTGAACGTTTTCCTGTTTCTGCGGCGGATTTACTTTTTACTATAAGGAGTTTAATGTGAATATTATAGATGAATTTAAAGATGTGGTGTTAAATCCCTACAGCTATGCAAAAAAGCTGAAAGCTGATGAGGGGAAAAAAATTATCGGTTACTTCTGTACATATGCACCTGAGGAGCTTATTTTTGCAGCAGGGGCCCACCCCATGAGGCTCTTTGGAACAAGTGAGAATATTCACCTTGCAGACTCGCACCTCCAGTCCTACAGCTGTTCCCTTGTAAGGGGGGCCCTGGAGGAGGCCTTAAACGGGAACCTTAACTTTCTTGACGGCACTGTGTTTCCCCACACCTGCGATTCCATACAGCGCTTATCCGACATATGGAGGATGAATACTTCATTCAGTTTTTTCAGCGATGTGATTATGCCTGTAAAACTGAATACAGAGAGCGCCAGAGAGTATATGAGGGATGTTATAGGGAAGTTCCGTAATGATCTTGAGTCCGGCTTTTCGGTGTCCATAAGTGATGATCAGATTGCTGAGGCAAATGATATATATAATAAAAATCGGGCATACCTTAAAGAGATCTACAGGCTCAGGAGTGAAGACCCCTCCTGTATTAGCGGTGCTGAAACCTACTATATTATTAAAGGTGCCATGATTATGGAAAGGAGGGAGCTCCTTAAAAAACTCCCCCTTGCTATAGATTATATTAAAAGCGGTAAATCTGCGAAGACTGCTTCTGATAAAAGCAGACTAATTCTTGCCGGGAGTATATGCAATCATCCGGACATATACAGCATAATCGAGGAATCAGGCGGTGTGGTTGTATGGGATGACCTTTGCACAGGTTCCCGTTATTTTGAAGGGGAGATCTCTTCTCAGGGGGATCCTGCTGATGCACTTGCTGACCGCTACAGCAGCAGGGTTATCTGCCCTGCCAAGCATATATCAAATACTTCAAGAGGAGATAACCTGGCAGCACTGAGCGCTGACCATAAGGCTAAAGGGGTAATTTTCATGTATCTGAAATTCTGTGACCCCCACTCCTGGGATTATCCCTATATGAAAGGAATACTTGGTGAGAAGGGGGTGGCAAACATGCTCCTTGAGGTTGAGGACAAACTGCCGTCACTTGGACAGCTTAAAACAAGGTTTGAAGCCTTTATGGAGATGCTCTAGCTGTGCTGATGAAGCGAATAAAATCTTAAGGAGTAGTGTATGTCTGGTGAAGATAAAATTATAGATGCGGAAAAAGAGAAACGAAAGATTAAGAGCCTGGGCAGAATGAAGGAGATAATGACCCATTATTATATAGACGCAAAAACCGCCCGGAAAAACAATAAAAAGGTGGCCTGGATTACCAGCGGCGGCCCTGTTGAGCCCCTTCTTGTAATGGATATTATCCCTGTGTACCCGGAGAATTACGGCGCCATGATAGGCGCTTCAAAAATGGGTGTTGACCTCTGCGGGGTTGCAGAGGGGATGGGCTATTCCCAGGACCTCTGCTCATACGGCAGGGCTGACATCGGGCAGGCTGAAACGCAGGGGGGGCCCATTGGTGGACTCCCTGAACCTGATATGCTTATCTGCTGCAACAATATATGCGGTACTGTGCTTAAATGGTATGAGGTTATGGCCCGTAAGTTCAAGGTTCCCCTTTTTATTTTTGACACACCCATTATTCATACTGAGAACAGCGATGCTGCAAGGAAGTATGTGAGAAGGCAGATTGATGAATATATTATATTTCTTGAAGAGCAGTGCGGAAAGAAATACGATTATGACAGGATGAATGAAGTTGGGAAGCTCTCTGTGGAATCGCAGAGATTATGGCGTGATGTGCTTGCCACTGCTTCAAATAAGCCGGCGCCTATGAGCGCATTTGATGCCTTCTTCCATCTGGCACTGATAGTAACCTTGCGGGGGACCCAGGTGTGCGTGGATTACTACAAAGGTCTCCTGGCTGAGATGGAGGGGAGAGTGAAGGATGGTATAAGTGCCGTGCCTCAGGAAAAGTATCGTCTCCTCTGGGACAACCTTCCGGTGTGGTACAAAACAAAATGGCTATCCGAAAAGATTGCCTCACATGATGCCTGTTTAGTGGCAGACACCTATACCTCCGCATGGAGCGCCCAGGTGGATCTCCTTGATGAGAATGATTTTCTTGAGAGTATGGCTGATGGGTACACTGCTATTTATCTTAATATCGGAACAGATAAAATGGCAAAGATGGTGCTGACTATGATTGACAAATATGATGTGGATGGTGTAATCCTGCATTCAAACAGGAGCTGCAAACCCTATTCACTGGGGCAGTACGATATTCAGAAAATAATAATGAAGGAGAGGAATCTCCCCTCACTTATTATTGAAGCGGATATGACAGATGAGAGGAGTTTCAGCGAAAGCCAGATTGCCACAAGGATTGATGCATTTATGGAACTTATTAAAGATAAGAGGGGGAATTGATGAGTATAAATTATAATCTGAAAGATAAGGTTGTACTTATTACAGGCGGGAGCAGGGGGATTGGTCTTGAGATTGCCCGCTATTTAGTGGATGAAAAAGCGAAGGTTGTTATATGCGGCCGGAAAAAAGAATCTCTCGATGCAGCTTCTGCAGCATTGAATGGAGGGGATAACCTTCTTGCACTGCAGGCACATGTTGCAAAGGCGGAGGATGTGGATGCTCTTTTTAAAGGTGTAATGGAGCGCTTTGGCAGGGTTGATGTGCTTATCAATAATGTGGGGATGAATCTTTTTACTCCCTCACTTGCTGAAACAGATCCTTCAATGTGGCAGAAGATAATTGATTCAAATCTTACAGGCACATTCCTTGTTTCCAGGAAAGCCGCGGAGATTATGAAGGCTCAGAAGAGCGGTAAGATTGTGAGCATATCATCCATAGCAGGGAGAAAGGCATCTCCGGGGATGGGGATTTACGGAATCGCAAAAGCCGGCATTGAAATGATGACTAAGGTTCTGGCATCTGAGCTTGCATTTTTTAATATTACTGTTAATGCTGTTGCACCTGCAATGGTTCGCACTGAATTCAGCAAGCCCTTCTGGTCCAATGATGACATTAGTCAGCATGTGGTAAAGGGTATACCACTTGGCAGGATTGCCGAGCCTATTGATGTGGTTCACCCCACGCTCTTTCTTGCTTCTGCCGGGGCTGATTTTATTACAGGGCAGACCATAGTGGTTGACGGCGGCACAACAGCGGTTTAATTAAATACTGATGCTCAGAGGGGATTATGCTCACAGCAGGGATAGATATAGGCTCAATTACCACCAAGGTGGCTGTAGTAAAAGACGGGGAGATCCTTGGAACCGGGATTGTCTTTACAGGGTATAATGCGGAAAAGGCAGGGAGATCGGCAATGGATAATCTCCTTGCGAAACTTAATATCAAGCTTGATGATATCGAAAAAATTATAGCAACAGGTTACGGGCGGGCCAACATAAGCTTTGCACATAAGGCGATAACTGAAATCAGCTGCCACGCTGCAGGCGCTCATTTTACCGACCCTCGTATAAGGTCGATTATTGATGTGGGGGGGCAGGACAGTAAGGCCATAGTGGTGGATGAGGATGGCAGGGTTAAGGATTTTGCCATGAATGATAAATGCGCTGCAGGTACGGGGCGTTTCCTTGAGGTTATGGCTCATGCACTGGAGGTGGAGCTGGATAATTTCGGCCCCCTTTCGCTTCAGTCAAAGATGCCGTCACAGATAAGCAGTATATGTACAGTCTTTGCCGAATCTGAGGTGGTGTCGCTTATTTCCAGGGGTGAATCAAGGGAGAATATTATTGCCGGGATTCACGATTCTGTTGCTTCAAGGGTATCGGCACTGGCAAAAAGGGTAGGGGTCAGAGCCCCTCTTATGATGACAGGGGGTGTGGCAAAGAATATAGGTGTTGTAACAGCACTGCAGCGTAAGCTGGAGATTGAAGTTGAGGTAAGTGAAAATGCCCAGATTAATGGCGCTATTGGCGCTGCTGTACTTGCAGCAAAACTTTAAATAAGATGATTTCCGCGGATACTCTGCATTACATCAATGCAGAGTATCCTTAACTTTCCATTTAAATCTTTGAATGATCTCGAGAATGTAATGCATTTATTCCCTGTTGCGGAGGATATATAGGGCTCGGAAACATACTTGTCTGTTCCGTTGTTTCTGATTTCCTGAACCATTGTTTTTTTCAATAAAAATCTGACCTGAAGTTTTTCCGGAGAAGCTCTTATTAGCTCAATAGTTTACATACATTTAAAAAAAGCGGTTAATAAGCAGCATTTTATATTTGTAAGTTGTGTCATTCCCGCGCATGCGGGAATCTCATAATCTTTGATTTTTTCAGGAGATTCCGGCAGTGCAGCTATGAGGGCTGCCTGCAAGCAAGAAACAGGATGTTTCTATAATGCTTGCCTACGTTGTCACTCCGGCCGGAATGACAGGCTTTTCCCGTAAAATTTAACTGCTGCTTGATATTGCCATGGATATTTTTGCTGTAAAGCTCTTGACTCTGCTGAATAGAGTTAATAATAGTATCTGTCTTTATTCCCGGAGGATATAATTATGAAGATTGCAATGGCGCAGATAAATCCTGTTATTGCTGATATTGATGGGAACAGGGGGAAGATCCTGTCATTTATTAAATCTGCTGATGAAAAGGGTGCTGATTTAATTGTGTTCCCTGAAATGTCAACTATCGGCTATCCCCCCATGGATCTTCTTGAAAACAGAAAACTGGTTGAAGACAACCTGGCATCTCTTGAAAAGATCAGGGATTTCTCCAGAGGGATTAAAAGTCATATCATAGTCGGTTTTGTCGATTTTGATATGGATAATCAGCCCATGCTTTTTAATTCCGCGGCACTTATAAAGGGTGGAGAAATTTTATTAAAGCAGAATAAAACACTCCTCCCCGGATACGATGTTTTTGATGAATACAGGTATTTTTCACCAGCAAGGGAGCATCACATATTTGATCTCCATGGGATTAAAACCGGGATCTCAATATGCGAGGATATCTGGTCAGCAATGAATACTGATAACAGCAGATTCATGGAGCAGAGGAGATATCATGTTGACCCTGTGCAGCTCCTCTGCAGCAGCGGCGCTGAGCTTATTATCAATATCTCCGCATCCCCCTATATTAAGGGGAAAAGGGCTGCCCGCAAAAATATGCTTTCCACCCTTGCTTCAAGGTGCGGTGTTTCGATTGTTTATGTTAACCAGACCGGGGGTAATGATTCCCTGGTTTTTGACGGCAACAGCATGTGCATTAACAGCAAAGGTGAGGTTTACGCGCATTGTGAAGGCTTTAAAGAGGATCTGGTTCTAACCGGCTACAATGAACCGGGTACATCCGATTACGGGATAAACGATATAGAGGATATTGAAAAGGCCCTGGTAATGGGGCTTGGCGATTATATGCAGAAGAGCGGATTTAAGAAAGCTCTGCTTGGACTAAGCGGCGGCATAGATTCCGCTCTTGTTGCAGCCCTGGCATGCAAAGCCCTTGGCCCGGAGAATGTTTCAGGTATTACAATGCCTTCGATCTATTCTTCAAAGGGGAGTGTTGATGACTCCTATGCACTGGCCCGGAACCTGGGGATGAAGATTGAAACAATTGAGATAAAGGAATTATACAATCAGTTCAAAAGCGATTTGAGCGGATTGTTCCGCGGCATGGAGGAGGATATTACTGAAGAGAATATTCAGGCACGCATAAGGGGTAATCTTCTTATGGCTGTGAGCAATAAAACCGGAGCCCTTCTTCTTACTACAGGTAATAAATCGGAAACAGCTACAGGTTACTGCACCCTTTACGGCGATATGTGCGGAGGCCTGGCAGTGATATCGGACCTCCCTAAAACTCTGGTCTATGAACTCTCTGAATATATTAACAGCAAAGCGGGGAGAGATATTATTCCCAGGGAGACAATTGACAAGGCTCCTTCAGCTGAGCTTCGTCCTGATCAGAAGGATGAGGACTCACTCCCGCCATACGCCATTCTTGACGGAATACTTGAGCTTTATGTTGAACAGCGCATGAGTGCAGATGAGATTACAGCAAAGGGTTATGACAGGGAAACTGTAGATTTTGTGCTGCGCCTTGTTAATATCAATGAGTACAAAAGATTTCAGGCTGCACCGGGGATTAAGGTTACAACCAAGGCATTCGGCACAGGGAGACGTATCCCCCTGGCCAAAAGATTTGTTCCGTAAAGCAGATCAGTATTTATTTCTAAAATTATTATTGTTAAAAAATACTCTATTATCCCCGCCGCCGAAGGCGGCGGGGATAAAAAATTATCCATTTTTATACTAAAATATATTTTCAGGGATTAATATTGGAATTAAATCAATGAAAAATGCTGCTTTATGAGCTGAAAATTTCTTTGAACATTCTCTTTCCCTGTAATTATCCCCATATGCCCGGGGAGTAGAATCTCAATGTCGAGTTGAGAAATTTTCTCTATGCTTTTCTTTAATAGTTCCCCGCTCCCCCCGGGGAAATCGACACGACCGAAACTGCTGTCAAAAACCAGGTCGCCGCAGACCAGAGTTTTCTTCTCCGGCCAGTATACGCTCACTGATCCGGGCGAGTGTCCCGGGGTATGATAAACCTGCAGCTCTGTTTCGCCAACCATCCATGTCCCTTCATCAAGGATTACATCAAAGTTAACCTGGGGGAATGGCATGTTGAACATCTGAAAAAACCGGGGCCCCTCCTGGTTGAAAAACTTTATCTCATCGCTGTTCATGCAAAGTTTAACATCTTTATCTATAAAATTAAGGGTTCCTTCAAAGTGATCAGGATGGCAGTGGGTGTTAACCAGATATTTTATTTCAGATGTGTCGATACCGTCATCTGTCATGTTTTTCATAAGCAGGTCCACGTAGTTTTTAAGGCCTGCATCGAATAGAATGTTCAGCGGTTCACCGAAGTAAAAGCTGTTGCAGTTGTTTTCAAAGGTGCCGCGCCATACATAGGAATATATACCTTCAGTAACTTTCATAAAATTTCTCCTTAAATTAATTGATACGGTTTTTTATGGGGAGCTGATTATTGATGCAAGATGTTTTTTAAAAAAATGCCGGCTAAAGGGGGTATATAATCAGCATGCCCCGGAATATTTCCCGGGGCATGCATTAAGTCCTGCTCTCAGATTTAAAACAATTTTTTTTCCGCGATTATTCTAAGAATATTATTTTCCATATTATCGTAAAACCCGTTTTCCGACTTTATTTTTGCCTCTGCTATTTTCTCTCCGCGTAATTTTCTGCGATTATCTGCATCTGCAAAATTAAGGTCCCTGTCAAGTTCCTTGAAGTATTCACCGGCTTCTTTCATAAGCCTTGCTCTGTCGAGCTTTACAATATTATCCTGCTGAAATCTCAGCTTAGCCTCAGCAGAGATCTCGATTTTATCGCCGCCGCTCTTCTGCCTTTTCAGGTAAAGCGGCTTGTCATAATCCATCCGGTGATTCTCAGATGAATTTCCCCGTTTTGTCAAACCTGAGCCAGGATAAGGTATAATTTTCATAATTTACCTCCTTGATCCTGTTTTATGTCTCATTGGCTGTTTTTATTATCGGGATTATGCGATTTTACTGTAGTAAAATATTTTAAAAAATTCTAAAATTATCTATCAGATGCGGACAAAGGTAGTGGTAGAATTTTAGGGGGAAAAGTTTGTCATTCCGGCCGAAGTGATAACGTAGAGCCGGAATCTCCTGAAAAAATCAAGGTTATGAGATTCCTGCATGCGCAGGAATGACATAACCCACAAAATTAAACTGCTATCCGGGTAAATGAATTAATCATCAGAAGAGAAAGCTTGACATTTAAGGGTAAAATTAAAAAATAAAGTATATAAAAGGAACTGGATACAGTATATGATAAAGCTGAATAATGTGAGCCTTGATATATTTGGTGCGAAGAGAATTCTCGATAATATAAACTGGCACATAGAAGATGGCGAGAAGTGGATTCTTTTCGGACGCAATGGTTCAGGTAAAACCAAACTTCTGGAAATAGTAACAGGCTACAATTTCCCCTCAGAGGGGGAGGTGATCAGGTTCGGCCTTGCACAGCCGGGCCATGATATACGGGAGCTGAGAAAGCGCATAGGTTATGTGAGCTCATCATTACGGGAGATGTTCAGTAGAAGAGAGAGGCTCATAGACGCTGTTTTAAGCGGAATTTATGCTTCAATCGGCATGTACAGGGAGGCATCATCCTCTGAAAAGGAGAAGGCGGCTCACCTTATAGGTACAATAGGCCTTGGGGGGAGGGAGTATGATATAATAGGAAATCTTTCAGATGGTGAAAGGCAGAAAATCCTTATGCTCAGGTCACTTATTAATGATCCGGACCTGCTCATACTTGATGAACCTACAGCAGGTCTTGATATAATAGCACGGGAAAATCTTCTTGAAGCGATAGAGGAGTTAACAGCAAAAAAGACTATTTCAATGATTTATGTTACACACCATGTTGAGGAGATTACACCCCTCTTTAACATGATTTTTGTTATAGAAAATGGTTCATGTTTTTTCAGCGGGGGTGTGGATGATGCAATGGAAGCTGAAGTTTTCAGCTCCCTTTTTAATGATAAAATTGAAGTTTTCAGTAGAGGGGGGCGTATCTATTCCATGCTGAAAAGTCATCCTTAATTTTCCTGCTCATCCTTTGCCAGAAAATCGAGATATTTAAAATCGAAATTTTTCTCTATTCTTCCGCTTCCTGAACAGGAGTATCTTTTCTTCCGCCAGGGCTCAGTCAGTTCAGGTTCAACCGGTATACCTGCAACTATACTGTTCCATGAACTGTTATCTGTACTCTCAAATTTATCTTTCATTATATCACCTTTCCGGTTTATCAAAAAAATTTAATACCCCCGCCGCCGAAGGCGGCGGGGGTATATAAAAGGGTCTTATCACACAAAAATTTATCAGGGATAATTCCTTATTAATTCAATAATTAGATGCATCTAATAAACAAGAGTTACAGATAAATTAAAAGATAAATTTTATTGAGGATCCACTGATATTTTCCCGCTTATTTCATCAATGGATATGGCTATTATATTAACCCTCCCCATCTCTTCATCTGTGGGGTCAGTAAACTCCAGGTTCATTGAGTACTTTGCCATTAAAGCATTTATTGCTTCACGCTTAAGTGCGGCATCTTCAATAAATTCCGCCTTCCCCCAGAGGATAATTGACCAGTATCTCATACTGAAACCGCAGGCTTTTTCGCTTACATAAAGGTTCCCGGGCGCGCTTATTTCAAAGCATACCTTAGGGCTTGCTTTAATGTTGTTAATTTTTCTTCCGGTAAAACCTGTATGAATAAATATGCGGTCATGAATATAAACATAATTTACCGGAGTAATATAGGGGAGATTATCCGGTCCTGTTGTGGCCATCCTTCCATAGGTCTGGTGGCCCAGCATTTTTCTGCATTTGTCCTGTGAAAGCCATTCTACGGGCATATTTTTCTCCTTATATCCAGCGTGATCTGCAGAAGTCTCTGCCGCTGTCTGATATCTGGAAACCTTCAGGGTGCTCCAGAATAAGTGTTGCTTCTTTAAGATCTTCAAGCATGGGGCGCAGATCAGCGCCGGAGCATCCTGTGAGGATTTCAATTTCATAGAAGCTTATAAATTTTTTTTCACCTGCATGGTGAAAAATTTCCTGCAATATTTCTATTTTATTCATTTATCCTGCATTGCCGATTAGTATAATGCAGGGTATAATTCTATCTGCAAAGAGGCAATCTTTTTACAATGAGAATTTGTCTTTTTTATTTTAAACATGAAACAGGGGGTAACATGATATATAATCTTGGGGATAAAAGGGTAGTGCTTAAAAGCAGGAATTATTACATAGCCAATAATGCATATGTAATAGGGGATGTGGAAGTCGGGGATGGTGTGAGTATATGGTTTAATTCTGTAATCCGCGGTGATAACGGCAGAATTATTATAGGCGACAGGAGCAATATTCAGGAGAATTGTGTACTCCATGCTGAGGCGAGGAATGGTCTTTTTCTGGGGGAGGGGGTTACTGTGGGACACATGGCCATGCTTCACGGCTGTACTGTGGGGGACTATTCCCTTATAGGTATAGGCTCAGTAATTCTTGATGATGCTGTTATAGGGAAAAACTGCATTATCGGGGCAAAGTCGCTTATTACAGAGAGGAAGGTTATCCCTGACGGGTCTGTGGTAATGGGATCACCCGGGAGGATTGTGCGGCAGGTGAATGATGCTGATATTAAAAGAATTGAGGATAGCGCGAAATTTTATGTGGAGAACAGTATAAGATTCAGGAGCAGGCTTCTGGGGGTTTAGGCTGCCGGCTAATGAGTAGCGGTAGAATTTAGCAGGTGTTGTCATTCCCGCGCATACTTCGACGCGCTCAGTACAGGTGCGGGAATCTCATAACTTCTTATTTTTGCAGAAGATTCCGGCACTACGTTATCACTTTGGCCGGAATGACAGACTTTCCCCCCTAAAATTCTACTACTATCGGCTTATATATATAGGCCCGCCCTCATAGGAGAGGAGGGCGGGGGGATGCGTTTCTGTATCTTATCTTAATCTATCTTAAATCTTCTCACCAGGTTATTCAGCAGTTCAGATTGTGATGAAAGCTCTTCCGAGCTTGCAGCAAGTTCCTCAGATCCGCTTGCCACACTTTGTGTAACATTGTTAATTCTGTCAATAGCCTTGATTATCTCATTACTGCTGATACTCTGCTCCTCCATCATAATGGAGATTTCATCGGACATGCGGTTTACATCTTTGGAATTATCAGCAGCCTTTGCGCTTGTTTCATTAAGCTCAATTGAGGATTTGGCTATCTCTTCCATGAGTGATGCTGTTTTCTTAACATTGCCGATAATGAGCCTCAATGATTCAGCGGTTTTTGAAACAAGTGCTGATCCGTCACTTACCCTTGCATTAGATTCCTGTATAAGCTTGTTTATCTCACCTGTGCTCCCTGCTGTCTGTTCTGCCAGTTTGGCAATCTCTTCAGCAACAACAGCAAAGCCCTTGCCGTGATCCCCGGCCCTTGCAGCCTCAATACTGGCGTTAAGTGAAAGGAGGTTTATCTTGTCTGAAATGTCATTTATTATTGTTACAATATCCTTTATTTTACCGGAGCTTTCATTTATCTCCTTCATCCCTGATACAGTCTGGCCAAGGATCTGCTCCCCATCCATGGCATATTTATGGGTATCATCAGCCATCTGGCTTGCAATTTGAGCATTCTGGTTGATTGTATTTATCGACTCTGAAAGAAATTCCATGAGTGCGCGACTGTCCCTGGCTTTGTTTGCCTGTAATTTTGCGGTTTCTGAAACAGAATCGATTGTGGCCTTAATCTCCTCCATTGCTGATGATGTTTCTTCAATTGAAGCAGCCTGGTCCTGTGCCACAGATGCAAGGTGACCGCTGGAATTGGTCATCTCAATGGATGATGCGGCAACATGATTGGATGAACTAATAATTGTCTGGATAACCCCGCGGAGCTGATGAATAAGCTGGTTGAATAGTGTGGCCACATATCCAACCTCATCCTGTGATTTAATATCAATAGTTTTTGTAAGGTCCCCTCCCCCTTTGTTAATCTCTTCAAGTGCCAGTGCAACATCATCCAGGGGGCGGAGCTGATTTTTTACAATTGCAATTATTATAATAATCGCAATTATCAGGATAATTATATTGATAATTGTATTTACAACAATGGTTCTGAACATGTGGGGGGAGAGTGCATCAACACTGTATGTGAGCTGGATAGCTCCGATAACGTCCCCTACTTTCTTCCCCTCCATTTTTGTACCAGTGGGGTCAAGCCCGTTACTGTTCCCCCAGTATTTAAAGGAATCTGCAGGGTCACCATGACACTGAAGACACCCATCCTCAAGTTTAAGGGTACTATAGTACTGGAGCATTTTTGTGTCTCTGTTTACATGAAAATATTCATCAAGATTTTCATTCTGAAGCATTGTTATTATGGCGCGTTCATCCTCTGCAGCCATATTTCCCTGGTTTCTCGGCTCAAGAACAGGTGTGCGGAATTCAAAAATTGTTTGCTTTGAAGTCTCTTCAATAGCATTGAAAGATGCAATTATCGGTATTGCCCTGTAGTTCCCCTGCTGAATTGCCTCCTGTACCCTGTCCCTGGAAAATAACTCGCTGTTCCAGTGTTCAGTAGTCTGGTCCAGAACTGAGCGCTGCATGGCCCTTATAGCCCTTATATGCTGCCTTACACCCTCCTGTCCCACTGCAGAAATATCTTTCATGGAAGTGAAAATGCTTATTAGTGAAACAATAATAAAGGTGAAGCATATCCCCATTATTATCTTGGCTTTAATTGAAAGACTCTTCTTAATTGCAGAATTCTCGTTAGAGTTGTTTTCCGGTTCTTTATTCATTTTCTTCTCTCTATTATGATGTATAATTTCATATGCTGCATGAAAATATAATACTTAATGTAATTTGATATATAACTGCTTATATTTCAACAAAAATAATTCTTAGATTCAGCAAAAGAGCTGCCGGAGATTTTAATATGATTTTCCCCTCTCTTTTTTTGGTTTTAAGGGATATACTGGTTGATACATAAAGAGGTTGTTGTAAATTGACTCCTTATATAACAGGGGAGCGTGAGTATGAACAAAGCCCTCATACTTGAAATTGCGGAAAAGTATAATCTTGCGCCTAATAAAAAACTGGGCCAGAATTTTTTAATAAATGATCAGATAATTAACAGAATTGTTGATGTCTGCAATCCTGATGGTGAGGATATACTTGAAATCGGCCCAGGTCTCGGCTCAATTTCAGAGGGGCTTGCCCGCAGAGGGGGGACATATACTGCTGTTGAAATAGACTCAGGTTTTTACAGGTATCTTCTTGATCTTTTCAGAGATAGAGAAAATGCGCGGATAATACATTCAGATTTTTTGAAGTCTCAGCCTGAAGACAGGTTTTCGGTAATAGTTTCAAACCTCCCCTACTACTGCGCTTCGGAAATTCTTTTCACTATTGCGGAAAAGTACAGGGCGGAGAATGTATATGTGATGATGCAGAAGGAGATGGGGGAGAGACTTGTTTCAAAGCCCGGTTCAGCCGCTTACGGGGCAATGACAGTAACCCTTTCATATTATTATAATATTGAGCATCTTTTTTATGTGCCTGCTGATTCTTTTTATCCCAGGCCTGATGTTAGATCATCATTCCTTGCATTGAGAAGAAAAGAGAGGGTTCTTAAACCTGAGGATGAGGAGCTTTTCCACCTTCTGGTTAAATCTGTTTTCTGGGGGAGAAGAAAAACCCTCCTTAAGGCAGCGTCAGATTCACCCCATCTGAATTACACCAGGGCCTTCCTTGAGCATGTTCTCGGTGAGTGTAATATTAAAGGGAATTTGCGGGGTGAGAGCCTCGGTCTTGAAGATTTTATAAAAATAACTGAAGCGATAAGGGAAAATGAAAAGTAACGAAATAAGAGCGGAAATAGGCAGATTTATTCATACAGTGCAGAAGCCCGCAAGGTATACAGGGAATGAACTTAATATTACAGTTAAGGAAAAAGCGGAGATCCGGGCTGCAATCTCATATCCTGACATGTACGAAGTTGCCATGTCAAATAACGGCATAAGAATACTCTACGATGCTGCAAATGAGATCGACTCAATAGCATGTGAAAGGGTATTTGCCGTGGCACCCGATTTTGAGAAGGAGCTCCGTGAGAGGAAGATACCATTATATACCCTGGAAACCTTTATCCCGCTAAGTGAGCTCGATTTAATAGGATTTAACCTTTCCCATGAACTCCTTGCAACTAATGTGCTTCAGATACTTGACCTGGGTAATGTGCCGCTCTTAAGGGAGCAGCGCGGGGATATTGATCCGATAATAATCGGCGGGGGTGAGGCTGTTTCAAATCCATTCCCATATGCTGATTTTTTCGATCTTTTTGCAGTTGGTGACGGAGAGGAGTCTTTCCCGGAAATACTTCAGGTTCTCCTTGAGTGCAGAAGAGAGGGGTTGCGAGAGAGGGGCGAAATATTAAAGCGCATGGGGGAAATAGAAGGGGTTATGCTCCCGGGGGATTATAATTTCACCTACAATGGAACTGCTGCGGACATCAGTGATAAAGCTGTTGTTAAAATGAGAAAATACGGCAGGCCCTATTACAGCAGCGCAAAACCGCTTGTGCCCAATATAAGAATTTCACATGAGAGGGCTGTGGTAGAGGTAGCCAGGGGGTGCTTTAACCTCTGCAAGTTCTGTCATGCAGGTTATTACAATCTCCCCTACAGGGCATGCTCAGACAGCGATATAGCTGCAGAGGTACTGAGGCAGCTCGACAGCACCGGATATAATGAGGTGACACTAACCGCGCTTTCTGTAAGTGATTACAAGCACCTGGTGGGCCTTCTGAATAAAATAATCCCTGCTTTAACCGAACGGGGTGCATCTGTGTCGCTCCCTTCACTTAAGGTTGACCGGAATACCCTCCCCATTATTGAACTCATTTCAAAAATACGGAAAAGCTCCCTCACCTTTGCAGTGGAATCTGCCTCTGAAGAGCTGAGAAGCATATCGAATAAAAAGGTCCGCACTGAGGATCTTATAGATATAGTCGATTTTGTCTTTAAGAAGGGGTGGCGCACAATAAAATTCTATTTCATGATAGGCCTCCCGGGGTGTGAAAATGTAGATGAAGCAGGGGAGATTACGGCTCTCATGAAACAGGTCCTTGACGCTTCAGGTAAGGGGAAGAAGGAGATCAATGTGACCATCTCACCCTTTGTACCGAAAACCCACACCCCCTTTCAGTGGGACAGAATGATGGACATGGATTATTTTTATGATGTAATTAGAAAGGTGAAAACATCCCTCCCCAGATCTGTACAGATAAAAAATCATGATGTAAAGTCATCATTCCTTGAAGGCCTGATTGCCAGAGGGGACACACGTTTCGGAAAGGTAATATATCACTCCTATCTTGAGGGCGCAAAGTTTGATTCATGGCAGGAATATTTCCGGTTTGATATCTGGATGAAAAATCTCGATGAGTATTTCCCTGAGTGGAGAATCCTCACAGAGAAGAGGGATGATTCATTAAAGTACCCCTGGCAGGTTATTGAAACCGGGAGCGAGCGTGCAGTTGAAGCAATGAAGGATAAACACCTTGATGTAAAAAATTATCATCAGCCCCTAAACCGCTATAAAGAGACTCCTGATATGGAAAGATATTTTGAGTCTATCCGGAAATTTGAAGAGAGACTGGAGATAGCAGAGACAGCGCGGATGACATTTACCCGAACAGGCGACGGAAGACTTGTTCCCCACCTCGATTTTATTGAAGTGCTTAAACGGGGGTTCCGGATTGCCGGCCTCCCTGTAGCGTTTTCCCGGGGATTTAATAAAAGGGAGAAGATCTCCACCGGCTACCCTGTACCTCTCGGCTATGAAAGTGTAAGTGAGCTTGTTGATGTGGAGCTCTTCCGCAAGCTGAGCATTGAGGAGCAGAATGATTATGCGGAAAAAATTAACAGGGCTCTCCCGCCATTTATAAGGCTTAAAAGAATAAGGGGGGTGGAGCATGGCCAGTCCCTTATGGCTCTTGTTAATGCTGTTGAATATGAAGTTCTTTTTACTACAGCAGAAACGGCTGCTCTTATGCTGGAACATCTCTCCAGAAAAGAGGATGTGGTGAAAACCGGAAAGAGCTCGGTAAAAACATTCACCTTTGATGAAGCAGTACACAGCTTTGAAGCTTCAGGCGAAAATGGCATTAAAGTAATCCTCTACGCCGGTAATGAGTCATCATTGAGAGTGGATGATTTCTTTTATGAGCTTTCCGGGATAAAAGATTTCCTTGTTGAGAATATGCGGGTTATAAAACAGGCGCAGTATTCGGTAAAGGGCGGGACATTGGAAATAGTAGAGTAAGACCCCTCCCCGCCTACCGGCGCGCCCTCCCCACATGGAGAGGGCTTTGTGTCATGAATTTCAGGTTTCACATAAGACTTCAAGATTCATGAAACCACAGTTTTAATACTAACAAAAAATACTTGCCACTAATTCCTCCCTCTCCATGTGGAGAGGGAGGTTAGGAGGGAGAGGTCAAAGGATTTATTTTTCAAGTCTTAAGCCTTTTTTCTCCATTTCATCAGCTATCTCTCTTTTCCCCATGTGTCTGTACAGTGTGGCAAGATGGAAGTAGGTTTCGCTGTTCTGCGGGTCAAGCTCAACAGCCTTAGTGTAGTTTGTAAGAGCCAGGTTTAAAAAATATTCCCTTGTGTTCCCCGGCAGAGGTCTGGTAAAGTAGATGTTCCCCAGATAGAGATAGGCTGGTGTGTAGTCAGGTTTAACACTTTTCAGTTTTTCCAGAATTTCAGCAGCACCCTGATAATTATTCTGCAGTCTCATTATCGTCGCAAGGGCCATATAAGCTTCAATATGGGCCGGGTTGATTTTAACTGCTTCTTTCAAAAGAGATTCCTTTTCCTTATGCCTGGAATCGGGGAGGGCTTCCGCTTTTTTATAAAGAGGGAGGCTTTTGTTTATACCGCTCCTGTAGGCGGCTGAAAAATATTTTTCTGCTTCCCCCGTTTCCCCCTTCCTGAAAAAACTGCGTGAAAGATTTATAAGCGCTTCGGTATATTCCGGATTCAGCGTGGCAGCTTTAAGGTAATGGTTGTGGGCTGTTTCAAAGGAGGAGACGTATTCTTTTAACTCACCTGCGGTATTGTGAATTTCCGGCTGATTATCCTCAATAGAGAGTGACCTGTCAAAATAAAGCCCTGCATTATGGTAATCCTTCTGAATCATAAAAATTTTCCCGAGAATATTTGCCGCACCATAAGTCCGCGGGTCAGCCTTAAGTGCAAGCATCATCGATTCATAGGCATAATCATACATGGCTGCATCAAACTGAATCTCCCCCCTTTTAAGATAAAAGGCGGCACTTTCCCTGGGAGCATAGTCGGGCCGGGTCTCTGCAGAGGCGGAAAGAGCTGCAGAAAAAAATATTAGAATAAAAAGTTTTTTTATTATTGACATATTTGCCACACCGAATAGATATGATTTGTCTTTAATTAAAGCGTGGTCAGGTAGCTCAGTCGGTAGAGCAGGGGACTGAAAATCCCCGTGTCGGCGGTTCGACTCCGTCCCTGACCACATTTTTAATTAATAACTTTGAAAATTTTCTCTTCATAAATCCATTTGCTGAAAGATTATTACTAAATATCAGACCTTCCCGGATTTTTCGGAAACGAAGTAAATCATTTCAGATCCATTCCCCCTGTCCCCCAAAGGGGGCACGAGTTAATCTATTATTACTTTGATAATTGAATTTTTATCTTTTCTTTAATTATTTAAATCTCAGGACTTTATTCATTATAATAAAAATCAGGGATAAATAGATAAATTAAATGTAGTCACCTGAATTTATTCTCGCAACCTGTTTAATTTTCAGAACTGAAATTTTTTTCTAAGCCCATAATATTGTTCTGTAAGACTTTTGAAAGTCCAGCAGTATAACAGGTGTTTTAATACTTTGACTTATAAACTTGCTCAGTTTCTCCTTCTACGTGCCCCCTTTGGGGGACAGGGGGAAGGCTCCAGCAGATTATGGAAACAAATATTATTATTACATTTGCAAAAATCCGGATGATAGAAATTCATTTTTTGGGAAAAGCCGTTTCACCAAATTCACTCTTCCGGAATTTTTTTATTTTCTCTTCGAATTTTTTTTTCTTTCAATCACAGCTAAAAATATTTTACCGGAAAGAAAAAAACATGCAGATATAATAAATATCCTTATACTCATGGGGTCCTTGAACCCTCCGGTCAATACCATAAAAATACCATTGATAAAGGCACCCCCTGCAAAGAGGAAGGAGATCGCCATAAAGATCAGTAAAAATGCATCTGTTTTTCTGTTCATAATTTGCGGCCGGTTATTGAGAAGATATTTTTTGAAATAATCAGTGTAAAAAAAATGGGGATAGCCTAAAAAGAAATTTTTGTCATACCGGCTGTAGCGAAGCGAAATGCAAGCATTATTGAAACATCCTGTTTCGTGCTTGCAGGCAGCCTTCGTGGCTACACTGCCGGTATCTCATGCATAATATTTAATCAGGAGATCCCGGTATTTGCATAAACTGAAGCCGCACGCCCTGAACGCAGTGAGGAAGCACTCCTGGGGTGAAACCGGGATGACAAATACAGAAAATTCAATTTTTAGACCAGCCCCCATTACATATATTCAGTTTCTATTTTGCCTGTGCAAGAGTAACAGCAGCAGTGTTTACTATATCATCAACAGAACATCCCCTTGAAAGGTCGGTAATAGGCTGGGCAAAACCCTGGAGGAAGGGGCCGTATGCGCCTGCATTAGCCATTCTCTGAACCAGTTTGTAGCCGATATTTCCTGACTGAAGATCGGGGAAAATAAGAGTGTTGGCTTTACCCGCAACATCAGAACCGGGAGCTTTAGACTTGCCCACAGATTCAACAATAGCAGCATCGAGCTGAAGCTCGCCGTCAACCTTAAGATCAGGGGCTCTCTCCTTAATGATTTCAAGAGCCTTAACAACCTTGTCCACGTTTTCATGTTTTGCAGATCCCTTGGTAGAGAAGGAGAGGAGCGCAACAACAGGCTCAGTGTTAAGGTATGTGCGGCACGATTCAGCAGACTGAATAGCGATTTCCGCAAGCTGCTCAGCAGTTGGATCAGGAATAGTAGCACAGTCAGCAAAAATCATCATGCCCTCCTGTCCCCACTTTTTGTCAGGCATATCCATAACAAAGCATGAAGAAGCGGATTTAACACCTGGAGAAGTTCCTATTACATTGAAACCTGCAAGAAGAACCTTTCCAGTGGAGTTTTCAGCGCCAGCTATCATAGCATCAGCATGGCCCCTTTTAACCATCATGGCTCCCCATCTCAGGTTATCCTGGATCGCTTTAGCAGCCTCTTCCTCAGTAACACCCTTATGCTTTCTCAGTTCAAAAAAGGCGCTGGAGTATTCAGCCTTGTTATCAGAAGATGCTGGATCAACAAGAGTAATGCCGTCAAGTTTGATACCTTCAGCAGCAGCAGTTTTTTCAATATCCTCTTTCTTACCAACAAGGAAAACCTCAGGAGAGATTTTTTCATCAATAATGATTCTTGCAGCCTTGATAGTTCTCGGCTCAGTACCTTCAGCAAGGACAAGTTTTTTCCCCGCGTTTTTTGCTTTTTCTTTCATCTTTTCAACAAAATTCATAACAGACTCCTCATAATATATTTTTTTATTTTTGAAACATATTCATTTTTTTATAATCATTTAACTGCTGTTTAATAATAGAACAAACTGATACTATGTGTCAAGAATTAATGCGCTTTCTATCTGTTTAAAGTAGTTGAACTTGAAATACCCAGTGAAGAGTAAATCTCCCTTGTTGCCTTTGATTTATTAAGGGTGTAAAAATGCACCCCCCTCACATTATTATCAATAAGGTCAGTAACCTGCTGGGTTGCCCAGTGGATCCCCACCTTTTCAACATAGCTGTCATCCTCAGCCCTGGCAAGGGCTTTTAAAAGCTTTGCAGGGAAACGGGTACCCAGGGCAAGCTCAGCCATGCGGTGCATCCCCTTAATCGAGGAGATGGGCATAATCCCTGCAATTATGGGGACCTTGATTCCGGCTATTTCGCAGCGCTCCCTGAAATCGTAAAAATCATCATTGTTGAAAAAAAACTGGGTGCATATGTAGTCCGCCCCCTGGTCAACCTTACGTTTCAGGTTATCCATCTCAATCATTCTGTTAGGAGTTTCCGGATGCCCTTCAGGAAAACCGGCAACTCCAATACCCATTTCCGGGAAGTGCAGTTTAATAAAAGCCACAAGATCCCCTGCAAATTCAAAGCCCCCTTCGGTCCTTACAAAGCTGCTGCTCCCTGCAGGGGGGTCCCCTCTAAGTACCATAATATTTTCAATATTTTTTTCCCTGTATCTTGAAAGCACAGAGCGGATTTCATCCTGTGTGGATCCCACGCAGGTGAGATGTGAAACAACCGTAATCTCTGTTTCGTTCTGAATTTTTACAACCAGGTCGTGAGTAAGATCCCGTGTAGATCCTCCAGCTCCATAGGTAACGCTCACATAAGCAGGCTTAAGTGATGTAAGCTCCGAAATAGTTTCAAAAAGTGCCGCGGATGAAGCCTCGGTTTTAGGGGGAAAAAATTCAAAGCTGAAAGCGATTCTGTTATTGTTCAAAATTTCTTTAATATGCATCTATATTATCCTCATTGATTTTAATAATCAGGGAATTTATTAAAAAAAGTGTCAATAAAATATTAATATATCTGCAGGGTGAAATTTTTTTTACTAAGGGCGTACCCCTTATGTTCCATTTAAAGGAGGCGCCTTAAAAAGGCGCAAAAACCGGGAGTACCTTTATTTCAGTGTAATAAAAAAATAAATGCATCCATGTCACAACAGGGCCGGGCTCTCGGCTTAAACTCCTCGCGGGCTCTATTGCCATTGCAGATACCTGTTATAATTTATGATACGCATTGCCATTCCAGGGCGCATTGCCATGCGCCCCTGCGGTTCCCCCTGCCCGCTGCGGGGTAACGCCTCCATCCCTTACGCGGGTACTTTTACTTTTTCCTTCGCTCGTTTCGGCTGCGCTCAACGAGCGTGTGGTTGCCGATACTCAATAATCACTCTCTCCCACGCTTCCTGAACGTACTTGTGTTGAACGAAACCGAAACAGCTGAAACAAGCTTAGTTGAATAAACCTCAAAAAAAAGTAATGCTATATAATTATTAATACTAAAATTTTAATTAACATAATATACAGATATTTTGAAAACGACAGACTGTCTGTCGTTTTCAAATCCCGAAAAAGAGTTGACGAGCCAGTCAAAATACCTTAGCCTGACTTTGTCAGGCTAAGGTACTGCACCTGAATACTATATTAAATATCCCTCGTTGCTGTCCTGATCACTTCTGCAAAATAGAGTGTTTAATCTTTGAAAAGATGCTCATCCCCCCTTATCATTTTAAAAGTTGACATCTCTAAACTCTAATGATAGAATAAGTCACCGGTTAACAGAAAATATTTGTAAAATCCCGCATCCAGAGAGAGAAAAATGAGCGCTACCCTTGAACAGCTGAAAGAGCGGATAGAATTTTTTAAAAAGAATATAAAGGACTACAAAAGCGGAAAGTACGATGAGTATAAAACCCGCGCCGATTTTATAGATGTATTTTTCTCCTCCCTGGGCTGGGACATGTACAATGAGCAGAAAATAATTGAACAGTTCCGCGAAGTGGTGCGGGAGGACAAAATCGTAATAGATGGTAACCGTAAAGCACCTGACTACTCCTTCCGAATAGGCCCTCACATTGTATTTTATGTAGAGGCCAAAAAGCCTTCAGTTGATATAAAAAACGATCCTGCACCTGCACTTCAGCTCCGCAGGTATGCCCACACCAGGGGGCTTGCCCTCTCCATACTCACCGACTTTGAAGAGATTGCAGTTTATGACACAAGAATAAAGCCGGACAAAAAGGACAGCGCCCACACAGCCAGGGTGTTTTACTGCACCTATGATGAACTCTTTTCACCGTGCAAAATTCAGGATTACAGCAGCAACTACGATTTTTTATTAAATACATTCGGCAAGCAGGCAGTATTAAGCGGCAGCTTTAATAAATATGTTGAGGCAAACAAAAAGGGTACAACTTCAGTTGACAGGGGATTCCTTGACCTCCTTAACAGGTGGCGGGAAAAACTGGCCGAAAGCATTGCCCTTAAAAATGAGGATATTGACGAGTACAATCTTAACATAGTTGTGCAGAAGCTTATTGACCGCCTCATATTCCTGCGCATAGCAGAAGACAGGCTTATAGAAAAGCCTAACCTTCTTTTTGAACTCACTGGTGAAAAGGATATTTATATCCGGCTATGCAACATATTTGTCACAGCTGACTTGAAATACAACTCCAGCCTCTTTCTTTCCGAAGACTGGATGATGGCGCTCAATATTGATGATAAGGTCCTTAAAGAAATAATTGATGAAATGTATCCGCCCCAGTGCCCATATGAGTTTTCTGTTTTACCAATTGAAATTTTAGGCCATGCCTACGAGCAGTTTCTTGGCAAAACCATAAGGTTCTCCCGTAAAACAAAGTTTGGCCATTCTATAGAAATTGAAGAAAAGCCGGAAGTGCGCAAGGCTGGCGGGGTCTACTACACCCCTGATTATATTGTAGATTATATTGTTGAAAACACTGTGGGTGTCAAGCTGAACAACCGTTCCGCAGGCCCCCTAACCCCCAAAGGGGGCAAGGTAGATAAAGGAGCGAAGCCCTTAACTCCGGAAGAGGTGAGTGAAATAAAAATTCTCGACCCTGCCTGCGGTTCCGGGTCTTTTCTTATTGGTGCCTATAATTACCTTCTCCGCTATCATCTTGAGTATTACCTGAAAAATAAAACACGGCGCGAAAAGGCTCTCTCTGCCGGAATAATATATGAGTCCGGGGAAAACAGCTTTAAGCTTTCCACTAAGGTTAAGTCGCAGATTCTTGTTAATAATATTTTTGGTGTGGATATAGACCAGCAGGCTGTTGAGGTAACAAAGCTTTCTCTTTTACTTAAAGTTCTTGAGGATGAAAATCTTGAGTATAAGGACCAGCTCTTTAAAACAGAACAGATGCACCTGCTCCCTGATTTGTCGTGTAATATCAAGTGCGGGAATTCGCTTATCGGGAGCGATTACTATGCTGATAAAAACCTTACCATGTTCGGCACAGAGGAGATGCGAAAGGTTAATGTATTTGACTGGGAGAAGGAGTTCCCTTCGGCTACGCTCAGGGAGCGTGGAGGTAAACAAGCTGGCAGTGAAGTTAAACGGTCGGTGAGCGAAGCCGGTGGTACGGTGAGCGCAGCCGAACCGTGGGGATTTGATTGTGTTATAGGGAATCCGCCTTATGTGAGGCAGGAGCTTCTTTCGGAATCGAAGGATTATTTTCAGAAGCATTATAAAACATTTCAGGGGACTGCTGATCTTTATGTATGTTTTATGGAGAAGGGTTTTAATCTGCTGAAAAAAGACGGGCTTTTTAGTTACATTGTTGCAAACAAGTGGATGAGGGCAAACTACGCTAAGAATTTAAGGGAGTGGCTTTCTAAGAAAGATATAGTTGAGATAATTGATTTTGGGGATTTACCTGTATTTCAGCAGGCAACAACATATCCATGTATTTTCTGCATAAGGAAGGGGGAGCCTTCAGGAAAGTTCTCAGCAGTAAATGTTGATGACCTCAATTTTAATTCACTCGGTGAATATGTGCAAAGCAGAAAATTTGATGTAGACCAGGAAAGACTCTCTCCTGAGGGGTGGAACCTGACAAATACAGCTGAGCTTGATCTGCTTGAAAAGATTAAAAGTAAAGGTGTGCCCCTTGAGCAGTATGTTGAGGGGAAAATTTATTACGGTATCAAAACCGGATATAATGCCGCATTCGTAATTGATGAAGAAATAAAAAAAAGGCTTATTACAGAAGACCCTAAAAGCGCGGAGATAATTAAGCCCTTTCTTGCAGGGAGGGATATCAAGAGGTATGCAGCACTTGAGACTGGGAAATATTTGATATTCACCAGACGGGGTATTGATATAAAAAAATACCCTGCAATAGAAAAGTACCTGCTGCAATTTAAAGAAAATCTGATGCCGAAACCAGAAGGCTGGAAAGGTGAAAACTGGCCCGGAAGAAAACCGGGTAAATATAAATGGTATGAAATACAAGACGCTGTTGATTATTATGATGAGTTCGAGAAAGAAAAAATAATGCTGCCGGATATCTCATTGCGAGGGAATTTTGCTTTTGATTTAAATGGAGGAATATACTGCGTTAACACTGCATATATAATCAGTTCAGATTCGGTTGAGCTGCTAGGTATTTTAAATTCCAAGCTTGTAACATTTTTTTATCAGGGTATGTCGTCAACATACAGAGGCGGATATTTAAGGTTCATTTATCAATATCTGGCACAAATACCAATTATCGAAGAATACCCTGAACAATTTTCGAGTGTAGTCGATTCAATGCTCGAATCACAAAAACAACTCCACACAGCAAAATCCGACAGCGACAAAAAATTGATCCAACAGAAAATTGATGCAATCGACAAACAGATCGACCGCCTGGTGTATGAACTCTACAGCCTCACTGAGGATGAGATTCGGATTGTGGAGGGGGAGTGATGTATTCGAGAGAAATTATTTGTGCCTGTTTGAGTAAAAAAGACTTAAAGGATAATATAAAAACTCTTGTTGATAAAATCTGGATAAAAAAGGACTTTAATTTAGATCGTGTAATAAAGTATGTAGATAATCTGCAGAATGATTTATATTATTATCTTGAGTATCCTTATGTTGATAAGGTCTACAGGGATAGCTATTATAATTATTTCTCTTCCAAGTATAAAATTTATAATCGTGATTGTATAAGAATTTCTATATTTGCGTCAGCAGTTAAAAAAGAAAATTTTATCAATTCCGAAGATTATGAATATCTTCAGGAAAACATACTCGGATACTTTATTATACGTCCTATTGAAAGCTGTCCTTTGGGCAGGTCTTTTATCTCTCCAATGGCTATTAAGAAAAAAAGTAAGAATATTTTATCTGCGCTAGCACACGAAAAAATACTACTCGGTTGTCATCAACTGAACTGTTCAGGGTTTTCTCATATTAGTCAGGATAGTGAAACAATGACATGTGCGGAATCATCAATCTGGATGCTCATTGAGTATTACTCCGCAAGATATAAAGAATATAAGCCCGTACTTCCCTCCCATATTACAGATAATCTTGCTAAAAACTCGTTTAGAAGACTGCTTCCATCCGATGGTTTAACAATTTTTCAGATTTCCCAGGCAATAAAAGAGTTCGGTTTTTCTACAAAAATATACTTTAGAGATAATTATAGGGGAAAGGATGCTGGTATTTTTAATAGGTATTTATACTATTATATTGAATCTGGAATCCCGGTTGTTCTGGGCTTGAATAATGATAAAGGCGATGGTCATGCTTTGGTTGCGATAGGGCATGAAGAAAATTTTCTGCTGAAAAATAGTAAAACAAGAGATGTAAATGAATCTGGGAAGTCAAAAATATTTATTAATGATACCGGGTCAAGCTGTGATAATATAGTAATAATGGATGATAATCTTAATCCTTTTGAATCAGTTCCGATTGATAATCCCGGGATACTATACCGTAGCAGCAAAATGCAGGACTTGAAAATTAAATATTTTATAGCTCCATTGTATAATAAAATATATCTTGATGCAGAAAAAGCTTATCAGACCTTTGAATCTGTAATTACTGATCAGGAAATTGGCCTGAAAGCAAATGATAAAGAGAATCCCTATATTGTTAGATTTTTTCTTACATCTGCCAAATCTTTTAAAAAAAGGCTATCGGAAATGCCGTATATTAAGAAAGAAATGATGTTGAAGCTTATATATACAGCTTTCCCTAAATTTATCTGGATAGGAGAAATTTCTGACAATAGTTTGTATAAAAAAGAACTTGCAAAGGGAATTGTTATTATAGATGCTACTGGTGGACAAAATAAAGATTCTGTAATCTTTTATTATCATGATGAAAGAAGACTTGACAAAAATAACCAAAATGACTATGAATTTGTTAAATGTACATGGGGCAGTTTCAGTTTATACAGGAATAATCTTAAAGGTTCCTGGAATAATTTTAATCCCTATTAATAAAGGAGATTACAATGTCTATTGATTGGTCTAATCCGGTTAAAGAACTTGATAAAGATAAAGTGGTATTGAAGAGTCTGTCTTCTGCTCAAACCAGAAAAGTCAATGAGCGTATCCAGCAAAAGATAGATAAGGCGGATCGAAGATCCCGAAGAAATGAAAGTAAAGCTGCTGAAAATGCGAGCAAGGCTTTTGTTACTTTTTGATATATTATTGCCCGGTGTGGGGGCGCACTAGGAATCGCTACTCATTTTTTTGTTTCAGCTGATCAATCATTCTTTTGTGATTAATTCTAAATCCTGTATCTACTTCTGAAAAGCTTGAAATATAACCTATCTTTTCTAAGTTTTTTAAGAATTCCCTATGAATTATATTATTTTCTATGGTAGCTTTTCTGCTCCTATCAGATATAATTTCATATTTATCACCAAGAGAAATTATGAATTCATCAACCGTATCCAAGTGAATGAGTTCCTGCGGGGAGGGCACGCCGGTAGGCGGGGCGAGGGAGAACAAGGGGTTGCAACCCCTTGTTCTCCCGGGTCAGATCGACCGCCTGGTATATGAACTCTACAGCCTCATTGAAGATGAGATAAAGATTGTAGAGGGAACTGGCAGAACGCCGGGGACTGAATGCCCTCATCCCCCCGGCTCCGCGTTCTCACGATGAGGTTGATGCCGGGCAGGTACAGGACGTACCGGAAAGCCCGGCCTTCTCCCATCTTGAAAAATTGAATTGGAGAGAAGGGGTAGTTCGTAGCATTGATATTTGGGTATTAACTGGAAAAGATTTTTCCAAACAAACCCTCTCCCGCCGAAGAGGGGAGAGGGTGCGCGAGCGTCAGCGATGCGCGGGTGAGGGCATCGCAGCAGTGCGGTCACGATGACCGCCTGCAGACAAAAAACAGGATGTTTTGATAATGTCTGCATTAGTGCCTCCGTGCACGTCAGGTGCGCGAGCGTCAGCAACGCGCGGGTGAGGGCACTTGATCCTGATAATAAAGATTTCTATAGAAATATGGATTTATTGAGCTGTTCATTATGTCTGAAAGTCAGCTTGCGGTTTGCAGAAAATTTATAACTGATGATACTCATAAGAATCAATTCAAAGCCGTAGAAGTAAGTTTTATATGGAATAAAAAATAAAATACTGGTCCTCCGTAATCAGCTCCGCTTAAAAAAGAAAAAAATTTTATTTCCTCCAAAAAAAATCAAAAAAAAGCGGCTGAAAAACGTATATATATTGAGCTGAAAAAATGGCGCTTACTTTATTTTGCAATCTGTGGGAAATCTTCCTGAGGAAATAAATGAGTAATAAAGATTTAACAGCATTAAATGAAATACCGGATCGTATCTATACCTTGCGGGGTGAGCATGTGATGCTTGATAAAGATCTTGCCGAATTTTATGAAGTAAAACCTATACGTCTACGGGAGCAGGTGAAACGGAATATAAAGCGTTTTCCTGGAGATTTCATGTTTCAGCTTACAAATGAAGAGGTTGATTTCATGGTATCGCAAAATGCGATACCTTCCCGAAAACATCTTGGCGGCACTCTACCTTATGTTTTTACTGAACCGGGCGTTGCTGCAATTTCGGCTGTGCTAACCACTGACAGGTCTGTTGAAGTCAATATAATGATTATGCGGGCCTTTGTTGCAATGAGAAAATTTATCTCTAATAATGGCCAGCTTTTCAGCCGACTTGACAGTATTGAAAAACGTCAGATTGTATTTGAAACAAATACGGATAAGCGTTTTGACAAGATTTTTGAAGCCATAGAAGAACGTCAAATAATCCCCCGGAAGGGTATATTTTTTGATGGGCAGGTATATGATTCCCATAAGTTCATTTCTGATCTTATAAAAAGCGCAAAGAAATCCATTGTCATTATTGATAATTATATAGATGATACTGTGCTGAATCAGCTTTTAAAAAAGAAAAATAATGTTTCAGTTTTAATTTATACTAAAAAGATTTCTCCGCAACTGGTCCTTGATGCTGAGCGATTTAATGCTCAATACCCGACTCTTGAAATTAAAGAATTGAAAGAAAACCATGATCGGTTTATTCTTATTGATGACAGTATTGTTTATCATATAGGTGCATCTTTGAAGGATCTTGGGAAAAAATGGTTTGCTTTTTCAAAGTTCGATACAGAGGGATTGAGTTTAATTGACAGGGTAAGAAGAGAGAGGTGATGGTTAATTCGATACTTTAAATTTCATACCGGTCCAGATATTTAAGAGCGTACTTGCTGCTTAGTAAGCATAATGCAAAAGGCATATTTTTGACAAATAATATCTGTATAACAATCTATCGTAGTTAATCGAAATAAAACAATGTTGGGAGGCAAATCTAAAAATCCCTGAGGCGGATCGGTTTCGTTTAACAGCTCCCGGAGAAACACAATCTTCCCGGAGGAACAAGGGGTTGCAACCCCTTGTTCCTCCGGGTCAGATCGACCGCCTGGTATATGAACTCTACGGCCTCACTGAAGATGAGATAAAGATTGTAGAGGGAACTGGCAGAACGCCGGAATGCCCTCATCCCCCCGGCTCCGCGTTCTCACGATGAGGTTGATGCCGGGCAGGTACAGGACGTACCGGAAAGCCCGGCCTTCTCCCATCTTGAAAAATTGAATTGGAGAGAAGGGGGAGTTCGTAGCATTGATATTTGGGTATTAACTGAAAAAGTTTTTTCCAAACAAACCCTCTCCCGCCGAAGAGGGGAGAGGCCGCTCAATGCCGTCCATGGCATCGCGGCATTAGTGCCTCCGTGCACGTCAGGTGCGCGAGCGTCAGCGATGCGCGGGTGAGGGCATCGGCGGCAGTGCGGTCACGATGATCGCCTGCAGACAAAAAACAGGATGTTTTGATAATGTCTGCTTAGTGCCTCCGTGCACGTCAGGTGCGCGAGCGTCAGCAACGCGCGGGTGAGGGCACTTGAACTTTTCAGGAGGTACATAATTGCAATATATAAAGAAAGTTTTCGCAAGATCTCTCCGGAAAGAACAGACCAGGGAGGAAGCAATAGTCTGGAATCTTCTTCGCAACAGAAAGTTTATGAATCTGAAATTCCGGAGACAGCATGACATTGAAGGCTTCATTGTCGATTTTTACTGCCATGAATTAAGATTAGCAGTCGAGATTGACGGTAAAAATCATGACAAGCAGAAGGATTATGATGAGCTCAGGCAGGAACTTATTTTGAGCAAAGGGATCAGGTTTGTCAGGGTGACTAATGATGAAGTGAACAGGGATTATAATATTCTGTTTGAGAGGATCAGGGATTTTGTAGCATGAGTGAGATAATAACAATTGATTCAGATTCTAATTCACCTGAATATTTTATGGCAATAGTTTTCTTTATCGCTATATTTGTTTAAAGAGAATCTATAAACAAATATCAGGAGAATAAAATGCGGAATTATTTATTAAACATGACAGTTATATCATGGCTGGCTTTTTTTCTGTCAGCAGTCATCCTCATCACTCCCTCTGTTTTAACTGCCAGTGATTTTTCAGAAGCCGCAGAGATGCGGAAAAAAGCAGAGGCAGAGTATGCAGGCCTGGATGTTCCGGTTAAAAATTTCGGCAATTCCTATGTGAAAGGTAAATACCAGCAGGGGATGGAGCTGATCAGGCTGGGGAAGGTTAATTTTGCCCAGGGTAAGTACCAGGGGGCCATCTCGCTGTACAGACAATACTTTACACTTCAGAATGATGTTTATAAGGAACTGGCTGCAGCCTATATAAGCCGCGCTGAAGCCATATTTCACGAAACTGCAAAGGAACTGGTTGATTTTGTTGATAATGAAAAGGTGGGGCAGTACTTCAGGCTGGCCAATCAGAACGTTGCAGACGCGAAAAAAGCTGCAGCTGCAGGTAATTATCAGCTGGCCATAGAGACCTGTAGAATCTCTAAGAAGTACTCAATTGAGGCATACAAGGCAGCTGTTAAACCTGTTCCGGAAAAATACAATAAGGATATAAAAGACAATAATAAAGAGATTTTTCAGTAGAAAGATATTTGACATTCCTGTAAAAACCGGATGTGATCGGAAAATTGAAGTCATCATATAAAAAAACATCCGGACTGCAGCAGGGGGTAATTTGAAAACCAGGTATTATTACGGATACAATATAGTTTTAGCAGGATTTCTTATACAGACCTTCTGCATAGGCGCCATGTTTACCTATGGTGTATTTTTCAGGGAATTCCAGCAGGAGTTCGGGTGGTCCAGGGCCCTCATTTCCGGAGCCTCTTCCATGGCATTCTTTGTCATGGGTACAGGCGCCCTTATAACAGGAACCCTGAATGATAAAATCGGCCCCAGACTCATACTCACTGTATCGGGCACAACAATCGGAGTCGGTTACCTGCTTCTGTCTCAGCTTAATATGCCCTGGCAGCTTTTCCTCCTTTACGGCCTTTTTGCCGGTATCGGATTCAGCACACATGATGTGATTACACTTTCAACTATTGCAAGATGGTTTGTGAAAAAACGGGGCCTCATGTCCGGAATTGTAAAGGCGGGTACAGGAATAGGGCAGTTTTCAGGACCCCTTATCGCGTCAATGCTGATTCCGGTATTCGGGTGGCGCAATTCCTATCTTATTATCGGCGCGGTAGTTCTGGTGGTACTTGTTTCAGCAGCCCGGATCATGAGGCGGGACCCTCATAAAATGGGGCTTCAGGTAGACGGCAGCAGGGAGGAAAACTATGTCATCGGTTCATCCATCACCGGGAGCAGTCTCTCCCTGAAGGGGGCTGTGAAGACGCGGCAGTTCCTCAGTATCTGTTTTGCCGAGTTTGCTGCATTTGTCTGTCTCTTTACCATCATAGTACACATTGTACCTTACTCCATGGACCGGGGACTTGAGCCTGCAATAGCCGCTTCTGTGCTCTCTGCAATAGGAGGGTCAAGCATGATCGGCCGGATAATAATGGGTATAACAAATGACAGAATCGGGGGGAAAGGCTCCCTGATCATATGTTTTATGGTGCTTATAACCAGCCTCATCCTGCTTCAGTTTACATCAGGGATCTGGATGCTCTTTATATTTGCGGTTGTTTACGGCTTTGCCCATGGAGGGTTATTTACAGTAATGTCTCCCATGATCGCGGAATATTTCGGAATGACCTGTCACGGTCAGCTTTTCGGTGCTGTACTTTTTATAGGAACAATAGGCGCAACTATTGGCCCCATTCTGGCAGGGTATCTTTTTGACATTACCGGGGGCTACGGAGCTGCATTTATGGCCCTGACATTTTTCGCTGTAGCCGGTTTTATCCCCATACTTTTTATAAGTCACATCAGCGGTGTGGGAAGGGAGTAGTTCCAAAATATAGGATACTTTGCTATTGTTTCTGAAAGGCTCCGGTTTTAAAATTTAAAAGAACGCTTTTATTTGTAAATGTACCCTGTTTTAAGTATTTTACGCATATAAACAGCTTCTGTTCGTATGTATAGAAGCTGAAGAAGAGGCGTTATGAATACCCCGGAGCCATCAGGTTTTTTCAGCAGGAAAAGCTTACTCCTGCTTTTCTTCCTTATCTCATCTCTAATAATCATAGTAAGCTATGCCTATATATTAAATTACAGTAAATCTTTTCAGGAAAATACAGCTAAGCAGCTCACCACAATAGCAGATTTAAAAATCCGCGAAATTGTAGACTGGCGCAATGCCCGGCTTGGAGATGCCTCTTTATTTTATAAAAACCGGAATTTTTCTGAGCTGGCATTAAGATACCTCCATAATCCTCTGGATAGAGAGGCGAGGAAATCGTTACTCAGCTGGATGGCAAAGGTTAATTCTGCATATAAATATAACCGGCTGGAGATTTATGACTCAAATTTCAATTTCCGCATTGCCTATCCGGAAGGGATCGGGAGAGAGGAACATTCATTTTTCAAAAATGATGAAAAAGATCTGAGATCAGGTAAAATAGTATTCAAGGATTTTTACCGTGATGAACATGATAAAAAAATATACATGATGCTTCTGGTTCCTCTTTATAATGAATTGTCCGGTGGAAAGTTCATGGGAACCCTTGCTATGCGTATTGATCCGAAGCAGCATTTATATCCCTACATAAACCAGTGGCCTGTCCCGGCTGTAAGTGCCGAGGCTCTCCTTGCCCGGAGGGAGGGTGATTATGCTGTATATCTCAATGAACTCCGCTTTAGAAAGGATGCACCCCTGGAACTGCGGGTTCCGCTGACAGCTACAGAATTTGCCGTTACCAGGGGTGCCTTAAACCAGGAAGGTGTTGCCGAGGCTCTCGATTACAAGGGTGACAGGGTAATTGCGGCTATAAAGCGGATTCCCGATACTCCATGGTTTATCGTGGCACATATAAGTAAATCGGAAGTAACTGCTCCCTATATCGGCAGGTTATGGACGGTTATTTTTATAGCTCTTTTGATGATTGTCACTGCGGGGATAATCATACTACTCTTTAGAAAGCATTATGATACACAAATATATCTGAAACAGCTTTATGACGCGGAATTACTCACCGCAAGTGAGGAAAGATTCCGTAATCTCCATGAAAGCATGATAGATGCCTTTGTCCAGGTTAATATGGACGGGAGAATTATTTCATGTAATTCAGCATTTATGGAAGTTACAGGGTACACATTTGAGGAGCTCAAAGAACTGACCTATTTTGATCTGACACCTGAAAAATGGCATAGCAATGAGGCGGATATTGTAGAGAAACAGATAATAAAAAAAGGATTCTCCGAAATTTATGAAAAGGAGTATCGCCGGAAAGATGGAACACTTGTCCCTGTGGAATTGCGCACATCACTCCTTAAAGACAGCACGGGTAAGCCTTCAGGTATGTGGGCGATAGTAAGGGATATAACAGAGAGAAAAAAATCTGCTGACCTGCTGAATACAAGGGTGGAGCTTTTAAACTATGCGGATGATCATACAGTGGAGGAGATTCTCATTAGAACCCTTGATGAAGTTGAACGTTTCACATCAAGCACTATCAGTTTTTTCCATTTCCTTGATGATGACCAGAAGATCCTTTCTCTGCAGGCATGGTCAACAGGGACTATTGAAAAATTCTGTAAAGCCGAAGGGAGGGGGATGCATTATAATGTTTCAGATGCCGGGGTCTGGACAGATGCTGTAAGAGAAAAAAGAGTTGTTGTTCACAATGACTATATGGGGCTCCCTCAGCGCAAAGGTCTGCCTCAGGGGCATGCAGAGGTTATAAGGGAGATGGTTATCCCTATAATAAGGGATCAGAGCATTAAAGGGATTCTTGGTGTTGGTAATAAATCTGCTGACTATAATGAGAAGGATGTTTCAATCACAGCCTACTTTGCGGATACTGCCTGGGATTTGATTGAAAGAAGAAGAAATATGGAATACCTGGAAAAGTTTAATATAGAACTTGAAAACAGGGTTTCTGAGCGTACATCAGCTCTTGAAAAAGCCAATAGGGAGCTTGATTCATTTACCTACAGCATATCCCATGATTTGCGAGCCCCCCTGCGTCACATCACAGGATTTATCGGTATGCTTCACCGCGAATTGGGGGAGTTTCATAATGAAAAGGTCCGGCATTTTATGGATGTTATTGATCAGTCTGCAAAACGTATGGCAGAGTTGATAGATGATCTCCTCTCCTTTTCCAGACTGGGACGAGCCGAACTTTCAGTTAAGAATGTGAATATGGAGAGTCTATTGGATGAAGTAATATCTGATTATGCAGATGAAATAAATCAGGGGAAGGTTTCAATAACCAGACATCCTCTCCCTGATGTTACAGGAGACAGGTCCATGCTTCGGGTAGTTCTGGTTAATCTTTTATCAAACGCTATTAAGTTTTCATCAAAAGAGGCAAAACCGGGTGTGGAGATAGGATGCGAAAAAGGGGATACCGGGGATATATTCTATATACGAGACAATGGCGCAGGATTTGATATGCACTATGCTGAGCAGCTTTTTGGAGTATTCCAGCGGCTTCATAATGAAAAGGATTTTCCCGGTACAGGGATAGGGCTGGCAATGGTCAGAAGTATTATTGAGCGTCATAATGGTGAAGTCCACGCTGAAAGTGAGCCGGGCATGGGTGCCTGTTTTTATTTTACTCTTTCTGTTTATGGGCAGTGAAGTGACAGGCATGGAGGTGGAAATGGAAGGCAGTAATGAATTAAAAATTCTTTTTGTAGAGGATATGGCTGCTGACTATGAACTTGCCCTGCATGAGCTGGAAAAAAACAGTATTAATTGTATGCATATGAGAGTTGAAAATAGTGAAGATTTTGAAAAAGCCCTTAAGGAATTTTCCCCTGATATTGTTATCTCAGATTATTCAATGCCGCAGTTTAACGGGATGGAGGCTTTAAAAATATCAAAAGAATATGACAAACTTCTCCCCTTTATAATTTTAACAGGAACCCTTAATGAGGAGACCGCTGTTGACTGCATGAAGGCCGGAGCCAACGATTATGTGCTTAAAGGGCATATGGGCAGGTTATCATTTGCCGTAAAAGAGGCTGCAAAATATAACGAAACAATGAGAAAAAAACTTAAGGCTGAATCTGACCTTCTTGAAAGCGATTTACGATACCGCAGTATGTTTGAGAATAATTACGCGGTTATGCTTCTGGTTGATTCGGCGGATGCGTCAATAATTGACTCAAATCCCGCTGCTTCAGCATATTACGGCTATACCCGTTCAGAAATAACTTCTAAAAATCTTTCAGAAATAAGCTGCCTTGATAAAAAAACACTTATGGAGAGACTCAACCTTTCTGAAACAGGGAATAAAAATCATTATCTGTCAAAGCACAGACTTGTCAGCGGGACTGAGCGGGATGTGGAGGTTTTTTTGAGCCCCGTAGTTTTTAAGGGGAGAATGCTTGTGCACGCGATAGTTTATGATGTTACTGAAAGAAACAGGGCTCTTGCTGACCTGCAGTCCTCGCTTAATGAAAAAAAGGATCTGATAAAGGAGATATATCACCGGACAAAAAATAATATGCAGGTTATTATTTCCATGCTGGAACTTCAGGCATTAATACTTGATGATAATAAACTGGAGGAAGTGTTCCGTAATATGGAATACAGAATAAGTGCAATGGCGCTGGTTCATGAAAAACTGTTCCAGGGAAGAAACCTTTCCATGATTAATCTTAAGGACTATTTAACCGAGCTTGTTGATAATATAATGACAGGCTATGGCATAAAAAAGGATCAGGTGATAATAAAGCATCAGATGGATGAGGTAGATGTGCTTATTGATACTGCTATCCCCTGCGGCCTGGTAGTTAATGAACTGGTGTCCAATGCGGCAAAACATGCTTTCCTCCCGGGGATGAAAGGGATTCTGGAAATAGCTCTTTCAAGGGGGGCGGACGGTGCGGTAAAAATTATCATATCAGATAATGGTCCCGGGATAAAGAGTGAAGAAATGTATAATCCCTGTACCATGGGGCTTCAGATAGTCAGGAATATTGCCGAGTACCAGATGAAAGGTATAATTAAATATAGTCCGGACCATGGAACAGGATGGGAACTGATTTTTAATGATAATATGTATGAGCAAAGGGTTTAGGTATGGCGGAGATATCATTATTGATAGTTGAAGATGAGGCAGTAACTGCCATGTTTATGGAGAGAAAGCTTCTCCGTCTGGGGTATAATGTACTGAAGTGCGTTTCTACAGGGGAGGATGCTATAGTCTATGCAGCTGAGCATAGGCCTGATATTATTTTGATGGATATAAGGCTTGCCGGTAAAATGGATGGCCTTGAAGCAGCAGAGCGGATTAAATCTGAATCTGACAATCCTGTCCGGTTTATCTTTACCACAGGTTATTCCGACACTGAGTGCAGGGTAAAGGCGCTCAGGCTTGACCCTGCCGGATTTCTGGTTAAACCGGTTAATATTGCTGAATTGACCGGTATAATTGATTCAAGTTGTAATACTCTAAATCCCCCTGTCCCCCAAGGGGGGCACGTAAAAGGAACACCCGGGTAAGTAGATGAATCGAAGTATTAATATAGTTGTAGAAATTATATTAATTATCAGAGTGATAATAGATAACTCGTGCTCCCTTTGGGGGACAGATGGAAAAGCGAAGAAGTAGATCCCGGGAACAGTCTGAAAGTTTATTTTGGAAAAGGGAAAATGACAACAGTAATACTCCATATTGATGATTCAGCCGAGGATGCTGAACTGGTATCAGCATTATTTGATGACTACGGTGATCAATATAAAATAAATTATGTCCCTGACGGTTCATCATATATTGAATTTCTGGAAAAGACCAGACCGGATATAATTCTCTCCGATTTTCATATTCCCGGTTTTGACGGCTTTGAAGCTCTTGCAATTGCAAAAAAGAAATATCCTCATACCCCTTTTATTTTTGTCACAGGAGCAGTGGGGGAGGAGATGGCTATTTCTGCGCTTAAGTCCGGAGCCGATGATTTTATTTTAAAAAGAAATCTTATACGCCTTATACCTTCCGTAAGCCGGGCCCTGGATCATTATGAAAAGGAGGCTCACCGCAGAAGTCTGTATCAGGAACTCTGCCATAGCGAAGAGAGATACCGGACTCTTATGGATAACCTTTCTATAGGAGTATTCAGGACATCGATAACCGGGCCTGCCAAAGTTCTTCAGGCGAATCTTTCAGCAGCGCATATTCATGGTTTTGAAACAATTGATCAGATGAAGCAGTTCCCTGTTGATGATTTATATTTTAATCCTGAGGATAGAGCTGTATTTCTTTCTGATGTAATAACCCGGGGAAAAGTTAAAAACAGGGTAATACAGTTTAAAAAAATAAATGGAGAAACATTTTGGGGTTCTGTTTCTGCCTCCTGCCATTTTGACAAGAGCGGTAAACCGGAATGGATAGACGGGGTGCTTGAAGATATAACAGAAAAAGTAGAGATTGAAAACAGGCTTCAGGGTAATCTTCAGTTTCTGGAAACACTTCTCGATACAATCAACAGCCCTGTGTTTTATAAGGACACGGGCGGTATCTATCTTGGCTGCAACAGGTCCTTTGCTGAAATGATAATCGGCCTTCCACGTGAAAAGATAATTAATAAAACGGTTTATGAGCTTCATGAAGTGATACCGAATGAACTTGCTTTGAAATACGATGAAAAGGACAGGGCTTTATTTGACAACCCCGGGATTCAGGAGTATGAATCCCGGGTCAGATGTGCGGATGGTATTTTCAGATATTTTCACTTCAGTAAGTCCACATATCCGGGAACCGGCACTCAGGTTGCCGGACTGGTGGGAATTATGGTGGACATTACTGAGCGTGTTGGAAGCGAAAGGGAACTGAGAAGAATTAATGAGGAACTGGATCTTCTCATAAATTCACTATCAAGTATAATTATAGGGGTTTCCATAAAAGACCGGATTACCCACTGGAATCCTTTTGCTGCAGAGGTTTTTGGTTTAACAGCGGAGGAGATTTATGGTAAACGTTTTTTTGAAAGCGGGATTAAGTGGGACTGGAGTATTATTTATGAGGCAATATCGGAAAGCATTCTGGAGGAAAAGAGCATCCGCATTGATGACCTGAAATTTGAAAATATACAAGGGAAAAGCGGGATCATGGGGCTCACAATAAATCCCCTCAAAAGAGGGGGGGAAATACTGGACGGATTTATAATTCTCGGTAAAGATCTTACCGAACAGAAGTTTCTTGAAGCCCAGCTTCTTCAGTCAAATAAACTGGAGGCTATAGGCCAGCTTGCTGCAGGCGTGGCCCATGAAATTAATACACCCATGCAGTACATTGGAGATAATCTTAAATTTATAAAAAAATCTTTCACCGGGCTGATCAGGGTTCTCGAAGTTTATAAAAATCCGCTTACAGATAACTGTGATTCTGTTGAGATTAACAGCAGAATATCCCGGATTAAAGATGTAAGCGAAGATATAAATCTTCCTTACCTTATTGAGCAGATGCCTATGGCTCTGGATCAGTCTCTGGAAGGCGTTGCCAGGGTTTCCGGTATAGTTCAGTCAATGAAGTCTTTCTCACATCCCGGAGCAGGTCAGAAGATGCCTGCTGATATTAATAGGGCTATAGAGAATACTGTAACGGTTTCCAGTAATGAGTGGAAATACGATTGCGAGATGCAGCTTAATCTGAATCCGGATTTGCCGGCAGTGCCATGTTTCGAATCTGAATTCAACCAGGTGATTCTTAACCTTATTGTAAATGCCAGAGATGCTGTGCGGGAAGCAAAGGAGAGCAAAAAAATTGAGTCCGGTCTGATTACTATCACCACAGAAAGAAGCGGTGCACATATAGTTGTTAAAGTTAAGGACAACGGCGCAGGGATTCCGGCAGAGATCATGCCTAAAATATTTGATCCTTTTTTTACAACAAAAGACGTTGGTAAGGGAACAGGGCAGGGGCTCCCTATTTCCCATTCAATTATAGTTGAAAAACATGAAGGTTCCCTTTATTTCGAAAGTGAAAATGGTAATGGGACTGTTTTTATAATAAAGCTCCCCCTGGAAGATAAGTGGGATTCTACCCGAACAGGTTAATGCAAAGTACCCTAAAAAATAATGCCTGCCCGCACAGCATGGTCTTTATAGTTATATTCAATTAAGGATTCTCCGTATCCGTAAAAACCCTGGATAAACAGACGAGGCTGTAGTGACCGGAATAGCACCCTGAACTTCAGACCCGCTTCAACCCACCCTTTTTTAAAGTCAAATCCGTAATTGCCTCCCCCTGTCCCCCCCCGGATGTAAAGCTCCTCCCTGTCTGTAATACTTCGCATACTTGACTTGATAAATCGTATAAACAACTTCGCTTCATAGTACCCCAGGTAATCAGTAATGTCTTTATTCTCATCAGCTTTATTCCATATATAAAAACCTTTGAAATCAATCCCCCCATTCAAATTATCTCCATAACTGAATTGAGCCTGTATGTAACTGCTTTCGTATTTCCGTGATGCGGGACCATCTTTACCATTGGATTTGTGTTCATAAAATCCAAGTTGAATAAATTTAATTTTATTGCCGTAGTTCCAGAAGAATTCCGGGTTAAAATTAATCTCTGTAAAGGGACTTGAATTATCGTAAATCATCCAGAACATGGTCTGAGTATATCCGAAATATATTCCCGATTCTTTCAGGATTTCATATTTAAAACTGAGCTGAACCTTTGCCTGGTCATCCATGTTTCCCAGGATGAAATAGCTCGGTTTATAAAAGGAGACAGCAGAATATGGAATTTCTTTATCGATCATTGCCTTGTTTTCTGCTGCAATAACATTGTCTACAATGTCCTGAGAGTAAATAAATGATACATTCAATATCATAATGATTGATAGTAATATTTTTTTCATAGTGTCCTCTTTTATATTTCATAATAGAACTTAGATTCTACAAGTAAGTGCAACTTTTTTCTGAATAAATACTTCCATAGGCGTAAAATAATTCAATCTTTTTCTTGGTCTTGAAATCAGACTTCACCTCTTTCCCTGAATAATGGAATAGACATCCCCACCAGAACAAGGGGCTGTAGCCCCTTGCTACGAAGCCCTCTCCGCTGCGGCTCACTTCTACCCACTTCTCTAAAGCCCCTTAAATCCTACTTCGTTTTTATGATGACAATCAATAATTCGTTGACGGTAACAGGA
>CAZBFP010000018.1:0-73316 GCA_964491265.1 uncultured Leptospirales bacterium | reverse complement strand
ATTCTGAATTATTGCGCTTTATAATGATAATTTTTGCAGTGGCGCCATTAATAAATTAACATTAAAAAAATTGAACTAATAAAAATCGAAAAATATTATTGACTCTGTATAGAGTAATGATTAAATTATATTCAGTTTTTAATAACTTAAGGAAGGAAGAATTATGAAAAAAGTGTTATTTTTAGTACTCTCAGTATCTCTGGCAGCTTTTCTTTTAAGCGCATGTGGTGATACAACTCAGGTTCAGGACACAACACCAGATACACCTACTGTTAAAGCTGATACAGGCGGAGATGACATGGCTGTAAGAGCAATTAACAACCAGGTTAGAGGTTTTGCAATTGACGGTTTCCCCGGCGCAAAAGCAACTCTCAGCAAAAGTGAAGATCTTGAAAACATGAAGAGAATTGTTGGCCTTGTTAAGCCTATCGTTGAAAAAGTTCCGGACGGATATGTAATGCAGATAACAGGTCATGCAGCAGATTACCCGACACCTGCAATTCAGAGAAGTGTTTCCAATGCAAGAGCAAAAATGGTTTATGATGAGCTCAGAAAAGCGGGTGTACCAGCTTCCAAAATGACTTACAAGGGAGTAGGGATTTCTGAGCCTCGTGATGGCTATGACAACAAAGATTTCGCACAGAGAAGAGTTTCTTTCAAAGCTGTAAAGAAGTAAAAATCACCTCGTAACATTGAATAAAAGAACCCCTCTGAGAAGAGGGGTCTTTTCTTCAGCAAGGCAAAAATTATTTTTAATATGAAGCTATTTATGTGCAGTAAAATAATGAAGAAACTGGGTTCTTTCATACAGCACCGCATCTGTCATTTTCTTCATGCTCAGTCTCCCCTTAAAATCATCTATTGACTTAAAATTATGTTTTTTCATCCATCCTTTCAGCTCATCATTCATAACTGCTATATGGCCGATCCCATGCATGTATAGAGCCGATACTGCATAACATGCTGAAGCCCCGGCAAGAACCCCTTTCACAATCCCTGAATAATCATGGACACCTGTAGATATTGCAATATCAGATTTAATATTTCCGGAAACTATACCAGTCCACCGGAGAGCATGGGAAATCTCATGACTGTCGCTGTAGATATTACCAGGCTTAAGCTTTAAATTCTCTATATCAATATCGAAGTTAACAAACCTGTTAAAAAGTACAAGGGCATCAATCCCCGACTCGGAAAGCTTTACAAGCATCCTCCCCAGGGATGAAAAATAGAAACCGAGCTTAAAAGCAACAGGTATATTTACCTGCTCCTTAATCTTCCTTGCAACCTCAAAGTAGAGTTTTTCCATCGATTCCCCTGTTATTTCAGGGTCAGATGGAAGCCTGAAAATATTTATCTCAATGGCATCAGCCCCTGCTGCTTCAATGGCTGAAGCAAAAGATATCCACTCAACAGCAGTAAGGCAATTAATGCTGGCTATAACAGGTATTGTTAATTTACTTTTAGCCTCTTCAATTAAAGCAACATATTTATCAAGACTCTCCTGCCTTGTAAAGACCTTCAAATAATCACCCGCCTCCCTGCCGTATGCCACTCCCCGTGTACTCTCTGCAAGGGAATCGATACGGTTAAGTATCTCCTCTTCAAAAAGCGATCTGAGCACAACAGCGCCTGCACCATTTTTTTCAATCTCGATAAGGGTCTTTATATCATTGGTAAGGCCGCTGCTTGAAACAACAATAGGGCTTTTTAATTGAAGGCCCATATAATATGTGGATATATCTGTCATTTTTACCCCTTTAACGCCTCTGTCAGAACAGTGAAATAGTCAGAATTTTATTGATAGAAAAAAAGTCAAACTCTCACACTGTACACCTGAATAATATGGAGAATCAGTTTATTGTCAAGGTAATTCAATATTTTGGCCGGTAACGCTTCAGTAATAACCTGATTCTTTGCAGTAATTATCAGGAAAAAAACATTCCCCATAAAAAACTGATTGCACTTCAAATGCACCTGCCGTAAAATTATACGCAATATAGAAAAGATCTCCCGATGGAATTAAAAACCGCTACAATATTTATTATCTTCACAGGATGTATCACCCTTTTTCTGGGAGGGTGGTCCGTAAAATATATTAAGACCTACGGATCAAAAGCATTCACAGCCCTTATGCTCTGCATCAGTATCTATTCCATCGGATATGGATTTGAGCTTTCCAGCAAAGATCTCTGCGAGGCTCTATTCTGGATAGATTTCCAGTACCTTGGTATAGCCTTTCTCCCTGCATTCTACATTATCTTTGCTTTCAGGTATGTGGGAAGAAACTCAATTCTTACACCGGGATTTTACATATCGGTTTACGCAATACCTGTTATTACTCTTATTCTGCAATTCACATCTCCATGGCATAATCTTTACCATTATAACTCATCGCTGCAGATTACGGAATGTGCATCAATTCTTCACTTTGACAAAGGTCCCTGGTATTATGTTCATATGGCTTATATTAACTTTTCACTGGCTCTAGGGAGTACTCTATTCTATACATTTTTAAGAAGAACAGCCCCCCTTTTCCGGAAACAGGCAGCTATAATGCTTGCAGGGTCGGTCATCCCCTGGTTTTCACTTCTGGCATACCTGGCAGGGGTTACAATTGATGGCATAGATTTAACAGCCGTAAGTATAACACTTACAGCCCCTGTATGGTCAATAGCACTATTCAGATACAGACTTTTTGATCTTTCACCTGTTGCCCGGGGGTTTGTATTTGAAAGCATGAGGGACTGCATAGTGGTTCTTAATCTTGAGCACAGGGTTGTTGATTATAATCCTGCTGCAGGTTTAATCTTTCCTGAATTAACAAAAAAAAGTATAGGTCTTTCTGTCTACACCATACTTAAAGACTATCCGGAAATATGCAGACTCCTCACTCAGGATGAAACAGGATACGGCTATATAAATATGACAAAAATCCTCAAGGGACAGGAAAATCACTTCAAGGTTCACCTATCCCCTCTCCTGAACCTGCGCAGAGTCCAGAGGGGACACCTGATAATGGTTTACAATGTAAGTGAACAGATACGGCTTCTTGACGAAATGCATAAAATAGCCTCCACTGATGAACTTACCGGAATATTTAATAGAAGACACTTTATAGCACTGGCAAAGACAGAAATAAGCAGAGGCGCCCGTTTCGGCCATAAGACCTCTCTGATTATTTTTGATATAGACCACTTTAAAGATATTAATGATACCTACGGACATATTGAAGGGGACAAGGCCCTGATCCATATTGCTGAAGTAATCAAAAAAGAAATAAGAGACATCGATATATTCGGCAGATTCGGAGGGGAGGAGTTTGTCATACTCCTTCCGGAAACAGAAGTTGAATCTGCCCTGAAGCTGGCATGGAGACTCTGCAACGCACTTGCTGAAAATACCCTGGAAATCGGGAAAATCAAAAAAACAGTAACTGCCAGTTTCGGAGTTTCCGGCAAAGCAATAACCGATCCCTCAGATCTTGAAAAACTCCTTAAAGAGGCAGATGAAGCCCTTTACAGGGCAAAAAATTCAGGGCGCAACAGGGTTGAAACCTGTAAAACCAGCTCATAAGCTCGGTAGTGGTAGAATTTTAGAGGGAAAAGTTTGTCATTCCGGCCGAAGTGATAACGTAGGCAAGCATTATTGAAACATCATGTTTCATGCTTGCAGGCAGCCATCATGGCTACACTGCCGGAATCTCCTGAAAAAATCAAGGTTATTAGATTCCTGCATGCGCAGGAATGACATTACCCACAAAATTAAACTGCTACCCATAACCTCTATTCCAAAAAGGATAAAAAACACCTTGACTCTTTAAAAATATTTTTTTACTATCATTTTATCTGTTTTGTTTACTATAATGGGGTTATTTCAGCATGAATTATATCCTGCATTAAAGTGAAATACCTTCGAACCCCTTTTAAAAGCATAATTACCTATGGAGGGTGAAATGAAATTTAAAGCGATGGTTGTGAAAGAAATCGATGAAAGGCGTTTCAGCCGGAATATTGAAGAACGGGATATTTCAGATCTTCCCCAGGGGGATGTGCTGATAAAGGTAAAATACTCTTCATTAAATTATAAAGATGCCCTTTCCGCCACAGGGAACAGGGGTGTAACAAAAAAATATCCCCATACTCCGGGTATTGACGCGTCAGGAAATGTTGTAGAAAGCAGCAGTCCAGGCTTCAAGAAGGGGGATGAAGTAATAATAACCGGCTACGATTTCGGGATGAACACTTCCGGCGGATTTTCTGAGTATATAAGGGTTCCTGAAGCATGGATAATTAAAAAACCTGAAAATCTTACCCTGAGAGAAGCCATGATTTTCGGCACTGCAGGATTTACTGCTGCATTATCAGTTTATAAACTCATCGAGTATGGAGAGATAAAGCCTGAAAGCGGCAAAATTCTTGTTACAGGAGCCCGTGGCGGAGTGGGGAGCCATGCTGTAAGTTTTCTCGCAAAAGCAGGTTACCATGTTGTTGCAGTTACAGGGATACATGCTGACCCGGAAAAGGAGTTCCCTGAAGATGAGGCTTTTTTAAAGAGTATTGGAGCTAAGGAGGTTATTCCCAGGGAGGAGGTCAATGATGAAACGGGGAAACCTATGCTGAAAACTCTCTGGGCTGGCGCTATAGACACAATAGGGGGGAATGTTCTTTCAACAGTAATAAGACAGACTGCTTATGCAGGAGCAGTTACAACCTGCGGAAATGCAGCAGGGATGAATTTTGAGGCAAACGTTTTCCCCTTTATATTGAGAGGTGTAACACTCTTCGGCATAGATTCGGTTGAATGCCCCATGGAGCCGCGAAAAGCAACATGGGAAAGAATGGCAAATGAATGGAAACCTGACAACCTGGAACAGCATGCCAGTGAATGCTCGCTTGAGGAACTGGATGTTTTTATTGATATAATGCTTAAAGGATATATTAAAGAAAGAAAAGTAATAAACATGGAGTTGTAGCCGAAACTCATTTTCAACTTTAAACCTGACCCGTAAGCCTTCTGATTAATCCTCAGAAGGCTTATCTATAAGCATGGTATCATAGCCCCCACCGGACTCACCTTCTGTGAGCCTGACAATATCCTTGTCAATCTTCTTAAACTCCTTAGCAGCACTATTATAACTGTTAACTGTTGTGGAAAGATTTTTACCAAGCCTGTCCATATATTCTTCGTATCCGTTAAGATGGCGGCTCAATTCTTTAATTCTGGTTATTATAACCTTAATATTATCCTCCACCTTCTGCTGCTTGAGACCCTGCAGAACTGTTTCCAGATAGGCGTAAAAAGATGTGGGTGATACTATTATAACATGCTTACCGAATGCGTATTCAACAAGGTCCTGAGTATTAACATTAACTGTGCCCACATTATATATAAGCAGATTATAGTAAACACCCTCAGCCGGAATAAACATAAAAGCAAAATCTGTTGTATCCTCTGACGGCTTTATATACTTTGAAGTTTCATCAATCCTGCTTTTCAAGTCCGCCTTAAACTCCTTTTCTATCTGAGCCCTTAAAGCGGAATCCTGCTCCTCCATCAAACGGTTATACTTCTCCAGAGAAAACTTTGCATCTACAGGAATTATTTTATCCCTGTAGAATATTGCTGCATCAACTATTTCTCCACTGGAAAACCTGTACTGCATTTTATACTGATTGGGCTGAAGAACATTCCCCAGAAGTGTTTCAAGAAAATACTCCCCTAAAATACCCCTCTGTTTCGGATTTTTCAGAATATTTTCCAGACTCTGCATCTGTTTCGAAAAATCGAGTACCTGCCTGTTAGTTTCATCAATTTTTCCAAGCCTTTCTGTAACCTCTTTAATAATCTCCATGGAATGACGAAACTGGTTCTGCAGGGTCTGAGAACTCTCCTGCTGACTTCTGCTCAGGTAGGAGGTTATTGAATCGAGCTTCTGCTGAAATTCCATGCGGCTCTTGTGTGATGTATCTGAAATGTCCTGTTTAAGTGAGGTCACCAGATTCAGGAGAAGCTCATTATTTCTCCCCTCATCAATTTTTTTCAGCTTCTGGTAATTAATATATGCAAAAGCTATTGAAGGTACAACAAGGAGACACACTGTTAAAATTATAGCAGAAATAATCCAGGGTTCGTTCATTTTTTCCTCTTTATATTTATAAAAAAATTATAAAAGCAGTGCTGATTTATATAGTCCAAAGTACTCTATTCTCCCCGTTTCTGGCCCCCCGGCTATAAATTTTTATTCTTTTCATATATTTTTACAGCCGGGGGCTGTCCAAAAAGTAATTTCCTTGTCATACCGGCTGTAGCGTAGCGTAATGCCGGTATCTCTTAGGCCTGATTTAATCAGGAGATTCCGGTATTTGCAATAATTGAAGTTGCAAAACCGGAATGACAAATCCCCGAAAATCTGACTTTTGAGACAGCCCCTTCCTGAAATCTCAGGGGATCTCTTTTTCACGGATTTTAATTAGAACAAAGGATTCCAACTCCTTATTCTGAAAAATTATTAACCCCCTCCGGGGGTCGCGCCGGAATAATTATGCCAATCTTTTAATCTTCTGCGCGGGGGGCTGAAGAAAAGGCAATAATATCTCAAAAATCCGGAATAATCCAAAATAAAAAATAAAAAATAAAAAAAAATTGTCATTTACAAAAAAATATACTATATTATAAAAAGCCTATACAGGCTGATTTGCAAAATTATTTGAATATTAATTTACAATATTTTAAATAATTTTATTTTCTCTTTTAAACATTCAGTATTTTAATCAAAAGTGCTGTTTTTACGGCATTCGCATAAAATACTGGAAACTGACGGTTTAACAGAGATATCAGTAAATTACTTAAATATGACCTGGATAATATTTTTACAAGGAGAAATTCATGAATAAAAAAATTTCACTACTATTAACAGTTATCTTCTCATTGATGATAACATTTTCAGTTATCTCATGCGGAGGGGGCGGAGGGAGCAGCAGCGGCCAGGGCGGACCGGAGATTACACCTGACTCAATTGAAGTATCTGACGCTCCTGCTGCAGACACAACAGAGCAGGAAGTTGCAGCACCGGATGAAGATACAGCTTCGTCTCTCCCTGATCAGAATCTTGAAGGGACAGGGGATACAGGTGTTCCGCAGGATAGCGGACTTGATAACCTCCTGGGATCGGAAGAATCACAGGATTCTGACGGCACAGGCACAGGAGATACAGATTCAGATACAACAGAGGTTACACTCGATACTGATACAGAGGGAACCGGCCCGGAATCTGATTTAGACGATTCCGACCCGGCTTCATTAACCGGCGGCGCCTCCTACACAATCGACACTTCCCAGGGGAGATGGTTCCAGGAGCAGAGGAAAGAGCTTTTTTCAGCTGAAAAAGCAAAAGCCCTTAATGCTCAAATAAAGCAGCTTAGAGATGATATAAAAAAAATCAGGGCTGATTACAGATCAGGGCTGATAAACAGAGATTCAGCTAAGGCGCAGATTACAGCCCTAAGAGGAAAAATTTCCGGATTAAGAGCAGAAATCGGTTCAGGCGGAAGAATCCAGAGCGGCATATACACCAACTGGGGTAATGAAAATCTTATCCTGAATATTGATAATTCTGAGCCGGGCTGGTACAGGGTAACAATAGTTGCCAAGGCAAGAGAAACACTCCCTGCAAATTACGACCGCTTCTCCTTTAATATCGAAGATTCAGCTTCAGGGGAGATTTTATCCGCCGTTTCTGTAAAGGCTTCAGATAAGGTATACTTTTCCGGAAGTGCTGTTATTAAGCTTGATAATCCGGGGAGACAGAGTCTTAACCTCCTCTGGACAAATGACGCATACAGCGAAGGTGAATTCAACGCGGCTCTGAACATTAAAAAAATAATCGTAAAAAAAGTGAAGGAGCCTAAAGTTAATAACGTAACAAACGTACGTTTTAATGGTGATGAATATACATCCATGGAAGGGAGATGGTTCTTTGACAAGAGTGACGCTTACACATACTGGGCGAACCAGACAATAGGCTATACATTCAGAAACCTGGAAAAGGGGAGCTATGAAATAACAATTCAGGCCACCAACCACGGCGATCTGGATCTCCCCAGAAATTACGATTCCTTTATTGTTGCAGTTGAATCATTACGCAGGGGATCCTACTATTCTTCAACAGAGATAGAGATACCAGCTCACAACAAAGGTTGGAAGCTGGGTAAAGGTACCCTGGATCTGCCCGGGGGGGATGTTACACTGAACCTCACCTGGCTCAATGATGTCCTGAAAGAGGGTGAATTTGACACAAATATCAAGATCAAATCAATACATATAAAGAAGATTAACCCTTCAAATCTTACAGCATATCTGCTTAAGACAAAACCGGGGAACAGGCTCTTTGTACTTGCAGCATTTCTTACTGTAGCGGGCCTGCTGTTCGGGATATATGTAAAAAACAGAACCAGAACAGCATAAGACAAATTCATCAGACTCACTGCATAGCAGGCTCCCTGGTTCAGGGGGCCTGCTTTTTATTACTCAATTTCTTTTTTCTCTACATTGAATATCTTTTTAAGCTCAATCAGAAAATCCTCCCCGGAAGTATTCCCCTGTTTAAGGGAGTCCTGCTTTTGAGCAAGAAGAAGTGTAAGCTCTGTAAGCTCACCCTCCCCCATGGCTTTAATCGATTCTATCATTGCATTTATTGTAAAGCCGCCGCCAGGTGCAAATAGCGGTGAATCAAATCCGATACTCATAAGTATAAGCATAACCGTCATGTGAGACAGTTTTTCACTTTCAGCCCTTCTCTGTTCCAGTTCCTTAATATTTTCAAAGAATATCTTCTCCGAAATAATAACCCTGTTTGTCAAAGAAGTAAGAAGATTAAAAACAAATTCTGTATTATTCATTAAAAGGGTTTCCAGATTTTCCCTTGTGGCAACTGCAGCAATGGAATCTTCAGCACAGATAGCAGTTGCATTTCTCCTGTCCTCACTCCCCAGAACAGCCAGCTCACCAAAGACCTCTCCGGTGATAGAGGTGTTTACTGTTATGATATTATCATCCTCCTTCTGCTTAAAAAAAATCACTCTCCCCTTTTTGAGCATGTAAAAGCAATCACCCCTGTCACCCTCCCGGAAAATTATATCTCCTTTTGAAAAATAGATATCCTCCTGTGTTAAAACCAGAGGATTATAAAACAGCCCCTTTAGCGCATCAAAGCCGGGGAGCCTGAGAAGAAATACAGCTCCTTTCCATAATCTGAGAATATTATATTTTATTATAAAACGATAGAATCCGGGACATGGTTCAGTAAAGCTCACAAGAGAACCAAAAGAATCGTGGAGCCCCCGGTGATTTTCCCATACCACCCTCCCTGTAACTGCTCCCGATTCCAGACTTGAAATTTTAAACCGGAGTGATACCTCATTTTTTAAGCCAAGAGGTTCTGTTGTCTGAAGGAAACAGTTCCCCAAAGTCAGATCATTTGTTACAAGGCTCTCTCTCACTGTTCCTCTAGTAAGCTCCACATCGGATATGACAGGGAGGCTTAAAAGACTTTTAACAAAATACATGGGATTTACCCCCCCGGAAATGAGGAGCATAAATGCAACAAACAGGGGGAGGAGTATAAATACTGCGATTGCCTCCTCCCTGTATATTATACTCTCCAGCTGATCCTGGAAATAGTTATATACAGGGAATCCGGCAACAGCAGCACCTATCATTATCAGAACAAATATAAATTTTATTATGCCGGGATTCCATGCAAAAAATGGGGCTGGTCTGGATTTCAAAATTCCTGTGTATCTTTTCACCCATCTGTCATGCCTGGGCTGCCTGTCCTTAAGCCTCCAGGCTTCGAAATCGAGCCCCATTACATCCAGTTCAATTTTTGAATAGATACTCCCTGATCGGGCCAGCATAATTTCCAGAAACACTGCTGCAATTATAAGTACAGGTGCTGATAAATAAACTCCACTCCCCCCCTTAAAAAGCAGATAATCGAATAATGCATGAAAGAATAAGGGTATAACAAGGGCCTTTATAAAAAAGTTAACCCGGTTCAGCTTCGAACTGCATAGAAATGAAATCGCCAGATAAAAGCCCACCATACCGCATGTTGTTATATGGAGAGGGACGGAGAATATAATCCTCATGTAAAGCACAACACCGGGCTGGTCGTAAGCGTAAAAAAAATTCTCCACGCAGGCAAATCCCAGGGCAAAAAACATCCCTGTAATAATCCCCTCCCTTACAGAAAACCCTTCATAATCCCTGAATAATATATATAGAATAATTAAGGCTCCACCTTTTTCTATAAGCCCTGCAGTTAAAAAAGCCCTGACCATGGGACTGCTCTTAAAAATAAACGCTGATATTACTCCGCTTATGAGCAGGAGAAAAAGCGCGAAACCGGTACCTGAAAGAAAAGCTGTTAAAAACTTTACCTTTGATTTACCCGAGGAGAAATACCTGTAGTATACAAGGTAGTATAACAGAAGAGGTATAAAAGATAAAAGCAGTATATAATTTCCCATTATTTCTCCGGAATGAATTGTCTGGTTATTGTAATTATTATCGGAAGATAGTATGATAATATTTCACAAAAAGTAATTGTTAAAAAATCCTTTTACTTCAGGTTTGAGCGGAGTAATTCAAATATGAATAAATACAATATTATAACAATTTGCGGCCCCACTGCAGGCGGAAAAACAAAACTGGCTGTTCAGCTTGCCCAAAAATTTCAAGGAGAAATAATATCAGGCGATTCGCGCCAGGTTTACCAGGGTATGAGAAGGAGAGGATTGAAAATTCACTGGATAAACAGTCCTGATTTTGGAAAAGCGCGTAAAATTATTGCTGATGAATTCTCATCTTAAGATACTTCAGAAGCAGTAAAAATACGCTATTCCCCTTTACTCAATATAAAAAGGCTCACCCATCTCACTGAAAGAGAACATTTTGAAAGCTCTTGTGCCGTCATAATCGAGTATACGCAAATCATCACTTTCATTAAGATCGCCAAGAACAATATCGTAGTGCATCCCGTACCGTTTTTTCACCTCTTCAAGGGGAAGTTCATAAGCCATAAATTTATTGATCCCCTTTGCCTTAAATTTTCTCACAAGATGTTCATCCACAATCCCCTTGTGAGAAGTGAGATAAATAATGGCCCCGCTTCCGTTAAGTAATAATCCTGCTTTCATAATTATACCTCCTTTGATACAATCTCATGGAGCATAAATATTTTCCTGCTGATTTCAATATAGATAACTTACCGGAATAATCAAAAAAATCTGAAATTTTACAGTAATAATTCTTGAAGATATCTTTTAGTATAATAATGCTGTTTCTATAAAAATATCTTCAGGAACAATTACTGAGATAGAATCGAAAATATTTTTACGGAGCAGATTATGACAAAGAAAAATGGATTTATGATTTATATTCTGTCCTTTACCGCGTTTCTGATTATTCCGGTTTTAATTGTTCTCACTCTAAGCCATGCGCTTTTTACCACTGACAGGTTCTACACCGGAATTATAAAGCAGATGAATCTGGTTGAGCAGATCATTACTGCAAAAAACTTCGAAATTGAAAATGATATTAAACGTGAAATCGAAAAGAGAACAGGTATAAATGCCTTTAAGCCTGAATATGAAAAAATAAAAAAAAATTATGAAGAGAGCCTGGCCTCTTTCAATGCTTTTTACCGCACAGAAGAATATAACCGGATCAGGAATCAGATCAGCGAGCTTGATAAACTGAAGTGGATTAAATCTTCAGATGAGTTCAAAAGTAAAGATGAATTTGAGCTTTTCAAAAAGAATAAGCTGGCTGAGCTCAAAGGTGAACTTAAGGGGATAGATGATTACCGGAAACTCGGGAGAGATCAGGTCAGGCTGCTGGAAAAAGAACTCGATGTTGCAGAAGGTGATTTAAAGAAAGCTGAAAAAGATATGAAAAGCAGGGAGAAAGAGGCGGGAAAAATCCTTAAATCGAGACAGAATGAATTTTTAAATACCATCTATGCGGATATTCACAAAATCAGCCCGGTTTTAACAGAAAGATTAAATACCCTGTTTATAGACGCTGAATTAAAAAATCTTATAAACAGATACCTGGACTTTTTAATGTCACACGACAGACAGCTTCAGGAAGGGAATGTCTATACCCAGAGGTTTGATATAGATTCAGGTATGATAGAAAATCTCAGAGTTGTGAAGCTCCCTCCACTTAGAATCAGCATGAGAGTTAAAACTGAAGATGGTGCTGAGAGACATCTCCTGAGCGGGGTTTTTGTTAAAAGCATAGGCACCATTCCGGGCCTCAGCAATCCATGGATTATCACAAAAATTTTCAGCATGTCCGATTCATGGTTTATTGAAAAATACGCCAGGGGAAAGCTCAGATCAGTTGACATGACCATATCAAACGGGGTGATAAGCTCCGGAGGGCCAGTAACATTAAAAGGGGACCCGGCAGTTATCACTGAATATGCCATGCTCTTTATGACTTACGGGAAATATTTAAAATATATTACCCCTGCGGTTATACTCTTTTTCATTTTTACTATTCTTTTTTCCGGGGCGGACAGGAAATCGGGGGCCAGGTTTGCAGGGAGGGTTTTAAAATATCAGGCCTATATTTTCATAATACTATCAGCAGCTGTAATCATTACAGCTTTTAAGCCTTCATGGTTCCTGCCCGGTTTCGGCACTGACCCTGTAAGTGATACGCTTAAGGAAAGCGTAATATTTGCAGCAGCATCCCATACATTCATACCGGTAATCCTGATATTCACAGGAGTGCTGATGGCTGGAATAATTCTCTACAGACTTGGAAGGGAAGGGAAAGCCTGATCCCCTTTACCCCGGGGAGAGAATCTATCCACTTCTTTCAACGAACAATTAATTCGGCTAAGCCCCCGGCGGAATGAATTCTTTTCCCCCAGGAAATCATTTCCCGCCACCCCCGAAGGGGGTTAATTAACTTTTTTTTGTGCTATTTTTGACTTGTTTGTTTTACTCTATCATTAATTAAATAAAAATATGAGCAGAATTTTTTCATCCCCCTCCGGGGGAAGCCGGAATAAGTTCATTCAGCACGTCAGGTTAATCGGCTGGGGGCCGGGAGCATAAATGTGGGTAGTAATGAGACCCCGGGGAGAGAAAATTATTTTCTCCCCAGGGTAGCTCTCCCGAATTTCTGGAAAAATTCATTTTTTATAATAAAACCTGATTTAAACGACCTTACATCCTCAATTGTAACAAAAGCCTTAGGCTCAAGTGTTTCCACAATCTCAAGAAGCTTATTTACTCTACCCCTTGCTGCAGTGGTGTAAATAAGCTGCACCTCCCCTTTCATACCTCTTGCAGCAACAGTAGTAATTCCAAATCCCTCCTCACGGAGAGTAAGAGGAAGCGCAGTTATCTTTTCTGTTGTGATTATCCTTATAGACTGGTAACCTATAGATATAAGTGACTCAAGCTTCATCCCCACAAAATTCCCTGTGGCAAAACCTGCAGCATAGGCTACGTAACTCATGACACCTGTTAAATTATTAAGTACATGCCCCAGGGCAGTTATCCATATCAATATTTCCACAAACCCCAGAAAAGGTGCTATGCGGATATACCCGCGGGAAATAAGTATTATCCTGAATGTTCCCATGGATACATCTAAAACCCTGGCAAAAAAGACAAAGAGAAGTCCTAATATTTCTGCGCTCATATATCAATCCTCTTTCCTGATAAATCCGCTATAAAAATAAACCTATTCATCTCCATATTCTTCCATTATCTTCAAAATCTCCGGGAGTGCCTTAAAAAAAGAATCAACTACAGCGGGGTCAAAGTGCTCTCCACTCTCCTTTTTTATCAACTCAAGAGCATCATCCAGGGGCCAGGGTTCTTTATAAACCCGCTTGCTTGTCACTGCATCAAAAACATCAGCAAGGGCGGCTATCCTGCTGAAAAAATCTATCTCTTCACCCTTCAATCCTCCGGGGTAACCTCCCCCGTTCCATTTTTCATGATGCTGGTGCGCGATTACAGCAGCAGCTGTAAGAATTTCTGAATCGTGTTTGCCTATTATCAGATGCCCCATATAGGCATGACGTCTCATTATCTTCCACTCATCCTCATCAAGTGGGCCCGGTTTCTGCAGTATTTTGTCAGGTATCCCTATTTTACCTACATCGTGCATTGGTGCTGCATTAAGCAGAACCTCCGCCTCGTGTTCACTCAATCCGTAAGCAAGGGCCATGACATGACAATATTTACTCATCCTTATAATATGCGTACCTGTTTCATTATCCTTATATTCCGCCGCCCGCCCCAGCATTCTTATAATCTCAAGCCTGGTGTTGTGAATCTGTGCAGTTCTCTCCCGAACAAGGCCTTCAAGATGATCCCTGTGTTGTTTAAGTTCAAGCTGGTTTCTTATCCGCTTCTTTACAAGTGCCGGGTTAATAGGCTTGGCAATATAATCAACAGCACCAAGGTCAAGCCCTTTCCCCTCATTGATGTCCTCATCAAGAGTGGTAATAAACATTACAGGGATTCCCCTGGTCTTTTCATTCTCTTTAAGCCTGCGGCATACCTCATAACCGTCCATACCGGGCATCATTACATCCAGAAGAATTATTGATGGAGCCGGGTCTGCTGAAGCAAGAGCAAGGGCCTTATCCCCGGAAGTGGCGGCAATAACTGAATATTCATCCTTGATTGCCTGCATAATAATCTGGATGTTTCCGGGAATATCATCAACAACCAGAATTTTCGGTTTTACTGTCATATAACCTCCCGACTCAACTTATAAAATAATGATTTAATAATATCTCTGCTTCTGTCTGTATCAAAGCTGTTAAGACTGGAAGCAAGTTCATCAATAGAAGCAGCATGCTCTGTTTCACCAACAAGAGACTGAAGCAGCTCCAGTTTGTCAAGAGCTTCCCCGTGATCACTGTCAAGAAGAATAAGGATACGGGAAAGTAATGCTTTTACTGCTTCGGGATTATATTCTGCGCCTTTTACCGGAGGCTCCGGGGATAGGACCAGAAGATTTACCGACTCTACTGCAGAATCAACTTCAAGCCCCAGTTTTATCAGCAAATCCCCCGCAGATCCAATATCTTTCCTATTAATGGCGCTCATTATTTCATCCGCCATACCGGGGATCATTACTCCCCCCAGGTTTCCTGCCACACCCTTAAGTGTATGAATAAAATATTTAAGCTCATCAAAACGGTTTTCTCTAAAAAGAATCTCCATCTTTTGTGAAGCGCCGGAATATGACGCGCTGAATTCTGCCAGCAGTTTTCTGTACAGCAGCCGATTGCCTGAAACAAGCCTAAGCCCTTTAGACTGGTTAAATCCGTAAAGACCGGAAAACCCTGCATCATAAGAAGGTTTCCCTCTGTACTTCATTCTTGAAACACCCCCCTTATTTGTACTGAGAAGTTCAATCATAGTTTTATAAAGCTCCACTGTGTCAATAGGCTTGCTCACATAACCATTCATGCCATGTTCCTGAACTTTCTCCCTGATATCGGGTGCCACATCCGCTGTCATGGCGATAATTGGAAGTTCAGATTCCTTAACTGTTTCCCGTATTTTTACAGCAGCTTCATAGCCGCTCATTACCGGCATCTGAAGATCCATAAGTACAATATTATATTGTTTCCCTATATTTAAAACTGCATTTACAGCCTCCTCGCCATTTGAGACTGTATCAACAATAAAGCCTTCACCTTCAAGGAGCTCCCGTGCAACCTCCTGGTTTATTTCATTATCTTCAACAAGGAGTATTGAATAGCCCCGTATTTCATCAAGCCCTTCAGGTACATACTCCCAGGGGGTTTCCTCTGTTCCGTCAAAACCCTTATTGGCAGCCACATCCATAATCACATTAAAAAGCTGGGAAGAGGTAACAGGCTTCATTATAAACCCGTCCAGCCCCATCTCTTTTGACTCTGTATATATCTCCTCCTGCTCATAACCTGTAACAATTATTATTCTCGGCTTAATACCAATCTCTTCACTTTCAACAATAATTCGTGAAGTTTCGATTCCATTAATCCCGGTCATTTCCCAGTCAATAAAAGCGAAGCTGTAAGGCTCATCTCCGCTTATAGCGGTTCTTACAAGTTCTTCAATTGCCTCCTCGCCGCTGAAGCAGACTTTTGTTTTAAAAGAAAATTTTTCAAGATATGAGGTCATTACCCTGCAGGCGGTTTTATTATCATCAACAACAAGAGCTTTCCTGTTTTTTAAAATACCGGGAACAACCAGGCTCTCCCTTTTGTCAGATGATACTCCAAAAACAGCAGAAAAATAAAAAACACTCCCCTTCCCATATTCACTTTTTAACCCGATTACCCCATCCATCATCTCCACAAGACGTTTACTTATTGCAAGACCAAGCCCTGTACCTCCGAACTTCCTTGTAGTAGAAGAATCCGCCTGCATAAAGGGCTGGAAAAGACGCTCCATCTCCTCCTCTTTAAGTCCAATACCGGTATCACTTACTGAAAATTTAATTACCACTCCGCTATCGTTAAAATCCTCAGCGGAAACCTCCACAAGGATCTCACCATTGTCAGTAAATTTTACAGCATTATTCGCAAGATTAAGAAGGATCTGCCCCAGCCTTAAAGGGTCACCTTTAAGGATTCTGGGAATACGGTTATCTATGGAAATAACAAATTCAAGCCCCTTTTCCCTTGCCCGCAGTCCCACCATATTTGACAGGTTTATCATAATATCCTGAAGAGTAAAATCTATATTCTCCAGCTCCAGTCTGCCCGCCTCTATTTTCGAGAGGTCGAGTATATCATTTATTATTCCAAGCAGCGACTGGGCTGATAAATCAATTTTGTAAACATAGTCCCTCTGCTTCGGATTAAGATCAGTTTTTTTAAGGAGATAATTCATACCCATAATCGCGTTCATGGGTGTCCGGATTTCATGACTCATGTTAGCCAGAAACTCACTCTTTGCCCTGTTTGATGACTCAGCATCCTCTATAGCTTTTTTAAGCTCCTCCTGGGCAAGTTTTCTTTTAATCATAAGACTGAAAAGATGTGATACACCGTCAATAAGGTCCCTCTCCTGATTAAGGAAAGGGCCTTCATCAGCCTCCTGAACCTCATCAAGGTAGTAAACCTCAACCACCCCCGCCAATCCGCCATCCACCACAATATCACTTGCCATCATGCTCACTGCATCATCATATCTGTCTGTATAATATTCCTTTCCATCATAAACTATACGCGCCACAGCAATTTCCGGATACTGCCAGCTAAGAGGGATAACATTTACCGCATACCTGAAAACATTATCCGTATCATCATTACTCTGTATTGAATCAGAGATTCTATAAAGACAGTTTATCTCTTTTACCCTTTTCCGCATCTCCTTTAAAAGCCTGTCCCTCTCCTCAAGGGATTTTTTCCTGTCAGTAATGTCAAAACCTGAAGGTATTAAAAAACTCACCTCCCCGTTCTTATCCTTAACCGGGGAAAGGAGAAAGTCCACATGGTGTGCTTCCCCATTACTGTCAAAATGGGTTACTTCAAATGCTGACGATTCCCCTTTTGAAGCTGCTATGGTGGCGCTTTCCAGCTTTTCCCTATCCTCCGGAGAGTTATCCCACCATGGCCCATCAATAAATGGTTTATTAACCACATCTTCATATTTTACCCCTGCAAAAGAGATGGCAGCGTTATTCACGTCCAGGAGAATCCCATCTGTGCTCATAAACCCTAAAAAGAAATGAATATTTTCATTAAATATGGTTTTAAATTTGCTTTCACTTTCACGCAGGGCGATCTCAACATTTTTTCTCTCAATAACATAACCGAGCTGAATACCCGCATCGGACATCAGATCAATTATTGTCCTGTCAACAGGTACAGCATCTTTTGAAAAGAACTCAACAACAGCTTCTACCTCATTATTCACAATAACTGGAAATCCGAAAGCTGCACGCACGCCCAGATCATGGCTTAAATTCTTTCTGAAAAAATTATCCGCTTCATAAATATCTGATATCCACTCCGGCTTCCCTGAACTGTATATTCTGCCAGGCAGCCCCACACCCGGAAGAAAATCCATCTGAGATGTAGCCTTTATCAGTTCATCATAGCTGTTACTGTCATTAAAAAACCATATATTAGATGAAATAAGTTTGCCGCTCTGTTTTGAATAAAAATACACATGCCCCGCCTGCCAGTTTATATATCTGCAGGCCAGATCCAGAGTAACCTGAAAAACCTCCTCAGTTGTTGAGGCAGCATTTGCCGTTGAGGCCACCTCCTTCATAAAGACAGCACTCTCTTCGCTGTCCTTCAGGGCTTTAACAGCATCATTGAGTTCCAGAGTCCTCATATAGACCCTCTCCTCAAGCTCCTGATTGAGCCTTAGAATCTCCTCTTCTGCTGCTTTTTTCTCTGTAATATCGTTTCCGGAACTGAGTGTTCCTGTAATATTACCTTCTTCATCTTTTATCAGTGTATTGTTCCATGCAATAAATCTCAGGTCACCGCTCTTTGTAATAATAAAATTTTCTGCATGGGAATATTCCTCTATATACCCGTTCATCATACGTTTAAAAGCAACTCTAAACCCTTCTCTGTCCTCTGGAAGAAGCAGCAGATCAAACCATCCTTTACCAAGTAACTCCTCCTCTTTATAACCGGTAATTTCACACCCCTTCTGGTTCACCAGTTCGGTAACTCCATCCCTGTTGATCACAACAAAAATAGTACCGGCAATATCGAGATATTGCTGCGCCTTTTGACGCTCCAGGTTTATTATTTTTTCCGCCTCAACTTTTTCTGTTATCACTTCTGTAAAAATTATAATCCCCCCCACTGTACCGGCATTTTTCAGCCAGGGGTGAATTTCCCATTTTAGCCAGTCAACAGCACCGTTTTCACGTTCAAAACGGTCGCTCTCTCTTTGCATACTTTCACCGGACAAACATCTCTTATGAATATCCTTCCACTCATCCATCCTGTCAATTTCAGGGAATACTTCATAATGTGTTCTTCCAATAATTTCCTCATCTGCAAGACCATAGTCCTGATACCACCTTTCACTTGCGGCAAGATACCTCATTTCAGTATCAAACATTGCAATAGCAGCAGGGGTATACTTAATAAATAGACGCATCTGCATCTCACTGGTCTTCAGGGCCTCCTCCACCTCTTTCTTGTCTGTTATATCCTTACCCGTGGAAACAAAATACTTTATCTCATTACTCTCATCTTTGATAGGTGTAATTGTCTGATCATAATAAAAAACATTGCCGTCCTTTCTCCTGTTTATTACTTCAGACCTTATAGATTCTCCGGCAAGAATAGTATCCCATACTTTAGTATAATATGAAGGGTCCATTTCTCCCGATTTTAAAATGCTCGGCTTCGCGCCAATAGCTTCTTCCCTGGAAAAGCCTGTTATCCTTTCAAAGGCGCTGTTAACATATTCAATATTGCCATTAATATCTGTTATAAAAACAATATCAGCAGCCTGGTCCAGGGCATCAGACATTTTTTTCATTTCAGCAAGGGTGCGCTGCTGATGTTTCATATCCCTCAAAACAAGGACACCTCTGTTTTGCTCATTAGCAATGTCCTCTCCGGTAATTAGCTCAGAGGACTGTTCAGGGGATTCCTTCGCGATAACTGTATCTTCAAAAAATACAACAACATCAGATGGAGTGTTTCCCGGTGTTAGCGGATTAAAGTAAGATTTCACGTTTAGTGAAGTTTTGCCATCCTTTGATTTTACCTCCCCTCTGAAAGATCCGGCCATGCCGTCAATAGCTGAGACAAGAATGGTTTCCAGCTCACTAAAGGGGATATCACTGATGGTCTTTTTCATCACCGCATTGCGGGGAAGATTCAGTATTTCCAGGCCTCGTTCATTTACATCAACGATTGTCCCTTCAGGATTAAACCTTATAATGCCGAGGGGAGCCTTCTCAAAAAGAATTCTGTGATATTTTTCCGAATCCTCTATAATGCCTGCAAGTTTTTTCAGCTCAGTTACATCATCAATGCTTACAAGAATTCTGGACCTCTTATCGAGCTCAAGCCTGTTTACCGAAAAAAGAACATCCCTGATAAATATCCTGCCATCAAGTCCCACTGATACACGGCCTTCAGACTTATTCACAATTCCTGATTCTTTCAGTGTCCGGTTTACTACAGGGCAGACTCCGCAGGCATGACACTCAGGTTTTTCCAGCCAGTTCATGTCCTTTAAATTAATGCACTCCTGGAATTTTCTGCTTAAAAGATGGAGAAAAAATTCACTATCATCAAAGCTGTCATTCCTGTTTGAGTAATTAATATTCTGAATCTGCCCTTCCTCATCAAGAAGCATCATAACTATTGGCGCATTATCAAAAATCAGATTAAGCACACCCTTCTGATTTTCAAGCTGAGTAATAAGATTTTCCCGTTCAATTTTTTCATAAAGTCCGGCAAGATCAGATTCAAGTATTCTGCTGAACTCGGCAAAAAGATCGGGCAGATCCTGGGACTTATTCTCATAAGTACTGTCAAGTATACAGATTGTTCCAAAGGGATCGCCATCGGGCCATTTTACGGGATAACCGAAATAATATGTCATGCCCAGTTCAACATCGGGGCTGTTCTGCCATTTAGGATCATTAAGGGCATCATCCACCACCATGGGGGTTCCGGTTTTTACCACCTCTTCACAATAATGCCCTGTATTTAATTCTGACCTGTCATTCCTGTTAAAGGGGTTTCTCTCTGAATCGCTGGAAACAAATATCTCAAGATACTCATCTGTAAACCTGGTTACCAGAGCTGCAGAAACAGATGTAATCCTCCCCAGGAGATCAACAATCCTCTGCCACTTCTGAATAATTTCATCAGTTATTTCAGGTCGTAAACTGCCGAAAGGTAAAATCATATATAAATCCTCTATTAATACTCATAATCCTCATTCGCAATCAACTTATATATATTATACTTCAATCTGCTTTTCAGTCAAGCGTAAAGATTGAGAAAAAATATATCATTTCACGATTTGAGTAATCTGTTCTTTGTCATTCCCGCAAAGGCGGGAATCTCATAATACCATTTTTATTAGTTCCCGGCAATACAATGGGGAAAATACAGGCCCGGGGAATTCCAAGCTTAAATGCTTGACTTTAAATCGTAATAGTATTATTTTATATTGACTGTTCGAAATAAATAAAATATAAATTCCCTTAATCAATCCAGACTATCCGGAAAGAGGGAAATAACAGAGTAAATAAGGCGGGGTAACCATGGAAACAATCTCTCAAAACTATGACGCAATCATTGTTGGCTCAGGGCCGGGGGGCGCTACCCTGGCTAAAGAACTGAGCAGTAAGAATAAAAAAGTCCTTATACTCGAATGGGGTCCGGGCGGACCTGTAACAGGGTCTCTCTGGAGATATATAAGGGAACAGTGCTGGCCGGGGAAAGGACTCCTCATAGTGTGGCGCAACTTCCTCGGCATGGTGCGGGGGATAACAACAGGGGGAAGCTCCATGTTCTATTACGCAACCTGTTTCCCTGTACCCCATAAGATGCTTTTAAAATACGGCATTGATGTCACTAAAGAAGAGAAGGAGGCCCGTAAAGAGCTTCCAATTGCCCCTCTTAAACCTGCGATGATAACACCCATGGCATCAACGATAATGGAGAGTGCCAAATCTCTGGGTTATGACTGGAAGCTCATTGAAAAATTCATGTACCAGGAAAAATGGAGCCCCGGAGACCGGTTCGGATACTACGGCGACCCAAAAGGTGTTAAGTGGACTGCGAAGATGTACGTTGATGAGGCACTCTCAAAGGGGGCGGAGATAATCAACAATGCCAGAGTTGACAAAATTCTTTTTGAAGGGGAAAAGGCTGTTGGTGTTGAGTTTAAACATAAAGGACGAAGCATTAAAGCCCTGGGAGGGAATATAATAATCGCTGCAGGAGGGATAGGAACTCCTGTGATCCTCCGTGGTATAGGCCTGAAAGAGACAGGTAAAAATTTTTTCTACGACCCCCTCATAACTGTTTGCGGGAAAGTAAAAGATGTTAAAGCGCGAAAAGATGAGATACCCATGTCAGCGGGATGCCACTTTGACAAAGAGGGGATTGTCATGACAGATATGCCCCTCCCCTTTGCAGTAGACCAGGTCTTCACAGCCCAGTCCTTCAGGTTCTGGCGTCTTTTTGAAACAGGCCGCACCCTGCGCATTATGATTAAAATAAAGGATGACCTTTCAGGCCGCCTTACAGACAGGGGGGGAGTTCGCAAAAATCTTACAGATGCTGACAAAGAAAAACTGAACAAAGGTTATGAAAGAGCAAAAGATATTCTCGAAAAGTGCGGCGCAACAGGTATATATAAAACATGGTATCTTGCCGCACACCCGGGGGGAACTGTTAAAATCGGAGAATTTCTCGATTCCGATCTTAAACTGAATGGATATGAAAACCTTTATGTATGCGACTGCTCAGTAATTCCGGAACCATGGGGGCTGCCGCCGACACTGACACTTATATGTCTGGCTAAAAGGCTGGCAAAGCATTTAGCGGGGAAGTGACCTCACCCCCCGGCCCCCTCTCCTCAAGGAGAGGGGGAGTTCTCAGAAAAAAACCATGAGTGAAAATGATAAATACTACAAAATTAAAACAATATAATTATTACAGCCTCTTTATTTTTCAAGGAGCCCCTCTCCTTGAGGAGAGGGGCGCGCCGAAGGCGGGGGTGAGGTAAATGCCTAAAATTGTAGACCATGACGATTACAGAAAGGAGATGCTGGACAAGTGTTTCAGCCTCTTCAGTACAAAGGGTTATTCAAACATAACAATGAAAGAGATCGCTGCCGAAACCGGTGTTTCAACCGGAACACTCTACCATTATTTCCCCACAAAGGAAAGTATTCTGGGGCAGATGATATCGCGGGCCGGGGAGATCAACACAGCTGAATATATCAGCAGAGCTGAAACAACCGGCAGTGCTGCAGACCGTTTTATGCTCATGGTCGATTTCTGGAAAGAGAAAGGGGAATACTACAAAAACCTCATGCTTCTCAGCATTGACATGAAAAGAACATCTCCCCCTGAAGAGTCGGAAAGGGTATTTCGAACTTTTTCTGACCATTACACAGAAATAATGGCTGATAAACTCGACCTGACACCTGAATTTGCCCGTTCAATTTTTATCCATATAATGGGGCTGGTTCTCCATTCTATTCTTGCACCCGGATCTCTGAACTATGGAGATGAGATCGATCGTTTCAGTGAATTAATTAAACCCTTTATCAAGGAGAATAAACCGGATTAATTATGCCGATTATGTCATCCCTGCCCCCGCCTTCGCGGGGATAAACTCCGGCGGGAATCTCATAATCATTGATTTTTACAGGAGATTCCGGCTCTCCCTTAGCACTTCGGCCGGAATGACAAAATGAATAAAAGGAGAAAAGTAATGGCAGATAAAAACCTGATTGAGGATATTGCCCGCTCTGCTGCCGGCACTGATATTTGCAGAAGCATAGTAAGGGGAGCAGCCCCGGAGTTTATATCTTCATGGGCGGGCCGCAACCCTGTTAAACGGCTCATAGCCCGGTTTGTTTCCCGCAGTATCACAAAAAGTTTTGCAGCAGAAGCGGCCCCTTCATCATCTCACGATAATGCAGAAGTTGTGAACGATGAGGTTAGGGAAAACTTCAGGCGTTTTATAGAAGCTGTTGATTTTGGCGAACTAAAAGAGGCTCTTGACCGGTCATCAGCCCTAAGCGGCCCTTATATTAAAATGATAAATGAAGAGCTATGGGAATATCCCGCAAAGGTTGTGTGCCTCCTTGCAATGATCCCTGCCCTTTCAAATACAGCTTTTACTGCAGCAAAGGAGACTGCCGCACCCCTGAACCGCATGGCCCCTGATCTCTTAACAGATGTGATCCTTTCTCTCATGCGCGATATTGACATAAAACAGGTGAGCTCGCTCATAAATGAGCTGAGCGAGCTTGTGCGTAAAATACACACCGGCAGCGCCCTTATAGGTGAACCGGGAAGGCCTGCGATTCCTGAAGTATTTAATAAAATCAGCAAAGATTTAACAGACTCAATAGACATCCCCCTCCTTCTGAAAGCGGGTTTAATGTTCGGTGAAATAAAAGAGCAGGTGATAAACTCAATATCCGGGGCTGTGAACAGTCATCAGGGGCTGCTGGCTGACAGGATTATGAACGGCTTCAGACACTCCTCTTCTGCAGCATCGCGGATGGGAAGGAGCCTTGATTCTATAGAAAAGAATTTCAATGACCGGAATCTGGCAGATCTTATATCAGCAGGCCTTGCAGAGATAGACGTACAGGAGCTTTCTGACAGCATAAACCGCATATGTGAACTGATCAACCGGATTCATGAGAGCGACCCGGATATAATCAGGGGGCCGTTGACTCAGTTTTTTTCATCCCTTGATCCTTACGAAAGCGCTGAAGCCATCCGCCGCACCTTTGATGATATTGCTGAATCAGTCAAACCTGCAGCCCCTATTATCCTGCCGCCGCTCCTGAAAGGGATCGGAGAGATGATAAGTTCTGCCAGGGATGAAAATCCCAATGAGATGGATGAGGCTCTCCGCACTCTTAAACAGGCTATGGAAGGGGGGGAGAAATAATATGAATAAATTTATTGATGCTGCGTCAGATCTTGAAAACAGCTTTATAAAAAAATGGAAAGATGAAGGCCGCGGGGTTGTGGGATACACCTGTTCCTATGTGCCTGATGAGATAATTCACGCTGCCGGGCTCCTCCCATGCAGGGTCCGCGGGTTCAGTGCTGCTGAAACGACCATAGGGGATACCTACTTCGGGCCCTTTATATGCAGCCTCCCTAAATGTATGCTTCAGCTGGCAGGGGAGGGAAAATTCAATTTTCTCGATGGGATTATTATAACACCTGGATGCGACTCAATGCGCCGGCTTGATGAATGCTGGAGAAAAGCAGGTGAGGATTTTGAAGGTATTATGCCCCGGTTTTTTTTCCACTTCGGCGTGCCTCATAAATTTACAGACTATACAGTAAAATGGTTCACAGAGGAAACCCGCAGGCTTATAAATGCCTTAGAATCACATTTCAAAGTTGAAATCAATGATAAAAAACTCTCTGAGTCGATAAAGCTATACAACCGCTCACGAAAACTCCTGAGTGAGTTCGACAATTTGAGGACTATGGATGCTCCCCCATTTACAGGAACTGACGCCCTGGCTGCTGTTCTCGCAGGAACAGCCATGCCCCGTGAGGAATACAACAGTCTCCTTGAAGAGTTTATTGCTGAGATGAAAACCTCTCCGGGGATAGAGGAGCGTAAACGGATAATGCTGGTGGGGAGCGCCAACGATGACCTGGAGCTGGTGCGCATAATAGAAGGGAGCGGCGGACTGGTTGCAGCTGACAATCTCTGCTTCGGATCACGGCTCTACAGTGACCTTGTTGATGAAAGTATCGATCCTGTGAGTGCCCTTGTTAACCGGTACCTGAGCCATAACGAATGCCCCAGAATGTACGGCGATTACAAAAACCGCCTACTCTCCCTGAAAGAAAAAATCGAAAGTGCAAAAATCGACGGTGTTATTCTGCAGAATATCCGCTTCTGCGATCTTCATGGATCAGAGAACGGCTTATTCGAACGGGATCTTGAAAAAGAGGGTATACCCTGCATGCGCCTTGAAAGGGAGTACGGCCCCCTGGTTGAAACCGGGCGCATGAAGATGCGGGTTGACGCGTTTCTTGAAAGACTTAACCGGGAGGCGGCAAAAAGATGAGAAAAGAACTGAGAGAGTATAATTTTGACTGGATGCTTTGGAACGCCTTTGCCTCAGCAGGGCGTCTTAAGGCCGGATCAGAAAAGGAATACATAAACACGCTAAAGTATATCCCCTATTTCAAAGGGGTGGTTGAACCTATAATGGCATGCGGCGAGCCAGGGGAGAAATTTCTCGATATTACAGCAAAGTATATGGGTAATATTGTCCACGCCGGAGAAAAGGGTTACAAAACCGCTGCTACCACATTCTGTTTTTCTCCTGCTATTTTTTATGCCATGGATATAATACCTGTAGGACTTGAGGTAATATCTGTTATGATGACCTTTGCCTACAAAAGGGGGACAGCTGACTTTCTCGATTTCTGCAATGAAGCCGGATTCACAGAAACATCATGTTCCTCCCAGAGAGGCACACTGGGAGCCTATCTTGCCGGAACCGGTGCAGAAATAGACATGTTTGTAACAGATTCACCCGGGGTATGCGACACCAATGCCAATGCCTTTTCTTTCGCCTCCGCCTATCTGGACAAGCCCTTCTTTCAGCTCGACATGCCCCCTGACCTTACAGGCGCCCGGTCTGATGAATACCACCGTGAAGACTACAAAGCACTGATAAAGTTTCTCGAAGAGCAGACCGGGAAAAAACTGGATAGAGATAAGCTGAAAATGCATCTTAATGAGCTTCAGAAGCAGGATGAAATTATTGCTGAACTTGAAGAGATGGCCCGGATTATTCCCAGCCCTATTCCGGTTGCCTATAACCTTTTAATTTATGCCTCCAGATTCCTTTTTGCAGGGATGCCTGAATGCACAGAAGTGCTTGAGTCAATGCTTAAATTATCCTCCGAAAATGCCGCCCTTAAACGCTCAGGCCTGAAAGGGGGTGAAGAGAAGATCAGGGCATTTTTCTGCTACATTGACCACTATGCCCAGAATCTTCAGCTCTGGCAGATGCTTGAACGTGAAGGGATAAGCTACTGCGGAAACATACTTAGCCGCCTATGGGCTGAGAATATTCCCCACGTTAAAGAGTACAGCAAACTTGAAGCATCCTACAAAGTAGACACCTCAAGCCTTGATTCAATGATAGACACAATGGCAAAGGTAAACTCCAGGATGCCCATGATAAAATCGATAAGGGGGCCCTACGACGCCCCTGACATGTGGCTGGAGGACACACTCTCCCTTGCAAAGATGTACAGCACAGATGTTATAGTATACAACGGCACCCCGGGATGTCGAAATACCTGGGGAATGGTGAAACTTCTTGCCCGGGATACTGAGGCTGCCGGCTTCCCCACATATATAATGTACTCTGATGCCTTTGACGAAAGGGTCCAGTCCTGGGAAGCCACCGAAGAGCGCTTCCTGGAATTTCTTAAAGTGAGGAAAATTGTATGATTACTGCTGGAATAGATGTGGGATCACTCACCTCAAAGGCGGTTATTATGAAGGATGGCAGAATTCTATCCTCAATAATTGTAAAATCAGGCCCCAGGCCCTGGGAGTCTGCTGAGCGGATAATAAAAAGCGCCCTTGAAAAAATAAATTTATCAATGACAGATATCACTTATACTGTGGGCACAGGATACGGACGGGACAGAATATCCTTCATAAACCGTGCAGTATCAGAGATCGCCTGCCACGGCAGAGGTGCAAAATGGCTCATCCCCTCAGTCCGGACAGTGATAGATATAGGGGGACAGGACTGTAAAGCCATGAGGCTTAATGAAAATGGTGAGATGGTAAAATTTATAACCAATGACAAATGCGCATCAGGTACAGGCCGATTTCTGGAGGTTATGGCAAAGGTGATGAATGTTGAACTCTCCGACCTGGGAGAGCTGTCAGCAAGGTCAAAGAATCCGGTTACCCTTGCATCAGCCTGTACTGTCTGGGCACAGGCGGACGTTATCCAGCACCTGAACGAAATGATTCCACTTGAAGATATTGCTGCCAGTATAAATAATGCCATGGCCTCCCGCATGTCAACCCTTGTGAGCAGCATAGGGATTGAGAGGGAGGTATGCATGACAGGGGGTGTGGCAAAAAACAGCGGAGTGGTGAGCGCCCTGGAAAAAACCCTGGGGATTCGAATTAAAAGAATAAGAAAAGATGATCCCCAGCTGGCAGGTGCAATAGGCGCCGCCCTTTACGCGGAGACTTTTTCAAATGGGGGTTCTATATGATATGCGCCGGGTGCGACGTAGGTTCTCTCACAGCCAAAGCGGTTATTCTTGAAGAGGGGGAGATTATAGCAAAAGAAATTATCAGGGCATCTGCCAGGCCTGAGGAGTCAGCCCTCAAGGTGATGCAGGCTGCCTGTTCCAGGGCGGGAATTGATATGAGCGCCATTGAGTATTGTGTAGGCACAGGCTACGGCCGCAAACATATCCCCTTTGTAAACTCAGTTGAATCTGAGATCGCCTGTCATGCCCGAGGTGCCTTTAAACAGGCCCCGGGCACACGCACAATTATTGATATAGGCGGCCAGGATGCAAAGGCAATTCGAATTGATGAAAAGGGTAATGTTATCCGCTATGTATATAATGACAAATGCGCATCAGGTACAGGCCGATTTCTTGAAATTATTGCAGACTCTCTTGATGTGCCCCTTGAAGAGATGGGTGCCATGTCTGATAAATCCAGAGAAAAGCTCACAATATCGAATCAGTGTGTGGTCTTTGCAGAAACCGAAATAATATCTCTTGTAAACGAAGGTAGGGAGATTGCAGACATCATCAGCGCCCTCCATCAGGCTGTTGCGAACAGGGCAGCTTCTCTCGCACGTGGAATCGGTGTTGAAGCTGATGCTGTAATGACTGGGGGTGTGGCAAAAAACTCCGGCATGTTCGCAGCCCTGGGCAGAGCTATGGGTATTGAGCTGAAGGCGGTTGCAGACCCCCAGATCAACGGAGCTCTGGGTGCCGCACTGATAGCGGAAGATCTCTTTAGAGGCAAAAAGTGAATGATTAACCTCTTTGATGATACAATATATGAATTAAGGGCGTTTCTTGATGAGAAAAAAATCTCCGGCAGACTCCGGGAACTGGAGGCTTCTGACCGGCAGTGGCCATCATGCGGGAGTGGGAATATGGTCCTTGCTTCAGATACCGGGGTTGAACTGGGTAACCCGGAAAAGGAATCTGCATCTTTCATTGTTTGGACAGAGAATACCGGTGAAGTCAAAGATGGCCGGGTAAACCTCATAGGCCCTGACATATCTGAATCAAAAGGGAAAAGCCTTCCATTCGGCAGGGTTTTAATTTTTACTGTAAAAGATATGGATGAAAACAACTGTTATGAACGGCACCGGCAGATCGATACCGCCCGGTACAACCTTAATCTGAAGGGCTACATGATGCGGGCTGTATCACAGTATATGAGGGAATGGAGCCGTGTAAGCAATGAAGCATTGACTAATGGTTTCGATTTTACGGCCCTTGCAGGAGCCCTTTCATCTATTTACCGCTCCATGGAATTTATTGAATCTGTGGAATATATTTTTGTTACATCATCTGCAGATGATGTGCTTTTTCTCGGAGAAAAGGGATCAAGGGTTCAAAGAGTGATAGGGGCCATGAATAAAATGGCAACCGAGCTCTCCTTTGACTGCGGCAGCTGCGATTATACAGATATATGCAGCGAGGTTGAGGGGCTCAGGAGTATGCGTAAATGTTAACATCAGCCCTTTCCCGCGCATACTTCGACTTCGCTCAGTACAGGTACGGAGTACAGGTGCGGAGTACAGGTGCGGGAACCTATTATAGGCATATGCGGCTTTGTTAATATCAACCTTGTCATTCCCGCGCATACTTCGACTTCGCTCAGTACAGGTACGGGAATCCATTGTTTGTATTCAGGAGTTTAGTTTGAAAAAATATTATGTGTATATTTTATCGAATAAAAAGAATGGTACCCTGTATGTTGGTGTAACGAGCGATCTAATTAAAAGAATTTATCAGCATAAAGATGGTAGTATAGAAGGTTTTACTAAAAAATATGATTTGAAACGGCTTGTATATTTTGAAGAAGGTTGCAATGTGAATGAAGCTATTAAACGGGAGAAGCAGTTAAAAAAATGGAACCGTCAATGGAAAATAAATCTGATAGAAAAGGAAAACCCGGAGTGGGACGATTTATTTGAGAATATAGTTTAGTGTGGTATTCATGGATTCCCGCCTTCGCGGGAATGACAGTAGAGTTCGGGAATGACAGCGGGTAATTCACTCCAGATTAATGATTAGAGAGGAAACCATGAACGGGGAAAAAACAAACACAATAATATCACTCTGCGGCAAGGGGGGTGTGGGAAAAACAACAGCCTCTGCCCTTATTATCAGGGCCCTGAGTGAAAATCCTCACAACCAGGTTCTGGCTATTGACGCAGACCCTGCAGTGGGGCTGGCAACTGCCCTGAACATTGAAGTTAAAACCACCGTTGATAATATTCGAAATGAATTTATTGAGCTTGTTAAAACCGGGAAAAGCGGTGACAAAGAGGAGGTGCTCTCCCTCCTTGACTATGAAATGACCGGAGCCCTTCATGAAACAGGGAATCTGGTTTTCCTGAGTATCGGCCGCCCCGAGACCGACGGCTGCTACTGCCAGGTCAATGAAATCCTGAAAGATATTATAGCATCGATTGCTGAAAATTTTGACTACGTTATAATCGATGCAGAGGCAGGGGTTGAGCAGGTAAACCGCAGGGTACTGGAAAAGGTTACCCATCTTATACTCATAAGCGATCTATCGGTTAAAGGAATAAAAGTTGCGGATACAATATACAAAGTTGCAGGTGAGGCTGTCAGGTTCGACAGGGCCGGGCTTATAATAAACAGGGTGAGCGACACAGAGGATCTTAAGCGGATAACCCTCCCTCCAGGCATACCCTTTCTCGGATATATACCTGAGGACAATGAAATCAGAAATGCTGATATTGAAGGAAAAAACTTTTTAACCATGCCCGGAACAGCCTCACTTGAAGCAGTGAAGCAGGCTCTGAAGGCTATAGGGATATTTCCTTTATGCGCCCGGAATCAGCAGGGGGAATAATTATGAATACAGCTGATGCTGACCTGAAAAGTATCCTTTAAAAACCATACAACCCTCAGATTACAGGAGCCCTGGGCGCAGCTGTCTATGCCAGGATGGGGGGGTGAGATGTTACAACAGTAATACTGCTTCTAGCATACCTCCCCCTGTCTTTATGCAAGGCAAGAAGCTGCAGCCCCCTGTTTATAAAATCCGGCAGTGATATCAATATTCTATCTCACCCTCATTGCATATACCTGAGAAGCAATTTTCTCGGCAATATTGTTCGGCGCTTTTACAGTTACAGCATTACGCACTGTTTTCACCTGATCCATTGCCTCGCCTCTTGAAAGCCCTGTACCGATATTCTGCACCTTCGCCTCTTCAACTGCAGAATATGCCGCAGAAGCAAGAATCTCACCTGTTTCAACAGATACAAGACGGGCGTCAATTACAATCTCAAGAGTCTCCTCAACTGAAACAGCGCTCCCTGCTTTCTGCTCATCTTTATTATACTTTGCTGATGAAAGAGTTAAATAAAGTATAGCATCAACACCAAGAATTTTCCCTATACGCCTGCCCTGACTCTCATCAACCAGACCTGTCATGGAAAGCCTGTGTTCTTTTAAAAGCTCATTGAGCCTGTGACGTTCAATAACCCTGAAGCACTGCGTAGCATGAAGATGATGAATATAATTACTTGCACTGTCAGTAACAGCGGAATTAAACATTACGTTCCCGGTCCGATTCTCCACCTCACCAACTGCCACCAGAATGCGGTCCTGATGAGGGAGAGGCTTATAGGAGACTGAAGAACAGGAAGTTACAGCTATTGCCAGAAAAATTATAACCAGATTTCTCATTTTAAACTCCGGATCTATTTTTAAGTTATTATGAAGAATTAAATTATCTGCCACCCTGCAGCAGAAGTCAAATAATTTTTAAGATATTAAAGCATCCCGCCTGACTCTTCCTTTAGCAAAACTTGTAATTCTGCGATTATTTATAAAAAACTTGAATATGACTGAATATTTCGCTATGCTGTTTCTGTCAATTAGATGCTTATCAATCAGAATTCAGGAGGATTTATGAACAAGTCGTTACTAAAAAAAGGTATTATATTTATCTCTGCATTGCTCCTTACATTTGCTTTTTCAGGCTGTGGGAAAGAAAAAGAAACAGTGAAGCTGTCAGATAATCAGAAGATAGTTGAAGGGACAGTTACAGATGTATACAATGATGAAAAGGATGCATATGTAACAATTAAAACTGATGAAGGAGAATTCATAATTGACTGTCAGAAAAAAAGCTTTGAAAAACCGATTGAGAATAGTGATATTGTTAAGGTGATTGTTGAGGATACGCGGATCCAGAACGGAAGCAATGTGGGTATTCTTGATTCTATTATCTCACATACCAAATCTAAATAACACCAGAAGAGTTTAGTCTGAGCTGCTGCTCAGACTAAACTCTTAAATAATTAAAGCTCTCTCATTCCCCTTTAAAAAAACCGGTCATATCTCATATATGACAAAAATCAGAGAAATTAGTCTTAAAGTCCTGAACAATAGAATCAATATAGTACCCGCATAGTACTTTTGCCCTATTGACTCCCTCTCTCCAGAGGCTATAATTCGATTTAATAAAACTACCGGATACTGCTGAAGACATTTTCAAAAATTATCCTTAACCGTCTTTTATAGAACCAGTTTAACCGGAGGAGGTAAAAAAAATGATTAAAACTGAAGAGAGCCGGGAACCGGGTCATATTAAACTGAGGAAGCCGAATCTTGCAGATGGAGCAGATATACACAGTCTGATAAAAAATTCCAAACCTCTGGATCTTAACTCACTCTACTGCTACCTCCTTATATGTGAGCATTTTAATGAAACTTCTGTTGTGGTGCAGCATCAATCCGCAATAAAAGGATTTATATCCGCCTATATTCATCCCAAAAAAGATGATACACTTTTTATCTGGCAGGTTGCAGTCCACCCTTCAATGAGAAAAATGGGTATGGCAATGAAAATGGTAATGGTTATACTGGGCAGAGACATTGCAAAAAAAGTCAGGTATATAGAAACTACCGTGTCGCCATCAAATGAACCCTCCTCAAGATTTTTTCATTCTTTGGCATCAACTCTTAAAACCGGACTTGCAAAGGAGACCTTTATTACTGAATCGATGTTCGGAAAAGAAGAACATGAGGAGGAGATTCTTTTTAGAATCGGCCCCTTTGAAGCACCGGAAAAATAAAAAATCAAAATAAAAGATAACACCAAATCAAGGAGAAATAAAATGAGAATATTTGAACAACTGGAATCACAGGTTAGAAGCTACGTAAGAGCATTCCCGGCAGTCTTTTCAAGAGCAAAGGGAGCGATGCTTTATGATGAACAGGATAATGAGTATATAGATTTTTTTGCAGGCGCAGGGGTATTAAATTACGGCCACAACCACCCGGCAGTAAGCGAAGCTTTAATCAAATATATTGAAAGCGACGGGATTATCCATGGACTGGACAAAGCCACCAGCGCAAAAAAACATTTCCTGGAACAGTTTTACAACATAATCCTTGCACCACGACATATGGATTATAAGATCCAGTTTACCGGCCCAACAGGTACAAACGCGGTTGAAACAGCACTTAAGCTGGCCAGGATGGTAAAGGGGAGATCAAATGTAATAGCCTTTACCAATGCATTCCACGGACTTACAATGGGTTCAATGTCTGTAACAGGGAACTCCTTTTACAGAGATGAAGCCTTTATAAACAGAACTAATGTGGCATTTATGCCCTATGATAATTATTTTGGTCCAGATGTAAACACAGCGGAATACCTGAGGAAATTTCTCTCAGATAACAGCAGCGGCGTGGACCTCCCTGCAGCAATAATACTTGAAACAATTCAGGCTGAAGGGGGGATCAATGTAGCCTCAGTAGAATGGCTCAGGGAAATCGAACAGATATGCCGCGACTTTGACATCCTTCTCATTGTGGATGATATTCAGGTCGGTAACGGCCGTACAGGGAAATTTTTCAGCTTTGAAAAATCAGGGATTAATCCCGATATTATTACAATTTCAAAATCTATAGGCGGCGGACTCCCCCTTGCCCTTGTACTTATAAAATCGGAGCTTGACCAGTGGAAACCGGGTGAACACACAGGTACATTCCGCGGGAACAACCTTGCCTTTGTCGCATCTGCTGAGCTTCTGGAATACTGGAGAAACGACAATTTAAGCGAAGCCGTATTGTATAAAGAGAAAATTATCCGTGAAGAGCTGACGCGCATGGCTGAGAAATATTCAGAGTACCATCCTACTGTACGGGGTTACGGGATGATTTACGGCCTCCATATACCTGAGCTTAATTTCTGCAGCGAGGTTTCCGGAGAAGCTTTCTCCAGAGGACTGGTTATAGAACTGGCAGGAGCGGATGATGATGTTATCAAGTTTCTCCCCCCTCTGGTTATTGAGGAGGATATTCTGAGAAAAGGGCTGAAAATCGTAGATGAATCGATTGCAGCTGTGATTGAAAAAAAGCAGGCCATGAAAACGGGGTAAAAAATGATAGTACGGCACATTGATGAAATAAAAAATTCAGAAAGGGAAGTTCATGCTGAAAATGGAAACTGGACCAGCAGGCGTATGCTCCTTGCATCTGACAGAATGGGATTTTCCTTTCATGAAACACTCATATATGAAAATACGGAAACCCTTATATGGTACAAAAACCATCTTGAAGCTGTGTACTGTATTGAAGGTAAAGGGGAAATTGAAACTACTGATGACGGTAAAGTGTATAAAATCGAACCGGGCGTAATGTACGCCCTTGATAAAAACGACAGACACCTGCTAAGGGCGAGCGAGACCATGAGACTGATATGCGTTTTTAACCCTCCCCTTTCCGGTGAGGAGATGCACGACAAAGAGGGGGTATACCCCTCGTCTTAAGCAGACCCGTTATAACTGAGGAGAAGAAATGGAAAACTGTATAGTATCAAAATTCGGCGGCTCTTCACTGGCCAATGCTGAACAGATTAAAAAAGTCAGGGATATAGCAGCATCTGATCCTGACAGAAAATATATAATAGTATCTGCACCGGGGAAAGATGATGAAGATGACTTTAAGGTCACAGACCATCTTATCAATGTTGCAATGGAGGGGAAGCATCTTTCATCCCCCGGTATAATGGTGACATCAAAAGATAGCTTTAATGCGGTAATAAATAAGTTTAAAAAAATTATTACTGAACTTAATATTGACGGTGAAGAAATAATAAAAGGGCTTACAAAAGATCTGAACCTTGCTCTTCCTGAACCGAAGAGGAAAGACTTCCTCGCGTCCAGGGGGGAGCATTACAACGCGAAAATAATTTCCGCCTACTTCACTAAAAGCGGCATCAATTCAGAAGTAAAACTCCCTGAGGATATAGGCCTTATAGTAACAGAAAATTTTGGTAACGCAAAAGTCATCCCTGTGAGCTACAAAAACCTGAAAAAAAATACCTCCTGCCAGGGTGTTTCAATTATTCCAGGATTTTACGGAATTACTGAATCGAAGGATATTGCTGTTTTTTCACGGGGAGGTTCCGACCTTACGGGGGGGGAGATCGCCTATGCCATGAATGCCTCACTATATGAAAACTGGTCCGACATTGACGGCATATACCAGGCAGACCCGCGCATAATTAAAAAAGCCAGGGTAATACCCAGGCTCACATATAAGGAGATACGGCTCCTGGCATCCAAGGGGTTTAATGTTTTTCACTATGACGCAATGGTGAGGTGCAAAAAAAAAGGTATCCCGATTAACATCAGAAATACCAACAACCCCTCAGCTGAAGGAACCATGATTGTAGCACAAAGGGTTCCGGAAGAAACCACAGTGGGTATTGCCCGTATGGACAATATTGCCTACCTGTATCTTGAGAAAGATGGTTCCCAGGAAATTATCGGTTTTGTTTACCGTGTCCTTAATATTATGAAAGATTACGGCATTGAAACATACCACTACCCCACAGACAGGGATGATGTTGCGGTCATTATGAATCAGGATGACCTGATCGGCTGCGAAGACGATATTACAGAAACAATCAAAAAAGAACTCGATCCTGACAACATGGAGTTTTTCTATAACCTTTCAATTATTTCCCCTGTAGGTATTGGGATGAGATACGATCCGGGTGTAATTGCTGAAGCTGCCCTGGCTATGAAAAACAATAATATAAATATTGAAATTATTGACCAGGGACCCGCCCAGATAAGTTTTCACCTGGGGATTCAAAGCTACTATGCGGACAATGCACTTAATGCCCTTTACGACAGACTGATTGTTCAATAAAAAAATTTAATCTAAAATAAAAAAACTCCGGAATAATTCCGGAGTTTTTTTATCCATTCCGGAGACATTGACCGTTTATTCTGCATAAAAAACATCCCGCTCCATAAAGCATGAATATTTCACTACTCTCAATATATTTTACCTATATTACTGTGCCTATATATAAAAAATACTCCCCTCCTGTCTCATATCATATAAAGGGGAATTCCCCTATATGATATATAGAGTTTCCCCTCATTTACAAACCGGATAAATTATGCCTACTTATTAATGGCGCTACTGCAAAAAGTCTGCCACAGAGTCACAGAGACACAGAGTCACAGAGGTACGGAATTTTATAGAAATTAGTAATCAATAATACATATTTGCAAAAAATTGTAAATATATTTATGTACGATTTCATATATCTGTATAATTAGTTCATCTTTCTCTGTGTCTCTGAGCCTCTGTGGCAAAATAAGTTACTTTTTGCAGGAACGCCATTAATATATCCGGAGTGATACTTAGATTATAGAGGAATTAAAAGGCTGTTAACAGTTCATTCTAATACCTCAGTTATATGACCCGGGGCAGAACAGATTTTTTTGTAATGGAGGGATTTAACCATGAATACATATAAAGTGATGGAGATAAAGGAGAGTGTCTTTAAAGACAATGACCATCAGGCTGATCTTCTCAGAGAGGAACTGAAAAGGAAAAACACCTTTTTACTGAATCTCATGTCATCGCCAGGTTCAGGCAAAACCACAACGCTTTTAAGAACCATTGAGGCCTTAAAGGATGAAATGACAATCGGGATTATGGAAGCGGACATTGACTCAGATGTTGATGCCAAAACTATAGCTGAAACCGGCACAAAGGTTATACAGCTGCACACCGGCGGTATGTGCCACCTTGACGCTGATATGACAAAACAGGGATTAGCTGGCCTTGGCACAGATGGACTCGATCTGGTAATACTTGAAAATGTGGGGAACCTGGTCTGCCCCGCTGAATTCGATACCGGGGCTTCAAAGAACGCCATGATTTTAAGCGTTCCTGAAGGGGATGACAAACCTCTGAAATATCCGCTTATGTTTTCCATTGTTGATGTTCTATTAATAAACAAAATCGATGCAGCAGATTTTTTCGACTTTAACATAGAGGCAGTAAAAGAGCGGGTGAAAAAACTGAACCCCCATATAAAGGTTATCCCCATCTCAGCAAAAAAAGGGGAAGGGATTGAAGAGTGGGCTGACTGGCTCCGTGAAGAAGTAAGAAACTGGAATAAAGAATAAAGCCGGAGGATAGAAAAAATGGTAAATGAAAAATTACTTAAACTTGCAAATAAAATAAGCAGGGTAAAGCAGGGATCAAAACTTGGGATAAAGCCGGAATACCCGGAGTATAAAATACTTGAGGCTGTTGCTACAGATGAAATGGCAGAAGTGGCCCTCTGTCTTGAATTCCGTAAACACATGACAGTGGAACAGATAGCAAAAAAATGCAGAAAGTCTGTAGAGGATACAAAGAGAATCCTCCATGATCTGGCTGTAACCGGGGTATGCTTTGTCGGCGAGGAGGATGGTATTGACAAATACTGGCTCGAGTTATGGGTTCCCGGTCATATGGAACTGATAGTCAACCATCCTGATAAAGGGAGCCTGGAAAATTTTCAGCAGGCTGCAGAAGCCTTTGAAGCTTTTGGTGTGCGGAGAGCCCCAATGGCAGCAGGTGTTTTTTCTGTTGGAACAGGTCCAATGAGGGTTATCCCTATTGAAGCAGCAATACAGGGGGAAACAAGAAGGGCCTCCTATGAGGAGATTTCGAAATACCTTAATGAGAATACAGTTTTCTCAGTTTCCGACTGTTCATGCCGCACATCGCGTGAGGCAATGGGTGAAGGATGCGGCCACCTTAAGGAGGATATGTGCATACAGCTGGGCCATGCTGCAGAATATTACATCCGCACAGGAAGGGGCCGGGCCATATCCAGGGATGAAGCCTATGCAATTATAGAAAAGGCTGAAGCAAACGGGCTTATGCATCAGATACCAAACACTGACGGCCCGGGGCATACACACGCCATATGCAACTGCTGCGGCTGCTCATGCTTTGCAACAAGGATCGGCAGCATGTTCGGCAATCCGGACATGATACGCTCAAACTATGTTTCAAAAATAGATAAAGACAAGTGTGTGGCATGCGGTGAATGCGTTGAGGTTTGTCCTGTTAACGCGCTTAAGCTTGGACAGAAGATATGCAGCAAAACACCGGCTGTTGAAGAAATAAGAACTGACTTCCCCTACAACACCGAGTGGGGTGAAGATAAATGGGATGTCAATTTCCGTACAAACAGGGAGAATGTTCTTGAAACAGGAACAAGTCCATGCAAAACCGAGTGCCCGGCACATATCTCTGTTCAGGGCTATATTAAGCTGGCCTCACAGGGTAAATTCAAAGACGCCCTTGAGCTGATAAAGCATGAAAATCCTTTCCCCGCTGTCTGCGGACGCGTATGCCCGAGAAGATGCGAGACAGCCTGCACAAGAGGGGATATTGATGATCCGGTAGCGGTTGATGAAATCAAAAAATTTATTGCACAGCAGGATCTTGATTCAAAGAACCGCTTTGTTCCGGAAAAGAAAAACAATTACGGGAAAAAAATCGCAGTTATAGGAGCAGGCCCCTCCGGGATGTCATGCGCATATTATCTTGCGATTGACGGCTATAAAGTAACAGTTTTTGAAAAGCAGAAAGTTGCCGGGGGTATGTTAACACTGGGGATCCCTTCATTCAGACTGGAGAAAAATGTCATTAATGCAGAAATAGACGTTATTAAAGAACTTGGAGTTGAGATTAAAACCGGAGTTGAAGTCGGCAAGGATGTAAGCCTTGAGGACTTGAGAAAGCAGGGTTTTGAAGCATTCTACCTGGCTATAGGTGCACAGGGCGGGAGGAAGATAGGTATAGAAGGTGAGAATGGTAAAGGGGTTTTTACAGGGATAGATTTTCTCCGTGACGTGAATCTTGGAAATAAAATTAAACTTAAGGGAGACACTATAGTAATCGGCGGCGGGAATGTTGCAATAGATGTTGCCAGAACAGCAGTAAGAACAGGATCATCAAAGGTTGAGATATACTGTCTTGAAAGCCGCAAACAGATGCCTGCTCTTGAAGAGGAAATCGATGAGGCTATTGCGGAGAAGATCGGAATTAATAACTCCTGGGGTCCCAAAAGGATTATCCTTGAGAATGGCCGGGTTACAGGTGTGGAATTCAGAAAATGTGTTTCAGTTTTTGATAAGAACGGGAAATTCAGCCCTGTATTCAATGATAAGGAGATTAAAACAGTTAAGGCGGATAATGTTATTATATCCGCAGGCCAGTCAATGGACTGGGGGGAACTGATTAAAGGGAGCCGAATTGAGCTGAACCCGGATAAAACCGTAATAGCAGATTCATTTACGCTTCAGACAGGTGAGCCTGATGTATTTGCCGGCGGTGACGCAATGACAGGTCCGGCCTTTGCAATTGATGCCATTGCCATGGGTAAAGAAGCGGCAGTATCTATTCACCGCTTTGTCCATCCGGGCCAGAGCCTTGTTATCGGCAGGGACAGAAGAGAGTACCGGTCATTTGATAAATCCAACCTTCTTCTTGAAGGGTATGACCGACGCCCCAGAGAGAGTGTCAAACATGTGGATAGTAAAAAATCCATAAAAACCTTTAAAGACCTGCGGGGCACATTTACCGCAGAGCAGATGAAGAGAGAGACTGAAAGATGCCTGGGATGCGGTGTAACAACTGTGGATGAGTATGCCTGTATAGGCTGCGGCGCCTGTACAACCAGGTGCAGGTTCGATGCAATTACTCTTGTAAAAAAATATGACGCAAAGGGTGTGGAGTTTAAATATCTGAAACCCCTTGTTCTCAAAAATATGGTTGTGCGTCAGGGAAGGATTGCGGCAAGGAAGGCTGCAAAGTCAATAACAGGAATCTTTTCCTGAGCTGAAATAAAGGAGCGGGGAAAAAATCTCTCCGCTCCTATACTCAGTATAAAAGAGGTGCAAAAATGCATGAACTGGGAGTAGTTTTTGAAGTAGTTAAAACTGTTGAGAGATTTGCAGAGAAGAACAGTGTAAAAAAAATAGAGACCCTGGTTCTCCAGATAGGGGAGCTTTCATCAATGATCCCCAAATATATTGAGTCCTGCTACCCCGCTGCAGTTGACGGAACCCTTCTAGAAAATACAGAGCTTAAAATTGAAATCCTCCCCGGAAACGGCATGTGCAGGGAGTGTAAAAAAGTATTCAATCTTTTAAAAAATGAGGGGAAATGTCCTGAATGCAGAACCGGAGAATTTGAAATTATAAGCGGAAAGGAGTTTATGATAAAAGAAATAATTGCCTGCTGAATTGATATTTAACATATATAAAATAAAAGTATTAATAGAATTTTGCGGAAGAAGCCTGTCATTCCGGCCGGAGTGACAACGTAGGCAAGCATTATAGAAACATCCTGCTTCGTGCTTGCAGGCAGCCATCGTAGCTGCACTGCCGGAATCTCCTGAAAAAATCGGTGGTTATGAGATTCCCGCATGCGCGGGAATGACAACACCCACAAAAACAAACTGTTACCAAAACAAACTCCCTGCAGATAAATTTTTGTTCTTGAAAGAATTAGTTTAATATGAATAATACTACTCTCCGGGACAGCCCCGGAATCTTTCATACATTAAGGGTAAATATTTATGCTTAAATCTTTAACAGGTTACACGCGCGGTGTTTCTTCGGTTATTTTTCTCATACTCAATACCCTTTTCTGGGCTGTACCTGTATATATTGCTGCTGTTTTTAAACTCCTCCTCCCGTTTAAGAGAATCCGCATTTTTTTTGATACTCTGCTCAACTTTTTCTCCTATGCCTGGATATACACCATAAACCGGTTTTTATCATTAATCAAAGAAATAGAATACCAGGTTCACGGCCTTGAAGAACTTCAAAAAGATGAATGGTATCTTGTTATATCGAACCACCAGACATGGGTTGACATTGTTGCTCTTCAGAAAATTTTTCACGGCCGCATCCCTTTCCTGAAATATTTTCTTAAGAAGGAACTTGTCTGGGTGCCCATACTGGGCCTGGCCTGGTGGGCCCTGGATTACCCATTTATGAAAAGATATTCTGCTGATCTACTAAAGAGAAAGCCCCATCTGAAAGGTAAAGATATTGAATCAACCAGAAAAGCCTGCGAAAAATTCAGCAGTAAACCTGCATCGATCATGAACTTTGTTGAAGGTACCCGTTTTACTAAATCAAAACATACGACACAAAAATCTCCCTACACACACCTGCTCAGGCCCCGTTCAGGGGGGATCTCCTATGTGCTCTCTGCAATGGGGGACTATATGCGCAAAATTATCGATGTTACAATTACCTACCCTGACGGTGCCGAAGATGCATGGCACTTTCTCTGCAGCAGTAGAAGCCGTATAGTAGTACATATTGAGGTAATCCCCATAGATAATAATTTACGGGGACAGGATCCGGATGACCCGGAATACAGAGAAAATTTCAATACATGGCTAAACAGGTTGTGGGAGAAGAAGGACAATAGAATTGATAAAATACTCAAAAAGGTATAAAGATGAATACAATAGATAAAAAAATCCCCTATCATAAAAAACCTGAAGACATGTCAATTGATACGTGGCAAATAATACTCAGAAAGCAATTTGGCATTAAGCAGGATTTTACTGTATGCAACATCGGTAATCATCCAGTGTTCAGTGATTTTACAGTCTATAATCCTGAAACAGAATCAACCTATAAGGTTGCAATTAGAAGCCTGGATCGCAATAAAGGGAATTTCTGTTCATGCCCTGACTTTACTATCAATACTCTGGGCACCTGTAAACATATAGAATACCTGCTGTACACCCTGCAGTCTGACCATCAAAAGCAGAAATATCTTGATGATGAAGTCTATGAAAAAAAATCATCTTTAAGTATAAGATATGAAATTGAAAGAAGATTATTCCTTAACATTATGCCGGGAAGAACAGATAAAACATATTTTGTCGATATGACAGCTGAGCAGCTGAAATTTCACCAGAATTATCATGATAACGTAGTTCAGATTGTAAGCAAATGGAAAAAAAAGGGGATTCTTACTCAGGAGGAAAGGCAAATACTTCTCATTAACCTGAACTGCATGCGCATGTCCTGTGACAGTACTTATATTCTTGATCAGACACAACGTCATGACACCAAAATAAATGAACTAATGAAAATACTGGAAGATGTTTTTACAGACATACGCATAAAAGTTATCATATTCAGCCAGTGGGTTAAAATGAATGACCTTGCAGCTCAAGAACTGGACAGACGTCAAATCAGATATGAATATCTTCACGGAGGAGTACCCGCCCATAAACGGAATAAGCTCATAGAAAATTTTCATTCAGATGATTCCTGCAGGGTCTTTTTATCCACAGATGCGGGGGGTGTGGGCCTGAACCTCCAGTGTGCCAGCCTGCTTATTAACCTTGATATTCCCTGGAACCCGGCTGTTCTTGAACAGCGAATAGGCCGCATTTACCGGTTGGGGCAGAAAGAAAAAGTCCGAATTATTAACATGGTCTCACAAGGAACGATTGAACATCGAATATTATATCTACTTGGTTTTAAAAAGTCTCTTTTCAAAGGTGTCCTTGAAGATGGTGAAGATACAGTCCTGATGAACGAAGAAGGTGTTAAAAGCTTCATGGAATCTATTGAGGAATTAACATCAATTGAAGGTAACAGTGATATTTATTTTACACCCCATGCCATTCAATCAGATGAGGTTTATGATTTTGAAATAGAGAATAAACCAAATTTTTCTGCTGTTACTGATGAGGGTAAAAACAGTATCGGGAACAATGTAAAGCTCACAGTAAAGAAAAAACTGCATCTATTCTTAAAAAAATTGAAAGGATTACTCAGGTAGATAAAATTTAATTTTTCATTATAGTTTTATAATTTTAAATCATGCAGCACTTTTTAAATTTTTTCCCGCTGCCACAGGGACATGGATCATTTCTGCCAGACTGGCTGATATTAGGAACTGTTTTAGTATTTGTCAAAACGGATCTTTTCCTATAATCCCTATAAAGTTTTCGGAGAATCTCATGCCTTTTCCTGTATTCTTTTTTTAATTCAAAACTATATTTAGTTATAATGTCTTTCATGTCTATAGTAACGGGACCATCCAATGGCTCAACAATATTTTTATTATAACTTAAGTAACAGGCGGAATGTCTTTTTTCTGCTGCTTCATTATTTTCGATTTTAACAATAGAAAGTGCTACATGTGTACATCTGCAATCAGATTGAAGACAATAATGATCATCAAGAAGATATATGCTGCCATTAATTTCCTTAATGATCTGTTCAGCATAGGGAAATATTTTATGCCATGCAATCATAGTATTATTATCTATTAAATTATCATCAAATTCAACCTCAAGTTCTTTCAGGTCTGTACGGTCATGAATATACATTTTTGCTGCAATGAGGAATTCCTGCAGGGTTGTCCAACCTTCAGGTTCCATTTCTTTTATAAATGCACGTGCAAATTGCAAGGATTCCGATGAAATATCCTTTCTAAAATCAGGACTGATTATTTTTTCCCTAAGATTAATATAAAAAATATATAAGGGATCTTCCTTAATTTTATCATTATTTTCCCGAATTTCAACTCTCAGATCCTGACATGTACACCGGGGATTGCGGCAGGTTAAGCTTAAACTACATACGTATTCAATATCCTGGAATTTCCCTTTTTTTAAAAAAAATGTAAAACTACTTTTTAATAGATCGCTGTTTATCCTATTTTCAAGCATAGTATTAACCTTGAGTTAAAGATTATTAATTCTATTAAATAACGTCAATTTTTTTATTTAAAAAATAGTTTTTGCGAAGCATCGAATAAATTTTCAATCTGCATGATACAATAAAGCTCCGGAATTTCTCCGGAGCTTTATTGTATCATGCAGGCCACGAGGGACTTGAACCCCCAACCCTCGGTTTTGGAGACCGATGCTCTACCAATTGAGCTAGTGACCTGTATTAGAAAACAGAAAATAACAACAGCGGTTTATCGTCAAGTATTTTATCAATAATACTCCCCATTCCCCTCTTCAAAAAGATACTTCTGACTCTCCTCACTCTCCGGCAGATTTTCAAATTTACATGGATAATTACCATCGAAGCAGGCTGTACAGAAATTCTTACCAGGCCTGTCAACAGCTTCAAGGAGTGTCTCAACAGTCATATACTCAATAGAATCAACGCGGAGATATTTTTTGATCTCATCTATTGTGTGGGTTGCCGCAATCAATTCGCTGTGTGTAGGTATATCGATTCCGTAGAAACATGGGAACTTCGTAGGTGGTGCGGATATCCTTACATGAACCTCTTTTGCCCCTGCAGCACGGAACATTTTTATAATTTTGCGCATTGTAGTACCGCGCATAATTGAATCATCAACAACAACAATAGTTTTATCTTTAACAACAGACTCTACAACATTAAACTTAAGTTTAACCCCAAGGTCCCTGATACGCTGTGTAGGCTCAATAAAGGTTCTCCCTATATAATGACTCCTTATCATAGCAAGCTCAAAGGGGATCCCCGACTCCTTGGAATAGCCGAGAGCAGCACAGTTGGATGAATCTGGAATGGGAACAACAATATCAGCCTCAACAGGGGACTGCTTCGCAAGCATACGCCCCAGGCTTATTCTCATATCATATACAGAATCACCAAAAATTCTGCTGTCCGGTCTTGAAAAGTATATGTACTCAAATACACAGAGAGACTCCTCCTGCTTATCAAAGGGGAAAAATGACTTAATACCTGATGCTGAAAATTCGATGAGCTCGCCGGGCATTACATCCCTTTCATAAGAGGCATTAATTATATCAAAGGCGCAGGTTTCTGAGGCAACAGTAAAGGCATCACCAAGTTTCCCAAGGGCAAGTGGCCTGAATCCGTGGGGATCGCGTACGGCATAGACCTTATCCTTACTCATAACAAGGAGAGAATAGGCTCCCTTCACTTTTTTTAGGGCAAAGATAAGAGCTTCCATAAAATCATCAGCCCCCGATTTTGCCATGAGGTGCACAATAACCTCGGAATCTATGGTTGTCTGAAAAATATGCCCCTGCTTCTCCAGCTCCATTCGTATTGCGCCGGCATTTGTAAGATTACCATTATGGGAAAGAACAATCGGCCCCAGCACAGATGATGCCCTGAATGGCTGGGCATTACGAAGAAAAGATGAACCGGTTGTGGAATAGCGGTTATGCCCTATTGCCATCTGACCCTGAAGATGATCTATATGCTCCTGAGTGAAAACATCATTCACCTCACCCATCCCCGCATACCTGTAAATATGTTCACCATCAGATGAGGCAATACCTGCAGATTCCTGCCCTCTGTGCTGAAGGGAATAGAGCCCCAGATAGGTAAGATTTGCAGCATGCTGATGTCCGTATATTCCGAAAACGCCGCACTCCTCCTTAGGCCTGTAATTTTCAAGCGCGGTAATTGTATCAGATTTATTCATAATGCTCCTGCTCTGTATTATTGAAAAGTTTAAAAATTAAATCAATGTTAATTCTTAAAAATATATTTTAGTGTAAAAATGGACAATTTTATATCCGGGGCTGTCTCAAAAGTCAGATTTTCGGGGATTTGTCATTCCGGTTTTGCAACTTCAATTATTGCAAATACCGGAATCTCCTGATTAAATCAGGCCTAAGAGATACCGGCATTACGCTACGCTACAGCCGGTATGACAAGGAAATTACTTTTTGGACAACCCCGATAATAAAGCATTTCTTAACAATAATAAGTTTAGGAATTAATACTGAAATTAAGTCTTATCATTAATGGATAGATCTTATTTCAGCAAATATTTTCAATCACTTTTCTGTATTTATCTACCTGGTTTTAAAGGTAGCGATATAATTTCAGGGGTGATGTCATTCCCGCGCAGGCGGGAATCTCATAACTCCTGTTTTTTCAGAAGATTCCGGCAGTGCAGCCATGATGGCTGCCTGCAAGCACGAAACAGGATGTTTCAATAATGCTTGCCTACGTTATCACTTCGACCGGAATGACAAGTTTAACCCACAAAATTCTACTGCTTCCGGTTATTAAAATGTTGAAATGCTCCCATATAAGGATATAGATTAAATAATACTATTCATGAAGCCCCAGGTCAGCCTTAAAATTTATATTTTTAAAAATCATAAAAGGATCCTCATAAAAACCGATCTCATCCTCTCCAACAACTCTTATGTTGAGCCCTTCAAATATTGAACTCATCTTATAATCTTTTTCATCAATCTGTTTTTTAATCTTTGAAAGGCATTTTTTGCTGTAAATCGCATGTAAAGGCTGAAAAAACTCCCCGGCCCTCGGGACAATTACATCATAAACATCAGGGATATCGCTCATATACCTGACAAATTCAGTATTTAAAAAAGGCATGTCGCAGGGGAAGATAAAAACCCTGGAGCAGTCAATCTTTTCAAGGGCGGTATAGATCCCCCCTATGGGCCCAAGTCCGGGGATAATGTCCGGAATAACCTCCAGGCCGAGAAAAGAGAATTTTTCACTGTCATTAGCAATTAAAACCGGATATTCAAAAACAGGCTTTATTACATCAAGTACATGGCTTATTAATGGGCGGCCTTCATGAACATAAACCGATTTATCGCCGCCGAATCTGCCGCTTTTTCCACCTGCAATTATACAGGCTTTCATATTATCCGGTTCCATTAAACTATCCTACTTTAATTGATCTCTTTGTAACTGCTCAAAAACAGGTGGTATTTTATCTCCGCCGCGCCACAGGCGCGGCGGAGAGCAATTTCGCCACAAGCTTATGAGTAGTTACATCACTTTTTAATGAGCAGTATAAAAAGCAGCTCATTTTCTTCAATAATAAAATAAAAGAGGAATTAATTCCTTGAATAAACCGGGAATTATAATAAAATTAAACTCTTCCCGGATTTTCAGGATAGGGAAATAATATTATTTGTTCCCACATCCACCGGAGTCAGCCCCCTGTCTACCCCGGGAGTACTTTGTCGCTCTGCTCGGGCGCCCTGAAGGGGGCACGTAAAATGAACACTTGAGTAAGTTGATGAATCAAAGTATGAAAACACCCGTTTATATTATTGAGCCTGCAATAGATTTGCGGAACAATATGACGGAATCAAAAAAAGAGTGTTGGAATTCAAACATTGCATATTAAAGATGAAGATATATTAAATAATATTGAAATAGTTAAAGAAATAATAAAAATTAAATTATCAAAGTGATAATAGATAAACTCGTGCCCCCTTTGGGGGACAGGGGGAGAGGAATTACATTTTCCTCAACATTCCGGGAAAAATCAGGATATTCTATGAAAAAGCAGAAAATTGTTACAATAACAGGTAAATCAAATTCAGGGAAAACCACTGTTATTGAAAAACTTATAAAGCATTACAGCTCAAAAGGATTAAAGGTCTCAGTAGTAAAAAGCATGAAACACCAATTCCAGATAGACCGGGAAGGGAAGGACACATACAGATATAAAGAAGCAGGAGTTTTCTCCTGGGCCATCACTAATGGAGAGGAATATGCTCTCCATTCTAAAATTGACTCCCCCATCTCCCCCCTTGATATTGCAGTTAAAAACTTCCCCGATTCAGATATTATTTTTATTGAAGGATACAAGGAGGGGGGATCTGCCAAGATTGAAGTAATCGGATCTGCTGATGAAGAACCCCTTTTTAAAAGAGACGGATTAATTAAAGCAATTCTCACAGATCTTAATATAAAGTCGCATATTCCTGTTTTTTCAAGAAATGATATTGATGCAGCAGCTGATTTTATCGACAAAAATTTTTAATCAGCAATATAATAACACAAGAAGATTCAGTTCTTCTCCAGATACTCAAGTATCCACTTAATATCATCATCTCCGGGATTCTCTGCTGATATATCTTTAAGCTTTCTTACAACCCTCTCCCTTTTAAACCTTTCATCAGCATAAAGAGGGTCAGAGCTTTTCGACCTGAGGTAATACCTGTAACTCTCAATATATCTGCGCTGATGAAACAACAGAACAGCCATATTTGCAAGGGCCTTTGAGTAGTTCGGATCCATTGATATACCAACAAGGAGATATTTTTCCGCCTCATCATATCTGCTCCTCTTCATCAATGATACAGCCAGGTTGTTATAATAACGCCTCTGCATGGGATCCAGCTTTAAAGCCATTTTAAAAAATTCCCCTGCCCTGTCAGGATTCCCCTTTGACAGCTCCTTCATACCTGAAATGTTTAAAGCCCCTGCCTCAATTTCTGAAGCATGGGCTGTATAAAAAGAGAAAAGAAATAAAATGCTCAGCAGAAACAGCCTCATCTGAAAAATATTACCTCTTCACCTTAATAAGAGAAGGAAGATATTCAGAAGGGGGATCAAATCCTAAAAAATCAAGAATAGTGGAAGCAATATTGGCCAGCCCCTTTTCCGGGAGATCATCGTTAAGCTCATATTCGCCATTAAAGAAAGGATCATATATAATAAATGGAACCGGGTTGAGAGTATGGGCAGTTTTAGGCTTATACTTCCCGGTATCACTGTTTATTTCAAAGGCGCCGCTCTTTTTATCAATCTCATACATTTCATCCAGATTGCCATGATCTGCTGTCACAAAGGCCGTTCCGCCGCTTTTTTCTACAGCCTTTAGTAATCTGCCAAGACAGAGATCGACTGTTTCTGCAGCTATAACAGCTGCTTCCATTACCCCTGTATGCCCCACCATATCACCGTTTGGATAATTAAGCCTTATAAAATCGAAGCCCCCCTTCTCAAGCACCTCGATAACATTATCAGTTATCTCAGCTGCTTTCATCCATGGCCTCTGGTCAAATTCAAGCCTGTCAGATGGTATTTCAAAATAGGTTTCGTATTTTTCATCAAACTTCTCTGTCCTGTTGCCGTTCCAGAAATAGGTAACATGGCCGAACTTCTGTGTTTCAGAAACAGCATACTGCTTAACCCCTGCATTAACCAGATATTCACTTACTGTACCTTCAATTTCCGGCGGTTCAACCATAAACTTTTCAGGAATCCCCAGATCCCCGTCATACTGCATCATACCAGCATATACCACATCCGGCCTGCGCATCCGGTCAAAATATTTAAAATCCTCCATTTCAAAAGCCTTTGTCATTTCAATTGCCCTGTCACCTCTGAAGTTAAAAAAGAGAACCGAGTCCCCATCTTCAATAGTCCCCACGGGTCCCTTCTCATCAGCCACAGTAAATGATGAAAGATACTGATCAGTAATCCCCGGCTTCTCCTTTCTGAAAGTCTCCAGAGCTTCCATTGCAGATTTAAAATGCCTGGCTATTCCAAGAACATGAGCATCCCAGCCCCGTTTAACAATAGTCCAGTCAGCCTCATACCTGTCCATTGTTGTCACCATGCGCCCCCCGCCAGATGCTATGCGGAAATCACGACCTTGTGCATTAAAAGGAGCCAGATGCTTCTCCAGCTTCTCCACATAAATATGCGCCGAAGTCTCAGGAACATCCCTGCCGTCAAAAAGGGTATGAAGCCTGATCTTCTTAACTCCATCTGCGGCAGCCTGATCGATAATCTTAAAAAGCTGATTTATATGGGAATGAACATTCCCGTCAGAGAGAAGCCCCATAAGATGGAGAGCTGAACCTCTGGAAACAGGGGCATCAACAAGCTCCTTCCAGGTTTTACCGGAAAATGCATCGCCCGATTCAATGGCCCTGTTTACAAGCTTGGCTCCCTGGTCAAAGATCCTCCCTGCACCAAGGGCATTATGCCCCACCTCCGAGTTCCCCATATCAGTATCATCAGGGAGGCCCACAGCCTTACCATGGGCTTTCAGGGTGGTAAACGGGAATGTTTTCATAAGCCTGTCAAGATTAGGTGTTGCTGCCAGGAATAAGGCATTCCCTTCATTCTCCGCGCCAAGCCCCATACCATCCATAATCACCAGTACAAGGGGCCCTTTACGCTTTATTATATTATTTTTATTTAAACTTTTCATTTGAATACTCCTGGAGATAATTAAGCGCTACTGAGGATAAAATACGCCCTATCCTTAATGTAATATAACTGATTTTTCTATATTATCAAGCAGATAAATTATCTTCACATCAGGTCAATTCTTAAAATGTACGGGCGTGAAAATAAAAACCGGAATAAGGATTATTTAACAGCTTGCAGGAGTTTAACAAAATTGTTGACATTTAAAAAATAATTCCACAATATATATTTATGGATAAAATCCCGGATAATATAAAACCTATAATTGACAGGTATATGGCAGCGCTTTCAAAAAGCGAGATACATATAAACACTGCCTTCCTCTTCGGAAGTTATTCAAAAGGAACTTCCACCGAATTTAGTGATATTGATATAGCGCTGGTTTCAAAGTCTTTTACCGGAAACAGAATAAAAGACAGAGATAAAATACGCAAGTATACACTATCCATATCTTCAATGATTGAGGTGATTCCTTTCAGCATTGATGATTTTAATGAGTTAAATCCTTTTGCTAAAGAAATAATAAAAACCGGAATAAGGATTATTTAACAGTTTGAGGGAGTTTAATAAATCAGAGTAAATAAACAAAGGGGATTACAATAATAATTCTCCTCTTATCCCAGGAGAAAATCGTCAAGTCCTGATAGTTCAATTACCCTGAGAATATTATCATTATAGTTAATCAGTTTAAGATCCCTCCCCTCCTGCGATAGTTTCCGCTTAAATCTGATCAGAGCTGCCAGTGTAAGAGAATCAATAACCTGCAGCGTGTTAAAATCTACAATAATATCACGTGAGTCATTTTTAATAAAATCATTAATACTTGATTCCAGAATATTCAGATACTGGGAAATATCCTCTTTCGGCACATAAATCCTGTCATTGATTGATTCAATAACTTCAAACATTCTCTACCTGCTCTATTTAGTTTTACTAAATATTTACAGTATTTATTCCTAAATTTATTATTAAAAAATACCGGAATCTCCTGATATAATCGAACCTAAGAGATACCGGCATTCTACCCCAAGGGTACTTCTTCATTATATTCAGGACGCGCACGCTACAGCCGGTATGACAAGGAAATTACTTTTGGGACAGCGCCCGATATAAAATTGCAAATTTTTACACTAAAAATTTTTTTTCAGGAATTAACATTGAAATATCCAAGACACTAAATTAATACAGGAAACCTCTTTAATAGTCAAGACAAAATATTTATGAACAGATAAAAGAATAGAGAAAACGCTATTTTTTTATCATCAATTATTCCCGGACAGATACTTTAGCGCAATAATAATTATTTAACTGTGCCGCCGCTTTCGCGACGGCACATTTTAGAATTTATATTCTAAAAAAATACAGAAATAATAACTATTTTTTATTGACAATTACCCCCTCAATATTAATTTAATCAATCAGTTAAATTAAATGATTAATAGTGGATGAAACGCGGATAGTGATTAAACACACAAAAGACAGTGCTGAAACAAAGGAAAAGATACTTGCGGCTGCAAAAAAAATATTTGCAGAAAAAGGATTCAGCGGAGCCAGGATGTGCGCCATTGCAGAGCTTGCCGGTGTAAATCAGGCCCTTATTCATTACCATTTCAGCAGTAAAGAAATGCTCTATAAGACCCTTTTTCACAGGTTCATAGGTAAAGACAGTGAAAAGATGATGCATCTTATTATTGATGAAATAAAATCGTGGAATGAAACACCTCCTGTTGAACTCTGTGCAGTACTCTATCTCTTAATATCAACCCACACAGAAACTCATGATAATGATATACAGAAAATATTAAGCTGGGAAGTTGCAGAAGGGGAAGGAGTATTAAATGAGCTGGTACGGGACTATATAATACCGACGTTTGAAAAAATTGAAGGTATTGTAAAACGGGGTATTACAGAAGGCTTCTTTGAAACCGGAAACACCCTGCTCTTTGTTATGAACCTGGTGATTTTTTCAGCTGACTATATACACATTGAAGACCTGCTTAAAGGAACAAAGTGGCATGACAGATTATACTCAGATAAAAAAGAGATTCTCTTTTCATATATGAAAGAACAGACATTCAAGGGGCTGAGACCTGAAGGGAAAAAACTTTATATCCCCTCACTGAGCAAAAAACAGAAAGACAGGATGGACTTTTTTGTAGAAAATATTAAAAACCGAAAAATTGCAGTTATATAATAAACCGGAGAATTAACCATGATACGAAAAATTCAGCTTATTCAGCTTATTCAGCTTATAATGATAATCATATTATTTTTATGCACAGCAGGCTATACACAGGGGGGTGCTGACAATGACGGGCCCATCGCCCCGATTGAGGTTGAGCTGGCAGATGAGGCTGCAATTGTTATAGGGGCACAAAGGATAACGCTTGCACAGGCTATAAAAATCGCCATAGACCAGAACCAGGATATACTCATGGGGAAATACGATGTTGCGATGACAGATTCCGATTCTGAAAGATATAAAACAAAGTACTCCCCCTTTTTTAATGCTGAGGCAGGGCTTGGAACATATAAATACCCTGAGATGATGCAGCATAGCACCGGGAAAAGTAAAAATTCAGCTGATGTTTCCGCATCAATTGCCAAAATGTTTTCAAGCGGAACAACTGTTGCTGCAGGTGTAAATAAATCCTACAGTGACACTCGATGGAACGATCCTACGCTTCCTGAAAAAGCTTATAATCCGGTTGTCTTTGTTCAGGTGCAGCAGGAACTCCTGAAAAATGCCTTCGGCTACACTGACAGGAGGGAACAGAAGCTCCTGAACAATGCAGCGCTAATGCAGAGAGATGCGATTATTTACAATCTCTCACTTGTTGTTGTAGGGGTTATTGTGGACTACTGGAATGTTGTTGTAAACAAAAACCAGATGGATAATGCCCGGCTTATGCTGCAGGAAACAAGAAGGGTAAGAAATATTATTTCAGGGAATGTAAGGCTTGGACTTGCGGAAAGATTTGAGCTGAATTTATGGAATTCCCTGGTTGCCTCTTCAGAAGCCATGGTGGCTAACAGTGAGCAGCAGTACAGGGATTCTCTAAGAAATTTTCTTAGAGTGGTGAATCTTGATGAGGATATAACAATGGAAGGGAAGGCTATCCTTTCTTCCGCCCTTCCGGAGATAAATGAGGAAGAGGCTCTCAAAATAGCCTATGAAAGCAGGGTGGATTACAGAAACGCACTGCGTGCCATGGAAAACTCCAGGCTGCAGCTTGAAATAGCAAGAAACAACGCTCTCCCTTCAGTTACCGGTGAGATTACAGTTTCATCAATGGACTATAACTCACAAATGGGTGAATCCTACTCAAACACAGTAACCGGGGAGAATCCCTCCCTTGAAGCGCGTGTACGGGTAACCTACCCTCTGGACAACAGGGACCAGAAGATAAGCGAAAGAAACGCAAGATGGGGAGTTGAGCAGTCCAGGCACGAGGTAGATAAATACAAACGTGTTGTTAAGGATGATGTGGTAAGCAAAATTGAAAAGATAAGAACAAATCATCATCTTTACCAGAAAGCAAAGGTAGCACGTATTGAAGCAGAAACCTATTACAGGAGTATGCTTGTAAGCCTCCGTAGAGGACGCTTTACAGCAGCTGCAGCGCGGGATGCACTTGACTCTCTGATAAGCAGCAGGGAGCAGGAACTTGCAATGCTGGTATACTACAATGCTTCACTTCTTGAATTTGAGGTTTCAAAAAATCAGCTCTTTGAAACCTATGAAATTGATGTAGAATCCTACATCCCTAAAAACTGAATTCTTTAATAGAGGGAAAAATGAAAAAATTAATCAACTATCTCGCCAAGGAGCGGCTCCTTGTTTTCATGATAGTTTTACTGGTCATAATGCTTGGGAATATGGCCTTGCAAAACCTGAACCGGGAAGCATTCCCTAATGTGAACTTTGACATGGTGTCAATTACAACAACCTATCCGGGCGGCTCACCTGAGGAAATTGAACAGTTTATAACCGTACCCATTGAAAAAAAGGTGCGGGAAGTTGACAACATAGACAAAATAAGATCCTACAATGTTGAAAACGTTTCTGTTGTAGTTGTTTACATATACGATAAAGCGGATAACAAAACGCGGGTGGTTCAGGATATTAAGGACGCAGTTGATCTTGTTGACAACCTCCCTGATAATTCGGACAAACCCCTTGTTGAGGAAATAAAAATAGAGAACAGCCCCATCATAGATATTGCAGTATATGGAATCAATAATGATGTATCCTACCTTGAACTGAGAAAGGCAGCTGATGAGCTTGAAGACATGCTCCTTGATATAAAGGGCGTTGCTGAAGTTGAGATGAAGGGATTCTATGACAAGGAATTCCTTGTTGAAGTGAACCCTTCAGCTCTTACCAGATACAGAATAGGCCTTAACACAATAATCAACGATCTTCGAAAAAGGAATCTTGACCTCCCGGGCGGGCCTCTCCGGATAGGGGACCGGGAATATGTACTGAGAACCAAGGGGCAGTTTAAAAATATCCAGGAAATTAAGGATACAGTTATAATGTCCAATGATTCAGGATATGTGACCCGTCTTAAAGATATTGCCGCTGTAACAGAAACAACAGAGGAGGCTGATGTAATTTACAGGTTTAACGGCATCCCGGCTATTACAATGACAGTCTGGAAAATGCGTGCCTATGATGAACTAATACTTACAGATATTGTAAAAGAAAAGCTGAAAAATTTTCAATTTACAACAACAGACAATGCTGCGATTTCAACCTTTAATGAAATAAGCAGGTACACCCGCAACAGTCTTGATACAGTTATAACAAATGCCATTACAGGGTTTATTCTTCTTGCTGCTACACTTTTTCTTCTGCTTGGATTTCGAATGTCTTTAATAGTGACATTAAGCATACCAGTGGCTTTCATGTTCGCTTTTTTTATGATGAACACCCTGGGAATCACCATAAATGTAATAAGCCTCTTCGGCATGGTAATGGTTCTTGGGATGATTGTAGACTTCAGTATAGTTGTATCGGAAAACGGATTCCGCTACATGAATATGGGCATGGGGAGATTGGAGGCAATATCCAGAGGAACAGAGGAAATAGTCTGGCCAATCACCGCCACACTGTTATGCATATTTACAGCATTTGCTCCGCTCCTTATGCTTGGCGGAATAATGGGTAAATTCATACAAGACCTCCCGGCAACACTGCTATTATGCCTTTTTGCTTCATGGCTGGGCGCAATGTTTATAGTTCCTTCTTTTATGAATACATTCGCAAGGCCAAGCAAAAAAAACATACATACTGTATCGTCAGATCATGACCCTGAAAGTTTTTTTGAAAGCGGGAAATTCGGCAAAGTCCAGAGAAAATATTTTTCTCTTCTCAACTTTATGCTGAAATGGAGATACCCGGCTCTCATTGTAATGACTGTAGCACTTATCGGCTCCCTGGCTCTTCAGAAACAAATCGGTTTCACCTTCTCTCCAAAAGGCGGAGAGGAAACCTTTGAAATATATACTGAAATGCCTCAGGTAACTAATCTCAAGGCAAACCTGAGAGAAGCTCTTAAAATTGAAAAAATTCTTCTCGAAATAGATGATTCTGAACTCGACGCGCTTCAGTCCGCAATAGGAGAAAAAAGTTCAAACCTACTTGACCCTAAACCGGGCAAAGCAACCCACAAGTCTACTTTTATAGTTAATCTTACAGCAGCAAAAGGACGCGCAAGAGAAGCTGTAGATATATTCAATGAAACACGGGATAAGATTCTGGAAGCTCAGGAGAATGGGATTATATCTGATAAAATGACCATTGAATTCAATCTGAAGGAGAAGGGGCCTCCAGTAGGGAAACCTGTAAATATAGAAATAAGAGGCGAGGATTTTAATAAGATTAATGAAATAGCCTCACTCTATACAGATTTTCTCTCTTCAATTGACGGGGTTCGGGATATTACTACCGATTATGAACCGGGGAAAGATGAATACAGATACAGAATAAACGAAGCAGTGGCAAAAAGAAGCAAAGTTTCAACATATGATGTGGCAACAACCCTTAACGCTTCTTATGAAGGAGCAATTGCAACAAATGTAAAAATAGGGGATGACGACATAGGGGTAAGGGTCCGTTTCCCTGAATGGGCGCGCAAAAACCGGTCCAGCCTTGAAAGTGTAATGGTTGAAAACAACTCCGGAGGCCTTATTCCTCTTACAATGATAACCTCTGTGGATAAACAGACCGGGATTTCCCAGATAAACCGGCTCGATTATAAAAGGCTGGTGCAGGTTCAGGCAGATGTTGACACAACCAAAACCACATCTGTCATTGTAAACAGCATGATGATGGATAAATTCAAAAATATCGAAAAGGAGTACCCCGGATATTTTATTTCCTATGGAGGGGAGCATGAAGAAACCGGAGAAAGACTTGTTGAAATGGGGCAGTACTTTTTAGTGGCTCTTTTTATAATATTCATGATTTTAACAGCATACTTCAAGTCTATTTATATACCGCTTGTTGTAATGATTGCAATACCCTACTCACTCATTGGTGTTATACTTGCCGTATTTATCCATGGGGAAATGTTTCACTTCATGAGTTACATGGGTTTTTTCAGTTTAGCAGGGGTTATTGTAAGCAATACGCTGGTGCTTGTTGAATTTATAAACAATCTTCGCTCAACAGGGCTCCCCCTCAAGGAAGCTTTGTCATATGGCGGAGTTATAAGGCTAAGGCCGATCCTGTTAACTACAGGCACTACAGTTCTGGGGCTTATTCCATCGATTTACGGATTCGGCGGCAAGGATCACATGGTTGCCCCGCTGGCTCTTACTTTCGGATACGGCCTTATATTCGCCACAGTAATTACACTTATTCTTATACCGAGCTTTTACCATATAGCAGAGGATATAAAATGCCTTTTTGCCAGAATACTCGCCTGGTTTGGCATTGAAATGGAAGGCTCGCTTTTTAAAACTGAGTGCGGGGATACACTGCCTGAGTGAGGCCTTAAGCCTCACCCGGAGCCATCAGGAACAGGACCTCACCCCGCCAGTTCGACTGTAGCTCACCGCATCGCTCCGGCGCGCCACAGTCGAGCGTCATCAGGACTTCCTGTCCTCGCTCGACATAGCCACTTCCTGTGGCTAATCCCCTCAATGAGAGGGTTCTTTTCAAAGATACTTTATTTAATGAAAATTATGAAAGAGTATAATATAACCAATCGATTTCAAACAAAACCCTCTCCCGACTTGATGGGAGAGGCCGCTTATTGCCATCCATGGCATCGCGGCATTAGAACCTCCATGCACGTCAGGTGCACAAACGTTAGCGATGTGCGGGTGAGGGCATTTGCTACACAAAACCCCGTTTTTCCATATATGCTTCAAGCTTCTTGACCGCATAGGAGCAGGCGAATGTTAAAATAAAATACATTCCAGTGATGGTGATCCATATTTCAAAGGTACGGTATGTGGAAGCCATGAGCTCCATACCGCGGAATGTTAAATCCTGAACGGAAATTACAGATACAATTGCCGAATCCTTGATAACAGAAATAAGCTGACCTGCCATTGGAGGGAGAATCCGCTTAAACGCCTGAGGAAAAATTATATGCCTCATCCTCTGCAGCCCGGAGAGGCCCAGGGCATCAGAAGCCTCCCACTGCCCCTGTTCAATAGACTCAATTCCGCTTCGCACTATCTCTGTCATGTAGGCCCCTTCATAAATTGCCAGAGTGAATATGGCTGATACAAAAACAGTAAGCTGTTCCGGCGGGCAGAAAAACACCCGGATCAGGTACTGCGAATTTGATGAAAGACCGGTTATATGGTAATCGAGATTAAAAAAGGTAATAATCTGACTGCTGAAGAAAAAGTAAAAAATAAAGATAAAGACCAGTGATGGGATATTCCGGACAAGGCTTACATATGAGGTAGCAAGCATCCTGAAAAAATATCTCTCCGAGGTTTTCATTATACCCATAACAATACCGAGAAGAGAAGCGAGAATTGAGGCCCAGATGCTTAACTTCATAGTAGTGACAAGACCGCGCACAAGGAGACCCTGCACATAGCTGCCCGATACTGAATCATACCTTACAATATAATCGGGAATCACCGACCATTTCCAGTCGTATCTCAAATCAACAGAAATTCTGTATATCATATAAGCTGCCCCTGAAAAAATCAGGAGCAGCAGGATAACATCCAGATATGTAAACCTGATCCTTCTCTTCAATTTATTCTATCCTGTTTTCCCAGTCCCTTGTCCTGAACCAGTAATTCTTCCGCTCAGCAAGGAAACCGTCATTCTGTTTTTTCCTGATCCATTCATTAAAATAATTCTTTGCCGGCTCTTCATTTTTTCTGATGGCAAAACCAACAGGTTCTTTTGTAAAAGTATCTTTAAGGGGGAGGTAAAACCTGTCTTTATACTTTATACTTTGAAATTCAGGGAGGGGGGCGGATGCAACTACTGCATGGACCCTGTCAGTAAGAAGCTCCTGTATTGCCTGAGACTCATCATCAAAAAGCTTCACCTGCGCTCTGGGAAAATTATTTTTTACAGCTTCTGCTGCAGTAGTACCGAGCCGTGCGGCAATGGTTATTGACTCTTTATTGAAATCATCAATCTTTGAAAAACCGGGGGCTATTTTTCTGCTTGCCACAATTGACATACCTGAAAAATCGTATGGATCGGAAAAGTCCACCTTTTCAAGCCTCTCTTCAGTTATACCCATACCGCCGATTATCACATCAAACTTACCCGTAAGCAGAGATGGAATTATGCCGGACCATTTTGTAGGTATAAAGTCTATCTTCACCCCCATATCCTTTGCAAGTTCCCTTGCAACATCGATTTCAAAACCGATAAGATTCCCCTCCTTATCATTCATTGCCCATGGAACAAAAGTGGACATGCCAACCCTTATTACACCACGCTTCTGAATATCCTCCAGAAGTTTCCCCTCCTCATGCTTTTTAAAACTGCATGAAACAAGGATCATAAGAGAGAACACTATTAATACTGACAATATTCTTTTCATTTCTTTCTCCATATATATATTTATTGATTCAACTTAATAAAAAACAGATTATAATAAAATTGCCCATCCCGGAATATCCGGATACCTTTCAAATCCTTCTCCCCCTGTCCCCAAAGGGGGCACGAGTTAATCTATCACCACTTTCATAATTCTATTATTATTTAATACATCTTCATCTTTAATCTGCAATGTTTAAATTTCAATACTCGTCAGAACTTCATCTACTTAGTCAAATTTTTCTTCTACGTGCCCCCTTTGGGGGACAGGGGGCACTGTCATTAAGTTAAGCCCCCTAAATCTACCCCGGGAGTACTTCTTCGCTTTGCTTACTTCGACGAGCTCAGTACAAGCAGAGGGCGCCCCGGAGGGGGAATTCTAAACTCTTTTAAAAAATAAAAAATCATCTCACAGCATATTTCCTTTCAAGCCAGGCGGAAAACATCGACAAGGACCCTGTCATAATAAGATAAATAAAAGCTACTGTAAACCAAACCTCAAAGGTAAGAAAGGTTTCCGAAACTATCCTCTGCCCCTGCATTGTTAAATCATAAATTGAAACCGTACTTACAAGGGCCGAGTCCTTGATTAGTGAAACCCCCTGCCCGGTAAGCGGCGGGAGAACCCTTCGCGTCGCCTGCGGGAGAATAATATACCGGTACGACTGAAGCCTGCTTAAACCGAGACTGCATGCCGCCTCCCACTGCCCCCTCCTTATTGAGAGAATCCCAGCCCTGAAAATTTCAGATGCATATGCCCCCTCAAAAAAAGCCAGTGCAATAACAGCAGAGAAAAAAGCATTGATGTCAAGAATAGGTGCAATAACAAAATACATAAAAAATATCTGAATCAGAAGAGGGGTATTCCTTATTGATTCTATATACCAGTAGGAAATAAGCCTGGCAGTAAATGAACCTGATAGACGCAGAAGTGCGGTAACAACCGCAATAACCAGAGCAAAAATCATACTAAGCAGAGATATCTGCATTGTAACATAGAGCCCTTTAAGAAGAGGCCCTGCAGAAAAAGAGCTGTCATAAAAAGTGACAATATACCCCGGTATTCTATGCCAGTGCCATTGATAATTTAGATTCCCCGCGCTAAGGCCAACCAGGAAAATGAGACCCCCTGTAAAAGCCAGAAATTTAAAATAGTCCCTTACAGGGGTATTACTTATCCTTTTACGCATTTAACTATCCTGTTTAATACTTCCTGATCTTCATTAACATTGTGAAGATAATACTATCAGTCAATATTAACAGAAACATCCCTGAGCCTGTCAATAACATCAAGAAAAGTATTTATCGGGTGAGACCCCACAAGCTCAAATTTATCATTAAAAACAATTTTCGGCACACCGGAAATATTATACTTCTGCGCCAGAGGGACAAAATTATTAGTGTCAACCATATCAGCTTTTATACGCTGGTTCTCCAGTGCAAGTCTGTGGGCTGCTGATACAGCGCCGGGACAGTGGGGACACCCCAGACTCACAAAAACCTGGATATGCACATCCCTGTCCACATTTCTGATTCTCTCCATAAGCTGGGCAGGGATCTCCTCCTTATGCCCCGATACCTCAAGGAGTGTTCCCAGAAATGAATTTATCTCATAACCGCCGGGGAGTCCGTAAAATTTGATCCCATTATCCTTCCCGTTTTTATCAAGAAGCACAATCCCCGGAATTTTATCCACACCGTAGAGCTCTGCCTTATCCTTATCAAGAACAAGATTATACACTTCAATAGAGAGTTTGCGGTTTAGCGATGCTATCTCCTCAACAAAGGCCCTGGTATCGCGGCAGAGGGGACATTCAATCTCCTGTGTAAAATATACTATCTTTACCTCATCTTTCATGCTTTTAAGAATATTTTTCAGCTGCTCCTGTACTTTCGGATCAAATAGTGCCATAACAATCCTCCTCTATATTTCTTTCCTAAGCTTTCATCATAATATATTCACATGCTGCAAGGGCGGCCTTTGAACCCTCCCCTCCCGCAATAATAATCTGTTTAAAAGGTACGGAGGTAACATCCCCTGCTGCAAAGATCCCTTCAGCATCTGTTCTGCAGTAACTGTCTATATTGATTTCATTAAACTCATTCATCCCCACAACACCTTTAACAAAACCGCTGTTCGGATCAAGACCTATCTCAATAAAAATACCATCAGTGACAAGAGTACTCTTCTCTTCAGTAATAAGATTTTCAACAGTAATATTCTCAACCCTCTCCTGCCCGTTTATTTCAACAACCCTGCTGCTGAAGATATACTCCACATTGCTGAAATTCTTAAGTTTATCAACAAGAATTTTATCAGCAGTCAGATTTTCCAGGAGCTGAAGAAGAATCACCTTTGATGCAATCGCAGCAAGATCTATGGCTGCCTCAATCCCTGAGTTCCCTCCACCCACAACAACAGCGGTTTTACCTGCAAAAAGGGGGGCGTCACAGATTGCACAATAAGCAACCCCCCGCCCCACAAGGCGGTCCTCACCTGGAACACCCAGTTTTTTCCACGACTTACCTGAGGCAATAATTACAGTCTTAGACAATATCTCCTTGCCGTCATCAAGTACTGTCTTTTTAACATCCCCTGCAGAAAGAGAAACAACAGAGTGCCCCTCTTCATAACCGATAGAAAACTGCTGCACCTGCTCCTTAAATTTCTCCACAAGCTCAACACCATTAATATATTTATAACCCAGGTAATTCTCTATAGAAGCAGTGTCTGCAACCTGCCCCCCGATATCCTTTATAATAATTGCGGTACTCACCCCCTTCCTCATGCAGTAGACTGCAGCAGTCAAACCTGCAGGCCCTCCGCCGATTATCAGCACATCATAGACCCTCCCCGCATCAATGGGAAGAAAACTTTTTTCCGACAAAAAAGATACTGTATTTAAGTTAAAGTCCATAATTACCCCTCTAAATAAATCCGTTTACAGCTTTAATTTGATTATAATGGAACGTTAATTTTTTTATACAAAAACTTAAATCAGTGTTAATTCCATAGCAATTCCCTGTTATATAATACTCAGATACCCGGAATACAGGAAACGGCAGACACCATTATTACACAAAGTTAATGATTATTATAAACTAATTAAATATACAAAAATAAAGTAATCATTTCAAGTAATACAGCAAAATTAATAACGGATAACCCGCATCCCCCTGAAATTCTTCATCTTTATATTTTAGCTTGACCATAATAATATTGGTCTGGTATAATAAAAGTCATTTTTATTAACAAAAATTGTCATGATGTTAAATCATCTTCATAAGCGGGTTTGTATATGACTGATGGCACAATTATTCAAACAGTAATGCTAAGTATTGTTCTGGGATCAACGGGTATTGTCCTTTCCGATAAATTTGAACTTCCGGGAATAATATTCTACTTTGCAATGGGTATAATATTCGGCCCCAGTGTACTGGGAATACTTGATCCTGGATCTCTGGGTGATGGCCTGAGTATTATGATTACAATATTTGTAGCCATAATACTATTTGAAGGGGGCCTTTCACTAAATATCAGGCAGATCACATCATTAAAGTCTGTGCTATTAAAAGATATTCTTCTTTCAGTTATTATAATGGTTTCTGTGGGATTTATTTGCGCGAAATATATAGCAGGGCTCCCCTGGGAAATTTCCATTATTTTTGCATCACTCATAGTTGTTACAGGACCCACAGTAATAAAACCTATAATAAGGCACATTGCACTCACCAGCAGGGTTAAAAATTTCATGAACGGCGAAGCTGTACTTATTGATGCTGTGGGAGCTATTCTGGCAATCGTAACACTCGAGTTCGTTCTAACGAGCCATACAATAAGTCTATCAATTGCAGAATTTGCATCTTCTATCGCAGCAGGAATATTATTTGGAATTATATTCGGTTATATATCAAAATACCTTTTATGCCGTACCTCGATTATTCCTTTATCAGCAAACAGTTTTTTTATTCTGGGATCCGTTCTTCTCTCTTTTATCTTCTCCGAACTTTTATTTCCCGAATCGGGTCTTCTTACTGTTGTTGTTGTAGGGCTAGTCCTGAGCACAATGGACTACAGGCCAAAGGAAAAAATACTTAATTTCAAAGACCAGGTTACCCGGATTATAACCTCAGTTCTTTTTGTTCTTCTTTCAGCAAATTTTGAAATAAAATATATAAGCCAGTACATGGCAGAAGGACTGGTTATTGTGTTTATAATAATATTAGCCAGGTTCCCTGTAATTTTTATAAGCACGGCAAAAGAGAACTTCTCAGCAAGGGAAAAACTATTTATGTCATGGCTTGGACCAAGAGGCATAATTGCTTTATCAGTTGCTTCTATAGCATCAATTAAACTCGAAGCTGCCGGAATTGAAAAAGCCCATACAATTGAAATACTAATCTTTATGCTTATATCACTAACTGTTCTCACGCAGGGTCTTTCCGCAAAATGGGTTGCTTTGAAACTAAACATTCTCGTAAAAGGAGACAGAAGCCTTATTATTCTTGGAGTTAATGAAATATCTCTCATGATTGCAGAAAAATGGCGGAATGACAGCACAGATATCCTTTTCATAGACTCAAACAGCAAAAAATGCCGCATGGCCAGACAAAAGGAATTTCTCTGCATTGAGGGAAATGCCCTTGATTCTGCCACATATAGAGGCATTGAAATTGAGGACTATACTTCAGCTCTTGCCGCATCAGACAATAATGAAATTAATATTCTATTCTGCCGTTTTGTAAAAGAAACATATGGAGTAGAAAACCTTTACACCGTTCTTAATGAAAAAGCAACTGAAGAACTTGCCGAAATAATTAAAGAGGAAAATATTAAACTGGCATTCAGCAGCAGAAGCAAAGATGATGAAAATTTTTCCTGGAACGGTTTTCTGTCAAGACTTAAGGATGTCTTTTCAATAGACAAACAGGGACTTAAATGGTTCCAGATAACATGCAATGAATTCATAAAAAACAACGCAGGCAAATATCCTCTGCCCAAAGATGTAACAATATTTCTTGTTGTTAGAAACGGCACTGACCGCTATATTTACCATACTTCTTTTGAACTGAGACTCAATGATGAAATTTACGCAATGGCTTCACAGGAGGGGATGGAAAGGATGCAGAGTCTCTTATGCAGCATAGAAGGAAAAGAAACAGATTAAAAAAATATACTACGAATATAAAAAGGCCAGATACACTAATAATAAAACGGGGTAATATTAAATGAAAAAAATAATTATTCTTTTATCAGCAGCACTTGTATTTTCTGCTGCAGTTTCAGTCACTGCTAAAACAATAGCTTCTTTTCAGAATAAACAGTATATGATCGGGCCTGATATCCAGTTTTCTCCTGACGGGAAAATGATTTCATTTACTGCAAAGGACGGGAAGCAGTATTATGGACCTGCCTATATTTTTACAGGGTCATCATCTGCAGGCTCTTTCAGGAAATCCTTTAAAGATGCCGTGTCAGTCTATATATGGAAAAGTCCTGACGAAATTATTTATACAACCACGGAAAAAGATTCCGTTACAGTTAAATCAGGAAATCCATCAAAGGGTCAAAGTAAAACGATTTATACCAGAAAACTGAACATGACTGGAAGCGGTTATGCAAGAGGCTATGAAAAGTACAACATAAAAGCTATAGCCCCGTCAGGGGATACAATGATTGTTGAGAAGGATGAGGGGCAATGCGCCATGGTTTCATTACCCTCGGGAAATGAAACCACGCTTACAGAATTTTCAATCCCATATTCAGGAAACCCGGAAAGCACTGTTAAATTTTCAGGAGACAGTAAAAGGCTATTACTTTTTGACGGGAAAAACAGGATATACACATTATATGATGTCTCAAAGCAGGGACTAAAAAAAATTAAAGAAATAAAATCAATCAATGGGGTTACACCCGGAAGTGATTATATTTTAAATAATGAGGGGTCACAGATTGCTTTTACAGAGGAGAAGTGCAAAGGGGGATGCTATCATGTTGTTTATATATACAACATAAAAAACGGAAGCCTGTCACAGAATATTACTATTAAAAGCGGACAGATACTGCGCGTGGCATTTGACCGGGACTTTTCCAAAGCTGTAGTAAATGACATGCACAGAAGGATTAATCTTTTCATGTTAAAAAAATAATTGTCTGTCAATCAGGTCCCTGCCTATTTTTTACAGGCAGGGACTCTAATAAAATTTCACAAAAGAACGCAGAGAATCCCATGAACAGGGAAGAGGAAGACCGGACTTAAAAGGAAATTGATCATAGGCATAAAATAAGTACCATTACAACCATAATACTTATAATAGCAGCTGTGACAACAGGTTTTATTTACCGTGACTCACTTTTCCCTTTTCTAAATTCACTTATATTTTTAGCAGGAACATAATAATTCTTTTATCCGCCATCAGCTATTTAACTTCAACAAGCTCATAATCGGGAGCACCGAAGCCGATCTCCCTGGCATAGTCCACCTGGAACATATATGGAATATCATAAGCCATCTGAGAAAGCTTTTTACCTGAATGCTTCTCCACAAGATCAATTGCCGCAGCATCTATGGAAACCGGATCAAAAGATATTAGAACCCCCAGATCGGGACAGATGTTTTCATATGCGGGCATACAGTCGCAGTCTTTGGAAATCCTTGTAAGAAGAGTAATATATATACTTTTATTTTCTGTAACCTTGTGCACACCCATGGCATGCTCAACAACCTTTTTCTGCAGATCCTCATAAGTGGCGCCCCAGTTATACTTAACAGCATCAAACCTGCACACAGCAAGGCATTCGCCGCATCCGATACATGTATCCTGATCAATTAATGCCGATTTTTCTTTCATTGTTATTGCTTCAGTAGGGCACCATATAACACACTGGTTGCACATGGTACATCTGCTTTCACTTATTTCAGGCTTGGCAGTGGAATGCTGCACCATTTTACCCCTTCTGCTTGCGCAGCCCATGCCCAGATTTTTTAGAGCAGCACCAAAACCTGCAACAAGATGACCGGTAAAATGTGAAATACATACAAAACTCTGGGACTTTAAAAGGAGTGATGCAACCTTGACAGAATCATAAATTCTGCCATTGATTTTAACATCGCTCTCCTCATCACCATAGAGCCCGTCAGCCATAATAATAGACATCCCTGTGCTGGCATAGTCAAAGCCCTGCTTAATTGCATGCTCAGTATGAACAACAGCGTTGTTCCTGTTCCCCTTGTAGAGAGTGGATGTTTCGGTCATAAAGGGGAGTGCCCCTTTACCCTTAACCAGATCACCCAGGGTTTTTAAAAACACCGGACGGGGGAAACCGGATTTCAGGCTTTCTCCAAAATGTGTCTTTACAGCAACCATGTCCTTCTCTGCAATGAAAGCAAGAAGGTCCTCCTTAACAAGAAGCTCAGCCAGCTTTTGTGCCAGCGCCTCATCAGAAGAGATACCATTAACCGGAATAAAGTAGACCTTGCTCATAAACTCACCCCCTGGACTTTAGTTTTTCAGCAGCTTCAATAATAACGCCTCTCACCAGCTCTGCTGTATCCTCAACAGAAAGATGAGAAAATTTTTCATAAGGAATTTCATCAAGAATCTGAAAATAAATTTTATGCACCCCATCAACATTCATACTGTACTTGGGGAGAGCCTTGTTAGTCCCTGCAATAGCAATAGGAAGAATTGGAAGCTTAAGCTTATGTGCAATAATAAAAGCACCCGGCTTAAAAGATCTTATCTTATCATCAGGAGACCTGGTCCCTTCAGGGAAGAGGTAAACCGAACTCCCCTCCTTAAGCCTCTCTTCACTCACCCTCATCATCTCTTCAATGCTCTGTTTATCTCCCCTCACAAGGCGCACATACCTATTAAGATACATGTTCCACCCCACAAAAGGGACATTAAAAATCTCAGCCTTGGAAACCCATTTAAAATGGCGGAAAAGATTAAATGCAACCAGAATATCGAGCTGGGACTGGTGGTTGGAAACCACAACATAGACCTTGTCCCTTTTAAACTTATGCCTGTCAAGAACCCGCACTTTCCAGAAAGGGGCAACCCATGTGTAAAATGCTCCCCAGAAACAGGTATACTGATGAAGAATAATCTTCCTCTTATCAAAAGGCATAGTTACAAGCCATATAATAACAGCCGGTACAAATAAAATAGCACATGTAACAACAATAAACAAAAGAAAAATATAAGAAATAAACCTGCTCACTTCAACCTCCTACATCACTTCCCAGTAAAAATCGACCCATCTGTCAACATCAACAAGCTCGGCATAAATAACCTCAGCCTCCTTCACCTTTGAGACAAGACAGATTGTATCAAAATCCACATTGGGATACATCTTATGGATCTCCTTAATGGTATTGCCGCTGTCATAAATATCATCACAAAGGAGAAACTTCCCTTCAATCAGCTCAGGACGGATCCCGATCTGAAATCTCCGCTGCTCCTTACCCGCATAGGAGGATATCTCGATATAGGAAATAGGGAGCTTCAAATGCACGCTCATAAAGTAGGAAAGGAAAAATCCCCCCCTTAAAGGGCAGAGGATTGCCTTATATTCCTCACCATTATCCTTAATTTCATCGAGAAGTTTATAACTCAGTTCAACAAACCTCTCATGAGTAACTCTATAATTATTCATAAAAACTCCGCAAATCATCACTTAAAAGCATATTAGAACAAAAACTAATAATAGTGAGTATTAAATCAATAATTATTTTAAAAACTGGAAGGTCTTGTCAGTAATCAGGTTTTTCCAAAAATGTTGACATAATATACAACTTGATAGATTTTATAGATAAAAAAAAAGATTTCTGATGGATTTGCCCGATAGATATATTTATATTTATATTCAGTAATTATTCCTAAAGACATTTTATAGTACAATAATGATGTTTCCCATATCCCCGCCGCCTACGGCGGCGGGGATATTAGAGCATTTTATTTAAAAATAAAAGTTAAGGAATTAACACTGATTTATATTTATATTATCATTAAAAAGCCGATGTTTTAAGTATAAAATAATAATTTCAGGAGAAATATCGATGAAAAGGATCATCTTTTTTGTTTCGGGATTTTTTGTTTTTACAGGATGCGGAAACCTTGAACAGTTAAAATGGGAAATGACTCCTGAAAAATGGCTTGCCACTCACTCCCATGTTCCCCTGGAGATAGGATCACTGAATTTCATACTTGCAGAACCGAGTTCAACCATACTGGTCTACGGACTCGGATTTATAATTGCGGCTGCAGGGATTTATTTCCTGAAAATACGGGGCAGCAGCATGTCAAGACTTCTATGGGGAATTGCTCTTTTGTTCTGGGCTGCATCAACTTTCAGCGCAGGAACAAGCTATCAGGCATTCAGTTATGAATTAAAATGCGCCGGTCAGGCAGAATGCCTCTGGACAAGCTGGTGGGAAATATGGTACCTGATCCTTTATGTTATAAACATTAATATCACAGCCCTGGCTGTTGCATATTCAAGTGCAGCAGGAAAACTCCGCAAGGGGATTATAATTTATTCAATCGTCAACACTGCAATTTATCTTGCAGTAATTATTTCCGGAACGATAATACCAGACCGGTTCATGGTATCTTTTGAATGTATGGTAATGTTCGTATTCCCCGTTTACGTACTTATGTTTATAGTTAATATCATAAGGTACAGAAAAACAGAAAAAAAACTTGATGCCCGTCTGATAAAAGCCTGGCTCTTTATGTTCGCCATTGTGTTTACATATTTTGCCTATCTTCTGTCAGGTTTTGCAGATGTTCTATGGGAAAGCGGTATATGGTTCAACGCCAACGATGTCCTTCACCTCGGGCTTATCTTATGGATATTATATCTCTGGTTTGGGATTTCTAAACTGGTTGAGGATGCTGAATAGATAATACTTATTGTCGCTTTTTTTTAATCACGCTCATTACATGAAAATCAAATAAAATATTAATTGAGGTTTATACATGGACTATGGAGAAACAAAATACGAGATTTTTCAACCTGATGGAAAAACTAATCTGGCTTCACATATTTGGCTGCCGGAAGGGAAACCTAAAGCAATTCTGCTGGCAGTTCATGGCGGCATGGCATTTGCCGGGGACTGGAAAAACACAGCACTATATTTTAAAAGCAAAGGTCTTGCCACATATGCTTTGGATTTAAGGTGGCATGGAGACTTCCCGAAGAATAATCCGGGGGGAAAAAACTTTTTTCATATAGATTCATATGATACATATTCGAAAGATATCGATTTCTACTTGAAGAATATAAAAGAAAAAAATCCGGGAATTCCTGTTTTTATTCTTTCACATTCCAATGGAGCCCTGATTTCGCTATATTACGGATTAACTATAGGAAAAAATTCAGATGTAAAAGGGGTTATTGTTTCCTCTCCATGGATTGTTAATAAGGTAAAAGTTTCTCCTGTTTTACTCGCTGCAGCAAAGATTATATCCATTTTCCATCCTAAAATGGCAGTGGCACCGGAACCATTGACAGATGTTTTAACCCATGACAAAGAGATAACTGCCCGCCATCATGCAGATGAGGCTTCAGGTGTGAGGGGAACAACTGGTTCAGCAAAACTTGCAGTTGCTTCTGTAAATGCTCAGAAATATGTAGCAGAAAATATGTCACAGTGGAGTGCGGCTCCTATTCTGGGGATTATTGCAGGGGATGATCATCTTGCTGATCCTGAAGGGAGCGAAAAAGCCCTTAAGTCAGTAACATCAAAACCTGTTGAGATGGTGAAATATCCACAAAACTTTCATGAAAACTTTAATGAAGTAAACCGCCAGGAGGTATGGGATCTCTGCATGAAGTGGATTGAAAAGCTGATATAAAATTTACGCTTAGTACCGGAAACACTTAGTAAACTTTTCGACATCCATACATCAGTGAGGGGTAAGCCGGATGCTGTTCCGGCTTACCCCTTCAAGGATAAAAACCACGAAGAAATAGAATAAACCGGCAATCCCCCCTTGAAAATATCATTATAAGTCGAGTCAAGATATTATTCCCTTACAGGGGACTTTTAATACCCTTTAGACCGGGAGTTGAAACACGGGTGTAAATTGTTGTTGTGGAAATATTTTTATGCCCTAAAAGAAGTTGAATATAGCGCAGATCAGTACCAGACTCAAGCAGATGAGAAGCAAAACTATGCCTTAAATCATGACAGGAAGCATCTTTTTTTATACCGCTTTTAACCAGAGCCCTCTTAAAAACCGCCTGTACTGTTCTTGCTGTAAGTTTGTCTTTCCCCTTGTATCCGGATTCAAATAGATAATCCCCGGCGCTCTTCCCGTCCATACATTCCAGGATCATCCCCACCAGATCGTGAGAAAAAACAGTAATCCGGTCTTTCTTACCTTTCCCCTGTTTTACCGAAAGTGTAAGATTGTCGATAGATACATCACCGACACGAAGAGCGGTAACTTCCGAAACCCGAAGTCCTGCAGAATAGAGAAGTGAAATCATAACACGATGTTTAATGTTAGTAATTTTTCTAAGAAGCATAATAATCTCATTGCGGGTCAGCACTGTGGGCAGATGGTCCCCTTTTTTCATCTTATTCATAAAAGAGAGATCAATGGGGTGCTTAAGAATAATATTATGGTAATACTCAACAGCGAATCGATGGATACGAACAGTTGAATAAGACGCCTGAGCATCATTAACAAGATATAGAAAATATTTCAAAGCAATGTCCGGGTCCAGCGAATCAACCATTACCCTGTGATTTTGGAAAAGCCAGGAGTTGACAGTTTTCAGTGCAGATGAATATGCCTTCACTGTACGGGGGCTGTATTTGCGAAGTTTAAGGCTGTTTATAAAATCATTATATTTTTCCGGCAAAGGAGCTGCTGTTTCATTATCTGATTGTGCCGGTATTATTATTTCAATTTCAGGTATTGATTTAAGGTCATCAAATGCTTTTTTAATAACATAACGAAATGCATCAATTTCATTGTAATAATCATAAAGGGCTTTTACCAGACCTGGATTATTTTTGTAATTATTATTCAGCAGGTAATTTTGGATGTCTTTGCCTGAAATATATTTAGGATTAATGCCAAAGTATTCTATGAATGGTTCAATATAGCGTTCATATCTTTCTCTTTTCATGTTCGCATACCCTCATTTAACTATTCACATATATACTTAACACCCGTTTCGCTTTTTGTCAAGTTTTATTCCCATATCCGCACTTTTTTTTCGCTCTTTATTGTTAATTCTTGACTATTTATCAGAATTCTTCTACAGACAATAATAGTTAAACGACATTCGACACGGCCGGCCCTATTATTTATAAATCGATAGGGTAAACTTTTTGGCTGTAGAAATTCTGTACTGGTGAGTAAATCTTATCTAAAATATAATTCTTAGATCTGGCGGGCCGGCCTCAGTTGAGGCGGGCTCCCTTTATACTGTGAATTAAAACATAATACCAGCAAGAAATTAAACGTTACTTTTCCCCGTTTGGACTTCTGTTGGTAAGCAGCACTTCAAATGTTCATCTGGATATTAATAATTTCAAAGTAATGAACATTTGAAGTGCTGCTTTTTGATTTTCCTTTTTAAAAAATTATAGTATCACAGATTTTTTACTATCGCATAAAGGATTCCATTTTTATTTTCTGTGACTGGGAGCCAGCCTCAACTGGTCGAACGTCGCTTAACACGGCGTGGCACGCGGCACTCCAGTGCAGGGCAAAGAAGACCGCCCTGCACTTCCGCTTGGGCTTCGCCACACTGCCAATTTTTAGCGGCATAAAAAATGTCTTGTAAAAAAATTTACTGCATCATAGAAAGAATGTGTTCCGGCAGCGTCGTGCACGCCGGGGGCGTTGTGCGTCATGCTGGGAGACCGAATTGCATATAAACAACTACTGACATAAGGTTGTCACTCAAACAGATTAAGTTTGACAGAATCTAAAGGAAAATTGAAACATGGAAAAATTAATAACACTTGATAAAACAAACATTGACAAGGAGCATATTTGCTGTGCTATTTCAGACAAAAAATGCAAGGACAGTTATGAATTAAAAAAAGACTGGCTTAAAAAGGAATTTGACAACGGATACGTTTTTCGCAGAATTGATGCCAGAGCAAAAGTATTTATAGAGTACGGACCAGCCGAGAAAGGTTGGGTTCCTGTTGATGCACCAAATTACTTATTGATAAACTGTTTTTGGGTTTCTGGTCAATACAAAGGACATGGATATGGTAAGGAACTGTTAAGACTTGCTCTTGAAGATGCAAAAAATCAAGGCAAAGATGGATTAGTAACAGTGGTAGGTACAACCAAGTTTCACTTTATGAGTGATACCAAATGGATGTTAAAACATGGATTTGAGACTTGTGAGAAATTATCGTCGGGATTCAGTTTACTTGTAATAAAGATAAATCCCAATGCTGACAACCCAAAGTTTAAAGATTCTGTAAAAAGCGGAGAATGTAAGGATAAAAATGGATTAGTGATTTATTATTCAAATCGCTGCCCTTTTTCGGAGTATCATGTAACGACTTCATTGACAGAAACCGCAGAAAAAAGAAAATTGCCATTAAAAGTTATCAAACTTGACACGATGGAGAAAGCACAATCGTCCCCAACACCAGCGACAATTTTTAGTTTATTCTATAACGGAAAATTTGTGACTACAGATTTGAGTGCTTGTATGGACAGTAGATTTGATAAAGTAATAGAAAAAGAGAAGAAATAAAATAAAGCACGAACGCACAACATCGTATATAAAACATTTGGCAGTCAGTGGTTTATCGAGCATTTTAGCTCTTATCAAAGTCACTTGTAACTTGACAGGAAAGTGCTTCGAAATGCCAAACGTTTCATATACGTAACCGTTAAACGACATTCGACACGGCCGGCCCGAATATTTATAAATTGACAGGGTAAA